>NZ_JAMTCP010000043.1 GCF_024171885.1 Streptoalloteichus tenebrarius | reverse complement strand
AACGTCAGCCAGCGCAAACACGGCCAGGCTCGACGCCGATGGTGGAGGCGAGGCCGGTGACCACGTTCGTGATCAACCTGGCCGCGATCGCCGTCGACGTCATCATCATGTCCTGGCTGCTGCTGCCGCCCCTGTTCCGCCGGGCCGCACAACTCTTCCGCCGGGTCCGCCGGGACCTCCGCCGCTGGAACCGAGAACGCCGACAGCGCAGGGACGAGTCGCAGACCATGAGGAGCACGCGTTGAAGATGCAACCGGCTGCCCGGATCACCGGCCGCCTCCGCCAACAGATCGCCGCCGACCTGAAGAAGAAGTACGAGAAAGGAGCGAGCATCCGTTCCCTGGCGAGGTCCACCGGCCGGTCCTACGGGTTCGTGCACCGCATCCTCAGCGAGGCCGGAGTCCAGCTCCGCGGACGCGGTGGAGCCAGGCGAAAGACTACCCGCAGGCGACGATGACACCGGTGTCCGTAGGGCGGCGTCAAGGTAGCGTAGAAGTGTTCCCGCGCCGGCCGCGCGCCCGGTTAGCTTGATCGACGTGTCGCTGGTTCCCCGGGCGGTCCCCGGCCCCTCCGACCCGCGCGCCGCGCGGGCGCTCCAGCCTCGGTGGGACCGGGCGCGTCCCCGGCTGCTGGCGGCGGCCGTCTGGCTCCCCGTCGCCCAGGTCGGGCTGGTGGCGGCGATGGTGGCGTTGTCCCTGGCCGAACGGCCGGCCGGCTCGGTGTGGCACGTCCTCCCGGTGGCGGGCGCGGTCGTGCCGGCCGTCGTGTCGTGGGCGCGGATGTGCCGCTCCGGGCTGCTCGACCCGTCGACCTGGTTGTCGACGGCGTTCCTCACCCACGGGTGCCAACTGCTGGTCGGTGTGTTCCCGGCGTTCGGGTTCGCGCTGAGCGGTGCGAGCCCCGGTCAGCGCCTGGTGGCGGTGGCGCTCTTCGCGTCGTCCTGGCTGGCGCTGGTGGCGGGCTGTGTGCTCGCGACGCGGGCGAGCCGCGCGGTCGCGTTACCTCTCGTGCCCGACCTCGGCGCGACCTGGTTCCGGCTGGTCCTGGGCGCGCGGTTCACGCTGGCCCGTCCGGACCTGGTCATCGCCACGGTGTCGGTCGAGCGGGACCGGGTCGCGTGGTCCGCCCGCAAGCACCGGTCCCGCTCCTCTGGCCCGTCCCTGTCGGACGCGGTCGCCCTGGACCAGATCCGTGCGATGTGGACGGTCTCACTGTCCGAACAGGATGGCCCCCGCCCCTGGGCGTGGTTGTCCGACGGCACGGCCCTGCTGACCACGCCGGGTCCGGCCGTCGTGGTCCGCACGGACCATCGCGAGTTCCTGTTGCCCGTCAACGACGCGGAAACCTTCGTCGCGATGGTCAACCGCCGCGCGGAGCTGTGGTTCTCCCTGCCGCGCCAGCGTTCCGCGGCCTGAGCCGCCGCGTTCTCCCGTTCCGGCCCCACCTTGACGCGGTCTTTGCGCGCGCAAGCGGAACGCCGTCGATCGCCGCCCCATCCGACCTGGGACGGCCCCGGACGGGGCCGAGGTCGGGGTGAAAGGACATCCCCTGCATGATCAGCATGGATCCGGAGAAGGCCGGGGCGGAGCTGGAGGCCTGGGCCGCCCGGCTGGAACGACAGGCGGCGCGGTACACCGAGCTGCAACAGCGCCTCGACGCCACCAGTGCGACCGAGACGTCGCCGGACGGGGTGGTGCGGGTCACGGTCGACGCGCACGGCGTCCCCGTCGAGCTGCACCTGTCCGACCGCGCGAGGGGCATGGACCCGGCGAGGGTCTCGGCGCAGCTCATGACCTGCCTGCGCCGCGCGCAGGCGAAGCTCGCCGCGCGGGTCGACGATCTCGTCAGGGCCACGGTGCCCGCCGACGAGGAACCCGCGAAGGACATCATCGCCAACTATCACCGGCGTTTTCCCGCGCCGCCCGAAGGCGTTGACAGTCACGGCCCTGCGACGGGCGCGCAGCCCCGGTTCGTCACGGAGGAGCCTCCCGAGCGAACGCCACCGCGGCCGCTGCCGCCGTCCGGGTCGCCGACACCACAACCGGCACCAGGACCGGCGCAACAACCGGCACCACGACCCGGACCGGACGAGGACACCGACGACTGGGGCGACCAGTCGTTCCTGCGCTGAGGCGGAGAACACCAGATGGACAACGGATTCAGGGTCGACAGCGAACAGGTCCGCTCGCACGCCGGACCGGTGGGCGGGTTCGCCGGACGCGCGCACACCGCCGCCGAGGCCGGCGCGACCGTGACGGACCTGAATGACGCGTATGGGCTGTTCTGCCGTCCCTTCGCCGCGATGCTCAAACCCGCGCAGCAGCGGGGCGCGGACGCGTTGAAGGAGTGCGCGGAGCTGCTGGACCGCACCGTCGAGGACCTGCGGAAGGTCGCGGACACCTACCAGGAGGCCGAGGACAAGGAGGCCCGGCGGATGGAGGAGATCCTCGCCAGGCTGGGCGACGTGCCCTCCGCGCCGACCGTCGACAGGAGGGCCTGACATGGGGTTGGACCAGCGGACCGGAAACCCGTTGGTGGACGACAAGTCCTTCGTCGGGGGCAACTACACCTTCGACCCGCGCCAGCCGCTCGCCAACGTCGGTCTGCCCACGGGCGGACAGAACGCGGACGGCACCGAGGGCAGCACCGGTGTCATGACCGGGTTCACCGCCTTCGAGGCCGGGTGGACGTTGGCGCAGGGCATCGACAAGGGCGACTGGACGCTCGCGGCGGCCGGTGCGGCCGGAGTCGCGTTGGACGCCTTCAGCGCGGCCACCGACCCCATCGGCTACGTCGCCGGGCAGCTCTTCTCCTGGATGCTCGAACACGTCGAGCCGGCCCGCGCCGCGCTGCACGCGCTGAGCGGGAACCCGGACATGGTTCGGGGCTACGCCGCGTCGTGGACCAACATCGAGAAGGAGATGACCGCGGTGGGCACCGAGTACCGTGGCGTGGCCGAGCAGACCAGGGGCTTCTGGGAGGGCGCGGCCGGCGACGGCTACCGGGCGCGGGCCGGCAGGATCGCGGACCTGTGCCACGGCGCGGCGGGCGGCGCGCACGGCGTCGCCGCGCTGACCCTCGGCATGGCCGAGGTGGTGGGCGGTGTCCGCACCGCCGTGCGCGACCTGCTGTCCACGTTGGCCGGCACGCTGGTGAGCGCCGCGATCGAGCTGGGGGCCACCGTGGGTCTGGCGGCGCCGGTCGTCGTGGGCCAGGTGACGAGCAAGATCGCGCAGGTCGTGCGGATCGTCGGCGAGCTGATGACGGCGTTGGGCAAGACGCTCAAGAGCGCGACGACCTGGTTGGTCGAGCTGCGGGACCTCTTCGAGGGCTTCTGGCGCTCGATCCGCGCGCTGCGGGAGAACACCGGCCCCGCCGCCGCGTAGTCGGTGACGGGTGGCGCGGTCGAGCCCGCAGGCCGCGCCACCCGGCTTCCACGACACAACAGCGGTTTCCCCTTGCGGAGAAGGCACAAACGACGGTCTCGCCGTGCGCCGGACCCAACCGCTCTTCTTCTCCGATGCGATTCCCGTCCTTCTGGCGAAAGGACCCGCCCAACCCCCGCCAGGATCACTATCCTTCTGGCGGGGAGGGGAAATCGCCATGGGAGTTCCTGCCCGGCCCGCTCCAGACCGCCTTCTGCGGGCGGCGTTGTCCGCCGCCGCCCGAGGGTGGCCGGTGATGCCCCTGTGCCCCGGCGCCAAACGTCCCGTGCTCCGCGACTGGGAACACCGCGCCACCGTGGACCCGGAGATCATCCACGGGTGGTGGGCGGAACAGCCGTACAACATCGGCATCGCCACCGGACCCGCCGGGCTCCTGGTGATCGATCTCGACGACGCCCACGGCCAACCACCGCCCGAACCGTGGGCCAGTTGGGGTGTCCGCCACGGGCGGGACGTCCTGGCGTTCCTCGCGCGTGAGGCCGGCGCTCCCCCACCTCCCCGCACCTACACCGTGGGAACCCCGCGAGGCGGGGAGCACCACTACTTCCTCGCGCCCGCCGGCCAACGAACGCGCAGCACGGTGGGAACTCTGGGTTGGCGGGTGGACACCCGGGGCGACGGCGGGTACGTGATCGGGGCCGGTTCCGTTCACCAGGGCCGCCGCTACACGGTCCTCGACCCGGCCCCGGTCGCGCCGCTGCCGCGGTGGTTGGCCGAGGCGCTGACGCCGCCTCCGCCACCGGAGCCGCGCCCGCTCCACCTGCCGTCCCGGCGGGCCGACGCCTACCTGCGGGCCATCGTCGAGGACGAGGCCGCCCGGGTGGCGCACGCCCCGGTCGGGGAACGCAACATCACGCTGTTCAAGGCGGCCGCCACCCTGGGCGCCCTGGTCGCCGGGGGTGAGCTGGACGAGTGGACCGCGCGTCGCGTCCTGCGCGAGGCGGCGGCCGTGCACCTGGGGGTCGAGGGGTTCACCGACACCGAGACCGCCAGGACGATCACGTCCGGGCTGCGGCACGGGGCGCGCCAACCCCGTCGGTTGCGCGACTGAGGACCGCGCCAGAGGACGGCGCCCGAGGATCGCGTCAGAGGACCGCGTCAGAGGACTACGGGCCGGTGAAGACTCCCGCGACCGCCGCCCGCGCCGCGTCGTGCGCCGCCTGGTCGGCGAACTGGACGGACGTCGGAACGCGCAACAGGACCACCTGGTGGTACAGGGGCGCGGTGGCGGCGACCAGCAGGCGGCGGGCGTCGGTCCTCTCGGGGATCTCGCCGCGCAGGACGGCGCGCTCCACGATGAGCGCGCAGCGCCGGTACCGGTCCTCCCAGAAGTCGCGGAGGGCGCTGGCCGCCCGCGCGGAGCGGAACGACGCGGCGATGAGGGCCGTGGTGAGCGAGGGGGTCGAGGTCAGGGCCTCGTGGACCTCGCGGTTGACGGCCACGAGGTCGCCGGTGAGCGAACCGGTGTCCGGTGCGGCCCAGTCGTCGTCCCGGGCCGCGTCGAGGAGGTCGGCGAGCAGGCCGCCCACGTCACGCCAGCGCCGGTAGACCGTCGTGCGGTGCACGCCCGCGCGTTCGGCCACCGAGTCGACGCTCAGGCCGTCGTAGCCGTGTTCGAGGAGCTGGGCGCGCACCGCGTCGAGGACGAGGGCGCGGTTGCGGGCGGTCCGGCCGCCCGGTCGACGGGCGCGCTCCCGGCCGGGCGGAGCGGCTCCGGCTCCGGCTCCGGCTCCGGCTCCGGCTCCGGCTCCGGCTCCGGACATGATCGGCGTCACGCTCGTTCCGCTTGCCCGCGCAACGGTCTCCATGTCACCATCTTAATGCAACTGCTGTCGCACTAACCGGAGGTCCGGTGCTCCTGTCCAGCGCTCAGTCCGTCCTGCGGCCCCTCGCGGCCCACCCGGTCCACCGAGCCCTGGAGCACCCGTATGCCTACGCAGATCTCCGTCCGTTCCCTCAGCAAGTCCTACGGTGACCGCCTCGTCCTCGACGCGGTGACGTGCGCGTTCCCCGTCGGGGAGCGCACCGGCGTCATCGGGGAGAACGGCTCCGGCAAGTCCACCCTGCTGCGCCTGCTCGCCGGGCAGGAGTCGCCCGACCAGGGCGAGGTCGTCGTGACCGCCGAGGGCGGCGTCGGCTACCTCGCGCAGGACACCGAGCTTCCTCAGCACCTGACCGTCCAGCAGGCCATCGACGCGGCGCTGGCCGACCTGCGGGCCATCGAGGCGCGGATGCGCCACCTGGAGGCCACGATGGCCGACGGGGACGAGTCCGGTCTCGCGGAGTACGGCCACCTGTTGACGATCTTCGAGCTGCGCGGCGGCTACGACGCCGACGCCAGGGTCGAGGCCGCCCTCCACGGGCTCGGCCTCGGCGGGCTGCCCCGTGACCGCGCGCTCGGCGCGTTGTCCGGCGGCGAGCAGGTGCGCCTGCGCCTCGCGGGCCTCCTCGCGGCGGCGCCCGAGGTCCTGCTGCTGGACGAGCCCACCAACCACCTCGACGACAACGCCCTCGCCTGGCTGGAGAGCCACCTGCGCGCCCGGCGCGGCACGACGGTGGCCGTCTCACACGACCGGGTGTTCCTCGACCAGGTCGCCACCACGTTGGTCGAGGTCGACGCCGACCGCCGCACGGTCGCCCGCCACGGCACCGGCTACTCCGGCTTCCTGGCGGAGAAGGCGGCGGCGCGGCAGCGCTGGGTCCAGGCGCGCGAGCAGTGGGAGGACGACGTCGCCCGGCTCAGGGAGGCCGTGGCGACCACGGCCCGTCGCGTGGCGCCGAACCGGCCCATGACCGACCGCAACAAGATGGCCTACGACCGGGCCAGCGGGCGGGTGCAACAGTCCCTGGCGAGCCGGGTCCGCAACGCGGAGGAGCGATTGCGCCGCCTGCTGGACGCGCCCGTCCCTCCCCCACCCCAGCCGTTGCGGTTCACCCCGTCCCTGCACGCCAGCCAGGTGACCGGGGTCGTGCTCGACGCCGTCGACGTCGCGGTCGCCGGGCGGCTGGCCCCGACGAGCCTGACGGTCGACGCCGGAGACCGCCTCCTGCTCACCGGGCCAAACGGGGCCGGCAAGAGCACCCTGCTGCGGGTGCTGGTCGGCGACCTCGAACCCGACAGCGGGCACGTGGCCCGTCGGGGCCGGATCGGCTACCTGGCCCAGGACGTGCCGGCGGGCGCCCCGGGCGAGACCGTGCTGACCGCGTTCGCCAGGGGTCGGGGCGGCCTCCCCGAGGAGCACGCCGAGCGGCTGCTGTCGCTGGGCCTGTTCGGCGCGGAACAGCTCACCGCGCCGGTCAGCGGGTTGTCGACCGGTCAGCGGCAGCGGCTCGCGCTGGCCCGCCTGGTCACCGAACCCGTCGACGTCCTCGTGCTGGACGAGCCGTCGAACCACCTCTCCCTCGCCCTCGTGGAGGAGCTGGAGAAGGCGCTGGAGCACTACCGTGGGGCGCTCGTCGTCGTCAGCCACGACCGCCGGCTCCGCCAGCGCTGGCGCGGCTCCCAGCTCTCCCTCCACCCGGCCGACGGTCGACGCGACGCGGACCTCAGGAGCACCGTGCGCGGCTGAGCCGCCCACGGTCCTCGTCCGACGCGCCGACCGTCCTCCGACACCTCACCCGACAAGGAGTTCCTTGGTGCAGCAGACCTTCCACGGCTCGGTTCATGAAATGTCCATTGAGGACACCGCCGCCGGTCCCTACGCCGTCGCCACCGGTGCGGACGGCGCCCTGTGGATGACGTTGGTCCACGCCGGCGAGATCGCGCGGTTGACGCCCGACGGCCACCTCGACCGCTACCCGCTCGCCCCGGGCTCGATGCCCTCGATCATCGTGCCCGGCCCGGACGACGCGCTCTGGTTCACGATGAACCGCGCGAACGCGATCGGCCGGATCACACTGGACGGCGACGTCACGTCGTTCGCCCTCCCGACCGACGACAGTGGACCGTTCGGCATCACGGCCGCCGCCGACGGGGCGCTGTGGTTCACCACCATCACCGGTGACAGCGTCGGCCGGATCACGCCCGACGGCGAGATCACGACGTTCGCCCTGCCGATGCGGGGCGGCATGCCGTCGATGATCACCCCGGGTCCGGACGACGCCCTGTGGTTCACCCTCAACCAGGCCGACGCCATCGGCAGGATCAGCCTCGACGGGACCGTCACCCTGCACGCCCTGCCCACCTCGGGGGCCGCGCCCGTGGGCATCACGTGCGGCACGGACGGCGCCGTCTGGTTCGTGGAGATCGGTGCCGGCCAGATCGGCCGGATCACGCCGCGGGGCCAGGTCACGGAGTACCCCCTGCCCGACAGGGCGGCGCGCCCGCACGCGATCACGGCCGACCCCGACGGTGGGTGTTGGTTCACCGAGTGGGCCGCCAACCGCGTCGGCTACGTCGGACCGGACGGCCGGATCGAGGAGTACGCGCTGCCCACGCCGAATTCGGAACCCCACGGCCTCACCGTGGGGCCGGACGGAACGGTCCACGTCGCGCTGGAGATCGGCGCGATCGCACGTCTGACGCGTGGCCAGCGGCCGTGACGAGCAAGGCTGAGCGCCGTGACGGACGAGGCTGAGCGGCCCGGACGGCCGGGCGCGAACGGACGACGGCCGCTTTTCTCCTTGTGCCCCAAGGAGAAAAGCGGCCTCGCCGCTCCCGTCTGGCCGATAGCGCACAAGCGCGCAGCGGCTTCTCCATGAAGTGAGATCTGGTGGTCTGCCTATGCTGCGAACATGCGCAGACCTCAGCTCCCCTCGTCGATGTGGTGGAGCATCAACAGCCATTACCACGGTTGGTTGTTACGACAGCTCCCGGCGCGAGCGGAACACGCGCTCGACGTCGGCTGCGGCACGGGCGCGCTCGTCCGCGAACTCGCCGCGCGCGTCGAGCGGGTCGACGGTGTGGACGTGTCCGCGCGGATGATCGAGCGTGCCCGCGAGAAGTCCCGGGCGCTGTCCCGCGTGCGGTGGTTGTTGGGTGACGTGCTGGACGGCGACCTCCCGTTGCGACCGGACGGCTACGACGTGGTCACCGCCGTGTCGAGCCTGCACCACATGCCGCTGCGGCCCGCCATGGCCAGGATGGCGGAGCTGGTCCGCCCCGGCGGGACGCTCGCGGTCATCGGGTTCTACCGGAGATCCACGCTCAGCGACCACGTGGTGTCAGCCATCGCGCTGCCCGCGTACGCGGCGGTCGGCGCGTACCGAGCGGCGATGGGTCGGGGTGGGAAGCTGGAGAACGACGGCATGCCCGTCCAGGACCCGACGACGACGCTGGCGGAGATCCGCGCCGCGGCGGCCGAGCTGCTCCCCGGGGCGCGGGTGCGGCGGTGTCTGTTCCACCGGTACCGGCTGGTGTGGCGACGGCCGAGCTGACCAGGGGAAATCCTTGGCGGCTCATCAGGACCGACCTCCGGGTCAGGTCGGCGGCGGGAACCGGTGCGGGCCGATACTGGGGACGTGTCCACACCGGAGTGGGTGCTGCACGTCGACCTTGACGAGTTCATCGCCGCGGTGGAGGTGGCTCGCCGGCCGGAACTCCGTGGCCGCCCGGTGGTGGTCGGCGGGTCCGGCGATCCCACCCGACGCGGTGTGGTGGCCACCGCCTCCTACGCGGCACGCGAGTTCGGTGTCCACTCCGGCATGCCCCTGCGCACCGCCGCCCGACGGTGCCCGGATGCGGTGTTCCTGCCGTCCGATCCCGCCGCCTACGAGGCGGTCTCGGAGCGGGTGATGGACACGCTCCGCGCGTTCCCGGTGGTGGTCGAGGTGCTGGGCTGGGACGAGGCGTTCCTCGGCGCGCGCACCGACGACCCGGAGGCGTTGGCCGCCGACGTGCGACGCGCGGTCGCCGAGGAGACGGGCCTGTCCTGCTCGGTGGGCATCGGCGACAACAAGCTCCGCGCCAAGATCGCCACCGGTTTCGCCAAGCCCGCGGGGATCTACCGGCTGACCAGGGACAACTGGGTGTCGGTCATGGCGGACCGCCCGACGGACGCCTTGTGGGGGATCGGGAGGAGGACGGCGGCGCGGCTCGCGGCCGCCGGGCTGCGCACGGTCGCGGACCTGGCCAGGGCCGACCCGGAGGCGCTCGCCGAGCGGTTCGGCCCGAAGTTGGGGCCGTGGTACCGCCAGCTCGCGCTCGGCGCGGGCAGCACGGAGGTGTCATCGGCCCCGCACGTGCCCCGCTCCCGCAGCCGGGAGACGACCTTCGAGCAGGACCTCACGGACCCGGCCATGATCGCGGAACAGGTCGTCCTGCTGGCCGGGCGGGTGGCGCGGGACGTGGTGGCGGAGGGGCGGCCGGCGGTGCGGGTGACGGTCAAGGTGCGGTTCGCGCCGTTCCTCACCGAGACCCACGGCGTCGCGTTGCCCTCCCCCACCAGCGACGCCGAGGAGATCGAGCGCGCCGCGTCGGCCGTGCTCCGCCAGTTCGACCTCGACCGACCGGTGCGCTTGCTCGGCGTCCGGGCCGAGTTCGCGCCCGATCGCCCGCCCCCGTGAGCACGACTCTCCACTGTGGACCGAGCCAGGCACTGTGGACGAACCACGCGCGGTGGCGGGACGGGCCGCGGCGCGCTCACCTCCGGCGGGAGAGGAGGAGCCGCCACGGCATCGCGAGCCCTTCGAGCTTGACCTGAAGGGACATCTTCGAGGAGCCCGCCGCCCGCTCGGAGAACGTGATGGGCACCTCGCGCAGCTCCGCCCCCAACTGACGCGCCCGCCACTTCGTCTCCACCTGGAAGGCGTAGCCGTTGGAGCGGATGGTGGACAGGTCCATCCGCTCCAGGACCTCGGCGCGCCAGGCCACGAAACCGGCCGTGGCGTCCCGGACCCCCATCCGCAACAACACCGAGACGTACGTGTTGGCCGCCCGGGACAGCAACCGCCGCGACCACGGCCAGTCCGCGTCCAGCTCGCCGCCCTCGGCGTACCGCGAGCCCACGACGACGTCGGCGCCGTCGGCGAGCGCGGCGATCATGCGCGGAACGGCGTCGGCCGGGTGGGAGAGGTCGGCGTCCATCTGCACGACGGCCGCGCAACCCAGCTCCAGCGCCGTCCGCATCCCGGCGACGTAGGCGCGGCCGAGACCGTCCTTGCTGGTGCGGCGGACCACGTGCAGCAACCGGCCCTCCCGCCAGTCCGCCGCGGCCTGTTCGGCGAGGTCCGCCGTGCCGTCCGGGCTGCCGTCGTCGACCACGACCACGCACAGGTCGGGCAGGTCCAGCTCGGCGAGCCGGCGCAGGGCCTCGGCGATCGTCTCCGCCTCGTCGTAGGTCGGCAGGACCACCCCGACCCGGCCGACCCCCGCGACCGTCCGCGTTCGGTCTTCCTGTCGCGCCTCGACGTTCTCCATGTCCTCAGGATGCCTGGCGGGCCACGTCGGTTGCCCTGACTCGCGCCGATTCGTCGACCAGTTCACAGAAGAAACGGACATAAGGGAAGAACAGGACTCCCGCACCGGAGTGGAGCGCCCAGCGCCCAGCGGTCGGGAACACCCCGCTCACACTGTCCACTTCGAAATGTCCAATTCGGACAGAGTATGGACGGGAAGAGACGGCCGACGACGTGAGGCGAACGTCGGCGGGCGTCGCGGTGCCGGTCGTGGGTACTTCTACTCCTGGCCGGGAGTCGTCGATGCCTGGCTCGTGGAGATGGTGCGCCCCTCGACCTGCTCTCCCGGGTGGTCGTCTCCTCGCTCTCCGGTGGCGGGACGGTGCGGATCACGGCGGAGCCGCGACGTTCCTCGCCAAGGTGACCACCTGGCCCACCCCACGAGCCCAGGGTCCGGGGCCGGCGTGGCCGAGGCCGATCACGAGTCCCTGACGAGGCCCGTCTCATATGTCCACTGTGGATACGGTGGTGGCCGTGCGCCTCCCGGTCGCGGCCACCGCCCCGGCCAGGACGGGCACGGGCACGGGCACGGGCACGGGCACGGGCACGGGCAACCGTGTCAGGCCAGACGCAGGACGGCCCTGGGGAGATCGGGGGCGCACGAGTCGCAGACCTGGTAGTTCTTCCTGCCTCTGGACCCGCTGTGCTCCACCAGCCACCGCTGGGCCTGCTCGCGGGTGACGCGCCAGGCCCGTCCCCAGTGCCACACCTCGTTGAGCCCGTGCGCCCAGTCGCGCAGGGTTCCCGGGTACGCGGCCTCGTCGGTCCACCGGGGCAGCCTCGGGCACGTGGCCCGGTGCAGCGTGATGTCCTCGATCGCGTAGGGCCAGCGGGCGGGATCGGTCGACCGGGCGAGCTGCTGCTCGTAGAGCACCAGCGCGGCCTGGTGCTGCTGGATGTACTGGGCGCAGGTGGGGCAGCACCCGCCGGGCGGCACCTGGGCGGCGATCGCGGCCAGCAGGTGCTCCCGCACGCTGCCCGCGGTGACGATGCCCTGGTCGATCCGGGACAGCAGGTCCAGGACGTCCTCCAGCGCGACGTCCCACCCGCTTCCCGCGCGCAGCGTCCTCGGCCGCCACGACCTCCCCTGCCACCACGCCCTGATCAGGCGCTGCCCCGGCAGCACGACACGCATCTCCACACCCTCGTTGGTCCAGCGGGGCTCGGGGAGGCACGGCGGAACGGCTGATCCCATGGCCAGCGATCATGCCGAGGCCGGGGCCCTCCCCACCCCCTCCCTCACACCAGAGTGGGAGCCCGGCCCGCACATTTCACCGGAAAGTGCGGCAACCGATTTCCGTCACCGACGGACGGAACGGCGGAGTTTCGTTGTCATGCCGGCCGGGAACCGCGGGCCGACGCCCGGGCGGGGCCGGTCGCCGACCGAACGGGGAACCGGGCCGAAAAGATCATCCGGATTCTCCCCCGACGCGGCGACGAGCAATGATTCACTTTTGCCGGAGGGCCAGGAGGGCGGCGCGGCCAATGACGCTGCGCGATCAACAACAGCACACCGTGTGCTACTCGGACAGGGGGTGATCGAACCCGGTTCCGCTGCCGATGGACAACAGCGTGACTCCACATCTTCCGGGTGGACAACCCGGTTCGGCATATCACCCGTACCAGTTCCTCCAGGCGCTTCGGCTGTGGTGCTCCCCCGTCGCCAACCTCGACGAGCAGGGCGACGAGGGCATCCTGACGGTCGTGCACACCCTGCCCGAGCTCACCGCGCACCTGCGCCGGCTGGCCATACAGGGCAAGTTGCAGGTGAAGTTCCGGGACGTCCTGGTGCACTCGCTCACCGAGGCGACCAAGGCCATGGCGGCGGTCACCGACCTCCTGGAGATCACGACCAAGGACGACGACAAGCACAGCCCGTGGGACGAGGCGAACCTGCGGGCCCGAGAGGAGGCGTTCGACCTGCTCAGCAGGGCGGCGGCTGGCCTGAGCCGGCTGGAGGACCGTCTTCACTTTTGCTGCTACGAGGACAAGGCGCAGCCCCACGGCGAGGAACCACCCATGGTCAGGGACCGGGTCTCCCCCACCTCCCTGAACCCCGTCCGGCACCCGCAGGGCAGGGAGCGGCAGGACGACCGCCGGCCCGGCGCGGACGGCGCGGGCCAGGGAGGCCTCGGCGGCAACAGCGTCGTGGCCACCGCGGTGACCCGCTCGCTCGCCCACGCCAACCTCGGCTCGCTGAACGGGCCGGGAGGATCGCAGCGGGAGAACAACACCGCTCCCCCTGTGATCAACACGGGGAGCCGCTGACCCGACGGGGAGAACGGCGATCCCGTCTCCCCCGTCACCCCACCGACACGTGTGACGCCCCGCTCCCCAGCCGTTTCCGAACCAGGACGGCGCGGGATCGCGGGACGCATCGCGTGCCGGCGCTTCCCGTGCTGCCAGCGCGATTCTGGTGGCACGGTTCTGGCGGCGAGACCGATGACCACCGAGAAAGATTCCGAAAGAAGCCGAGAAAACAGTTGTACCTCCCCGTCCGGATTCTCGCTGGCTGAGAGCGGGTGATCCGGAGGGAACGCGGGAACGTGGGGCCGGGCGGGAACGCTCGGCCCCACGTTCGTCAGGTGCGTCCACGAGCCGTGGGACCAGAGCCCGGCGGCGTCGGAGGGGCGGAAAGCCACTGACGTCACGGCGAGACCGTCGCCGGAACCGTTCCGCTCCCGGCGACGGTCGATCCACGCGTTGGTCGTGGCGGTGAACGAGAACAGGCCCGGCGGCGGGGTGCCACCGCGATCCCGTGAGTCCACTTTGGACTGTCTAGAGAGGACATATGGTGGCCCCGGTCATCCCGCCGACGGGCTCTCCCGCGTTGACCACGGGTGACCCAGCGTCGACCCGTGTCCAACCTGACGAGCGGCGGCCACCCGGTGCCCGCCCCGTGCCCGCCCCGTGCCCGCCCCGTGCCCGCCTGATGTTTAGCCGGGCGAGCCGAACAGCCAGCTCCCCGGCGCGTTCTCATCCTCGCTGCTGATGTACTCCCGCCAGGCCACGACGTACTCCTCGCGCCCGATCTGGCCGTCGTCATCCCGGTCGAGGTGCGAGAACGAGGCCCTGGCCTCCTCCCGTGACGGACCGAACGCCTCGATCAGCCGCACGAACTCGTCCTGCGCGAGCTGCCCGTCGTCGTCCTGGTCGGCCAACGCGAACTCGGCCGCCGCGACCTCGCGGGCATGCTGGAGAAAGGAGTCCTGGGCCGCCAGGCTGGTCATCGCGGCCTCGAAGTCGTCCCGCCCGATCTGGCCGGTCTCCTCGATGCCGAGGTCCTCGCACAGCACGGCCCACGTGCGGCGGTAGTGGTCGAGGATCGCGTGGGCCTTCGGCGAGCTGGCCGGCAGGTCGAAGGTGTGGGCGAGGGAGCGCGCCATCTGCTCGAAGTCGCCCCGGAAGATGATCCCGTCGCCGTCGATGTCGATCTGGTCGAACACGCGGCCGTACCTGCGCCGCAACTGACCCCCGGTCATGCTGCTCCCTCCTCACCACTGGGGAGGCCGGCCGCCCGGCGCGGGACGCGCCCGGCCCGCGCCGGGGTCGGGGCCGACGACGCCCGGCGCGGGGGCGGGGTCAGCGCCCGCCCTGGCCCGGCGCGACGCCGTCCCCCGGCCACCACTCCCGCGTCACCGGCGGCCGCGCTCCTCCGTCGTGGACCTCCGGCACCTCCGGTTCCCATGGTGACCCACCCGGCTCCGCCGTGCCGTCGATCGCCCTGGCGAGCGCCCCGACCGTGGGCGCGGCGAACAGGTCCCGCACGGTGATCGCCACCCCCAGCTCCTCCTCGCACCGCTGGACGACCTGGAGCGCCAGCAGCGAGTGGCCGCCGAGGGCGAAGAAGTCGTCGTGCGGGCCGATCCCGGCCACGCCCAGCACCTGTTCCCAGACCCCGAGGAGGTCCCGTTCCAGCCGGCTCCTCGGCGCGAGGTCGGGCGGCGACCCGGCGTCGTCGCCCGGCCACCCCTCGGGGAGAGCGGCCTGCACGGCCGGCGACGCGGGTGCGTGGCGCCCGTCCTCGGACACGCGGGACGCGGCTACCAGGTCCTCCGGGGGCACGACGGACACCGCCACCTGACCGAGTGGCAACGCGGCCAGGGCGGCCTCGAAGGCGGCCACGGCGTCGTCCTGGCACATCCCCCCGCCCAGCTCCGCGCCGGAGAGCCGCCGGTGGTGGCGCTCGACGTCGACGGCCATGCCGGTCCCCCGCCACCGGTCCCAGTTGATCGACAGGGTCGGCACGCCCAGCTCCCTGCTCGCCTGGACCGCGGCGGTGTCGAGGAAGGCGTTCGCCGCCCCGTAGCAGGCCAGGCCGGGCGCGCCGACGAAGGAGGCCAGCGACGAGAAGAGCACGACGAAGTCGGGGCGCGCCCCCACCTCGCGGAGCGCGTCGAGCAGCACGACGGTCCCGTCCACCTTGGCGCGCAGGGCCTCGGCCACGTCGGCGTGACCGAGGAGCTGCGCCATGCCGCCCCCGGCCACGCCGGCGGCGTGCACCACGCCGTGGACGGCGCCGAAGCGCTCCAGCACCTCGCTGAGGACGTCCTTGATCCGGGTGCGGTCGGCGACGTCGGCGGCGTGGACGGTCACGTCGGCGCCGAGCGCGAGCAGGCGGCGCACGCCGTCGCCCCGCGCCGTGCCGACGTCGAGGTCCTCGGGGCCGGCGTGGCGCCCGATGAGGACCACCCGCGCGTGACGGGTCGTGGCCAGGTGCTCGGCCACCCGCAGACCCACGCCGCCGAGCCCCCCGGTGACGACGTAGACGCCGCGCGGCCGCAGCGGCGCCGGGGGCAGCTCGTGGTCGGCCAGCGACAGGAACCGCCGCACCCAGCGCCGGCCGCCCCGCAGGGCGACGGGCTCCTCGGCCTGGGGGCGGGCGAACTCGCTGAGCAGGTCGCGCGCGAGCTGGTCCTGGTCGGGCGTCCCGGCCGCGTCGACCTCCCCCGGGTCGAGGTCGACGACGGTGACCGACAGGGCGCTGATCTCGTGGGGCAGCACGCGGCTGGCGCCCACGGCGCACGCCGCGCGGGGGCTGAGCCGCTCCCCTCCGGTGACCGAGAACGCTCCCCTGGTCACGACGCACAGCTCCACGGGCCGCGTCCCGCCCGCCGCGCCCCGGGCGACCCCGATCACGCTGGCCAGGTCGGGGCCGAACTCGGCGCGTTCCGGCCGGGACCAGAGATCGACGATCCGCAACGGCCGGTCCTGGTCGCCGACGAGCGAGAACAACACGGGGTAGTGCCCGGTCTCCTCCGGGGGGAGTTCGACGTCGGTGGCGCCGGTCCGCCGGAAGTCCGTGCCCGGTGTCGCCACCACCGGCTCCGCCCCGTGCCGGCGCAGGACGGCCACGACCCGGTCGGCCAGCGGCGAGTGGTCCGACAGGACCAGCCACCCCCCGCCGCGGGCCACGGCGTGCAGGTCGGGGCGCGTCAGGTCGACCGAGCGCCGCCAGTCGACGGCGTAGAGCCAGTCCCTCGGCCGCGTGGGCCGCGGCCGGGGCCGGGCCGGGGCGGACGGCGACCCGCTCCGGTCAAGCCGGCAGGGCGTCGGGGCGAAGGAGTAGCGCACCGAGGGGACCCTGGCGCGCCGCTCGTCCCGGTACAGCGCGGACACGTCAACGTCCACACCGGACACCCACAGCCGGCCCACCGCGTCGAGCAGCACCTCCACGTCGTCGCGGCGTTCCTGCGGGTGCCGGGTCGCGCTGACCACCAGCACGTCGGGCGCGCCGCCGAGCGCGGCCCGCGCGAGGGTGGCCAGCGTCGTGCCGGGGCCGACCTCGACCAGCGCCGCGCGGCCCCTGGCCAGGACGTGCTCCAACCCCTCGGCGAACCGGACGGTCGTGCGGAGGTGGGTCACCCAGTACTCGGGGTCGGCCACCTCGTCACCGACCACGCGACCGTACACATTGGACACCAGAGGCGCGGTGGGCGGGCGCAGCGGGATCCCGGACAGGAACCGGCGGAACTCGGGGAGGCCGGACTCCACCAGCTCGGAGTGGGCGGCGGTGGTCAGCGGGAGCGCTTGGCAGGACACCCCCTGCGCGGTGAGCTGCCGCCGCAGCGTCCTGATCTGGTCGGCCGGGCCGGCCACCACGCACAACGCCGGGCCGTTCACCGCGCACAGCGACAGCGTCCCGGTCAGGAACGGCCGGATCTCGTGCTCGGCGGCGGCGACGCTGAGCATCGCCCCGTCCGAGAGCGCGGCGAGGATCCGTCCCCGCTCGACCACCACGGCCAGCGCGTCGCGCAGCGTGAACACACCCGCGAAGTGGGCGGCGGCGTACTCGCCGAGGCTGTGGCCGAGGAACACCGTGGGCCGCAGCCCCAGCGCGGTCAGCAGCCGGCCGAGCGCGACCTCGGTGACGAACAGCGCGGGCAGGGCACTCGTCGGGTCCTCGATCGCCGCCGCCCCCAGCTCGGCCGCGAGCGGGTGGTCGAAGAACAACGCCGCGCGGACGAGATCGGCCAGCACGGGGTCGGCCAGCACGGGGTCGGCCAGCAGGCCGAGGCACTCGTCCACGGCCTCCCGGTAGACCGGGTAGTGCTGGTAGAGGCCGCGCCCCATGTCGCGGTACTGCGCGCCGCCGCCGGGGAACATGAACACGAGGTCGTCCGGCGGCCCGAGGTGGGCGTCGCCGACCACCAGCCGCGCGTCGTCCACCGACGGCGCGCAGAGGGAGCGCACCGCCGTCTCGCGGTCCGGGAACACCCCGGCCAGCCGTCGGCCGAACTGGCGACGGCCGACGGCCAGCGTGTAGGCGACGTCGGCGAGGTCGGCCTCGCGGTCGCGCAGGAACCGCCCGCACTCCTCGGCGTCGGCCTGGAGCGCCTCGACGTCACGCGCGGACAACGTCACGAGCTGCCACGGGCGGCTCGGCCCCGACGGCGGGCGCGGTGGGGCCTCCTCCAGGATGACGTGCGCGTTGGTGCCGCCGATGCCGAAGGAGCTGACGGCGACGCGCCGGGGATGGGCCGCCGACGGCCACGGTCCGCCGTCGACGCGCGGCTGGAACGGGCTGCTCGCGAAGTCGATCTCCGGGTTGGGGCGGCGGAAGTGCGGGCTGGGCGGCAGGTACCGGTGGTGCAGCATCAGCGCCGCCTTGATGAAACCGGCGACCCCGGCCGCGGCGTCGGTGTGCCCGATGTTGGCCTTGACCGAGCCGAGGCCGCAGAAGCCCACCCCGGTCGCGCCGGCCGCGCGGTAGGCCTCGGTCAGGGCGGTGACCTCCACGACGTCCCCGACGGCGGTGGCGGTGCCGTGCGCCTCGACGTAGCCGACGGTGTCGGGGGCGACGTTGGCCGCGGTGAGCGCGTCGCGGACCGCCGCCGCCTGGCCGAGCACACCGGGCGCGACGTAGCTGAGCCTGGCCGCGCCGTCGTTGGTCACCGCCCCGCCCCTGACCACGGCGTAGATCCGGTCGCCGCTGGCCAGGGCGTCGGCCATCCGCCGCAGCACCACCACGCCGAGGCCGTCGGCCGGCACGAACCCCGTGCCCGCCTCGTCGAAGGGCCGCACGTGCCCGTCGACCGACCAGATCCCGTTGTCCCGCCGGAGATAACCCATGCGCCGCAACGGCGTCCACGACACGCCGCCGGCCAGGGCCATGTCGCAGTCGAAGGTCAGCAGCGCCTGGCAGGCGAGGTGAATGGCGACCAACGACGTCGAGCAGGCGGTCTGCACGGCGATGCTCGGTCCGGTCAGGCCGAGCTTGTAGGACACGCGGGTCGGCAGGAAGTCCTTGTCGTTGGCGGACATCAGCAGGTCACTGGAGGTGCCGAGGAACGCGCCGAGGTCCACCCGGTGGTAGGTGCCCATCGTCTGTCCCGCGTAGACACCGACCCGGCCGGGGAAGGTGTCCGGGGCGTGGCCGGCGTCCTCCAGCGCGTGCCACGCGGCCTGGAGGAACATCCGTTGCTGGGGGTCGATCAGGGCGGCCTCGCGCGCCGAGTACCCGAAGAAGGTGGCGTCGAAGTCCTCGCCGTCGGGCACGATCCCCGCCGCGGGGACCAGGTCGGGGTGGCCGAGCCGGTCGTCGTCGGCTCCGGCCGCCCGCATCTCCTCGCGGCTGAGCCGGGAGATGCCCTCGCGGCCCTCGGCGACGAGCCGCCAGTAGGCGTCGAGGGTGGGTGCGCCGGGAAACCGGCAGCTCATCCCGACGACCGCGATGTCGAGAGCCGTCTGCTCCCTGTCCTCCACCTTCAACCGTCATCCTTTCCGTCGGCGTGCCCGCAGGCGTTGGCTCGTCCGCGCGCGGTGGTCCCGCACCGGCGGCACGTCGGCGCCGGACCGCCCGCCCCCGGGCACGGCCGGACCGTCGGCGCCGCCGGGACCGTCGACGCCGTCCAGACGCGCGGCGAGGAGCCGGACGTTGTGGGCCCGCACGAGGTCGGCCGTGGACACGCGCGCTCGCCAGCGCGCCGAGATCTCCTCACGCAGCCGCGCGAGGTCGAGCGAGGTGCCGCCCAACGCGAAGAAGTCGTCGGTCGCGCCGACCCGGTCCAGCCCCAGCACCCGCGCCCACAGCCGGGCCAGCGCCCGCTCGGTGTCCCCGCGCGGGGGCGCGTAGTCGTGGCCGAGCGGCGGCCGGCTCGCGCCGGGCGCGGGCAGGGCCGCCCGGTCCACCTTGCCGTGCGGGGTGAGGGGGAGGCGGTCGAGCGCGACGAACACCGACGGCACCAGGTAGTCCGGCAGTCGGGTGGCCAGGAACGCGCGCAGCTCGGGGACCGGCACCGGGCGGCGGTCGGGCACCTCCAGGTAGGCGACCAGCCGTCGGTGGTCGGCGACGCCATCCCTGGTGGTGACGACGCCATCCCTGGTGGTGACGACGGCGTCCCTGGTGGTGACGACGGCGTCGGTCGTCGTGACGACCGCGTTCGCGACGTGGGGATGGGCGCGCAGCGCCTCCTCCACCTCGCCCGGCTCGACCCGGAACCCCCTGACCTTGATCTGGTGGTCGACCCGGCCCACGAACTCGACCTGCCCGTCGGGCCGCCGACGACCCAGGTCGCCGGTGCGGTACATCCGCGCACCCGGCCGACAGGAGAAGGGGTCGGGCAGGAACCTCAGTGCGGTCAGGTCCGGGCGGTTGAGGTAGCCGCGGGCGACGCCGGCCCCGCCCACGTACAGCTCGCCGATCGCGCCGGGGGCCGAGGGCCGCCCAGCCTCGTCGAGGACGTACAGCGCGACCCCGGGCAGGACCGCGCCCAGCGTCGGCTTCCCCGGCTGGTCCGCGCACCGGCCCGCGGTCGCGCTCACCGTCGCCTCGGTGGGGCCGTAGGCGTTGAACAGGCGGACGCGGCCGGCCCAGCGGCGCACCAGGAACTCCGGCAACGCCTCGCCGCCGGCCACCAGGGTGGCCACCGGCGGCGGGTCGGTCGCCGGGAGCGAGGCGAGCAGCGACGGCGAGGCCGAGAAGTGGGTGGCCCGGTGCTCCCGGAGGGCGCGGGCCAGGTCCGCGCCGGTCAGGGACGACCCCGCCGACGGCAGGCAGAGCGTGCCCCCGTTGAGGAGGCTCATCGCCAGCTCCCACACCGAGGCGTCGAAGGTGATCGGCGCGAACCGGAGGACGCGGGCGCCCGCGAGGTCGCCGAACCGGCTGGCCAACCCGACCGCGAGGTTGACCACGCCGGCGTGCTCCACGAGCACACCCTTGGGCGTGCCGGTGGAGCCGGAGGTGTAGAGGACGTAGGCCAGGTTCCGGCCGCTCACCCGGGGTTTCACCGCATCCGCCGCAGGGGACGCGTCGGGCTCGTCGGTTCCCTCTGGCTCGTCGGGTTGGCCGGACCCGTCAGGCCCGTCAGGCTCGGTGGGCTCGGTGGGCTCGGTGGCGCCGTCGCCCCGGTCGAGGCGCACGACGTGCCGGACGTGGCCGGGGAGCGCGACGGGCGGGTCCTGGTCGGCGACGAGGACGGCGGCCCCGGTGTCGGCCAGCGCCATGGCGGTCCGGCTCGCCGGTTGCGCGCGGGTCAGCGGCACGTAGGCGCCCCCGGCCTTCCACACCGCGAGCACCGCGACGACCAGCTCGACCGGCCGGTCGACCAGGAGGGCGACGACGACCTCGGGGCCGACGCCGTGGGCGCGCAGGCGGGCGGCGAGGCGGGCGGCCCTGGTGTCCAACTCGCCGTAGCCGACCTCGCGGCCGGCGTGGACGAGGGCGGGCCGGTCCGGTGCAAGCGCCGCCCACCGCTCGACAAGCTCGTGCGCGCCCCCGGGGCCCAGCTCGGTTCCCGCGCCCACCCCAACCTCACAGGTGGACCGTCGGGCGCGGGAACTGTTCACAGAGGACGGTGATGTGTTCACTGTGGAATCCGTCGTCGAGCGCCTGACGCACCCGGTCGCGCAGGACGGGGAGGAAGGACCGGGTGATGCCGCTCTCCTCGGCGAACGACGCGAGCTGCCGCAACACGTCCAGGTGCGTCGTCAGCGGGGCCTGCTCGTGCCGGTAGTCGCCCCGCTCCAGCAGCTCCACGCCGACGTCGACGGTCTGCTGGACGCCCGCCTGGTGCAGTGGAACGGACTTCGCGAACGCCTCCAGCGGAACTCCGGTGCGCGTGGCGAAGGCGACGCATTCAAGGAATCCGTTGACGGCCGCGTAGTACCAGACGGCCGCGACCATGAGGTACGCCTTGGCGCAGCGGATGTCGGGGCCGAGGTGGACCGAGAGGCCGCCCAACGCCCTGCGCAGCGGGGCGATCTCCTCGTAGTACTCCTCCGGTCCTGAGTAGACGGTGTGGCAGTCCGGGGTGCCGACGGTCCGCGGGTGACCGAGGAAGGCCGCCTCCAGGCACCGCCCTCCCACGCCCTCGACCCACGTCACGAACGGGGCGACGTCGTCGCGGGAGCCACTCGCGGTCTGCACGACGAGCCGGCCGCCCAGACACGCCCCCGCCGGTTCCAACACCTCGCGGGCGACGTCGTAGCCGAGCAGGGCCAGCACCACCGTGCGGCTGGACCGCACCGCCTCCTCGACGGTGCGGCACCGGGTGATGTTCGGGCCGACCAGCGCCTGCGCGCGGTCCGCGCTCCGGTTCCACACCGCGACCGACAGCCCGGCTCCCGCGCAGGCCCTGGCCACGGCGGCGCCCATGGCGCCGGTGCCGAGCACCGCCACGTCCACCGCGTCCGGCCCTCCCCGCGCGCGACGGACCCCTGCCCTGCCCGCCTCGGGCGCGCCGCGCCGGGACCCCTGGCGGACTGCTTTCCCGGAGCGGGGCGGGACGGCGGCGCGCTCAGGCACGGTCGGCCCGCCGCGCCACGAGGATCATGTGCGCCAGCTCCGGCGCCGCGGCCCAGTCCGCGAAGGCCCGCAGCACCCTGGCGGTCTCGTCGACGCCGTACTCCCGCTCCAGGTCGGCGCGGTGGTCGCGCAGGCGCGCGACGAGCCGGGTGAACGAGCACCCGACGTGCTCGGTGACGTCGACGAACTCGACGACGTCCAGCCCGGCCTCGCGCAGCAGGCGGAAGTGCGCGCCGAGCGTCCCCAGCGCGGTCATCGGGAGGAGGTCGAAGAACTCCGCGACCCGGCGGAGGAGGTCGTCGTCCACGGGCGTCCGCAGGAACGGCGTCTCGACGACCAGCCGCCCTCGCGGGCGGAGCAGGCGGGCGATCTCCGGGAACACCTCGGAGAGCGCGAAGTGCGGGGTGGACTCGAACGCGAGGACCGCGTCGAAGGCGCCGTCGGGGAACGGCGTGTCGAGCGCGTCGCACTCGACGAACGTGACCAGGTCGGCCAGGCCGGCCATGTCGGCGCGCCGCCGGGCGTCCGCCAGCGCGCGCGGGTTGACGTCGACGCCGACCACCTCCGCGCCGGTGGCCTTGGCCGCCTCGACCGTCGCCGCGCCGTGACCGCACCCGAGGTCGAGGACGCGGTCGCCGGGACCGACGCCGAGGCGGCCCACGACGAGCGTGGTGAGCCGGGCGGTGGCCACCTCGATCGGGCTGTCGTCCTCGGGGCCGGTCCAGTAGCCGTGGTGGAGGTCGGGGCCCCAGTACCTGGCGATCAGGGGCGCGAGGTGGTCGTAGGCGGCGACGACCTGCCGACCCGCGACGGGCGCGGCCGCGGTGTTCGTGCTCGTGCTCATCGGTTGCTCACCCGACCTCCCGGAAGAAGCGACCGCGGACCGCCGGTCGCGGTCGCGCCACGCGGGGGAACCGGACGCCCCGGCGGGTCGCCGCAGGGGACGGGTCGGGCGTGGCCGGGAACCGTCGTGACGAGACCAGGAACGGTCAAGGCAGAACCCCTCACCCGAGTGAACATCGGACCGCCGTGGCACATCACCATCACCTCGGGACGCCGTCTGGGGCTCTTGAGCGCCGCCACCCGGTGAGGCGACCGGAAGTAACCCGCCCGTCTTCCCCGGATCACATGTGATCCACTGCCTCCTCCCCGGCGTGGGACGGCCGGCGGCCGCCGTTCTCCCGGGTTCGACGGCCAGCGCTGGACGTCGGTCAGGCCGCGAGGTCGAGCAGGACCGGCGAGGGCGTTCTCAGGGCAGGTGACCGCGCTTGAGCGTCCATGAGGGACGCTCGCTTCGCGTGCGCGTCCAGCGCGAGAGATGCCGATCCCCGCGCGGTGTCAGCACGCGTGGGCGGTGTCCGACCCTGAAGACGGAAGTGTCCCGTGAGGACACTCGTCCTCACGGGACACGTCACACCCGATCGACCACCGGGATGTGGACCGGCGGTGGGTCAGGCGACGCTGGGCTCGGCGTCGTCCGGGTCGGCGGTGGGGTCGAGCTGCGCCCAGGTCAGCTCCACGCTCGGCTGGACCGACAGGCGGGCGTCCGACGGCCGCGCGCCCGCGCGGACCAGGAGGTCGCCGACGGCGGCGATCATCGCGCCGTTGTCGGTGCAGAGCCGGATCGGCGGCACCCGCAGCTCGATGCCGGCCTCGGCGCAGCGCTGCTCGGCCAGGGCGCGGACCCTGCTGTTCGCGGCCACCCCACCGACGATCACCAGGGTCGACACGTCGTGCTCCCGGCACGCCCGGATCGCCTTGAGCGTCAGCGTGTCCGCCACCGCCTCCTGGAAGCTCGCGGCCACGTCGGGCACGGACAGCTCCCGCCCCGCCGCGGCGGCCGCCTCGACGTGCCGGGCGACGGCGGTCTTCAGCCCCGAGAAGGAGAAACCCAGCGGCGGGTCGTTCCGGCCGGTGAGCGGACGGGGGAAGGCCACCGCCGTCGGGTCGCCCTCCCTGGCCGCCCTGTCGATCGCCGGGCCGCCGGGGTAGGGCAGGCCGAGGAGGCGCGCGACCTTGTCGAACGCCTCCCCCGCCGCGTCGTCCATCGTGTCCGACAGGTGCACGACCGGGTCACGCACCAGGTCACGCACCAGCAGCAGCGAGGTGTGCCCGCCCGAGACGATCAACACCACGCTGCGGGACGGAAGCTCGCCGTGGGCGAGGGTGTCGGCCGCGGCGTGCCCCGCCAGGTGGTGCACCGCGTACATCGGCACGCCCAGCGCCTGGGCGTACGCCTTGGCCGCGCCCACCCCGACGTGCAGGGCGGTGGACAGTCCCGGACCGGACGTGACCGCCACCGCCCCCACGTCGTCGAGGGTGAGCCGGGCCGAGGCCAAAGCCTCGCGGACGCAGGGCACGAGCGCGGAGACGTGGGCGCGGGCAGCGATCTCCGGCACGACCCCGCCGAAGCGGACGTGCTCGGCCATGCTGGACGACAGGGCGTCGCCGAGCAGCACGCCGTCCCTGACGAGGCCGACACCGGTCTCGTCGCAGGAGGTCTCGATACCCAACACCACGGTCATGGCCGCTCGTTCACCTCTCGTCGTCCTCAAGGTCGCCCTCGGTCCGCAGGTACACCTCGCGCAGCGCGTCGAGGGTGGCCTGCTCCGGCTTCTCCCACATGCCCCGGTCGGCCGCCTCCAGCAGGCGCTCGGCGATGCCATGCAACGCCCACGGATTCGACTGGGTCAGGAACCGCTGGTTCTCCTCGTCGAGCACGTAGCTCTCGGCGACCTTCTCGTACATCCAGTCGGCGACCACGTTGGTGGTGGCGTCGTACCCGAACAGGTAGTCCACCGTCGCCGCCAGCTCGAACGCGCCCTTGTAGCCGTGCCGGCGCATCGCGGCCAGCCACCTCGGGTTCACCACGCGCGCCCGGAAAATCCGGTTGGTCTCCTCGGTGAGCGCCCTGGTGCGGACCGAGTCCGGCCGGGTGCTGTCGCCGATGTAGGCCGTCGGCGTCTTCCCGGTGAGCGCACGGATCGTGGCGACCATGCCGCCGTGGTACTGGTAGTAGTCGTCCGAGTCGAGGATGTCGTGCTCGCGGGTGTCGACGTTCTTGGCGGCGACCGTGATCCGCTTGTACGTGGTCTCCATGTCCTCCCTGGCCGGCACGCCGTCCAGGCCGCGGCCGTAGGCGAAACCGCCCCAGACCGCGTAGACCTCGGCCAGGTCCGCGTCGTCCCGCCAGTTCCGGCTGTCGATCAACGGCAGGATGCCCGCGCCGTAGGAGCCCGGCTTCGAACCGAAGATCCGCATCGTCGCGCGCCGCTCGTCGCCGTGCCGCTCCCGGTCGGCGCGGACGTGGGCCAGCACGTAGTTCTGGTCCTCGGGCTCGTCGAGGTCGGCGACCAGCCGGACCGCGTCGTCGATCAGGGCCACCACGTGCGGGAACGCGTCCCGGAAGAAGCCGCTGATGCGGACGGTCACGTCGATCCTCGGCCGGCCCAGCTCCTCCAGCGGCACGACCTCCAGCCCGGTGACCCTGCGGGACTGCTCGTCCCACACCGGGCGGACACCGAGCAGGGCCAGCACCTCGGCCGCGTCGTCACCGGCGGTGCGCATCGCGCTGGTGCCCCACACCGACAGGCCGACCGAACGGGGCCACTCGCCGTGGTCGGCGCGGTAGCGCTCCAGCAGCGAGTCCGCCATGGCCTGGCCGGTCTCCCACGCCAGCCGGCTGGGCACGGCCTTGGGGTCGACCGAGTAGAAGTTGCGGCCCGTGGGCAGCACGTTGATCAGGCCGCGCAGCGGCGAGCCGCTCGGGCCGGCCGGCACGTAGCCGCCGTCGAGCGCGTGCAGCACCGCGTCCATCTCGTCGGTGGTGCGGTCCAGCCGGGGCACGACCTCGGTGGCCGCGAAGCGCAGGACCTTGGCGACCAGCTCGTCGGACCGGTCGAGGACCGACCGGCAGACGTCCTCGGCGGCGGCCGGGTCCCAGCCGCGCTCCTCCATCGCGGCGACGAGCGCGTGCGCCGTGGCCTCGGTCTCGTCGGTGGCGGTGCGGCCGGCGCTGCCGTCCTCGGCCATGCCCAGCGCCTCGCGCAGGCCGGGCAGCGCCGCGACCTGGCCGGCCCACATCTGTCGGGCCCTCAGCATGGCCAGCACGAGGTTGACCCTGGTCTCGCCGGTGGGCGCCTCGCCCAGCACGTGCAGGCCGTCCCGGATCTGCACGTCCTTGATCTCGCACAGCCAGCCGTCGACGTGCAGCAGGAAGTCGTCGAACTCGGCGTCGTGCGGCCGGTCCGCGATCCCCAGGTCGTGGTCCAGGCGCGCGGCCTGGATCAACGTCCAGATCTGGGCGCGGATCGCCGGCAGCTTGGCCGGGTCCATCGCCGCGATGTTCGCGTGCTCGTCGAGCAACTGCTCCAGCCTGGCGATGTCGCCGTAGCTGTCGGCCCTGGCCATCGGCGGCACCAGGTGGTCGACCAGGGTCGCGTGCGCGCGGCGCTTGGCCTGCGTGCCCTCGCCCGGGTCGTTGACCAGGAACGGGTAGATCAGCGGCAGGTCGCCCAGGGCGGCGTCGGGGCCGCAGGAGGCGGACATGCCGGCCGCCTTGCCCGGCAGCCACTCCAGGTTGCCGTGCTTGCCGACGTGCACGACGGCGTCGGCGCCGAACTCGTCCTCCAGCCAGCGGTAGGCCGCGAGGTAGTGGTGGCTGGGCGGCAGGTCGGGGTCGTGGTAGATCGCGATCGGGTTCTCCCCGAAGCCGCGCGGCGGCTGCACCAGGACGACCACGTTGCCCGCGCGCAGCGCCGCGAGCACGATCTCGCCGTCCTTGTCGCGCGAGCGGTCGACGAACAGCTCACCCGGCGGGGCGCCCCAGTGCCGCTCGATGTCCTCGCGCAGGTCCTCGGGCAGCGTCTGGTACCACGCGCGGTACCGCGCGGCGGAGATGCGCACCGGGTTGCCGGTGAGCTGCTCCTCGGTGAGCCAGTCCTGGTCCTGGCCGCCGGCGGCGATGAGCGCGTGGATCAGCTCGTCGCCGTCCTGGGTGGACACGCCCGGCAGGGCGTCGGGGCCCTCGGCCGGGCCGATGTCGTAGCCGCGCTCCCGCAGGGCGGCCAGAAGGCGGACGACGCTGGCCGGCGTGTCCAGGCCGACGGCGTTGCCGATGCGGGAGTGCTTGGTCGGGTAGGCCGACAGCACCACGGCGATCCGGCGGCGCTCGGCGGGGATGTGCCGCAACCTCGCGTGCCGGACGGCGATGCCGGCCACGCGCGAGGCGCGCTCGCGGTCGGCGACGTAGACGGTCAGCCCGTCCTCGTCGATCTCCTTGAAGGAGAAGGGAACCGTGATGATCCGGCCGTCGAACTCGGGGATCGCCACCTGCGACGCGGTGTCCAGCGGGGACAGGCCGTCGTCGTTCTCCTCCCACGCCGAACGCGGCGTGGTCAGGCACAGCCCCTGGAGGATCGGCACATCCAGCGCGGCCAACGCGCCGACGTCCCAGGTCTCGTCGTCCTCGCCGGCCGAGGCCGCGGCGGGCCTGGTGCCGCCGGCGGCGAGCACGGTGACGACCAGCGCGTCGGCCCGGCCCAGCGTCTCCAGCAGCTCGGGCTCGGCCGTGCGCAGCGAGGCGCAGAACACCGGGAGCGCCTGCCCGCCCGCGTCCTCGATCGCCTCGCACAGCGCCTCGACGAACGCGGTGTTCCCCGCGACGTGGTGGGCGCGGTAGTACAGCACGCCGACGACCGGCCCCTCGGTGCGGCGCGCGGCGCGCTCCAGCACGCCCCACGTGGGGGTCTCGGTGGGCGGCGCGAAGCCGTGGCCGGTCAACAGCACGGTGTCGGACAGGAAGTGGTGCAGCTCGGCGAGGTTCGCGGGGCCACCGTGGGCGAGGTAGGCGTGCGCCTCCGCGCAGACACCGGCCGGCACGGTGGACAGCTCCATCAGCTCGGCGTCCGGGGCCTGCTCGCCGCCGAGCACGACGACGGGGCGGGGGCCGGCGAGCAGCGCGTCCAGCCCCTCCTCCCAGGCCCTGCGCCCGCCGAGGATGCGGACGACGACGAGGTCGACGCCCTCCAGCAGGGCCGGCAGGTCGTCGACGGTGAGGCGGGCCGGGTTGCCCAGCCGGTAGTCAGCGCCGCTGGCGCGGGCGCTGAGCAGGTCGGTGTCGGAGGTCGACAACAGCAGGATCGCGCCCTGCGGGGCGTCGGCGCCGGTGTCCTGCGGGGCACCCGCTGCCGGCTGACGCGATGGCACGTCGTGGCTCACACGGTCCTCCCTCGGGGTCCTCGCCCCAGAGTCGTCGGGGTGTGGCGGCCGGGAGTCTCCTGGCTCCCGGATCGACGCTCACCCCGGCCTTCCCGCCCTGGTGGGCCGTGGCCGTGCCGTGGGGTTCGCTCCCCGGTGACAGTGGCGGGACCGCGCCGGAGTCGCACCGGCTTCCTCCCTCTGCCGCCGGGGGTGACCCTACCGACAGGCACCCTGATCCCGGCAACACCGCAAGTAGCATCCCCGCCGTGTCCCACGTCTCGCCCGTCAAGGACCTGTCACCGGGGTCGGACCCCGGCCCCGGCCGGACCCGGCCGGACGCCTGTCCCGGCGCGTTGCGGGCGCACCAGGCGGCCGACGGCGGACTGGCCAGGGTGCGGGCGCCGGGCGGCGCGCTCTCGGCGCGGCAGATGCGGGCGCTGGCGGCGGCCGCGGCGGAGCTGGGCGACGGGCACCTCGAACTGACCTCGCGGGGAAACATCCAGCTCAGGGGGCTCGCTCCCGGCGCTGAGCCGCTGCTGGCGGCCCGGCTCGCCGAGGCGGGGCTGCTGCCGTCGACCACGCACGAGCGGGTGCGCAACATCCTGGCCTCGCCGTTGAGCGGCAGGGACGGGCAGGGCGCGTGGGACGTCCGTCCACTGGTGACAGATCTTGACCAGGAGTTGCGCGCCCGCCCCGAGTTGGCGGAGCTGTCGGGCCGGTTCCTGTTCACGGTGGACGACGGGCGCGGCGACGTCGCGGGGCTCGACGGCGACGTGGGCGTGCTGGCGCTGGACCTCGGGCGCGCCGCCGTGCTGCTGTCCGGTGAGGACACCGGCCTGCGCGTGTCGGTCGAGGAGGCCGTGGACACCATGCTCGCCGCCGCGTCGGCCTTCCTCGCCGAGCGGGCGGCGCGGGGTTCCCGCGCCTGGCGGATCGCCGAACTGATCGCCGAACTGGAGGACGGACCCGCGCGGATTCTCACCCGTCTGGCCGATCGTCTGGGGCGCGCCCCGGAACCCGGGCCGGCCCTCGTGGTCCGGCCGCGCCAGCACGGTCCCGTAGGATCGATCAGGCAACGGGACGGGCGCGTCGCCATGGCCGTCCTGGTGCCACTCGGGCGACTCTCGGCCCAGCAGGCGGACATCCTCGCCGACGCCGCGCTCGACGGCGGGGACGAGCTGCGGGTCACGCCGTGGCGCGGGGTGGTCGTCCCCGACCTCCCCGGGGACGGGACGGGGCACTGGTCGTCCACAATGGACAGTCATGGCCTGGTCGTCGACCCGGCGTCGCCCTGGGTCGGGGTGAGCGCCTGCGCCGGACGGCCGGGCTGCGGGAAGGCCATGGCCGACGTCCGCGCCGACGCCACGTGGGTGACCCGTCGCGCGGACGAGGGACCCGGCACCGGGCTGCCGGTCCACTGGGTCGGCTGCGGCCGGCGGTGCGGCCGCCCGAGGGGGCGGGTCGTCGAGGTGGTCGCGACCGGCGCGGGCTACGAGGTGACCAGGGACGGCCACGTCCTGGCCAGGACCGGCGACATCGAGGAGACGGCTGCCGCGGTCGACGCGGCGCGGAGGGACCAGTGATCGACTACATCCGGGACGGCGCGGAGATCTACCGCCAGTCCTTCGCCACCATCCGCGCGGAGAGCGACCTGAGCCGGCTGCCGGCCGACCTGAGCCAGGTCGCGGTGCGCATGGTGCACGCCTGCGGCATGGTCGACCTGGTCGCGGACATCGCGTGGTCGCCGAACGTCGTCGCCGACGCGCGGGCCGCGCTGCGCGCGGGCGCGCCGATCCTCTGCGACGCGGCGATGGTCGCCTCCGGCGTCACCCGGCGTCGGCTGCCCGCCGACAACCCGGTGGTCTGCACGCTGTCCGACCCGCGCGTGCCGGGCCTGGCCGCCGAGCTGGGCACGACGCGCAGCGCCGCCGCGCTGGAGCTGTGGCGCGACCAGCTCGACGGTGCGGTCGTCGCCATCGGCAACGCGCCCACCGCGTTGTTCCGGCTGTTGGAGATGGTGGCCGAGGGCGCGGGCCGGCCGGCCGCCGTGCTGGGCATCCCCGTGGGCTTCATCGGGGCGGCCGAGTCCAAGCAGGCGCTGGCCGACAACGACCTCGGGCTGGAGTACCTGGTCGTGCGCGGGAGGCGGGGCGGCAGCGCCATCACCGCGGCGGCCATCAACGCGATCGCGAGCGAGGAAGAGTGAGCAGCAAGACGCGGGTCGGTCGGCTCTGGGGCGTGGGACTGGGTCCTGGTGACCCCGAGCTGGTGACGGTGAAGGCGGCCCGGCTGATCGGCGCCGCCGACGTCGTCGCCTACCACAGCGCCCGGCACGGCCGCAGCATCGCGCGGGCGCTGGCCGAGCCGTACCTGCGGGGCGACCAGGTCGAGGAACCGCTGATCTACCCGGTCACCACCGAGACGACCGACCACCCCGGCGGCTACCAGGGCGCGATGGACGAGTTCTACGCCGAGTGCGCCGCCCGGCTCGCCGCGCACCTGGACGCCGGCCGCGACGTCGTCGTGCTCGCCGAGGGCGACCCGCTCTTCTACGGCTCGTACATGCACATGCACAAGCGGCTGGCGCACCGCTACCCCACCGAGGTCGTGCCCGGCGTGACCTCGGTCAGCGGGGCCGCCGCCGTCCTCGGCCGGCCGTTGGTCGAGCGGGACGAGGTGCTGACGGTGCTGCCCGGCACGCTCCCGCCCGAGGCGCTGGCCGAGCGGCTGGCGTCCACGGACTCGGCGGCGGTGCTCAAGCTGGGGCGGACCTTCGAGAACGTTCGGGCGGCGCTGGACAAGGCGGGCCGGCTGGACGAGGCGTGGTACGTGGAGCGCGCCACCACCGAGGGCGAGCGGGTCGCGCCGCTGGCCGAGGTGGACCCGGCGACGGTGCCGTACTTCTCGCTCGCGCTGGTGCCGAGCCCGCTCAACGCCCAGAACCCCGAGGCGACCGGAAACCGGGATGCGACCGGGGACCTGACGGCAGCCGGGGACCTGGCGGCGACCGGAGCCGGCGCGGCGGAGCGGGACGGGGGCGTCGCGCGGGGCGAGGTGGTCGTGGTCGGCCTCGGCCCTGCCGGCCGGCCGTGGCTGACGCCCGAGGCGCAGGAGGCCCTGGCCGCGGCCGACGACCTGGTGGGCTACGGCCCGTACCTGGACCGGGTGCCGGCCAACCCGCGCCAGCGGCGGCACGCCTCGGACAACCGGGTGGAGGCCGAACGGGCCGCACACGCGTTGGAGCTGGCGCAGGCCGGTTCCCGGGTCGTGGTGGTCTCCTCGGGCGACCCCGGGGTGTTCGCGATGGCCAGCGCGGTGCTGGAGGTCGCGAGCGAGCCGAGGTTCCACGACGTCCCGGTGCGGGTACTGCCCGGCCTGACGGCGGCGCAGGCGGTGGCGAGCCGGGTCGGCGCGCCACTGGGCCACGACTTCTGCGTGATCTCCCTGTCCGACCGGCTCAAGCCGTGGGAGGTCATCACCGAGCGGCTGGTCGCGGCGGCCAAGGCGGATCTCGTGCTGGCGCTGTACAACCCGGCGTCGCGCAGCCGGCGGTGGCAGGTCGCGGCCATGCGGGACCTGCTGCTGGAGCACCGCGGCCCGGACACGGTGGTGGTCGTCGGCCGCGACGTGGGCGGCCCCGGGGAGCGGGTGCGGGTCACCACGCTGGCCGAGCTGGACCCGGACGAGGTCGACATGCGCACGCTGCTGATGATCGGGTCCTCGACGACGCGGGTGGTGCGTCGCGGGAACGACGACACCGTGGTGTTCACGCCGCGGCGCTACCCCGCCTGAGAACGTCGGCCAGCCTGCGCACGCTGGCTCGCCCAGGAACGGCCGGCACGCGTAGGACGCCAGCCCGCAGAGGGGTGGTGGCTCACCTAGGCGCGTCGGCTCGTCTAGGAACGCCGGCTCACCTAGGGACGCCGGCACGCCTAGGAATGTCGGCTCACCTAGGGACGCCGGCACGCCAGGGCGTCCAGCCAGGCCACCGCGTCCTCGACGGAGTCCACGGTCTCGACCGGGACCCCGTCGGGGAGCGGTGGCCGACGCACCACCACGACCGGCAGGCCGACACGGCGCGCGGCGACGAGCTTCGCGGCGGTCATCTCGCCACCGCTGTCCTTGGTGACCAGCACGTCGATCCGGTGCCGGCCGAGCAGCGCCAGCTCACCGTCCACAGTGAACGGTCCCCTGTCGAGCACGACCTCCAGCCTCGGCGGCAGCGGCGGCTCGGGCGGGTCGACGCAGCGCGCGAGGAACCACTGGTCGCGCAGGGACGCGAAGGCGGCCAGCCCCTGGCGGCCGATGGTGAGGAACACGCGTTCGCCCAGCCCCGGGAGCAGGGCGGCGGCGTGGCCGACCGACTCGGCCCACCGCCAGTCGTCGCCGGGCCGCTCCTGCCAGCCGGGGCGGCGCAGCACCAACAGCGGGACGTCAGCCTCGCGGGCGGCCTGGACGGCCGAGGCGGTCATGCGATGGGCGAACGGGTGGGTCGCGTCGACAACCGCGCTCACTCGTTCGCGACGCAGCCAGGCGGCGAGGCCTTCCGGACCGCCGAAGCCGCCCACCCGGACCTCCCCCTCGGGCAGTCGCGGGTCACCGACCCGCCCGGCCAGCGAGGACACCACGCTCAGGCCAGGTCGGCCGGTCAGCACCGAGGCCAGCCTGCGCGCTTCCCCGGTCCCGCCCAACACCAGCACCCGCGCCGTCACCACGTCACCCCGGTCATCGTCCGCCCTCGTGTCTCCCACATCCTGACTTCTCGATGCACCGACCTGCGCCGCGGCCCCCTGATCAGGCCTGCTGTGCTTCACCGCCGCCACGCTTCTGATCTTTTTCGTCCACTTTAGACACTGTGCGACTCCCTTGATTCTCCACCTGATCCTCAGGGACGCGAAAAACTCAGACGCCGAAGTTGTCAAATGGTTTTCTCGCAAACCCGGGTAGTTGTCCACAGGCGACCGAGTTGTCCACAGGCCACAGCGATCCCATTCCCCCGAGCGGTGGGAGCCGATAGACTGGAGCGGGGCTCGCCCCCCGGGAAGGGTGGGGGGCTGCCCAAGGGCCGGAGAACCAGTCGGAACTGGCTGAGCGGCTCACCCTCACCGCAGACAGGTTCCGCTTCTCCTTATCCTGCCCCGTTTTGTCACGGTGATGATTGCGATCCGCGTCGGAGCCGAACGGCCGACGCCGCGTTCATCCGTGTTACGCCACATCGAGCAGCACAGATTGCGATCTTCATCGGACCAGTGCTGCCGAGGCGTGGAACCTTCACACCAAGGTGCGGTCGTCGCGTGTCCTCATCTGCTTCCACGAGGTCCTGCCCCCAGGTTGTCAAATGGTTTTCTCGCAAACCCGGGTAGTTGTCCACAGGCGACCGAGTTGTCCACAGGCCACGACGATGCCGTTCCCCCGAGGGGTGGGAGCCGATAGGCTGGAGCGGGGCTCGCCCCCCAGGGCGGGTGGGGGCTGACCTGGGGTAGGGGAAGCGATCGGCACGGGTCGAGCGGCACGGTTGTCGGCAGGCCCGTGAGGGCGAGTGTGTCACCGCCGTGTTTCGTCACGGTGATGATCACGATTCCCGCAGGGGCACCGGTCGGCCCTGTCAGTGAGCCGGCGGGTCAGGCGCGGCAGCGGTCGGCGGAGTACAGGTGGCTGTCCGGGAACGCCGAGGCGGTCAGGACCTGGCCGACCACGATCACCGCGGTGCGCACGATCCCGGCCGCGCGGACCTGCTCGGCGATGTCGGCCAGCGTCCCGCGCAGGATGACCTCGTCCTCGCGGCTGGCCCTGGCCACCACCGCGACCGGGCAGTCCGCCCCGTAGTTCGGGATCAGCTCCTCGACGACCTGCTCGATCCGCTGCACCGCCAGGTGCAGCACCATGGTCGCCCGGCTCGCGCCGAGGGTGGCCAGGTCCTCCCCCGGCGGCATCGGGGTGGCGCGGGCGGACGTGCGGGTGAGGATCACGGTCTGCCCCACACCGGGGACGGTCAGCTCACGGTGGAGCGAGGCCGCGGCCGCGGCGAACGCCGGCACGCCGGGCGTGACGTCGTAGGGAACCCCGGCCGCGTCCAGCCGGCGCATCTGCTCGGCCACCGCGCTGAACACCGACGGGTCGCCGGAGTGCAGCCGGGCCACGTCCTTGCCCTCGGCGTGGGCGGCCAGCATCTCGGCGAGGATCTCGTCCAGCGTCAGGTTCGCCGTGTCGACCAGGCGCGCGCCCTCCGGGCAGTACGCGAGCAGGTCCTCGGGCACGAGCGCGCCCGCGTAGAGGCAGACCGGGGACGCGGCGATCAGTTTCTGGCCGCGCACGGTGATGAGGTCGGCCGCGCCCGGCCCGGCTCCGATGAAGTGAACGGTCATGTCCTCGCCTCCACACACCACGTCCGCCGGGGCGTGGCAGCCCGGCGGGACCCGACTTCGCTGCGCCGCGCCCTCACCGCTTGGCGACCGCCCAGACGGTCACCGGCATCATGGGCCGCCAGCCGGTGAAGCCGCCGACCGGTGAGGCGCGCTGGACGGAGACCCGGCTCAGCTCGCCGCCCAGTCGCCGGTACCAGTCGGCCACGACGACCTCGGATTCCATGGTCACGGCGTTCGCGACGAGTCGGCCGCCCCGCGGCAGCGCGTCCCAGCACGCCTCCACCACACCGGGAACGGTGACCCCGCCGCCCACGAACACCGCATGGGGCTGGTCGAGCCCGGCCAGGGCGTCCGGCGCGGCGCCGGTGACGACACGGAGCCCGGGAACGCCCAACGCGGCGGCGTTGCGGCCGACCCGCTCGGCCCGCTCGGTGTGCTGCTCGACCGCGATCGCGCGGCAGGACGGATGGGTGCGCATCCACTCGATCGCGATGCTGCCCGCGCCGGCGCCGACGTCCCACAGCAGCTCGCCGGGCACGGGCGCGAGCCGGGCGAGGGTGACCGCCCTGACCTCCCGCTTGGTGAGCTGCCCGTCGTGTTCGAAGGCGTCGTCGGGCAGGCCTGGGACGCGCGACAGCACCGACGCCTCGGGCTCGGCCCGGCAGTGCAGCGCGATCACGTTGAGCGCGGCGACCTGTCGCTCGCCCCAGGTGGCGGCGGTGCCGTGCACCCGGCGCTCGTCCGGCCCGCCGAGCTGCTCCAGCACGGTCATCTCCGTGGGTCCGAACCCGCGCTCGACGAGCAGCTCGGCGATGCGCGAGGGCGTGTCGCCGTCCGCGCTGAGCACCAGCACCCTGCGGCCCGGCTGGACGACCGGGTGCACCAGCTCCACCGGACGTCCGACGACGCTGACCACCTCGACCGCGTCCAGCGCCCAGCCGAGGCGCGCGCAGGCCAGGGACACTGAGGACGGGTGTGGGAGGACGCGGAGCCGCTCGGGCGGCACGAACCGGGTCAGCGTCGCGCCGATGCCGAAGAACATGGGGTCGCCACTGGCGAGCACGCACACCGCGCGGCCGGCGTTGGCGGCGAGCAGGCCGGGAAGGGCCGGCAGCAGGGGCGAGGGCCAGGTGGTCCGCTCGGCGGCGGTGGGCGGCACGAGGTCGAGTTGTCGGGCGCTGCCGAGCAGCACCTCGGCGGAGAGCACGGCCTCCCGGGCCGCCGGTGACAGGCCGTCCCACCCGTCCGCGCCGATGCCGACCACGGTGACGATGGGCTCCTGCCCGCTCACGTCCGCGCTCCGTTCCCGCTGGGCGCGAGGCGCCACACGCGCGTGACCCTCACCCGACAACACACGAGCGGAGACGGTAGTCGACCACCTCTCCCCCGCCCGTCCGTCGACCCGTCTGGTCGGACGTCGTTCCTGGTCAGGGCGGGCGGGTCAGACGTTGCCGAGCACCCGGGTGACCGAGATCTCAATCACGGCGCGCAGCGGGTTCTGGCGGGGCGGCTTGTACCGGGCGGTGTAGCGCAGCTCCGCGTCCGCGACCGCCGCCGGGTCCTCCCGGATCACCGCGCGTCCCTCCAGGGTCGACCACCGCCGACCGTCCACCTGGCAGACGGCGACGAGCGCGCCCTCCGGGCCAGCGGCCAGGACGTTGCGCACCTTCCGCGAGTCGCGGGAGGAGATGACCCTGGCCGTGCCCGTGGCCAGGTCCAGGGTCACGCCGACCGGCACGACGTGGGGCGTCCCGTCCGGCCGCGACGTGGTGAGCGTGGCCAGGTGCCGTTCCTGCCAGAAGGTCCGGAACGCCTCGCCCAGCTCGGTCAGGTCGACCCCGACCCCGCTCACCCATCGCGCCATGGCCCCGATCCTGCCGTACGGGCCGACGCCGGCCTCGCGCCCCGGGACGTCGGGGTGCCGGGCGCCCGACACCAGGGGGACACCAACGCCAGGGACACCGACACACCGGGGACGCCGGGACGCCGATACACCAGAGGCACCGAGACGCCGACCCACCAGAGACGCCAGGACGCCAGGACGCCAGGACGCCAGGACGTGATCGGAGGTGATTTCCAGAATGGCTGGAATCCGGCGCGGCGCGGCTGCCGCCACGGCCGGCGTCCTGGCCACGATGGTCGACGTCCGACGCGTCAACTCGATGTCAGCGCGACGAAGGGAAGCACCTCGTGATCTTCATCGTGGTCAAGTTCACCATCCGTCCCGAGCGGGCCGAGGAGTGGCTGTCGCTCGTGGACGAGTTCACCCAGGCCACCAGGAACGAGCCCGGCAACGTCTTCTTCGAGTGGTCGAGGAGCGTCGAGACGCCGAACCAGTTCGTCCTGCTGGAGGCCTTCGCCTCGCCCGAGGCCGGCGAGGAGCACGTGAACTCCGAGCACTTCCGCACCGCCATGGCGTGGATGCCCGAGTTCATCGCCACCAAGCCGGAGATCATCAACGTCGAGGTGCCGGGCTCCGGCTGGTCGGAGATGGCGGAGCTGACCCCCGCCCAGGGCTGAGCCGACGGGCGGTTCCGGCGCGGACGACCCCCGCCCCACCCCTCGCGGGCTGGCACGCGCATGGCGCGGGCCACACCTGGCGGTGGGTGGGTGGCGGGGGTCGTCCGCGAAACGGCGAGGATGGGGACGGGAGGTGGAGCCGGTGCGGACCGTGGACCGGGCGATGGACGTGCTGGAGGCCGTCGCCGCGGCGGAGGAGCCGATCACGGCGAAGGCCCTCGCCCGCGCCGTCGGCTGCGGACTGTCCACTGTGTACAACCTGATCGGGGCGCTCGCGGCGCGCGGCTACCTGGCCCGCACGTCGGCCGGCTACGTCCTCGGCCACCAGGTGTCCTGGCTCAACCAGGCGTTCTGGCGGCAGATGAGCGTCACCGACGACCTGCATGGCCTGCTCGGCCAGCTCCAGCGGGTCGCGGGGGCCACCGCCTGCTACTCGACCTACCGCGACGACGAGATCGTGATCGCGGACATGACCGCGCCCAGGGACCGGGACGCCGAGTGGGGCATCTCCCTCGGCAGCGACCCGTTCGCGCACGCCACCGCGCACGGCAAGGTCCTGTTGTCGTCGTGGTCGGCCTCGGCCCGGCGTCGCTACCTGGCCGCCAACGGAATGCACCAGCTCACGCCGAACACCATCACCTCCCCGCGCGAGCTGGAGTCGCAGCTCCGGCTGATCCGGCGGACGGGGTTGGCCACGGAGGTGGAGGAGGCCGCGCCGGGCATGGCCTGCCTGGCCACCCCCGTGCACGACGACAGCGGCGGGGTGGTGGCCGCGGTCTCCATCGCCGTGACCACCGAGGAGTTCCATCGCCGGCAGCGCCAGCTCGTCGCCGCCGTCCGTCGGGGAGCCCACGAGGCCGCGAAGATCCTCCGGGACCACCGGTCCCGGCTCCGGTCCGCGCCCGGGTCGCCGAGCGCGTCCCCGGCCGGCGCCCCCGGCGACCGAGCCTGTCCATAGTGGACACCTGAGTGGACACCTGAGACACCTGGCCGTCGACGCGGCGCCACGCGAGGCGATGCGGCGCGGCGCCGACGGCCGGGGTCAGCTCGCCGCGGCCATGACCTGCCGGTCGAGGTGGTCGACGATGGTCGTGGTGAACAGGTCGGGGTTCTCGAACGGGAGGCCGTGCCCGCCGGGGACCTCCACGAGCGCGGCCCCCGGGATCAGGTCGGCGAGTTCCCGCTGGTGGTGCGGGGGCACGATCCGGTCGTCCGCGCTGGCGACGACCAGCGTGGGCGCGGTGATCCTCGGCAGCGCCGAGGTGATGTCCACGGCGATGTCGGCCTCGGTCTGACGGATGAACCCGCTCGTCGCGCCGTCGAGCGAGGCGGTGAACCCGGCGGTGGCGGCGGCGAAGTCGGCGTCACTCCGCGCGCGCAGCGTGTCGTCGCCCATCGCGGTCACCTGGAGCAGGCGGGCGAGCAGCTCGTGGTCGGCGCGGGCCAGGCGCAGCCACAGGTCGAACTGGTGCCGCATCCACGCGTCGGTCCTGGCCCAACCGGCGTGGACGACGAGCGAGCGCACCCGGTCCGGCCGGGCGGCCGCCGCGGCGGTGGCGACGACGGCGCCCAGCGAGTGCCCCGCGAGGTGGAAGTCGGTCAGGCCGGCGTGGTCGGCGGCGCCGAGGAGTTGCGCCACCAGGTCCTCGACGAGGATCGGGCCGCCGGGGTCGGTGGTGGCCCCCGAGCCGGACAGGTCGGGCGCGACGATGGTGAACCGGTCGGACACCGCGTCGATGAGCGGGGCCCAGTTGGTCTCCCCGGTGGCCCCGGTGCCGTGTGCGAGCACCAGGCCGGGGCCGCTGCCGGTGACGAGGTAGTGGACTGTGCTCGTGCCGCCGGACACGCGGACGTCGACGGTGGGCATGGTGGTGTTCCTTTCGTTGTCGCTGGTCAGATCGCCCGCGCGGGGCGGGCGCGAAGGCGGGGCTTCGTGTCGCCGTCCTCCCGGCGGGTGGCCGTGAGCCGACCGACCACGACCGCGCCGAGCAGCGACAGGGCGGAGAGGATCCACAGCGCGACGTGCAGCGCGCCCGCGTACGCGGCCGTGGCGGACTCGGCGAACGCGGCGGGGGCCACGCCGGCGGGCACGGCACCCACCATGTCCCCTTGCAGCAGCCGGGACGTCGCCGACGCCGCGACCGGCTCGCCGTACCGCGCGGCCAGGTCGGTCCGGGTCAGGGTGGTGATCAGCGCGCCGAGGACGGCGAGGGCGACCACCTCGCCGGTGATCCGCACGGTGTTGAACAGACCGGCGGCCATGCCGGCGCGGGCGGAGTCGACCGAGGAGATCGCGGCGCCGTCCAGGATGGCCAGGGAGATGCCGAACCCGGAGCCGATGAGCAGGAGCGGGACGGCCAGCGGGACCGGCCCCGACCCTCCCGGCACCAGCGCCAGCGTCGCCGTGCCGGCCGCGACCAGCACCAGGGTGGCCACCAGCAGGCTCCGCTGCGACAGGCGGCGGGCGAGGACGCCGGTCAGCGGGGGCAGGACGAGGGTCGGTCCGGTGAGCAGCAGCAACGCCAGCCCGGCGCCGTGGGCGGTGTAGCCCAGGGTGGCCATGAGGTAGGGCGGCAGCACGATGGTGAGCGCGACGAAGCCGAAGGCCAGGAGGAACGGCATCGAGCAGAGCGCGACGAACCGGGGCTGGGCCAGCAACGACAGGTCGACCAGGGGCGCCGGGTGCCGCCGCTCGACCACGACGAAGGCCGCCAGCAGGACGAGGCAGAGCGCGAACGCGCCCAGCACCGCTGGGTGCGCCCAGCCCAACACCGGCCCCTCCACGACGCCGAAGGCGAACGCCGTCAGGCTGAGGGTGAAGGAGACCGCGCCACCCCAGTCCATCCCGTGCGCGACGGGCAGTCGCGACTCGTCGAGCCGTCGGGTGGCCACCAGGGACGGCAGCAGCAGGACGGCGACCAGTCCGAACAGGCCGCGCCATCCCCACGCGCTCACGGCGGCGCCAGCGATCACCGAGCCGAAGGCCAGCCCCACGCCGAGCGTCGTGCCGAACAACGCGAAGGCTCGGGCGCGGCCCGGCCCCTCGGGGAAGGCGTGGGCCAGCAGCGCGCTGCCGCTGGTGGCGACCGCGGCGGCCCCGGCTCCGGCCACCGCCCTGGCCAGGACGAGCAGCCCGATGGTGGGGGCGACGGTCGCGCCGAGCATCGCGGCCACGAACAGGGACAGCCCCGCGGCGAACATCCGCCGCCGGCCGATCCGGTCGGCCATGGCGCCCGTGCTCGCCATGAAGGCGGCGAAAGTCAGGAAGAAGGCGTTCACCACCCACTGCGCGGCGTCCAGGTCGGCGCGCAGGTCGGACCCGATGTCGGCCAACGCCTCGGCCGCGCCGGTGGCGGTGATCGGCACGAGCAGCATCGCCGAGCACACCACGGCCAGGGTGGTCCGGGCGCGGGCTGGTCGGAGCGGGACGGCCGCGTTCATCATGTTCCCCCTCGAACTCTGATGAGCATCAGAACCTTGATGCTCATCAGAGCATGGCGACAGCCTGGGGGTGAGGTCAAACGCGAGTGGTAGTGTTCGTGGACACATCAGAGCCCTGACGGTCAGACCGGAACGGAGGGCCGCCCGTGGGAGCCGAGGAGACGATCAACGCCGCCGTGGCGTGGCGGCCCGGCAACGCCATCAAGCGGGCCGAACAGGCGCTCATCGCGGAGAAGACCCGCGCCCTGCGCCCCTTCGGGCTGACCGTGCCGCAGTACGCGGCGATGTACGCGCTCTCCCTCGCCCCCGGCATCTCCGGCGCGAAGCTCGCCCGCTTCTGCTCCGTGACCCCGCAGAGCATGACCACGGTGCTGAAGACGCTGGAGTCCCGCGGCCTGGTGGAGCGCGAGCCGTCGGCCGACCACGCCCAGGTCCTGGTCACCCGGCTGACGCCCGACGGGCAGGCCCTGCTGGAGAAGGCCGACGCGGCGGCGGTCGCCGTGGAGCGACGACTGGTGGACGCCTACACCGAGCGGGAGCGCGACCTCCTGCGCGACCTGCTCGACCGCGCCGTCACCGTCCTCAGGGGCGGCGACCCCGCGAACTGACCCGACTGGACTCAACCGACTGGACTCAACCGGCCGGGCTGAGCCGGCCGGGCTGAGCCGACGACAGGGACGACAGGTCGACCTTGACCGGGGTATGAGGTCAGGAACTGTCCTATCTCGCCGGCATCCTCGTGCCATCAGCGACACCCGAGCCGCCTGCTGCGTCTGTTGTCCCTCCTCCAGCCCCCGCGTGAGTGGCCGGGGAGCGAGTTGGCCGAACGCCTGGAGGTCAGCCCGCGCACCATCCGACGCGACGTCGACCGGCTCCGGGAGCTCGGCTACCCGGTCGAGTCGACGATGGGGGCTACGGGCGGATACCGGCTGGTCGCGGGCAGCGCCATGCCGCCGTTATTGCTGGACGACAAGGAGGCCGTCGCCATCGCGGTCGGCCTGCGCACGGCGACCAAGCACGCCGTGACGGGGATCGAGGAGGCGTCGGTGCCCGCCCTGGCCAAACTCGACCAGGTGCTGCCCTCCCGCCTGCGCCGCCGGGTGGGCGCGCTCAACGCCGCGACCGTCCCGATGGCGCCGTTCGGGGAGCCGGACAGCGTCGATCCGGAGCACCTGAGCGTGCTCGCCGCCGCGGCCACGAACCACGAGCGCGTGCGGTTCGGCTACCGCTCCCGCGACGGGACCGAGTCGCGACGGCTGGTGGAGCCGCACAGCCTGGTCCCGGCGGGACACCGCTGGTACCTCGTCGCCTACGACACCGAACGGGACGACTGGCGGACCTTCCGGGTCGACCGCGTGCGCGAGCCCAGGCCCACCGGGGTGCGGGTCGCACCCTGGAGGCTCCCGGACAAGGACGCGGCCCGCTATGTCCAGCGCACGCTCTACTCACTCGCGCCCACCTACGAGGTGGTCGCGACGCTGCACGCGCCGCTCGCCGAGGTCGCCGGCCGGCTGGGCGCCACGCCCGGCGAGCTGGAGCCGATCGACGAGCGACGCTGCCGCCTGCGCGGTCGGGCCGACACGCTGGAGTGGCTCGCGTTCCGCCTGACCGCGCTGGGCTGCGAGTTCGAGGTGCACGAGCCACAGGAGCTGATCGACTACCTGCGGGCGTTGGCGGACAGGGCCACCCGCGGGACGCGAGGGCGCCGGCGGCGGCCCCTTGCTCAGCCCTCGTCCGGCCGCCAGTAGCGCCCGTCCTTCCGGACGAGGATGCCCGCGTCGACGAGGTGGCGCCGGATCGTGACGTGGTCGACCTCGCCGCCGTCGCACCACGTCCTGAGCCTGTCGTTCACCGCGTGTTCCTCGTAGACGACCCCGGTCTCGAAACGCGCGCGCCGCGACGTGACGGAGCACGGCCATCCGTCGCGTGGACTGGGCGGGCAGGCTGGCCAGGCGGTCGCCGCGCACGAAGGGTCGGACATCGGACTCCGCGTCGTCACCGCCGTTCTTCTCCCTGACGACGGCGGTGCCCTGACGGGCGAGTTCCCCGAAGTGTTCCTCGCACGCCTGGAGTTCGGGTCCCTCTGCGCGGACCAGGTCGCCCTCCTGGAGCTTCCGGAGCGCCACCGACGCGTCCCGACCGGACAGACCGGTGGCCGCCATGACCTCGGCCAGGTCCTGGCCCCCAGCACGACCGCCGCGAAGACGCGGAGTCGGGCCGGATCGGCGAACAGGCGAACCACGTTTTCTGGAGTCATTGGCGAACCATAACGGGACATTGGCCCGCGCCGAACCAAAATTCCGCCCCGCCCTCGGCACCCATCATGTGACGGGCGACCGTCGACAGCCGGTCGAATCAGACGGGAAGAACATCCCACTCACCCTGACAACGCGTTCACCCGCGGATGACGCCGTTCTTCCGTTCCCGAATACTTCGAACGGGGTTGCGGGAACACTCCCGGCGGGTTCTCTGACGCACTCCTGACGGGACAGAACGCCGACACGGGACGTCCGCGCCGGCGCTCCACCCCTCAGAATCAGCGACCACGTCCCTTGACCCTGCGACGGCGCCGCGCGTTCCTCCTCGCCCGGGCCCGGGCCCGGGCCCCGGCCTTGGCCGCGCCGGCCCGACGCGGCCGGCGCCGCTCGCGCGGCCCGTTGCCCACCTGCGCGGTCGCCGGCTGACGTCGCGCGGCGGCACCGTCGGCCCGCCGGACGTCGTGGTGGGCGACGTGCCCGCCAGAACCCGGAGCCGAACCGCCCTGCCGCGCCTTCTCCTGCGGAAACACCCACTTGCGCAGCGCCCACCACCGGAAGGCCATCGCGACCAGCGTGCCGACGACGGAACCGCTCGCGAAGTCGGCGATCTCCTGTGTCAGGCGGTCGACCTCGGGGACCTGGAGGTGGAACAGGTACCGGGAGACGTACAGCGGGACCAGGTTGAGCGCCGTGGCCAGCCCACTCACGGCGAAGAACAGGACAGCCTCGTGGTGCCGTTTCCTCCCACCCCTCAGGGAGAAGGACCACTCACGGTTCAGGAAATAGGAGACAATCGTCGCGACAATGATGCCGACGGCCTTCGCCTTCACCGGGTGGCCGCTCATGACCGTCAGCTTCAGGCCGTACCACGTACCATTGTCGACCAGGCAGGTGAATCCTCCGACGGTCGCGAACCGCAGCAGTTCGCGATATCTCTCCAACAGGTCCCGCACTAATTGGGGAACGAGGGCGGAGGCGGCCTTGCCGATCGACATGGCGGGCAGTGTACGGCACGTCCGAAATCTGTCCCCTCGCTCCGTCCGCGCCCTGTCGCGCTGGGAGGGTTGTCCGTTTCCCCCGATCCACGCACCGAGGCCAGGCCCGCTGGGCGACCGCCTCAGGGCGCACGCCAACCAGTGCGCCGACGTCGTCGCGTCTCAGTCGAGGGCATCGGCATGAGCGCTGAAAGCGGGGGCGAGGCGAACGCCGTCGGTGGCGTCGAAATCCTCCGGACCGGCGGGTTCGCGCGGCGCGGCCAGGGTCCGCCAGGGTCGACGGCGATCGTCGGCGGAGCCGAGGCTACGGCCGGGGGACGCCGAATCGCCCCCCATCACTGTCACTCGTGGGCGAGCAGCAGGAAGCAGGCGGCCAGCGTGGCCGCGTCCCGCACCGCGCCCGTGGCGACCAGCTCGTTCATCTCGCCGGGCCGCACGAGGAGCGGCCGGCGGTTGGCCTCGAACTCCTCGGTGCTGCGCGGCACCTCGCACCGCAGGGCGGTCACGGTCACGACGTGGATGCTGGAGTTGGCGAAGCCGGCGGCCTCCTGGACCACGCCGAGCCGCCGCGCGCCGCCCCCGACCCACCCGGTCTCCTCGACCAGCTCCCGAAGGGCGGCGATCTCCACCGTCTCGCCGTCCTCCACCCCGCCCTGCGGGAACTCCGTGCCCCGGTAGCCGGGGAAGGTCGGCCGCTCCAGTTCGACCATGACGTACCGGTCGTCCTCGGTCCGAGGCACGACCAGCACCGAGTCGGCCTTGTCCACGTAGTGATAGTCGTGCCGACGCTCCAGCGCGTCGACGTAGGTCTGCCGCCGAACCCGGAACCAGGGGTTCCGGTACTCCACCGAAGCCGGACCGGTCGCTCTCACAGCGCGCTCCACGATCTCTGGGGTTCACCACGACCTCGCGGTCGTCCGGCCGGGCGTCCCTCACGCCCACCCAGCATCATCCGCCTGAGAAAGAGAGACGGAAGCGGCCGCCGTGGATACCGAACCCAGCGGTGGACTGCTTTACCCTGCCGCTTTGGCCTGCCGCCACTCGTCCCCTCGCCGCCACGGCGGTGATCCCTGCGAGCAGGGGGTCGGTGGAACATGCGCCTGCGCGCGCCCGGGTGTTTCCCTCGGAGGGGCTGGCAGCGCCTGGACCGCCTATGTGGCCGACGCGGCGCGCAGCAGTCGGAGTTGTCCGATCTCAGCCGCGTTCTTCATCAGCTCCGCGTTCACCCACGCCACCGTGTGGGCGACGACCTGACCAGAGCCTTCCGGCCAGGGGAACCAAGCGGGTGCGTCCAGTTCGGCGTCGGTCATCCGGTCCAGCGCCGCGATCCATTCCACGCGGAGCGCACGCAACCAGTCGATGGTCGGCTCGCCGGGACCGGGCCAGCGGATCTCGGTCCGCTCGCGGGGCCGCCGCCCGTTGACGTGGTCCAGCGTCACCGACCACCACCAGCCGACGTGCCAGGTCAGCCAGGCGATGGTGGGCACAGGAACGGGGTCGGGCTCGGTCTCCGCCCAGTCCGGCGCCCACTCACCGTCGGGGCCGGGACGCATCGTCCAGCAGAGGCCAGCGGGCTCCCACAGGAAGTCCTCCCGCTGGAGCCGCTCCAGGTGGAACTCGACCAACGACCAGGTGAGGTCGAACTGCCACCGCAGAAGATCACGACGAGCGACGGACACGGGCGGATCATGTCACCCGACGCCACCAGCCAAAGCCGAATACCCTCCCGCCGCCCACCATGATCTACTCAACCTGATCACGCGTGACCCGCCGAGAGGCCCCGGGACAGGACGACAGGACACAACCGAGCATGAACATCAAGAATCGATAACGCCGCCCATCACCCCAGGTCGCGAAGGGTGATCCCCGCGCACGCGGGGGTGAGTCGAACCGGCGGCATCGTGGTGCTCAGGCATGCCGGTGATCCCCGCGCACGCGGGGGTGAGTCCGGCTCGCCGTCGTCGCCCTGGAGATGGTGACCGTGATCCCCGCGCACGCGGGGGTGAGTCGGAGCGGACGTACACGCGGGGCGTGCGGTTGCTGTACTCCCCGCGCATGCGGGGGTGAGTCTCGGATCGTCCGGGGACAGGCTGCTCGACAGGTGTACTCCCCGCGCACGCGGGGGTGAGTCCGACGTAGCCGCCGGCCGGCAGATTCCGGATCTGTAGCCCCCGCGCATGCGGGGGTGGTTCTGACCCGCACCGGTGAAATCTGCCGATCTTCAAGGGCGGGTATCCGCTGGGGAACCTTGCAGTGTCCACCACCGAGCTGTCGGGGAGGTGTCGGTTCACCGGGTTGGGGCGGGGTTTGTCCACAGGCGCCCGAGTTGTCCACAGGCTGGGGCTGACCGGTGGTTCGGGTGATCGCCGCTGGGTAGGCTGGAGCAGGGCTCGCCCCCCAGGGCGGGTGGGGGCTGACCAGAGGTTGGGGGTTCGTTCCCCGTGGCGGTTGGGGGCCAGTCGCCACACACGCTTTCCCGCGCCCACGTCGACGATCCCGTGACCGGGACAAGATGACAGTTCTGAGACTGGGACACATGCGGCGGTCGGGGAACCGTGGGCTCCACGTCCTGGCGCGTGGACTCCGAGGTTAGGAGGCCGAGCCGGGAGGGGTGGCGAGGGTCCCGGCTCGGCGTGCTCCGTCGTCGATGAGAGGGATCAGGTGACGGGGGCCTTGGCGCGGAGGACCGCCATGAACTCCCGCATCCAGGACGGGTGGTCGGGCCAGGCGCGGGCCGAGACCATCAGGCCGTCCACCACCGCCGCGCCGTCGACGAACTCCGCGCCGGCTTGGCGGACGTCCGGCTCCAGGGCCGGGTAGGCGGCCGTGCGGCGCCCCTCCAGGAGCCCGGCGGCGGTCAGGGCCAGCACGCCGTGGCACAGGTGCGCGACCGGCTTCTGCTCGGTCATGAAGTGCCGGAGGATGCGTTGGCAGTCGGGGTTGTTGCGGATGTACTCGGGGGCGCGGCCGCCCGGCACGACCACGGCCGCGTACTCGGCGGGGTCGACGTCGGCGAAGGCGAGGTCGGCGGGCCAGGTGTGGCCTGGTTTCTCGGTGTAGGTGTCGAATCCGTCGACGAAGTCGTGCACCACGAACTGCAACCGCTTCCGGGTGGGCGCCGCGACGTCCACCTCGTAGCCCTCCTCCAGCAGCCGCTGGTAGGGGTACATGACCTCCAGCACCTCGGCGGCGTCGCCGGTGAGGATCAACACCTTGGGCACGGTCCGCGCCTCCTCGCTCGCTTCCGGGTCGGCTCGCGGCCGCGTCCGTGGCGGCCGCACGTCCTGCCCACCTTCGGCGACACAGCCGCCTCGCCGCACCCCTCGAAGCACCGAAGAACACGTTTGGAGCAAAGAACACTTTCGGGGCATGAAGAAGAAGAAGGAGAAGGAGAAGTAAGAAGGAGCCGACGAAGCGCCCACAGTGTCCATATCGGACAGTGGGCTGCCGGGAGCTGGCCTCAGATGAGTCCTTCGCGGACCGCCCACGCGACGGCGTGCGGGCGGTTGCGCAGGCCGAGTCGGTTGAGGAGGCCGTGCACGATGTTCTTCACGGTGCGCTCGGAGTAGGCGAGCTTCTCGGCGATGTCGACGGTGCCGAACCCCTCCGCGAGCAGGCGCAGGACATCCACCTCGCGGGGGTCGAGCCCGGACGCGGTGAGGCCCCTGGGGGCCAGCACCTCCCGTTGCAGCCGGTTGACCTGGCGCAACAGCGCGCCCAGCAGGTCCTCCGGAAGCTGTCCCCTGCCCTCGGCCGCCGCCAGGACGCTGGCCGCCAGCCGTTGCGCGGTGGCGGCCGAGCGCGGGACGACGCCGGCGAGCCCGCACTCGACGAGGGCGAGCAGGTCGGCCTCGCGCAGGTCGTCGACCACCAGCACCAGGCGCGCGGTGCCGCGTCGGGCGAGGTTGCGGAGCTGTGCCAGCACCTCCGAGTCGATGGCGGCGGCCACGACCACGATGACCTCGGCCCTCGGCACCTCCTGGTCCCGCACGAGGCGGATCCCCGGCACGTCCCTGACCAGCCCGGTGATGCCGACGTAGCTGATCGGGTCGAAGGCGTGGACCGCCACCGCGACGTCCCTCGTGGTGACCTCTCCCACTGTGCGCTCCTCGTCGTCTGCCCGGGCCGGGCGCCCTCGGACGGTCGCGGGCACGCCGGACTCACCCCGGTGCGGGGGTGCGGGCGGGTTGGGACGGTCGGACGAACACGGGGGTCCACCAGTGGTGACGCGTGGTCGCCGGCCGTGTCCGACGGTAGGCGGAGCGCGGCACAGTGGGTACCGAAGACTTTCGGCGCTCCCCCTCTGGCCTAATGCTTCGGTGGCGAGGTCGTCACCGAGAGGTGAGGTAGCCTGCCTTGTCGATCTTTGTTGTCGTGTGAAGGGTGGGCATGGCTGCCGTCCGACTCGGTGGGACCTCGGAAGGACACGCCCCTCTGGCTGGTCGGCTCGACGAGCTCCGTGTCCTGGCCGAGGCCGGCACGCAGGCTCGCTGCGGCGCGGGGCAGCTCGTCCTCGTGGCGGGGCCCACGGGCGTGGGCAGGACCGCGTTGCTCGCGGCGGCGCGGAGGGAGTGGGCGGCGGCCGGGCTGACGGTGCGTCGCAGCCAGCCGACGGCCACCGACGCGAACACCACGGGTGTCGTGGCCCACCAGTTCCTGCTCGCGGGGTGTTCCGAGCTGAGCGACGCCGAGCTGAGGGCTTCCGAGCCGACGAGCCGGCATCTGGAGGAGTGGGCGGCGTCGCAGGCCGTCATCGAGTTGACCAGGAACGGGCCGGTGGTGTTGTGCGTCGACGACGTGCACCACGCCGATCCGGTGTCGCTGCGGTGGCTGGCGGAGCTGTCCACTCTCGCCGAGCCGTTGCCGCTGCTGGTGGTGTGCGCCGTGCGCACCCCGTTCGACCTGGGCAACGAGCCGCTGGCCCACCTGGTGTCCTGCGCGAGCCGGGTCCTGCGGTTGGCGGCGCTGCCCGAGGACGCGGTGGCGGAGCTGGTGGCGACCCGGGCTGACGCGGCGACGGCGCGTCGGCTCGCGGCGCCCCTGACCCGCGTGACCGGTGGGAACCCGCTGCTCGTGCACGAGATCGTCGACCGGCTCGGCAAACGGGTGGCCGGTGTGGACGCGCCGCCGGACGAGCTGGTGCACCGGGTGGTCGAGTGGTGGAAGCGCCGGGCGCCGGCGACGACCGCGCGCGTGGCGTCCGCGCTGGCCGCCCTGGCGACCCTGCGGGACCCGGTGCCGACCGAGGACGTCGCCGCGGTGGCCGAGGTGAGCCGGTCGGTGGCGGCGCGGGCGATCGACGCCCTGCACACCGCCGGGCTGCTGCGGTCGGCCTCGCCGGCGGCCTTCACCGATCCGGTGCTGCGGGACGCGGTGCTCGCCGACCTGGAGCCGGCGGCCCGCGCCGACCTGCTCTCGCGGGCCACCCGCACGCTCACCCACGCCGCCGGCGACGCCGAGACCGTCGCGCAGCAGTTGTTGCGCAGCCCGGTCACCGGCTCGACCTGGGCGGTGCGGCAACTGCGGCAGGCCGCGTCGGCGGCCATGGGGCGCGGGGAGCCGGCGTTGGCCGTGACCTTCCTGGAACGCGCGCTCGCCGAGTCGCGGGGGGAGCACGCCTCGGCGGTGCTGCTCGCCGAGTTGGCCGTGGCCCGGTTCGACACCGACCCGATGCTCGCGATCGGTGACTTCCGACGCGGCCTGCGCCACCTGCGTCAGGCGCGGTTGGCCGACCCGCCGACGGATCGGGACTGGGCCGAGTACGACGACGAGGCGGCGCTCCAGCTCCAGTGGCGTTGGATGGGCAGCCGGTACGCGCCGCCGGGCGCGGGCGGGGTTGCCCGCACCGACCGGCTCAGCGGGGAGCGGATCCTCGCCGGCATCGCGACGGCGTTCTACCTGTACTCCAGCAGCGCGGACGAGGTCGTGGACCTGGCCAGGACGGCGTTGGCCGGGGGCATTCCGCGCAGTGGGCCGTTGGCGGTGCTCGTCTCCGCGGTCAGCGCCCTGATCTGCGCCGACGAGTACGAGGAGGCCGACGGCTGGCTGGCCGAGCTGGTGGTCGAGGCGCGGTCGCAGGGCGGCGGGTTCGCCGAGGCGTTGCTGCACGTGGCCCAGGCGTCGAGCCTGCACTGGCGGGGTCGGCTGGCCGAGGCCGAGCGGAGCGCGCGGACGGCGTTGGAGGTGCTGCCGGCCGAGCAGTGGGGTCCCGCGGTGGGCCTGCCGTTGCGGGTGCTGGTGGACACGCTGCTCGACCAGGGCAGGGTGGACGAGGCGTGGGAGCACGCGAGCACGCCGTTGCCCGAGGACAGCGTCAGCGAGACGTGGGCGTGCGAGGGGTACTTCATCGCCAGGGGTCGGGTGCTGGCCGCCCGGGGTGATCTCGACGGGGCGCTGCGGGACGTCACGGACGCCGGTCGGCTGGGTGCGCTGTGGGACCGGCAGAACCCCGCGGCCAACGACTGGCGCGCGGCCGCCGTCCCGGTGTTGCTGGCGCTCGGCGAGCACGAGCGGGCGCGGGAGGTGGCCGAGGCGGACCTGGTCGCGGCTCGGCGCTGGGGCAGTCCCCGGCCGATGGGTCGGGCGTTGTGGTCGGTGGCCATGACCTCGCCGGCCGAGCGCCGCGAGGAGCTGTTGACCGAGGCGGTCGGCCTGTTCGAGCGGGCCGGCGCCCAGCTCGACGCGGCGGGGGCGACGCTGGACCTGGGGCGGCTGCACGCGGAGCGGGGTCGGCAGAGGGAGGCGCGGGAGGTGTTGCGGACCGCGATGGACCTGGCGGCGCGGTGCGGCGCCACTCCCCTGGCCGAGCGGGCCAGGGCCGCGCTGGTCGCCGCCGGCGGCCGGCCGCGAGGTCCCCGGCGCAGCGGCCCCGCCGCGTTGACGCGGACCGAGCGGCTGGTGGCCGAGCGCGCGGCGGGCGGCGCGACGAACCAGGACATCGCCGCCGAGCTGGTGGTCAGCCTGCGGGCGGTCGAGATGCACCTGACCAGCGTGTACCGCAAGCTCGGCGTGCCGGGCCGGGCGGCGCTGGCCGAGGCGCTGCGCGAGCCGGAGTAGGCCGGGGAGCGCGGCCGGGCCGCGCCTCAGGGGCTCCGCTCCGTCAGTCCCGTTTGTCTGTCCACAGTGGAACACGTTGTGGCGCGGTGGCCGTCCCCCTCCGGAGGACGGCCCCTTCCGGGGACGGCCACCGCATTCCCCTCCACAGTGGACTGTGATCACCACAGGTCGACGTCGTCGTCATCGTCGTCCTGCACCGGCTGCTGCGGTCGCGGACGACCGGCCGCGCCCGGCCCTGCCGAGGGCGGCGGGGGCGGGAATCCGTTGCCCCGCGTGGCCGCGCCGAGGCCCGGCGACCACGGCGGCACGGGCTGGGACGGCGGAAGCGGGGGCGTCGGCGGCTGCGACGCCGGGGCCTGAGCCGGGGCCGGCGCGCCGGGCGCGCCGTGCGGCGGGAGCGGGGGCGGGGTGGAGCCGGCCGGAGCCGACTGGCCGGCCTGCTCGGCCTCCAGCAGCCGCTCGTCGTCCTCGTCCAGCTCGGGCAGGTGGCTGGTCAGCATGCCCATCGCCTCGGTGCCCGCCCCCATCGGGACGAACGCCTCGGCCACCTTGTGCGCGGCCAGCCGTTGTCCCTTGTGGACGGTCTGCATGATCAGCGCGGTGAGCCGGGCCGGGCCCAGCTCACAGGCCCGGTGGCCGAGCACGAGCTGCTGGAGGCCGCCGTTGGGCGCGACGGTCACGGTGACCGAGCCGTCGGGGGAGCTGACGGTCGTGGCCGCCGCCGCGATGTTCTCCTCCAGCGCCTGGGACTTCTGCCGCAGGTCGGCGAGGGTGCCCTCGAAGTCGGCCAGCCACCGCTGGGTGTCCGGGTTGGTCATGGGTCGTGTGCTCTCCCGCCTCAGCCCCGCGCGCCGACGAGCAGGTCGTCGACGCGGGCGGCCAGCCGTGCGTTGTCGATGGGCGCGATGCTGAGCCAGTCGCCGTCGGGCACCGCGAGGTAGCGGCCCCGGTCGGTGTCGAACCAGCTCACCAGCGGGCCGTGCCGGCGCGCGCCGCCGCCGTGGGGTCCGACCCGGCTCACCCCCACCTGGCCCCCGCCGGTCCTGGCGGCGGCCAGGTCGAGCAGCTCCTCGGCCCGCGCCGCCGGCACCCCGGCCCTGACCAGCGCCTGGCGCTCGTCCTCGTCAGGGTCGGCGAACGGGTCGTCGGGGTCGACGTCCTCGCCCACCGCCCTGGCCAGCGCGGCCAACGGCACGGTCATCGCGGCGCCGGGGCCGGCGGGGCGGTCCGGCACCAGGTCGACCACGGCGCCGGCCAGGCCGGTCGGGCGGATCGCCGACAGGCCGACCCGGTCCCCGTCGAGCACGGCCAGCACGGCCGTCGCGCCGGTGCTGGCGGCCACCGCGCGCAGCGGCCACCCGACGTGGCCGACCGCGTCGACGAACAGGTCCGCCGTCGCCAGCGCGCGCATCAGCTCGTCGAGGTCGACGTCGAGCCGGCCCCGGCTCATCAGGCCCTGGTCGGCGAGGTCGGCGTGCACCTCCTCGCGCAGCGTCGCCCGTTCGGCGACGGTGCGCCCGACGCTCGGGGCGTCCACCGGGTACGGCATCGGCCCGAGTTCCCGGTCCCGCCAGAGGATGTCCCACGCCCGGGTGGTGAGGGTGAAGTCGTGGTCAGCCATTGTCGCGCGGCTTCTCGTGGTAGTTCCGCTTCTTGAACGTCACGCCGATCACCGAGGGCGGCAGCCGGTCGGCGTCGGTGCCGAACAGGTCGTCGTCCTTGAGGTAGCCGGGCGTGCGGTGCTCCTTGTCCTCCTCGCCCCGCGCGCCGTGACCGCCGGCGCCCATGCCGCCACCCACCGGGGTGGTCGACGACCCGCCGGATGGCCCGAACGTGGACGAGCCGGTGGGGCCGAAGCCGGTCGGCCGGCCACCCGGGCCGCCGACGCCACTGCTGCCGCCGGGGCCGACCGGGGCGGAGCCGCCGCGCGGCGCCACCTCGCTGGACGGGCCGCCCCACGAGCCGCCGAACCCGCCGCCGGGCCGGTAGCCCCCGCCACCGCCACCACCGCCGAAGCCGCCTCCGGCCGGTGCGCCGGCACCGCCGCCACCACCGAAACCGCTGGTCACACCGCGCATTCCGCTCTCGGGCGTCCAGTTGGGGAGGTTGGGCCGACCGGGCGTGGAGCCGCCACCGGGCGTGGAACCCGTGCCGGGCGCGGGCGGCGTGGGCACGCCGCCCTTCGGCCCGTACCCGCCCTTGGGCTGCCACGGGTTGGTGGTGCTTCCCCCGCCGCCACCGCCGCCGGGCTTGCCACCGGGCGCTCCGGTGTTGGGCACGCCGGGGTAGTTGGGCGGCGTGTTCCCCGCGCCGGACCAGGAGCCCGATCCGGGGACGTACTGGCCCGGGTTGGGCTGCGGGACGTACGGGTCGGGTCGGCCCGACTTCGGACGGGGCGTCCACTCGTGGTCGCCCCCACCCGACGGCACGGTCGTGCCGGGGGTGAACGCGGGGTTGGTGGTGGGCGGGCGGTGGGTCTCCTGCCCGGAGTAGCCGCCACCGCCTCCCCCGGACCAGCCGCCGCTTCCGCCGCCACCGGACCAGCCACCGGCGGGTTCGCGGGGCGTCTCGGTGAACTGCGGGGTCGTGGACGCGTCACCCGAGCCCGAGTAGCCCGCGTAGCCGGGGACCTGGTCCTGGCGGCCGGACCCGTCGGAGCCCTGGTCGGACAGCGTCGGCACCCCGGCGGCTCCCGCGCCGAACGCGCCGACGGCGGAGCCGTACTCCACGTTCGCACCGGCGGGAGACGCCTGGCCGGCGGCGGCAGCGAGCGGCGTCCGATCATTTCGCCGCACGACCTCGGGCGGCGGCGCGAACAACGGGGTGGTCGCGTCGACGGTCCGCGACTGCTGCTCCATCGCCACCATGACGTCGACCGCCTGCTGGTGCGCGGCCTGGGCCGCCGCCTGCCGCGCGCGCAGGTCCTGGGTGACGGCCTGGAAGCTGGCGAGGTCGCCGTTGCCCTGCGGGGCGAACCGCGCCAGCTCCCTGTCGTAGTCGAAGTCCACGGGCTCCGGCATGGACGCCTTCGCCTGCTCCATGATCTGCGCCTGGTTGGCGACCTTGGCGCCCATCTGGTGCGCCGTCTGCCCGGCGCTCTCGCTCCAGGTGGCCAGCCGGACCGTGGCCAGTCGCGCGGCGTCGGCGGCCGGCCCCTGCCAGCCGGCCTCGGTGCCGCTGATCCGCTGGGCGAGGAGCTGGCCGGACGAGGTCATCTCGGTGGCCAGGTCGGTCCACTCCTGGGCGAGCGAGTACGCCTGCCCGGGGTCGTTGCCGTGGTGCACCGCGTCGTACAGCTCGCGGTGCGACATCGCCGCCCAGTTGGGGCTGTCGGTCAGCACCAGGTCGGCGGCCACCGTCGCCTCCTGGCCCGGCGCCGACGACACCGCGGCCGCCGACGGCGTCCCCGGGGCCGGCACGGCCTCCTGCCCCGGCAGCGTCTCCGGTTCCCTCACCGGCCCGGTCTGCGGCTCCACGCCTTCCTCACCCGTCTTCCTCGGTCATCCCTGTCCCGGCAGCCGCCGCGCCACGGACTCGGCCACCTTCCGCGCGACCTCGCACGCCGGCGGTCCCTCACCGGCGGAGCGGGTGGACATGTCCACCGTCACCGACGCCTCCGACCCGAACGCGACCAGGACGCTGCACGTCCGCTGGTTCGGGGCGGCCTCCTGCCGCGCCGGTCGACCGGCCAGGTCCAGCGAGGTGACCTCGTCGCCGGAGCGCGGCCGGAGCTGGTCCAGTCCCGCGCCGGGTCCCGGGTCGACCATGACCCGGCCGCCGGTCGCGCCGCCCGCCCTGAACTGGCACTCCGGCTTGCCGCCGAAGGTCCCCCGCCGGCCGGCCGGCAGCCCCAGCTCGGCGACCACGGCGGGGTCCACCAGGGCGCACGGGTCGGTGTCCGAAACGGACACCGCGGACGGCGCGGCCGACGCTGGGGAGCCCGGCCGCGCTGACGAGGAGGCGGAGCCCGGCGACGACGACGCCGACGTCGTTGTCGGCGTCGTCGCCGGGCCGGCCAACTCGGCTCCCTGCCTGGACGAGCAGGCCGTGGCCAGCAGTGCCAGGAACGGCACAAGCGTTCGCCACCTCATCACGCCAGCCGCGTGAAGCTCTCGACGTGCGACTGCTCCACCTCGCGGTAGTGCCGCATCGCGTCGGCCACCGCGTTGTGCGCGTCCTCCAGCACCTGCCGGTACTGCTCCAGCACCGCCACGCACGACTCGTCCGTGCCCTCGGCGCGCCGTTCGAACTTCTCCGCCATCGCCTGGCCGACCGGGTTGCGCCCGAGGGGGACCCGGCGGGCCATGCCCCGCGCGCGCTCCAGCCAGGCGTCGGCGAGGTCGACCTGCTCCCGCAGGGCGGTCCTGAGCTGCTCCCCCGCGGCGGGGTCGAGCGCGAGCCGGCCGGCGTCGATGTCCCGCCGCAGCACCTCGACCTGCTGGATCGCGCCGCGCAACGCGACCCCGGCCGTAGCCGGCACCGCTGGCGCGCCCGGCGCCACCGTCGCCGACGGACCCCGTGCCCCGTCCTCCACCGCTCTTCTCCCCAAGCCGAGACACCACGACATGTCCGATGCCGCACCTCGGCCCGCACCGACCGAGGTGGACACGGCCATGATCGAAGACGCTCGGGAGGGATATCCCCGGTGGGAGGGCATCGCTGCCCCTTGGTGCACGCGGTCTGCCCGGCGGGACACCAGGAGGGGCACGCCCCCGTTCGCCCGTGGAGGGCGGGCACGGTCAGGCGGCCAGGCGTTCCGGCGGGGCGCCGCCCTCCTGGTCACCTGCCGGGCGGATCCGCGACGGAAGGTCGGCGGGGTCCGGCCGGAGACGCCCGCGGCGGGCCTGCCAGGTCGCAACCACCACGAAGGCGACGCTGACCAGCAGCGCCCACGCGCCGAACTTCGAGGGGTGCACCAGCCGCCACACCACCGCCTGGTCCGGGTAGCGCCACGCGCCGAAGAACGTGGCGACGTTCTCGGCGACCCACAGGAAGAAGCCGACCAGCATGAAGGACAGGGACAGCGGCAGCCGGTAGCGGCGCGGGCCGACGGTGAAGTGCACCCACGCGCGCCAGGTCACGGCGACCAGCGTCGCGGCCAGCGGCCACCGCAGGTCGGGCAGCCAGTGATGGGTGACGAAGTTGACGTAGATCGCGGCGGCGACGAGCGCGGTGGCCACCGGGCGGTAGAAGGACACGCGCAGGCGGAGCAGCCGCCAGGCCTGGCAGCCGTAGCTGCCCACGGCGGCGTAGAGGAACCCGCTGTACAGCGGCACTCCGCCGATCTTGGTCAGCGCCGGCTCCGGGTACGCCCACGAGCCGAGGCGCACCTTGACGAGTTCGAAGGCCAGGCCGATGAGGTGGAACACCGCGACCACCGCGATCTCGCGCGTCGTCTCCAGCCCGACGAGCCAGAACACGAGGGTGACGAGCAGCCCGTACAGCAGGAGGGCGTCGTAGCGCGGCACGGGAAGACTGACCACTGTGGACAGTGCAAGGCCGGCGAACATCGCGACGGCGAAGGCGCAGCAGCGGGCCTCCAGCCACGCGAAGCGCAGCAACTGCACGACGGCGAAACGGACCGATCTCACGAACCGGAGACGTTTCACGCGAAGGCGGCGTTGCGCCGAAAGGAGCAAGCCGTCGGCGACCTCGCCGGAAACGCCACGAACGGCGGAGCGAACCGGTTTGGTGAGCGGGCGACCGCCGTGAGAGGGTCGGACGACGGTTCCTCCAGGGAGGTGGGCGCGGTGACACTCGGCATGGTCCTCGGCGATCCGGCGACGCCCACTTCGACGCGGGAGCCGCTCGTCCTCTGACCTCCCCGGCCAGCCGCCGGGCGTCGCGCTCCCCGCGTGGAAGTGGTCCGCGTTCCCCTGTCGACGTGTGATCACGAGGAGCCCGCGTGCCCGAGATCAGGTGGATCGAGGACGGCGTCGAGCGCCGTGCCCGCTGGCGGTCCGAAACCGGCCTTCCCCTTCCCCGCAGGGTCGTCGTCGCGGACGACCGGATGCCGGCCGACACGGCCTACCGCCTCGCCTGCGAGGGAACCGCGCTGTTGTGGCGCGGTGACTTCCCCAACGCGCGTCAGCTCCTGCGGGCGATGGCCCGCAGGGTCGACCGCAGACCGCCCCGGCCAGGGGCCACCCCCACCGAGACCTTCCACCGCGTTCGCCAGGCCAGGGGCCGGCGGGCGCGCGTCCTGGGCATGCTGCTGGTCGCGCTGGAGGACGACCACAGCGTGGCCCTGCGTCGGGCTCCCGACGTCCGACGCGCCTGCCTCGACGCCTACGGGCCGCCGGACGGACCTTCGGTGACGTCGCTGCGGGAGCTGCTCGGCGTGATCGGCGCGCGCGAGTGGCGCGGGCGGGGAGTCGTGGTTCCCGCTCTGGGCGACAGGATTCACCCGCACTACGGCGTCTTCTCCCCCACGCGCGGCGAATACCTGGATCTCGTGGCGGAGGCGCCACTACCCCTTGTAAGTCCACTATGGACAGATGAGTCGACGCGCGAGCCGTACACCGCGTTCGACGTCGGCACCGGGACGGGTGTGCTCGCGGCGATCCTGGCCCGGCGCGGGATCGACCGGGTCGTCGCGACGGACACCAACCCCCGCGCCGTGGCCTGCGCGCGGGAGAACATGGCGCGCCTCGGCCTCGCCGACCGGGTCGAGGTGGTGTCCTCGGACCTGTTCCCGCCCGGTCGCGCCGCGGTCGCGGTGTGCAACCCGCCCTGGCTCCCCGCCACGCCGACGTCCACTTTGGAACATGGCGTGTACGACCCGGGCAGCCGGATGCTCCTCGGCTTCCTCGACGGCCTGGCCGACCACCTGGCTCCCGGCGGCGAGGGCTGGCTGATCCTGTCCGACCTCGCCGAACGACTCGGCCTGCGGGACGGGGAGGAACTCCCGGAGGCCATCCGACGGGCGGGCCTGCGCGTCGTGGGCAGGACGGACGCCCGGCCCCGCCACGGCCGCGCGGCCGATCCCCGCGATCCCCTGCACTTCGCCCGCTCCGCCGAGGTCACGACCCTGTGGCGGCTCGCCCCGGCCACACCTCCCCCGCTCCCCTGAGGAGCCAACGCGACAGGCCGCGCCAGCGACGCGGACGGCCCTGCTCAGCCTCGGCGAAAGCGGTGGTCAGGGTCACCACGGAACGGCCACCCACGCGCCATACCGTACGGTACGGTACGGCCGAGATCGAGATCCGCACGGCGAACAGGTGGGGTGCGTGGCGAGCAGGCAGGACTGGTTGGAGGCGGGCCTCGCGACACTCGCGGAGGACGGGGCCCAGGCGCTGACGATCGAGCGGCTGAGCGGCCGGCTCGGACTGACGAAGGGCTCCTTCTACCACCACTTCAGGAACATGGGGGCCTTCCGGGCCGCCCTGCTCGACCACTTCGAGGCCCGGTACACGACGAGCTTCATCGACGTGGTCGAGCGGGCCGGCGGGTCGCCGAGGGAACGGCTCGACCACCTGCTGAACCTGGCGCTCGCCCACGGCGACTTCTCCACCTCGCTGGACGTGGCGTTCCGGGCGTGGGCGCTCCAGGACGCCGAGGCCAACGCGGCCCAGGAGCGGGTCGACCGCCGCCGCACCGAGTACCTCCGCGACCTGTGCGTGACGGCCGGGATCGACGCGGAGGAAGCCACGTCCGTGGCCCGTCTGATGTACCTGGTGCTCGTCGGCGCCCGGCAGGTCGTCCCGCCGATCTCCGCCGAGGAGATGCGCCACGTCTACGCCATGGCCATGCGGCTGCTGCCGGACGAACCGAGGAGGAACGCGTGAACGCCCTCACCCGCTGGGTGCCCCGCCTGATGATCGTCGCCGCCGTGGCGCACGTGGCGATCGCCCTCACCGACGACGCGTGGCCGGGGATCCTGCGGGACGGGTTCTTCCGCAGCGTCGTCGACCACGGCTCGGCCGACTACGACGCCCGCCACTCCGCGGTCTGGTTCCTGGCCGGCGGGCTCGCCCTGTTCGCGTTGGGCGTGCTCACCCAGCACGTCGTCCGGTCCACCGGGCGCCTGCCCGCCCAGGTCGGCTGGCTCCTGCTCCTGCTCGGGGTGCCGCTGTGCCTGGTCTCCTTCCCCGCCACCGGGGCGTGGGCGCTGCTCGTGCTCGGCGTGCTCGCGCTGGTCGCCGCGCGCCGGCCCGCCCCCGTCCCGGCCTGACCCGGGGCGTCCTCAGGCGAGGCGCCCGAGGCTCTCGCTCCACTCCGCACAAGGAGGTCGCGCATGGCATCCCGACGAGCGCTCCAGGTGGTCCTCGTCCTGCTCGGACTGTTCGTGGTCGGGTCAGGGGCCGCCGACATCGCGCTGGGGCCGGCCGTGCTGCCCGGCAGTCCCGAGGTCGTGGTGAACGTCGACAACCACTACCGCTTCTTCGCGTCGATCTGGCTGTCGCTCGGGGTCGTTCTCCTGTGGACGGTCCCGAGGGTGGAGTCGGCCACGGGACCGGTGCGCGGGGTCTGCGCGGCGGTCTTCCTCGGCGGGCTCGCCCGTCTGGTCTCGGTGGCCGCGGTCGGGGTGCCGCACGCCCTGCTCGTGGCGTTCATCGGCATCGAGCTGGTCATCCCGCCGGTGTTGGTCCTGTGGCAGAACCAGGTGGTGCGCTCCACCGCGCGGGCGGCGGCCGCACGTCACCTCGCGGCCCGCGCATCCTAGGACCTGTCCGCAAAGTCAGGGCAGCCAGAGTCGTAGGCAGGCGAGAGTGACCATGGCCTGACAATGCCGGGCTCGTTTGTCATAGCCAGTGGCCAGGGCCTTGTTGTGCTTGAGCCGGTTGAAGCAGCGCTCGACGACGTTGCGACGCCGGTAGGCCACGCGGTCGAGCCGGCATCTGCTCTCACCCCTGCGCGGACGGCCGTTGATCTGGTCGATCCGCTCCGGGATGGCCGCTGTGATGCCTCGCCTGCGCAGGGAGGAGCGGATCTTCGTGGACGAGTAGCCCTTGTCCGCAACGACCAGCGCGGGCCGGGTCCGCGGGCGGCCTGGCCCGCACCGTGAGAGG
>NZ_JAMTCP010000042.1:45017-62294 GCF_024171885.1 Streptoalloteichus tenebrarius | reverse complement strand
GTCGGCAGTACGACGAGGACATCGTGCGGGCGCGGGCGGCGGTGGGGGAGCGGGCGCCGGAGTTGGTGAAGCTGCGGCAGTTCTTTGATCACCCGTTGTTCGTGGAGGCGGCGGCGGAGTCGGTGCGGGCGGCTTATGGCGAGTTGCCGGAGGGGGTGCGGTCGGGGGCGCGGTTGGTGTTCACGGCGCATTCGGTGCCGGTGGTGGCGGATGAGGCTTCGGGTGCGGCGGCGGAGGGGGGTCGTCGGTATTCGGAGCAGGTGCGGGTGGCGTCGGGGTTGGTCGCGCGGGCGGTGGGGGTGTCGGAGTTCGACGTGGTGTGGCAGTCGCGGTCGGGTCCGGCGTCGGTGCCGTGGTTGGAGCCGGACATCGTGGATCACCTGGAGTCGGTGAAGGGGTTGGGGGCTTCGGGGGTGGTGGTGTGTCCGATCGGGTTTGTGTCGGATCACCTGGAGGTGATCTGGGATCTGGACACTGAGGCGCGGGAGCGTGCGGGGGAGTTGGGGTTGGGTTTCGCGCGGGCGGTGTCGGTGGGGGCGGATGCGCGGTTCGCGGAGTTGGTGGTGGAGTTGGTGCGGGAGCAGATCGAGGGTGTGTCGGTGCGGGGGTTGTCGGGGTTGCCGGTGGTGGGGTGTTCGGTGAATGGTCGGGCGTGTGTGCCGGGTTGTGACAGCACGGGACACGTCCCCGCCACCCAGGCCAGCAACTGAGCTGACCTGAACGAAAAGCGAAGCCGGCGGGGTGCGTGGACGCGAGTGAGGCCCGCGTTTCCGCACCCTGTCGGAAAAGTGAGGGAAAAGGGACGGCGGGACGCCGACCGCTCACCGGGAACCGTTCACGACAACTGGTTCTCCGCGCGGATGGCGTCCCGCCGTGGCGTTGGCGTCCTCAGGCGAGCTGGAAGGCCCTGAAACCGACGGGAATGCTGCGGTACTCGCGCACCGCGATGTTGCCGACGTTGGTGAGGCACCAGCCGCTGCTGTTGAACATGCGCACCGTGTTGCCGGTCGTGTTGTCGATCGCCCGCCCGACCTCGTTCTCGCTCGTGGCGTTGGAGCAGACGCTGGCGAAGCTGGGTGTGGTGCGAGCGTGCTCTGGGTGCGAGCCAGGGAAGCGCTCTGCATGATCGAGTGCGGGCTTGTTCTGCGGGTGAGGAGATGGTCTCCTGCCGGAATCCGGTCATTCATGCCCGGTGCGCAGAGCCTGTCGCTGCCCGACTTCCGGGTGGTGGTGTTCTCCGCTACTCGTGGATCTCACAGAAGCCGAAGCGGACAGATCAGCGAATCCGGCGTGAAGGAAGCCACGCAGGGGAGAGGTTCCCGGTGGGGCCAGCCGCCAGCTCCTCCGGCCGGTGCAGGCGCCCCGAGCCTCGGCGCGACCATGCCGTGATCAGCGGCTTGCCTTGGCCGGCCGGCGGGTCATGAGTGCGAGCACGGCCGGGCCTGAGGCAGTGCCCCGGATGGTGAGCGTCAGGACGCCGGCCCGGGTGAGACGCGCCGTTTTCTCGTGGGAGTCCGGTCACGCGTGCTCGGCCTGTCGGAGCGTGAGCGGTCGCCCCGCGTTCGGTCGCCACCCGCCCTCACCCAACTCCTGATTCTGGGAGACAGCCGGAGAGGGTGGGGCGGCCAAGCTGGTGGGCTGGAATCTCAGCGGTGTCGGTCGGGAGGCTGTTGGATCGGCGCGGATGTGGTGCGAGCGTGATCTGGGCGCAAGCCATGGAAAGTGCTTCGGGTGGCCGAGTGCGGGCGTGTCCAGCGGGTGAGGACATGGTGTCCGGTGTGAGTCCGGTCAAGCCTGTCCGGTACGCCAGAACTTGCCGTCGCCCGAATTCGTTGCCATCCCCTTCACCTTCTCCTGAGCCCTGGCGAGCTGGAACAGCACCGCGAACTCGTGGGGGCGCGGGGTGCCTGAGCCCTGGCGAGCTGGAGGGGACAGCACCGCGAACTCCGGCCGGGGCGGGATCTGGGTGACTGGGGGCTGGCCGCTCCTCCGGCCGGTGCAGGCGCCCCGAGCCTCGGCGCGACCATGCCGTGATCAGCGGCTTGCCTTGGCCGGCCGGCGGGTCATGAGTGCGAGCGCCATCGAGCCCCGGGACGTGTTCTCCGGCGTGCTCGGCGCGCCGGAACGTCCTGCCGACCGACTCCCGATCTCTGATGGTCAGCGGCGACGGCTGGCCGCGTCGGCCAGCGTGCGCACCGCCTCGTGGACCGCCGCGCACCGGGCGCGGCGCACCGCGTCGGCCAGGGGGCGCAGCGCGTCGGTCCGCCCCCGCATGGCGGAGGCGGACACCGCGGCGCCCTCCCCGTCGCCGGACGCCGCGAGCAGGATCGCCTCGACCTCGGCCGCCCGCTCCAGCACCCGGATCGCCCTGCCCGGCGTGCCCTTCGGCCACGCCGCCCTCGGCCGCGCCCGCAACGCCGCCTCGATCTCCGCCCGCACGTTCGGCCGGTGCCGCGCCACGTCCAGCGAGACCAGGGTCGCGGTCGCCGCGCGCACCGCGTCGGTCATCCCGTGCTCGGCCTCGCCGATCCCCACGATCTCCGGCGACGGCGCCAGCGGCGGCAGCGAGTGCGCGGTCCACCGCAGCACGCCCTCGGCCACCCTCTCCGGCACCACGACCAGCCCGGCCAGCGGCAGCACGGCGGCCTCGCCGGCCCGCAGCGCGGCGGCGGCCACCGCGCCGTCCCCACCCAGACCGCGCACGTCACCGGCCACGGGGAGCACGAGGTGACCCGAGACCGCGCCGCCGACGCGGCGCAGGGCGGCCAACAGCATCGCGGGCGCGGCCGGCCGTTCGCCGGCCACCGGCAGCTCCAGCCGGCGTGCCGTCGCCTCGTCGGCCGCCACCACCTCGTGGGCTTCCGCCCAGGTCAGCAGGGCGTCGAGCACGTCGTCGGACGCGGCGACACCGTGCAGCCACGCCGACGTCCAGACCACCAGGGTCGCACTGGGACAGGGCACGTCGACCCAGGTTACGGGGAACCGGCGGCGTTGTCCGCCGGCCCGCCGTCCCCCGTCGTCGGACCCCGCCCCGGGCGCAGCGCGTCGGCGAGGCCGGTGGCCAGGTCGACGGCGGCGGCGAAACCGAGATCACGCCGGGCGCGGGCCGGCGAGCAGGTCCACGCGGGGTGGCGCGCCTCCCGCAGCTTGTCCAGGGTCACCACGGGCACGCCGCCGCGCGCCCGCCGCGCCCAGCCCGCGCCGACGGCCAGGGCCAGGGCGACCGGGCCGGGCACGGTGACGACGCGGGGCGCCGGTCGCCCCAGCGCCGGCCCGAGCGCGGCGGCCACGTCCTCCGGCTGGTGTTCCACGCCATCGGAGACGAAGTACACACCCTCGGCGGGGTCGTCAGCGCTCAGCCGGGCGCCGCGCTCGGCCGCCGCCACCAACGCCACGCACAGATCGTCCACGTGGACCAACGAGAACCAGCGCCCGCCGCCGACCCTGGGCAGCAGCCCCCGGCGAACCCACGGCAGCAGCGTGGGCAGGAACTGCTGGTCACCCGGCCCGTACACGATCGAGGGGCGGACGACACTCGCCGGCAGCCGCCCGGCCGCCGCCCGCACCGCCTGTTCGCCCGCGAGCTTGCTGCGACCGTAGGCCGACACCGGCGCGGGCGGCTCGGTCTCGTCGCGGGGCCGCCCCGGCGCCGACGGGCCCGCCGCCGCCAACGACGAGCAGTGGACCAGACGCGGCGGCTCGGGCAGCTCCGCCAGTGCCGTGACGAGCCGCCGCGTCGCCACGGCGTTGCCGCGGAAGAACCCCACCGCGTCCACCGACCTGGTCACCCCGGCCAGGTGGACCACGCACTCCACGCCCCGCGTCGCCTCCGCGAGCCCCGCGCCCGACACCAACTCGCCCACGACCAGGCGCGCGCCCGACAGGTCGTCGTGGCGAGGCGCGGAACGGACCAGCGCGGTCACCTCGTGCCCCGCGCGGAGCAGGTGGCGCACGAGCCGGCGGCCGACGAACCCGGCCGCGCCGGTGACCAGGTACCGCGTCACCCCTCGCCCCCCAGCGGGCGCTGGTAGATCCGGTAGGTCCTGGACCGCGTCGCGCCGAGGTACTCCGCCACCCGGTTCGCCGCCCGGTTGTCCTCCAGCGTCCAGGAGACCTCGCCGTCGGTGTAGCCCAGACGCCGCGCGGCCCGGACCATGCCGACCGTCAGCGCCACGTCGACCCCGCGCCCCCGGTAGCCCTCGCGGACGCCGAGCGCGAGGATCCGCACCCGCCGGACCCGGCGGGCGGCCCGCCACAACCGCAGCCACGCGCCCGGAGACCCGTACCGGCCCAGCCGGCCGCCCACCGCGCGCAGGGCCTGGTTCATGTCCGGCAGGCTGAGCCCGAACCCGACCGGCTCCCCGCCCACCTCCGCCACCAGCGCCAGCTCGGGCCGCACCACCCGGCGCAACTCCGCCGCCAGGCAGCGGAACTCCCGGTCGGTCATGGGCACGAAACCCCAGTTCCTCGCCCAGCTCGCGTTGTACAGCTCACGCACCCGCTCGACCTCGCCCGCGAAGTCGCCCAGATCCACCGGTCGGACGCTCACCCCGGCGCGGCGCAGGACCGCGTCGGCCACCCGCGCCGTCCGCTCGGGAAGACCCCGCGCCACGTCCAGGTCCCACGCCCACAGGTCCTTGGCCTTGGCGAAGCCGCACGCCTCCAGCAGCGCCGGGTAGTACGGCGGGTTGTGCGGCATCAGGATCGCCGGCGGCGAGCCGAACCCGTCGACCAGCAGCCCGCACTCCCGGTTGGTGCTGAAATCCGTGGGGCCGAGGACCGCGTCCAACCCGCGCCGCCGCAACCAGCCAGCGGCGGCGGCGAACAGGGCCCCGGCCACCTCCACGTCGTCCACGCAGTCGAACAGGCCGAAGAACCCGTGCCGCGTGCCGTGGAAGTCGTTGTGTCTCGGGTTGTCCACGGCCGCCACCCGGCCGACCACCTCACCACCGCGGCGCGCCAGGTACAGCTCCACGTCGCCGTAGTCGAAGAACGGGTTCCGCCTCCGGTCCAGGAACGCGCGGCGCTCCCGCTCCCACGGCGGAACCCAGTCGACGTCGTCCCGGTGCAGCCGGTACGGGAACCGGACGAACGCGGTGAGGTCGCGCCGCCCCCGGACCGGCTCGACCACCACGGCCCCCTCCCTCCACGGGGAGGCGGGGACCCGGCTCAGGTCAGCAGACATGCTCTTCTCCGACGGTCCTCGCGGGTCTCACGCGGGCACGGCGAGCGCGGGCCGCGCGATCCGCACCGGCTCGTAGGCCGTGGGCGGGGCGGGCGGGATGATCCCCAACCGGCGGCCGACCACGGCGAAGGCGTCCAGCACCCGGTCGAGCTGGGCGTCGGTGTGGGTGGCGGTGAAACTCGCGCGGATCAGCGCCGCGCCACCCGGCGCCGCCGGCGCCGTGAACGCGTTGGTGAACACCCCCGCGTCCAGCAGCTCCGCCCAGAACCGGAAGCACAACGTCTCGTCGCCCACCCGCACCGGCACGACCGGCGTGGCCGAGCGGCCGGTGTCGAACCCCAGCGCCCGCAACCCGTTGTGTGCCTCCTCGGCCAGGTCCAGCACCCGCCAGCGGCGCTCCGGCTCCTGCTCCACCACGTCCAGCGCCGCCATCGCCGCCCCGACCGCCGCCGGGGTCATCGCCGCCGAGAACAACACCGACCGGCCCACGTGCCGCAGGTAGTTGATGACGTCGGCGGGGCCGGCCAGCAGACCGCCCAGCGACGCGAAGGACTTGGAGAACGTGCCGGTGACCAGGTCGACCTCGGCCTCCAGCCCGTAGTGCTCCGGCGCGCCCCTGCCGTGCGCGCCGAGCAGGCCGAGGTCGTGGGCGCAGTCCAGCACCACCCTGGCGCCGTGCTCGGCGGCCAACCGGACCACGCCGGGCAGGTCGCACAGGTCGCCCTCGACCGAGAACACGCTGTCGGTCAGGATCAGCTTGCCCGCGTCGGGGTCGGCCGACGCCAGCAGACGCCCGAGGTGGGCCATGTCGCCGTGCCGGTACCGGCGGTGCGCGGCGCTGCCCAACAGGACCGCGTCCACCAACGAGGCGTGGTTGTGCCGGTCGGCGAACACCACGTCGCGCGGCCCGAGCAGCGCCGCCAGCGCCAGGTTCGTCTGGAACCCGGTGGACACCACGACCACCGCCTCACGCCCGAGGAAGGCGGCGAGCCGGTGCTCCAGCTCCTCGTGCAGGGACCGGGTGCCGTTGAGCAGACGGGAGCCGGAGCAGGTGGAGCCGAACCGCCGCACGGCCCGGATCGCACCGGCCTTGACCCTCGGGTCGGTGGCCAGTCCCAGGTAGTCGTTGGACCCCGCCATGACCACGCGGCGTCCCCCGACCACCACCTCGGTGCCCTCGCCCACCTCCGCGATCGGGTGGTTGAACGGGTAGATCCCGGCCGCCTTCAGCGGGCGGTCCCTGTCCCACGAGCGGCACTTGTCGAAGACGTCGTTCATTGGTGCTTTCGTCCATTGTCGGGATGGGGAACCGGGGGCTGGCGAGAGGCGCCCGCGTCCTCCGGTCCTCGGTCGATGTCGGCGTCGCTTCGCGGTTCTCAGCGTCCACGCCGGTCTCGCGGGTCCGGGCGCGCGGCCGCCGGGACGGCGGAGGCGCACGAGGCCGGACCCGCGCCGTTCGAGGGGTCCGACTCCGTGCACTTCTCGGACGCCCCCGTCACCACGCAAACCAGTCGTTCTCTGTCGCCGGGTGCGGCGAAACCGTTTGTCCTGGACCCCTCCGGGCTGTGCGGTACGAATCGGATTCGGGAGTGGAGAGCGGTGGCGCACCGGTGGCAGGCCACGGCGAGGAGCAGACCGGCGACCGCGTCGCCGACGTAGTGGTAGCGGCTGTACACCACGGCCACCGTGAGGCCGACCGCCGCCGCGACGATCCACCGGAACACCCTCCTCGGCGTCATCCGCCGCAGCGCGAGCACGGCGGTCCAGGTCGCGGCCACATGGGAGGACGGGAAACACGCCCCCACCGGATCACCGTGCGCCATGAGGAACCTCTGCACCGGGACGACGACGTGACCGACCAGGTGGGGCGTCGCGAACTCGTCGCGCAGGACCAGTTCGGGTCCCAGCACCGGAACGACGAGGAATCCCAGGTAACACGTGTACAAGGCGAGCAGCAGGCCGAGGACGTAGCGTTCGAGATGGTCGAGACGGCCGCGCGCGAGGAACACGACCGGCGGCACCAGGAAGTAGGCGTAGTAGGAGAAGTAGCAGGCCATCAACGCCTCGGTCAGCGCGGGCGACGCGAGGCGGTCGAGGACGAGGTTCGGGTGGGCGCCGAGCGCCGCGCGCTCCCACGACAGCACCACGTCGTCCAGGAAACGGCCGTGCAGGACCAGGACGTAACGCCCGATGGCCAGGTAGACGAAGGGCAACGCCAACAACGGGACGAACAGGCGCAGCGCGCGGAGCCGGGCGTCGCCCGGCCGCCGCCCCGCCGCCACGGCGAGCGCCAGGACGGCCGCCGCGTACCCGAGGAACCCGACCAGGAGCGGGAGCCAGCCGTCGACCCGGTCGCGGAACACGACCACCAGGCAGGAGACCACCGCCAGGTAGCCCAGCGTGAGGAGGTCGACGGGACCGACGGGGCGCGTGCTCAGGGTTGTTCCGGTGATCGGGGGCCCACCTTCGGTCGCGGCGCGGTCGACTGGTCCTTCCATCGGCGGCCGGCCGGACGACGTGCATCCCCCGTTCGTGCCATCTACCGCCCGTCCGGTCACGCCACCCCCGGCGGGTGCCGGACGACGCGTAGCGATCACCCGGGTGGATCAACGGTTAGGGTGCGGGCATGGGCATGCGATCGGTGAACTACGGCCGTGATGTGCTCGCCGCGCCGCGGCGCAGCCGGGTTCCCGAGGTGCCGGCCGACCCGGGGTTGGTGGTGGAGGACCCGGCCAGCGGGTTCTGCGGCGCGGTGCTGCGGGTCGAGAAGGACGGGGTGGTGCTGGAGGACCGGCACGGCCGGCGACGCACCTTCCCCCTGCGGCCGGCGGCGTTCCTGCTCGACGGCGCGCCCGTCACCCTGGTCCGGCCGGCGGCCCGCCCAGCGCCGGCCGCCCCCGCCCGCTCGGCCTCCGGTTCGGTGCGCGTCGAGGGGCTGCGCGCCCGCACCGCCGTGGCCAGCCGGATCTGGGTGGAGGGCGTGCACGACGCCGCGCTCGTGGAACGCGTGTGGGGCCACGACCTCCGGGTCGAGGGCGTGGTCGTCGAGCCCCTCGACGGCGTGGACGAGCTGCCGGAGCGGATCGCCGAGTTCGCGCCCGGCCCCGGCCGTCGGCTCGGCGTGCTGGTGGACCACCTCGTGGCCGGCAGCAAGGAGTCCCGGCTCGTCGCGCGGATCGACCACCCGCACGTCCTGGTCACCGGCCACCCCTACGTCGACGTCTGGCAGGCGGTGAAGCCGTCCGCGCTGCGCATCCCGGCCTGGCCCGAGGTGCCCAGGGGCGTGCCGTGGAAGGAGGGGGTGTGCGCCGCGCTGGGCTGGGGTGAGCCGGCCGAGGGCTGGCGCAGGGTCTCGGCGGCGGTGTCGAGCTTCCGCGACCTGGAGACCCCGTTGGTCGGTGCGGTCGAACGGCTCATCGACTTCGTGACCGAACCGGCGTAGCGCCACCTCGCCGTTTCGGGTGAGGTCGGGCGTCCACGGCGTGGTCGTGCCGGCCGAACGGGCCTCCGGCGTGGTGCGATCTCGGGCATGGGCTGGCCACCGAACGCTGGCACCGACCGAGGAGGTCACGCGTCGATCACGTCCGCGATCAACCGGGGTGGGCGCGTCCAGGCGGGAGCGCGCTTCTGCCACGATGGCCCCATGGCCGCTCTGGTGTGGCTGGTCGCCGGTGTGTTGCTCATCGCCGTCGAGGTCCTCTCCGGGGACCTCGTGCTGTTGATGCTCGGCGTCGGCGCGTTGGCCGCCGCGGGCTCGTCGGCGTTGGGCGCTCCGTTGCTGGTCGACGTGCTGGTCTTCGCGCTGGCGTCGCTCGGCCTGATCACCGTGGCGCGTCCCGCGCTGCGCCGGCGCCTCCAACCACCCGAGCTGGTCAGGACCAACGTCGAGGCGTTGGTCGGAGGAACCGCCACCGTGGTGTCCACTGTGGACTCCCAGGGCGGGCGCGTGCGGATCGGCGGCGACGTCTGGTCGGCACGGGCCTACGACCCCACCGAGGTGCTGGAGCCTGGGCGGACGGTCACCGTCATGGAGATCTCCGGTGCCACGGCGGTGGTCTGGGGTGGGCCCTGAAGGAGGCGGGTTTGGTCACGCTCATCGTCGTCGCGGTCGTCGTGCTGCTGATCCTCACCATCGTGGTGAAGTCGGTGCTGGTGATCCCCCAGGCGCAGGCCGCGGTGATCGAACGGCTCGGCCGGTTCCGGGCGGTCGCGCCACCGGGGCTGAACTTCCTCGTCCCGTTCTTCGACAGGGTGCGGGCCAGGATCGACCTGCGGGAGCAGGTCGTCTCGTTCCCGCCGCAGCCGGTGATCACGCAGGACAACCTCACGGTGTCCATCGACACCGTGGTCTACTTCCAGGTCACCGACCCGCGCTCGGCGGTGTACGAGATCTCCAACTACATCGTCGGCGTCGAGCAGCTCACCACCACGACCCTGCGCAACCTGGTCGGCGGCATGAGCCTCGAGGACACGCTGACCTCCCGGGACCAGATCAACAACCAGCTCAGGGGCGTGCTCGACGAGGCGACCGGCCGGTGGGGCATCCGGGTCGCCAGGGTGGAGCTGAAGGCGATCGACCCGCCTCCGTCCATCCAGGACTCGATGGAGAAGCAGATGCGCGCCGACAGGGAGAAGCGCGCGATGATCCTCACCGCCGAGGGCCAGCGCGAGTCGGCGATCAAGAGCGCCGAGGGGCAGAAGCAGGCGCAGATCCTCGCCGCCGAGGGCGCCAAGCAGGCGGCCATCCTGGCGGCCGAGGGCGAGCGGCAGTCCCGCATCCTGCGCGCGCAGGGCGAGCGCGCCGCGCGGTACCTCCAGGCCCAGGGCCAGGCCAAGGCGATCGAGAAGGTGTTCGCCGCGGTCAAGGCGGGGCGCCCCACGCCGGAGCTGCTGGCCTACACCTACCTCCAGACCCTGCCGCAGATGGCGCAGGGCGACGCGAACAAGGTGTGGGTCATCCCCAGCGACTTCAACAAGGCGCTGGAGGGCTTCGCCTCCATGCTCGGCAGCAAGGGGGCGGACGGCGTGTTCCGCTACGAGCCGCCGAAGGAGGAGCCGCCGGTCTCCCGTCCCGAGCAGGACGACGAGGAGATCGCGGGCTGGTTCGACACCTCGGCCGACCCGAGCGTGGCCAGGGCGGTGCAGGAGGCGGAGGCGGTGGCGCGCCAGGAGGTGCCGGGGCCGCTGACGCCGACCCGGCCGTCGGTTCCGACGGCCCCCGCCGCCCCGACCCCGCCGGCCGTCGAGGCGGCGGGCCAGCCCAGGGGGATCGGTCAGGGCCAACCCGTTCCGCCGACCTCCTACACCGAACTGTCCGACCATCCACCACACCAGTGAGGCCACGTGATCGGGGACGACATCACCGACCCCGGGCCCGCCGAGGGCGGGCGCGGCCTGCTGGGCTGCGTGATCAGCGGCCTGGTCGCCGCCATCGCCATCGCGTTGCTGTGCGGCGCGGTGATCCTGACGTTGCTCTGGCTGGTCCCGCTCGTCGGGACCTGGCTGGGGCACGGCTGGATCGCCTGAGCCGGCGACGCGGGACGAGGCGGTCCGGGACGTCCACCACGCCCCAGCGGCGCTCGTGACCGCGACGAGCGGGAACGCCCTGCGGCGCGTCCCCCGAGGACCGCGCCGCGTCGGACGCGCGGGCGTCGGGCCGGCGGTTCGCCGCCCGCCCGGCGCCCCGCCCTGTCCGGGGCGCCGCTCGGCGCGTTCGGTGGTGTTCGCCGGTTGTTCCGCGGTGCTGGCCCGAGTTCTCGTCTTCCGGCCCGCCGCCGGCCGGCGGCGTTCGGCCTTCACCGGCGACGCTCGGCCTTCACCGGGGGCGCCGTTCCGGTCGCTCAAAGCCCTGACCACGGATGGCGCAGTCCCGATCCGGTTCGTCGGCGCCGCCGGTCACCCTCGGCGACCGGCGGCGACCACGGTCGGCCCAACGGTTGGTCCGATGGGCCCGAGGTTGCCCCGCGACCTGACGAAACGGGGTCGGGGTGCGGTTTGATGCCCCTCGTGGGTGGCGGCGTGGGCAGTGGCACCGACGATGTTGCGCTGGTCCGCGGGACGCTGGCTCGGGAGCTTGCGGTCGCGGGCGAGGACGGGGACGCCGCGTGGGTGGCGCGGCTGAGGGCCGCGCTGGACTCGCTGCGGCGGTGCGTCGAGGACGGCAGGGCCGACGAGGTGCTGCCCCTGGCGGAGGACCTCGTGGCGGCGTTGGCCGAGGTCGCCGACCGGGACCCCGGCTCGGGGGCCGGCGAGCTGGCCGAGGAGGCGTTGGCCGTGCACGCCGCGGCCGCGAGGGCGGCCGGGGTGGACCGGCGCCGGCTCGCCGGCTGGCTGGTCTCGCTCCAGCTCGACCACCCCGAGGGACCCGAGGTGTCGTTGGTCGAGTACGCCGGCGTGCTCGGCTCGGAGGGGCTGGCGGAGTACCGGCGTCGCGCCGAGGAGCTGTGCGCCGAGCTGCCGACGGTGCCCTTCGGGCAGCCGCCCCGGCTGGACCGCCGCCGGTGGGCGGTGCTGCGGCTGGTCGAGGAGCTGGCCGAGCACACCGGCGACGTCGACCTCCAGGTGGCGGTGCTCGCCAAGGACCTGTCCACGGGCTGGCAGTACCTGCGGATCGCGACCGTGCTCCAGGAGGCCGGCCGGTCCGAGGAGGTGCTGCGCTGGGTCGAGCGCGGCCTGGCCGCGACCAGGGGGCGGGGCGCGGCCGCGCGGCTGGTCGACCTCGCCGTGGACGAGTGCCTGCGCCAGGGCTGGGCGGAACGGGCGCTGGGGTTGTTGCGCACCGCGTTCCAGCGGCGACCGGGACTGGACACCTACCTGCGGCTGCGCGCGGTCGCCGAGCCGCTGGACCGGTGGCCGAGGGAGCGCGCGGCGCTGGCCGCCGCGCTGGAGTGGACCGACACCCCTGCCGCCGGCGGCGAGCCCACCCGGGCCGACCTGGAACGCGGCTCCGCCCTGGTGCGCATCCTGCTCTGGGAGGGCGACCACGAGGGTGCGTGGCGGGTCGCGCAGGAGCGCGGCTGCGACGAGGACACGTGGTCGGTGCTCGCGCACGGGCGCGCCGACACCCACCCCGAGCAGGCGCTCACCGTCTACCGGCGGCTCGTGGAGCGTCGGCTGGCCGAGCCGCGCGCGGCGACCGAGCAGGTGCCCGAGCTGCTCGACCAGCTCCGCGTCGTGGCCGACCGCAGTGGCCGTCCCGACGACTTCACCCATTACCTGGACGAGGTCAAGACCCGGCACGCGGCCGACCGCGAGCTGCTCGACGCGTTGATCCAGCGGGGTTTCTGACCGCCCCGTGATTCGCGGCGAGCGTCGCGCCACTACACGCCGCCTGCCGCCCGCTCGCGTGGTCGGTCCGCTCGGTCCCTGTCGTGCCCTCGCCCCATCTCCGGTCGTCCCGTCGTCGCGTGTCACACCCTGCGCCGCGCGGTCGGCCAGTTGGGTCTGGTGGTCGCGCACCTGCTGGCCCCCTCGGGGGATCAGGTTTCCGGCAGCGTCGTTCGGGCTGGCCAGACCCCAGACACGGACCGCGGAGGCCAGCGTCGCCCGCTGGCGGACAGCACGCCCACCCTGCCCAGATCGAGACGTGTCGCGGGTGCATTGGAAGATCGAGAACCGCCTGCGTCGGGTGCGCGGATGCCGCCCAGCAGCAGCTCCAGGACCGTCCCCGACCCGGCGTGACGATGATTCGCATCTGCCGGCCGTGCCCGTCCAGCGCCAGGTGGACGTGGCGCTCAGCCCGCCTCACGGAGGGGCCGAGCGCCTCGCCGTCGAGGGAGAGGCCATGACATACAGCCGCTACCCTTCTTGCGCGCCTCCTGCGGCGTGGTGGTGGGACCAGACCACGTCCTCGACTGGTTCGACTCGGTTGCCTTCGACTCGGTCGCCGCCGGCCCCGACCGTCCCTGCCTGGTGATGGAGGGCGACGTCCGGGAATGCGCGGCGCTCCGTGATCGTGGGTACCGACCCGGGAAGGCGGCTCCTTCTTGCAGCGACACGCACACGACCTGGTCGACCTTCCCGAGGTGTCCCTGCCGACCGGGTTCGTGATCACCCACGTCACCGAGGGCGACGTCGACGCCGCGCGGTGCTCGGCAACCACGGGCGGCGCACCGAGGAGCTGGCGCAGGCCGTGCGCGAGGGCCAGGTGCGGCAGCCGGACCCTGGGGGCTGGGTCCCCGGTCAAGAGGCGGGTTCGGGGGCACCGTGATCTCGGCGGGGAGGTCTATTCAGATGTCAGAGGCGACGCCAGTCATGGACGGCGCCGTGCCGCGGCCACCCGAAGGGCAAGCGACGCCCCTGTTCTCGCTCAGGCCGGGCACACCGGGCTTCAGTGCGAAGCCCCCTGAAACGGCGACCTTCAGTCGCACGCCGCAGGGGTGGGCGGCTGCGGTGTGCTCGACGCGTTGATCTAGCGGGGTTTCTGGCCGTCGCGCTGTGCTTGCCGAGCGGGGCGTGCGTCAGGCCACGGGCTCGGTGGCGGCGCTGTAGCGGGCGGGGCGCTGGCCGGCCCACGGGCGGGCGCTCTCGATCTGCGCCGCCAGTGACAGCAGCGTGCACTCGTCGTGCGGGCGGCCCACGATCTGCACGGCCAACGGCAACCCGTCGTCGGTGAAGCCCGCCGGAACCGAGGCCGCGGGATTGCCGGCGATGTTCCACATCGGCAGGAACGCCACATAGCGACTGGCGCTGACCAACGCCGGAACGGTCGTGTGGCGTTCCAGCTCGCCGACGCGGAACGCCGGTCGCGGGACGGTCGGCGTGAGCAGCACGTCCACCCGCTCGAACACGCGGTTGGCGCGCTCGGTGGCGCGCGCCCCCAGCTCCAGCAGCCGGCGCCGGGTCGGCCCGACCACCCGGCCCAACGCCGCCGCGACCCGGGTGCGCCGCTCCAGCCGACGCGGGTGCTCGACGTCCTCGGCGCTCTCGGCGAGGCTGCGCAGGTACCGGGGCGCGAACACGACCATGCCGGTGGGGTCGAGCAGGTCGGGGTCGAGCGGGAGCACCTCGTGGCCCAGTTCGGCGAGCAGCCGCGCGGTGTCGTGGAGGGCGGAGCGCACGCGCGGGTCGACCCGCGTCAGCGGTGCCATCCCGCGCAGCGAGACCGCGATCCGCAACCGGCCGGGGGCGCGTGAGGCCGCGTCCACGAACGACGTGCGGGGCGCTGGCAGCGCGGTTCCCGGCTCGTCGTCCAGCGGTCCGTGGAGCTGGTCGGCCAGCAACGCCCAGTCGAGGACGTGTCGGGTGATCGGGCCGGCCGCGGTCAGGCCCGTCCAGTGCGCGGCGTGGGGGTGCAGCGGGACCCGGCCGTTGTGCGGCTTCATGCCGAACAGGCCCGTCACGGCCGAGGGGATGCGGATGGAGCCGGCCCCGTCGGAGCCGATGGCGGCGCTGGCCAGGCCCGCGGCGACGGCCGCGGCCGAGCCGCCGCTGGAGCCGCCCGCGCTGTGCGCGAGGGACCACGGGTTGCGGGTCGCGCCGGCGAACGCGCTCTGCGTCACCGGCCACATCCCCAGCTCCGGCATGCGGGTCTTGCCCAGGAACACCGCGCCGGCCGCCCGGAGGCGGCGGGCCAGCTCGCCGTCCGCGTGGCTCGGTGTGGTCACCGCCTGCGTGCCGAAGGTCGTGACCTCGCCGGCGAGGTCGACGTCGTCCTTCACCGCGAGCGGCACGCCCAGCAGCGGGGCGTCCTCGCCGTTCGCCCGCCGCCGGTCCGCCTCGGCCGCCGCCGCGAGCGCCGAGTCCGCCAGCACCACGCGGTAGGCGTTCAGCTCGCGGTCGAAGCGCTCGATCCGCTCCAGGTAGGCGCGGACGAGGTCGGTCGAGGTCAGCCTGCCCGCGCGCATCAGCTCCAGGTGGCGGGCCGGGCCGGCGAAGCACACGTCGGTGAGGTCCATGGGCGGACAGTACTGGCCGGTAGGTCGTCATGACCAGGTGGTCATTCGGGTGGTCCCGCCAGCGCCGGCGGCGGGGCGGTTCTTCGGTCCTGTCCGCCGGGCGGCGCGGGACCAGGGAGGCGTGGGAAGGGTCCGCCGCCGGCGCCGGCCTCTCGAAAAGGTGATCCTGTGGGTCGTTCCCGCTGTCCGGAGCCGTCCCGAGGGACGATGGGGCACCCCAGGCCGACGGTCGGGGCGACGGGCGGGCGAGGAGACCGGCCCGCCAGGGCTGCGCGAAGGATCGTGGAAGATGGCAACCGGCATCGTGAAGTGGTTCAACCCCGACAAGGGGTTCGGCTTCATCACACAGGACGAGGGTGGACCGGACGTGTTCGTCCACTTCTCGGCCATCAAGATGGGCGGGTACAAGACCCTTGAGGAGGGCGCCCACGTCGAGTACGAGGTCACCCAGGGCCCGAAGGGCCCGCAGGCGGAGAACGTCACGCTGATCGACTAGCGGGGACGCCGCCGGTCGGACGGCGACCGCCGCGGGGAGTCCGCCAGGTGTGCGGCGCCGGTCCCGCCCGAGGACGCGGTCCTCGTGGCCCGTGTCGCCGTGGCCCGTGTCGCCGTGGCCCGTGTCGCCGTGGCCCGGTCGGTGTGAGAGGGGTGCGGGTCCGGCGGTCAGCGACCGTGACCGGTCCCGCGCGGTCCGTCCCGGCTCCGCGACACGAGGATCCCCGCGCCCACCGCACGCCCTCCCGGGTGGGCGCGGGACGGGGGTCGCCGCGACGACGGCCGCACAGTCGCGGCGACCCCGACCGCTGCGCAACGGCGCCGCGCGACGGCGTGGGAATCCCCTTGCTCGCGACGGGTGACGTGGGTTCCGCCACGCCGGCGCGCGGGGGCATCGTGGGCTCATGCGCGTGATCGTGGTGGGCGCCGGGATCGTCGGCGCCAGCGCGGCCTACCACCTGGCGTTGGAGGGCGCCGACGTCCTCGTCGTCGACCGGGCCGAACCAGGGCAGGCCACCGCGGTCGGCGCCGGCGTGGTCTTCCCGTGGCCGGTCGGCGAGGCGGACCCGGCGACCAGGGCGCTGTGGCTGGCCGCCGCCGAGCACCACCCCTCGCTGCTCGCCGCGCTGTCCGACGACGGCGGCCTGCCCGAGGGCGGGTACGCGCAGGTCGGCGGCCTGCGGGTCGCCGAGGACCCCGACGCGCTGCGCCCGGCCGGGGACGAGCTGGTGCGGCTGCGGGACCACGAGGGGTGGGGCCTCGGCGAGGTCGACCTGCTCGACCCCGGCGAGCCCGCGCGGCTGTTCCCCGGGCTGCGGCCGGATCTCGCCGCCCTCCGCGTCTCCGCCGTCGGCCGGGTGGACGGCCGGGTCCTGCGCGACGCGCTGCTCGCCGCGGCCGCCCGCCACGGCGCGCGCCGCCGCACCGCCTCGGTGCGGCTGGCCACCGCCCGAGGGCGGGTCACCGGAGTGGAGGTCGCCGGCGAGGTCCACGGCGCGCACGCCGTGGTCGTGGCCGCCGGGGCGTGGGCCACCGAGCTGTGCCGGCCGCTCGGTGTCGACCTGCCGGTCTACCCGATGCGCGGCCAGCTCGCGCACCTCAGCCTGCCGGGCGTCGACACCGACCGGGTGCCCGTGGTGCTCACCCTCGGTGACCAGTGCCTCCTGGGCTTCCCCGGTTCGCGGATCGTCGTCGGCGCGACCAGGGAACCCGACGCCGGGTTCGACCGCCGGATCACCGCCGGTGGCCTGCGCGACGTGCTCGACGAGGCGCTGGCGGTCGCCCCGGGCCTGGCTGGGGCGACCGTCGGCGAACTGCGCGTCGGTTTCCGGCCAGCCAGCGCGGACGACCGCCCCGTCCTCGGCACCCTGCCCGACAACCCCGGCGTGGTCGTGGCCACCGGGCTCGGCCGCAACGGGCTGACGGTCGGCCCGTTCGTCGGCGCGCTGGCCGCCGAGCTGGCCCTGGACCGACGCCCCGTGCTCGCGCTGGAGCGCTTCCGGCCGGACAGAGCCGTGCCGGACCAAGGCGTGCCGGACGAGACCGGCCCGAACGCACGGGACATCGGACCCGCCCGATGATCCGCACACCAGGTGAGGACAGACGCGGACAGGCGGTCCCACCCGGCGGTGCGTCCCGGTGCTGACCGGGCCGGGCCGAAGCAGGGGGCATCGGGCCTGCGCGGTGATCCGCACACCGGTG
>NZ_JAMTCP010000042.1:0-44807 GCF_024171885.1 Streptoalloteichus tenebrarius | reverse complement strand
GCGCGGTGATCCGCACACCGGTGATCCGCAGGCCGGGCGTGGACAGGCGCGGACCTCGGCGGTGCGTCCCGGTGCTGACCGGGCCGGGCCGGGCCGAAGGCAGGGGGCATCGGGCCCGCGCGGTGAGCTGCGGGCCGGGCGAGGACAGGCGCGGACAGGTGCGGACCCCGGCACGGCGGACGGGGCCGGACCTGGTGCTGACCGGGCCGGGTCGTAGGCAGGGGACGCCGGGCCCGCGCGGTGAGCCGCACACCAGGCGAGGACAAGGGCAGCCCCCGGCGCCGCGATCTGGACCTGACCAGATCGGGCCGAAGGCACCGGACATCGGACCTCCGCGGTGAGCCGCGCGCCGGTGATCCGCACACCGGGCGAGGACAAGGGCAGCCCCCGGCGCCGCGTCCCGGTGCTGGCCGGGCCGGGCCGAAGGCAGGGGGCATCGGGCCCGCGCGGTGAGCTGCGGGCCGGGCGAGGACAGGTACAGACCCCGGTGGCGAGGACAGGCGTGGCCCTCGGCGCCGTGATCCGGTCCTGACCGGACCGGCCCGGAGGCAGGGGATGGCGGGCCCGCGCGGTGAGCCGGACGCCGGTGAGCCGCATACCGGGCGAGGGCAGGTGCGGACCCGGTGGCGCCGCGGACCGGTCCTGACCGGGCCGGACGGAAGGCAGGGGATGGCGGGCCCGCGCGGTGAGCCGCGCGCCGGTGATCCGCACGCCGGGCGAGGACAGGCGTGGCCCTCGGCGCCGTGATCCGGTTCTGACCGGACCGGCCCGGAGGCAGGGGACGCCGGGCCCGCGCGGTGATCCGCACACCGGTGATCCGTACACCGGCGTGGACAGGGGCGGGCCCCGGTGGCGCGTCCCGGTGGCGCGATCTGGTCCTGAGCGGGCCGGACCTGAGTGGATCAGACCGGACCTGGTCCGATCAGGAGGGATCGCTCGGCTCAGGTCCGGAGTCGCTGTACCCGCTCGTGGGTGTGCGCCTCGATGTCCTTGGCCGCGGCGTGCAGGAGCTGGTGCGCCAGGTCGGACAACGCCCTCGCCGTGGCCAGCTCGTCCCCGATGCTCGGCACGTTCTCGTCGGCCGGGTTGCACCGCGCCGTGCCCTGGCCGACCAGCTCCTCGGAGTCCTTCCCGCTCAACCGCGCCTCGACCCGGGTCATCCGGTCGACCTCGCTGATGTTGATCTGGACCTGCCACATCTTGTTCCCCATGGTTCGGCCTCCTCGTTCACCCACTGCCGGTCGGCGGCGGCCGCCCCGGCCCGCCTCGGCCGCCTCACCGCACCGGGCTGATCAGCCCGTAACGGCCGTCGTAGCGCCGGTAGACCACGTGGCCCCGCCCGGTCCGCTGGTCGGCGAAGAACACGAAGCGGTCGCCGGTCGTCTCCAGCCGCTGCACGGCCTCGACCACCGACAGGCGCGGCGCGCCCGTGCCGGCCACGGGGAACGGCGTCGGGGAGATCCCGGCCGGCCGCATCCGCACCAGCCGGGGCTGGCCGTTGGCGTCCCGGAACACCACGCTGTCCTGGTCGGTGGTGGCGTCCCTGAACAGGAAGAAGTCGTAGTCCATCAGCTCCATGTCGAAGGCGGCCTCCTCCGGCAGGAGCCGTTCCGGCGCGTACGTCTTGTGCCGCACCACCCTGGGCTCCTCCGCGGGCAGGGCGGCCCTGGGGGACGGCACGCCCCTGGGCGCGGCGCCGTGCCGGTCGCGGTGGGTCCTGGCCAGCCTCCGCAGACGCTCCCTGAGCCGGTCCTGGACGAGGTCGACGGCCTCGGTGAAGGTCGGGGCGGCCGCCTGCGCCCGCACCTCGCTCCCGTCGACGTCCAGGTTGACCTGGACCAGCGCCGGCGTCGGCACGGAGGGGTCGTGGGATCTGGTCAGCTTGATCCGCACGTACGGCACCGGACCCGGACAGCAACGGGACAGGGCGAGCACCTTGTCCCTGGCGTAGTCCTGCGCTCTGGCCGACACCCCACCCCCCGCCTGCACGCGAACGTTGGGCATCACCGATGTGGGCGAGCCTCTCATCGCGACCTCCCGCGGTCGGCACCCGCCGGACCCGACGCCGGCGAGGTGCGGGAACTGCCGCTGGCGGCGGGTGGGGATCCCCCGAGGGGGCGGCCGGCACCGGCCACGCGTGACCCCACCCGCCTGCGCGGTCGCACGCCGTGTACTGCCCAGTTTGCGCTGTTCGGGATGGGTATGCCAGACCGGACGCCCGGTCCGGTGGCGCCGGCTCGCGCCGCGTCGGGCGCGGCGCCGACGGCGACACTCACCCGTTCGGGGCGGTGGTTCGCTCGCCCGCGAGGCGGGCGTGATCGCCACTCCCGCCACCGCCACCGCCACCGCCACCGAGGACCGGGGAACCCGGGGGACCGCCGGCGCCCGGCGATCAGCCTCAGCGCGCCGGGCCGTCCCCGGAGCCCCCGCCCCCCGTGTTCCCCGGGGCGTCGTCACCCGTGTCGTCCGTGTCGACGGTGTTGTCCTGGTTGTCTTGATTGTCTTGGTCCTCGGCCAGCAGCCGCCGCAGGACCCGGCCCATGCCCGCCCGAATCTCCTCCGGCTCCGGCAGCGGCGTCTCGGCCGGCACGAGGTCCTCCGGCTCCTCGTCGCCCTCCCCGTTCGGGCTGACCGTCGTGGCCTCCGCCTCGGCGGCCGCCCTCAGCTCGGCGATGTCGGCCATGACGTCCTCCGGGGACACCGCCGGCAGCAGCGGCTCGACGTCGGCGAGCACGTCCTCGGAGTCCACCGCGACCGCCTCGGCCAACCCGATCGCGTGCGTCCGCTCGTAGGGGCCGCAGACAAACGGGTCCCAACTGTCGTCCCAGGAGCGGAACGTGACGATCCAGGGCAGGTCCCGCAGCGGTGAGCCGGGCTCCGGCTCGTAAATGATCACGCCGCCCACGACGGTTCCTCCTCGCGCGCCCCCGCGCCCCTGACTGTGCCTCTGATGACGGTAGTGCGCGTCACAGCCCCCCACCCGCTGGAGCCCATCCGCGCGCCGTCACCGTCGGTGATCAACCGCCTGACCTGCGTCGATCACCTTCTTCAGGGGTCGGCCCCCGGCGCCCGCCGGCCGTCGCCTAGCCTGCTGGCCTCGTAGCCGAATCGTGACCAAGTCGGAAGGGGACCCACCCGGTGAGTTCCGAGGACCACGCGCCCCCGGCACCCATCGCGGCGCGCGCCCCGCGCCCCGCCGCGCGCCGGCCGTCGTGGCGGGTCCCCCTCGCGCCGTGGCGCCTGTCCCGCCTGCCGCTGCCGCTGCGGGCCGTGACGCTGGTGCTCGCGGTGTTCGCGGCGGGACTGATGCTCTTCCGGCCGGCCAGCCCCGCCGAGGGCCCGCCGGACCCCTCGGTCGCGGGCGCCGCCCGCGTCTTGGACGCCATGAACCACCCGTCGCCGGACCGCGACCCCCTCGCCGACCTGCCCGACGACTTCGCCCACCTCCTCGGCTACCAGCCCGTGACCGTCCGCTTCCCCGACGGGAACCTCCGCGCCATCCACCCCCGTGGCGACTGCTCGTCGCCGGGCGGGGCCACCCGCTTCGACTTCGACGCCGGGTGCAAGGCGCACGACCTCGGCTACGACGTGCTCCGCTACGCCGACAAGAAGGGCCACCCCCTCGGGCAGGACGCGCGGCGCGGCGTCGACGACCAGCTCGGCGCGGACATGCACGCCCGCTGCTCCGCCCAGCGCGGACTGGAGGTCCCGATTTGCCACGCCGTCGCCGAGACCTACTCGGCGGGGGTGGGCTTCAACTCGTGGCGGCAGCGTTACGGCCCACCCAGCTTCGAGCCGATGGGCGCGTGGAGCGTCGGGTTCGCCGTGATCGCCTGCCTGCTGGTCGCCCGCCGGCCCGGCCGCCTCGCCCACTGGTGGCGCGACCGTCGTCGCCCGCTCACCCGAGCGCCGGTCCCGGCGGACGCGCCGGGGGCGGAGCCCCGCGCCTCCGACGCCACCGACCAGGACGCCGGAGCCCCCGCGCACGGCCTGCCCGTGGTGGCCGTCCTGTTCGCCCTGCTCGGGCTGCCGCTGGTGGTCGTCCTGGGCTGGTGGGACAGCGGCGTGGCCCGCCAGCCGGGGCTGTGGCTGGCCGCGTGGGGCCTCCAGGTGCTGCCGATCTTCTTCTTCGCCGGTGGCCGGTCCCACCTCGCCGCCTGGCGCGCGGTGCGCGGCGCCGGCGGCGGCTCGGTGGAGTTCCTCGTGGGCCGCCTGGCCGGCCTGTTGCGGCCCGTGGTCGCGTTCGTGCTGGTCTGGCTGCTGCTCCCCGCCGCGCTCGGCCTGCTCGGCGGGCAGGAGGAGCAGATGGACGAGCTGGGCTGGATGGTCGCCAGGCCGCTCTGGTACCTGGGCGTGTACCTGCTGGTCACCGCGGCCACTCCGGTGACGGCCTGGCTGCACCGCCGCCTCGGCTGGGCCGTGCCCTTCACGCTGATCGCCCTGACGGTGGCGGTGGACCTGGCCCGGCTGGTCACCGACCAGGCGCTGCTCGGCTACCCCAACGTCCTGCTCGTCGGGCTGCTGGTCCACCAGCTCGGCTTCTGCCACGCCGACGGCTCCCTGTCCCGGCTGTCCCGGCCGACGCTGGTCGCCACCGCGGCCGCCGGTCTCGGGGTCCTGGTCGTGCTCGCCGCCACCGGGGCCTACCCGCGTGATCTCGGCGGCGTGCCGGGGACCTCCGTCTCCGGCCTGAACCCGTGGGCGGTCACCGCCCTCGCGCTGGCCGCGTGGCAGATCCCGCTCGTGCTGTCGCTGCGGGAGCCGGCCGCGCGGTGGCTGACCCGCCGGCGGTGGGCGCGGGGCGTGGCGCGACTCGGCGACACGCCGGTGAGCCTGTACCTGTGGCACCTGGCCGTGGTGCTGGTCGGGGTGGAGCTGCTGAGCATGCTCGGCCTCAACGTCCCGTGGACCGGGCCGGGCTGGCTGGGCGTGTTGCTCGCGCTGCTGGCCGTGCTGGTGGTGGTGTTGAGGAGGCTGGAGCGCGACACGCTGCCGGCGGCGGCCGGGCGCATCGCGTCCCCGCACGGCCGGGTCGCGGCCGTGCTCGGCCTCGGCTACGCCGCGTTGGGCATCGTCGGGTTCGTCGCCACCGGCTTCGCGGCCGGACCGCACGGCAGGACCGTGCTGTTCCTCCAGGTCGACACCATGCAGAACCTGCTGCACCTGCTGCTGGGCGTGTACCTGGTGCGCACCACGCGCGCGGGCCTGAGCGGACGGTGGTTGCCCTGGCTGCTCACCGCCGTCGCGAGCGTGCCGCCGATGTTGCTGCCGGGCGTGAGCGGGGCCGGGCTGGCCCTGCACAGCACGACGCTGGCCGTCGCGGTGGTCATGGCGCTCGCGCCGCGCCGTCGTGTGATCCCCGGGCTGCGGCCGGTCTGACGGCCTCGCGCGGTGCCCGGACGGCCGGGTGGAGGAAATTCCTCCTTTCCCGTATCTGCCGCCGGATGTGGATCTCTTGTGATCGTGGACGGGTCATCCCGTCCACCCAGGGGGTGCACAACGGGAGGTGGGTCCCGCGACGGGGTGGCGCGACCGCCCCGGCGCGTCCGCCGGTCACGCGATGGGGGATCGGTGCGCCGGCGGGCACGAGGGCCCACCTCCCCAGGGCCGTCGTTCGGAGCAGGGGGAACGACGGACAGCGGGGGAGGGGGCTGGCACGCCCCGGGGGAGTGAGGCACCGGTCGGCGCGGTGGGGGGAAGCGCCGGCCGGTGCCTCCGTGTTCCACCGTGTTTCACCGGCCCGCCTTCTGCGGTCCGCCTGTTCCGTCCGCGTCGCGCGCCCGGGGTTCGTGCTGCGTCGTGCCCGCTGACACGTCCACTCGGGCGTCGCCATCTGCGGGGCAACCCCCGTGCGGGAGCCGTGCTTCTCGACCACCCGGCCCGGGAGTTGCCCCGCTCCACCGCATCACGAGATCATGAATTTGGGGGTTCCCCCCAATAACACCGTTTTGGGCGAAATGGACATCTGGGTCGCCCGATTTGCGCGCTGCGGGGCGAAATCTGACGGCTTCTTTTCCCGTCTCGGCGCGTCCGGGTCAGGGCGAGGACCGAACAGGGGCGCACCCGGGGACGGAGTCGGCGTCGGTGGAGATCAGGCCGGCTTGGGCTGGGCGGGGATCAGCAGGCTCCCCGCGGTCTGGTCGGCCAGCAGGTCCACCACGTCGCTGAGCCGTCCCCGGCGGGCGAGCGCGCGGCGCTGTCGTTCCGCCCCGGAGCCGCTCGCGCGCAGTGACCGCAGGACCTCGGTGACCAACGGGAGGTCGCCACCGGCCAGCAGGGCCGGGCGGAGGCGTTCCAGGAGCCGGTCGGCGAGCACCGGGACCGGGGTGACCTGCCCGGTGAGCGGGTCGAGGCAGGCGCCCTCCAGCCCGTCGTGGGCCGCCCGCCACAACGCGGCGCGCAGGTCCGACCCCCGGGGCGCCGGCGCGGGCCGGCCGGCCCGGATGTCGACGACGGCGGTCGCGACCAGCCCCCGGATCAACGCCGCGAGCAGGGCGGCCTCGTCGGCGGTGGGCGAGACGTCGCAGACCCGGATCTCGATCGTGGGCTGGTGGTCCGACAGTCGGATGTCCCAGTAGACCATCCCCCGGTCCATCGCGGCCCCGGTCTCCAGCAGCGCCCGCACGGCCGACTCGTACTCGTCGATCGAGGTGAAGTGCGGCGGCGGCCCCGCGGACGGCCACCGCGCCCAGATCATCGCCCGCCAGCTCGCGTGCCGGGTGTCGCGCTCGTGCCAGAACGGGGAGTTGGTGCTCAACGCGAGCAGGATCGGCAGCCACGGCCGCAGGTGGTTGCTGACCTGCACCGCGGTCTCCGGGTCGGGCATGCCGACGTGGACGTGGCAGCCACAGATGCTGTGCGTGTCGATCAGCCCCCCGAACTCGGAGGCCATGCGCTGGTAGCGATCGACGGCGGTCAGCGGCGGCGGCACGGCCTCGCCGAGGACGGCGGTGCCGGTGGCGACCAGGCGCAGTCCCTGCGCCTCGGCGGTGCGGGCCAGGCTGACCCGCAGCCGTTGGAGGTGGTCGCGCAGCTCGACGGCGCTCAGGCACACCGGGCTGGTCGTCTCCACCTGGTAGAGGGTGATCTCCTTCTGGAGCACGGGTGAGATGCCGGCGCCGGCCGCGAGGACCGCGGTGGCGGCCGGCGCGACCCGTCGCGTGTCGGCGTCGACGAGGAGGAACTCCTCCTCGACCCCGACGGTCAGCCGCTCGGCCAGCTCACCGGGGTCGGTGACGAGCTGGTCGACCGGGGGCGGCGACGGGTGGAACGCGGCAGCGTGCTGCTGCCCGCCGGTGCCGCCGTGGTCCGGATGGTTCATCGCGAGCGCCTCCCTGACAGCAGTCCGGTCCGGGGGAGCGGAACGGCCAGTGCGCGCGGTGGTGGACTGGAAACTATCGGTAGTCACGCGGGCGACGCATGGTGCATTGGGAGGAAACAAGAAAGACACTTCTCGGGGGAGCGACGACGCCGCGCTCTCGTCATTCCCCCGGAAGACTCAGTCCGGCTTCCCCCGTGCGGGAGACCTCTATGGTCCGCCGAGGGGTGGGGAGAAGGGAACGGCGGCCCGGGACCTGTCTCGGACACTGATCGCTCGATGAGGTCAGTGCCGAGTGAAGTCAATTACCCAGGGTCATGAGTGGTGTCGACGGTGTCGACCGTGTCGGCGCCTGTCCGGCGGGAGCAACGCTGGGGAAGGTGACCGTGACGAGATCCGGTCAGGGGTGGGGGACGGGGCGGGCGCTGTGACGAGAGCCCTGCCACCGTCCGCCGTCTGGACATTCTTCGATGTCGCCCGTTAAGGTTTCGCTAACGGTGTGCCGGGAAGTCTGGTCGGCGAGTTGGTGGCGTGTTCGACGAAAGGGTTCCTGGCCGTGTCACAACGTTCGTCCGTTGTTCGCACTCCCTTTTCCGATGATTTCCCGGCGACGGGTGCACTCGTGATCCGCGCGTCGCGGTAGTCGAGGTCCACGTCGCATCGGCCCTGGTCCGAGCGGCAGGCGGACCGGGATCAGCATTCACCGCCAGCGTAGGCGGACATTGACGACAACGTGGTCGTGACGCGTCGCGCGCGCCGCGCGGAGGCGCTCGCCGTTTGTCGGTGGAACAAGCATGGCCGTCCTGGCGCGTGTTCGAGGCGTCGGAACGGCCGAACAGGCGACGCAGGGCGAAATCGCGTCAGGGGGACGACGGTTCCGGTGCCCTGCCCGGACCGTCGCGGGGAGGACCCCGCCCGGCACACGGGGTTCGTGCTGGGCGGGGTCCACACGCGTGCCCGCTCCGCGCGTGGGATCAGCCGGGCATGACCAGCAGACTCACCGGGGTGAGGGTGAGCAGCGTCGCCGTGGCGACCAGCAGGACGCGCACCGCCGTTGACAGCGGCCTGCGCGGGGTGAGCAGCCGCCGCACCCGGGCCTGGAGTTCGTGGCTGGCCGGCGCGGAGCCGCCCGGCGCGGCCGGCGCGGCGGGCCCCGGTTCGCCGTCTCCGTCCGGGTGGAAGCACAGCAGGGCGCCGGCCAGGGTCTCCGGCCGGTGCCGGGCCAGCGCGCGGTCGTCGGCCCGCATCTCGACCAGCAGCTCCACCGCCCGGGACGCCTCCGCGAGCAGCCGGCTGTTCGGCAGGGCGCGCCGCAGCAGCGTGAACGGCAGCAGGACCAGGTCGTGGCGCTCCCTGGCGTGGGCGCGCTCGTGGGCGAGCACCGCGCGGAGCTGGTTGTCGTCGAGCAGTCGCCGCGTCACGGTGCTGATCACCACGCGGGGGTGTCGGCCGGGCACGCAGTAGGCCGCCGGCGTGGGCAGGTCCACCAGCAGCACGTCGTCGCCGTGCGGTCCGTCCTGTCCCAGCAGGGCGAGCAGCGACCGGTGCCGTCGGCGGGCGCGGAGCGTGGCGGTGATGGCGGACACCGCGCCGACCAGCAGCCGGGTGGCGAGCGCGAGGCCGAGCACGACGGCGACGAGGTGGGCCAGGCTGAGCGCGGTGAACACCTGGCCGGCCAGGACGTCGGCGACGAGTCGCGCGCACGCGGGCAGGACTCCCCTGTCGTAGGGGGAGAGGCCGACGGCGAGCAGGAAGCTGACCGCGGACAGCCCGGCGGCGAGCCCGAGCGCCTGCCAGAGCACGAGCGCGACCCGGGGGCTGTGCCAGGGCCACCGGCTGCGCGCCAGGGGGCCCACGCTCGCGGCGCAGACAGCCAGCATCAGCGCGTGGTGCAGCGCGTGGCTCATCGCCGGCCGGAGGGGTCGGGGCGGCCGTGTCCGGTGAGGGCGTCCCTGAGCACGTCGGCCTCGGTCACCGGCACGGAGCGGGCGAAGTGGACCAGGGCGGCGTCCCGGTCGCCGGCGAGGTCGAGGACCTGCAACATCAGCTCGGCGACGAACGACTCCCGGCTGGCGGCCGCGACGTAGCGCCAGGTGCGTCCGTCCTCGGCGCGTTCCCGGCGCACGAAGTCCTTGCGCGCCAGGCGGTCGAGCACGGTCATGACGGTCGTGTAGGCCAGGTTCCGATCGGCGAGGTCGGTGACGACCTCGCGCACGGTCGCGGGGGTGGAGCGGGCCCACAGCACATCCATCACCGCGCGTTCCAAGGCACCGAGGTTGCGCACGACACCTCCCTGTCGTCTGGCGCCGGACGATTGTCCGTCGGGGCGGGCGCGGCGGGGGACCCGGGAGGCCGTTGTCCTCCTACGCCTTGTCATACTACGGCGCGTAGTAGAGCGGAGCGGGCGGGTTTCGCGACGAGAGGGGATGGCGATGACGATCGGCGACCTTCGAGAGGTGGTGCGCGCCCCGGATGCCGAGGGGAGCCCCCCGCGGGGGCCGGCCCGCGGCGCGGCCAGGGCGCGCGCGTACCTCGCGCTGACCAAGCCCCGCATCATCCGGCTGCTGCTGATCACCACGGTGCCCGCGATGTGCCTGGCCGCACGCGGGCTGCCGTCGTTGTGGCTGGTGCTGTGGACGCTGGTCGGCGGGGCCGCCGCCGCGGGCAGCGCGAACACGCTGAACTGCGTCATCGACGCCGACATCGACAAGGTGATGAACCGGACCAAGGACCGGCCGCTGGCCACCGGCGCGCTGACGCGGCGGGAGGCCCTGGTGTTCGGGCTGGGTTTGGGCGCCCTGTCGTTCGCCGTGCTGTGGTGGACCTCGAACCTGCTGGCGGCGTCGCTCGCCGTGGCGGCGATCCTGTTCTACGTCCTGGTGTACACGCTGGTGCTCAAGCGGCGCACCTCGCAGAACATCGTGTGGGGCGGCGCGGCGGGCTGCATGCCGGTGGTGATCGGCTGGGCCGCGGTGACCGGGACGGTGGACTGGCCGGCGTGGGTCATGTTCGCCGTGATCTTCGTGTGGACGCCGGCCCACTTCTGGGCGTTGGCGATGCGCTACCGCGAGGACTACGCGGCCGCGAACGTGCCGATGCTGCCGGTGGTGGCTCCGCCGAAGGTGGTGGCGCGGCGGACGGCGGCCTACACGTGGTTGACCGTGGTGGTGTCGCTGTTGTTGTTCCCGGTCACGAGCTGGGTCTACGTGGCGGTCGCCGGTGTGGTGGGCGCGTGGTTCGTGGTCAGGGCGCACGGCCTGCGCAACGCGGTCGCCAGGGGAGAGGCGGGCGAGCCCATGGCGGTGTTCCACGCGTCGATCGCCTACCTGGCGGCGGTGTTCGTCGGGATCGCGGTGGACGCGCTGGTGGGTCTGACGCCGATCGGCTGGCCGCTCTGAGGACCCTCCGATGATCTCGGGACCCTCGGAGGAGCCCTTCGGAACGCCAGAGGAGCCCTGAGGAGTCGACGCGACCCCGTCTTCCCGTGCTGGTGTCGCGACGGGAGACGTGTCGTGAACGGGGTGTCGCCGGGCCGTGGCGCGTCGGTGGACGGGATCGCGAGGCATCCCCCACCGGCGGTCACGGCCCGCGTCTGTGGTTCCCACGTTCCGGGAAGTCCTCGTGGAGCGCCGAAAGCCAGCCGACCGAGCGTCCTCAGTGGACGAACAGGCGGGACGGGACGGAGGGAGCGCCCGAAACGGGGCGAGATCCTTTCCGGACCGATGACCGTCTAGAGTGGACCGAGGATCGGCGCCGTGGCCGCTCGCGTGGGCGACCACGGCGCCGCGACGTCGTGCCGTCGTTCCGTGTCGGGCCGCTCCTCGCGGGGCGACCACCGGCGGTCCGGGTGTTGACGTTCGTCACACCGCGCCATACGGTCCATCACCACCGTCCCCGTTAACGGTCACTAACCGCAGGAGGCACGATGGCCGCGAGCGCGCCGTCCTACGCTTCGGGAACCTCCACCACGCCGCTGCTCGGCGAGACGATCGGGCAGAACCTGGAGCGCACGGTCGCCGCGCACGCCGGGCGGCCGGCCCTGGTGGAGCGGGCCACCGGGCGGCGCTGGACCTACGCGGAGCTGAACCGGGACGTGGACGCGCTGGCCAGGGGCCTGCTCGCCGCCGGCGTCGCCCAGGGCGACCGGGTCGGGATCTGGTCGCCCAACTGCGCCGAGTGGGTCCTGCTCCAGTACGCCACGGCCAAGGTCGGCGCGATCCTGGTCAACGTCAACCCGGCCTACCGGGTGCACGAGCTGGAGTACGCGCTCAACCAGTCCGGGGTGCGGCTGCTCGTCTCGGCGACCAGCTTCAAGACCTCCGACTACCGGGGCATGGTGGACCAGGTGCGCCCGGACTGCCCGGCGCTGGAGCGCGTCGTGTTCGTCGGCGCCGACTCGTGGGACGAGCTGGTGGCGGGCGGGGCCGAGACGCCGGCCGAGGCGCTGCGGGAGCGGATGGCCCAGCTCTCCCCGGACGACCCGATCAACATCCAGTACACCTCGGGCACGACCGGCTTCCCCAAGGGCGCGACGCTGTCGCACCACAACATCCTCAACAACGGGTTCTTCGTCGCCGAGCTCCAGCGGTGGACGCACGAGGACCGGGTGTGCCTGCCCGTGCCCTTCTACCACTGCTTCGGCATGGTCATGGGCAACCTCGGGGCCACCTCGCACGGCGCGTGCGTCGTCATCCCCGCCCCCGTGTTCGAGCCGGCCGAGACCCTGCGGGCCGTGCACGACGAGCGCTGCACCGTGCTCTACGGCGTGCCCACCATGTTCATCGCCGAGCTGAACCACCCCGACTTCGACAGCTTCGACCTGTCCTCGCTGCGGACCGGCGTGATGGCGGGCTCGCCGTGCCCGCAGGAGGTCATGAAGCAGGTCATCGAGCGGATGGGCATGCGCGAGGTGACCATCTGCTACGGCATGACCGAGACCTCGCCGGTCTCCGTCCAGACCAGGGTGGACGACGCGTTCGACCGCAGGGTGGCCACCGTGGGCAGGGCGCACCCGCACGTCGAGATCAAGGTCGTCGACCCCGCCACCGGCCTGACCGTGCCGAGGGGGACGCCGGGTGAGCTGTGCACGCGGGGCTACTCGGTGATGTTGGGGTACTGGGAGCAGCCCGACAAGACCGCCGAGGCGATCGACTCGGCCCGCTGGATGCACACCGGCGACCTCGCCGTGATGGACGACGACGGCTACGTGACCATCACCGGCCGCATCAAGGACATGGTCATCCGGGGCGGGGAGAACATCTACCCGAGGGAGATCGAGGAGTTCCTGTACTCCCACCCCGACGTGCTGGACGCGCAGGTCGTCGGCGTGCCCGACCCGAAGTACGGCGAGGAGCTGATGGCCTGGGTGCGGATGCGGCCGGGCGCGGAGCCGCTGACCGCCGAGTCGCTGCGCGAGTTCTGCCGGGGCAGGCTGGCGCACTACAAGGTGCCCCGCTACGTCCACGTGGTGGACGAGTTCCCGATGACCGTCACGGGCAAGATCCGCAAGGTCGAGATGCGCGAGCGCGCGGTCCAGATCCTGGGTCTGCGCGAGGAGGGCGGGAACGGCGCGTCCTGAGATCGGGGCATCCCGGACCCGCACTGCCGGCGGGCGCGGTCGGTAGCCGCGAGCTGTCTGCGACGGGCAATGCGGAGGAGCCGCTGATGGGTATGCAACAGCGGGCCACTCCGGCTGGCCCACCTGGAGGGGCTGGAGGGGTGGCCCCCGTGCTGGGTGAGGCGGCTGGAACGGGCGCGTTTGTGGTGCGTTCGGAACGACAAAGTTGATGTTCGTCGTCGCGGCTGGCCGGGTGCTCTGCGGGCGTATGCGACGAGCCAGGGTGTCCTGAATCGATCCGTGGTGTCCGGAGAACCGGGTCCTGACGGCACAGAGGCACTTGGTGAGCGCTCTCCCGCCCAAAACACTGTTACCTGGGGGAACCCCGATTTTTATGATCCCAGGTGAGGCTGGGGCGCCGTGGGGGAAGCAGGTGCGGCGCGCCGAAACCTTCGGGGGAACTCGCGCGGGGGAACGTCCTCAGGGGCCGGCGCCGCCGGTCAGGCGGCCTCTCCGGTCAAGTGGCCTCGCCCGTCAGGCGGCCTCGCGGGTCAGGCGGCGTCGCGGGTCAGGCGGCGTCGGCCGGTCAGGCGGCGTCGGCGGTGTTCGGGGCGTCGGTGTTGGTCGCCTCGGCGAGCCGGGCCAGCAGCGCGTCGCGGTGGAGTTCGGCGACCGGCGCGAGCAGGTCGGGGTGCCGCAGCAGCGCGGCGGCCTGGAGGTCGCGCGGCGCCGGGTTGGTCAGCCGCGCGAAGGCGCCCTCGTAGCCGAGGAAGTGCGCGGAGTCGGCGAGCGCGGCCACCGCGGCCGACGCCAGACCCGGGTCGGCCAGCAGGCACGCGGCCCAGCTCACGACCACCTCGTCCACCCAGGTGCGCCAGCCGTAGTCCTCGTCGGGCAGCTCGGCGTGCTCCGCGCCGAGCAGGCCGTCCAGTCGCGCGGAGCCGCCGGGGCCGACCAGGGCCAGCAGCCCGGCGTCGGTGGTCGTGGGGTAGCGCAACCAGGCGGCGACGGTGGCGGCCTGCCGGGCCTGCACCTCGTTCAGGGTCGCGGCGAACGCTCCGCCGGTGGACGGGTAGGCCCGGACCAGCCAGTGCGCCGTGGCGGCGACAACGGGAGAGAGGTCGTCGGACACGCTGGCAACCTCACTCCACTTTCGGGGCACGTGCGGTGCGATCTGGCCACGGACAGTCAGCGCGTCGCGGCTGTGGCGGCTTCGGCGGGGTGCGACGACGCTCGTGTCACGGTACCTTCCCCGCTCTGTCCTGGGAAGATGTGTGAGCGGGCTCCCTCGCGCCTCCGACCCGGGTCCCCGATCGGGTTTCTGACCCATCACGCTCCGTCAACTGATCGACGCGCCGCGGTCCCCGGGGCGACGCGGACACGACGACGCCGGCGGCGACGGGTCGGTCCCCGTCGCCGCCGGCGTCGGACGCTGTCGGGGCAGGACAGCGAGGTGCGGAGCGCTCCTCAGGTCTTGCGGCCGGTGAGCGCGTCGCGCAGCCGGTCCACCAGCCCCGTGCCCGGGGCGAGCAGCTTGTTGGCCGGCGGCTTGTCCGGCGCGGCCGGGTGCGGCCGCGTGGGCGCCATCTGCTTCGCCCTGGTGACCTTGCGGCCCAGCTCGCGCAGCTCCTCCTGGTCACAGGCAGCCTGGAGCCGCGGGAACAGGTCGTTCTCCTCGCCGCGGATGTGGTCGCGGATCTCCCGCATCAGCGTCCTGAGCAGCTCGTCGAACCGGGCGTCGGTGGCGTCCATCCCGTCCAGTTCCTTCATGACCCGCTCGGCCTCGGCGTGCTCGGCGATCTCCTGGTCGGCGATCTGGTCGCCGTCGGGCAGCACCTTGCGCGCGGTCGGGTAGAGGTACATCTCCTCGGCCACCGAGTGCCGCACCAGCTCGGCGATCACGTGGTCGGCCAGGTCCCTCCGCTGCCGCGGGTCGCTGATCGCCCCGGTCTCCAGCTCGCGGAACGCCTGTTCGACCTCCCGGTGGTCGGCGATCAACACGGAGAACAGGTCGTCCTGCTTGGCTTCGGTCACGGTTCCTCCTCGGCGTTGGGAACGGCGGCGGGGACGACGTGCCCGCCCACCAGCGGCGACCGGCGCGGGCGCTCCGCGCGACCGGTCGTCGCCGCCTCCCGGCGAGTACCCCGACCAGAGCCGGTTCATGACCGTTCCGGCTGATCCGTCCCCCGAGATCCCCCCGAGATCCCCCTGAGGTCCCCACAGAGGGGCCCCACCGACGTCCCGGTCGGCCGCCCACAGGCCGCTGACCGGCAGCCCCGACGGCACGCCGGTCGGACCCCGCGGGGACCGAACGGCGCGCACGCTCAGAGCTGGTCCACGCTCAGAACTGGTCCACCGCCGTCACCCGCACCACGGCCGTCCCCGCCTCGTCCGACGCGGCCAGGTCGACCTCCGCGCTGATCCCCCAGTCGTGGTCGCCCGCCGGGTCCGCGAAGATCTGCCGCACCCGCCACAGGCCCGGCTCCTCGTGGATGACCAGCAGGGCGGGGCCGCGCGCGTCCGGGCCGGTGCCGATCTCGTCGTGCTCGGCGAAGTACGCGTCCAGCGCCTCCGCCCACCGCTCGGCGTCCCAGCCCGAGGCGGCGTCCAGCTCCCCGAGCGCCGCGTGGTCCCGGCGCGCCGCGAGCTGGACGCGCTGGAACAGCGCGTTGCGGACCAGCACCCGGAAGGCCCGGGTGTTGGCGGTGACCGCGGCCGGTGGCCGCTCCTCGACCTGGCCGGACCCGCCGCCCTCGCCGGGGTTGACCAACTGCTCCCACTCGTCGAGCAGGCTGGAGTCGACCTGCCGGACCAGCTCGCCCAACCACTCGGTCAGGTCGGCCAGCCCCTCGGTCTTGGCCTCCTCGGGCACGGTCTGCCGCAGCGCCTTGTAGGCGTCGGCGAGGTAACGCAGCACCAGGCCCTCCGAGCGGGCCAGGCCGTAGAACGAGACGAACTCGGTGAACGTCATCGCCCGCTCGTACATGTCGCGGACCACCGACTTCGGCGACAGCCGGTGGTCGGCCACCCAGGGGTGGCCCCGCCGGTAGGTCTCGAACGCCGCGTCGAGCAGCTCGGCCAGCGGCCGGGGGTGGGTCACCGACTCCAGCAGCTCCATGCGCTCGTCGTAGTCGACGCCGTCGGCCTTCATCTGCGCCACGGCCTCGCCGCGCGCCTTGAACTGCTGCGCCGACAACACCGGCCGGGGGTCCTCCAGCGTGGCCTCGATGACCGACACCACGTCCAGCACGTAGCTCGGCGACGCGGGGTCGAGCAGCTCGATCGCGGCCAGCGCGAACGGCGACAGCGGCTGGTTGAGCGCGAAGTCGAACTGGAGGTCGACCGTCACCCTGACCCGGCGGCCCTGCTCGTCCGGCTCGTCGAGCTGTTCCACCACGCCGGCCGCCAGCAGCGCGCGGTAGATCGCGATCGCCCTGCGGATGTGCCGGCGCTGGGCCGGGCGGTCCTCGTGGTTGTCGGTCAGCAGGTGGCGCATCGCCGCGAACGCGTCGCCGGGCCGGTTGATGACGTTGAGCAGCATCGGGTGGCTGACCGCGAAGCTGGACGTCAGCGGCTCCGGCTCCGCCGCGACCAGCCGCTCGAAGGTGGGCTCGCCCCAGGAGACGAACCCCTCCGGCGGCTTCTTGCGCACCACCTTCCTGCGCTTCTTCGGGTCGTCGCCGGCCTTGGCCAGCGCCCGCTCGTTCTCCACCACGTGCTCGGGGGCCTGCACGACGACGTTGCCCACGGTGTCGTGCCCCGCGCGGCCGGCCCTGCCGGCGATCTGGTGGAACTCCCTGGCCTTGAGGTGGCGGGTGCGCACCCCGTCGAACTTGCTCAGCGCGGTGAACAGCACGGTCCTGATCGGGACGTTGATGCCGACGCCCAGGGTGTCCGTGCCGCACACGATCTTGAGCAGCCCGGCCTGGGCCAGCCGCTCCACCAGCCGGCGGTACTTGGGCAGCATGCCGGCGTGGTGCACGCCGATGCCGTGCCGCACCAGGCGGGACAGCGTCTTGCCGAACCCGGCGGAGAACCGGAACCCGCCGATCATCGCGGCGATCGCGTCCTTCTCGGCCCGCGTGCACACGTTGATGCTCATCAGCGACTGCGCCCGCTCCACGGCCGCCGCCTGCGTGAAGTGCACGACGTAGACGGGGGCCTGCTGGGTGCCCAGCAGCTCCTCCAGCGTCTCGTGGATCGGGGTCGTGACGTAGCGGAAGAACAGCGGCACGGGCCGCTCGGCGGAGCTGACCAGGGTCGTGGGCCGGCCGGTGCGCCGGGTCAGGTCCTTCTCGAAGAAGGCGGTGTCGCCCAGGGTGGCCGACATCAGCAGGAACTGCGCCTTCGGCAGCTCCAGCAGCGGCACCTGCCACGCCCAGCCGCGGTCCGGCTCCGAGTAGAAGTGGAACTCGTCCATGACGACCTGGCCGACGTCGGCCTCCGCGCCGTCGCGCAGCGCGATGTTGGCCAGCACCTCGGCGGTGCAGCAGATGATCGGCGCCGAGGCGTTGACGCTGGAGTCGCCGGTCATCATGCCGACGTTGGCCGCGCCGAAGACCTCGCACAGCGCGAAGAACTTCTCCGACACCAGGGCCTTGATCGGGGCGGTGTAGAAGCTGCGGCGCCCCTGCGCCAGTGCCGTGAAGTGGGCGCCGACCGCGACCATGCTCTTGCCGGACCCGGTCGGGGTGCTCAGGATGACGTTGGAGCCGGAGACGATCTCGATCAGCGCCTCCTGCTGGGCCGGGTAGAGCGTGAGGCCCCTGCCCTCAGCCCATGCCGAGAAGGCGTCGAACAGGGCGTCGGGGTCGGGGCTCGCGGGGAGCTGGTCGGTGAGCGTCATAGCGTCACCGATCGTGCCCGACCAGGGGCGTCGACTTCACCCCGGGGGTTGGTCCGAAGGGTGGCGCCGCCGCCACGCGCCCCGGGAGGGACCGCCTGTTGGCCCGGTTGTCGGTGACGAACGCCCGGTTTTTCTCTCCGTCGAGTGTCACTCGATGCCGTTCTCCACGAGGTTTCGAGCGGCCCGGAGGCGAACTGACGTCGCGCTGGAGTTGGGCCGGAGTTGAGCCCGGGTCGGGGCGAAGTGGAAGCGGCCGTGTTCTTCTCGTCGACACGACAGGACGGTGGTCCTCGGTCCAAACTCCGACCCGCGCGGGACGCCGGTGCGGCGGGCCGAGCAAAACGATGTTCTTTCGTGTGAAAGGGGTCGGGCACGCCTCCCCGTGCCTTCCCTCGCCTTCGCCTCGGGCTGTGCCGTGAGCGTCAGGGCAATTTCCCGATCGAGGGGTGGCCGCGTTCTCCACACCGGGGACACGACGCGCCCGCGCGCGATCACACGGAGCTGATCCCGGTGCCGGCGGGCTCGGCCGGCGCCGGGGCGCCAGGGCGCCCGCCGCGGCGGCCACTACCCGCTGGTTCGCGACGATCACACCCCGATCGGGGACGGCTGGGATCACACTGTCCGGGGAGACAGGGCGGGATGCCCGGCGGAGCGGGTTGACGCGCCGCGTCCGCCGGGCCGTTCATCCGCGAGATGGGGAACACCCGAATTCGACAATGGTCGCCGAACGCGTTCGGATGGCGACGCCGGAAACGGGAGAGGAATTCCCGTTCGCGGCGCCCGGCCCCCGCCCCGAATCGGGTGGCCACCGTTTCGGGTGGTCGTGTCCACCCGAGTTGTCCCCCTTCCGTCGGGCGTGCTTCGATGACGATCAGCTCGGTGAGGCAACGGCACATGCTATGGCTGCGTCATTCGACGCCGCCCGGGGTTCCGTGTTCTGGTCGCCACTTCTGATCACCGCGGGGGAATCCATGTCTACAGCGGAGTCATCTCACGTGGATCGTCGGTTGGCGCGCGACCCGGTCGCGGTCGTCGGCGTGGCGGGTGTCCTCCCGGGGGCGCGGGACGTCCGCGAGTTCTGGACCCGCGTCGTCGCCGGCGACGACTGCGCCAGGGAGGTGCCGGCGACCTGCTGGAGGGTGACGGGCCGGGCCGCGGGGGACCCGGGGGCCCCTGGCCTCCCGGGGCTCCCGAGGCTCTCGGGGCTTCCGGGGGACGCGGCCGACCGGGCGGCGGGGACCGGAGCCGGGGGAGGCGGGGGAGGCGGGGGAGCCCGGCGCGCCGGCGTCCTGCCCGAGGTCACCTTCGACCCGCTGGAGTTCGGCATGCCGGCCGACGCGCCGGCCGTCGCCGGGATCGCCCGGCTGCTCAGCCTCGTGGTGGCCAGGGACGCGCTGCGCGACGCCGGCTGCGACGTCGCCCCCTGGTACGACCCGGCGCGGACCGGCGTGGTCCTCGGCTACTCCGGCGGGGGCGCGTTCGGCCCCGCCGTCTCCGCGTGGGCCAGGGTCCCCGCGCTGCGCGGCCTGCTGCGGGAGGCCGGGTTCGACGAACGGCGGATCGACGAGATCACCCACGAGGTCGCCGCCGCCACCGCCGGCCGCGTCGCCGGGGAGGCGCCGAGGGCCCGCCGCACCGACGACGGCAGGGCCGACGCGCTCGACGCCGCCGTCGCGAGCTGGCTGGCCAACCGCTTCGACCTGGGTGGGCTCGCCTGCTCGGTGGACGCGGCGGGGGCCAGCTCGCTGGCGGCGGTGCGGGTCGCCGTCGGGGAGCTGGTCGAGCGCCGCGCGGACCTGATGATCGCCGGCGGATGCGACGTCGCCGAGGAGCCGGCGGTCTCCGCGGGGCTCGGGGCCGCGCCCACCCTGTCGCCCCACCAGGTCGCGCGCCCGTTCGACGCCCACGCCGACGGCACCCTGCTCGGCGAGGGCGTCGGGATGGTCGCGCTCAAGCGCCTCGCCGACGCCGAGCGCGACGGCGACCGGGTCTACGCGGTGATCCGGGGCCTCGGGCACGGCAGCGACGGGCGCGGCGCGTCCGTCCACGCGCCCAGCCTGGAGGGGCAGCTCGTCACCCTGCGGCGCGCCTACGAGGACGCCGACTGCTCGCCCCGGTCGGTCGAGCTGTTCGAGGCGCACGGGACGGGCGCGCCGGACGAGGACGAGGTCGAGCTGCGCGCGCTGCACGCGCTGACCGCCGGGGCCGACCGGCCCGTCCCCCCGGCCGCCGTCGGCAGCGTGAAGTCGCAGATCGGCCACACCGGGGCGGCGGCGGGCGCCGCCGGGCTGGTCAAGCTCGCGCTGGCGCTGCACCACAAGGTGCTGCCGCCCACCATCAACGTGGACCGGCCGGCCGAGTCGGTGCTCGGCCCGGAGTCCACCCTCTACGTCAACACCGAGGCGCGGCCGTGGATCAGGGACCCGCGCCGCCCGGTCCGCAGGGCGGCGGTGTCCGCGTTCGGCGCCGGCGGCGCCGCCTTCCACGTGGTGCTCGACGAGCACGAGCCGTCGGCGGGGCTGCTGCACGTGATGCACGACTGCGCCAGGGTCCACGTGTGGCACGGGCCGGACGTGCCGTCCCTGCGGCAGGCCGTGGAGAGCGGGCCCGGCCTGACCACCAGCACCCCGATCCCCGAGGACCGGCCGAGGGCCGGGTTCGTCTCCCGGGACGACGCCGAGTTCGCCGAGCTGCGGGCCCTGCTGCTCGACCGGTTGCGGGAGTGGGACGGTACGACGCCGTGGCAGCACCCCAGGGGCGTCCACCTCCGTCGTTCCGGGCTGCCGGAGCCGGCGCGCGTGGCCGCGGTGTTCGCCGACCAGGGCAGCCAGTACGTCGGGATGGCCCGGCACGCCGTGCTCTCCGTCCCGGCGGTGCGCGCCGCGTTCGACACCGCCAACCAGCGGTTCGTCGAGGGCCCGACCCTGGCCGACGTGGTGTTCCCGCCCCCGGTGCCCGGCGCGGTGGGCGCGGCCGGCGAGGAGGCCAGGGCGCGGGCGGAGGAGCTGCTGCGCCGCCCCGAGTACGCCCAGCCGGCGATTGGCGCCGTCGCCCTCGGCCAGTACCGGTACCTCACGGTGTGCGGGTTCCGCCCGCACGGGCTGCTCGGCCACAGCTTCGGCGAGCTGACCGCGCTGTGGGCGGCCGGCTGCCTCGACGACGAGGCGTTCTTCCTGCTGGCCAGGGCCAGGGGCCGGGCGATGGCCCCGCCGGCGGACAACGGCCACGACCCCGGGGCGATGGCCACGGTGCGCGCGTCGGCCGCCACCGTCGACGCGCTGCTCGCCGCGCACCCCGACCTGGTGGTCTGCCACTACGACGCGCCGGACCAGCTCGTGGTCGGCGGCCCCACGATGGCGGTCGACGCCTTCGTCACCGCCTGCGCCAACCAGCGGATCTTCGCCAGGGTGCTGCCGGTGCCGGCCGCGTTCCACACCGCGCACGTCCAGCACGCGGTCGAGGAGTTCGGCAGGGCGGTGTCGACCACCGTGTTCCGCCCGCCCCGCGTGCCGGTCTACGCGAACACGCGGGGCGCGCGTTACGGCGAGGACGTCGACCTGATCCGGCGGGTGCTCGTCGAGCAGCTCCGGCACCCGGTGGACTTCGCCGGCCGGTTGGAGGAGATGTACCGCGAGGGCTTCCGGATCTTCGTGGAGTTCGGCCCCGGCCAGGCGCTGACCCGGCTGGTGGAGCGCACGCTCGGCGACCGGGGCGTGGTGGCGGTGGCCACCGACGGGGGCCGTGACCAGGACGGGGACGTCCAGCTCAAGCGGGCGGGGCTCCAGCTCGTCCTGCTGGGTCAGCCGCTGGTGGACCTCAACCGCTACCTGCCGGGGGTCAGGAACGACGCGGTCGACGCGACCGACACCACGGACGCGGTCGGGGCGCGGCGCGCTCCGTCGTCGGCGGCCGTGGTGCTGCGGCGGTTCCGCCCCGAGGGCGGCGAGCGGCGGGCGGCGGCCCGCGACGCGGCAGCGGCCGCGCCGGCCCGGACTGACCGTCCTCAGTGGACGGTTCCGGTGGCGGACGAGGAGGGCGGGGAGACCCCGGCGTCCCCGGAGACCGCGGCGCCGTCGGCTCCGCTGGTGGAGACCCCGGCGGCCGCGGTCACCCGGGAGCGGCAACGCCTGACCGAGACGGCCACGCCATGGCGGACCACGAGCGAGCACGACGTCCCACCGCCCACCAGCCAGGAACCCGCCCGCGTCACCCCGTCCCCCGTCGAGCCTCCCGCCGAGTTCCCCGTCGGGTCCCCTGGCGCGCCCGCCGTCGGTCCCGCTGTCGCGCCCGACGCCGAGGCCGTCCAGGACCTCACCCGGATCGCCGCCGACCACCTGGCGTTGCACCGGCGCTACCTGGACGCGCAGTTGCGGGTGGCCGAACGGCTCGGTTCGCTGCTCGCCCGCTCCACCGACACCGCGGGGCTGGCCGAGGGGGTCAGCGCGTTGCGGGACCACAGCCTGGCCCTGGGCGAGGCGCACATCAGGGCGAACGAGACCCTGGCCGCGCTGCTCCGGCTCGACACCGGCCGGGCCGCCACCGGCGGCGCCCCCACCACTAGCACGGTCTTCACCCCGGCGTCCGCCAGAGGGACCGGTGAGCCCGGCGCCTGGCCGACCGGCACCCCGTCCGGCGCGGACGCGTCGCGACGCGTCGTCCCGCCGCCGTCCCGGCCGGCCGCCCTCACCGCCGCGCCGGCGACCGGCCCCACGGGGAAGAAGAGGCCGCCGGCGCCCACCCCACCTCCGGCACCGGCGGCGCCCGCCGCGCCGATGGCTCCCTCCGCGCAGTCGGCAGCACCAGCACCGCCGCCACAACCAGGGCAGCCAGCGCAACCAGCCCAGTCAGCGCAACCAGCCCAGTCAGCGCAGCCAGCGCAGACGGCGCCCCCGGCGTCCGCCGCGTCTGCGGCGCCCCCGCCGCCAGCCGCCGGGCAGGACCGGGCGGCCAGGGCCGGCAGCCGCACGGCGGGCGGCGGCGTGCCCGACGACCGGGAACTCGACGCCCGGCTCCGCCAGGTGATCGCCGACCGCACCGGGCGGGACGCGCGGACGGTGGAGCCGACCCTCGACCTGGAGGCCGACCTGGGCCTGGACTCGCTGGAGCGGGCGCGCGTCCTCGGCGAGGTCTGGCGGCACTTCCCGGTCAGGAGCAACCCGAACGGGCAACCGACCGTGCCGTTCGCCGCCTGCCGGACCGTGGAGGACGCGGCGCGCCTGTTGCGGGCGGCGGCCAGGAGCGGCGGCTCGCCGACCGTCGCCGCCCCGCACGAGGTCCTGCGCTCCCGCGTCGGACTGGTCGAGCTGCCCGAGGTCGACGTGCTCACCGGGGCCTACCGGGACCAGCGCGTGGCGCTGGTGGTGGCCGACGGGTCCGACCTGCCCACGGCGCTGGCCAAGGCCCTGCGCGACGGCGGCTGGCAGGTCCGCGTCTTGGCCCTGCCCGGCGTTCCCACCGACGACCCCGACGCGGTCCGGCTCGGCGACTGGGGTGAGGAGTCGTTGACCGCGACGATCACCGGGGTCCTGCCCGAGCAGGGTCTGGACGCGTGCGTGCTGCCGGTCGTCGCGGACGACGAGCACGCGGCGGGCCGGCTCGTCCACGCCGTGCTGACCGCCAAGCACGTCCACCGGGCGCTGTGCGCCACGGCGGCGACCGGGCGACGCGCCGCCTTCCTCACCGTCACCCGGCTCGACGGCGCGCTCGGCTACACCGGCTCCGCCGCGAACGCCTCGCTCGTCGGCGGCGTGTCCGGCCTGGTGCGGACCCTGGCGCTGGAGGCGCCGACGCTGTTCTGCCGGGCGCTGGACCTCGCGCCGACGCTGCCGCCCGGCGAGGCGGCGCGGCTGGTCGTGACCGAGCTGCACGACGTGGCGCGGGACGTGGTCGAGGTGGCGCTCGACGGCGGCCGTCGCCGCACCGTCACCACCGTCCCCAGCCCGCTGCCGGCGCGGGACGCCGCCGCCGACCGCGCCTCCCACGCCCACCTCGGCCCGGACGACGTGCTCGTGGTGACCGGCGGCGGGCGCGGCGTGACGGCCTGGTGCGTCACCGAGCTGGTGCGCCGCCAGCCCTGTTCGGTGCTGCTGCTCGGACGGACCGAGCTGTCCGAGGAGCCCGAGTGGGCCGTGGACCGGCCCTCCGGCGAGCTGGCCGCCGCCCTCACCGCGCACCTGCGGGCCAGGGGCGCGGTGCTCGGCCCCGGCCGGTTCGCGCAGGCCGTGCGGGAGGTGCGGGCGCGGCGGGAGATCAGGGCCACGCTCGCCGCGCTGGCCGAGGCCGGCGCGCGCGCCGAGTACCTCACCGTGGACGTGACCGACGCGGAGGCCGTGCGGGCCGCGCTGCGCCCGCACGCCCACCGCGTCACCGGGGTCGTGCACGGCGCCGGCGTGCTCGCCGACGCCGCCCTGGCCCGCAAGAACCCGGCCGACGTCGGGCGCGTGCTGGGCGTCAAGCTCACCGGGCTGCGCAACGTGCTGGCCGCGCTGGACCAGGACCGCCTGCGGCACCTGGTCCTGTTCTCCTCGGCCGCCGGCTGGTTCGGCAACCCGGGGCAGGCGGACTACGCCGCCGCCAACGCCGCCCTGAACCGGCTGGCCTGCGCCTGGCGCGCGCGGCGTCCCGGGTGCCACGTCAGCGCGATCGGCTGGGGGCCGTGGGACGGCGGGATGGTGGAGCCGTGGGCCCGCGCCCGGTTCGCGATGCGCGGCGTCCCGCTGCTGTCGCGCGCCGTCGGCGTCGAGCGGTTCCTGGCCGAGTTCGGGGCCGAGGAGAGCCCGGTGGTGCTGGTCGCCCCCGCGCTGCCCGCCCTGCCGCCGCGCGCGCCCGTGCCGTCGACCGGGATCACCGTCGAGCGGCGGCTGGAGCGCCTGGCGTGTGACCCGGTCGTGCGGGACCACCGCGTGGGCGGGAGCCCGGTCCTCCCGCTGGCCGGCGCCGTCGGCTGGTGCGTGAACGTGCTGGAGCGCGCGCACCCCGGCTGGCAGGTCGTGGAGTGCCGGGACGTCCGGCTGCACAAGGGCGTGGTGTGCGACGGCGGCGAGTGGTCGCGGTTCGTGCTGGAGGCCGTGCCCGTCTCGGGTGGGAGGGACCACTCCTTCCAGGTCACGATCGTCAGCGAGGACGGCCCCACCCGGTCGTGGCCGCGCTACGCCGGCGCGTTCCTGCTGGCCGACCGGCCGAGGACCGCGCCGCCGGCCCGCCGGTCGTGGGCGCGCCGGCTGGCCGAGCTGGGGGACGAGCGGGCGCCGGCGTGGTACGAGGACGTCCTGTCCACCGGGCCGAGCCTGCGCGGCCTGGGCCGGCTGCTGGAGCAGGACGGCACCCGCCTGGTCGTGGAGTGCCGGATGCGGGACGTGCCGCTGGCGCACGGCGCGTTCGCCGGGCGCCTGCACAGCCCGGTGCTGGCCGACCAGGTGTTGCAGGCGGCGGTGCTCGGCGCCGCGCGCTGCCACGGGGTGTCCGGCCTGCCGGTGGCCATCGAACGCGTCGAGATGTTCGAGCGGCTGCCCGACGACCAGCCGTTCGTGCTGGAGGTCGACACGGTGCGGCGGGAGGCGGTCGGCCTGACCAGCACCGTCGTCGCCTGCGCCCCCGACGGGCGGGTGTACCAGCGGTACACGGGCGTGGTGCTGGCCGCGGCCAGCGCCGAACCGGCCCCCGCGCCGGCGCTGAGCGGTGAGGCCGCCGGCTGACCCCTCGGCTGACCCGGTGGGCGCCGGCCGGCGCCCACCGCCGATCGATCCGATGTCCTTCGTGCGTGAGGTGCTTGATGGCCGTTCCCGAGCCCGGGATCCCGACGAACGCGTTCGCCCGCTCCGGCGACGACCCCCGCGACGGCGGGTGGGCGGAGCCGGGGGACCAGGTGGACTGGACCGAGATGTCACGGCAGCTCCAGGCACTGCACCACCAGATGCTGCGTGCGCACGCCGCCACGCTCGACGCGCACGACGCGATCCAGGAGCGGCTGATGGCCGGCCTGGACCCGGTCGAGCGGGGTCCGCGGGGTCGGGCCGGGGAGCGCCGGTGACGAGTTCGTCCCCCTCCGCGCTCACCCCGGGCGCGGTGCCGCCGCAACGCGGTGTGCACCACGACATCGAGAGCATCCGGCAGATCATCGCCGCCACGGACGCGGCGTGCTTCATCGTCCGCACCGAGCGGGGGCTCGGCGCGTGCGCCGCGCTGCCGTCGGAGAGCCCGGTGGACGTGCTGGCCTACTGCCCGCCCACGCCGACGGAGCGGCTGGGGTCGGCGGAGTTCCCGCGCCGGCACGGGGTTCGCCAGCCGTACATGGCGGGCTCGATGGCCGGGGGCGTGTCCTCGGTGGCGCTGGTGCTGGCGTTGGCCAGGGCCGGCTTCCTCGGCTCGTACGGCGCGGCCGGCGTTGATCTGTCCACTGTGGACGAAGCAGTGACGAGGCTGCGCCACGAGCTGCCGGGCGGGTCGTTCGCGGTCGACCTGCCCGACGACGACCACCGCCCCGACCACGTCGAAGCCCTGGTCGACCTGTTCCTGCGCCGGGGGGTGCGCTGCGTGGAGGCGTCCGCGTTCCACCAGCCCACCCCCGCGCTCGTGCGGTACCGCGTGGCCGGGCTGCGGCGGGACCGCCAGGGGCGCGTGGTCGCGGAGAACCGGGTGGTGGCCAAGGTCCGCGACCTGGAGGCCGTCGAACGGTTCCTCGCCCCCGCGCCCGCCCCGCTGGTCGGGGCGCTGGTCGCCCGCGGGCGGCTCTCGGCGGATCAGGCGGAGCTGGCGGGCCGGGTGCCGATGGCCGACGACGTCACCGTGGAGTCCCACGGCCTCGGCGGCGACGGGGACTGCGCCTGGGCGGTCCTGGTGCCGGCCGCGCTGGCGCTGCGGACCCGCGCCCAGTCCCGGTTCGGGTACGCCGAGCCGGTCGGGGTGGGCGTGGCGGGCGGCCTCGGCACGCCCTCGGCCGTCGCGGCGGCCTTCCACCTGGGCGCGGACTACGTGGTGACCGGGTCGGTCAACCAGTCCTGTGTGGAGGCCGGCACGTCCGAGGCCGTCCGCCGGCTGCTCGCCTCGGCCGGGACCGCGAGCTGCGAGCTGGCGCCGTGCGCGCAGGGCTTCGAGGACGGCGCCCTGGTCCCGGTCCTGCGGGACGGGACGCGGTTCGCGGCCACGGCGCGCCGGCTGCGCGAGCTGTTCCTCGCCCACGACGCCCTGCACGAGATCGGGCCGGCCGACCGCCGGTGGCTGGAGACCCACGTCCTCGGCCTCGGCCTGGACCAGGCGTGGCAGCGGGCGCGGGACCACCACCGCCGGCACGACCCGGCCGCGTTGGAGCGGGCCGAGCGGGACCCGAAGCGGGCGATGGCGCTGCTGTTCCGCTGGCACCTGGCCCGCACCTCCCGCTGGGCCGTCGACGGCGACCCCACGCGGCAGCGGGACTACCAGGTCCGGTGCGGGCCGGCGATGGGGGCGTTCAACGACTGGGTGCGCGGCACCGCGCTCGACCCGCCGGCCCACCGGCGGGTCGCCGAGGTGGCGCGGCACCTCATGCGGGGCGCGGCGTTCCACGCGCGGGTCGCGCAGCTCCGGTTGGCCGGCCTGCGGCTGCCCGAGGTCTGCGCGACCTACCGGCTCGCTCCGGCTCCCCGCGCCGACGACCGGCCGACCACGGCCGCGCGCAACGGCAGACCGTACGGAGGAGCGCATGGCCTCGCCGACGAGTGAGCGGAGCGAGACCGCCCCCGTCGGCGCTGACGGCACGGACGGCGTCAGGGCCGGCGACGCTGGAGTCGGCGAGGCCAGGCCCGGTGACGCCAGGCCCACGGCCGACCGCTCGGCCGTCGCCGCGGTGGCGGGGCGGACGAGCTGGCTCCGGTTCGCCCTCTGGCTCGCGGTGGGCGTGGCCGCGCCCCGGCCAGGGCCGCGAGCAGGCCCACGGAGTGGCCGGTGGCCGCCTGGGCCAGCGGCATCAACGCCACCGCGACCGCGCCCCACAGGTCCGACACCACACTCGCCCGCCGCCAGCCGAGGCGGTCGACCACCGGGCCGGCCAGCGCCGACGCCAGGCCCAGCCCGGCGGTCTCGGCGGCGGCCACCACGGCGGCGCTGCCCGCGCTGCCCGTGGCGCGCAGCACGAACAACGGGACGGCCACCAACGTCATGGAGGTGCCGACGATCGAGATCGCGTTGGCCGTCAGCACCGCGAGCAGAGGAAGGCGTCTCACTCCCCGTCCTCCCGCGAGGGGCGCGGGAACGACTGGAGCTGCACGACCACCGGGCGGTCACCCGCCCTCCACTCCCTGCGGTACCGCTCGCGGCGGCCCTGGTGCTCGGCACGGCGAGCGCGGCGCTGCCGGTCGCGCTCGCCCTGTCCGGCTCGGAGTTCCGGGTCTCGGCGAGCCGGCTGGAGGGGGCCGGTTTCGTGCGGTTCGCCAGGGGTGAGGAGGCGGGGGAGGGCGCCGGGCCGCCCGTGGCGATCTCCGGCATCGGCTCGGCCTGCCTGCGCGACCTGTGCCAGTCGGTGGTCACCGACACCCCGGTCGGGCCGGTCACGGTCCGCGCGCTGGCCGGCTCCGAGGCACCGGCCACCGCCTCGGACCTGGTCATCGACCTGGCCCAGATGGCGGGCGACGTCACCTTCACCCGGTTCCGGCTCGCCAGGGACCCGGCGGCCGAGGGCCAGCCGGCGGGCATGGCGGGCCGACCGGAGGACCACGGGCAGCGCGCCGACACGATCGTGATCGAGAACCTGAGGCAGATCGCGCTGGCCACGACCGCCGGCGTCATTCGCCTGCCGGGCCTGCGGATCTCGGTGGACCGTGGGCGGCACGAGTGTTCCTGACCCCACCCCCTCGATCATCCACAATGGACTTTCCAGTGAATTCCACAGTGAATTCCACAGTGGACTCCGCGGTGGACTCCGCAGGAGACTCCCCACCGGCGGGGACCCGGCCGCCGTCCCCGAGGGTGCGGTTCCGCCGGTGGCGGCCTACCCGCCTGTTCTGGGCGGGGCTGGTTGCCCTCCTCGCCGCGGCCGAGATCCTCACGTTCCCCGTCGCCGGCTGGCGGTGGCTGCTGGTGCAGGGCCTTGGCGGGGTGGGCGTGTGGGGGATGGGCCTGGCGCTCGGCGCGACCGGGCTACTGCTATGGGCGTGCCCGGCGCGCCGGCGCGCCCTCGGGCCGCTGACCCTGGCGCTGGCGTTCGGCTCCTACCTGGTCGCCAACCTCGGCGGGTTCCTGGTGGGGATGGCGTTGGCCCTGGTGAGCGGCGCGCTCGCCCTGGCGTGGCGGACCACGTCCCCGCCGCCCCTGGGAGAGTGGGCATGAGCTGGCGACCCCGACGGGCCGCGACCGTCGCGGCCGCCGTCGGGCCTGTGGCGCCGTCCCCGTTCCGCGCGGGGGCGGGACCGCCCGACGCCGTCGGTCCTCGGAACCCGACGTCGCGGACCACCGTCGGGTCCTGCGCCGTCGACCGCCTGCCGGACGCTCCGCCCTCGGCTGGCGCGCCGGCGCGGGAGGCCGCCGAGATCCTGGTCCGCTGCCTGCGCGCCCACACGACCGACCCGTGGCCCGAGCGGCCCGTCCACACCAGGCTCCGCGCGCGGACGATGACGATCACCGGCCTGGCTGCCGAGCCCGCGCTCGGGGCGTCGGGCGAGGGTGACCGCCCTCCGGCCCCGCGGCTCAGGGCCGACTCTCTGGAACTGGTCGACGGCGAGCTGGTCGTGCGCACGGCGGGGAGCCCCGTCGTCTGGCGGTTCTTCCGACCGGGGCTGGCCGGACCGGTCACCGTGGAGGCGACCCGGGTGCGCGGCCGGGTCCTCGGCCTGCTTCCCGTGACCGTGACCCCGGGGTCCGGCCCGATCCCCCGCTGCCGTTCCTCGTCATGACGGAGTCCGAAGTGGACGATCCAGCGCTCGGTGCGCCAGCGGCGGACGTGGCGGGACGGGCGATCACCGGCGGCTGACGGGGAGGCGAGAGGTGCGGGACATGCGAGGAACCGACGAGTCGCCGGCGCCCGACGGGCGCAGGGACCGGTGGCGCGAGCACCGACGCGCCCGGCGCGAGGCCCTGGTCGACACCGCCCTGGCGGTCATCGACCGGCTCGGCCCCGACTGGGGCATGGGGGACATGGCCCGCGCCGCCGGCGTCAGCAAACCCGTGCTGTACCGGTACTTCCGCGACCGGACCGACCTCGACGACGCGGTGTGCGCCCGGGGCGTCGACCTGCTGCGCCGCCGGCTGCCGCCCCCCGACGACCCCGCCGAGCCGGCGTCCCGGTGGCTGGTCCGCCTCACCGACGCCTACCTCGCCGTGCTGGACGAGCACCGCCAGCTCTACCGCTGCCTCGCCCACGCCGAGTCCTGCCGCGCCCCCTCCGGCGACGGGAACGGGCCGACGACGGTCCTCGCGGTCGTGCGGGACCTCGTCCACCGCCACATGACCGCACGCGGCGCGACCGGACCCGTCGACCTGTGGAGCCAGGCCGTGGCCGGACTGGTCGTGTCGGCGGGGGAGTGGTGGCTGGCGCACGAGGGCACGGGCAGGGAGTGGGCGGCGCGCCAGGTCGGCTTTCTCGCCGCGCCCGCGCTGGCGGCGGTCGAGGAGCCCGGCGAGGGCGGCGGCCACCCGGGGCCGACGGCCGGCCACACGGCGGTGTGACCGACGTCAACCCGGCCGAGCGCCCGCCCCGTACTGGACGACACTGGTTAGTGGGCGTTAACTTCGCGGAGCCGTGGTGAGGGGCGGGGACGAGGAGGTCGGGCGGATGCGGACACCACAGCGGGTCGGGCGCGCGGGGCTGCCCGAGCGGGTGACCATCTGGGAGGTCGGCGCCAGGGACGGGCTCCAGAACGAGAGCGCGACGGTGCCGCTGGAGGTCAAGCTGGAGTTCCTGGACCGGCTGGCCGGGGCGGGCCTGCGGGTGGTGGAGGCGACCAGCTTCGTGCACCCCCGGTGGGTGCCGCAGCTCGCCGACGCCGACGAGCTGCTGGCCCGGCTGACGCCCCGGGAGGGCGTGCGGTACCCGGTGCTGGTGCCCAACCAGCGGGGGCTGGACCGGGCGCTGGCCGCGGGGGTGCGGCACATCGCGATCTTCGCCTCGGCCACGGAGACCTTCGCCCTGCGCAACCTCAACCGCTCGCTGGACGAGCAGTTCGCCATGTTCGAGCCGGTGGTCGCCAGGGCGCGCGCCGAGGGCATGGCGGTGCGCGGGTATGTCTCGATGTGCTTCGGCGACCCGTGGGAGGGCGAGGTGGCCGTGGACCAGGTGGTCTCGGTCGGCCGCCGCCTGCTGGACATGGGCTGCGACCAGTTGTCGCTGGGCGACACCATCGGTGTCGGCACCCCGGGGCACGTGCGGGCGCTGCTGGGCGCGTTCACCGCCTCCGGCGTCGACGTCTCGGCGTTGGCCGTGCACTTCCACGACACCTACGGCCAGGCGCTGGCCAACACCCTCGCCGCCCTGGAGTCTGGTGTGTCCACTGTGGACTCGTCAGCGGGCGGGCTCGGGGGCTGCCCCTACGCCAGGTCCGCCACCGGCAACCTCGCCACCGAGGACCTGGTGTGGATGCTCGACGGGCTCGGGATCGAGCACGGCGTCGACCTGGAGGCGCTGGTCGCCACGAGCCTGTGGATGGCGGAGCGCCTCGGCCGGCCCAGCCCGTCCCGGGTGGTGCGGGCGCTGGCCTCCGCCGACTAGCGTGAGTGTCAACCCCTGAGCGGCTGGGTGAGACCCTGATTGATCATGAGTAAAGCCCTGGGTCGATCATTCGTCCTGCGACAGATGGAAGATCGAGACAAGGGCTTCAGTCGATCAGTGCGCACCATGCCGGTGACGCCAGCGTGTTCGGGGAGCTGTCGGCGTCGCGCCAGGAGTTCCACCGCTGTCTGCCCCAGCGGGCGGACGCGGTGTTCGAGCGGGCTGACGCGATGTTGGGCGCGGACGGTGTGGTCGGTGGCGGAGCTGTCGCTGACCGGTGAGCATCGACGCGGGCATGGCAGCGGCTGTGCCGCGCTGGCCCGGGGGCGTGTCGACATGACGGCCGCGTACAGCGCTGACCGGGGCGCCGCCACGTGCCGCAGGCGGGCGGGCCGGCGGGGATCAACCGTTGCACGGCATCACGGATCTGCCTGGCGGTCACGCTCGGGGCGTCGTCGTCGGGCGCGAGCCGGACCGCGTCCAGCGGCGCGGTCCACGAAGGACACCCGGTTTCCAGGGCCACGACCACGACTACGAAAGCAGGGGCAGCCGGGGACCATCATGTGCTGGTGCTTGCCCCGACCGTGGGTGTGGCACAGGATCCGATGTGCGGCCGGTGTGTGCCTCCGGGCGAAGCCAGCAGGTCACGTCCACCGCGAGCACCAGCACTGGCGACCGGGGGTCCGGAGATCCCACTGGTCGCGGGCTACGACGCCCCCCGACTGGCCCACGTGCTGGCCGGTCTCCCGACCGCGGTGCTGGCGCGGATACGCCCGGACCGGGTCCCGCCTCGCCCGGCCCCCGCGCACGTGCCTGGCACGAGGGGCAGACCCCGCCGCCAGGGCGGCGAGTTCGTCTTCGGCGACCCGAACACCGGGGGGCGAACCCAACATCGTCACCGAGACCACCACTCGGCTCTCGGGGGCCGGCGCTGATCCGAGCCTGGGACGGGCCGCGCCCACGCCTGACCCACCGCGTCGCCGGGACAGGCCACGACGCCGAGCCTGCCCCACCTGGGAAGGCGCCGTGATGGGCCACGGGTCGAGCGTCTGACCTCCACAGCGATCGGCGAACCCCGTCTGGCTTTGGCGCTCCCGCACCAACCTCACCCAGGCCGGGGTCAATCTGGCGTGGCGGACGTTCCCGCGCCGGTTCGATATCGAGCACACCTTCCGCGTACTCACACAGCCCCTTGGCTGGACCACCCCGACGCTCCGGGACCCGGAGGCGGCCGACCGCTGGAGCTGGCTGCTGCTCACCGCCGACACCCAGTTCCGCCTTGTCCGCGACCTCGCCACCGATCTGCGCCGCCCCCGGGGGAGAAACCCCGGCCGGCGCCCACGGCTCACCCCGGCCCGGGTCCGATGGGGATTTCGGAACCCGCGTCCACAACTGGCCTGTCCCGGTGTGCCGAAACCCTCACGACCCGGCCCAGGACGCCCCGCAGGGCGGCTCAACCGCCAGCCCGCTCCACGCCACGACGTCCACACCGTCACCAGCACAAACAAGCCGGAATCCACACGCGGCAAGCAGACCAGGTCAAGCAACCCACGACCCCGCCGAACAGGTCAAAACTCAAGCTAGTTCGCCGCGTCCGGACCGGCCGACCAGCCAGGTGACTGGACCGGTCGACTGGGCCGGCCGCCGCCTCCCGTGCCGCTTCCGCCGGGCTGCGGCGTCCCGGTGTCGCCGGGATCTCACCGGAGAACCACGCGGAGCGCGTCATGCGGGGAGGTGGGGCGCGTCTGGAGAGTGGAGAACAGCCCCACCCCTGAGGAGAACGCCGTGCAGAACGGAGCCCCCCACCCGCAGCCGGCCTGGGACCGCGCCAAGTCCCGGGTCGAACTGGTGTTACACCTCGACGATGTCCTCGACCAGGCCGACGGCGTGCCGTTCGGACTGGCGGACCGGGTGCTCGCCACCCTGATCGACCGCTGGGACGACCCGGCCTGGCGGTGATCCTCCTGTCGGCGCGGGGCATCACGTCGGCCGGCGCGACCCGCGCCAGATCACCACTCGGCGCTGGGGTTCGAGGACGGGCATTCGTCAGAGGCATTCGTGAGAGGCATTCGTGAGGAGGCGTCCTCGGGGAGCGCGCGCGGTCAGGTCAGCTCCCGCTCGGCGCGGGCCAGGGCCGCGAACTCCTCCTCGGGCGCGTCGGCCACCAGACGCCGTCGGCTGTGCAGGACGAAGTACAGCAACGCCACGACGACGATCCCGGCCGTTACCGCCGCCGCGGTCGGGTCGACCAGGAACGTAGCCACCACCGCCGCGACCGCCAGCGCCAACGCCACGCCCGTCGTGACCACCCCGCCCGGAGTGCGGTACGGACGGGGCAGGTCCGGTTCCCGGAACCGGAGCACGATGTGCGACACCATCATCAGCACGTAGGACAGCGTGGCGCCGAAGACCGCGACATTGATCAGCAGCTCCCCGTCGCCGGTCGTCGCCGCGAGCAGGAACCCGAGGGTGCCGGGCACCAGCAACGCCGTGTACGGCGTCCCGCGTCGTCCGGTGAGCGACAGCCACCGGGGCAGGTACCCCGCGCGGGACAGGGCGAACAACTGCCGCGAGTACGCGTAGATGATCGAGAAGAAGCTCGCGACCAGACCGGCCAGGCCCACGTAGTTGACGAACCGCGACAACGCGGTCTCGCCCCCGAACACCACGACCAGCGCGTGCGGCAACGGGTTGTCCGACCGCGCGATTGCCGACGAGCCCGCTCCTCCCGGCGCGACCACGAGGATCACCGCGGCCAGCGCCAGCAGCACCAGCATCGCGCCGATGATCCCCCTGGGCATGTCCCGGCGCGGGTCGCGTGCCTCCTCCGCCGCCAGCGGAACCCCCTCCACGGCCAGGAAGAACCAGATCCCGTAGACCAGCGCGGCGAGCACCCCGGGGACGCCGAACGGGAGGAACGCGCTCGCGCCCGGCGCGTCCGTCGGCGCGATGTCGAACAACCTGGCGGTGTCGAACCGGGTGACCATGCCCGCCGCGAACGCCAGCAGGGCGACGACCGCCACGGCGGTGATCGCGAACATCAGGCGCAGCGCCTCGCCGACCCCGCGCAGGTGGATGCCCACGAAGACCGCGTAGCAGACCAGGTGCACCGGCCAGGAGTTGGTGAGGCCGAACAGGCCGAGCGCCTCCACGTAGCCGCTGATGAACACCGCGATCGCGGCGGGGGCGATGGCGTACTCGACGAGGATCGCGACGCCGGTGGCGAACCCGCCCAGCGGGCCGAGCGCCCGCCGCGCGAAACCGTAGCCCGCGCCGGCCACCGGCAGCGCCGCGGCGAGTTCGGCCAGGCCGAGCACCATGCAGGTGTACATCGTGGCCATCAGGGCGGTGGCCACGAGCAGGCCGCCCCACCCGCCGTGGGCCAACCCGAAGTTCCAGCCGGCGAAGTCCCCGGACACCACCGAGGAGACGCCGAGTCCCGCCAGCAGCACCCACCCGGCCGCGCCCCGGCGTAACCGCCTGCGCTCCAGGTAGGTCGCGTCCACCCGCTCGTAGTCGACGCCGCGCGGGTGTCCACCGCCGCTGCCCATGCGCCCCTCCGTCCGTCGGGGCCGGTTCCGGCCGCCCGGCCCGGGTTCCCCCGGCCCTCGGCCCCGCGGGCACGGGCCGGCCTCGCGGTGCTTCCGCGCTTTCCGCGCTCTCAGTCGGATGGGCGATGAGGGTCGTGCTCTCGCCGGCCGCTGTCAAGGGGGACGGGCGGAGCTTCCCCCGTCCGTTCCATGGTGGCCGTCCCGGGTATTGACACCGCACGCCACGGCTGCTTGCATCCGGCGGCACCAAAGGTCTGGTCGAGATCCATTGACGCCCGGCGCGCGGGCCGCGTCGACGCGGGTGGCCGGACCGGCCGAGGACCGGCGGGGCGGTCGGCGACAGGCGGGAGGCGCGGCGTGGGGCGGACCGAGGGCGTGCTCGACGTCGGACGACTGCGGGAGATGGCCGAGGACGGCCGCGTCGACACGGTGCTGCTGGCCATGACCGACATGCAGGGTCGGTTGCAGGGCAAGCGGTTGTCCGCGCGGTACTTCCTGGAGGAGGTCCTGGCCCACGGCTCGGAGGCGTGCGACTACCTGCTCGCGGTGGACGTCGACATGACCACCGTCGACGGGTACGCGATGTCCTCGTGGGAGCGCGGCTACGGCGACTTCGTGCTGCGCCCGGACCTCGCCACGCTGCGCGTGCTGCCGTGGCACGACGCGACCGCGTTGGTGTTGGCCGACCTGGCGTGGACCGACGGCGCCCCGGTCGCTGCCTCGCCGAGACAGGTGCTGCGCCGCCAGCTCGACCGGCTGGCCGCACGCGGCTGGACCGCCCTCGTCGGCACCGAGCTGGAGTTCATCGTCTTCCGGGACAGCTACGAGGACGCCTGGCGGCGGAGCTACCACGACCTGACGCCGGCCAACCAGTACAACGTGGACTACTCGCTGCTCGGCACCAGCCGCGTCGAGCCGTTGTTGCGCCGCGTCCGCAACTGCATGGCCGGCGCGGGCATGTACGTCGAGTCGGCCAAGGGCGAGTGCAACCTCGGGCAGCACGAGATCGCCTTCCGCTACACCGACGCGTTGACCACCTGCGACAACCACGTCGTCTACAAGACGGGCGCGAAGGAGATCGCGGCGCAGGAGGGCATGAGCCTGACATTCATGGCCAAGTACGACGAGCGCGAGGGCAACTCCTGCCACATCCACCTGAGCCTGCGCGGCGCCGACGACGAGCCCGTGCTGGCTGGGGACCGGCCGCACGGCTTCTCACCCGTGATGGAGCGGTTCGTGGCCGGGCTGCTGGCCTGTCTGCCCGAGCTGACCCTGCTGTTCGCGCCGAACGTCAACTCCTACAAGCGTTTCGTCCCCGGCAGTTTCGCGCCCACCGCCGTCGCCTGGGGGCGGGACAACCGCACCTGCGCGCTGCGGGTCGTCGGGCACGGGCCGTCGCTGCGGGTGGAGAACCGGGTGCCCGGCGGCGACGTCAACCCCTACCTCGCGGTGGCCGCGATGATCGCCGCCGGCCTGCACGGGATCGAGCGGGACATGGAGCTTCCACCGCCCTGCGACGGGAACGCCTACGACGGCGACGCGCCCCGCGTGCCCACCACGCTGGCGGAGGCCGCGCGCCTGTTCGGCGACAGCGAGGTCGCGCGGGCGGCCCTCGGCGACGACGTGGTGGAGCACTACCTCCACGCCGCGCGGGTCGAGATCGACGCCTTCGCCGCCGCCGTCACCGACTGGGAGCGCCGCCGTGGCTTCGAACGCCTGTGACGGGGACGGGACACCGGTGAGCCGGCCGCTGATCGGCGTCAGCACGTACTCGGAGGTGGCGGGGTGGGGCGTGTGGAGGCGCCCCGCCGACCTGCTTCCCCGCTCCTACAGCGACATCGTGCTGCGGGCGGGAGGCGTGCCCGTCCTGTTGCCACCGTTGGAGACCGGCGCGGCCGAGGTCGTGCGGGCGCTCGACGGGCTGGTGCTGGCCGGCGGCGCGGACGTCGATCCGGCGACCTACCGGGCGAAGCCCCATCCCCGCACCACGGAGACCCGACCCGAGCGTGACTCCTGGGAACTGGGGCTGCTCCGGCACGCCCTCGACCGGGACCTGCCCGTGCTCGGGGTCTGCCGGGGAATGCAACTCCTCAACGTCGGGTACGGCGGGACGCTCCGCCAACACCTGCCCGACGACGTCGGCCACGCCGGTCACCGGCCCGCGCCCGCCCTCTTCGGCAGCACGACCGTGCGCGTCGACCCCGGCAGCGGCCTGGCCCGCTGGATCGGTCCCCGGTGCGCGGTCTCCTGCTACCACCACCAGGCCGTGGCCGAGCTGGGCGCCGGGCTGGCGGCGGTGGCGTGGGCCGAGGACGGCACGGTCGAGGCGGTCGAGGACGCGCGCCGGGCGTTCGTGGTCGGGGTGCAGTGGCATCCGGAGCAGGACGCCGAAACCCTCCCCGACCAGGACCAGGACCAGGACCAGGACCGGGGCGGGGCGGTGGGGGAGGGGCCGGCGAGCGCGGCCCTGCGCCTGTTCGCCGCGCTGGTCGAGGTCGCGAGGACCCGCGCGGACACGAGGGAGAACCGGTGACGCGGACCCAGGACGTGATCAACCCGGCGACCGGCGAGGTGGTCGCCGCGGTGCCCATGGCCTCCGTCGAGGAGACCGACGCGGCGGTCGCCACGGCGGTCGCGGCGTTCCCCGCGTGGCGCGCGGTCGCGCCGGGCGACCGGGCCCGGCTGCTGCGCCGGTTCGCCGACCTGGTCGACGAGCACCGCGAGGAGCTGGCCGCCCTGGAGGTGCGCGACGCCGGGCACACGATCCGCAACGCCCGCTGGGAGGCTGGCAACGTGCGCGACGTGCTGCACTACTACGCCGCCGCCCCGGAACGGCTGTTCGGCCGGCAGATCCCCGTGCCGGGCGGGCTGGACGTGACCTTCGCGGAGCCGCTCGGCGTCGTCGGGGTGATCGTGCCGTGGAACTTCCCGATGACCATCGCGACGTGGGGCTTCGCGCCGGCCCTCGCCGCCGGCAACACCGTCGTGCTCAAGCCCGCCGAGCTGACGCCGTTGACCGCGATCCGGCTCGGCGAGCTGGCCACGGCCGCCGGCATCCCCGAGGGGGTGTTCCAGGTGCTGCCCGGGCGGGGCGCCGAGGTCGGCGGCCGGCTGGTGGAGCACCCCGACGTCCGCAAGATCTGCTTCACCGGGTCGTCCCGCGTGGGCCGGTCGATCATGGCTTCCGCCGCGCGGCGGGTGAAGCGGCTGACGCTGGAACTGGGCGGCAAGAGCGCCAACATCGTCTTCGCCGACGCCGACCTGGAGCGCGCGGCGGCCACCGCGCCGTACGCGGTGTTCGACAACGCCGGGCAGGACTGCTGCGCCCGGTCCAGGATCCTCGTCCAGCGCGAGGTGTACGACCGCTTCCTCGACCTGCTGGAGCCGGCGGTCGCGGCGGTCCGCGTGGAGGACCCGACGCGGGAGACCTCCGAGATGGGACCGCTCATCTCCGCCGAGCGGCTGGAGACGGTTGCGTCCTATGTGGACGAAAGCGAGGTGGCGTTCCGGGGAGGCTGCCCCGACGGCCCCGGGTTCTGGTACCCGCCGACGGTCCTGCTCGCCGCGACCGGCGCCGAGCGGAGCTGGCGCGAGGAGATCTTCGGCCCCGTGGTGTCCGTCATGCCGTTCACCGACGAGGCCGACGCCGTCCGCCTCGCCAACGACACCGAGTACGGGCTGTCCGGCTCGATCTGGACCAGGGACGTGGGCCGCGCCCTGCGCGTCTCCCGGGCCGTGGAGGCGGGGAACCTCTCGGTCAACTCGCACTCCTCGGTCCGGTACTGGACGCCCTTCGGCGGGGTCAAGCAGTCCGGCCTCGGCCGGGAGCTGGGCCCGGACGCGCTCACCGCGTTCACCGAGACCAAGAACGTGTTCATCGCGACGGAGGAGTGAAGAGTGCAGCGTCTCCATGGCCGTGTCGCCGTCGTCACCGGCGCCGGCAGCGGGATCGGGCTGGCCAGCGCGCGGCGGCTGGCCGCCGAGGGCGCGCGCGTGGTGTGCGCCGACATTGACGAGGCGACGGGCAAGGCGGCGGCGGCCGAGGTCGACGGCCTGTTCGTGCGGGTGGACGTCACCGACGAGTCCGAGGTCGAGGCGCTGTTCCGGACCGCGAACGACGAGTGCGGCTCGGTCGACATCGCCTTCAACAACGCCGGGATCTCCCCGCCGGAGGACGACTCGATCCTGGTCACCGGGCTGGACGCCTGGCGGCGGGTGCAGGAGGTCAACCTCACCTCGGTCTACCTGTGCTGCAAGCACGCGATCCCGCACATGCTCCGGCAGGGGAGGGGGTCGATCATCAACACCGCCTCGTTCGTGGCGGTGATGGGCGCGGCGACCTCGCAGATCTCCTACACCGCCTCCAAGGGCGGGGTGCTGGCGATGAGCAGGGAGCTGGGCGTGCAGTTCGCCCGTGAGGGCATCCGGGTCAACGCGCTGTGCCCCGGCCCGGTGAGCACCCCGCTGCTCCAGGAGCTGTTCGCCAAGGACCCGGAGCGGGCCGCCCGCCGCCTGGTGCACGTGCCGATGGGCCGGTTCGCCCGACCCGAGGAGATCGCCGGAGCCGTGGCCTTCCTGGCCAGCGACGACGCCTCCTTCGTCACCGCGTCCACCTTCCTTGTCGACGGCGGCATCTCCGGCGCGTACGTCACCCCGCTGTGAATGGCCGTCGCGCGACGGACGTCGGTGTTCTCCGGGGTTTTCGCGCGCCAGCGGGGAAATCCCTCCCGGACGCGTCGAAATGGGTGGGGGTGCTTGGGGCTCCCCGGCCGTGACCGCCGTCGATCGCGTCAGAAATGAGAAGCCTGCCCGGGTGACGGCGAACGAAGACGAAAGGCGAGGGCCTGAAGGTGGTGTTCGTCGAACGAAGACGGAAAGCGAGGTCCCGGGGCCAGGGCCGTTGATCGTATACGGAAGGCGAAGAAGCAGGGCTGCGGACCGTTGATTGTATACGACGCGCGACCACCGATCCCGAGTTCACCCGTTGGGGTAGGCGGTTCGACCGGCCTTGCGTATGCTGCGGGCCACAACCGAACACAGCGCCGTTCGAGCCCGGGCGGGAGAGACCTCCGGCGACGACCGGGGGCGCCGAAGGAGCAACCACTCCCTGGAAACTCTCAGGCACCACCAACCGTTCGGGCGAGGCGAACTCTGGAAAGCAGGACCGCGGGCGCGCCCGCGTCCTCACCCACGGTGCAAACCCGTCCCCGGGACGCGGCGAAGCTCTCAGGTCCATGACAGAGCGGGGAGGCCGACCCAGGCATGCCGGTGGAGCGCCGGCACGAGCGAGGGAGCCTCCATGTCGCACCAGGACACGTCGCACCAGGACCGGTCCCGGCCCACCCCGCTGCACGCGGTGCACGTCGCGCTCGGCGCGTCGATGACCGACTTCGCCGGGTGGACCATGCCGCTGCGCTACACCAGCGAGCTGGCCGAGCACCACGCGGTCCGCAACGCCGCCGGCCTGTTCGACCTGTCCCACATGGGCGAGATCGTCCTCACCGGCCCCGGGTCCGCCGCCGCGCTGGACCACGCGCTGGTCGGCAACATCGGCAAGCTCGCCGTGCACCGCGCCCGCTACACGATGATCTGTGACACCGACGGCGGCGTCCTCGACGACCTCATCGTCTACCGCACCGGCCAACAGGAGTACCTCGTCGTCGCCAACGCCGCGAACACCGCGGTGGTCCTGGCCGCCCTGACCGAGCGGGTCGCCGGGTTCGACACCGAGCTGCGCGACGCCACCGAGGACCAGGCGCTGCTCGCGGTGCAGGGACCGCGCGCGGTGGACCTGCTCACCCCGCTCACCGACGCCGACCTCGGCGCGCTCAAGTACTACGCCTCGGTCCCGACGACCGTCTCCGGCCACCCCGTGCTGCTCGCCCGCACCGGCTACACCGGCGAGGACGGGTTCGAGCTGTTCTGCGCCCCCGACGACGCCGAGCCCCTGTGGAACGCGCTGCGCGCCGCCGGCGGCCCGCAGGTCCCGCTGCCGGCCGGCCTGGCCTGCCGCGACAGCCTCCGGCTGGAGGCCGGCATGCCCTTGTACGGCAACGAGCTGACCCGCGAGCGCACCCCCTTCGAAGCCGGGCTCGGCCGCGTGGTCAAGTTCGACAAGGGCGACTTCGTCGGGCGCGACGCGCTGCTGGCCCGCGCCGAGGCCGGCCCGCGCGAGACCCTCGTCGGCCTCGTGGGCAGGGGCCGCCGCGCCCCGCGCGCCGGCTACCCCGTCGTCGACCCCGCCACCGGCGCGCCCCTCGGCGTCGTGACCAGCGGCGCGCCCTCGCCCACCCTGGGCAAGCCGGTCGCCATGGCCTACGTCCCCGTCGACCGGGCCGAACCCGGCACCGAGCTGGCCGTCGACGTCCGCGGCCGGCAGGAGCCGGTCGACGTGGTCCCGCTGCCCTTCTACCGCCGCGAGTCCTGACCCCTTCCCGGCTCCGCTCCTTCCCTTCTCCCGCTCCTTCTCTTCTCCCGCCGCCACCGCCCCAGCGCGTGCCGGCGCGCCCCGTCGCGCCCGCGGCGGACACCCCGACTCTCCCCGACTCTCCACAGTGGAGGACCTGACATGAGCGTTCCCGAGAACCTGCGCTACAGCGAGGAGCACGAGTGGTGCACCGCCGTCGAGGACGGCGTGACCACGATCGGCGTCACCGCCCACGCCGCCACCTCGCTCGGCGACGTCGTGTTCGTCCAGCTCCCCGAGGTCGGCGACCAGGTGACCGCCGGCCAGACCTGCGGCGAGATCGAGTCCACCAAGTCCGTCAGCGACCTGTACGCTCCGGCCACCGGCGAGGTCGTCGAGGTCAACACCGCCGTGGTCGACGACCCCGGCCTGGTCAACAGCGACCCCTACGGCGCGGGCTGGCTGTTCCGCGTGCGGGTGGACGCCCTGCCCGAGCTGCTCGACGCCGCGGGTTACCGTGCCCTCGTCGGCGCTGACGACTGACACGAGGAGCTACGCATGGACCTGATGCACGCCCCGCTCGCCGAGCTCGACCCCGAGGTCGCGGCGGCGGTGGGCGCCGAGCTGCGTCGCCAGCAGACCACGCTGGAGATGATCGCGTCGGAGAACTTCGCCCCGGTGGCGGTGCTCGAAGCGCAGGGCTCGGTGCTGACCAACAAGTACGCCGAGGGCTACCCGGGTCGGCGCTACTACGGGGGTTGCGAGCACGTCGACGTCGTCGAGCGCCTGGCCATCGAGCGGATCAAGTCGCTGTTCGGCGCCGGCTTCGCCAACGTGCAGCCGCACTCCGGCGCCCAGGCCAACGCCGCCGCCATGTTCGCCCTGCTGGAGCCGGGCGACACCATCCTGGGCCTCGACCTGGCCCACGGCGGCCACCTCACCCACGGCATGCGGATCAACTTCTCCGGCAAGCTCTACAACGTGGTCGCCTACCACGTGTCGGAGGAGAACTACCAGGTCGACATGGCCGAGGTGGAGCGCCTGGCCAAGGAGCACCAGCCGAAGCTGATCGTGGCGGGCTGGTCCGCCTACCCGCGCCAGCTCGACTTCGCCGAGTTCCGCCGGATCGCCGACGAGGTCGGCGCCCACCTCATGGTGGACATGGCGCACTTCGCCGGCCTGGTCGCCGCCGGCCTGCACCCCAACCCGGTGCCGCACGCGCACGTGGTCACCACGACCACGCACAAGACGCTGGGCGGCCCGCGCGGCGGCGTGATCATGACCAACGACGCCGCGCTCGCCAAGAAGATCAACTCCGCGGTGTTCCCCGGCCAGCAGGGCGGCCCGTTGGAGCACGTCATCGCGGCCAAGGCCGTGGCGTTCAAGGTCGCGGCCAGCCCCGAGTTCGCCGACCGCCAGCGGCGCACCCTGGAGGGCGCGCGCGTCCTGGCCGAACGGCTCGGCCAGGACGACTGCGCCGCCGCCGGCGTGCGGGTCCTCACCGGCGGCACCGACGTGCACCTGGTGCTGGTCGACCTGCGCGACTCCGAGCTGGACGGCAAGCAGGCCGAGGACCTGCTGCACTCGATCGGCATCACCGTCAACCGCAACGCGGTGCCGTTCGACCCCCGGCCGCCGATGGTCACCTCCGGCCTGCGCATCGGCACCCCGGCGCTGGCCACCAGGGGCTTCACCGCCGAGGACTTCGCCGAGGTCGCGGACGTGATCGCCCGCGCCCTCCAGCCGCGGCCCGACCTCGACGCGCTGCGCGACCGGGTGTCGGCGCTCGCGGCCAAGCACCCGCTCTACCCGGACCTGGGCGCCTGACGTCCCGACCGGTGGCCCCCGGCGCCGCGACACCCACCCGGTGTCGCGGCGCCGAGCCGTCTTCGCGGGGCGATCGCCCCGCGCCAGAACCGACGGCCGCGCCAGCGGCGACCACCTACCCTGTCCTCGGCCAGACGACTGCCCGTGAGGAGAACGCGGTGCGGAAGCGGGACGGCTCTCCGGCCACGGCGCCCGCCGTCGGTGCTGCTGGCTCTCCGACCAGGGCGAACGGTCACACCGGTGGCGGCAGCGGTGTGGTCGTCAGCGCGGACCACGCCGTGTTCCGACCCCTGCGGACCGGCAACGCCTTCGAGGAGACCGTCGAACGCCTGTTGCAGGCCGTCCGCCTCGGCGTGGTCGGGCCGGGGGAGCGGCTGCCGGCCGAGCGGGAGCTGGCCACCCGGCTCGGCGTCAGCCGGGTGACGCTGCGCGAGGCCATCCAGGCGTTGCACCAGGCCGGGTACGTGGAGTCCCGGCGCGGCCGGTACGGCGGCACCTTCGTGGTCGACCGGCCGCCGCGCGCCTCGCGCAGGGGACTGCGGGGGCTGGCCCACCGGCTCGGCGCCGCCGGGCTGGAGGACGTGTTCACCCTGCGGCACGTCCTGGAGACCGGCGCGGCCGAGGCGGCCGCGCGGCGCGACCTCTCGCCGGCCGAGCGCGAGCACCTGAGGTGCCGGCTCGCCGAGGCGGCCGGCTCCGACCTCGCCGCCTTCCGGCGCAGGGACTCCCGGCTCCACCTCGCGATCGCCGAGATCACCGGCGCGCCCTCCCTGGTCTCGGCCGTGGCCGACGTGCGGACCCGGATCAACGAGCTGCTGGACGCGATCCCGTTGCTGGAGCGGAACATCGAGCACTCGGGGGAGCAGCACGAGCGGATCGTGGCCGCGATCCTCGCCGGCGACGCGGGCGCGGCGCGCTCGGCGATGGCCGAGCACCTCGCCGGCACCGCCTCGCTGCTGCGCGGCTTCCTCAGTCCGCCACTGTCGGGGGAAACGTCCCGTTGACCAGGCGATTTGACCTTCCGGGGGACGCTGCGTAAATTCTTCCGGGCCAGCGCGGAACGGACCCCGAATCGGGGGCCGGAGTGCTGGGGCCGCGAACCAAGCTCCCACCGGGTGGTGGTAGAGTGGGCGGCCGCCGGTTCGGATCCCAGATCTCCTCCTTGTGGGGCGGATGTGCGTGGGCTCTCCGGATCTGGTGAACACCAAAGACTACTCACGAACATGCTGGTCGGGTGCGGCGCTGCCCGGTCCCTCTCGGAATGAGGGTGGATTTGACAGTCCGCGGAACGGCCGGATAGCGTGGGAAACACCAAAACCGAAAACGGGCCGATGAGGAACTCCTTTCGAGGGTTCTTCTGCTCGGTTGGGTCCGCTGTGGCCGCGAACGCGTGGTGCGGGTGGATTTGACGGGGCGAAGTTGGTCCGGCTAGGGTTGGTGGGCGTTACAAGCGAAGTGAGACAGCGCCCCGGATCGGGACATGCGGTTGTGTGTCTGGTGAGGGTGTGCGTGTGTTCTTTGAGAACTCAACAGCGTGCCGAATGTATGCCAGTGATGGATACCCCCGATGATGGGGTTCCTTTGAGATGCAACAACACTGCGCGCCGGCACTGGCGTTGACTGGCCCTTG
>NZ_JAMTCP010000041.1 GCF_024171885.1 Streptoalloteichus tenebrarius | reverse complement strand
CCGCCATCTGGCACAACCGCGCCACCGGCCAGCCCGTCACCCGCTCCCTGACCGCCTACGACCACTAACCCCAGTTACGCATTACTCGTCTAGTTGCCGACGGTGCCGCGGTTCTTCTTCCAGACGGCGACGACAGCGGGACGCGGTTGGCTGTTGCCGCCGTCCGGCCAGTGCGACGCCGGGTTGTCGGCGCTCGCGCCGTCGATCTCACCAGGGTGCTGGACGGACACCAGGACGAACTGCTCGGTGATCACCGGTCCGCAGGTCTCCGCGCCCCTGGGCACGGTGAGGAACTGCTTGACGTGCCCGCGCTCCCTGCCCTCCAGCGGCACGGCGAACAGGCCGTCGTTGCTGCCCAACGCGTTGCCGTCGGTGGAGATCCACAGGTTGCCGTAGTCATCGAAGGCCACGTTGTCCGGGCAGGAGATCGGGCTGACCTGGCTCTTGTCGTAGCCGGCGAAGTAGGTGTCGGGGGACTTCGGGTCGCCGCAGACCAGCAGCAGCTTCCAGGAGAACCGGGTGCCGGTGTTGTCGCCCCCGTCCTCCTCGATCTCCAGGACGTGGCCGTGCTTGTTGTTGTTGCGCGGGTTGGCCTCGTCCGCGCCGGCCTGCCCGGCCGCGCCCCGGCGGCTGTTGTTGGTCAGCGCGGCGTAGATCCGCCGGGACTTCAGGCTCGGCTCGACGTCCTCGGGCCGGTCCATCTTGGTGGCGCCGACCTTGTCGGCCGCGAGCCGGGTGAAGACGTAGACCTCCTCGGCCGTCATCCCCGGCACGAAGCTCTTGTCGTTGTGCGCCAGCGGGATCCACTCGCCGCGGCCGTCGAACTCGCCGTCCGAGGGCAGCTTGCCGGAGCCGTCGATCTCGGCGGCCGGGCTGTCGCCGGTGAACCGCGCGACGTAGAGGGTGCCCGAGTCGAGCAGGCGCTTGTTGTGCTCGCGGGCGTGCTTGCTCTGCCCCGGCTTGTACTTCTCGTCGGAGACGAACTTGTACATGTACTCGAAGCGCTCGTCGTCGCCCATGTACGCGACGACGCGCCTGTCCTTGGCGACGATGACGTTGGCGCCCTCGTGCTTGAACCGCCCGAGCGCGGTGTGCTTCACCGGCGTGGACTCCGGGTCGAGCGGGTCGATCTCGACGATCCAGCCGAACCGGTTGGCCTCGTTGGGCTCCTGGGCCAGGTCCCACCGCTTGTCGAAGCGCTCCCACTTGCGGGTGGAGGCGCCCTTGGGGAAGCCGTAGCGGTCGAGGCGGGCGCGCGTGGTGGGGTCGGTGACCTTGTCGACGTTGGCGAAGTACTGGTGGATGTTCTCCTCGCCGGACAGGATCGTGCCCCACGGCGTGACGCCGCCCGAGCAGTTGTTCTGCGTGCCGAGGACGCGCCGACCGGTCGGGTCGGTCGAGGTCCTGAGGTACCGGGACCCGGCGGCCGGTCCACGCACCTCGAACGGCGTGAGCAGGGTGATCCGCCGGTTGTACCGCTTGTCGACCTTGGCCTCCAGCCGGCCGGTGCGCCAGTCGCGCTCGACCAGCACCACCGACTGCCCGTGCGCGGCCCAGGCGATCCGTGCCTGCTCCTCGGTCGGGTTGTCCTTGTTCCAGCCCCGGAACATGAACTCCTCGCTGGTGTACTCGTGGTTGCTCACCATGAGCCACCGGTTCCAGGAGCCGGGGACCGGCACCAGGCCGCAGAAGTCGTTGTTGAACCCGAACTGCCTGGCCTGCGCGTCCGCGGTCTGGTGGTCGAAGTCGAACTCGGGCGCGCCCGGCACGACCGGGTCGCCCCAGCGGATCACGACCTGCTGGGTGTAGCCGTCGGGGACGACCAGCTCGTCCCGGACGTTCGGCGCGACCGGCTCGAAGTTCACGCCGGGCACCCGCCCCCACGAGGCGCGGTCCGCCCCCTGGCCGGCGGACTGGCCGCCCTGGTCGGCGGCGGCCACGCCGGCGCCGACGGTGGCCGCGGCCGCGCCGGCCGCGGCGACGACCGCGCCCGCCCTGAGCACGCCCCTGCGGGACAGCACGCCGCGCAGGACGTCGCCGAAGTACTCGTTGTCGGAGGTGTTCGGGGCGTCGTGCGCGCAGGCGTTGCCGCAGCGGTACTCACAGGTGACCGCGGCGCGGCCGAGCGGGTGGTTGGGCAGCAACGGCAGCAGGCGCCGCCCCTCGCGACGGTCGGACACGCAGACCTCCAAGGCGTCAGTCCGGGAACGCAGCGACCGTAGGGCGGCGAAACGAGCCGCGGTAGATCTCTGAGTGAACTGGTGGTGAACACAGCACCCAGAGTGATCACAGCGGGGAAGGGACTCCACCAGGAGTGGTCGGAATGGGGCGAACAGCGCGGGTTTCCGTCACTACAGGTCACGATCCGACGTCATGCCCAGGAGCCCCTCGACGTGCGCGCGCCAGTCGACCGCCGGCGCCTCGGCGAACGGCGTGGACACCCGGACGCTCGGGCCGTCGTGCCCGTCCCGCTCCAGCACCACGTCCACGCCCCGTTCGTCCGTCACGAACATCACCCGCAGGCCGGTCGCGCGGGGACGCCGCGACGACGGTCCGAAGTGGACCTCCTGCCGGAAGGGCAGCCGCTGCCGCGTCGTCGGAAGCTGGCCGGGGACGCAGGCGGCGGACCGCAGCGGGAAACCGAGGCGTTCGACCGCGCACAGCAGGCGCTGCTGGACGGGCAACGCCCGCAGCCCGACCGGCGTGACGGCGGTGGCCGCCCCGCCCTCGTCGCTCTCCAGCCGGGCGCGGAGCCCGAGCCGCACTCCCGGCAGGTGGCGGCCCCCGAGCACGGAGATCGGCGCCTCGAACGGCACACCGGCCGTGAAGGGCAGGTCCACGACCCGGACCGGGGGGACGACGAGCCCCTCCCTGACGACGGTGCGGTGGACCGGAACGGGCTCGGTCGCCCCACCGCCGTCAACGCCGTCCCTGCCGTCCCCTGGTCCGCGCACGCCCACCACGAGTTCGACCAGGGCGCGGGAGAACTCGCGGCGCACCCGGCCGCCGTGGAGGCGCAGGAACCCGCCCAGCGATCCACCAGGGCACGCGGTGTCCTGGTGGATCACCAGGTCCACGCGCGCTCCGCCGGTCCCCACGACGGCCGGCAACTTCTCGAACGCCACGAGATGCCCCTCTGGTGCGTCAGGTCGACATCCCGCCCGATTCGGGATCAAAGGCGGGATGCCGACACAACGCCCGTCACCGGGGTCAGAGTTCCTCGCCCACCACCACGGCCTCGGCGGGCACCGCGTGCGGGTCGGGGCGGTGGGCGGTGCCCACGGTGAGCACCACGGCCGAGAGCACGCACAGCACCGCGCCGACCAGGAACGGGGCGTGCGCCCAGCCCAGCCACTCGGCCACGTGCCCGACCAGGGTGGCCGCGACCGCGCCGCCAAGCCAGCGGCAGAAGTTGTAGCCCGCGCTGGCGACGGGGCGCGGCGCGGAGCTGATGCTCATCGCGGTCCCGGTGAACAGGGTGTTGAGCAGGCCGGAGGCCAGGCCGGACACGATCACGGCGACCACCAGCACCGGGCGGCTGTCGACCGTCATCACGGCGAGCATGGCGGCGTAGACGAGCACGGCCAGCACGGTGGCGTGCCGCTCCCCGAGCCGGGCGGCCAGGCGCGGGGCGAACAGGACGCCAGCCACGGCGACGCACAGGCCCCAGCCGAAGAAGATCAGGCCCACCTCGACCGCGCCCATCCGCAGGACGAACGGCGACCAGGCCAGCACGACGAAGAACGCGGCGGTGTACAGGGCCGAGCCGACGGCGGTCCAGCGCAGGCCGCGGTGCCGCAGGGCGCGCAGCGGGTCGAGGACGCTCACCCGGGGGCGTTCCTCGGCCGACCCCTCCGGCCGGTCCTTCGGCAGGAAGCCCGCCGAGAGGATCAGCGCGACGCCCATCAGCACGGCGGTGCCGGCGAAGGGGCCGCGCCAGGACACCGACCCCAGCACGGCGCCGAGCAGCGGGCCGGTGGACATGCCGAGCCCGAGGGCCGCCTCGTAGAGCAGGATCGCGCCCTGCTGGCCGCCGGTGGCGGCGCCGACGATCACCGACAGCGCGGTGGCGATGAAGAACGCGTTGCCCAGTCCCCAGACCGCGCGCAGGCCGACCAGCGCGCCGATCGAGTTGACCATGGCGCAGGCCGCGGTGGCGAGCACGATCAGCACGAGCCCGCCGACCAGGGTGCGCTTGGCGCCGAACCGGGCGGTGCTGGCGCCGGTGAGCAGCATGGCCACCACCTGCACGCCCAGGTAGGACGAGAAGAGCAGCGTGACCTGCGAGGGTCCGGCGTGCAGCGCCTCGGCGATCGACAGGAGGATGGGGTCTACCAGGCCGATTCCCATGAACGCGATCACCGCCGCGAACGCCGTGATCCACACCGTTCTGGGTTGCCCCTTCACGGCGTCCAGGAGCCTGACGTGGTGTCCAGTGCTCATCAGTGGTCCGTCTCCTCCTCGTTGGCGTCGTCGCCCGCGTTCGTGATCGCGTCCGTTGTCGCGGCCTGATCCGGCGCGGGGGTCCCGCCGACCCCCGCCAGCCGCTCGAAGGCCGGGAGCGCGGCCGTGATGGCGGCCCGGTCGGCGTCGTCGAGCCGGGCCAGCCGCGCGCGGAGGAACTCCTCGCGGGCCCGCACCAGCTCGTCGATGAGCCGACGGCCCTCCTCGGTGGCGCTGGCGATCACGGCCCTGCCGTCGGTCGGGTCGGGGCCGCGCCGGACCAGGCCGAGGCGTTCCAGCCGCCCGACCACGTCGGTCATGGACGGCGTCCGGACCCCCTCCCGCTCGGCCAACGCGCTCATGCGCTGCGGCCCGTCCAGCACCAGGGCGGCCAGCACCGACCCCTGGGTGAGGGTGAGCTGGTACTGGGGCGTCTCCCTGCGCACGACGTAGTAGAGGCGGAAGACCAGCGGACGCAGTCGGTGCGCGAGCTCGGCGATCCCGTCGTCGGCAGTCACTGAGACAGCCTAACAAAATTTACTTAGGCAGTCTAAGTAAGTCGGGCCACGTCCGGCGCGGACCCGCGACGGGGCAGGACGGAGGCGGAGACGAACGACACAGGAAGGACGACGACACAGCGGGACGACACAGAGAAGAGGCGTGCCCGGGACCTCACCGGTCCCGGGCACGCCTCCGAGTCGAACTGGTCAGAACGACGTCAGCGCTCGACCTCGCCGCGGATGAACTGCTCGACCTTCTCGCGGGCCACCGCGTCGCTGTACTGCTCCGGCGGCGACTTCATGAAGTAGGAGGACGCCGAGAGGATCGGGCCGCCGATCCCGCGGTCCTTGGCGATCTTCGCCGCCCGGATGGCGTCGATGATGATGCCCGCCGAGTTCGGGGAGTCCCAGACCTCCAGCTTGTACTCGAGGTTCAGCGGGACGTCGCCGAACGCGCGACCCTCCAGCCGCACGTACGCCCACTTGCGGTCGTCCAGCCACTCCACGTAGTCGGACGGGCCGATGTGCACGTTGCGCCGACCGAGGTCCCGGTCGACCTGCGAGGTCACCGCCTGGGTCTTGGAGATCTTCTTGGACTCCAGCCGGTCGCGCTCCAGCATGTTCTTGAAGTCCATGTTGCCGCCGACGTTGAGCTGCATGGTGCGCTCCAGCTCGACGCCGCGGTCCTCGAACAGCTTGGCCATCACGCGATGCGTGATGGTCGCGCCCACCTGCGACTTGATGTCGTCGCCCACGATCGGCACGCCGGCGGCGCGGAACTTCTCCGCCCACTCCGGGTCCGAGGCGATGAACACCGGCAGGGCGTTGACGAAGGCCACACCGGCGTCGATGGCGCACTGCGCGTAGAAGCGGTCCGCCTCCTCCGACCCCACCGGCAGGTAGGACACCAGGACGTCGACCTCGGCCTCCCGCAGCGCGGCCACCACGTCGACCGGGGCCTCGTCGGACTCCTCGATGGTCTCCCGGTAGTACCGGCCCAGCCCGTCCAGCGTGTGCCCCCGCTGCACGGGCACCCCGAGCGGCGGGACGTCGCAGATCTTGATCGTGTTGTTCTCGCTGGCCACGATCGCCTCGGACAGGTCGCGCCCGACCTTCTTGGCGTCCACGTCGAACGCGGCGACGAACTCGACGTCCCGCACGTGGTAGTCGCCGAACTGCACGTGCATCAGGCCCGGCACGCGCGTCGCGGGGTCGGCGTCGCGGTAGTAATGGACGCCCTGCACCAGCGACGCCGCGCAGTTGCCCACGCCGACGATGGCCACCCGAACACTGCGGCGGTCTCCGCCCATGGCCGGGTCCTCCTCACTCAATTCCAACGTGTCGGTCCATGCGGTTGACGGTCCGCGCTCAGTCGTCGCGGTCCCGCTGTTCGGCCTGCTCGCGCGCGATGAGCTCGTTCAGCCAGCGCACCTCGCGCTCGGTGCTCTCCAGTCCCATGCGGTGCAGCTCCCGCGTGTAGCGGTCGATCTGCTCGCCGGCCCTGGCCAACGCCGCCCGCAACCCCTCGCGGCGTTCCTCGACCCGCCGTCGGCGGCCCTCCAGGATGCGCATCCTGACGTCGGCCGGGGTCCTGGAGAAGAACGCCAGGTGGACGCCGAAGCAGTCGTCCTCCCACGTCTGCGGGCCGGCGTTGGCCAGCAGCTCGGCGAACCGCTCCTTGCCCTCGGCGGTCAGGCGGTACACGCGCCGCGCGCGGCGGCCCCACGTCCTGTCGGCGAGTTCCTCGACGTCGGCCTCCTCGGCGATGAGCCCCGCGCGTTGCAGGCGACGCAGGGTCGGGTAGAGCGAGCCGTAGGAGAACGCCCGGAACGCGCCGAGCAGGGTGTGCAGCCGCTTGCGCAGCTCGTAGCCGTGCATCGGCGCCTCGTGCAGCAGACCGAGGATCGCGAGCTCGAGCACGGGCACCCCCTTCACGGCGATGGGTCAACTGATTATATCGCCCCGATACATCCAAATGTCGCAGCGCGCGACGAACCGCCCGGTCGGTCGGCTTCGCCCCCAGCGTGGCGCCGGTTACGCTGCCCTGAACGGCCCAATGGCCGGTGGGGGCACTGCACGTACGCTGGGGGACGTGCGGACCCAGCGACAGGTGGTGGACTACGCGTTGCAGCGTCGCGCGCTGCTCGCGGACGTCTACGCCGGTCGCGTCGGGGTCATGGAGGTCTGCGACGCGAGCCCGTACCTGCTGCGGGCCGCCAAGTTCCACGGCGAGCCGAGCGCGGTCACCTGCCCGGTGTGCCGCAAGGAGCCGTTGACCCTGGTCTCCTGGGTCTACGGCGACGAGCTCAAACACGCCTCGGGTTCCGCCCGCGGCTCCGAGGAACTGGCGAAGATGGCGACCCTGTTCCAGGAGTTCTCCGTCTACGTGGTCGAGGTCTGCCGCACCTGTAGCTGGAACCATCTGGTCCAGTCATACGTCCTGGGGAAGCGCGGCGCGCGTGGCGGCCGGTCGACGCGGAGGACCGCGGCCGAGTGAGCCAGCCCCGGCTGACGACGTCGGTGCCCGAGCACCGCACGGAGAACCACCACCGAACGGCGACCCCTGTCGGGCGCCGGTCTGGGAGGCCCAACTCGTGAACGACGAGCGAGACCACCGACCGCAGGGGGGTGGCCGCGACAGTGGCGGCCACCCCGACTCCGAGCGCACGCAGGCGTGGCGGCCCGACGGCCAGGAGGCCACCGGCGAGCGCACCGGCTACTGGAGCCCCGACTGGGACGACGACGCGTCGTCGTCCGGTTCCGGGGCGTCCGGCCAGAGCGGCCCGGCGTCGGCCCCGCCTCCCCCGTCCGCTCCCCAGTGGCCGCCGGCCGGTGCTGGCGCGCAGCCGCCGCAGCGGCCCGTCTCGCCTCCCCCCTCGGCGGAGCCGTTGTGGCCGGGGCAACAGCCCTCGCCGCCACCACCGCCGAACACACCACCGCCGGGGATGCCCACCCAGGGGCCCGGCCCGATGACGCCGCCCCGAGGGTTCCCTGGTCAGGGGCAGGGCCCGACCACGCCGCCACCCGGCATGCCCGCCCAGGGGCCGAACACCCCGCCGCCCGGCTTTCCGCCAGGTCCGAACACTCCGCCTCCGGGCATGCCGGCCAGGGGCGGGCCGCAGGGGCCTCGCCCGCAGCAGGGTCCCGGCGGCCCCGGTCCGAACGGCCCCGGCGGTCCCGGTCCGAACGGTCCGGGCATGCCCGGCCCCGGCGGGCCCGGCCCTGCTGGACCGGGTGGCCCCCGACCGCCGATGGGCGGCCCCGGCATGTCCGGCCCCAACGGCCCGCTGCCGCCGGGCGGCCCCTATCCACCCGGTGGAGGACCCCGGCCCGGCATGCCCGGACCCGGCGGGCCCGTGCCGCCGCCCGTGCCGCCGCAGCACCCGAGCGAGCAGCCGACCAACCTGCTGCCGCCGCTGCACGAGGACCAGCCCCGGGAACCGGAGCTGCTCACGCACTACGAGCCGTTGCCGGGTGAGCCGGGCGGTCCTCCGCTGGCCCAGCGCTCCGAGGAGCCCGAGGCCGAGGCCGAGCCCGAGCCCGAGGACACCCCGCCGACCGACGAGGAGGGGCGTCGGATGCGTCGGAAGAAGATCTGGCGACGCGTGCGGCGCACCTGCTACGTCCTGGTCGCGCTCGGCTTCGTCGTGCCCATCGCGGCCTTCTTCATCGGCTACCAGATGTGGGACATCCCGCAGCCGGAGCAGGTCGCGCTGGACCAGCAGCAGACCGTGACCTTCTACTACTCCGACGGCCAGACCGAACTGGGCAAGATCGTCCCGGAGTCGGGGGCCAGGACGCAGGTCAAGCTCGACGACATCCCCAAGCACGTGCAGAACGCCGTGCTGGCGGCCGAGAACCCGACCTTCTGGAGCGACGACGGCTTCAGCTACCGGGGCATCGCCGGCGCGGTCTGGCGGCAGATCCGCGGCCTCGAGGGCGGTGGCTCGACCATCACCCAGCAGTACATCAAGGTCGCCACCGGCAAGGACGAGAAGACCTACACCCGGAAGTTCCGGGAGATCGTCCTGGCCAAGAAGATGTCCGACCAGGTCGACAAGAAGACGATCCTGGAGGGCTACCTCAACACGATCTACTTCGGGCGCGGCGCGTACGGCATCCAGGCGGCGGCCAAGGCGTACTTCGGCAAGGACGTCAAGAACCTGACGCTGGAGGAGGGCGCGGTCCTGGCCGGCGCCATCCAGATGCCCTCGCAGTGGGACCCCGAGGTCGACCTCCCCGGGGCCAAGGACCGCTGGGACTACGTCATCAAGCGGATGAACGAGCAGGGCTGGCTCGACGGGCGCAAGCCGGGCGAGCTCCAGTACCCCACCACCTGGCAGACCGCGGACAAGTGGCAGAACCAGGGCATGGCCGACGGGCCCAGGATGCAGATCCAGTACCGGGCGAAGGCCGAGGTGGAGAAGCGGTACGGCTGGGACCAGGCCCAGCAGCAGGGCCTGAAGATCGTGACCACGATCGACGCCAAGGCCCAGCAGCAGCTTGAGGACGCGGTCAAGAGGAACATGACCAACCAGCCCGAGGAGTTGCGAACCTCGGCCGTGTCGCTCGACCCCAAGACCGGGGGCGTCCTCGCCTACTACGGCAGCAAGGACGGCAAGGGCATGGACTACAACTGGCAGGGCTACCGCTCGCCGGGTTCGACGTTCAAGCCCTTCGTCGCCATCGCCGGCCTCAAGCAGGGCAAGGGCATCGGCACCACCTACGACGGAACGACGCCGCAGAAGATCAGTGGGACGATCTTCCGCAACGCGGGCGACGACGCCCGCTGCGGGAAGGAGTGCGCGGTCAAGGACGCCATGCGCATGTCCATCAACACCGCGTTCGTGAACATGGGCGTCGACGTCGGTCTCCAGAACGTCGCGAAGGCGGCGATCGAGGCGGGCATCCCCGAGCAGTACGGCGCCCAGAAGACCCTCGCCGAGGCGAACGGCATCCCGCAGGCGGGTCTGGCCCTCGGCCAGTACCCGGTCCGGCCGATCGACCTGGCCACGGCGTTCAACACCCTGGCCGCCGAGGGCACCAAGCACGAGACGCACTTCGTGCAGAAGCTGGTCAAGCCGGACGGCACGGTCGTGGCCCAGTTCATCGACCAGAAGACGGGGCCGGCGTTCGACCAGTCCGCCGACAAGAACCAGCAGATCGCCAGGAACGTCACCGAGTCGATGCTCCAGGTGGCCAGCAGCTCCAACCTGGCGCTGAAGGGCAACCGCCAGGTCGCCTCGAAGACCGGCACGCACGGCATCGAGAACAGCGACCGCAACTCGGACGCCTGGATGGCGGGCTACACCCCCCAGGTCTCCACCACGGTGTGGGTGGGAACGGACTTCATCCAGGAGATCAAGTGGATCACCCCGCAGGGGGTGAAGAAGGACATCTACGGCAAGGACCTGCCGGGGATGATCTGGCGTGACTACATGAACGCCTACCTCAGCGACAAGCCGGTCGAGAAGTTCTCCAACTTCAAGGCGATCGGCAGGGCGGAGCCGCCGCCTCCGCCCTCGCCGAGCAACAAGAAGGAGGAGACGGCGTCCCACACGCCGACGAGCACGCCGTCGTCCGGGACCTCGCCCACCCCGACCTCGGACGCGCAGGTGACGTCGGGCAAGCCCCCGACCACCTCGTGCGTCCCGAGCCGGGGGCACCGCTGCCCGCCGACGGGCCCCACCGGCACCGATGATCAGGACCCCGGCGACACGCGGAACCCGAACCGCGGGGGCAGGTTGCCCGACGGGACGATGAGTCCGCCCGAGGAACCACGGTGACACGACGGCGAGGGCCGGCCACCCCGACGGGTGGCCGGCCCTCGGTCTTCCCGGGGGGTGGTTCACCCCCGGATCAGTCGCACCCGCGTGATCACCCCCTCCCGTACCAGGTAGGTGGCGATGGCGTGCACCGGCTCCACCTCCAGCCCGGTGACCCGCTCCTGGTCCACCACCCACGGCCCCACCGCGAGCCGCCCGACCAGCTCCGCGTGCAGCTCGGGTCGGGCGAACCGGTCCGCGTAGGCCCGCCGCAGCTCGGCCATCCCGGTCAGCACGACCTGCCCGAACCCGTCCTCGACCACCACCGCGGGGTGGTACGTGGCGCAGAACGCCTCCAGGTCACGGGCGTTGTAGGCGTCGAGCTGCCGTTGCACGACCGCGACGGCCTCCTGATCCCCAGCGTCGATCTCCATGCGACCAGTGTCGTCCGAGTCGTCCCGCCCGGCCCGGCGCACCGAACGACCGGCGGAACGACCGGCGGAACGACCGGCGGAGCGCCGTCGGCCCGCCGCGCCACGCACACACCGCGCCGACGCCGGAACCCGTAGCATCCGGCCGTGCCCAGCCCGCAGTCGTCGATCACCCCCCCGGACGCCGAGTCGGACGCGGACACCGGGACGCTGAGCCCGGTCCAGCGGGTCGTGCCCACCTGGACCGAACCGCTCGCCCGGCAGGCCAGCCGGCCGTTCGGTGGTCCGCTGGGCCGGCACGCGGTCGTCGGGCGGCACTGGTTCTGGACCCCGCTCCGGGTGGTGCTGCTGCTGGCCACCGTGACCCTGGCCCTGGCGTGGCTGGCCAAGTCGCCGTGCATCCAGGAGCACCGCTCCAGCTCCGGTCAGCTCGAGCTGGACTGGCGGGGCAGCCGGCAGTACGTGGCGATGTGCTACTCGGACACCGTCCCGCTCTACACGGCGGAACGGCTGGACCAGGGCGCGTTCCCGTACCGGGACTCGTGGGTGGAGAAGCAGGGCGACCGCGACCAGGTGCGGTACATGGAGTACCCGGTGCTGACCGGGCTGTTCCAGTGGGTCAACGCCCAGCTCGCCCACGGCTGGCTCGCGGTGGCGCAATCGGGGTGGTTGCCCTCGGCCCTGCCCGTGGTCGTCTACTTCGACTTCACGGCGTTGTGGCTGGGCCTGGCGTGGATCGTGACGGTGTGGGGCGTGGCGCGCCTGGCCAGGCGGCGGTCGTGGGACGCGGCGATCGCGGCGGTCTCCCCGCTCGTGGTCGTGCACGCCTTCACCAACTTCGACGCGCTGGCCACGGCCTGCGCCACCGCCGGCCTCCTGGCGTGGGCACGACGCCGACCCGTGCTGGCGGGGGTGCTGCTCGGCATCGGCGGCGCCGCCAAGCTGTACCCGCTGTTCCTGCTCGGGCCGCTGCTCGTGCTCTGCGTGCGCGCGGGTCGAACCCGGGAGGGGGTGCGCACGGCGCTCACCGCCGTGGCCACGTGGGCGGCGGTGAACGCGCCCCTGGCGCTGCTCTACCCGAACGGCTGGCGGGAGTTCTTCCGGCTCAACTCCGAGCGGGGCGCCGACCCGGACTCGCTCTACAACGTCATCTCCTACTTCACCGGCTGGCCGGGACTGGACGGCCCGCTCCAGCCGGGGCAGACGCCGACCGTGCTGAACACGGTCAGCGCGCTCCTCTTCGTGGCCTGCTGCCTGGGCGTGGCGTGGGTCGGGTTGTCCGCGCCCCGGCGGCCGCGCCTGGCCCAGCTCGGGTTCCTCGTGGTCGCGGCGTTCCTGCTGACCAACAAGGTGTGGAGCCCGCAGTACTCGTTGTGGCTGGTCCCGCTCGCCGTGCTCGCCCTGCCCCGGTGGCGGCTGCTGCTGGCGTGGATGGCGGTGGACGCCCTGGTCTGGGCGCCCCGCATGTTCTTCTACCTGGGGCCGGACAACAAGGGCCTGCCGCCGGACTGGTTCCTCGGCTCGGTCGTGCTGCGCGACGCGTTCGTGGTGCTGTTGTGCGTGCTGGTCGTGCGGGAGATCTACCGGCCGGGGACGGACCGGGTCCGGCAGGCCGGGGACGACGACCCGTGCGGCGGGGTGCTGGAGGGCGCCGAGGACCGCGTCGTGCTCGGGCGTCCGGCGCCCTCGGCCGCCAGGCCGGCGGCGGAGGCGCCCAGCTTCTCGGCGTCCGGGTGAGGCGCGGCGCGGCGGGGTGGGGCGAGTGCGCGGCCCGCCCGGCTCACCGCAACGCCTCGTTCAGCGCGGGGCCACCGCCGATCGGCTCGATCCGCCGGCGCACGGCCGCCACCAGGCGTTCGCCCGGCCACCAGACCGCGAACAACACGAGGCTGCCCAGCAGCCCGAGCACGACGGGCAGCACGGTGTCGGACAGCACGAACACCAGGACGAACCCGACCAGGGTGGGCGCCTCGGCGAACGCCATCCTGACCAGCGCGGTCGTCCGCAGCAGGTGGGCGGCGCCCACCGGGTCGACGGCGCTCGGGGGCGGCGCCTGACGCTCCAGCAGCGTCACCAGGAGCAGGTCGGCCGCGGCCACGACGAGGGGCACCAGCGCCGCGGCGTCGAAGCCCAGCCCCACGCCGGGGTAGATGCCGCCGACCGCGATCACCGTGACCAGGACGCACGCGGCGGCGAACGCGAACGCCGTGGTTTGCAGCCCCCTCAGCACCGGCGCAGCGGGCATCTCGCACCTCCGGGCTCCCTGGCCCGACCGGGCGGCTAGCCCGTGGGCAGCGGAACGCGTCGTCCCGACGGTAGCGCCCCCGCGCCGATCCGGCCGTCGACGGCGGGTTCGGCGGACAGGAACGCGACGAACAGCCCCACCAGCAGGGCGGCCCTGCCCCACACGCCCAACATCACGGCCTGCGCCGCGAACCCGTCGTAGATCCCGGACGGCAGGCCGTTGGCGATCGCGTAGTACCACCGGAAGATGCCGACGCCCATGGCCAGGTCGGCGACGAAGTAGGCCAGGACCCAGCCCCACCGCACGCGGACGAGGACGAGGAACGGCACGAGCCAGAGCGTGTACTGCGGGGAGTGCACCTTGTGCAGCAGCAGGAAGCCGCACAGCATCGCGGCGCTGACCTGCACCCACGGGTAGACGCCGTCCCGGCGGTGGCGCTGCCAGCCCACCAGGCAGGCCACCGCGAACGAGGCCAGGACCAACGTCGGCGACAGCCAGTCGACGAGGCCCTGGAAGTCCGGGTTGGTCGGGTCGGAGAACGGCCGGAAGCCCCAGAACCACACCGAGTTCGTGGTGATGTCCACCCGCCGGAGCTGCTGGAAGGTGAACGACGCCCGCCAACCCTCGTAGCCGAACAGGGCGAACGGCAGGTTCACCAGCACCACGGTGACGACGGCGGCCATGACCACCCGGACGGCCGCCCGCACCCGGTGCTCCCTCGGGATCTCGTGCCCGCCGTCCTCGGTGCGCCCGCCCCCGGCGAGCACGTAGAGCGCCAGCGGCAGCACGAACGCGCCGGGGTAGAGCTTGAACGCGAACCCGAGCGCGAGCAGCACCGACGCGACCGTCGCCCGGGAGACGAGCGGCCGGGACGCGCCGTCGCGACCCCAACCGCGGTGCAGCACGAAGACGGCGGCGACCGCGCAGGCGACGACCGGCAGGTCCCAGTTGTGGAAGGCGTACAGCACCAGTGGGGGACCGACGGCCCACACCAACGCCCGCCACCCCGACAACCTGCCCAGCAGCCAGGCGGTCAGCAGCCCGAACGGCGCCATGACCAACGCGGAGCCCAGCAGGAACCCCGCGTCATTGGTGGCGCCGAGCGCGCCCAGCCAGACCACCAGGCCGGTGAGCACCGGGTACTCGATCGACCCGCCGGACAGTTCACCCGTCTCGGTGATACCGCCCTGGAGGTAGGGGAAGACGTGCCGGTCGATGTCCCGCCCGATCCACAGGTGCTGGATGTCGGAGTAGCAGAAGTCCCCGTAGACGCGCTTCTGGTAGTCCGGCTCGCTGCGGCCCCACTCGTTGAACTCGGGCCCGGTGCACCGCTCCTTGTTCGCGTAGCCGGCGAGCAGCGTCAGCCCGCACAGCAGGACGAGCAGCGCCAACGCGGCCCTGCCGAGCCGGAGCGCCGGGCGCGGCCGGTCCGGCCGTCCGTCGTCCTCCGGCACCAGCACCTCCCGGTCCCCTCCGGTCGGCGGGTCAGCGGTCCCGGTGCCACCCTCGATCGCCGGCCGGCCGGGCACCCGTCACCCGCCGAGCTTGTCGCGCAGGAACGTGATGTCGTCGGTCTGCCCCTCGGGCGGCGTCTCCACGACCACCGGCGCGCCCGCGGCGGCGACCACGGCGACCAGCAGGTCCGGGTCGATCGTGCCGGCCCCGATGTTGGCGTGGCGGTCCCGGGACGAGCCGAAGTCGTCCCGGGAGTCGTTGAGGTGCACGAGGTCGATCCGACCGGTGATGGCCTTCACCCTGTCGACGACGCCGAGCAGCTCCTCGCCCGCGGCGTGCGCGTGGCAGGTGTCCAGGCAGAAGCCGGCGCCGAACTCGCCCACCGCGTCCCACAGCCTGGCGAGCATGTCGAACCGCCGGGCCATGGCGTTGTCGCCGCCGGCGGTGTTCTCGATCAGGATCGGCACCGGGAAGCCCCCGGCGTCGGCCTGGCGCTCGAACATCTTCCGCCAGTTGGCGACGCCCTCGGCCGGGTCGTCGCCCTTGGTGACGTGACCGCCGTGCACGATCAGCCCGGACGCTCCGACCTGCGCGGCGACCCCGGCCTGCTGCACCACGGCCTTGCGGGACGGGATGCGGATGCGGTTGTTCAGCGACGCCACGTTCACCACGTAGGGCGCGTGGACGAAGACCTCGATGTCCGCGGCGCGCAGCGCCTCGGCCTGGGGGTGCGGCTGGGCCGCCGTCCAACTCTGCGGGTTGGAGAGGAAGAACTGGACCACTTCGGCGCCGCGCTGCTTCGCGGCGCCGAGCGGGTCGTCGACGCCGACGTGGGCCCCGATGCGCATGGGGTCGAGGGTAGTAGTACCGGGATTCGGTGGTGCAGCGTCACCACGCGTGTCTGTGACGCGCCCGAAAGTATGGCGCGTGTCACCTGAGGCGCGTACGGTCGGGAACCACCCGGGTTACCCGCCAGTAGACCAGGAGGACCCATGGCGCGACGGTGGACACGGGTCGCCACGGCCGTCGCCCTGGCCGCGGGAGCCGCGGTGACCGGCGCCGGCTCCGCCGGGGCCGCCGAGCCGGTCGTCCTGGGCAGTTGCGCCACGACCGTGACCGGCGCGCCCGGCCAACCCGTCGCGCTGAGCCCCTCGGCCGTCGCCGCGCCCGTCGTGGACCTGGTCCGCGCCGTCCCCGGCGGGTTCCTGCTCGCGGAGCCGGCCAACTCGGCGATCCGCTCCCTCCCGCCGATCCCGCTCGGCGCGATCCCGGCCGGTGGCGGACAGGTCACCGGCGGGCAGATCGCCCAGGCGGTCGTGGCGGAGTTACGGCGCATCCCGCTGTTGGGACCGGTGATCGGGCAACTCACCGCCCGGGTGAGCGCACTGCTGACCGGAATGTGCGGGGTCACGCTGCACGCGGTGAACGCGGTGGCGGCTCCGGCCCAGGACGGCGCCAAGGCCGTGGCCGACGTGGCCCACCAGGTGGTCGGCGGCCAGAAGCCAGGAGGACGCCCTCCCACACCTCCGCAACCCCAGCAGCCGCCGCCTCGCCAACCCCAGCAGCCCGGCCCCGGCCCCGGCCCCACCGTGCCGGGAAACCGCTCCACGCCGGACATCCCCACCGCGCCGCAACAGCAGCCGCAGGCGGACTCCGGTGGAGCGCGGGAAGCTGTGGCCCAGGAACGCGAGCCGGAGTTGTTCGGCCTGGCGCGGTGGGACTTCGGCCGCGCACCGTTCACCGACTACTCGGGACTGCCGTTCGACCTCTCCGACCTCAGGCCCCACTCACCGGACGCCCGGCGCGGCAGCCCGCCCCCGGGGCTCCTTCCTCCCTGGGACGGCACGGGGACGGGCCGTCGAACCTCGACAGGTGGCGTGACGAGCGCCGGCGGCGCGGAGGCGCTCCCCGCGGGCACCGCGGGTCGGGTGGGCACACCGGTCGTGCTCGCGATGCTGTCCCTCGCGGTGGTGACGGCCGCGCTGGTGCGCCGGGTCGCCCAACGCCGCGACCCGAACTGACGCCCCGAGACGTCGCCCAGAGCGCTCCGAGCCGAGCCCTCGCCAGGCCGGCGGACACCACCGCCACCCCAGGCCCTGACCCCTCACCCCAGGTCAGCCCCCTCCCGCCCGGGGGGCGAGCCCCGCTCCAGCCTATCGGCCGGTCACACAGCGTTCCAGACCCTCACGTTCCGCTGTGGATAAATCCGGGTGACTGTGGACAACTCGGCCCCGTTATCCACAGCCGCCACCCGACCTCGCACAGCACCTCCCCGATCGGACGTACGACGTACACTCAGTGTCACCAACCGCCGCCACCGGCTCCCGGCCCACGCGTGCCCCAGGTCACCCGATTCGGCCGGTCGCCGGGCTGTTGCTACTCTGGCGCGGTTGCTGACGCGACGACCCTCCTGCCACGGAAAGGCCGTGGCCGTGAGTCCACAGGAGGTGGTGGTCTTCATGCGTCACTACGAGGTGATGGTCATTCTCGACCCGTCCCTGGACGAGCGCACTGTCGCTCCGTCGCTGGACACCTTCCTCAACGTCATCCGCGAGTCCGGCGGGAACGTGGAGAAGGTCGACGTCTGGGGTCGACGGCGGCTGTCCTACGAGATCGCCAAGCGCGGCGAGGGCATCTACGCGGTGATCGACGTCAACTGCGAGCCGGCCGCGGTCAAGGAGCTCGACCGCCAGCTCGGCCTACAGGAGACGGTGCTGCGGACCAAGGTCCTGCGCCGCGAGGACACCCGCGCCAAGGCCTGACCGGCCGGTGAGGAGCCACCACGATGGCTGGTGAGACGACGATCACGGTGGTCGGGAACCTGACCGCCGATCCGGAACTCCGCTTCACCCCGTCCGGGGCCGCGGTGGCCAGCTTCACGGTGGCCTCCACGCCCCGCACCTTCGACCGCCAGAGCGGCGAGTGGAAGGACGGCGAGGCGCTGTTCCTGCGCTGCAACATCTGGCGCCAGGCCGCCGAGAACGTCGCCGAGTCCCTCACCAGGGGGATGCGGGTGATCGTGACCGGCCGGCTGCGCCAGCGCTCCTTCGAGACCCGCGAAGGGGAGAAGCGCACGGTCATCGAGCTGGAGGTCGACGAGATCGGCCCCTCGCTGCGGTACGCGACGGCCAAGGTGAACAAGGTCAGTCGCGGCGGTGGCGGCGGGGGCGGTGGCTTCGGCGGCCCCAGCTCCGGCCCCGTCGACGATCCGTGGAACTCCGCTCCGCCCGCCGGTTCCGCCGGGTACAGCGACGAGCCGCCGTTCTGATCGGTTCTCCCGATCCGGCGGCCTGGTCCGTGCCCTCGGCCGGCCAACCCAGACCAGGTACACCCGCGTCGTAGTCCAGGAGGACGACCCAACATGGCTAAGCCGCCCGCGCGCAAGCCGAAGAAGAAGGTCTGCGTGTTCTGCAAGGACAGCGCGCAGATGATCGACTACAAGGACACCACCCTGCTGCGGAAGTTCATCTCCGACCGCGGCAAGATCCGTGCCCGCCGGGTGACCGGCAACTGTAGCCAGCACCAGCGCGACGTGGCCACCGCGGTGAAGAACGCCCGCGAGATGGCGCTGCTGCCCTACACGTCCACCGCCCGCTGACCCGCTGACGAGGGGAGACGAGAGTCATGAAGCTCATCCTCACCGCTGACGTGAGCGGCCTCGGCGGTCCGGGCGACGTCGTCGAGGTCAAGGACGGCTACGGCCGTAACTACCTGCTGCCCCGCGGCCTGGCCATCGTGGCCTCGCGTGGCGCGCAGAAGCAGGTCGAGACCATCCGGCGTGCCCAGGAGTCGCGGCGCATCCGCGACCTGGACCACGCCAAGGAGGTCAAGGGCCAGCTCGAGGGCCTGGGCGCGGTCACGCTGAAGGCGAAGGCCGCCGAGGGCTCCGGCAAGCTGTTCGGTTCGGTGACCAACAGCGACATCGTGTCGGCCATCAAGGCCGCCGGCGGCCCGCTGCTGGACAAGCGCACCGTGGAGCTGTCCGGCCACATCAAGACGCTGGGCAGGCACCAGGCCAGCATCCGGCTGCACCCGGAGGTCACGGTGTCCGTCCAGCTCGACGTCACCTCGGCCTGAGCCGCACGGCTCGGCCCGCCGTCAGGCGTCCGGCTCCGTCCCGTGGACGCGGAGCGACCCGCGTGGTCGCGTCCACGGGACGTGACCGGGTGTCGGCGCCCCGCGTGAGCGCGGCGGACGCGCCGTCCATTCGATCGGTCCGATCAACCAGATGGGCGGCGCGTCCGTCTGCGCGTGCCGTGGGACGCCCCACGCGACCTTGTGACGGCAGGTTCCCGACACGCCGCACGGGCTGTCACACCGGACACGCCGGACCCGTTCGGCGTCATTTTTTCCACAGCTTGCACACAGGCTCTGACCTGCGCTGTTGTCCAGCGGGACGCGAGTTGCCCACAGGTTGTCCACAGGCTCTCGCGGGCTCTGTGGTCAGCCTCGCCGGTCCATCAACAGGGCTGTCCCCAAGTTGATCCACAGGCTCGGTTGCCTGCTCCGGTGGGGCGATCTAGCGTCCCCGCTCGTTGTGCCCACCCACCGGCCGCCGCGGCGGCCCGCCGTGGGCCGGGTCGCCGGACGACGACCAGGGGCGCGCCGAGACTGGCCACGACGAGCTGGGAGGTGTTGACGCGGTGGCGCTGGCCGACGACCGCGGGACGCGCCCCTCCGGGGGCCCTGGCGACGGCGCGCTCGACCACGGGGTCGAGCGGATGCCCCCGCAGGACCTGGCGGCGGAGCAGTCGGTCCTCGGCGGCATGATGCTGAGCAAGGACGCCATCGCCGACGTCGTCGAGGTGCTGCGCCCCGGCGACTTCTACCGCCCGGCGCACCAGGCGATCTACGACTGCATCCTCGACCTCTACGGCCGCGGCGAACCGGCCGACGCGATCACCGTCTCGGCGGAGCTGGAGCGGCGCGGGGAGCTGTTGCGCGTCGGCGGGGCGCCGTACATGCACACCCTCATCGCCACGGTGCCCACGGCGGCGAACGCGGGCTACTACGCCGAGATCGTGGCCGAGAAGGCCGTGCTGCGCCGCCTGGTCGAGGCGGGGACGCGCATCGTGCAGCTCGGCTACCACGGCCAGGACGGCGCGGACATCGACGAGGTCGTCGACCGCGCGCAGGCCGCGATCTACGAGGTGACCGAGCGGCGGACCAGCGAGGACTACGTCGCGCTGGAGGACCTGCTCCAGCCGACCATGGACGAGATCGACGCGATCGCCTCGCGGGGCGGGGTGTCGCTGGGCATCCCGACCGGGTTCACCGACCTCGACGCGGTCACCAACGGTCTCCACCCCGGCCAGATGATCATCGTGGCCGCGCGTCCCGGTGTGGGCAAGTCGACCCTGGGCCTGGACTTCGCCCGCTCCTGCTCCATCAAACACGGCATGGCCAGCGTGATCTTCTCGCTGGAGATGAGCCGCATCGAGATCGTGATGCGCATGCTCTCGGCCGAGGCGCGGATCCGGCTCGCCGACATGCGGTCGGGGCGGATGAGCGACGACGACTGGACCCGGCTGGCGCGGCGGATGAGCGAGATCAGCGAGGCCCCCCTGTTCGTCGACGACTCGCCGAACCTGACGATGATGGAGATCAGGGCGAAGGCGCGGCGGCTGAAGCAGCGGCACGACCTCAAGCTCGTGGTCGTCGACTACATGCAGCTACTCACCTCCGGCAAGCGCGTCGAGTCGCGGCAGCAGGAGGTCTCGGAGTTCTCCAGGAACCTGAAGCTGCTCGCCAAGGAGCTGGAGGTCCCGGTGATCGCGATCTCGCAGCTCAACCGTGGTCCGGAGCAGCGGACCGACAAGCGCCCGATGCTGGCGGACCTGCGGGAGTCCGGTTCGCTGGAGCAGGACGCCGACATGGTCATCCTGATCCACCGGCCGGACGCGTGGGAGCGGGACGACCCGAGGATGGGCGAGGCGGACCTGATCCTCGCCAAGCACCGCGCGGGTCCGACGGCCACGATCACCGTGGCGCACCAGCTCCACTACAGCCGGTTCACCGACCTCGCCCAGGGCTGAGTCCCGCTGGTCCCGCTGGTCCCGCTGGTGCCGCTGGTGCCGCAGGGACGCCGAAGCGCGGACCGGAGCGGGGCGAGCGCTCAGCCGGTCGTGGCGTCGCCGCTGGTCTCGGCGGGCGGGTGGGTGGCGTAGACCTGACGCCAGTGCTGGGCCGAGCGGACCAGGTCGCCGCTGACGCGGTGGAGGAACCGGCTCATGTTCTCCAGCCGGGCGCCGGCGGGGGTGCCGACGCCGAGCCGCTGGGCTCCGGTCCCGCACGCGGCGGCGATCTGGAGGTCGACGCGCGCGCTGGCCATGATCGCCTGGTACCAGACGTCGTCGTCGATCACGTAGCGTTCCGCGCGGCGGTGGGGGTCTCGTTCGCGTCTGATGAGTTCCCGAGCCTCCAGGTAGCCGACGGCCTTGGAGACGGAGGCGGGGCTGACGCGCAGGCGTCGCACGAGTTCGGCCGAGGTGAGGCTGCCGCTGTCGGTGGTGAGGAGCGCGGCGAGCACCCTGGCCATCATCCGCGGAAGCCCGGTCTGGACGAACAGTTCCGTGGTGTGTGCCGCGACCGCGTTCACGACCCGTGGGTCCCGCCTCCCGGGACCCGGGCGTTCGGCGCGGACGGAGCTTTCCGGTGACGGGGGCAGCGGAGACGTCCCGCGCTGGCGCGCGTGGTGCGTGCTGGCCCGGTGGGCGCGGTCGGCGTGGTAGCCGCCCGGCCCGCCGTTGCGCATCACCTCGCGGGTGACGGTTGAGGTCGGGCGTCCGATGCGGCGGCCGATCGCGGCGTAGGTCAGCCCGTCACGCAGTCCCGCGGCGATCTGCCGCCGGTCCTGCTGGGTGAGCCTTTCTCCCGGCATTCCACATCCCCAGGCCCTCGACGTCGCCGAACAGCTTAACGCAACAGACGCATTGCATTAGTCGTCAGAGCCATGCAACGAAATTCACGGGTTGAGCTGCGCTTTTATGCGTTGCTTCACAAGAAGCTGATTGACCGTGTTGTGCATGCAACGTAGCTTTCACCTCACCGGAAAAATTCTCACAGCAAAGGCACCGACATGACCCACACCGACATCCAGCAGGTGCTCGACTGGGCAGTGGCCGAGGTCGGCATTCCCGGCATCGTCGTCGAGGCCAGGGACGGGGACCGGTCCTGGTTCGGCAGCGCCGGCGTCGCCGACCTCAGGACCGGGGCGCCCCGCCAACCGGGGGAGCACGCGCAGATCGGCAGCGGCGGCAAGGCGTTCATGGCCGCCGTGCTCCTCGACATGGAGGCCGAGGGCAGGCTGAGCATCGACGACCCGGTGAACAGGTGGCTGCCGGGCGTGCTCGACGTCAACGGCTACGACGGCGACCGGATCACCGTCCGGCACCTGCTCAGCAACACCGGTGGTCTGTACGCCACGGGTCTGGCCCCCGAGCTGACGAGCCGCTACGGCACCCGGGCGGCGTTCCTCAAGCACCGGTTCGACGAGTACACGACCGAGGACCTGTTCCGGATGACGGTCTCCCAGCCGCCGGTCGCGGAGCCCGGCGAGCGCTTCCTGTACGCCAACGGCGGCTTCTACCTCGCCGAGGCGATGATCGAGAAGATCACCGGCAACAGCTTCGCCGAGGAGGTCGAGCGCAGGGTCTTCCGACCGCTCGGCCTGGCCCACACCTACGTGCGCCCCGCCGGCGAACTGGGATACCGCGACCCGCACCCGCGCGCGTACTCCAACCAGTTCTTCCAGGACGGGGTCGACATGGCCTCGGTCACCGGGGAGAACTGGCCCACGCTCCTGGAGGAGCCCGGGCTGGAGCCGCTGGACGTCACCGAGTTCAACACCTCGTGGCTCCCCGGCAACATCGTCTCCACCACCAGCGACATGATCCGCGCCGTCAGCGCGCTGGCGAGCGGCGCCCTGCTGCCACCGGACCAGCACCGCGAGATGTGGACCACGGTCTCCACCGAGGGCGCCGACTGGTTGCCGCACACGCGGTACGGCCTCGGCCTGTTCGAGTTCGACAAGGCGGTCACCGGTGACCAGACGCTGCGCGGCGTGGGCGGCAGCTACTGGGGAACCATGTTCTTCACGGTGTCGACCGCCGACGGCGAGCACGCCATCTCCGTCCACACCAACATCGAGCTGAAGTCCTGGGAGGTCCTCCGCAGGATCTTCGAAGCGGGGTTCGGGGTCTCCATCGGCGCGTGAGGCGCTCACCACCGCTGCCGCGGGGCACCACGTTCCCGGTGTTCGTGCTCGCCTTGACCTTCATGTCGCTTGAGACCGAAGAATCAGCCGCATGGACGACACGGACGACACCGGGGCCTTGGTGCCCATCGGCGTCTTCGCGCGCCGCGTCGGGTTGGCTCCGAGCGCCCTGCGGTTCTACGACGACTGCGGCGTTCTCCGCCCCGCCCACGTGGACGAGGTGACGGGGTACCGCTACTACTCGCCGGACCAGGAACCCCGCGCCGTCCTCGTCAGGCGGCTCCGGGAGGCCGGGCTGCCCCTGGTGGACGCCTCGGTGGTGCTCGACGGCCGCCCGGAGGCGGCGCGCGCGGTCCTCACGGAGCACGCGCGTCGCACGCGGGACAGGGCGGCCGCGGCGCAGGCCGTGATCGAGGACGTGCTGCGCGCCCTGCCCGGCGGTCAGCCCCGGTCGGTGGTCCGCGTCGGCGGAGCCGAGTTGTCCAGCGCCGTCCGTCAGGTGGCGTCCGCCGTCGCGCCCGCCGACGTCCGCGCGCGGTTCCCGGTGCTCGGCTGCGTCCTGCTCGAACTCGACGGGCAGGAACTGCGGCTGGTGGCCACCGACCGGTACCGCCTGGCGGTGCGCGTGCTGCGCCCGCTCTCGGTCGAGGGAGCGCCGCACGAGGCGCTCGTCGACGTCGACGCGATGCGGGACCTCGCGGCCTGGTCGCTCCGCCTGCCCGAGGTCAGCGTCGAGGTCGACGGCGGCGCCGTCGTCGTCCGGGGCGACGACGAGGTGCGGCCGCTGCCGACCGCCGAGGGGAACTTCCCCTCCTACCGGCTGATCCTGGACGCCCTCCCGACCGCGCGGACCAGAGTGGTCGTCGACCGGGAGGCCCTGCGGGGAGCCGTCGCCACCGCCGGGGAGAACGGACCGGCCACGCTGGACATCGCCGAGGACCGCGTCACGGTCTCCGGCCGTGGCGCGCCAGCGGTCGCCGAGCGCGCCATCCTCACCGGACGACCAGTGCGGATCTCGTTCGATCCTGGCGTCCTCCTCCCCGCCCTGGACGCCAGCGTCGGCCCGGACGTGCTGCTGGAGATCTCGTCGGCGACGGAACCGGTCGTGGTCCGGTCGGCGGACCAGGGCAGCTTCACCACCCTCGTCATGCCGGTCCGGCGACCGGACGAGGACGACTGACGGCGGACGACTGACGCCGGATGACCACGCGGACGCCGTGCGGACGGCCCGGCGTCCACTCGCTGAGGAGGAGAGATCCATGGACCCCGACAACCCCGTCGTGCGGTTGTGCGTTCAGGGCATGCAGGCGGAGGCCGAGGGGAGGGACGCCGACGCCCGCGACCTCTTCCAGCGGGCGTGGGAGACCGCCGGCGACGACTACGAGGCCTGCCTCGCCGCCCACTACGTGGCCCGACACCAACCCACTCCCGAGCTGACGCTCCACTGGAACCAGGAGTGCCTGAACCGGGCGGACCGGGTGGGCGACGACCGGGTGAAAGGCTTCTACGCCTCCCTGCACCTGAACATGGGCAAGGCGTACCAGGACCTCGGTGAGCCCGGGAAGGCGCACGAGCACTTCGCCCTGGCCGCGAGGCACGTCGACGCGGTCCCACCGGGCCAGTACGGCGACTGGGTGCGCTTCGCGATCGCCGAGGGCCTGCGGGAGAACGGCCAGCACGAGCCGCACCCGGTCGAGGAGCCGCTCTCGGGCCTCCTGGCGCGGCTCTGCGCCCGCGCCGACCTGCGGGCGCTGGGGCTGATCCTGCCCGCGTACCTCGGGAACCTCGGCACGGACGAGGACCTCGTCCGGCTGGCCACCGCCCTGCGGATGGTGCACGCGTCGCGCTGGTTGCCCGAGGACGAGCAGGAGACGCTCGGCGCGGCGATCGCGTGTCTGCCCGACCTGAGGCCGGCCCCCACCGCCTGAGCCGGGGGGCGAACCGTTCCGGGAGGGCGCGAAGATCGAATTTCCCGCGCCTCCCGGAACCCGCCTTCGGCCGATCGCCGGAAATGGCTGCCCCGGACGGGCAACATCGTTTCGCGCCGCGGCCATTCGCCTTTCCTGCCGCCCGTGGGCGGAATTCCTGACATCGTTCCGCCCGAGGCGAACACTCGTTGCCGGGGTGTCGGCTTCGGTTCACCCTGCTCGCGTGGGTGGCACAGCGCTGATCATCGGGGGAACCGGCCAGGTCGGGCTGGGAACGGCCGAGCGTCTGCTCGACGACGGGTGGGAGGTGACGCTCGCCGCCCGGGGCCGACGCGCGGTTCCGGCGCGCCTCGCCGACCACGTGCGGACGGTGAGGTGGGACCGGGAGGACCCGGCGGACGACCTCGCGCCGCTGGCGACGGGGGCGGACCTGGTGCTCGACTGCGTCTGCTACACGCCCGAGCACGCCGAGCAGCTCCTGGCGTTGGGCGACAGGGTGGGCCACCTCGTCGTGATCTCCACGGCCGGCGTCTACGTCGACGACGAGGGCCGGGGGATGGACCGGGTCGACGACTTCCCCCGGCTGCCCGTGCCGATCAGCGAGGACCAGCGCACCGTCGAGCCGGGGCCGGGCGGCTACACCAGCGAGAAGAGGGCGGTCGAGCGGTCCCTGCTGGACAGGGCGGTCGTCCCCGTGACCGTGCTCCGTCCCGGCGCGATCCACGGCACGGACTCGGTGCACTCCCGGGAATGGTGGTTCGTCAAGCGGGTGCTGGACGGGCGCACGTGCGTGCCGCTGGCGTTCGGCGGGGCCAACAGGTTCCACCCGAGCGCCGTCGCCAACATCGCCGAGCTGGTGCGCCTGGCCGGGGCGCGCCCCGGCACCAGGGTGCTCAACGCCGTCGACCCGGACGCCCCCACCGTGCTGGAGATCGGTCGCGCCGTCGCCGAGCTCCTGGACCACGAGTGGCGCGAGGTCCCGCTCCCTCCCGACGCGCCCCCGCCGCTGGGCGTCACGCCGTGGTCGCTGCCGGGGGACGTCGTGCTCAGCATGGCCAGGGCCCACGAGGAACTGGGCTACCGACCGGTGACGAGCTGCCTGGGGTCGCTGGCCGCGGAGGTGGAGTGGGTGTTGGCCAGTGTCGCGGACCGGGACTGGCGCGAGGTGTTCACCGATCTGGTCGACAAGTACGACGGGATCGACTTCTTCGACTACGCGACGGAGGACGCTTACCTGGCGGCACACCGGTTCTGACCGTTCGGGGGATATGCCGCGCCCGCAAGGGTGAGAGCGCTCCGTAATCCCATGCACTGGGCCGAAAGCGCGGAGAAGATCACCGATCCGGGTGGTGTCAAGGGCTTGATCTGACCGTGGATCGAGAGGACCCTCAGCGAAAGGCTCCGATCGGCGGAAGGTGAGAGCCAAATGAGTGCCGTGCGAACGGCGGCACCCACCATCACCGGCGCGATCTGGGACGACTTCGTCGCCGACCTGCCGGTAGGTGTGCTGCTCCAGGACGAACAGGGCGAGGTGCTCGCCGCCAACGATCGGGCCGCCGCGCTGCTGGGGATGTCCCGGCAGGACCTGGTCGACGGCGCCCGCCCTCCGGGGTGGTCGGCGTGCGACGACTCCGGGGCGCCACTGCCCGAGCCCTCAGCGCTGGCCGCCCAGGTGCTCCGCACGAGTTCCACGCTCTCGCTGCCGATGGTCGTGTCCCGCGACGGGGTGCACCACACCCGGGTCTGGGCCGACTACCACCCGGTGCGCTCCCGGGGCCGGCACCGGTTGCTGGTCCTGCTGCACCCGGTCGACACGGACCTCCCGCACAGCAGGGGACTGCTCGACCCGCTGACCGGGCTCCCGAACCGCGCGTTGCTGCTCGACCGGCTCGACCAGGCGTTGACCAGGGCCAGGACCCGCGGCACCCTGGCCACCCTCGTGTTGATGGACGTGCACCGGCTGGCCGCGCTCAACGCGGAACACGGGTTCCGGCGCGGGGACGAACTGCTCGTCGCGCTGGCCGGCCGGCTCCGGCAGGGCCTGCGGGCCGACCACACGGTCGCCCGGTACGGCGGCGACGAGTTCGCGGTCGTCGCCGAACACCCCACCGGGACCGGCGAGGCGATCGCCGACCGGGCCAGGGAGGTGGCCGCCCGACCGCTGCGCATCGGCCGCAACCGCATCCTGCCGGCGCTGCGCGTCGCGTGGTGCACCAGCGACGGGGCCGCGCCCGTGCTCTCGGTGCTCACCAGCGCCGAAGCGCGACTCCGCCGTCCCCGCAGACGCTGAGCAGCGCCCACGACACCACCGGTGCGGGAACCACCAGGGCCTGGGCAGAGGTCGGGCCCGGAAGCCAGGTGGCTCCCGGGCCCGACGCGAGGACGAGGGTTCCGCATGCCGGCCTCGCCGGTCAGCCGCGGGTCGTGACGTTCCGCAGCCAGGTGACGGAGTCGACGGTGCTGAGCGCGGGCGTCTCCGACACGCCCTCCGGCACCACCTGCTCGTCGTTGATCTCGATCTCGCTGAGGTCCAGGGCGCCGAGGTTCGCCTGCAACGGCACGCCGCCGGAGGGGCGGGCGAACGCCTGCTGCGGCATCTCCGGGGTCTCGGGGACCTCCGGGGTGGCCGGGACCGACGGCGTGGGCGCGGTCGGGGCCGGTCCCGGCCGCGCGGCCGAGGGCGCCTCGGCCAGGTCGAACGTGGGGAAGACCAGCGGCGGCAGCGACGGCCGCCACGTGCCCCACTGGGTCGTGGGCACCTGGGAGCGCTCGGTCGCGCGCGGCCTCGGCCGGGGGTGGTACGGCACCTCGGTCACCGGGAGCACCCGCTCGCCCCGGATCTCCAGCGGGTTGACCTCGCGCCGCTCCCCCGCGGTGGGCGGGGGAACCGGGCGCTGCCAGGCCAGCGCCCTGCGCAGGACCTGCCGGTTCACGGAGAACAGGTGCGCGCCCGCCGGGGTCTTCGTCGGCGTCGCCGGCAGGAGCTGGTCCGGGTTCGACCGGCCGGCGTCGTCGGAGCGCAGCGCGGGGCCGTGCTCGTCGCCGCGGGCCCTGGACGGCCCGAGCGACCGGGGGGCCTCGGTGATCCACGCCTCGCGGGGGTGGGCCTCGACGACCGCCGCGTCCGCGGTGACCACGTCGGTCAGCGCGCGCGCCGTCCGCGCGTCCGGCTCCACCGAGGGTGGCGCGGTCCTGGCGGCGAGCGTGGCCAGCTCGTCGGCCAGCGCGTCGATGGTGGCCGCGACCACCCGGTCCCGGCGCTGCGCGTCGGCCACCGCGAACCAGTCGGCCAGGTGCTCCAGAACGAGGGTGTCCTCGGTCTCCTCGGCGCCGGGACGCGTCGGCGCGCGGTGCGCGGCCGGAGGCGCGGGGTCGTGGTCGGGCCAGTCGGGCTCGTCGCGGTCCGCCACGGGCAGGTCGGTGATGGTGCCGGACCAGGTGCCCGCGACACCGCTGATCACCACCGGCTCCGACTGCTCGGTGCGGATCTCCCACAACACGTCCTCGGGGCGGACGGCCGGGTGCTCCGGCCAGCCTCGGGTGCCGGCCGGGGCGGTCTCGCCCGCCCGGACGGCACCCCGGTCGAAGGTGTCGTCGATGACGTCCAGCGGCATGGTCGCATCGCCCAGCGGGGGGGTGGGCCGGTCGGGCGCTGGTTCCACGGCCTCGGACACGCCGCCGCCGACGGCCAACATCCCACCGGTGACGAGCGCGGCGTGGATGCCTCGCTTCGCCCAGGGGTGCATCGGGATCTCCTTCACGTCGTCGGGTTCGGGCTCGGTTGGCGGGAGGGGGACTGCGGCCGGGGCGTTTCCGGGCGTCGTCGGGCCGGCGGGGAGGGGGGCCACCCGCGCGACGCGCTCGTGCTCTCCCACCGCCCCGGCCGCAGTCGGCTCACTGGCCGCCCAGCCTCAGGCCGGGGACGCCGCCGCGGACGACCCGCTGCACGGGCTCACCGAGCTGGTCCAACGCCGTCAACTCCTGCGCGCCGGCGGCGGTCTTCTCCACCAGTCCGCTCTCGGCCAGCGAACGCAGGCTCTGGGCGCCGGTCAGCTCCGCGGGACGGGTGAAGGTGCCGCCCCTGGTCTCGTCGGCGATCGCCCGCACCGCCCGACCCACCTTGTCCAGGTCGAGTCGGCCGGTCAGCGCGTCCGCCTCGAACCTGCGGGTCAGGTCGCCGGTGGGCAGCCGACGCAGCTCGTTCGAGCCCGGAAGCTGCCTGGTGAGCGCGTCCAACTCGCGCCCGCCCAGGCCGCCCCTGGTCAGGTCGCCGGCCAGCGGCACCTGACCACCCAACTTGTCGACCTGCTGGACGCCGTCCGCCAGCTTGTCCACCTGGGCGGGGTCGGCGATCCCGGACAGGTCGTGCTGGGACAGCTCCTTGGTCAGCGGGACGCCCTTCACGACCTCCGAGGCGACCTGCTCGGTGCTGGGCAGCTTCTGCTCGCCGAGGGTCGACATCTGGTTCTGGGAGGGCCGCTTGGACGAGGCGGGCACGCCGGTGGTGGTGACCTTGGCGCCCGGCCGGGCGGTCGAGGGCGTGGCGGGCCGGCCGCCGGGGCGGCCCGTTCCGGTGTTCGGCTGGCTCACCGGCTCGCTCGCCGGGCGGTGGGCGGGCTCGCCGGCGGGGCGGTGGGCGGGGCGCGCGGACGAGAGGTTCTGGTAGGCGTCGGCCATGGCCATCGCCTGGTAGCTCTCGAACACGCTCTCGTAGCTCGGCTCCCGCAGATCACCACGGTCGTCGTCATACCCGCCGAACCCGTCGCCGAAGCCGTCGTCGAAGCTGGCCGCGAAGCTGTCGCCGTAGCTCGCGTCGAAGGTCCCGCCGAAGCCGCCGTCGGCGCTCCCGGACCGCTGCTGGAGCGCGCTGCCCGCCCTGCTCGTCAGCTTCTTGGTCAGCTCGGTCAGGGCGTCGAGCTTCATGGCGTCCTCAAGCGCCTTGGTCGGGGAGTTGTTGTTCGAGGCCGGCTTGGCCTCGACGGGCTTCGCGGCCGTGCCGCCGTCGGCGGGCCGCGCGCCGGGGGCTGTGCCGGGGGCGCCGGTCGCCGGGTCGATCACGGGCCTGCTCGGCTGGCCGCCCTCGGCCGGCTTCGCCGCGGTGGCCGTCCCTGTCGCGGGGTCGGTGGGGGTGGCGCCGGTGGTCGCGGTGTTCTCGGCCGAAGTGGTCGTCTGGGTGGTCGCCTGGCTGGTCGCGGCGCCCTGGGTGGCGACCGCCTTGGCCGCGGAGTCGGTCACGGGCTTGGTCACCTGGTCACCGCCGGTCGCACCGGTGGGCTCGGTGGCGGCGGAGGCGAGGCCAGCGCCCACCGCCAGCAGGCCCGTGCTGACGAGGGCGATCTGGGCGACGCGCTGGGTCCAGGTCTTCATCTGGGGGGATCTCCTTCTTCCGTTCGTGACCTGTCGGGAGCGGGCGGCCGGACGCGGTTGGGGAGGACCGCGTCGGGGCTGCGACCACCCGGGTCTTGCGCGGACGGGTCGTCCGCTGGGCGGTTCGCGCGGCCGGCGGAGGGAGACGGACCGAGGAGGTCCGGCCCTGATCACGAACGGGGAGGTGCTGCCCGCCGCACCCGGCGGCGCCCGGCGTCCGCGATCGCTGGCCGCGCGGGCGGGTTCAGTCGGGAGTGACGCCGGGCTGCTCGACGCGCCCGGCGCCGCCGCGCTGGGCGGCGGGGGTCAGGGAGCCACGGCCACCCGCCAGCGGGAGCTGGGCGCCGGGGGCGGTGGTGGTCACGGCAGGGCCGCCGGACGCGGCGCCCGAGCCGTCGTGACCGCAGTGGCACGGGCCGGGGAGGGTGGCCGGCTGACCGGGCCCGTGGTCGGGCAGGACCGGCTCGGGGTCGCCGAGCGGGCCGCCGTGCTCGACGGGCTCGCCGGCGTGGGCGGCCGAGGCCGCGCCACCCGTCGCGAGCGCCCTGGCCGCCACGATCCCGGCGGCCGGCCACGCGCCGGGCTCGCCGGGCTGGGCGGACGGGGACACCGGACCGGGGACGGCGCTGGCGCCGTGCTCCGCGCCGGGGACCGCCAGGGGACCGGACGCGCCGGGCAGGACCGAGGGACGGGAGAGCGGACCCGACGGGGACGTTCCGACGGTCCTCGTCCCTCGCGCGGCGTCGATCGCGCCGGCGCCGGGGCGGCGCTCGCCCAGCCCGGGCATGCCGGGCAGGCCACCGCCGATCGCCTCGCCGACCGCGTCCGTGCCGGGCAGGCCACCAACGCCACCGATGCCGTTCACCGCGCCGCTGACCGCGTCGACCGTGCCGTTGACGGTGCGGGCGACCGGGCGGACGTGGTCGACCGGAGCGCCGCGGAGGTGCTCGGTCAGTCCGGCCACCCCGGAGCGGAGGGCGTCGTCGACCCGGGGCACGGTCCGCGCGACCGACCGGGACAGGTCGGCGGCGCTCCCGGTGCTCTCCGCGTTCTCCCCGGGGGAGACCGCGAGGCCGGCCCCGCCCAGGAGGTCGACCGGGCCGGAGTCGGCGAGCCGCCGCACCGGCTGGGCCGGCTCCAGCGAGCGGAGCGACCCGACGGGGAGCTGGGCCGCGGACCGGACGGGCGCGGGAGCCTCGATCCCGGTGGCGGCGCCGAGGGCGTCGGTCACGCCGGCGAGGGGTCCGTCGGCGGCGGCCGTGGCGCTGGCGACCAGCCAGCTCGCCAGGACGCCGACGACCGCGCCGGCCACCGCCAGCAGGACACGGGCGAGCGACCGCGTGAGGCGGCCTCCCGTCGTTCCCCACTGGCTCGGCACCCTGGCGCTCCCGTCCGTCGTGACCTCGGTGACCCGTGTTGGTCGCTGTTCGTCGTCTTCTCGGTGTCTGTACTTCTCGGTGTCTCCGCGTCCCGCCGTTCCCGACGAATCCGGATTCGGCGGCGGCGATCCCGCATTGCTTGATCGCCGGTGTGACGCGGGCTGAACATTGGCACGGAACCGAGTGCGCGCGCAGCCGCGGCACGACAAGTCCCCACCATCGAGTTACGCGAGATCAACGACCTCGTGGGGTGATCACCGATCGTGTTGTGATCCGGTCCACGACGCGGAAATCGCCGATCCGCGAATCCGGTCGCGAACCCGGCCGCCGCGGATCTTCCCGGGTGGGGGAATTCCGGCGGGCGTCAACTCCGTTTGAGGACGCGGGTCGCGCCGGCGGCCGCCGTCGAGGCGAGGATCCAGCCGACGGCGGTGAGCACCCCGCTGATCCACTGCGAGGCGCCGGTGATCCGCCACATGCCGTCCTGCCCCAGGTTGACGATCGGCAGCAGGGTGTCCGCCGACAGCAGCCACGGGTTCCACACCGGGTGCTGGTCGTCGTCCAGCCGCTCCATCGGGTGGCCGGCGAACCACAGCGCGCCGCCGAGCCAAAACACCGCCAACCACAGCACGGCGAGCCAGGGTCGGTAGCCGTAGCCGACGGTCCACTCCTGGAGGAAGCCCCAGACCCGGCCGGCCGGCCCCAGCTCGGCGAAGCGGCGCTGCTGCTTGGCGATGAGCACCTGCTCGGCGCGCTCCTCGTCGCCGTTGACGCGGTACACGCTGGCCAACTGCTCGTAGGGGCCGGGCGTGTAGTCCGGCAGGACCCGGCGCAGCCAGCTCAGCCTGGTCCGGACGTCGACCTCGGGGCGCGCCACCGCGGCCTGGTAGGCGAAGTCCTCCAACGCCACGCCGCCCGTGGCGGCCCACAGCTCCGCCGCGTCGCTCAACGAGATGACGCGGGCGCGGGTGAGGGCGACCCGTCCCTGGGGCGGCGCGGCGAAGCGCAGCACGAGCTGCTGGGCGGTGAGCCCGTAGGCGTTGAGCGCCAGGGAGTTCCCGGCGTCGCCGAGGAACGCTCCCGTGAAGCTGGCCATCTTGCCCACCTCGGCGAACCGCACGCGGACCCCGCCGGCGGCCAGGAAGCCGTAGCTGCACAGCAGGTCCTTGCCGATGCTCGCCACGCGGGCGTCGAGCGAGGGCTTGCGGGAGCCGTCGGGCCGGCGGCGCGGCTCCGTGAGCTGCGCCCCTGTGCAGTCCACAGTGGACCCGATGTGGGCGTTCTGGAGGCGCAGCGAGCCGCTCGCCCTGATGTTGCGCAGGAACAGGGTCCCGCCCACCTGGAGCCGGTCGGCGAACAGCACGTCGATCCCCGGCCCCACCAGGTGCGCGCCCGACAGGCTCGCGCTGCCGCGCACGTGGGCGTCGACCAGCCGGACCTGCCCGTACGCGCGGAGCGGGCCGCCAGCCGGCGTCTCGTCCCGCTCCTCGCCGTCGGTCACGGCGACCGAGCCCCTGGCCTCCAGGTCACCGCCGATCTGGACGCCGTCGGCGACCAGCGCGACCGGGACGCGTTGCACGTCGGCGTCGGTCCCCAGCCCGGCCAGCGCCTCCTGCCGGCCCAGGCAGGCGCCGGACAGCCGCAGGTAGCCGCCGATGCTGGCGTTGGGCAGCCGCACCGAGCCCGCCGACGTGAACCCGGTGTCCAGCTCGACGTTGCCGTCGACCCGCATCCGGTCGGCGACCAGCGCCGCCGTGCCGTCGGCGGTGCCCCTCGGCAGGACGAGGACCTGGTGGTCGGCCTCCTCCGCCACGCTGAGCGTCGCGCCGGAGAACACGGCGTCCCCGCCGACGCGCGCCCCGGCGAGCACCACGCGCCCGTGGGCGGTGAAGCGCCCGCCGTCGCGGTCGCACGACAGGTTGCCGTCGACGACGAGCCCCGTGGCCTCCAACGCGTCGCCGTCCGGGTTGTGGAGCTGCGCGCCGCCGAGGTGCGCGCTGCCGCCGATGTGCGCGCCCCGCAGCCGCACCTCCCCGGTGGCCCGCAGTCCGCTGGCCTGGAGCGATCCGGAGACCCGCAGGCGCGCCGCGAGCAGGGCGTGGTCCTGCGGGCTGCGCAGCACCGCGCCCGCCAGGCGGACCGTGCCGTGGACCGTGGCGTCGGTCAGGTCGACCGATCCCGTGCAGGTGGTCCCGTCGAGTTCGAGGTCGCTGTCCACGCGCAGGTTGCGGGCCCGCAGGCCGGGCAGGCGGCACCGGGTGAGTCGCAGTCCGCGGAACCGGGCGAGCTGGAACTCGGCGACGGCGTCGAACGTGCAGCGGTCCAGCTCGACCAGGTGCGCGACGTCGGCGGACTCCAGGTCGAACGCGCCCCTGATCTCGGCGCCCACCAGGCGGAGCGCCGGCACCGCGACGGGTTTGACCTGGTGGAGCCCGGTGAGCAGCGCGACGAGCACCGCGGCGCGGACCTGGCGGTCGCCGGTCGTGGCCGATCCCTGTCGCCGGGCGCGCAGGTCCAGCCGCTCCCCTCGGGCGAAGGCCTGGCCGACGGCGCGCTCCAGCTCGGTCAGCTCCGAGTGCCGCATCCGACCCGCCACAACGCCCTCCCGGCCCGTGCTCTCCGCCGCCACCAGCCCGCCTCCCCCTGACGGGTGAACCCGATCATGCCGTGGCGGAGCAGCCCACGAGGGCGTTCCGCCAGCTAACGTGGCCAGGGTGCGGAACGCGGCTGACAAACCGGTCGACGCCCAACAGGCGATCCCGTTCTCCCTCAGGGTGGCGGCGGCGATCGGCTGGCGGTTCCTGGTGCTCGCCGGCGTGGTGTGGGTGCTCGGCAAGGTCTTCGACGACCTCAGGGTCGTCGTCGTGCCGGTCGGCGTGGCGCTGCTGCTGTCGGCGCTGCTCGCGCCGGCGGTGGACCGCCTGGTCGCGTGGCGCGTGCCCAGGGGGCTGGCGACGGTGCTGGTGCTCGTGGGCGGGCTGGCGGTCGTGGGCGGCGTGCTCACCTTCGTCATCAACGCGTTCATCCGGGGCCTGCCCGACATGCGGGAACGCGTCACGGAGAGCATCAGCACGATCCAGGACTGGCTGAAGAACAACCTGCACCTCACGCAGGACCAGCTCAGCGGCTACGTGGAGAAGTTCCTGGAGTCGTTGAAGTCGAACCAGGAGGCGATCACCTCCGGCGCGCTGACCACGGCCGGCACCGTCGGCGAGCTGCTCACCGGCATGTTGCTGGCGTTGTTCACGCTGATCTTCTTCCTGTACGACGGCCGGGGCATCTGGGCGTTCCTGGTCCGGCTGCTGCCGGGGCACGTCCGCGCGCGGACGGCCGTGGCCGGCAGCAGGGGTTTCGCCTCGCTCGTGGGGTACGTGCGGGCCACGGCGGTGGTCGCCGTGGTGGACGCCGTCGGCATCGGCATCGGGTTGTGGGCGATCGGCATCCCCCTGGCGGTGCCGCTGGCCGCCCTGGTGTTCCTTGGCGGGTTCGTGCCGATCGTGGGCGCCCTGATCTCCGGGTCGGTCGCCGTGCTGGTGGCGCTGGTGACCAAGGGGATCGTGCCCGCGCTGCTCGTCCTGGCCGTGGTCCTCGCGGTGCAGCAACTGGAGGGGCACGTGCTCCAGCCGCTGCTGTTGGGCAGGGCCGTGCAGCTCCACCCCCTGGCGGTGGTGCTGGGCATCGCCGTGGGCGCCTCGCTGGCCGGGATCGCCGGCGCGTTGCTGTCGGTCCCGCTGATCGCGGTGTCGAACGCGGTGGTCCGCTCGCTGGTCGCCGACGAGGGCACACTGCCGTCGCAGGTCGACGCGTTGGAACCCGAGGAGGCCGAACCCGACGAGCCCGCCGAGGCCTCGGGGCCACCGGGTGGCGGGAGGACGTCCCGGCACTCCTCGTCTGGCTCGGACTAGGTGAAGGTCGCTCGTCGGAGAACTCCGAGCGACGAGCGCGAGGCCGCGGCGCACCGCCTCCTCCCGGGTGGGGACGCTTCAGTCTCCGGAGATGCCGGTGACGGCGGTCGTCGTGGTGTGATGGCGCCGTGGGCCGCGCCGTGGAGGAGAACAACCGCCGGATGCTCCGGGCCAGGGACGCGATGGACCGTGCCTACGCGCAGCCGCTGGACGTCCCGGCCCTGGCCCGCATCGCCCACGTGTCGGAGGGGCACTTCACGCGCGCCTTCCGGGCCGCCTTCGGTGAGACGCCGCACCGCTACCTCCAGCGGCGTCGGGTCGAACGCGCGATGTTCCTGCTGCGGGAGACCGACCGCAGCGTGACGGAGATCTGCTTCGATGTCGGGTTCGGCAGCCTGGGGACCTTCAGCCGCACCTTCCGCGACATCGTCGGCCGGTCACCGAGGGAGTACCGCGGGGAGACGCCGTCGGTGGGCGTGCCGACGTGCTTCACGATGGCGTGGACGCGGCCGAGCGGCTGACCGCGCGCCGCCTCCGCCAACTGGTCGGTTTCGGATAAGTTTTCCGCCGGCCACCCGAACTAGCGTTCCCGCCATGTTCAACGCCATCACCCACTCCCAGATCTACGTCCTCGACCAGGACGAGGCCCTCGACTTCTACGTCGGCAAGCTCGGCCTCGAGGTCGCCGCCGACGTGGACATGGGATTCATGCGCTGGCTGACCGTCAGCGTGCCCGGCCACCCCGAGCGCCAGATCCTGCTGGAGAAGCCGGGCGCCCCCGCGATGTCCGAGGAGACGGCCCGGCAGGTCCGCGAACTGGTGACCAAGGGCGCGATGGGCGGCTGGCTCATCTTCACCACCGACGACTGCCGCGGGACGTACGAGACGCTGCTCGCCAGGGGCGTCGAGTTCACCGAGGAGCCCACCGAGCGCCCGTACGGGATCGACTGCGGTCTCCGCGACCCGTTCGGCAACCGCATCCGCTTCACCCAGCCGAGGGCCTGACGCCCGGTCGACGGGCCACGGGGCGAACGGAGTCGGATCGCGCGACGGTGACGGCGCCGGAGGAGACAGGAGAGCCACCTGTCGGGGCGGCCGTCACCGCGCGATCGATCCGAGCCGGCTGGTCCCCGGCCCCACCCGGTTTCGGCGCGGACCTCCGGCGTCCGCCGCCCCCGTCGCGGGCCACCCGACGACGCCCCGTCGACGCCCGAGGGGACGGCCCTAGGCCACGGTGACGAGGTTGCGGCCGGAGCCCTTGGCCGCGAGCAGGGCGGAGTCGGCCGCGACGAGCAGGTCGGACAGCTCGTAGCCGAAGCGCTCGGTGGTCGCCACCCCGATGCTCACCGTCAGCCCGCACAACTCGTGGGGGCGCCCGTCCGCCCCGGTCGTGGGCACCCGCAGGGCCGCCACCGACAACCGGACCCGCTGCGCCACCGCCTCCGCCTCGGCCGGGGCGGTGTCGGGCAGCATGAGGACGAACTCCTCACCCCCGAACCGGCCGACCAGGTCCCCCCGGCGCACGCTGCTGCGCAGCAACACCCCGACCGCGGCCAGGGCGGCGTCCCCCGCCAGGTGGCCGTAGCGGTCGTTGACCCGTTTGAAGTGGTCGAGGTCGGCGAGCAGGACCGCCGCGCAGAACCCCCTGCCCCTGGCGCGTGTCAGCTCGTCCCTGGCCAGCCGGTCCCAGTGCGCGGCGTTGGCCAGCCCGGTCTTGGCGTCCCGCTGCGCCGACCGCCGCCACTGGGGGAGCTGGGCGGCCCGTTCCAGCAACGCCATCGGGGCCGCGGCCATCAGGGCGCGGACGGGTTCGCCCGCCGTGACCATCGCGGTCATCCCCCCGATGCACACCGCGACCACGCCGACGGCGACGTCCACCGGGTCGCCGAACACGTCGGCCCCGCTGGCCTCCGGCGACCGCAGGCGCAGGCCCACGGCCACCACCACCGCGCGGACCAGGAGCATGGTCGTGCCGGACAGGATCAGCGTGGCCACGTCCCATCTCGGGTCGTCCCACCCGGCGGTGGCGCGCGCGGCGAACGTGGCCAGCACGGTGGCCGCCGTCGTGAACAGCCACCGGTGCGGTTCCGGCCTGGGTCCCAGGACGCCGTGCAGCGCCGGTCCCAGCAGCAGGAGCACCAGCAGGTTCGCCGGCAACGCGAACACGCCGGCGACCAGGTAGCAGACGTGGATGGCCCAGGGGTTGCGCTGGACCTCGCGACGCACCTGGTTGGTCACGGCGGTGCCGACGATCACGATGCCGGACGAGACGGCGATGGCGGCGAACCGCGTGACCTCCTCCGGCGACGGCTGCGGGCCCGAGAGCACGACCGTGGTCACGGCGGCGAGCGCGCCGACGTCGACGGCCAGCCAGTAGCCCAGTGCCGGCCGACTCAACGTCCACAGTGGCCAGTGCCGCACGGCAGCCTCCCCCCGACCGGGAGTGACACGTCGAGGGGACGGCACGGGGAGTCGCCCACGGCCGCTCGTCACCGGTCCGCGCCCGTCGGCGGCCGGCGGCGCCCTCGAACCCGGCCAGCGTGGCACATCCCCGGCGAACAGAAGAAGCCGGCGACCGGGGGTTAGCCCACACGCGCGAGCCGGGCAGGATGGACGACCGGGGAGGAGCGAACCGTGCAGGCTGGCCCATCCGATGCGGGAAAGCGCATCATCAAGGACAACACCACCCCGCTGTGGCGCGGCGCGGTGACACTGCGGATCGTCACGTACCTGTTCGCGGTGGGCGTGTTCTCCGTGCACAGGGACGGTTACGAGCGTCCGTGGCTCGGGTGGCTGGAGATCGCGATCGTCACGGTGTGGACGGCGCTGACGGTCTTCTGGTTCAGCCGCGACAACGGACGCCGACGATCCCTGGTGATCGTCGATGTGACACTCACCACAGCGCTGGTCGCGGCGTCCCACTTCGTCCTCAGCCCGGAGCAGCTCGTCCAGCCGGCGCCCCTGGTGCCGACGATCTGGGCGTCGGGCTGTGTGGTGTTCGCGGCGGTCCACGGCGGACGGGGGGCGGGAGCCGCCGCCGGCGCCGTGGTGTCGGTGCTCAGTGTCTGGGCGCGCGGCTACTTCAACACGGACATGGCGAGGGACACCGTCCTGCTGGTCGGCATTGGCTTCGTGGTGGGCCTGGCCTCGACGACCGCCCGCCACTCCGGGGAGCAGCTCGAACGCGCCCTGCGCGCGGAGGCGGCGACCAAGGAGCGCGAGCGACTGGCCCGCGCGGTGCACGACAGCGTGCTCCAGGTGCTGGCCAGGGTGCGTCGGCGTGGCGCCGAGCTGGGCGGCGAGGCCGCCGAGCTGGCGCGCATGGCGGGGGAGCAGGAGATCGCGCTGCGGTCGCTGGTCGCCGCCGCGCCTCAGGAGTCCACAGTAGACGGAGAGGTGGACCTGCGGCCGCAGTTGCAACTGCTGACCACGCCCCGCTTCCAGGTGTCGGTGCCGGCGACCCAGGTGATGCTGCCGGCGGCGGTCGCGGCCGAGCTGTCCTCCGTCGCCAGGGAAGCACTGTCCAATGTGGACAAGCACGCGGGCGGGGAGGCCAGGGCCTGGGTGCTGTTGGAAGATCTCGGGGACGAGGTGGTGCTCAGCGTGCGGGACGACGGACCGGGGATTCCCGAGGGTCGGCTCGCCGCCGCGGAGACCGAGGGCCGAATGGGGGTGGCCCACTCCATCCGCGGCAGGGTCGCGGAACTCGGCGGGAGCCTGTCGCTGCACACCGCCCCGGGCGAGGGGACCGAATGGGAGGTTCGGGTGCCGCGAAGACGGACCCGGCGCAAGGGGGTCGCGCGATGACGAACGAGCACGTGTCGGTGATGGTGGTCGACGACCATCCGATGTGGCGGGACGGTGTGGCGAGGGACCTCACCGAACGCGGCTTCCGGGTGCTGGCCACGGCGGGGGACGGCGAGTCGGCGCAACGGATCGCGCGCGCCGTGCGGCCGGACGTGGTGCTGATGGACCTCAACCTCAACGGGTCGTCCGGCGTGGACGCCACCCGGTGGATCACCGGCGAGCTGCCGGAGACGAAGGTGCTCGTGCTGTCGGCCAGCGGCGAGCACAGCGACGTGCTGGAGGCCGTCAAGGCCGGCGCGTCCGGGTACCTGGTGAAGTCGGCGTCGGTGGAGGAGCTGGTCGACGCCGTCCACCGCACCGCGGCCGGCGACGCGGTGTTCACCGCCGGCCTGGCCGGCCTCGTCCTCGGCGAGTACCGGCGGATGGCGGCCGCGCCGGACTCGGTGGAGCCGGCTCCCCGGCTCACCGAGCGGGAGACCGAGGTGCTCCGGCTGGTCGCCAAGGGGCTGACCGCCCGCCAGATCGCCACCCGCCTGGTGATCTCGCACCGCACGGTCGAGAACCACGTCCAGTCCACCCTGCGCAAGCTCCAGCTCCACAACCGGGTCGAGCTCGCCAGGTACGCGATCGAGCACGGGCTGGACGCCGATCCGGAGGAGGTGTGATGACCACGTCGGCACCCGTCCCCCCGCGCGACCTCAGGGTCAGCGACGCGGAGCGGGGACACGTCGTCGACCTGCTGCAACGGGCCACCGGGCGGGGCCTGCTGGACCTCACGGAGTTCACCCGCCGCGCCGACCTGGCCATGGCCGCGCGCACCCGCGGCGAGCTGAACGCGGTGCTCATCGACCTGCCCGGCCTGGTCAACCGCGAGGTCGACGCCAGGGACACGCTGGCCATGGAGCACACCGCCAGCTCCCTCACCCGGCGGGGGCGCTGGGTGGTGCCCCGGCGGCTGGTGCTGCGCGGCCGGATGGGGTCCAGCACGTTGGACCTGACCGAGGCGGTCATCCCGCACCCGGTGGTGACCATCGAGCTGAGCTACAGCATGTCGTCGATGACCCTGGTCCTGCCCCCTGGCGCGAGCGTGGACCTGGACGAGCTGACGGTGGTGGCGGGCAGCGTCAAGGACCAGGTGGGCGCCGGCGCCGCGCTGGGCACGCCGCACGTGGTGGTGCGGGGCTCGGTGCGGGCGGGGTCGGTGGTCGTCGCCCGCCCCCGCACGATCATGCGGCTCGGCCCGCTGACCGTCCGGCACCCGTGGAAGGTGGACTGGGCCAGGGACTGACCGGGCGCCGTCAGACCGAGGGCCGCCTCCCGCGTTCGGCGGGCAGGCGGCCCTCGTGTGTTCCGCCGAGTGTGTGTGGGATCGACGGAGAACCTGGCGGCGCCGGGTCGTCGGCGCCCGGCGAGCGGCGCCGGACGCGCCCTCAGCCGAGCGCGGCCCGGACGGCGGTGCGGGCCGCGACCCGGTCCGAGGCGGCCACGGCGGTGCGGGCCGCGACCTGGCACTGGTCCAGGCTGACCGAGGCCAGCCGCGCGCCGACCCTGGGCAGGGCGGCGGCGTTCATCGACAGGCTGGAGGCGCCGAGGCCGACGAGCACGCAGGCCAGGGCCGGGTCGGCCGCGGCCTCGCCGCAGACCCCCATCGGCTTGCCCAGCTCGGTCGCGGCCTCGCCAACCAGCGCGACCAGCCGCAGCAGCGCCGGCTGCCACGGGTCGTTGAGCTCGGCGACCCCGCCCACCTGGCGGTCGGCCGCGAACACGTACTGGGCGAGGTCGTTGGTGCCGAGGCTGACGAAGTCCACGACGGAGAGCACCTCGCGGGCGCTCAGCGCCGCCGCGGGGACCTCGACCATCACGCCGACCCTGGCCACGCCGGCGGCGCGGGCCCTGTCGACGAACCAGGCCGCCTCCTCGGCGGTGGCCACCATCGGCGCCATCACCGACACGTCGGCGCCGGAGTCCTCGGCCGCGGCGGCGATGGCCTCCAACTGGCGGTCCAGCACCCCGGCGGCCGCCATGGACAGGCGCAGGCCGCGCACCCCCAGCGCCGGGTTCGGCTCGACCTCGGTGTTGAGGAAGGCCAGCGGCTTGTCCGCGCCCGCGTCGAGGGTCCTGACCACGACGGGCCGCCCGGCGAAGGGCGCCAGGACCTCGGCGTAGGCGACGCGCTGCGCGGCGACCGAGGGCTCCTCGGTGGCCGACAGGTAGCAGAACTCGGTGCGGAACAGGCCCACGCCCTCGGCGCCGGCCGCGACACCCGCGCGGGCGTCCTCGGCGGAGCCGACGTTGGCCAGCAGCTTCACCCGGTGGCCGTCGGTGGTCCAGCCCTCCCCGGACCAGGTGGGCTCGGCCTCGGCGCTGGCCGCGCGCACCGTCACCGGGCCGACCACGGGCTCGACCGTCCCGTCCTCGCCGTCGACGACCAAGCCGTCCACGTCGGTCAGCTCCAGCAGGCCGCGGCAGGCCACGACGGCCGGGATGCCCAGCGCCCTGGCGAGGATCGCGGTGTGGCTGGTCGGCCCGCCCTCCTCGGTGACCAGGGCGAGGACCTTGCTCGGGTCGAGCCCCGCGGTGTCGGCCGGGGCCAGGTCCCTGGCGACCAGCACGCTCGGGCCGGTCAGCTCGGGCACGCCGGGCGGGGTCAGGCCGAGCAGTTCGGCGACGAGCCGGTCGCGGACGTCGTGCACGTCCCGCACGCGCTCGGCCAGGTAGCCCCCGGCGGCCTCCAGCGCGGTGGCGAACCCCGCGGCGGCCTCGTGCACCGCCCGCGCGGCCGGCAGCGACCGCGCCGAGACGAGTTGTTCGGCCTGGGCGATCAGGGCGGGGTCGGCCGCCATCGCGGCGGTCGTCTCCAGCACCGCCCTGGCCTCGCCGTCGGCGGCGGCGGCCCGCTCGCGCAGGCGTCCGGCGACCAGCTCGGCGGCGGGGCGGATCCGGGCGGCCTCCGCGGCCGGGTCGGCGGGGGCCGGGGTGGACGGCGGCTCCGGGAGCGGCTCGGCGACCCGGACGACCGGACCGGACGCCCGGCCGGGGCTGACTCCGACACCGCTCAGACGCGTGCCTGACATGGTCTAGACCATACCTCCCCGTGACGCGCTGGCCACGATCCTAGGGTCCTGTGACCTGACCCACGCCCGGCGTCCGACGATCGGAGCAGCGCCTCCGCCCGCTCAGGGCACCAGGGAGAGGGCCGGCACGTGCTTCGGCCGCACGACACTGAAGTGCCGTCGGTCCAATGTGGCGACAACCGTGGCGCCGCATCGCTCGACCACCGCGACCACCGAGGCGTCCACTCCGCCGAGCGGGAAGTCCGCGTACGTCTCGACCAGTTCGGCCATCCGCTCCAGATCGCTCGCGGTCAGCGAGACCAGTTCCAGCTCACCAGCGGCGAGGGCGCGCGGGAACACCGCCTCGACCCCGCCTCCCCGGTGACGTTCGAGGAGGTAGTGGACCTCGGTGAGGACAGACGCGGGAACCAGGAGCGGGCCAGGCAGCCGTGTCAACAGGCGGGCACCGGTCGTGGTGTTCGTCGTCGGCGTCGAGGGCGGCGACCAGGGGAGCCGGTGTCGAGGACGATCACGCCGTCATGATGCCGCCTCGCCACCCAGCTCCCGACACAGGATCTCCGAGGACCGGGCGGCGAGATCGCCTTGGCCCGAACGAAAGACGCCGATGAGGGAGAGGTGGCGACTCAGTGGCTCTTCGGCCTCTGACATGGCACGAAGCACGTCGACGATGTCGTCCAGCCGGTCCTCGGGCATGGAGTCCACCAGGCGGTGCGCGTCGTCCCGCGCGCTCATGGTCGCCAGTCCAGGGAGGAACTCGGAAAAGATCTGACCTCAGGAATCACCCGTTGGTGCCGTCGCCTCGCCTGGTTGAACCTCACGCGACGTGAGGTCCTAGCGTCGTCGGTATGAGTGGGGACGAGCGCCGCTGGAGCGTGGGGGAGCTGGCCAGGGCGAGCGGGATGACCGTCAGGACCCTGCACCACTACGACGAGATCGGCCTCGTGGAGCCGAGCGAGCGGACCTCGTCGGGCCACCGCCGCTACACCTCCGCCGACGTGCGCCGCCTCTACCGCGTGCGGGCGCTGCGCTCCATGGGGGTTCCGCTGGAGGAGATCCGCCGGGCGCTGTCCGAGCGCACCGACGACGTCATGTCGTTGCGGGAGGTCCTGACGCACCAGCTCGACCAGCTCGACGCGGAGGCCAGGAGGGTCCGCCGGCTGCGCGGCCAGGTGCGCGGACTGCTGGATCGGCTGTCCACCGCCGTCCCGGAGCCGGAGGAGTTCCTGGAGGCGTTGGAGATGATGGCGAAGGTCGAGTCCTACTTCACCCCGGACCAGCTCGACCGGATGGCGCGGCGGCGCGAGGAGCTCGGCGAGGCGACGATCACGGCGGTGGAGGCCGAGTGGCCCCGGTTGATCGCCGAGGTGGACGGGCTGCGCGCCAGGGGGACCCCGGTGGACGACCCGAGGGTGCGGGCGTTGGCCCGGCGCTGGGCCGAGTTGGTGCGGATGTTCCACGGGGGCGACCCGGAGATCATCCGGGCCACCGGGCGGCTGTGGGCCGAGCAGGGGCAGGAGCTGCTCGCCAGGTTCAACGCCCCGTCCCCTGATCTGTTCGCCTACGTGGCCGAGGCCCAGAAGGCCGCCGGCATCGACAACTGCGGCATCGACCACGGCGGTGTCGACAACCGCGGTGTCGAGAGCTGAGGCCGGGCCGTCCGGCCCGTACCCGTGACAACGAGGCGGGGCGCGCACCAGTGCGCGCCCCGCCTCGTCCCCCACACCGGTTGGTGGTCACCGGACGGGGTCGGCCTGCCGCGTCTCCTCGTCCTCGGGCAGGTCACCGCCCTCGTGGACCCCGACCCGCTGCTGCAACCGGCGCAGCGGCCCCGGCGCCCACCACGCGGCCCTGCCGAGCAGCTTGATCACGGCGGGGACCAGCAGCATCCGCACCACGGTGGCGTCGAGCGCGAGCGCCAGGATCATGCCGACGCCGACGAACCGCATCATCGCGATGTCGGAGAAGGCGAACGCCCCGGTGACGACGATCAGCAGCAACGCGGCCGCGCTGATCATGCGCCCGGTGCGGGCGAGGCCCGTGCCGATCGCCTCCTCCGTGGACGCGCCCTGGCTCCTGGCCTCGACCATCCTGGACAGCAGGAACGTCTCGTAGTCGGTGGACAGGCCGAACACCACGGCCGCCATGAGCACCACGACGCCGGCCTCCAGCGGCCCGGGGGTGACGTCCAGCAGCGAGGCGCCGTGCCCGTCCTGGAAGATCCAGACCAGCACGCCGAACGTGGCCGACAGGCTCAGCGCGCTCATCACCACCGCCTTGAGCGGCAGCAGCACCGAGCCGAAGGCGAGGAACATCAGCACCAGCGTCGCGACGACCAGCAGCGCGGCCATCAACGGGAGCCGGTCGGCGATCGCGCCCAGGCTGTCGGTGACGCGCGCGGTGAGCCCGCCCACCATCACCTCGGTGTTCGCCGGCTCCGGCAGGTCGCGGATCGCCCGGACCGCGTCCTTGGCCTGGTCGCCGAGCGGGTCGCCGGACAGGGTCGCGGTGAGCACCGTGACCTCGCCGCCCGCCCCGGTGGGGCGCACCTCGTCCACGCCGGGAACGCGCTTGACCTCCGCGACGAACCGCTGGACCGTCGCCTGGTCGGGCGCCGCGCCCCCCTGGCCGCGCAGCACGATCTGCGCGCCGTCGTTGCTGGCCGCGGGGAAGTCGTGGTTCACCGTCTCCACGGCCTGGCGCACCGGGTCGCCGGCGGGCAGGACCTTCTCGGTGACCTCGCCGAACTTCACCGACAGGAACGGCGCGCCGAGGAAGACGAGCACGGCCACGATGGGAACCGCCACCAGGGCGGGACGACGCATGACGCCCCGGGCCAGCCGCGCCCAGCCGCGGCCCTCCTCCCCGCCGTCCGCGCGACGGCGGCGCCAGGGCAGGCCCAGCGCGTCCACCTTCGGGCCGAGGATCCCGAGCACGGCGGGCAGCAGGGTGAGCGAGACCAGCGCCGCGATCGCGACGGCGGCCATGCCGCCGTAGGCCACCGAGCGCAGGAAGTCCTGGGGGAAGAGCAGCAGGCCGGCCAGGGCGACGACCAGCAGGGTCGCGGAGAACGCGACCGTGCGGCCCGACGTGGCGACGGTGCGGCGCACCGCCTCGGCGGGGGACCGGCCGCCGGCCAGCTCCTCCCGGAACCGGCCCACGGTGAACAGGCCGTAGTCGATGGCCAGGCCGAGCCCGAGCAGCGTCGCGACGTTGACCGCGAACGAGTTGACGTCGACGAACCCGGTGAGGGCGCGGAGCACGCCGAGGGAGCCGAGGATGGCGAGGCCGCCGACCACGACCGGCAGGGAGGCGGCCACCAGGCCGCCGAAGATCACGACGAGCAGCAGCAGGGTGACCGGCAGCGAGACGGCCTCGGCCCTGGTCAGGTCGGACTGGGACCGGTCGTTGATCGCGGCCGCCATCGGGGCGATCCCGCCGACCTGGGTGGTCACCCCGTCCACGTCGAGCCGGTCGGCGATCTTCCGGTAGTCGCTGATCTGCCGGTTGGAGTCGGTCCCGGCGAGGGTGATGACGGCGAGGCCGCGCCGGTGCTCGGGGTCGACCAGGGTCGGGGCCTGGGTGTTCCAGTAGGAGACGACCTTGCTGACCGCGTCCTTGGGCAGGGCGTCCAGCCGGCTGTTGATCCGGTTCGCCAGCGCGGGGTCGTCCACGCCGCCGCCCCGCGACGTCGAGTAGACGACGACCACGTCCCCGCCCTGCCGGCCGAGCTGGTCGTCCACGAGCCGGGCCGCCCGCGCCGCCTCGCTGTTCGGGTCGTCGTAGCCGCCCTGGCTCAGTCGGTCGAAGACGCCGGAGCCCCAGGCGCCTCCGAGCACCGCGAGCACGACGACGACCACGAGCACCAGCCATCGGCGGCGGTGGACGACCGATCCCCACTTGGCGAACACGCTGGTCCTCCCGGTCCCTGGTGGGCGGAGCCGCCCGAGGGTTACTGTGCGGTGAACAGCGTCAACTGTGTAAACACCGTTCACCGAGCGAATCTAGAAAGAGGTGAACGGCGTTCACAACCCCAAGGGGTGAGGTATGACCGAGGCCACACGGCGAGAGCGACTGCGCGCCGACACAGAGCGGGACATTCGGGCGACAGCCCGTGCCCTGCTCGTGGGACAGGGGCGTGACGCCGTGACCCTGCGTGCCATCGCCCGGGAACTGGGGATCACCGCCCCCGCGCTGTACCGCTACTACGACTCCCGCGAGGCGCTGCTGCGCGCCGTCTGCGAGGACATCTGCGCGGACCTCGACGCCGAGCTGACCCCGGCGCTGCGCGGCGTCTCCGCGCACGACCCGCTCGGCCGCGTCTTCGCGGTCTGCCGCGCGTTCCGCCGCTGGGCGCTGGCCCACCCCCAGGAGTTCGAGCTGGTCTTCGCCTCACCGGAGGAGGAGTCGGTCGGGCTGGGCCGCCGGCCGGCCCAGGACCGGTTCGGCGGCGTGTTCATCCACGTGATCGGACACGTACTCGTCGCGCCGGAGGCGTTCGTGCCCACCACCGACGAGGTCCCGGCGGAGCTGCACGACGACCTGGTCGCCTACCGCGAGCGGCTCAGGGAGTCCCTGGCCGAGGCCGGCATCCAGGTGCCGAACGGACTACTCGAACTGGACGGCGTGTACTTCATCCTCAAGTGGTGGGTGCGGCTCTACGGCCACATCGCGCTGGAGGTCTTCGGCCGCTTCCCGTTCCCGCTCCGCGACGCCGAGCCCCTCTTCGAGCGCATGCTCACCGAACTCGCCGTCGAGTCCGGCTTCCCGACGGGGACACCGGCGACGCCCGAGGCCCCGGAGAGCCGCTGACCCCGCCCGCGACGGCGGCGGGGCCGGCGCCCGTCCGGCACCGGCCCCGCCCGCTCGCGGCCCGTCCCCGGCCGCTCGGCCGTCTCAGGCGACGACGTTGACCAGACGGCCGGGAACGACGATCACCTTGCGCGGCTGGCCGCCCTCCAACAGGGCGACGATCTTCTCGTCCGCCAGCGCCGCCGCCCTGACCTCGTCCTGCGACGCCGAGGCCGGCACCACGACGCGCGACCGCACCTTGCCGTTGACCTGGATCGGGTACTCCACGGTGTCCTCGACCAGGTACCGCTCGTCGGCCTCGGGGAACGGGCCGTGGACCAGCGACTCGGTGTGCCCCAGCCGCTCCCACAGCTCCTCGGACACGTGCGGGCACAGCGGCGCGAGCATGAGCACCATCGGCTCGGCCAGCGCGCGCGGCGTGCCGGGGCCCGAGCCGTACGTCTTCGTGACGTGGTTGTTCAGCTCGATCAGCTTCGCCGCCGCGGTGTTGTACCGCAGGTTCTCGTAGTCCTCGCGGACACCGGCGATGGCCTTGTGCAGCACGCGCAGCGAGTCCTCGTCGGGCTGCTCGTCGGTGACCCGCAGCTCGCCCGTCCGCTCGTCCACCAGGTTCCGCCACAGGCGCTGGAGGAACCGGTGCGGACCCACCACGTCCCGCGTCGACCACGGCCGGGACGCCTCCAGCGGCCCCATGGACATCTCGTAGAGCCGGAACGTGTCGGCCCCGTAGCGGGCGCACATCTCGTCGGGGGTGACGACGTTCTTCAGGCTCTTGCCCATCTTGCCGTACTCGCGGTTGACCTCCTGGCCCTGCCAGAAGAACCGTCCGTCGCGCTCCTCCACCTCGTCGGCGGGCACGTACGCGCCCCGGGAGTCGGTGTAGGCGTAGGCCTGCACGTAGCCCTGGTTGACCAGCCGGCGGAACGGCTCCTCGGAGCTGACGTAGCCCAGGTCGTACAGCACCTTGTGCCAGAACCGGGCGTACAGCAGGTGCAGCACGGCGTGCTCCACGCCGCCCACGTACAGGTCGACGCCGCCGGGGTCGGCCGGGCCGTGCAGCTCGGGCTTCTTGCCCAGCCAGTACCGCTCCAGCTCCGGGTCGCAGAACGCCCTGTCGTTGTGCGGGTCCAGGTAGCGCAGGTAGTACCAGCACGAGCCGGCCCAGTTGGGCATCGTGTTGGTCTCCCTGCGGTACCGCTTCGGCCCGTCGCCCAGGTCCAGCTCGACCTCGACCCAGTCGGCCGCCCTGGCCAGCGGCGGGGCCGGCTCGCTGTCGGCGTCCTCCGGGTCGAACGTCTTCGGGGAGTAGTCGTCGATGTCGGGCAGCACCACCGGGAGCTGGTCCTCGGGCAGCGCGACCGGCGTGCCGTCCTCGTCGTAGACGATCGGGAACGGCTCGCCCCAGTACCGCTGCCGGGAGAACAGCCAGTCCCGCAGCTTGTACTGGACCGCGCCCTCGCCGTGGCCGTGCTCCTCCAGCCAGCCGGTGATCGCCTTCTTGGCCTCCTCGACGGCCATGCCGTCCAGAAACCCGGAGTTCGTCAGCGGCCCCTCGCCGGTGTAGGCCTCGCCGTCGAAGCCCTCCGGCGTGGTCACCACGCGCACGATCGGCAGCCCGAAGGCGGACGCGAAGTCCCAGTCCCGCTGGTCGTGGCCGGGCACCGCCATGATCGCGCCGGTGCCGTAGCCCATCAGCACGTAGTCGGCGACGAACACCGGCATGCGGGCGCCGCTGGCCGGGTTCGTGGCGTAGGCGCCGGTGAACACACCGGTCTTGTCCCTGCTCTCCTGCCGGTCCATCTCGGACTTCATGGAGGCGGTCCTGCGGTAGGCGTCCACCGCCTCACGCGGGGTGGCGGCACCGCCGGTCCACCGCACGTCGACCCCGGCCGGCCACTCCTCCGTCACCAGCCGGTCGACCAGGGGGTGCTCCGGCGCCAGCACCACGTAGGTCGCGCCGAAGAGGGTGTCGGGGCGGGTGGTGAAGACCTCGATTGACGCCTGGTCGCCGTCGGCGGCGGCCACCGGGAAGCGGACCCGCGCGCCGTGCGAGCGGCCGATCCAGTTCCGCTGCATGAGCTTGACCGGCTCCGGCCAGTCCATCCGGTCCAGGTCGTCGACCAGCCGGTCCGCGTAGGCGGTGATCCGCATCATCCACTGGCGGAGGTTGCGCCGGAACACCGGGAAGTTGCCGCGCTCGCTGCGGCCCTCGGCCGTGACCTCCTCGTTGGCCAGCACCGTGCCCAGGCCGGGACACCAGTTCACCGGCTCCTCGGACAGGTAGGCCAGCCGGTGCGAGTCGACCAGCCGCCGCCGCTCGTCCGCGCCCAGCTCGGCCCACGGCCGGCCGTCCGGGGTGGGGCGCTCGCCGCTCTCGTACCGGCGGACCAGCTCGGCGATGGGCCTGGCGCGGTTCGCCTCGGTGTCGTACCAGGAGTCGTAGATCTTCAGGAAGATCCACTGGGTCCAGCGGTAGTACTCGACGTCGGTCGTGGCGAAGGTGCGCCGGGGGTCGTGGGCCAGACCCAGTTGGCGGAGCTGGGCCCGGTAGCGGGCCATGTTGGCCTCGGTGGTGGTCCTGGGATGCGTTCCGGTCTGCACCGCGTACTGCTCGGCGGGCAGGCCGAACGCGTCGAAGCCCAGCGCGTGCAGCACGTTGTGCCCCGTCATGCGCTTGTAGCGGCCCAGGACGTCGGTGCCGATGTAGCCCAGCGGGTGGCCGACGTGCAGTCCCGCGCCCGACGGGTACGGGAACATGTCCATCAGGAACAGCTTCTCGCCGGACGCCGGGCGCTCCGGGTCGGCGAGCTCGCCGGACGGGTTGGGGGTGTCGAAGGCGCCCCGCCGCTCCCAGAGGTCCTGCCAGCGCCGCTCGACGCGGGCGGCCAGCTCCGCCGTGTAGCGGAAGGCTGGCACCTCCTCCTGGGCCTGGCCGTTCTGGGCCACGTCCGTGCTCATCGCTCGTCCTCCCGGTTCCGTCCCGCCCCTGACAACAACAAACCCCTCAGCCCGGAGGGCATGAGGGGTCGCCGCGCAGACCTTCTCGCTGGTCAGCGCGGCCAGGTAAGAAGCAGGCGGGCCGTGCTCACGCCGTCGAGGATAGCGCGAGCCCGGCCCGCCCCGGCGGGGTGTGGCGGCTACCGCACCGCGAGCGCGACCACCTGGCTGACCTGGGTCGCGGCGAAGTTGTCGTCGCTGACCAGCACGAGGACCCGCTCGCCCGTGGGCAGGGTCGGCCCCCACGCCATGCCCTCCACGTTGTCCACAGTGGACAGGGGAAGGTCGGCGAGGTCGACGACGAGGCGCTTGCGCACCGGGCGGAACCGGCCGTCCGCCAGGGACTGCCGGCCAAGGACGTCGGTCGCGCCTCGCGCGTCGACCTCGTACACCCGCACCCTGTTGCCGACACCGGTGACGAACGAGCGCTCCATCACGAGGTAGCGGTGCCGGTCCACCGCGAGCACCTCGACCACGCCGTTGTTGGCGAACGCGCCCGCGGGCCTCGGCTCGGCGAACACCGGCTCGACGGGGTAGGCGAGCTGACGCACGGCCCTGCCGGTCCGCTTGTCGAGGAAGGTCAACCGCGTCATCGCGCCCTGGCGGGGCGACGGCTCCTGGCCGTCCTGGTGGAGGGGTCCCTCCATCGCCGCGACGAGCTGCCGGCCGTCGGCCGTGAGGGCGAGCCCCTCCAACGCGGCGTTGCGCCGGGGCCCCCTCTCCTCCGCGCTCATCCGGAGGTTGTCCGGCAGCCGCAGCTCCCGCACGTGGGTCCCGTCGCGCCGCGCCTGCCGCACGAACGGGTCGATCAGCGTCGGGGCGGCGCCTCCGGTCGGCACGATCCGGTCACCCTCGCTCGTCCAGTAGAGGGTGCCGTCGGCCGGGTCGACCCGGATCGCCTCCGGGTCGGGGGTGTCGGACGCCTTCGGCGGGAACGTCGTGCCGTCGGGACGGCGCAACGGGCGCGTGCCGGTGATCCGCACGTCGCGCAGGCCGCGCGCGTCGACGTCGATCCTGGCGGTGTAGACGCGCGCCGGCTGGCGGTCGGACCGGTCGTCGCTGATCAGGTAGTACTCGCCGGTCCTGGGGTCGCGGTCGAGGCCGGAGAGCCCGCCCACGGTGGTCCCCCCGAACTCCAGGCCATGCGGGATCGCCCGCTCACCGAGGAGGCGCACGTGGCGCACGGCGGGCGAGCCCGGCGGCCCGAAACCCTCGGGTTCGGCCACGGCGGTGGCGGTGAGGACGCCGGTGGCGGTGACGACGGCGGTGGCCGCCAGTGCGGTGGGCAGGACGCGTCGCAGCATGGCGCGCAGCACACCCGATCGGGGTGAAGGCGAGGTGGCCGGCGGGTCACGCTTACGCTCGTTCCCGTGAACCTCGCAGCTCAGGTCACCGGCGCCCCGCTCGGTTTGCAGATCGCGTTCTGCGTCGTGCTCCTGGCGCTGGGCGCCGGGCTCGTCCTCATCGGATCGCGGGGCCTGCGCGGCACCCTGCCCCGCAACCGGTTCGCGGGAGTGCGCACCGAGCCCGCGCTGCGCAGTGACGACGCCTTCCGCCTGGCCAACCGGGTGGCCGGCCTGCCGAACGTGGTGGCCGGCGGTGTGGGCGGGCTGGCCGGCCTCGCCGTCCTCGGCCTGCCGTCCACGGCGAGCGTGCTGGTGGTCGGCCTGGTCGGGCTGGTCGGCACGTTCGGCCTCGCCGTCGCCGGCAACGTGCTCGGCACGCGCGCGGCTGCGGCGCTGCCGGAGCCCAAGGCCGCCGGCTGCGGCGGGTGCTGCGGCGGCTGCACCCTCAAGCAGTCCATCTGCGGCTGACCCGAGCTGACCGACGGGAACTCGACGCCCCCGGCCACCGGGCACGGGGCGTCAGTTCCGCGCGACGTCGATCGGGTGGGTGGCCAGCAGCGCGAGCGGCAGGCCCTGCCGGCGCAGCACGCGCCCCCACAGGTCGACGCCGGGCGGGGTGAGCACGTCGTCGGGGAGCGCGGGCACCACGATCCAGTCGCCCCGCTCGATCTCGTCGGCGAGCTGGTCGGTGCCCCAGCCCGAGTAGCCGGCGAAGACCCGCAGGCCCCGCACCTTCGGGGCCAGGTCCTCCGGGTCGCTGTCCAGGTCGACCAACGCGACCGGCCCGCGCACCGCGATCACGCCAGGCACGTTCGCCGCGTCCTGGCCGGTCCGCAGCGCGGCCAGGCACAACGCGGTCTTCTGCTCCACCGGTCCGCCGACGAACACCGCGCGGGGGCGGCTGGCGAACGGACCCCAGATCGGCAGCACGTCGTGCACCGCGACCTCGCTCGGGCGGTTGAGCACGACCCCGAGCGTGCCCTCACCGCGGTGGTCGATGACGTAGACCACCGTCCGGCGGAAGTTCGGGTCGAGCAGTCCGGGCGCGGCCACCAGGAGCGTGCCCGGCTCGACGTCGGCATCGGGTCGCACCCGCCCATGATCCCACCGACCACCCCTGCGACACGGGTCACGTCGAAGACATGCCGGGGTGGGGAACACCCGGCGGACGGACTACGTTGTCAGTCGTGGTCGGTGGCCTCCGTGTCCCCCGGGCCCACTTGAGAGAGCCTTCGCGGAATACCGTACGGCTGGAGCCGCGTCGCGCCATGCCGCCGAGAGGCGACCGGGTCATCGACCACCGCTGGCCGGGCCGAAAGGCCCGGCCAGTCGTGTGTTCGGCGCCCGCATGGCGACTCCCGCCGCCGACCGAGTCGCGTGATCTCGCCCGCGCGGCCGTCCCGCGTCCGTAGGCTGGGTTTCCGTGACGACCGCCGCCGATTCGGCGACCAGTTCCACCAGGAGGGTGGGAGCGCGTCGGCTGTTCGCCGGCAGCGGCTTCCGCCGGCTGCTGGCCTCCCGACTCATCGCCCAGTGGGGTGACGGGGTCTTCCAGGCCGGCCTGGGCGGCGCGGTGTTGTTCAACCCGGAACGGCAGGCGGACCCGGCCGCGGTCGCCGCCGGCCTCGCGGTCCTGCTGCTGCCGTACTCGGTGATCGGCCCGTTCGCGGGCGCGCTGCTCGACCGCTGGGACCGGCGGCGGGTGCTCGTCGTGGCGAACCTCGTGCGCGGCGCCCTCGTGCTGCTCACCGTCGCCGCCGTCGGCTCAGGGATGGAGGGGGTCCCGCTCTACACCGGCGCGCTGCTGGTCATGGGGGTGAGCCGGTTCGTCGGAGCCGGGTTGTCGGCCGCGTTGCCGCACGTCGTCGACCGGGACCACCTGGTCGAGGCCAACGCGCTGGCCGCGACGCTCGGCGCGGCCGCCGCCGCGGTCGGCGGGGCCTGCGCGATCGGCCTGCGCGGGGTGGTCGGCGCGGACAACGCGGGTTCCGCGCTGGTCACCGCCGTCGCCGTCGTGGGTTCGGTGGCCGCGGCGCTGGTCTCGGCGGGGTTCGCCAGGGGCCGACTCGGCCCGGACGAGTGCGACGAGCCGTCGCAGACCCTGGTGGCGGTCGCCCGTGGCCTCGGCGACGGCGCTCGCGCGGTCGCCACGACCCCGTCGGTGGCCGCCGGCTTCGTCGCGCTGATGGCGCATCGCGTGGTGTTCGGCACCTCGACGCTGGCCGGGGTGCTGCTCATGCGGTACGCGTTCGGCGACCAGGGACCGTTCCGCGCGGGCATGGCCGGCGTCGGGCAGGCGGTCGCCGCGGGCGCGGCGGGCATGCTGGTGGCCGCCGTGGTCACCGCGCCGCTGGTGAACAGGGTGGGCCGCCGGACAGCGGTCGTCTCGGCGCTGCTCACGGCCGCGACCGCGCAGTTGTGCGTGGGCCTGTGCCTGAACCTGCCGATGGTGGTCGTGGCGACGTTCTTCATCGCGGGCGGCGGCCAGGTGGTGAAGCTGTGCGTGGACGCGGCGGTCCAGCAGGACGTGGGCGACGAGGTCCGGGGCCGCGTGTTCGCGCTCTACGACACGCTGTTCAACGTCATGTACGTGCTGGCGATCTCCCTGACGGCTGTCGTGCTCCCCCAGAACGGGTACGCGCCGACCCTGCTCGTCGCGGTGGCCTCGGTCTACCTGGTCGGCATGGCCGGCTACCCGCTGATGGACCGGCGCCAGGGACCACGACCCCGCAGCGACCCGCCCGAGGCGATCTCCCCCAGGCCCTGACCTGCCGCTTCGCCCCTCCACACCACCTGAAGACAGCCCCCCACCCACCCGGGGGGCGAGCCCCGCTCCAGCCTATCGGCCACCCCGGCGCCGCCGGAACACCTCGCCCCGAGCCTGTGGATAACTCCGCCCGCCATCACCCGACCATCGGGTTGAGCAACACCTTCGAGACAAAGCCCGAGCGGCCCTGTGGACAACTGTTTGCCTCATCGCCGCCGAGCTGCTAGGCCCCGCCGCACCCCGACGACGGCCGTCGCGCCCTCAACAGCCGGAGCCCACCCCGGGAGGCCCCAGGGGAACCAGGCCCTGGTCAGGGCTGATCGGGAACGTCGATCCCCTGCTCCCGCGCCCACCGGAACAGCTCGGCGACCGCCTCGTCGTGCTCCAGCGGCCCGCGGTCCAGCCGCAGCTCCTTGAGGTGCTTCCACGCCCTGCCCACGAGCGGCCCCGGCGGCAGGCCCAGCAGCCGCATGATCTCGTTGCCGTCGAGGTCGGGCCGCACGCGCCGCAGGTCCTCCTCGTCGGACAACCGCTGGATCCTGGCCTCGAGGTCGTCGTAGGTGCGCTGCAACGCCTGCGCCTTGCGCCGGTTCCGCGTCGTGCAGTCGGCGCGGACGAGCTTGTGGAGCCGCGACAGCAGCGGGCCGGCGTCGGTGACGTAGCGGCGCACCGCCGAGTCGGTCCACTGGCCCGTGCCGTAGCCGTGGAACCTCAGGTGGAGGTACACCAGCTTCGCGACGTCCTCGGTGATCTCCTTGGAGAACCGCAGCGCCCGCAGCCGCTTCCTGACCATCTTCGCGCCGACCACCTCGTGGTGGTGGAAGCTCACCCCGCCGCCCGGCTCGAACCGCCGCGTCGCGGGCTTGCCGATGTCGTGCAGCAACGCCGCCAGCCGCAGCACGAGGTCGGGCTCGGCGTCGGGGTCGTCCCGCTTCTCCAGCGCGATCGCCTGGTCCAGCACCACGAGCGAGTGGTGGTAGACGTCCTTGTGCTGGTGGTGCTCGTCGATCTCCAGCCGCATGGCGGGGACCTCGGGCAGCACGTGGTCGGCCAGGCCGGTGTCCACGAGCAGCTCGATGCCCTTGCGGGGGTGCGCGCCGCAGAGGAGCTTGGACAGCTCGGTCTGCACGCGCTCCGCCGTGATGCGCTCGATCTCACCGGCCATCGCGGTCATCGCGGTCACGACGCGCGGCGCGGGCTCGAACCCGAGCTGCGACACGAACCGGGCGGCGCGCAGCATCCGCAGCGGGTCGTCGGCGAAGGACTCCTCGGGCGTGGCCGGGGTGTCCAGCACCCGGTCGACCAACGCCTCCATCCCGTCGTGCGGGTCGACGAAGCGGCGCTCCGGCAGCTCGACCGCCATGGCGTTGACCGTGAAGTCCCGCCGCACCAGGTCGCCCTCGATGCTGTCGCCGAAGGTGACCTCGGGGTTCCTGGTCGTCCGGTCGTAGACGTCCGCCCGGAAGGTGGTGATCTCCAGCGTCGCGCCGCGCTTGGTCGCGCCCACCGTGCCGAAGGCGATGCCGGTGTCCCAGACCGCCTCGGCCCACCCGGAGAGGACGCGCTGCACCTGCTCCGGGCGTGCGTCGGTGGTGAAGTCCAGGTCGGTCCCGAGCCTGCCGAGCAGCGCGTCCCGCACGCTCCCGCCGACCAGGTACAGCCGGTGCCCCGCCGCGACGAACCGCTCCGCGAGCTCGTCCGCGACCGGTGCGATGCGCAGCAGTTCGAGCACGGCGTTGCGCTGGGCCTTCCCTCGGTGCACCGGCGCCGGACGCGCGGCGTGGTTGCTCGGCTGGGCGTGGTTGGTCGGCGGCACGGGGGACCAGGGTACTTGCCGCAGCTCATCCCGCCCGCGCGCGGAGGCGGACGGCGGCCCCTCCCGTGTCACTACCATCGCAACCATGCCCCCGTCGTCCGGCCGTTCCGGCGGTAGCAAGCCGGGGCGCCGGAGCCGGCGCCGGGGCCGTCGGCTGCGGACCGTCGACGAGACCTCCGCCGGCGGGCTGGTGCTCGACAGCGGGCGCCGGCACGCGGCCGTGATCGGTCGGCTCGACCGGCGCGGGCGGCTGTTGTGGTCCCTGCCCAAGGGCCACATCGAGCCCGGCGAGACCGCCGAGCAGGCCGCCGTGCGCGAGGTGGCCGAGGAGACCGGCATCGAGGGCCGCGTGCTCACCGCGCTGGGCACGATCGACTACTGGTTCGTCGCCGACGACCGGCGGGTGCACAAGACGGTGCACCACTTCCTGCTGGAAGCGGTGGGCGGCGAGCTTTCCGACGAGGACGTGGAGGTCACCGAGGTGGCGTGGGTGCCGCTTGGTGAGTTGGACGAGCTGCTCGCCTACGCCGACGAGCGCCGGCTGGTGCGTCGGGCGGCCGAGCTGTTGGCGGAGCAGGCGTGACCGGGCCGGGACCGAGGCGGGCGTGGGGGCGCGCGTGGGCCGCGCTGCTCACCGGGGTCGTCGCCGTCCTGACCACGCCGTTCGCGGCGCCGGCGCACGGGCAGCAGCCCGACAGGGGGGACGACCCGGCGCGGGCGGTGCGGGTGGACGTGACCTCGCTGAGCCCCCAGGTGGTCACGGCGAGCGGCCCCAACAAGGTGACCGTGACCGGTCGGGTGACGAACACGGGCAACCGCCGGGTCGAGAACGTCGAGGTCAAGCTCCAGCGCGGTGAGGCACTGCGCACCTCCGACCGGCTCCGCGACGCGCTGCGCGGCTCGGAGAACACCCGGTACATCGACCCCGCCCCGCAGCGGGTGGCCGACGGCGTGGACCCGGGGCAGAGCGTCGAGTTCACGCTGGAGATGAAGCTCCGCCCGATCGCCTCCGACTCGCTGCGCGTCAACGAGCCGGGCGTCTACCCCGTCGCGGTCGTCGTGAACGGACGGCCGCAGCGCGGGGGGTCCGCCGCCCTGGACGAGGCCAGGATGCTGCTGCCGGTCACCGGCCTGCCGGACGGCGGGCCGAACGCGGGCGCCGGCCGGCCGGTGCCGCTGACGATGCTGTGGCCGCTCGTGGACCGTCCCCGCGTCGTCGGCACCGCCGACGACGGCAGGGCCGTCCTCGGGGACGACGAGCTGGCCACCTCGTTCGCCCAGGGCGGGCGGCTGGCCGACCTGGTCAGGGCGGTCGAGCAGGAGGCGCCGGCCGGTTCTCCGCTGGGCAACGCCCTGTGCTTCGCGGTCGACCCCGACCTGCTGTCGACGGCCGAGGCGATGAGCCGGGGCTACCTGGTGCGCCGCGACCGGTCCGGCGCCGAGGTCGACGGCTCCGGCGCGAACGCGGCCAAGAGCTGGCTGGCGCGCCTCAAGGAGGTCGTCAAGGGGCGCTGCGTGCTGGCGCTGCCCACCGCCGACGTCGACGTGGTCGCGCTGTCCCGCGCCGGGCTGTCCGAGGTGACGGGGAAGGCCGTCACCGAGGGCGCGAGGACCGTGAAGGACGTCCTGGGCGTGGACCCGGCGTCCAAGGTCGTGTGGCCGCATGACGGGGTGCTGGACGAACGCGCCATGTCCGACCTGGTCTCGCTGGGGACGACCAGCGTGCTGCTGGAGCCGCGCGGCCTCCAGGACACGCCGGCGGGCAGCGCCCCCGTCCGCGTGGCGGGAGGCCAGGCGAGCGGTGGGCAGGCGCCGCTCGGCCTGCGGATCGAGCCGCTGTTCGACAGCGCGCTGGACCCGGTCGCCCAGGGGTCCGGCCAGGACGGCCGCGCCACGACCGCCGCGCAGAACGCCCTCGGCGTCCTGGTGCACCGGACCACCGTGGCCCGGCCGGACGGCCCGCTCGTGCTCGCCCCGCCCCGCAGGTGGGGCCTGCCGGCCGACGCCCTGCGCGGCCTGCTGCACACGGCGCGCGACCTCGTCGACGGCAGGTTCGCGGAGCCGACCGGGCTGCCCCAGCTCGCCACCACCACCCCGGACGCCGGCACGGCCGCGTTGACCTACCCGGTGGACGCCGGCGGCCAGGAGGTGCCGCCGAACGTCACCGCCCGGTTGACCACGATCCACAACCAGGTGCGGGACCTGCTCTCGGCCATGAAGCCGGACCCGGCGAACAACAACTACCTGCCGGGCAACCTCGTGAGCCCGATCCAGCTCGGCGTGTTCCGGTCGGTGTCCACCGCGTGGCGCGGCGCGCCGGCCCTGGCCGAGAGCTGGGCGACCAACACCGCGGACCAGCTCGACGACCTGAGGGAGGGCGTGAAGGTCCTGGGGCAGGCCACCCCGTACACGCTGGCCTCCTCGGACAGCCCGCTGCCGCTGACCATCGCCAACACCCTGCCCGTCACCGTGCACGTGCAGATCAACATCCTCAGCGCCGCCGGCCTGCGCACCCAGAAGCTGGAGGTCCAGCAGGTGTCGGCGCGCACCAGCCGCTCGCTGCGCATCCCCACCGAGGTGCAGCGCTCCGGGCAGTTCTACGTCGACGTCTCGGTGTCAACTCCGGGTGGCACACCTCTCGGTCAGACCACCAGACTCCGCGTCACCTCGAGCGCGTACGGCACCATCACCACGGCCATCACCGCCGGAGCGGCGGTCCTGCTGGTCGCGTTGGTCGCCCGCCGCCTCGTTCGTCGCGTGCGCGCGGCACGCGCCGGCGCGACCGCGGACCAGGGAGTTCCGGTGGCACACGGAACGACCGGACGGCCCGGGGACGAAGGGGCGAGCGAGAGCTGATGCACGGGCGACAGGTGGGTCCGACAGGTCCGTACCGTCCGTCCGGGCCCACGGGCCCCTCGGGCGGGGGCGCGACGCCCCGTCGCCCCGGGCCCCCGCCGCAGCCGCCCCTCGGTCCTCCCGGCCCGCCCGGACGGGGACGACCCGGCGGCGGGCAGGCCGGGCAGGGAACCCCCTTCGACCAGACCCAGCGGATCCCCCGGGTCACCGAGGCCCCCACCGAGCCGATCCGGCGGGTCCCGGTCGACCCGGTCGCGGCCGCGGAGACCCAGATCATCCCGACCGTGCCGGAGGGGGCCGAGGCCGTGGCGTCCGGCCAGACCCAGCTCGAGTCCGGGCTGCGGGACGAGAAGTCGCTGGCCAGGGACAGCGCCTCGATGGCGCTCCCCACGTTGATCAGCAGGGCCACCGGCTTCCTGTCGAAGCTGCTGCTCGCCGCCGCCGTGGGCACCGGGGCCGTCAACGACTCGTACCAGATCGCGCAGACGCTCCCGACGATCATCAACGAGCTGCTGCTCGGCGGTGTGCTGACCAGCGTCGTGGTCCCGCTCCTGGTGCGCTCCCAGAAGGAGGACGCCGACGGGGGCGAGGGCTACACCCAGCTCCTGATCACCGTCTCCACGGTCCTGCTCGGGATCGCGACGGTGGTCGCCACGGTGGCGGCCCCGCTGCTGGTCGGCGTCTACATCAGCTCGGACAGCAGGGCCGACCCCGCGTTGACCTCCGCGCTGGCCTACCTGCTGCTCCCGGAGATCGTCTTCCTCGGGCTCAGCGCGTTGTTCGGGGCGATCCTCAACGCCCGGCACGTGTTCGGCCCACCCGCGTGGGCCCCGGTGCTGAACAACCTGGTCGTGATCGTCGTCCTGCTGCTCTACTGGGTGGTGCCCGGCGGGCTCGGCACCGGCGACGTCAGCCTGACCAACCCGAAACTCCTGCTCCTGGGCGTGGGCACCACGTTGGGCATCGTCCTCCAGGCCGCGTACATGCTGCCGGCGCTGCGCCGGTCGGGGTTCCGGTTCCGCTGGCGGTGGGGCTGGGACCGCCGGCTGAACGAGTTCGGCGGCCTCGCCGCGTGGGTGATCGGGTACGTCGCGGTCAGCCAGGTCGGCGTCACCGTGCACACCAGGGTGGCCGCCGACCACGCCCAGGGCGGCATCACCGCGTTCAACTACGCGTGGCTGCTCCTCCAGCTCCCCTACGGCATCCTCGGCTTCTCCCTGCTCTCTGCGATCATGCCGAGGATGAGCGCGGCCGCGGCCGACGACGACGTGCCCGGCGTGGTGGCGCACCTGTCCCAGGGCGCGCGCCTCATGGCGGTCATGCTGATCCCGCTCGGCGGCGTGATGACGGTGGTCGGCGGGCCCCTCGGCGTGGCGTTCTTCTCGTTCGGCCAGTCCAACGTGGAGAACGCGAGCCGGGTGGGGCTCGCCCTGGCCTTCTCCGCGTTCGGGCTCTTCCCGTTCGCGCTGACGATGCTCCAGATCCGGGTGTTCTACGCGATGAAGGACGCCCGCACGCCGACGCTGCTGATGGTCGTCATGATGGCCGTGAAGATCCCGCTGTCCTACGCGGTGCCGCTGGTCTGCGACTCCGAGCAGGTCGTGATCGGGCTGTCGCTGGTGAACTCGCTGAGCTTCGTCGCAGGCGCCGTGGCCGGCCAGGTGTGGCTGCGGGTCCGCCTCGGCCGCCTGGAGACGCGCCGCCTGCTGGTCTCGACGGGCAAGGCCGTCGGGGCGACGGTCGTCGGATGCGCCGTGGCGTACGGCCTGGTGTACCTGCTCTTCGCGGTGCTGCCGGAGATCGGCGCGGTGCCGAGGGCGTGGACGACGCTCGTGCTGGAGTCGCTGCTCGCGTTGGTCGCCTCGTTCGGGCTGTTGATGCTGTTCGACGCCGAGGAGCTGCGGCCGGCCATCCGGCGCATCAGCGGTCTCGTCCGCCGTCGCTGAGCCGCCACTTCCCGTACCCTCGTGCTCGGAGTCTCCGTCGCGCCGATGGGGGGCCGGCCGGGTGATCCCGGGAGCGCGCGGAGCGGGAGAGCGCACGGGTGAGTGGAAAGCCGACGGAATCCGTCACGCCACGCCAGGACGGCGGGGCGCCCAGCCGTGTCGACCTGACGGCCGGCGCGATCCTCGGCGAGGGTCGGTACCGACTGCTGTCGCGACTCGGCGCGGACCACCGGGCGCACGCCGAGTTCTGGCGGGCGCGCGACGGGGCCCTCGGCCGCGACGTGGCGATGACGGTGCTGGTCGGCAGCCCGTCGGACCCCGAGACGGTCGCGCGCACCCGCAAGACCCTCGAACGGACCTCGCACTTCGGCGGCTTCATCCACCCCGGCATGGCGCGCGTGTTGGACGTGCTGGCCCCTGGGAAGGGCGACCCGGCCGGCGCGCTGGGGATCATCGTCGCCGAGTGGACCCAGGGCCACGACCTCGTCGACCTGGTCGCCGACGGCCCGCTGCCCGCGGGCACGGCCGCGCGGCTGCTGGAACCGCTCGCCGCGGCGGTCGAGGCGGCCCACCACGTCGGTCTGGTGCTGGGCGCCGACCACCCCCAACGCATCCGGGTGACGCCCGAGGGCGAGCTGCGCCTGGCGTTCCCCGCGCCGCGCCCCGAGGCCACTCCCCGGGACGACGTGCGGGGGGTCGGCGCGGCGCTGTACCTGATGTTGACCGGGCGGTGGGCGCTGCCCGGCGGCCCCAACAGCCTTCCCGCGGCCCCGACCGGCCCGGACGGCGCGGTGGTCGCGCCGAGGACGCTCCAGCCCACGGTGCCCCACCAGCTATCGACCATCGCGGTCCGCAGTCTCGTCGACACCAGCGTCGGCGGGGTGCGCACGGGAGCGGCGATCCTCCAGGTCCTGGAGCAGGCCGCGGCGGCCGAGGCCGAGACCGCGATGATGCGGGCGATCCAGGAGCGCGGCGAGCCGGCCGAGCTGACACCCGCCGAGGCCAAGGAGAAGGCCAGGGAGCGGGTCCGGCGCCGCAAGCTCGTGGCGAGCGTGACGGTGCTGGCGCTGGCCACGGCGGCGGTGCTGGTCTTCGTGGTCATGTCCGCCGTCGACATGTTCGCCGGGGACAAGAAGCACACCACGCCTCCGCTGGTCGTGGGCAGCCACAGCGCGAACCCGGCCGCCCCGGTCGGCCCCGCCGTCGAGGTGGCGGGGGTGGAGATCTACAACGTCAAGGGCACGCCGGACAACAAGAACCGGGTCGACCGGGTCATCGACGGCGACCCCGAGACGGCCTGGCAGACGGACACCTACCGGCAGCAGTTCCCGGCGTTGAAGCCGGGCATCGGCCTCCAGTTCCGGCTCAGGGAGCCGACCGCGCTGTCCAAGATCGTGGTGGAGTCGCCGAGCCAGGGCACCGCGGTGGAGGTGCGCGCCGCCACCAACCGCAACCCCCGGCTCGACGACACCCGGCTGATCGGGCAGGCCAGGCTGGAACAGCGGCAGACCGACGTGCCGATCACCAGTGGGGAACCGGTCCAGCACGTGATCCTCTGGATCACCGAACTGGGCGGCAACGCCGGCAAGAACGCGACGGAGATCTCCGAGGTGAAGATCTACGCGCGCGGCTGACCCGCGTGGGGGTGAGGCGGTTCCGCCGGGTGCCCGCCGCGGCCGGGGCTCACGCTCACTGAGGTGAACCCTCGCCAGGCTTCTGGCCCTCTGGCTCTGGCTCTGGCTCTGGCTCTGGCTCTGGCTCTGGCTCTGGCTCTGGCTCTGGC
>NZ_JAMTCP010000040.1 GCF_024171885.1 Streptoalloteichus tenebrarius | reverse complement strand
CTTGACCCCCGGACCGCCTCAGCCGGCCGCCTCGCGGGCGCTGGTTGGGGTGACAGATGGCACTTGGCCCTGGCTCTTCGCCATGAGGCTTTGCTTTGCTTTTGGCGTCCGCGCGGTGCACGCCGCTGGTGCTGGCCGGAGCAGGTGTGGGGCCTCGGCTCCTCTCTCCGGTGGGAGACGTCCTCGATCTTCAGGTGAGGCGCCTCGTCTTGGGCTTCTGCTGGTCCGCCGTTTCGGGGTGGGGTTTCGGGCCCTGGTTGTTCGGCAGCGATGGCCGGAAGGACGAGGTGGGTCGGCCGGGTGGCTGATGTCGTGCTGGTGCGGGTGGCGCAGGCTTGGGGTGAGGGCCGGATTCGGGGCCGGTCCCTCGGGGGAGAAAGGCCTCTGCCTGCTCATCCCTGCTTCGGGGGCGGGGATGAGCAGGCGGCACGGCCTCAGGAGTGCAGGGGGAGCCGGTCAAGGGGCACGAGCTTGAAGTTCTGGTTTCCGCTGACGCCAGGCTTCGTGTTCTTGTCGTCCTGACAGATGAACAGGCCGTGGGGGAAGCGCGGGCCGAGGTTCGCGGTGCTGGCCTCGATGCCGTCCGTGTGGCTGCACCCGTCCACCGTCGTGTTGCTCGTGACCTGGAACTTCGCCACGAAGGCGCCCGTGGTGACGTCGTAGGCCGCGTACGAGTCGTCGCCCTGGGAGGAGACGAGGAGGCGGTCGCCGGCCAGGGCGAGGCCCTCGACGTCCGCCGTCAGGTGGCCAGCTCCGGCCCGGTCGATCTCCCGGCGCGCCGTGGTGCTCGCGTCCGGCTCCGCCCCGTAGGCCCAGACCCCGCCGGTCTCCTCGGCGAGGTAGAAGACGCCGCGCTGGTCGTCCGCGACGCAGCCCTCGACGGTGCCGCCGACGTCCCAGGGGCCGCGCACCCGGTGTCCGGTGACCTTCCCGGTGGCGTCCAGGGACACCTCCCACTGCTCCACGCGGCCGGTCACGTCGTTGGCGAAGACGTAGGTCCTGCCGCTGCGCGCCGAACGGTAGGCGCAGATGCCGTGCTCGTCGACGCTGGCGTTCAGCGCGCCGACGTCGGTGAGCTGTCGGGTGGCCGGGTCGACCCGGTAGAAGCGCATCCGGCCGTCGGACGGGACGTCGTCGTCCGCGGTGACCACGAGGTCGCCGCGGAGGTCCACGTTGTTCGGCTTGGTGCCGGTGATGCGCTGCACGCGGGCGCCGGACAGGTCGTAGGTCTCCAGCGCGCCGTCCTTATCGGTCCCGATGACTAGGGACCTGGCCGGGTCGGTGGGGTGCACCCACACGGCGGGGTCGTCGGCGGCGTCGCCGCTGTGAGCGACGGGCGTGGTCTCGACGGTGGGGGACACCTCGACGGGTGCGGCGTGCGCGGTGCCGGGAAGCGTGGCGAAGACGGCTGCCGCGAGGACGGCGGCGAGGACGGGCCGGGGGGACGGCGTCACCGGGAACCTCACTTTCCGTAGCGAAACCGCCGCTGATCGTGGCGATGAGGCGTGACGGGGGCCCGACCGGCGAGGAGCCGGCGCGCCAACGAACGGTGACCGTTTCGGGGGGTCAGTCCGGGAGAACCCCGGTCAGCGCGATCCCCAGGTGCCGGAGGGCCATCCCGCGGAGGGCGTCGCCTTCGACGAGGTCGAGCACCGGCGCGTCCCGGCTCGCCGCGCGGTGGGTGGCGAGCGGGAACCAGGTGGTCGTGGCCAGGACGGCGCGGTCGGCCCTGAGTTCCCGCGCCGCCGCGACGACGGGCTCCACCGCGTGCTCGGGGCTCGGCCCGTGGTCGCGGCGGACCACGACCAGACACCGGTCCCAACCCCCGCCGGTCGGCAACTCCCCGGTCGCCACGACCTGGCCGGCGTCGGTGTCGCGCGGGGTCCAGCCGCGGAGGCCGGCGGCGACCCACAGCCGGCGGGACAACTGGGCGAAGGCGTCCGCCGAGAGGCGCGCCACGTCGGTGGTCACACCGCCGGCCGGTGGTGGCTCGGCGCGGGGTGGCAGGTCCACCAGGGGACGCACCGGCTCCTCGGGGTCGGGGGAGACCACCCCGTCCAGCGTCTCCAACCAGGAGACGGGGTCGCCGGTCGAGATCGTGCGCTCGAAGTCGGCGCGCTCGGTCGCGAGGCTGACGAGGGGGACGCGGTCGTCACGGCCGCTCATCGGGTTGTGGCGGGACAGTTCGCCGTTCACGACGACGCCGGTCAGCAGCCGGTCGTGGTCGGCGGCGAACAGGTCCCGGGCCACCCGGAGCGCGATGGCCGCGAGGAGGTGCGTGTAGCGGGTGCGGAAGTCGGACTCGGAGCGGGACACCGCCGCGACGCCGCGCCGCCCCCGGTCCGGGCGGAACGCGGCGGCGCTCGGGATCACCTCACGGGGCGGCAACGGCCAGGAGACCAGCAGTCGTCGTGCCGCGCGCTGGTAGCGCAGGGCGAGGGCCGCCCGGGGGAGACCCACGGGCCACGGCGAGCAACGCAGCACCCGACCGAAGTAGTCCTGAACGGCGTCGGGCGCGCCCGACGCGATGCGGGCGGCGAGCTGACGCACACCGGCGTGTTCCTCGCGGAGCTGCTCCCGTAAGACGCGGGCGCGTTCGGTGTGCGCCCGGCGCGCGGCTGCCAGGGCGAGTTGCCGCTGGTGGTCGGCGGCGACCTGGTCGGCCTGCACGCGGGCCCACTCCCGCTCCACGAGCGTGGACGGCGGGCGTCGGCGGGTCAGCCGGCCGAGCAGGCCGTGGCCCGCCTGCCCGGTCTGGGGCTCGGGGGTCGCGGGCGCGGGGTGGACCAGTGGCCCTGGCACGAAGGGGTGAAGCTCGTTCGGGTGCAGCAGGAGGTCGAGGCCGACGCGTCCGGGGTGGTGCATGGCGTCGCGCAGCATTCCGGCCAGCTCCGCCTCGCGGGCCGCGATGCGGGCGGTGAGGCGGGCGGCCAGGGCCTGTCTCTCCGCCCAGCTCCGTCGCCGACCGCTCCTGGTCCCGTCCGGGTGTGCGCTCATCGAGCCCTCCCCGTGTCGTTACGCCGCGTGTGAAGTTAGGGACGTGACGTCACCATGACGAGGGTTCTCACCCGTCCGCACCGGGGTTTCGCTCGACGAGACCTGCCGGGGCCCCGCCGCGACACGGTCAGGCACCGGGCAGGCCGACGGGAGTCGGCGAGGCCGTCAGCCGGTGGTCTCGGGCGGCTGGACCTCGATGCCGTGGGCGAGCAGGAGGGCGGCGGTCACGCCCGCGCCGGGGACCGTGCGGCCGTGGAACGCGCCGTCGTAGATCGCCTGGCTGCCGCAGCTCGGGCTGCGGTCGTGGAGCACGGCGCGGTCGACGCCGTGCCGCCGCGCGACCTCCAGCGCGTGGTGCGCTCCCGCCACGAACTCCTCGGTGAGGTCCTCACCAGCGTCGTCCAGCACACGGGCGCGTCCCGCGAGGACGTCGTCGCCCGTGCCGCCCACGATCTCGGCGGGTCGGCGCGGCGTGCGCAGCCCGCCGGCCATCTCCGGGCACACCGCGACCGCCTCGCCGCGGCCCACCGCGTCCCGCAGCTCCTCGACCGTCTTGGCTCGCCCGTCGTAGCGGCAGGGGACTCCGGCGAGGCAGGCACTGACCAGCAGCATGTCCTCATCCTCCCGAACCGGAGCCGCCGGCGCGGCGGGCGGTGCCGCGGTGGGCGGGGACGGTGGTGGGGTCCTCCGGCCAGGCGTGCTTCGGGTAGCGCCCGCGCAGTTCGGCCCGCACCTGGAGCCAGCCGGACCGCCAGAACGAGGCGAGGTCGGCGGTCACGGCGACTGGTCGGCGCGCGGGTGACAGCAGGTGCAGCAGCAGCGGGACCCGGCCGTCGGCGATCCGCGGGGTGCGGTCCCACCCGAACACCTCCTGCACCTTGACCGCGAGCACCGGCTGCTCGGTGCTGTAGTCGACCCGCACGCGGCTGCCCGACGGGACCGCGATCCGCTCCGGCGCCAGCTCGTCCATCCGGGCGGCCTCCGGCCACGGCAGCAGCCGACGCAGGGCCGCGCCGGCGTCCACCCGCTCCAGGTCGGCGCGCCGGCGCGCGGTGGACAGCTCCGGCCCGAGCCACCGCCCGAGGGTGTCGTCGGTGTCGTTCTCGGCCAGCAGGCTGTCGTCGTCGACGGCCGGCCACGGGTCGCCGAGCACCCGGCGCAGGAAGGCCATGCGCTCCCGCAGGGCGAGGGCGTCCCCGCTCCACCGGAGGAGATTGAGGCCGTCGGAGCGCAGGCCCCGCACGAGCGCGTCCCGCACCAGGTCCGGCTCGGGGTCCCGCAGGGGGCGGGCGGACAGGGTGATCGCGCCGAGCCGTTCGACGCGCCGGGCGACCACGTCGCCGTCGACCCAGTCCACCTCGTCCACAGTGGACAGAAGGTGGGAGGCGGCCCGCCTGGCCAGCGGCTCGTCCGCGACGGCCGCCAGGCGCACCCGGGCGTGGGAGCGGCCGGGGTCGCGGTCGGCGACCGCCACGGCCAGCCACTCCGCCTCGCCCAGACCCGAGCCGGGCGGCAGCTCCACGGCCGTCCCCCCGGCCATCAGGTACACGTCGGACCCTGGCGCGCGGCGTCGGGCCAGGCGCTCCGGGTAGGCCAGCGCCGCGACGAGCGCCGGGTCCTCGTGGCGTCGCGGCGTGCCGCCGACGAGCCTGGCCAGCCGCTCGGACTCCCGCTCCCACCGGCGGGGCCGCTCGGCCCGCAGCGCCCGCACCGCCGCCGCGAGGTCGGTCCGCGACGTCAGCGAGTCGTCGTCGAGCAGCGCGACCACCTCGGCGGCGGCGCGCGGCCCCACCTCGTCCGCGCCGTCGACCAGCGCCCTGGCCAGCCGGGGGTGCAGCCCGAGGGCGGCCATCCGCCGGCCCCTGTCGGTCACCGCGCCGGCCTCGTCCACCGCGCCGAGGCCGCGCAGCACCTCGCGTCCCGCCGCCAGCGCCCCGGCCGGCGGGGCGTCCCACCAGGCCAGGCCCTCGCCGTCCGGCGTGCCCCAACAGGCCAGCTCCAGCGCGAGCCTGGTCAGGTCGGCGGCGCGGATCTCCGGCTCGGGGTGGCGCGGCAACGTGGCGTGCTCGTGTTCCGGCCAGCACCGGTAGACGCGGCCGGGGGCCTCGCGGCCCGCGCGTCCCGCCCGCTGCTCGGCCACCGCCGCCGACACCCGCACGGTCGCGAGACCGGCGAGGCCGCGCCGGTGGTCCATCCTCGGGACCCGGGCGAGCCCGGAGTCGACCACGGTGCGGACCCCGGGAACGGTCAGGCTCGACTCGGCGACGGCCGTCGACAGCACCACGCGCCGCCGGGGCCCGGGGCGGAGCGCGGCGTCCTGCGCCGAGGAGGGCAGGCGGCCGTGGAGGGGGAGGACGTCCACCCCGTCGAGGTCACGCAGGTGCTCGGCCACGCGCCGGATCTCCGCCGCCCCCGGCAGGAACACCAGGACGTCGCCGTCTCCCTCGGCCAGCGCCACACGCGTGGCGCGGGCGACGCACGCCTCCGTCCGCTCGCCCCTGGCGGGCGGCATGTGGCTGACCCGGACCGGGTGGGTGCGGCCTCGCACGACGACCGTGGGCGCGAGGGACGCGGCGTCGCCCGCCGGGCCGACCCGCGCGTCGGTGCCGCCGCCGAGCAGCGCGGCGAGCCGCTCGGCGTTGACCGTGGCCGAGGTGGCGAGGACGCGCAGGTCGGGCCGCAGGCCGGCGCGGGCGTCGAGCAGGAGCGCGAGCGACAGGTCGGCGTCCAGGTGGCGTTCGTGGCACTCGTCGAGGACGACGACGTCCACCCCGGACAGTTCGGGGTCGGACTGCAACCGCCGGACCAGCAGGCCCGAGGTGACGACCTCGACCCGGGTGTCCGGCGACACGCGGCGTTCCCCGCGCACCGAGTAGCCCACGGCGCGTCCCACCGGTTGGCCGAGCAGTTCGGCCATCCGGGCGGCGGCGGCCCGGGTCGCCAGCCGGCGTGGCTCGGCGACGACGACCCGTCCGGGTGTTCCCGCGGCCAGGGCGAGGGGCACGAGGGTGGTCTTGCCGGTGCCGGGCGGCGCGATCAGCACCGCCGTGCCAGAGTCGGTGAGCGTGGCGCTCACGTGGTCGAGGACGGCGCGGACCGGCAGGTCGGGGAGCGGGGGCAGATCCATCGCCGGTCAGTCTGCCGGGTGCCGGGCGCGGTCCCGGCACCGAGTTTGCGACCTCCCTTACCCTTAGCGTGGCTAAGAATGGGACGGGGAGGCGACAGGTGACAGCGGCGACCGGGGCGAGGCCCCCGTCCTCCACGGCCCCGGCGGCCCCGCGCCGGCTCCCCTACGAGGTGTGGGTGCTCGTCGCCGCCGGCTTCGTGATCGCCATCGGTTTCGGCGTCGTCGCGCCCGCCCTCCCGACGTTCGCCAAGAGCTTCGACGTCGGCGTGACGGCCGCGTCGATCATCGTGAGCGTGTTCGCCGCCATGCGGCTGGTCTTCGCGCCGGTCAGCGGGCGGCTCGTCGCCTTCTTCGGGGAACGCCCGATCTACCTGGTCGGCATCCTCATCGTCGCGGTCGCCACCGGCGTGTGCGCGTTCGCCCAGAGCTACTGGCAGCTCCTGCTGTTCCGCTCGCTGGCCGGCACCGGCTCGACGATGTTCACCGTCTCGGCGGTCGCGCTGCTGATCAGGGTCACCCCGCCCGAGCTGCGCGGGCGCGCCTCGGGCCTGTGGTCCACCGGCTTCCTCCTCGGCAACATCGCCGGCCCGCTGGTCGGCGGCGGTCTGGTCGAGGTCTCGCTGCGCGCCCCGTTCCTCGTGTACGGCGGCACGCTGTTCGTGGCGGCGGGCCTCGCCTGGCTGCTGCTGCGCCGGTCGCGGCTGGCCGCGCCGGAACGCGGTGACGGGCAGGCCTCCGTCACCTTCTGGTCCGCCCTCCGCCACCCCACCTACCGGGCCGCGCTGGCCTCGAACTTCGCGTTCGGCTGGACGGTCTTCGGGGTGCGGGTCTCCCTGGTCCCCCTGTTCGTCACGGCGGTGCTGCACCACAGCGAGGGCCTGGCCGGGATCTCGCTGTCGGTCTTCGCCGTGGGCAACGCCGCGCTGCTCATCGTCTCCGGCCGGCTGGCCGACGCGCGCGGCCGCAAGCCGATGGTGCTGGCCGGCCTGGCCGTCTCGGCCGTCGGCACGATCGCGATCGGGTTCACCCACGAGATGTGGACGTTCCTGGCCGCCTCGCTGGTCGCCGGTCTGGGGGCGGGCCTGCTCAGCCCGCCGCAGAGCGCCGCGCTGGCGGACATCGTGGGCGCCAGGGGGCGCGGCGGCCCGGTGCTCGCCGGCTTCCAGATGGCGGCCGACGTCGGCGCCATCCTCGGACCGCTGGTCGCCGGCCTGCTCGCCGACTCGCTGTCCTACCCGGTGGCCTTCGCCCTGACCGGCGCCATGTTCCTGTTCGCGATGCTCGCCTGGATCCCCGCCCCGGAGACCCTGCCGCGCGGCGGTCCGACCGAGCACGCCGCCGAGGAGGCGACGCCGGAGTGCGGCCGGCTGGACGAGGGGCCCGACGTGCCGACGGTGGAGCCGGGCGGGGCCAAGCCGCCGTTTACCGGTCGCTGATCGTCCTACTAACGTCACTCCCCGTAACAGGATGTCGGGGGGAACGATGTGGACGGAACTGCTGCCGACGGAGTTCGTCGCGCTGTGGCGCCGGCTGGGCCTGGGCGCCAGGCCGCTGGAGCTGAACGTCCAGGAGGTCGGCGGGACCACCGACCAGGCCAGGAACGCCTACCGCGAGGCGTGGGAGGGGCTCGCGGCGCGGGGCCTGGTCACGGGTGACGACGTCGACGGCCGGCTCGCCGACGTGCTGGCGACGTTGGCCCGGCCGAGCGTCTCCGTGGACCTGCGGTGGGCCGTGGACCCCGGGCGGGAGCTGCGTGGCCTGGCCGCGGCCCGGGGGGAGTGGGCGGCGGTGGGCGTGCTGGCGGACGGCCGGGTCTGGACGGACACCGTGCGCGCGGAGGCGTTGGTCGACGCTGTGGTCGGGTTGATCGGCCGGACGCCGAGGGGCTCCGGGCGCGCCGTGAGCGTCGCGGCGCGGGTTCTCGACGAGGCCGCCGTGGCGTCGGGCGAGGCGGGACAGGGGTTCACGTCCGCGTTGGTCGAGGCCGGGATGCGGGGCAACGACGCGCGGATGCTGACGGCGGTCGTGAGCGCTCCCCGGTTGCGCGCGGGGCAGCTCGGCGCGGCGGCCCGGGATGGTCTCGGACGGCGACGTCGGGCGCCCGGGGTGGTGAACGTCTTCGACACCGTCGAAGGACGGTATGCCCTGTACGAGCGGTCCGGGTACGTCACGGTCGCGCCTGCCGACGAACGGCGGATCACCAATCTGGTGCTGGAACTGCTCCAGTCGATTGATCTTGGCTGAGATCCGCGCCACAGACGGGCAACCCTCGGGAGACTCGGTCCACTGCCACCTCTGACGGAAGAGGGGAACGTGACCGACCTCCTGCGCCTCATCGTGCCCGGCGCCGGCGATGTCGCCGCCGCCTCGGTCCCGGGGGCGGACACCGGGTCCTCGGGCGCGTCGCTGGCGCCCTCCGCCGGTTTCACCGTCCACCGGGACCAGGCGCCAGCGCTGAGGGCGAAGTTCCAGGACGCGCTCGCCGAACTTCAGACGGCCAAGGAGAAGATCGGCCAGCTCGCGCTGATGAAACCTCCGGTCGAGGAGGTGGCGAGCATCGAGTTCGCGGAGAAGCTCGGCGGGACCACCCGGGACGAGGCGGGTTCGGCGGCGCGGGCGATCGACAGTGCGATCCGGGCCTACCAGGGCGTGGTCGACCAGATCGACCAGGCGCTCGGTGAGTACCAGCGGGCGGACGACAACCACGGGTTCCGGGGGTAGCGGCGAATCATGGGGCTGTTTCGGGCACGGGTGTTGGTGGGGTTCGTCGCGGTGGGCCTTCTGCTGGTGGGCTGTGCTCAGAAGGAGGGAGGAACACCGAGGGCGGCCGGTGCGACCGACGGAAGCTCCACGTCGGGCGCGTCGACGTCGGCGACGACCGGGAGCCCGTCCCCCGACCCCGGAGGGCGGAAGGCTCCGGCGGTCGCGCATCCGAAGAACCTCCGGGGGATGGACCCCTGTGCCCTCCTGTCCCCGGCCCAGCAGGCCGAACTCACCTTCACCCGCCCCGGTGAGAAGAACACCTCGCTCTTCGGCGAGGAGCAGTGCGCGTGGCAGAACGGCAACCTCCGTGTGCTGATCAGTCCGGACACCCGGCGCCGGGGACTGGACGAGGTGTACCGCCGCAGGGGGAACTTCGGGAACTTCCAGCCGAGCGAGGTCGACGGCTACCCGGCTGTTCGTCTGGAGGCCGTGACCCAGTCCTGCGCGTTGGCGGTGGGAGTCGCCGCGGATCAGCAGTTCCACGTGAACTTCGGCCGCATCACCGGGCGGGACCCGCGCTACCGGGATCCGTGCGGGTTCGCCGAGAGCGTGGCGCGGATGGTGCTGGCGAACCTGCCGGCGGGGAGCTGAGGGGGACGGGGAGTGACATGGCGTGGTGGGAGAGCGCCCTCGACCAGGAGGGGACCCACTGGGAGGGCATGAGCCACCAGAAGATCAACGAGATGTTCGCGCGCGCCCAGCTCGACGGGCTGAGCGACGCGCGCGAGTTGCTCGCGGAGGGGTCCGGGGTCGCCGGGCACTTCGACCGGGCGGCGCAGTTGGTGTCCGACGCGCTGAGGCAGGCGAACGCGGTGTGGGAGGGCGCGGCGGCGGACGCGATGTGCTCTGGTGTGTCGCCCCTCGTGCGACACGCGTTGACCGCGAAGGAGCACACCCAGCTCGTCTGCGACGCGGTGTGGAACCAGATCCAGTACGTGAGTTCCACCGTCTACGCGCTGCCGCAGGTCGTCGACGTCCCCCTGGTCACCACGAAGTTGACCACGTCGCCGTACGTGTTCGTCCTCCAGCGGTTGGACCAGGAGGTCATGGAGGCCCTGGCGCGGGAGGCGGAGGAGACGGCGCGCGCCGTCGCGCGGTCCTACTCGAACGCCACGCGCGCCAACACGGCCTCCCTGCCGATCTTCGAGGAGGCGCCGCGCGTCACCAGCGAGGTCACCGCCGACGACCACCGGCCGAGGGCAACCGTGGACGAATGGGGGTCGGTGGAGGCCAGGAGGGACACCGATCGAACCCGGGATCAGCGGCCTGGCGGCGGTGACGGGACCGTGGTCACGGACACGGTTCGGCACCAGGGGGCGGAGCCCGGCGCGGGCGGGCGCGAAGGTCCGCCCGGTGGTGGGAACACCCACTCCGGTGGGAGCACCCACTCCGGTGGGAACGCCGGGACAGGTCCGGCGGGAACGGGCGGTGGCACGGGCGTCTCTTCCGGTGCTGGTGGCGTGGTGGCCGGCGGGGGCACGGCGGGTGGTTGGCGCGGTGTCGGGGGCGACGGCGGGAACGCTCCGGCGGGTGGTACGGGCCGGCGACCCGGTGGGCCGGGAGGAACCGGCCCGGGACGTCCGCCCTCGGGCGCGGGTTCCCTCGGTGGGGCGGGCGGTGGCCTCGGTGGCTGGTCCAGCGGGGGCGGAGCGGGTGGTGGCTTCCCCCCGGGTGGGAGAGGCCCGGGTGGTGGCGGGTTCGGCCCGGTCGTCGGCCCTGGTCCGGGCGGGGCCTCGGGGTCGGGAGGCTTCGGTCCGGCGGGTGGCACGGGCGCCGGAGGACCGGCGGGTCGTGCGGGAACGGCGGGACCCGCGGGGCCGGTGGGGATGGCCGGTGTCGGGAACGGCGCCGGGGGTGGGGCAGGGGACCGCGAGCGCCAGCGGCCCTCCTACCTGGAGGAGGAGGACGACGTGTGGCTCGACGGGATCGACCAGCCCCCACCGCCGGTGATCGGGGACGGGCCCCAGGACAGCGAGATGTGACGGCCGGCGTTCGACTGTCACGGGAAAGAGTGGGATCGACCTGCGCGAAGGTGTCCGCTCAGCGGGCACCTGGTGACAGATCGAACAGGATCGCGCTCCCGGCTTGTCCGTTTGCCACGATTAGGCGATAACTGGCCTGTGTCGTTGGAGATCCGCCACCTGCGGGTGTTGCAGGCGATCGCGGAAACCGGCAGCCTCACCCAGGCCGCCGCCCGGCTCGGGCTCACCCAGCCCGCGTTGACCTCCCAGCTCAAGCGGATCGAGCGGACGATCGGCGGGACGCTGTTCGAGCGGACGCGGACGGGTGTGCGGCCGACGCCCTACGGGCAGGTCGTCCTGTCCGCCACCCGGGGCGTGCTCGTCGGGATGGACCACCTCAACTCGTTGCTCCGCCAGAACAAGGACGACGCGGGCAGCGCGGCGTTGCGCATCGGCACCGTCGGGACGCGGTTGACCGCGCGGTGGGCCGCCCTCCTGGAGCAGCAGCTCGGCGGCATGGCTGTGCGCATCCGCACCGGGAGCACCTCCCGGTCCCTGGTCCGCCTGCTCGCCGGCGACCAGCTCGACGCGGCCGAGGTGCACGAGGTGCCCGGCTACGAGCTGGTGTGGCCGGAGGGCGTGGCGCACCGGGTGCTGCAACCGTTCGAGCCGATCCACGTCGCGCTGCACCGCGGGCACCGGCTCGCGCACGCCGACGCGATCCCGTTGGCCGAGCTGGCGCGCGAGCGGTGGGCCCTGGAGCCCCCCGACGAGACGGGCGTGCACGGCGCGTTCCTCGCCGCGTGCGCGGCCTGCGGGTTCACACCCCAGATCCACCACAACGTGTCCAGCTCGCTCGCGGCGAGCCACGCCGTGCAGGCCGGCGTCGCGGTGACGCTGTGCCTGGCCACGTCGCGGGAGAACGCCTCGATGGTGGTGCGGCGGCTGGTCGGCGACCCGATCTGGGTGCGCAGGATCGTGGGGTGGCGGACGGCGCTGCCGGAGCGGGTGGCGCGCGCCGTGCGGGGCTCGGTCGTGCAGGCGTACCTGGAGCAGGTCGACAACAACCCTTGTTACTCACGGTGGTTCGCGGACCGACCGGAGCTTCGTCCGGACGTGGGCGACTAGCCCGTTCGGCTCAGCATTGGCCCGGAAGGACGCGGGGACCAAACCAACGACGGGTTGCCCCTGTCACCCGAACCGGTCATAACTGGGCTCATGCCCGAACTGGAGATCCGCCACCTGCGCATGCTCTGCGCGATCGCGGACACCAGCAGCCTCACCCAGGCCGCGACCCGGCTGGGCCTGTCCCAACCCGCGCTGACCGCCCAGTTGCAGCGGATCGAGCGGATGGTGGGCGCCGAGGTCTTCGAGCGGGGCCGCACCGAGGCGCGGATCACGGCGTACGGGCGGATGCTCGTCGACGCCGCGCGCGGGGTGCTGGCCGGCGTCGACCACCTTCAGGCGATCACCAGGAACACCACGGAGCCGGCCGGCACCGTCCTGCGGGTCGGCGGGGTACAGGGGCGGCTCAACACCGGGTGGATCCGGCTGCTCGAGGAGCGGTTGCCGGCCATGGAGGTGCGGGGCCGGATCGGCCTGTCCGCGCCGACGTTGCTGGACATGGTGGCGCAGGGCCAGCTCGACGTGGTGAGCGTGTTCGAGCACCCCGGCTACGAGCTGCGCTGGCCGGAGGGGGTGGCCTACCGGGTGCTGGTGCCGAGCGAGCCGACGATGGTGGCGCTGGGCGCGGCGCACCCGCTGGCCGGGCGGGACGAGCTGGAGCTGGCGGATCTCGCCGAGGACGAGTGGATCCTGTGCACCCCGGACGAGGAGGGCAGCCAGGCGGCGTTCCTCGCCGCGTGCGGGGCGGCCGGGTTCATGCCCCGGGTGCGCCACTACTCGGACGACCCGGTGTCGCAGCGGCACTTCCTCCGGATGGGCCGCTGCATCGCGCCCTGCCGGGCCACGTCGCGCGAGGCGGACGGGATCGTGGTGCGGATGCTGGCGGGCGACCCCGTGCCCATCCGCCGGTACGTGGCCTGGCGCGAGGTCGGCGCGGGACAGTACGCGGAGGTGTTGTTCGAGACCGCCGCCAGGGCGTACCTGGGGCTGGTCAACAACAACCCGTGCTTCGCCCGGTGGTTCGCCGACCACCCCGAGACGCACCCGCCGACGACGGAGGGGGCGGCGCTGCCGCCGACGACGGAGGGGGCGGCGCTGCCGCCGCCCCCTCCGCCGCCGGTCGCCGTCAGGAGGTCCTGAGGGTCAGGCCGTAGGTGGAGAGGATCTCCCCGATGGGCTGGTAGTAGGCCACGTTCGGCTGGCCCACCTTCTCGCCGCAGACGGTCTTGCCGTTCTGCCGGTAGCCCACGCCACCGCTGGTCACGCCCTGGGCGTAGTTGCCGGCGATCCAGGAGCCGCCGCTGTCGCCGCCCTCGGTGCAGGTGTTGCTGCGCACCAGGCCGCTGACCGTGGAGGTCGTGCCGTCGCCGTTGTCGTAGTTGACGGACACGTTGTAGGCCTGGATCTGCCCGCAGGTCCAACCGGTCGTGCGGCCGGACTTGCAGACGGTGGTGCCCACCGGCGCCTGGGAGGCTCCGGCCACGCGCACCGCGTACCCGTTGTACTGCGACACCGCGCCCTGCGGCGCCCAGTTGCGGGTGTCGATCGTGGAGTACGCGTAGTCGTTGCCGGGGAAGCTGTGCGCCTGGGCCGTGCCGAGGTAGGTGCCGTTGCGGTAGAACGCGCCGTTGTCGATGCCGTCGGCGCAGTGGCCGGCGGTGATCATCGCGGCCCTGCCGTACCGGTCGGTGGCGTTGAAGCCGACCGAGCAGACGTAGCTGTTGCCGCCGACGCTGAACTCGATCTGCTGACCGCCGTAGAGGTTGGCGGCCTGCGTGGTGGCGCGGCCCTCGACGCGCTCCACGCGGGCGGCGCCACCCAGCGACTCGGCGGTGCGCAGCAGGTCGGTCACGCCGGCCTGCTCGTCGGTGGGGACCTGGACGACGACCTGGTTGTTCGGCACGTCGACGTACCAGCTCGCGCCCTTGGCGCTCTTCCCGGCGGCGTCGAGTCTGGCCTTCGCGGCGTTGAGGTCGGTGACGCCGCGGTCCACCTTCTTGGCGGTGGCCCCGGTGCGGCGCACCTCGTCGGCCGCGCCGTCGTCGGTGACGTTCACGACCAGGGCGCCCGATCCCTGGTCGAGGTAGGCGCCGGCCATCCGGCCGCCGAGCCGCTCGGCGAGCTGGGTCGCGGTGCGCGTCTGGCCCTCCTGGGCGAGCACCCGGCGCACCGCCTCGGTGCGGTCCACGCCCTTGCCGCTGAGGTAGTCGACGGCGGCGAGCTGGCCGCCGGAGAGCTGCTCGGCGGGCGCCGCGGCCGCGGTGCCGCCGGCGCCGGTGAGCGCGGCGGCGGACAGCGCCGCGAGGGTGGCGGCGACGCCCAGTGTTCGACCCCGCAGCCTGGTGCGTGCGGACATGCATCCTCCTCGTGTGCAGGGGTCCTTCCCTCTCCGGGTGGAGTGGTCCACTCCGTTAGGTGAGAGAGTCGGCACGATGAGTCATTCAGCGGAGGATGCTTGCAACCCGAATGGGCGAAGGGAATAGCCCTGGTCATAACAAAGGGCCATAACAACGCGCCGTTGATCACCGCGCGTGCCCGGATGTCCGGTCCGCCGTCAGGACGGCGCCGGCTCCGGCGTCCGGCTCAGTGCGCGGCCACGCCCACGAGGGAGCCGACGAGGAAGGTCGCGCCGGCAGCGAGCGCCCCGAACCCGAGCTGGCGCAGCCCGTTGCGCCACCACGGCCGGGTGGTCCAGCGCGCGACCAGGGCGCCGGTGAGGAAGAGGCCGACCGCGCCCACGAGCAACCCGGCCACGAGCGAGGTGAGGCCGAGGAGGAACGGCGCCAGCGGCACGAGCGCGCCCACCGCGAAGCACAGGAATGACGACACGGCCGCGGTCCACGGCGAGGGCTGCTCGTCGGGGTCGACCCCCAGCTCCTGCGTCACGTGCACGCGGACCGCCAGCTCCGGGTCCGCGTGGACCTCGGCCGCCACCCGCTCCGCCGTCGCCCGCGTCAGCCCCATCGCCACGTACATGTCGGCCAGCTCGGCCTGTTCCGCCTCGGGGTTGTCGCGCAGCTCCGCCCGCTCCACCGCGACCTCGGCGCGCACCGCGCTGTTCTGGGTGTCCACCGAGGCGTACTCGCCGAGCGCCATGGAGAAGGCCCCCGCCACGAGCCCGGCCACGCCGGACAGCACGATCACCTCGGTCCCCGCGCCGCCCCCGCCGACGCCCGCGACCAACGCGATGTTGGTGACCAGCCCGTCCATCGCGCCGAAGACCGCCGGCCGCAGCCACCCTCCCGAGACGTCCGAGTGGGTGTGCCCGACCTCGCCATGGCCCGCCCTCTGGATCTGCGCCACACCGTCACTGTAGGGAGCGATCGTCCACTCAGGACAGCCTTGCGAAGGTGTGGCTAGCCTGAGAAGACGCAGCCCAGTCGACCTGGATCGAGTCAGATCACCGCTGCGGACCGTGAACGGCGGGTGATGACGAAGGGTATCCGTCGAGTGACCGTGGGTGGTTAAGCCTCTCCTCAGCGTGCGTCGGTACCCTCGGCGCGTGGCGAAGCCGATGGCTGTCGGAATGCCCGCCCGCTGGCCGGTCGGGGACCTGCTCGGCACGCTGGTCCGGTTCGGACTGGCCGCGGTGTGGCTCGTCTCCGGCACGCTCAAGGCGGCGGACCCGGAGAAGACCTATCTGGCGGTGCAGGCCTTCCGGTTGCTGCCGGACGCGCTGGCCGGTCCCGTCGCCGCCGCGCTGCCGTTCGTCGAACTCGGGCTCGGCGTGCTGGTGTTGTTCGGCGTCGGCACCAGGGTGGTGGCGGTGTTGTCCTGCCTGGTGCTGCTCGCGTTCGTCACCGGCATCGCGCAGGCCTGGGCGCGGGGGCTGAGCATCGACTGCGGCTGCTTCGGCGGGGGCGGCGAGGTCGCGCCCGGCCAGACCCGCTACCCCCAGGAGCTGGCCAGGGACGCCGGTTTCCTGGCGCTGGCCGTCTGGCTGGTGGTCCGGCCCCGCTCGCTGCTGTCCGTCGACGGCTGGCTGGGCGTGGGCCGGAGGACCCCGGCCGGGGATGATGGGGACGACCGGGACGAACCCGTCCCGGCCGAGACGTAGGAGGGATGCTGGACGTGGGCGGCGCCGAACGGACCGCGCGGAAGCGGAAGCAGACCACGCAGGCGGCGAGGGCGGTGGCCGCGGCACGCGGCGGAAACGACCGCCGCAACGTCATCATCGGCGTGGTCATCGTGGTGGTGATGGCCGTCGCGGTGATCGGCGGCGTGCTCTACACCAGGAACAACAGCACCTCCGGCGGCGCGGGGGACATCCCCGTGACCACCGCGCACGCGCAGTACCCGACCAAGGTCGAGGACGACGGCACGGTGGTCGCCGGCAACGACGCGGCCAAGGTCACCGTGGACGTCTACGAGGACTTCCTCTGCCCGGCCTGCGGCTCCTTCGAGAAGATCTACGGCGAGCAGGTCGAGAAGGCCGTGGCCGACGGCAAGATCAAGGTCCGGTACCACATCCTCAACCTGCTGGACCGCTACTCCAACCCGGCGGGGTACTCGCTGGAGGCGGCCAACGCCGCGATCGCGGCCGCGAGCACCGGGAAGTTCCCCGACTTCCACGCCAGCCTCTTCGCCAACCAGCCCAAGGAGGGCGGCAAGGGCTACACCCAGGACCAGCTCGTGAAGCTCGGGCAGGCCGTGGGCATCTCCGGCGGTGACTTCGAGGCGGCCGTGCGGGGCGGCAAGTACAACGAGCAGATCAAGAAGCAGCTCGACGCCGCGAGCAACAACCCGGCCCTCCAGCGGGAGTCCGCGCAGGGCAAGAGCTTCGGCACCCCGACCATCACGGTCAACGGCACGATGATCGACCTCCAGGACGGCGACTGGCTGAAGAAGGCGATCGAACAGTCCGGCCAGGGCTGAGCCGGCCGGGCTGGTCGCGCCGGCCGGCTGGGTCCACCGGGCGGCTGGGTCCACCGGGCGGGGGTCGGCGAGGCGACGACGGGGGTGGCACCGACGCGGTGCCACCCCCGTTCCCGTTCCTGGTCTCCGACGGGGTCAGCCGAGGCCGCGGACGGGCGGCTCGCCCCCGGTCCACCGGGCCAGTCGGCGGGCCTTGCCGGTCTCGCTGCGCGGCACCCCGCCCGGCGGGAGCACCGTCACCACGCAGCCGATCCCCAGCCGCTCCCGGAGCCTGCCGACCAGGTCGCGCCGCAGGGCCTCCGCCGCGTCCCCGGCGACCGAGTCGGCGAAGGGCTCGACGGCGATCCGCAGCTCCGGGCGCGCCGGGTCCCTCCGGTCCTCCACGACCAGGTAGTGCGGGGCGACCCGCTCGTCCGAGAGCAGCACCGCCTCGATCTCGGACGGGAAGACGTTCACGCCCCGCACGACGAGCATGTCGTCGCGACGGCCCAGCAGCCGGCTCATCCGCCGCAGCGTGCGGGGCGAGCCGGGGGCGGGCCCGGCGAGGCGCGCGATGTCGCCCGTGCGGTAGCGCAGCAGGGGCATCCCGGTCTTGGTGAGCGTGGTGAACACCAGCTCGCCGGGGGTGCCGTCCGGCACAGGGCGCCCCTCGTCGTCGACCGCCTCCACGTAGAAGTGGTCCTCGGCGACGTTGAGCATGCCCTCGGAGTCCAGCGACTCACAGGCCACGCCGGGGCCGATCACCTCGGACAGGCCGTAGATGTCCAGGGCGCGCAGCCCCAGCGACTGCTCGATCTGGGCGCGCATCCCGTCGGTCCACGGCTCCGCCCCGAACACTCCCGCCCGCAGCGCCAGCTCCTCCGGGGCCACTCCCGACGCGCGCAGCGCCTCTCCCAGGTGGATCGCGTAGGACGGGGTGCAGCACAGGACGTCCGCGCGTAGGTCCATCAGCATGCGCAGTTGGCGGTCCGTCATGCCCCCGGACATCGGGACGACCGTCGCTCCGAGCCGGATCGCGCCGTGGTGGACGCCGAGGCCGCCGGTGAAGAGTCCGTAGCCGTAGGCGCAGTGGATGATGCTGGTGCGGGTCGCGCCGGCCCCGCCCAGGGCTCTGGCCATCACCTGGGCCCAGACGTCGAGGTCGTGGGCGGTGTAGGGGATCAGGGTGGGCCGGCCCCCGGTGCCCGACGAGCCGTGCACGCACACGATGTCGGTCTCGGGCGCGAGCCGGAGCCCGAACGGGTAGTGCTCCCACAGGTCCGGTTTGCTCACCGTCGGCAGTCGGTGGAGGTCGCCCAGCGACACGTCGAGGCCCTGGCGGACTCCCGCCGCGCGCAGCCGCTCCGCCTGGATGCCGCCGCCGGCGAGGAGCCGGTCGACCAGGGTCCGCAGCCGGTGCTGTTGCAGCTCGCGCCGCCGCTCCGGGTTCGCGCCCTCCGCGCCGGGGTCGACGAGGTGGGGCACGACACTGTGCTCAACCGTCATCTGGCCTGTTCTAGCAGGTCACCGGGGGTGTGAGCTAGATCTGGCCGGCGGAGGGCTCCCCCCGATTTCGTTTTCGGGGGCGTCGTGTTGTAGCGTATGCACCGCACCGCCGAGGGGGGAACCCCGAGGAACGGCGCGAGACCGCACGGGGCTGTAGCGCAGTTGGTAGCGCACCACACTGGCAGTGTGGGGGTCACGGGTTCGAATCCCGTCAGCTCCACTCGGTTGAGATAGCCCCGAAGGCCCTGGACAGGAAGCTCCACCGCTTCCCGCCCAGGGCCTTCGGCATTCCCGGGTCTCGATCCGCCATCTCCGTCCCCTGGCGGCCCGCCTCCTGGCCCGGAGCGCGCCCCCTGGTCGTTCTCCCGATCCCGGTGCTCCGAGGACTGATCACGGTGTCCTGGGGCTCTCTGGTGATCCACGTCGGGGCGAGTCTTCGCCGGCTCCGCCCAGTCGACGGGGTGAGTGAAGCCGCCGACGAGGCGTGTTGTAACGTAGGTACGCACCACCGAGGGGCTGTAGCGCAGTTGGTAGCGCACCACACTGGCAGTGTGGGGGTCACGGGTTCGAATCCCGTCAGCTCCACTCGTGCTAGGCACACGGAGAAGAGGGCCTGGTCAGGACATGTCCTGACCAGGCCCTCTTCTTTCTGCGGGTTCTCTCTTTTTGGGGACGAACTGCCATGGTTCGGGCGGGTTGTCGGTTCTGGCGCGTCTGTCTCGGGGGAGGCCGGCCCTCGCCACGGCGGACCGGGTCGAGATGTCGCTTCCGTTGTAGCGTCACCGAGACGGGTGATAGCATCCGGAATGGCCGGGTCCGCACGCGCTGAGGGGTGGCGTTCGTGGGTGGGAGTGGCGGGCCGGCCAACGGCTCGGTGAGAACTTCGGAGGAAGTTGGGTAACCGAGAACACGTTGTGGATACGCCTCCGATTCCTAGGATCAACAGGCGGTGAACCGCTTCTTCCCGGTTCTCCGAGGAATCGTGTCGGGTTTTCCGGGAGGCAGTTCCTTGTTCCTGTCGCGTGAGGGATCCCGACCCGCCCCCCGCCGTGCGGTGCCGTAACCACCACAAGCCTTGTCACAGCGGCGACCAGCCACGCCGGAGCCGTCCCTGACCGCCAAGCAAGACCCACACAAGATTAATTGTGAGACACTCGGAGCCCGCCGCGTCGAGATCGTGAAAGGTCTGGGTGAGCGGTCGTGGGCCTTGTAGGAGACTGAGGATTAACTCCGAGGGATCAATGTGATTCCGTTAGGCCGCCAATGGCGGTTGCTCGACTTGCGACGACCCGCATGTGTCGCGGCAACCGATTGTCGAGCGGCTCTCGCGCTGCGAACGCCTCGGCTACCTGCTCACCGACGGCTCTCCAGACCTCAACCGCCTCTACCTCGAGGCCACCTGGGACGTCGCCACCCGCACGTGGGTGCTGTCCTGCTGAGCCGCCGTGCCGCACTGACGGACAGTAGAGGGTGGCGTACCACGGATGAACCGGCCGAGCCCGGCCCCGGCGACGTCGCGGCTGTGAGTGCCTCCGGTGGTTGTGTCGGCGCGATTGCCTCCGGGACGCGGTCGGCCAGTTGGTCTAGGAGGGTGGGAACTGACGGGCGAAGGCCCAGACGGCGTCCATCGCCTGCTCCTGCTCCGACAGTTTTCGCAATGTGGACTGGGTTGGTTGCGCTTCTGGCGCGGCCGGCCAGAACCGCACGATGAACCTCTCCGCCCCTTCGACCATCCCCTCCCGACCGGGTGCGTGGAGGCGGGCGACCAGGTCCCGGCTCCCGGTGCGCTCCGCGCGTACGTGGTACAGCCCGGGCTCGCCCAGGTCGAGTTCCGCGGGTACGGGCTCCAGGCTGTAGGGCTGGAGGTGGGGATCCGTGAACCCGACGACGCCCTGCTCGACCTCGGCGTCGGGTGGGGGTGGTGGTGGAGGTCCGTCCCAGACCTCGGCGCGCAGATGTGCCTGGTGGGACTGGCCGGCGCTGAGGAGCGCGATCTCGTCCTGGTCGCAGAGCAGGACGGTGTTGGGGTCGGAAAATGCGAATCGCGAGGGCACGGGGGCCTCTCGCGATCGCAGGTAGAAGTGGGAGTGATCCACGAGAACCGGCACGTCAACCGCGCGAACTAACCGGGTCACGCGCCGAGGCTAGCACTAGGGACGCAGGGCCACGTAGAACTCGTCGAGGTTACCGTGGAGGATGCGGTCCCAGTCGTAGTAGCCGGTGAGGATGCCACCGGCCCGCCGGTTCTGGCCGCTTTCGACGTCCTTTACGGAGAAGTTCCCGTTGGCCTGGCTGGACCCCTGCATCGTCGACTTGAACGGGTACTCGTCACAGTCCCGTGTGCTCGTGTTGTAGCTGGGCAGCTGGTTACCCACGTTGTAGGGAGGCTGCCTGGTACATGCCTTGGTCGTCTCCCGCTCGTTGGCCTTGTAGATCGGGCCGTTGTGTTCCACGCGCTGGAGCCCCGGGTCCGCGCGGTTGCCCGTGAACTTGCCGGGGATCTTCTTCGGTGTGCCCTTGAACGGGTAGGTCTGGGAGGGGTTGTTCAAGGCTGTGTCAATGTGGTCAACGACCTCGTCGTACCCGACACCTCGAATGTAGTTGAGGTGCGGGATGACGTCGGTGAACACGCACGCCTTCGCTGTCCGGAAATAGGTCGCGGAGTCGCAGCGGACACCGTGTGCGTAGCTTTCGCTGGGCGCCGTCACGTGTCCGAGGCTGTCGGCGGCCTGACCGTTGAACACCCACAGGTTCCGCAACATCTTCTCCGGCTGCTGGGTCGCGGCGTTCTCATCGGACCGCAGGTTCCACCGCATCCAGGAGGTGTCGTCCCATCGCCACAGCGACCGGGTTTCCCATCCGCGGTCCACCGAGCAGCCGACGGTGAGCGTCGAACACACCACCCGCAGGCGCGCCTCGGAGAACATGGTGAACGAGCCGTCCCAGCTCGCCTTGTCTCCACGGAACCACACGTGCCAGGCACGGTCCTCGGGACGGGCGAAGGACGCCGCGGTGTACTCGAGAGTGAAGGTTCCCTCCGGACGGCCGGTCCCCGGGTTGATGATGGCGGCCGTTCCCTTCCACTTCTGGCACCAGAAGTAGCGGTTGAGCACCCGGCCCTCGGCGGTGTGCGCCTCGGGACGGTTCAGGCACTGGTCGAGAAGCCCCTGCGGAGGCCCACTGTCGGCGGCCTCCACCGCTCGGAGTCGCTCCTGCTCCTGCTGGGTCTCCTCACGACCGTCACGATAGGACAAATTGCCCAAGCGAATGGCCTCGTCCTTGGCCTCCTCCCTGCTGCCGTTGCGCTTCTTCGGCTGAGGAAGGACCAGCCGACCCTGGTGATCCGTCGATGGCTGGCCGCCGAAGGAGAACTCCCCCTGTGGAACGGCGTCCCAGTTCGTTTCCCCCGCGCTGGCCGATGCCGTTCCAGTCGACAACGCCGCGACGAACACCGACGCTCCCAGCACGGCAACGACTCGTCTAGGAAATAACGCCATTCGGCGCGACCCCCTCGTCCCTGACTCCCTCGGCACGCGAGGGACTTGGAGATGGACGTCGGGGACGCTACCGGTGGAGCCAGACCGCAACGACCTCCGATGAGACGAGCCCGCTCGGGGAAAGCGACATGCCCAAGCTCCGCATCCAGGTTTGTCAACGCCAGGTTCCGAAGACCGAGCCTCCAGAACGCATTTGCGCAGCACGACCCAGCTCGCTAACGGCGGTGGCGGCACGTCAACGTGTCAGCGCTTCCAGCACATCGCCACTGTGCGGCGGAGGTGGGTGGGGTAGGTCCACCTTGGACGCCCCCACCCACGTCCGCCGCGGATCAACTGCTACTCGTCGGCTGCACCGGCCACATGGCTTCCGCAAGCAGAGGCGAGGGAAAAGCGCTTGGGCTAATCCTGAGTCTTGACGGCGTAGCCGGCGGCGACGAGCTTCTCGAGGGCGTTGTGCACGGCACCCGAGGAACGGTTGAGGGCTTTGGCGATGGTGTTGGGGGTGAACTCCTCGCCCGGGTGGTCGCGGAGGAAGCCCTCGACGAGGCCGCGTAGTGCGCCGGGGGCCAGCCACTGCGGCGGCTCAGTGGCGAGTTGTTCGGTGGGCGGGGCGTCGTGGGTGCTCGTGGCGTCGGTGGCCCAGCGGGCGAGGATCTTGGCGGCCGTGGACTTGCCGAGGCCGGCTTGGGTGGCCAGGTCAGTGGCGGTGGAGTTGGGGTGGGCGTACAGCGCGGCCCACAGCTTGTCCTCCGGGGTGGGGACGACCCGTAGGGCGGGGCTGTCGGATGGGGTGCGGCGACGGTTCGTGGCGGCACATGACGGTGGTCTTCTTCCTGGTGTGGGGTTGGTGGTCATGTCCCCGGCCGGGGCGGTAGCCCGCCGGTGCGCCTCCGGTGTGCGGGCTCCACATGTATGGACGCTTCCGTGCAGGGGTGAAGTCAAGTGGTGGCTGTAACAAGACACCTGTCTTGTGTAGACAGTCCGCTGAAAAAAAAAGATCTTCTTCACGGCGCGAAAAGTGAGCTTGACATCTCCGATCGGTCGGAGCGTGGATTCGTCCGCCGCGACACCAGACCGTCGGAGAGGAAACCCTTGTGTCATCACACGATCAGTTCGCCGTGCTCGTCGCGCGACATGGCGCCGGGCTGGCGGTCTATGGCCCGTTCCCCGATGAGTCCGAGGCGCGCCTGGCGGGCGAGTGGTTCGCAACGAGTGGTCCCCAGGTGCTGGTGACCCGGTCGCTGGCACTCTGGCCCGCGGGTTCGCATCACAGGGTACGCGGTCGGCGCTTCTACTGGTCCTCATCTTGCAGAACACGCAGTCGGTGGAGATCTCCTACTTCGGGTGCCAGCGGGAACGTGTCGCTGGCCGTGGCCATGCTGCTTGCCGCCGTCGCCGGGGTGCTCCTGGCCGCGATCCCCGGATCGCTGTGGATCTGGCAGCTACGCCGTCGCTTGCGCCGATGACGGTTGCGCACTGAGCCGGTCCCGCGTTAACCGGGGGCCGGCCGCGCCGGTGACGGCGAAACCTGCACCCGATTCGCGCCAGCGCCGCAGTATTCGGCGGCCCGTAGTTGTTAGTGCCCGCTACCCAATCCAGCTCCGCGCGGGTTGGGGCGTGGGCCAGCGGCCGTTCTAACAGGTCCGCGCGGCGCGCTGCAGATCGTGGTCCCTCGGGCCCCACCCGCTCACGCTGGCTGCTCCCGGACGTCCTCGGCGGTCGTCAGGTCGATGATCTCGATGACGTGGTCCAGCCCGCAAAGTCGCCCTTGTCGATCTCGCGAACGACCCCTGCCCGCTGCTCCTGCTTCTTCGCCTGTCGGTGCGGGGGCAGGGACCGAGCCGGATCACCTCGCGTGCCGAGGTGAATTGGACTGGACCACTCCGGGAGATTCGCAGAGCCGTGCCCTCGGCTCGCCGGTGGGGCCGGTATCAGCGTTCTGCATGCACTCACAAATGGGTCTCACCCTCGGGGGCCACCCGGATCAGGTGACGTGGTTCACTGTTTGCCGCGAACCACACCGTTCTCACCGCTGAGGGAGCGCTATGGCAGAGCAGTGGTCGGTGCCTCCGGGAATGACGGGTGATCCCATGTTGGTCCGTGTCGGCGCCAGTGCTGCGGGTGGGGAGGACTTCGCCTGCTCGGCGCGGGAGGCGGCCCGGGCCCGACCGGCGGTTCGTCCCTGGGTTCGACCGCGGTGGGCCCGTCGCGAGATCTTCGTCCTGGAGCCGATCATGAGCGCGTTGGACCGCGTCGAGTTTCACAACGTCTCTGTCGAGCGTGCGTTATCCGCCCTCGGTCGGGGTGGGGGCTCCCTCCATCCGGGGTTGGTGAGTTACGCCCAGAACGCGGTGCGGTGTTATCCCTTTTCGGCTGGACCCGATGGGACGCGGCTTGTCGCGGATCGGCATTTCTCAGTCGTACGGGAGGAGAGGGGATCTCAGGTCAGGGAGCTGTATGCGTGGGGGCGGCGCTATCAGTCCCAGGATGGGCGTCTGCGTGAGCATCGGTTCCTGCGGTTTGGCCGGGCGGGCGAGCGGGAGCGGGACCCGGCGCAGGTGGCCCTCGCGGCGTTCACCACGGCCTGTGGCGACGGCGGGGCCTGGCCGACGCCCTGGGACACGCCCTTTCTCACGTTTCGGCGGGCTCCCGCAGAGCGCGTGCGGGTGGCGGAGGTGGGCCTGGCCGACGGTTCCTATCAGGTGCTCTTCGACGGCAGTCGAGCCGAGGCGGAGGCCTACTACGCCCGATACGGGCGACCTCGTGTGGAGGAGATCCTGGTCGGCGACGTTGCTCGCCCCGGCGCGGCGTGTGTCGACTGCAAGCTGCTGACCGCGTGTTCCCACCCACCCAGGCTGCCAGGGTTGCTAGGACTGACCGCCCGTCCAGCTCCGCTGCGGAAGGTGTCGGCCAGCGATCTCCGCTACTACCAGACGTGCCCTGCCCAGGCCTATCTGTACAGCCTGCGCCTCCCTCGGGTGAACGAGTATGGCGAGGCGGCCCACCTGGGAAAGGCGGTCCATGCGTGGTTGGAAGATCTCCATCGGCGCCCGGACGGCCCGCCCTGCCGTGTCTCGGACCTTCCCCTGATCGACGAGGACTGGGCCGCGGGGGAGTGGCGGCTCGCGGAGGACGCGGCGCGAGCAGGCGCCCGGATGTTGCGCCAGCACCTCGAGATATGCCCGTTGCTCTTCCAGGAGACGATCGGTGAGGTGCGCGTCGAGCCCGACCTTGCCTTCTACGACACGGCGGCGAACGCCATCGTTCTCGCCAAGCCCGATCTGCTCTATCTCGACGACGGGTCCTGGGTGTGGCGGGAAACCAAGACGACCCAGCGAACCTGGTCCCGCGACGCGAACTGGATTGGACGGTACCCACAGCTGGCCCTCGCCATCGTGCTGCTGGCCCGAGGAGCGTTGGGCGGCGATCCGGGCGGCTCCCGCGTTGAGCTGGAAATCCTACACCCCGAAGATCGCGACATCGTGCTCCTCGAGCCCGATGACCCGGAAACCCTCGCCCTCGCCCGCCGGACCCTTGCCGAGTTGGCGGAGCCGTGGCGCGCCGACGAGGTCTTCGCACCCCGACCGGGCGCCAACTGTCGGACCTGTCCGGTATCTGTCTGGTGCCCTCAGCGAGCGAAGGCTGACGAAGGAGTGGAGTGACGTCCGTAATCGAGCCGACGGTGGCGGACGACGGGTCGTTCTTCGACGGCCCCCGGCTGTTGCGCATGATCGCCACCGCGATGTACCGCCTGTCCCAGCAACCCGTCCGGAATGACCAGGTGTACCGGGACGAGGTGCAGTCCGCCTTCAACCACCTCGTCCTGTTGTGTCTGCGGCGGGGTGTGGACCCGCCCGCGAGCGTGCCGGAGATGGCTCGGTGGGCCTCGGAGAAGCCGCTGGGCGAGTGGCCGCTGCGGCTGCCGGAGGAGCTGACTGCAATCGAGTGGTACCTCGTCGACGCCGAGACCCGAGTACCGACGCAGCAATGCCTGGAGTGGGTGGTCTTCGCCCCGAACGTGGCCGCTGAGCAGTTCGAGAACGAGCTTCTCGGCGAGGCGCTTGCCCGGTCACGGGCAGGCAACGCCCCCCAGACCTACGTGGCGTTCCGCCGGCTGCTCATCGAGCGACCGGTCCTCACCGGCATCGAACGCACCCTGCTTGGTCAAGACCTGGCCCTTGGGTTGCTGCACGAGACGATCAGACGTGCCTATGAGCCAGCGCCCGCCGCCTACCTGTCGGACGGCGTCTTCGCTCAGTGCGCCCGGTGTCACTGCCTGCTCGTGCCGACCCGTCACGGCTACCGGTGTGAGCTGGAGAGCTGTCGGCGCGACGGGCACCCGCGGGTGGGGAGGGTCCTCTCCCCGCGCGAGAACGACGGCGTCTACCAGGTGAGCCGGCCGCTCCGAATCTTCATCACCGGGCCGGGGCTCGCCGAGACAAGGCTGGAGACGGCTGTCCGCGGGCTTGGGCTCGAACCGGAAATGTGGCCGAACTACGACCGCTATGACCTGCGGATCGTGTTCCCGGACCAGAAGGTCTGGGCGATCGACGTCAAGGATCGCGCTGACCCCGCTCTGCTGGCGCGGACCATGGGCCCGTTCCCCGCCAACCCTCCCTTCGACCGCGCGTTCCTCGTCGTGCCCCGTTACCGGTTCCAAGTGCGGGAGGACTACCGGCGGGTGTTCCTCAACCACCTGCCGGACGACCTCCGCCAGCACGTGGAGTTGTTGTCGGACGAGGAACTTGTGCGCGAGGCCAGGAGCAAGCTCCGCCGCGTGCGCGCCATCCAGCGGCAGATGGACCCGGCTCCGGAGGAGACCTTCGATGCGTGACCGAAGCGGCTGGCACGATGGGCTGCTCGCCGACCTCAACGACGCGTGGCCCGGCGATCTCGAGCACCTGAGGCCGGGCCAGATGCTCGATGTTGAGCTCGGCCTGTACCTGCTGACGACAGTGATGCCCTTCCGGGTGGCGGCCGACGCCTGGACCCTGTTCGGCGGCTACCCCTACAGTGAGGTCTTCGGCGACGTCGACACCGAGGAACAGCGGCTGCGAATCCGTCGGGCGCGGCACTACCTGTGGGGCATGCGCCGCCGCCGCGAGTGGCTGCGCGCGCTGGAACGCTACCTGCGGGTGCCCCAGGAGCTACGGGGCTACGACCTCGACGGGCTCGAGTCGCCGCCGCGTCGACGGGAGCCTTCCCGAGCAGCCGGCCGGTTCGACCGCTACGAGCGGGTGCTCACCACTCCGCCCGCGTTCGCGCGTTCGCCGTTGCGCGTCGCCGGCGAAGGGGAGTACTGGTTCCCGGTGCGGGACCGTCGCCACTCGGTCGTGATCCCTCGGGACCTGCTTCCCGCTCCGGAAGCCAAGCCGCACGATCTCGCCGCGCCGCTGGCAGGGCAGGGCCAGCCGCTCGAGGCGGAGTGGGCGGAGCTTGAGGACGCGGCGCGCGAGATGGACGCTCGGGAGATCGCCGCCAGGGTGCGGCGCCCGAACCAGTGGGTCCGTCGCCTGGCCCGGGTCCAACTCCTGGTTCGCGACGCGGCGAAGGGCGAGTTCGTCCCGGGGCGGCGGTTCCGGATCGACCGGTTGCTCCACCTCGTCGGCATGGTGGGGGCCGGCAAGAGCACCCTGCGCGATGTCCTGGCCTTCTGGGCCGCCACCCGTCGCGGACTTCGGATCACGGTCCTGGTGGGCGACGTCGCCGAGACCCTCGCCCTGGTTGACGTGTTCACCACGCTGAGCGTCCTCACCGCACCGGTCATTGGGCATTCCACGCGGGAGAAGCACCTTCAGCGACTGCATCGCAGGCTGGCGACGACGGGCGCGGAGACGATGCTCGCCCATGAGCATTCTGGCTTCGTCCATCTGAGCAGTGCCTGCCCGCTGGACGCGTTGCGTGGCCTGGAGGCGCAGCGGCCGCTCAGGGTGAGCCAGGCGCCCTGTGAGTCGCTCTACCCCGTGGACAGGCCCCCAGCGCGGGATGCCGCCGCACTGTTGGACGACGACATGCCGGCACCACCAAAGAAGAAGCGGGCACGTCGCCACGGATGTCCACTCTGGACACGGTGCCCCCGGCACCACGCTTCGCGGTTGCTGGTGGACGCCCAGATCTGGGTCGCCAACCCGGCCAGCCTCGTGCACAGCGGAGTGCCGCAACACCTTCACGCCGAGCGCCTGCGCTATCTCGAGCTGGCGTGCCGGCGCAGCGACCTGGTGATCGTGGACGAGGCCGACCGGGTGCAGATGCAGCTCGACATCGCCTTCGCGCCCGCGACGACCCTCGTTGGTCGCTTCCCGGACTCCTGGCTGGACGAGGTCAGCGGACACAAGGTTGACGAGCTGGCGCGGGAGGGTCGGCTCCAGCTGTCCGAGCGGGACGTGGAGGACTGGAACACCGCGGTCGACACGGTGACCAGTGCGACCAATCGCCTGTACGCCCGGCTGATCAAGGACGCCGGTCTGCGGAAGTGGATCACTGAGGACTATTTCAGTGCCCTGACCCTGCATCACTGGCTGATCAACACCTGGTTTCCCGACCTGCGCGGCGGCGAGGACAGCGCTGGCGACGCTCCCGTGGACGTCGAGCGACACGAGCAGCGGGTTCGCCAGCGGGACCGGGTGGACGAGATCCTCGACGCGTTCCGCGACGAGCCACTGCAACAGCGTCGACGCAACGGCGCGGACGACGATGTCACCCCCGTGGTCAACGAGCTCGTCCAACTGACCCTGGAGTTGCTCCACGCCCGGGCGGACACCCTCCTTGTCCGCGACCGGGTGCGGCGGATCGTCCTGAATCTCGTCGGCCACGACCCCGCGGTGGCGGAGGATCTCGACGTCCACGCCGCCAGGCTGGAGTTCACCCTGATCCTGGCCGCGTTGCACCATCGGCTGGACCTTATGACGATCCTGTGGCCGCGGGTGGAGACGGCGCTCAACCTCGAGGCTACGTCCAACGTGCTCTCCCGTCGCCCGCCCAAGGACTACGAGCCGGTTGTCCCGGAGTCCCCGATGGGCAACATCCTGGGCTTCCAGTTCCAGTTGGGCGAACGGAACCAGGATGGGGACCAGAGCGGTGAGCTGCGGTTCTTCCGCTGCAACGGCGTGGGCAGGGAGCTTCTCCTCGAACTGCCCCACCTCCCCGCGATCGATGACCGCCCCGGCCCGAACGTCCTGCTCATGTCCGCCACGAGCTGGGCCGGAACCTCCAGCCGATACAACATCAACGCCGAGGTGGGCGCGATCCTGCGCCCACACCAAAAGGAGATCGACGCGGTCCTGCGCACCGAGTTCCGCAAGGAGTTCCTGCACTGGCCGGGGACAACAACCCCCCTCAGGTTGTCCGGCTGTGAACCACAGCGTCGCCCACACGCCCTCCGAGCCATGCTCGACCAACTCGCGGTGCCGGACCGCAGCCTGGCCGGCGCCACGAGCAAGCTGGAGCAGGAACTGGCGGCCATCGAGGACCTCGACCGGCGCCGGATCCTCCTGCTGGTGGGCAGCTACGAGGAAGCCAGGCGGGCCGCGGAGCACCTCAACACCATCCCGGAGTGGACCGGTCGGGTGGTGCTTCTCGTCTCCGACGACAGTGACCTCGACGACGCCTGGGTGACCCTGCCTCGGGACACCTCGCTGACCAAGCTCCCTCGCGGGGATGTCGCACGGTTCCCCTCCGGCGCCGGGCAGATCTTGGTCGCGCCGCTGCTGGCCCTCGAACGCGGGCACAACATCGTGCTCCGGGACGGCAGGGCCGCCATCGGGAGTGTCTACTTCCTGGCTCGCCCGCACCCGCGGCCGGACGACCTGACGCTGGCCATCCACGCGATCAACGACTGGGCGGTGCGCCAGGTGCGGGGCCCGGGGAAGGAGTTCCACCAGTCCGCCCTCGCCGCAGGGAGCCCTGACCGGGCCGGCCTGGCCTTCCGGAAAGCCGCCCGCCGCAGGTGGATCCGCTTCCTCACCCGCCGGTTCGCCTGGAGCAGCCTCCCCGCAGACGAGAAGGAGGCGTTCACCTGGGACCAGCTTGTCGTCATCTGGCAGGTCATCGGTCGACTCGTGCGGGGTGGTGAGCCGGCTAGGGCCGTCTTCGTCGACGCGGCCTTCTCACCCCGCGAGGCCGGCCTGCGGGGTGTCGACACGCCGGACACGAGCCTGCTCGAGAGCATGCGCGCCGTCCTCGCGCCCTACTTCACGGACTCCCACGTGTCGGGGCTCGACCGTTCACTGGTCAAGGCGCTCTACCAACCGCTGTACCTCGCACTCGCCGAGATGGACTGACCGAAAGGCGTACCCCTATGGCCTACGACCGCGTCATCCGGGCCGCGTACGTCCCCAACCCCGACGCTGGCCCCTTCGTTCTGCGCTGCCACGCGCTGGCGTTCCCCGCGAGGTGGCGCGAGCCGCTCCTGGAGCTGTTCCGGTACGGCAAGAAGAAGAACCCCGAGAAGTTCCGACAGGTGCCCATCGCCCGGCTCAACGCGTTGCTCCGTGCCGTGGCTCCGGACCTCATCTCAGTGGGGGCCAAGGCAGCCCTCGATGAGGAACGCCCATGGCTCTACACCACGAATCCCTACCCGCTGCCCGTCCTCACGAGCCTCATCAACGCCTACCTCTGGGACATGCAGCCCAACCCCGAAGCCTTCTCCCACCTGGAACGGACCGCCCAGTCCCTCGACCTCGACAGCCTCACATGGAAGCCGATCGAGGTCGACCTGTGGGCACACGAGGTCTCCCCCGGCGGTACCTGCGTTCCCGCCGACCACCTGTACCGACTCCTGCCCGAGATCCTCGCCAGCAGGATCGCGCAACTGCCGCCTTATGAGTACTGCGGTGAGAAGGTCCAGTTCGTGCAGGTCGCTCCCCTCGGCCAGGACAACGGCGCGGAGCTGATGTCCTGGCCACCCCTCTCACACACGACCAAGACCAAAGATGGCGACCGGCGGGAGTGGAACTACTCCGGCGTCATCCGGATCTCGCTGCGCACCAGCCCCTTCTCACCCGTTCCCCGCATCCACCTCAGCGCCGGCGTGCGACGGTGGAGGCGTGGTCCCGTCTGGATGCCGGCCAAGGGGGGTGTGTCCACCTACCTCCGGACCCGCACCCCGCTCGTGCCCGGCGCCCCGACCCCAACCCGGTTCGCCGTGGCCCAGCTCACCTGGATCCCCGAGGTCGGAGTCCGCTGGCGGCACGGCGGACCGCAGGGAATGCTCGACCGCCTGTCCGTCGTTGACAACCTGCCCTCACCCGAGGTGTTGGCGAAGGAAGCCGAACGATGGATGGACGGGCTGGACGGGTTCCAGGCAGCCGTGGTGCACCACACCATGATGGGGCCACATGGCGTCGGCGCCGGGCTCATGCCCAGCGAACGGGTTCGACTCCTGGAATGGGCCGCCCAAGCGCTGGAACCCGACCTTGTGCGGATCGCCGACCTGCGCCGAAGCGCCCTCACCAGCCGGGGACCACACAAGGTTGTCGAGCCCAGGTTGCCGGTCAAGAAGAAAGCCACCGACGAGCAGCGCACCGAGATCGAGGCAAGGAACGAGGAGATCGACAGGCGCAACGCCAACGCCAGGCGAGCCAGCGTCGCGGCCGCCGTGGGGAAGCAGGGCCTGCGGGTCCGCCTGCTCCACCAGACCGACCGAACCCGGGACGCGATCATCGCCGCCGCCGAACGGAGCCTCAACCTGGGTGAGTTTCGGCGGGAGACCGGGTCCACGACCTGGTCCTGGGAAGCGCCCGACCTGACCGTCCACATCCACGTCGACCCCCTGGGCGGACTCGGCGCCCCGCTTGGAACGGGTGACAAGGCCCCGAAGCGGGGCGAGGAGACCGACGCCGCGATCGCGAAGCGACGGAGGGAGGTCGCAGCCGCTCTGGACGAGCTGGCGCAGCAGACGCCGCCTGCGCCGCACCTGGTCATCGTCGAGCTCGACGGTAAGGACAAGTTCAGCGCGCGGCGCACGGACCCGAAGCACGCGATTCGGCTGGGCTGCGCCGACGCTGGCTGCGTCAGCCAGTTCATCCGTACCCCCGGGACAGACGAGGAGGAGGAAGACGACCTTGCCCATCGGGCAGCCGCTGCCTGGGATGACGGGCTACGCCAGGTCGGCGTCCGCTTCGTTCCCGTGCACTCCCTGGACGACGCCATTCCCACGAACCTCAACCAGCTCGCGTTCTGGCTGGTGAAACGCCGCTCCAACGACCAGTTCGGACCCCAGTTCACCCCGGTCGCCATCCTCATCCGGCCCTGCCAGAACCAGATCATGGGCCGCACACCGGACCTGGACGCCTGGATTCCCTACCCGGACCTGCTCCGCGCGTTGACCGGCGAGGTCCGTGACGAGAACCTCGCGACCGAACAGCAGCAGAGGGACGTCACCGCCGCCTTCGTTCGCCACACCCTCTACCACCTCCGTGGCGAACCCACCCTCGTCCTCACCCACGCGCAGAACATGCGGTACCGGTGGTCGTGGCTGACGAACCCCGGCCTCGTCGCGGACAGGATCCAGATCGGCGACGGCCGTCTCCAGCAGCTACGCACCCATGGCAAGCACCTGCGCATCGTCCGGGTAGCGACCGGCGCAAGGCACGAGACACCCCAGTGGTGGGCGGAGAAGTCCAAGGAGGAAGGCGGCATCTCCAAGGGCCTGTGGGTGCCCGAGGACGCCGGTGACCACGGTCGGGTCTTCTACAGCACCGTCGAAAAGGCGAGCACGCACACACTCAGCGTCGACGCCACCAAGCTCACCCACCGCCTGAACGCCAAGGGCAAGCTCGAGATCAAGCCCGGGAAGAACGCGTGGAACCCGGACCTGCTCGAGTTCGCCATGGCGGGCCTCCAGCCCAACGATGACCCTGAGACGTGGGCCATGTACGTCCACCAGCAGCGGTTCTCCGACGACTACCGAGACGCCCTCGGCCTGCCTCTCATCCTTCACCTGGCCGAGCTCACCAACGAGTACGCCCTACCTCACGAGGACCCCGAACGCGCCGAACCCGAGGAGGGCACGAGCGAGGAGGGCACGAGCGAGGAGACAGCGGACAGCCCAGAGCAGCTCACGTTCGATCTATAACCCGGTCCGTCGGCTGCGGGTGCCCCGCCCGCGCGCCCGCAGCCGACACCTCCCCTGGAACCCGATGGAGGTACGGGGTTCATCTTCACGAACGCTCTCTGATCCCTCCTCAGGTTCAGATCGTTCCGGGTAAGGGGACCTAGAGAAACCCCCGGTGGGCGCCACCACCCAGGAAGGGTGCCAGCTCGGAATAGGTAGGTTCTGGGGTCGCGGGTAGTGCGAGACGTTGCTTGAGTGGATCTGTTCGCTGAGCGTGCTCTCGCGCCCACGCGAGCCACTCACGTGCCGCCTCCGCCTCCGCCGGATCACCCATTGCCGCGATACGCGCCTCCATCGCCTGGAGATAGGCGTCGAGGCGGCGGGCGCGTTCCCAGGCGGCCATCTGCTGAGAGAGCACCTCAGCCCGATGAGCTTCGACGAACAGGACGTTCGCGCGGTCGAGGCGTTTCTGTTGCTCGATCTTCTCGAGTCGGCGCTGTTCCTCCTCTCGTGCCTTCCGTCGATCGACCAGGTTCGCCCGGTGTTCAATCTCGTACAGAATCTCGGACAGCTTCTCGTCTATCTGCCTTCTGACGCCGTCGGTCCAGGTGGTCTGAAAGTATTCGCTCCATCTCGATAGTTCGACCTTGAGTTTTTCGTTCGGGGTGTAGTCGTGGTCGGGAATCCGTGTCCACGGCCAGCGCTGCTTCTCGGCGAGTTCTTTCTGGGTGGGAACGTGCTTGGATCGATCCTTGAGCTGAACGACGCGAAGGACCACCTCGTGTCCTTGGACAACGAAGACGAGTTGCGATAACGGGTCTCGCTGCCCCGCCTCGGTACCTGCCCTGACCTGGTGGCCCCGGGCTTCCGCGGCGAGTGCCAGGGCGTGAAGCAGTCGGAGGGCCCGGTTGCGGGCAGGCCCCACCACGGGCAAACCATGTTGGGAGTCGCGGAGCTTCGCGACCACCGGATGCGGATCGCGAAGTTGACTCGGAACCTGGATCGTTGGCACTGGCTGGTTCATCCAGGCCGGCAGATCCTCGATGCTGAGCACCAGCTTCGTGCCCACGCTCTCCATGGCCAACTGCCGGCCCCCGGGGATGCGGCCGGGACGGCGGAGTGCACGAACCCTGGCTTTCAGCCGTTGGCGTTCGTCGTAGTCGTCGACGTCCAGCGTGAGCTTGCCTCCCGCCTGGAGGATCTCAGCAAGCAGCTTGTCCGATACGGTCGGACTCGGCGGAGAGGGCTCTCGTGTTCGGGGTGTGCTCGATGTCGTACGCCGGATCTGTGCCCTCGGCACTCGTTGCGCCGCCGGTGTCACGACGGGTAGTTCAGCATTCTCACCTGGGTACCCGCCGTGTTCAAGGTAGTACTGCCCCGCGGGCTGAAGAACGGCGTGCCACCGCTTGTCCACCCGGCGCACGGAGACCAGTCCGCGACTCTCCAAGCCTCGCGCGACCTGCTTATGACGGTCGTCCTGCCACACACCTTCCGGGCAGCCATCGGCGACCCAACGCAGCACCTTGAGCTGCTGAGGGGCTAGGGGTGCACGCTTCCATGCCATTCCTCACCGTACTGCGCATCTGTTCACGGCACCGTCGATATTTAGAAGCTCTTCGTGAGTGGTTGGGCTGTTTGGAGCCGTGACAACCACTCGCGGGGACTCCTGAACAACGCGCACGAAGAACCCGTGCCTGGCGCGTGCCACGAGCTCCACGCCGCCAAGGTGACCGTCAGTTGGGGTGCCCGTACTGCGCCCTGGTGGCCGCGGAGTACACGTCGTCTATCCGGGTGACCGACTCCTGACCTGTCCACCATGCGGCGCTGTGGCGGCCGCTGGTCGGCTCTCGACCGGGATCATGCGCCCGCTACCGGTCAGGAAAGCTTGGGGTGCGGCGGAGTACAGGCGCTCGTCATCAGTGAGGCACCGCGAGGACCGTGGTGCCCGCGAGGGCGGCGGCCAGGGCAGCACGGCGCGGCAAGTCGTCGGTGGAGGTCATCAGACGCCTTCTTCCGATGGGGCGGGGAGACATCGTCGAGGCGGCCCCTCGAAGATGGACAACAAGAAGGAGGTTCAGACGGCGTACTGGATCAACAGGGCGCCCATCCACACCACGACCGGAGTCAGCGCCCTGACCCACCACCGCAACCGGTTGACCAACAACGCCATGGTGATCATCACCAGCCCGGTCAGCACCACCAGGCACGATGAGGGCAACCGCCCGCTCATGGTTCGGCCAGCAGGACGGGTACGCGCAGTAGTCCTCGGGACCGAAGTAGTAGATAGACAGCAGTTGGCTGACCACGACGGTCCAGCCGGCCACTACCGCTCCGCCGATCCCCTGGAGGACAGCACCCCTGCCGACCCGCGACCGGACCATGCCTTGCCAGTCGGCAGACCGGCGGCGGCGACGATCGTCATCGAGGTCAGCACCAGACACCAGGCCCATCGCCGGTCGAGTCCACTAACACATGACGTGCACGGGCGCGGATCGACCTGGGGCAACGCGGATTGGAGGCCGAGCGACGCGAAGCCGAACACCACCACCAGCCCCAACCACCGCGATGACTCCCACAAGCACCCCGGCCACTCTGCGGATCTTGGTCACCACGTCATGGTCCCGGTCGCACGGGCATCCACCGCGTCACCTTTGGGCGGCCTTGCTGAACGCGTCGACCACGTTGTTCTCCGACCGTCCGAACCGGTCGTCGTAGAACTTGGCCACCCGCTGCTTGTCGGTGAGCTTCAGCAGGCCACGGAGCGCGTCGGACATCCGGCGCCGGCGGTTGTCCCTCATCGAACGGGCGACGAGATACGCGTCGCAGTCCGCCACGACGTCACTCCAGTCGAAACCGTCGTCGGCACCTACTACACCGGTGCTGAGCCCCTCCGCGAGCGTGTGTTCGCCGCGGTGCGCTGAGGCGAAAGACGAATTCGTCGTGGAGGCTCTCGCGATCGGTAAGCACTGAAGATCGGTGAGCAGCGTGTCGGCGGTGTCGCATTCGGCTGTTTCGCCCGAAGAGATCAGTGCGGCGACTCGCGGTCAGGATCACCGCCTTTCTGTGTGGGTGGGTTCACGCCGGTGGGAGAAGGGAGCCTGGTCGGAACGTGTCCTGGCCAGGCTCCCTCCTTCCTGCGGGTTTTCTCGTGGATGCTCGGCCTCTGGTGGGGTGGGGTCAGGCGGGGGTGGGGTTGAAGGTGAGGAGTTCCTGGCTGCGGGGGTCCTTCATCCAGCGCACGTTGTGGTAGCGCGGGTCGGTGAGGAAGTCCGGCAGGCGGCCGTCCAGGATGGCCTCGGTGACGTCGTCGCAGGCGTCGGCGACGGTGCGGGTCGGGGTGATGCCGAGGACCTGCCGGAGCCGACGCGAGGTGAGGCGGTAGGACCGCCGGTCGTCGGTGGGCGTGGTCGTGGTGGTGATCTCCGCGCCGATCCGCCGGCCGACGCGGGTGGCGATGATCCGCGCGATCTCGGCGACCGGGAGGTTCTCGTTGCCGACGTTGATGGGCCCGCCGTTGAGGGCGCCGAGCGAGTCGTCCACGACCAGGCGGTGGTAGACGCCGACCAGGTCCTCGACGTGGACGTTGGGCCGGTACTGCGTTCCGCCGAAGACGGTGATCTCGCGGTTGCCCACGGCCTGCGCGGTCAGCAGGTTCACGGTCAGGTCGAGGCGTTGCCGGGTGGACACGCCGCAGACGGTCGCGGCCCGCAGCGCCACGGTCTCGAACGAGTCGTCGGTGAGCGGGAAGAGGATCTCCTCGCCCAGCGCCTTGTACCGGTTGTAGTCGGTGATCGGCACCAGCGGGTGGGACTCGTCGACCTCGGGGGAGTCGCTGATCCCGTAGACGCTGGCGGACGAGGCGTAGACGAACCGGCGGACCCCGGCCTCCTTGGACAGCCGCATCACGTGGTCGAGGCACTCGAAGTTCACGGAGCGGCCCAGCTCGGGGTTGAGGTCGAAGCTGGGGTCGTTGGCGACGGCCGCGAGGTGGACGACGACGTCGACGTCGCGCAGCGCCTCCCGGAACAGGTCGGGGTCGCGGATGTCGCCCCGCACGTTCTCCAACCGGGGGTCGGAGACCTCCCGCAGCCCGTCGCCGAAGATCCGCGAGTCGAGCACGCGCACCCGGACCTGGTCGGCGAGCAGCCGCCGGGTCAGGACCGAGCCGATGTACCCGGCGCCACCGGTGACCAGGACGAGGTCGGGGCCGGCCTGCTTGTTCATGGAGTCAACTCCCCGCTGAGGTGTGTCGGACGGACTCGGGCGCGCCGGGGCGTCAGCGCGCGTGGTGGTCGAAGAAGGAGCGGACCCCGTCCGCGGCCGCGCGGATCTCCCGCTCGGACATGAGCGGGTGCAGCGGCAGCGAGAGGGTCCGGGCGGCCTGCCGCTCGGTGACGGCCAGGCCGCGGGCCGCGGTGCGGACGCGGCCGTCCGCCGCGGCCGGTTGCCGGTGGATCGGGACGGGGTAGTGCACGGCGGTGCCGACGCCCAGCCGGGACAGGTGGGACCGGAGGGCGTCCCGCTGGTCGGTCATGATCGCGTACCGGTGGTACACGTGGACCCGGTCGTCCGGCCTCGGCGGGGTGACCACGGGAAGGCCGGCGAGCAGGTCGTCGTAGAGCGCGGCCAGGTCCCGCCGGCGTTCCGTCCACTCCGCGAGGCGGTCGAGCTTGACGTTCAGCAGGCCGGCCTGGAGGGCGTCCAGCCGCGAGTTCTCCCCCCAGCGCACCACGGTGTCCCGGTCGCGCAGGCCGTGGTTGCGCAGCAGCCGCAGCTCCCCGGCCAGCTCCGCGTCGTTGGTCACGACGACGCCGGCGTCGCCGCACGCGCCGAGGTTCTTCAACGGGTGCAGGCTGAAACACCCGGCGATCCCGAAACCGCCGACCGGGACGCCGCCGGCGGTGGCGAGCACCGCCTGCGCGCAGTCCTCCAGCAGGACGATCCCGCGCCGCTCGCACAGCTCGCGGATCGCGCCGATCTCCGCCGGCAGGCCGCGCAGGTGCACCGCGACCACGAGGCGGGTGTCCGGGGTGATCGCCTCCTCCAGGGCGGCCACGTCGACGTTCTCGTCGTCGCCGACGTCCACGAGCAGGGGGTCGAGCCCCTCGGACAGCAGGGCGCCGACCGTGGCGACGAAGGTGTTGGCGACGGTGACGCCGGTGCTGCCCCGGGGGATCCCGAGGGCGCGGACGGTCAGGCGGAGCGCGTCGGTGCCGGAGTTGACGGCGACGGCGTGCTCGACCTGGTGGAGGTGGGCGATCCGGCGCTCCAGCCGGTCGACCTCCTCACCGCCGACGAACACCCCGCCGGCGAGCTGCTCCTTCAGCACCGGCAGGAACTCGTCGACGAGGGCGGCGTTCTCCCGGTCGACGTGGGCGAAGGGCACGTGGTGGCTCATCGTCTCCCTCGTGGGCGCAGGGGTGCCGTGTCACCGGCCGGGGCGGCGCCGCGTCCGGGGGACGCGGGGACCGCCCGGCGGCCGGTGGCACGGCGGGAACGGGTGCCGGCGCGCTGGTGTGTCCTCAGTGGACACCCATCGCCCTGGTCAGGATGTGGAACAGGTCGGTGTTGTCGTTCAGGCCGACGATGTTGGCGGCCTGTGGCCCGTAGCCCGCGACGCGCACCTGGGCTCCGGTGTGCTCCTGGGCCTCTCCCGGCATCGCGGTCGCGTAGTTGACCGTCATGTGGCCGCCCTCGTTGGTGACGAGGGTGGCGGTCATCCCGGGGCTCGGCACGCCGTTGGGGATGATCTGCGTGGACTGGGCGTGGTCGGCGGTCACGATCACCAGCGTGTCCCCGTGCCGCCGGGCGAACTCCATGCCGACGGCGACCGCCTCGTCGAACTGGACGGTCTCGCCGATCTGCTCGCACGGCAGCCCGTCGTGCGCGCCCCAGTCGATCTGCGCGCCCTCGACCTGGAGGAAGAACCCCCGGTCGTGCCCGCGCGACCGCCGGTCGAGCAGGTCGATCGCGGCGCGGGTCATCTGGGCCAGCCGGGGTTGCCGGGCGTCGCGCCCGGTGTTCTCGGCGCAGCGCGTCGGCGGCGTGCCGCCGGCCCTGGCCTGCGGGCCCGTCCACACCGAGTCGAGGCCCTCGGCGGCGAACAGCCCGAGCACGGGCTGGTCGCCCCGCAGGGTCGGGAGCTGGTCGGCCCGCTCGACCACCTGGAACCCGGTGTCGACGGCCTGTTGGCGCACCGTCCGGCCGGCGAACCGGCCGGCGGCGATCCGTTGGTCGAAGTACTTGGCGCCGCCGCCCATCATCACGTCGGCCCGCAACGCCACCTGCTGTTCGGCGATCGAGCCCGGCCCGCCGTTCTCCCTGGCGTTCGGCGCGCACTGCCGCATCGTCTCCGGCCCCATGCAACTGCGGTCGAGGACGTGCGCCGAGATCGCGGCGGGTGTGGCGTCCTGGAGTTCGGAGGTCGTGACGCTGCCCGTGCGGAAGCCACGCCGTTTCGCCAGTTCCAGCAGGGTCGGTCGGGGCGTCCCGTGGGCGTCGACGCCGATCGCGCCGTTGTAGGTCTTGGCGCCGATGGCCCACGCCGTGGCCCCGGCGGCGGAGTCGGTGACGTACTCGGGGTGACCGGGGTCGCCCTTGACCACCGAGTGGGTGGTGAGGGACCCGGTCAACGGCAGCCGGTCGAGGGTCAGCCGGCCGCCGGCCCCGTGCTGGTAGTTGCGGGCGAGGGTGATCTCCGAGTCGCCCATGCCGTCCCCGACGAACAGCAGGACGTTGCGGACCCGGCCGCCCCTGACCTCGGCGCGGACGGAGTCGGCGCGGTCAGCGCCGGGGGCGGGGCCGAGGCCGCCGTCGGCCTCGGCGGGGACGAGGGGGGTGAGGGCCGCGGCCATGGCGACCGCCGCGAGGGTTCCCGTGATGCGGGACCGCCGTCGCTGGGAGGTGGTCATCGTGTGGTCTCCGGCTCCTCGGGTCAGGCGTCACCGGTCGACCAGGCGTGCACCCTGGCCTGGAACTCGGCCCGCTCGGCGGGCCCCGCCTTGCAGACCGCGTGCAGCTCGTCGACGAACCGGCTGGCCCGCTCCAGGTCGCCGATGCTCAGCTCGTCGGTGTGCATCACGGCGTTGTGGCTGGTGAAGGCGTTCTGCGAGCCGTCGATCCACCCCTTGTCCACCGCGATCTGGTGCAGCTCGGTGCCCGGGTAGGGGGTGATCACGCTGAGGTTGAACTCGGTGTCGGCCAGCCCCAGCTCCAGGATGAAGTCGAAGGTGCGCCGGATCGACATCCTGGTCTCCCTGGGCAGGCCGATCAGGAACAGGAAGACCAGCTTCAGCCCGGCCTTCCTGGCCACCGCGTGGAACTTCCGGACGGTGTCCAGGTTCAGGCGCTTGCGGACGGCGGTCGCCTGCATGTCGGGGTCGCCGCTCTCCACGCCGACCTCGACGCCGACGCACCCGGCGTCGACCAGCGCGGCCACGACCTCCTCGTCGAGCCGGTCGATCCGGGTCTCGCACCACCAGGGCACCCCGGTGTCGGCGGCCTTGAGGGCCTGGCACAGCTCCAGGGTGCGGTCGCGGTGGAAGGAGAACACCGGGTCGCGGAAGACGGCCGCGGTGATGCCCAGCTCGGCGCACTGCCGGAACTCCGCCACGATCCGCTCGACGGGGTAGGTGCGGATCTTGCGGCCCTCGCTGAGCGGGTACGGGCAGTAGAAGCGGCACGGGTAGGGGCAGCCGAAGCTGCCGTTGATGCTGGTGATCCCGGTGCGCGCGATCGGGGGGAACATGTACGGCGTGTGGTCGACCAGGTCCCTGGCCGGCAGCGGCTCGGCCGCCAGGTCACCGAAGGCCGGCTGGTGGTGCCGGGGGTCGAGCAGCGAGTCCGGGGTCACCAGGCCCGGCACGGTGTGGTCGCCGGCGAGCGCGGCGCGGGCGAAGGAGATCGACTCGGGGAGCAGGACGCCCTCGCAGCCGCCCCGCTCGAACAGGGTCCGCCACTGGGCGGGGCTGCGGATGCTCGTGTAGGCGTAGCAGCGGGCGCCCTGCGCGCGGAAGGTCGCCAGCCGCTCGGCGTCCTCCAGCAGGCTGGGCAGCGAGACGTGGCAGATCACCGTGGTGCCGGGCTCCACGGAGGGGACCACGCCGGTGACCTCCTCGTCGGCGATCGCGATGTCGTCGGCGTCCTCGCGCAGGACGCCGGCCAGGCGCATCAGGTCGAGCGGGGGCAGCAGGAAGTCCTCGTCCTTGCAGACCGTGCCGAGCCCGCCCGCGTACGTCCGTTGCAGATCACGCCCGAACGAAGTCTTCGGGCTCACCAGCAGTACCGTGCCGAGCCGCATTCGTCGCACCTCATTCACTGGGGGGTCCCGCGCCGGCGCCGGCGCGGGCGACCTGGGGAACCGGGGGTGTCAGGAGATGGCGCAGGCGATCCGCCGGGCGTTCGCCTGGATGGTGAGGGTGGGGTTGAGGTTGCCGGCGAAGGGGAAGACGGCGCCGTCGACCGCCCACACGTTGTCGTAGTCGTGCAGCCGGCCCAGCGGGTCGGTCACCGACGAGCGCGGGTCGCGCCCGGAGCGCAGGGTGCCGTGGAGGTGGGAGCTGCCCAGCTCGTACATCGTGCTGACGTGCCTGACCCGCCCGCCGAGCGAGCGCAGCAGCGCCTTGGCGCGCTCGCGCAGCAGGCGCAGCCGGGCCAGGTCCCGCCTGTGCGCCACGTAGTCCATCACCACGCGGGGCAGGCCGTAGGAGTCCAGGTCCTTGCTCAGCCGGATCTGGTTCCTGGCCCTGGGGCGGTCGCCGACGCTGCACTCCAACTGGAGGGGCATGAACGCGTTGTCCCTGACGTTGTCCCACGGGTTGGCCTCGTAGATCAGCCCACCCATCCCGTCGGGGAACGCGGGGTCGTACATCGAGTCCAGCAGGGTCATGCTGGAGTAGCGGTGGCGCAGGGGCTGGTAGTCGTCCTCCCTGCGGACGTGGGTGCGGAGGTAGACGCTGTTCTTCATGGCCAGGTGCTGGCCGACCATGCCGCTGCTGTTGCCCATGCCGTCCGGTTCGAGGCGGGAGGCCGAGCGCAGCAGCAGGGCCGAGGACTGGATCGCGTTGGCCGCCAGGACGAACCGGCGCGCCCTGATCGTCCCGCTGTCGCGTTCGACGGCGTGCAGGACCTCGACCGAGTCCACCGTGCCCGGTCGGGACGCCACCAGCCGGGCGGCCCTGGTGCGCAACAGGACGGACAGGTTGTCGCCGCACCGGCTGAGCAGTCGGGAGGCCACGTCCGCCTTCGCGCCGACCGGGCAGGCGTTGTCGGTGCACGGGGTGAGTTGCTGGCAGCCCCTGGTGAACCGGTCGCGGACACCGCTGATCGCCAGCGGGGTGGCCACCGGTGTCCAGCCGAGCCGGGTGGCGGCCTCGGCCAGCACCCTGCCCTGGCTGGTGTAGTCGAGCTTCTCCCTGCGGTAACGGGGGAACTGGTACTCGGCGACGGTCGCGCCCGACGGCCCGGCCACGGCGAGCTGCTCCTCGATCCAGTCGTAGTACGGGTCGAGGTCCTGCCGGGTCACGCCCCAGTGGTCGTAGGCGGCGGCGCCCAGGAACTCGGGGCTGGGTGTGAGGTCGCGCGGGTGGTAGCGGAAGGACACCCCCGCGTAGAAGATCGTGCCGCCGCCGAACGCCTGTGCCGTCCACGGGTTGCCCGTGGTCCACCAGCGCCCGTGCCGCCACGCGTAGGCCCAACTGTCCGGGTCGAGGTGGTCGTCGATCGTGCTGCCGGGTGGGACCACGTCGCCCTGTTCGACGATGAGCACCGACATCCCCCGCTCGGCCAGAGTGAACGCCGTGACCGCGCCGGAGGCGCCGCTGCCGATGATGCACACGTCGAAGACCTGGGCGGTGGCCTCCTGGAGCGTCACGAACCTCACGAACAACTCCTTCGCGGTGGAGGAAAACGTGCCGGGCCGGCGTGCCGGTCGCGCCCGTGTCCGGGGCCGGCGCCGGGAACCGGAAAGAGAACCGACAAGACTTCGCCCGCCTCTTCGCGGCGGATTCCGGGGCTCGGCGCGCCGAGCGCGCCGAATCGGACCACATCAGTTCCCTGCCGTCGCGTCGTCCCCTCCCGGAAGTGTCGGGGCTGGTCGTTGGCGACGGCTCGACGCGAGCGAGTCTAATTATTCGTCGGCGCTTCCGGGACCATTGTCACTCGAACGGAGGTAGCGGGGAAAGAGGCGGGAAAGAGGGCGGGTTTCGCGCCTTGCCCGCGTTCTGAACCTGGTTGTACGGTCGCGCCATGTTCGGCTTTCCGGGTCAATTGGGACCCATGCTGGGCGTATCCGCCGAGCGGGTGCCACCGGCGGGCGCTGGGACGAGCCAGGGAAAGTATCTCCAGGTGAGCGCCTGGTCGGCGATCCGGGAAGGCGGCAGGCTGACAGGTTCGGCACAGCTCGCTAGGAAATCGGCTCCGGGTCGGGTATACCGTTTCCTCAACGTCGGGAACACGGTTGTCGAGAGACGGAGGGCGCGGCCCGGAGATGTTCTGCGCGGAGCCGGTCGTCGGTTGCCGCCGCGATGTTCGTCGGCCGGTGCAAGATTCGGGCGCCCCATCCGGACCTGGACGCCCTGCTGACGGGTAATTGTTGAGACAATCTTTCTCCCCGAGGTTCCGAACGCGGAGACGGCGTCCCTGCCCCCGGTCTTTCCGACCGCGCCGGCACCGTTGATCGGAAACCTCGGGCCGCCCGCCGCGCCGCCGGACGCCCCGCCCATGACGGTCGGGACGGACGGTGTCAGAAGAAGACGTGTCGGAACAGTGGAACGCGTTGTTCGCGGTTTCACGCGCGCCCACTCATCAACGGCGCTGGGTCGGTGGGCGCGTGCCGTCGTCGGCCGCGCCCGCCGGCGCGCGGCGGCGACGCGGGCCGAGAACCGCCCACGGGCGGATGGACAGGATGGTGACCAGGTGCGGAAAGGCGTGGTCGCGGCGGCGTGGACGGCCGCGACGCCTCGACGGCCCAGCGCGGCGGTGACGCCGGTGGACGGTGATGGACGTGGCCGCGACGGCGGCGTTGTCGTCGTCGGTGGCGTGGTCGGTGACGGCGCCGGTCTCGGTGATGCCGGTCGCGGTGGCTCCGGTCTCGGCGGGAGCCGGTGACGGCGATGGAGCAACGGTACGTGCTGGTCACCGGGGCCAGTCGCGGTCTGGGACGGCGCAGCGCCGAGGAGCTGGCCGGCCGAGGGTGGACCGTCGTCCTGGCCTGCCGCGACGTCGCGGACGTCGCGTCACTGCTCGCGACGGTGCGCGGCCGGGGCGCCAGGGCCCACGCGGTTCCGATGGACGTGACCGACCCGGACAGCGTCGCCGCGGCGGTGGACGCCGTGCGCGAGGTCGGCGGGCGGCTGCACGCCCTGGTGAACAACGCCGGGGTGTTCCGTCACGCCGAGGAGCGCTTCCCGGGGCTGACGCCGGGGGACGCGCTCGACATCCTGCTCACCAACACCTACGGCCCGCTGGTGGTGACCAGGGCGTTCCTCCCCCTGTTGCGCGCCGCGGGCGGGGCGGCGGTGGTGAACGTGACCAGCCGCGACGCCGACGAGGACACCTTCGACGGCGAGTTCACCTGCTACCGCGCGTCCAAGGCCGCGCTGAACGCGATGACCAGGAACCTGGCGGTCGCGCTGCGCCCCGACCGGATCGTCGTCAACGCGGTCGATCCGGGGTGGATCCCCACCGACATGGGCGGTCCGGAGGCCCCGGACAGCCTGGACGCGGCCGTGACGGCGGTGGTCGACGCCGTCGAGCTGGCCGGGAGCGACCGGACCGGGGTCCTGCTCAGGGCTGGCCGCGACCCCGCCCCTCCGGTGGCGGCGCCGAGCGAGCCCAACCAGCGGCACCAGCCGGACCTCCCGCCGCCCCCCGTCCCGCGGTGGTCGGCGTCGTGACCGACGAGGGCGGGGCGACGGCCTCGCGCCCGCCAGGACGACCGACGGCCCCGGGCCGAGCAGAACGAGTTCCTCCCCATTCCCCACGAACCCTCCCGAACCGCCCGCCGCGGTGGGGACGGAGGGGCCGGAGCACCCAGGAAAACCGGTGACACCAGTTCCCTTGCCCACGCTGGCCGACGAGCAAAAGGGGGAAGACTTGTCCTCGCACCACGTACTGTCCGGAAGCAGGGTGATGATAACCGGCGGGACCGGCTCGCTCGGCCGTGCCTTCCTCAGGAAGGCGCTCGACGAGATCGGGTGCGGCTCGGTCGTCGTCTACTCGCGTGACGAGCTCAAGCAGCGCGAGCTGCGCGAGGCCTTCGACCACGACCCGCGTCTGGAGTGGGTCATCGGCGACGTGCGCGACGTCGACCGGCTGCGCTTCGCCATGCGGGACGTCGACCACGTGGTGCACGCGGCGGCGTTGAAGCAGGTCGACACCGCGGAGCGCAACTGCATCGAGTACATCCGCACCAACGTCCTGGGCGCGCAGAACGTCATCGACGCCGCGATCGAGACCGGCGTGTCCCGGGTGATCGCGTTGTCGACGGACAAGGCGTCCAGCCCGGTGAACCTCTACGGCGCGAGCAAGCTGTGCGCCGACAAGCTGTTCGTCGCGGCCAGCGAGTACGCGGGCCGGCGGAACACCAGGTTCGCCGTGGTGCGCTACGGGAACGTGCTCGGCAGCCGCGGCTCGGTGATCCCGTTGTTCAAACAGCTCGCGGCGAGCGGAAAACCGATCACGATCACCGACAAGCGGATGACGCGGTTCTGGCTCAGCATCGACGCCGCCGTCCGGTTCATCGTCGAGTCGTTCGACCAGATGGGCGGCGGGGAGATCTTCGTGCCGCGCATCCCGAGCATGCGGATCATCGACCTGGCCGAGGCGATCGCGCCGAGGAGCCCGATCCACGAGGTCGGCATCCGGCCCGGCGAGAAGCTGCACGAGGAGATGATCTCCGAGTCGGACGCCCGGCGGACCGTGCGCCTGGCCGACCGGTACGTCGTGCGCTCCGCGTTGGGCGAGGACCACGCCGAGATCCCCGGTGGCACCCCGGTCCCGGACGGCTTCAGCTACACCTCGGACAAGAACGACGAGTGGCTGTCCGTCGCCGACCTGCGCGCCGAGTACGCGGGGGAGGGGGCGGCATGAGCGTCACGCCCGAGGACGAGGTCCGGTACGACCGCCTGCTCCCCAGGGAGTTCGACGCGCGGCTGGCCGCCACCCCGTTGGCCTACGTCCCCGTCGGGTCGCTGGAGTGGCACAGCGCCCACATGCCCTACGGCGTGGACACCGACAAGGCCACGGCGATCTGCGAGCGGGCCGCGCGCCGGCACGGCGGCATCGTGCTGCCGGGCAACCCGTGGGGCTTCATGCAGGGCAACTGGCGCGGCGCGACGCACCCCGGCCTGCGCGTGGAGACGATCTACCAGCTCTACTCGGACATCCTGCGCGGCCTGGCCACCGTCGGGTTCCGGGCGGCGATCGTGGTCTCCGGGCACTGGACCACCAAGCAGACGATCCCCATCGCCTGCGCGCTGGAGCAGGTGCGGCAGGAGACGGGCCTGCGGGGCATGGTGACCTTCGACGGCTCCGACGAGGACTGCGGGTTCGACCCCGCGCTCCACCTGGACATGGACCACGCCGGCGCGTTGGAGACCTCGGTGTACGGCGCGCTGTTCCCGGAGAACGTGCACCTGGACCGACTGTCCGAACTGGACCTGTCCGACCTGCCGGGCCGCGAGTGCCACCTGACCCGGTCCGGCATCCAGGGCCGCGACCCGAGGGAGGCCGCCGACTTCGAGCGGGGCCGGTGGCACGTCGACCAGGTCGTGGAGCTGCTCGGCCAGGCCGCCGCGCGCCTGCTCGCCGAGGCCGAGCCGGTCACCGGCGGTTGACCGCCGCCCCGGCGGCCGAGCCCGGAGCCAGAACGAACACCAGGACCAGCACCAGCACCAGCACCAAGGCCAGCACCAAGGCCAGCACCAGCACCAAGGCCAGCACCAGGACCCACACCGGCCGGGGCCGTCGTCGACCGTGACGGGCCCCGAGCGACCACGACCGGGGCGCCGAGGGCGCCGCCGGGCGGACCCCCGCCGCCGTCGCGAGCCGTTCGCGGCGGCCACCACCAGAGGAGAGCGCATGAAGGCACTCGTGTTCGACGCCCCCGAGCGCGCGCTGTTGCTCGACAAGGACGTTCCGGAGCCCGCGCGGGGCGAGGTCCTCGTCAAGATCGCCTACAACTCGCTGTGCGGCAGCGACCTGTCGCTGTACCGCGGCGTGTGGCACGGATTCACCTACCCCGTCGTCCCCGGCCACGAGTGGAGCGGCACGGTCGTCGAGACCAACGGCGTGGACGGCGACCTGCGGGGCGCCAGGGTCACCGGCGACCTCACCGTGTCGTGCAGCCGGTGCGCCCCGTGCGAGCGCGGCACCCCGGTGCTCTGCGAGAACCTCCAGGAACTCGGCTTCAACCGCGACGGCGCGTGCGCGGAGTACATGACGATCCCGGCGCACAACGTCTACCGGCTGCCGGACGGGTTGTCGCTGAAGGCGGCCTGCCAGGTGGAGCCGTTGGCGGTGGCGCTGCACGCGGTCGCCACCGCGGGCGTGGAGGAGGGCGACCGGGTCGCCGTCCTCGGCGCGGGCGGCATCGGCCTGCTCCTCATGCAGGCCGCCGCGCTGCGCGGCGCGACCGTCACCACCGTGTCCGAGCCGGTCGCCGAGCGGCGGGCCAGGGCCAGGGACCTCGGCGCGCTCACCGTGACCTCGGCCGCCCCCGGCGAGCTGGCCGCGCTCGTGGAGCGGCGCCCCGAACTGACCCCGGACGTCGTGCTGGAGGCCTCCGGCTACCCGGCCGCCGTCCAGGAGGCGATCGAGGTCGTGCGCCCCGGCGGCAGGATCGGCCTCGTCGGCTACCGGGTCGAGGAGAGCGGCGTGATGGCGCCGCACCACGCCACCGTCAAGGCGTTGACCATCAGGGGCTCGCTCGGCCCCGGCGGCCGGTTCGCCGAGGCGATCGAGGTGCTGGCCTCCGGCGCGATCAACACCGACGCCCTGCTCAGCCACGAGTTCGGCCTCGACGACCACGCCGCGGCGCTCGACCTCGCCCTGCGGCGCACCGACGGCAACACCCGGTCGTACTTCCACTTCGCCTGACCCCGACCGCCCGGTGCGTGGTCCCTCCGACGACCACGCGCGCCGCGCGTCCCCGCGCACCGGGCGCGGAGCCCGCCCACACCACGAAGCCCAGGAAAAGGGGAACCATGCCACCTCAGCTCGCCGTCAACCGCGGAACACCCGTGCGCACCCGGCAGTGGCCGCTGTGGCCGCGGCCGGCGAAGGGCGCCGCCGAGGCGCTGAACCAGGTGCTCGCCTCGGCCCGGTGGTCGCTGAGCGGCCCGTACCGGGGTGTCGAGTCGTTCGAGCGACGGTTCGCCCGCGACTTCGCCGGCTACCTGGGCTCCGCCCACTGCGTGCCGGCGGCCAGCGGGACCGCCAGCCTCATGCTCGCGCTGGAGGCGTGCGGGGTGGGCGCGGGCGACGAGGTGATCGTGCCGGGGCTGTCCTGGGTCGCCTCCGCGTCCACCGTGCTCGGGGTCAACGCGGTGCCGGTGTTCGCCGACATCGACCCCGACACCTGGTGCGTCGACCCGGCGGCGGTCGAGGCCGCGATCACGCCGGCCACCAGGGCGATCGTCGTGGTCCACCTGTACGCGGCCGTCGCCGACATGGACGCCCTCCGCGCCGTCGCCGACCGGCACGGCCTGCCGCTGATCGAGGACTGCGCCCAGGCGCACGGCGCGGTCTACCGGGGCCGCAAGGTCGGCACCCTCGGCACGCTCGGCACCTTCAGCATGCAGCACAGCAAGGTGCTGACCAGCGGCGAGGGCGGCGCGGTCGTCACCGACGACGCCGGGCTGGCCCGCAGGGTGGAGCACCTGAGGGCGGACGGGCGCTGCTACCCCGACACCGCGCCCCGGCCGGGCGCGATGGAGCTGGTCGAGACCGGCGAGTTGATGGGCAACAACCGGTGCCTGTCGGAGTTCCACGCCGCGGTCCTGGTCGAGCAGCTCAAGGAGCTGGACGAGCTGAACGCCCGCCGCGCCCGCAACGCCGCCGTGCTGGACGGCCTGCTCTCCGACCTCGGCTGCACCCCGCAGCGCACGTCCGAGGGGACGGACTCGCGGACCTACTACGTCTACGGCGCGCTGCTGCCCGAGGGCGCTCTGACCACTGTGGACATCGCGCGCGTGACGGAGGCGATCTCGGCGGAGCTGGGCTTCTCGGTCCTGCCGCCGTACCGGCCGCTGCCGGTGAACCGGCTCTACGACCCGAGCAGCCGCCGGCGCTACGCGATCAGCGAGGAGTACGAGAAGCGCGTCGACGCCTCGCGGTTCCAGCTCCCCGCCTGCGACCGGCTCGCCCGGCGCGGCTTCACGCTCCACCACGCCGCGCTGCTCGGCGACGAGGAGGACATGCGCGACATCGCCACCGCCGTCAGGAAGGTCCTGGAGCACGGTGCGGAACTCGGCGCCTGAGTAGGGAAACGGACTCGCACACCGGGAGAGTGGGGATGAAGGTCACAACGATCGCCATGGGAGACGTCCGTTTCCCCTACCGGCTCGGCACCTCCTGCGTCGACGAGATCGTCGACCGGCTCGCGGACCTCGACGCGAGCCGGTACCTCGTCGTCGCCGACACCACGGTCGCCGGCCTCTACGGCCACGACCTGGTGCGCCGGATCCGGGGGACGGCCGGTCCCGCCGACCTGCTGCTCCACCAGGGCGGCGAGGAGCACAAGGGGCTCGGCACGCTGACCGAGCTGGTCGAGTCCGCGCTTCGGCTCGGGGCCGACCGGCGCAGCGTCGTCGTGGCGCTGGGCGGCGGCATCACCGGCAACATCGCCGGCCTCATGGCGGCGCTGATGTTCCGCGGTATCCGGCTGGTCCACGTGCCGACGACCATCGTCGCGATGCTGGACTCGGTCCTGTCGCTGAAGCAGGCCGTCAACAGCTCGGTCGGCAAGAACCTGGTCGGCACGTTCTACCAACCGGTCGAGGTGCTCGCGGACACCGAGTTCCTCAGGACGCTCAGCCGGCGGGAGATCCGCTCCGGCCTGTGCGAGGTGGTCAAGAACGCGCTCGCGATCCGGCCCAGCATGATCGACCGCCTCGCCGGGCTGCTGCCGCTGGACGAGCGCTACGACGACGAGGCGATGCGCTGGATCATCGACGAGAGCATCGCGGCCAAGGCGCAGGTCACCGAGAACGACGTGCACGAGCGCGGCCAGGGCCTGGTCCTGGAGTACGGCCACACCGTGGGCCACGCGCTGGAGCACGCCGCCAGGGGCGAGGTCTCGCACGGGGCCGCGGTGGGCCTGGGCATGCTCGCCGAGGCCGAGATCGCCCGGCGGCTCGGCCTGGCCGGCGACGACATGGTCCAGCTCCACCGCGAGCTGATCGGCAGGGTCGGGATCGACCTGGAGTTCCCCTCCCACGTCAGCGCGGACGACGTGCGGTTCCGCCTGCGGTACGACAACAAGCGCGGCTACCTCAGCGACGCGGGCGACGGCTACGTGATCGTCCTGCTGAAGGCGCCGGGCGTCCCGCTCCAGTCGGAGGGCCTGCCGCTCACCGTCGCCGACCCGGCGGTGGTCGACGCCGTGGTCTCCGAGTTCGCCCACCCCGCCACGGCGGCCGCGATCGGCCGTCGGACGCCCGTGGGATAGGGGGAGCCCGGTGCGCGTGCTGCGGCTGACCCCGTTCTTCCACCACGACTGCGTGGACTCGTGGCCGGCGGAGTTCGACTCCGTCGGCGGGATGCAGGTGCAGATCCTCCGGCTGTCGCGCCAGCTCGCCCAGCGCGGGGTGCGGCAGGAGGTGTTCACGGTCGGCTTCCCCGGCCTGCCCAGGGTCAGGGAGGACTCGCCCGGCCTGGTCGTGCGGATCACCAGGGCGCCCATGCCCCGGCTGCGGTCGGAGCTGACCGGGCTGGTCGGGCTGAACCTCGCCTGGTTCCTCGGCGCGATGGCCGAGTGCCTGCGCCGGCGGCGGGGTCCGCTGCCCGACCTCATCCAGGTGCACGGCGACGGCCAGCTCTGGGCGTTGCTGGCCGGGCCGTTGGCGTCGGCGATCCTGCGCCGGCCCTACAGCCTGGTGCTGCACTGCTCGCGTCTGGGCGTCTACCAACCGATGTCGCGGTACGACCGGTGGCAGCACCGGTTCGTCGCCGCGGTCGAGCGGTGGGCGGTGCGCAGGGCGAGCGGGGTCTGCGCGCTCACCACCCGCACCGCCGACGTGGTGCGGAAGGCGTTGCGCCCGCACCAGGTCCGGGTCGACGTGGTGCCCGACTCGGTGGACCCGGACCCGCCCGCGCACAGCGGCGTCCCGGTGGCGGACCGGCTCCGTGCGGCCGGCCTGCCCCCGGACGCGCGGGTGGTGGGCTACGTCGGCAGGGTGGCGCACGAGAAGGGCTGGTCGCACTTTGTCGACGTGGCCGAGCGGTTGGCCGGGGGGCCGGCGGGGGAGCGGGTCGTGTTCCTCGTCGTCGGCGACGGACCGCAACGCCCGAGGATGGCGGAGCGGGTGGCGGCGGCCGGGCTCGCCGACCGGTTCGTCTTCACCGGCTTCCTGCCCAACCAGGACATCCCCCTGACCATGGGCGGCATCGACGTCCTGGTCATGCCGTCGGTGCACGAGGAACTGGGCGGCAGCGCGATCGAGGCGATGGTGTTGGGCGTGCCCGTCGTGGCCTACGGCGTCGGCGGGCTCAGGGACACCGTCGGGAGGGTGACGCCGAGCCTGGCGGTGCGCCCGCAGGACGTGGGCGCGTTGACCGACGCCGTCCGCGACGTCCTCGCCAGGACCGACGAGTACCGCGCCCAGGTGCGGGCCGGCCGGCCGTGGCTGGAGGAGAACTACGGCGACGGGGTGGGCGTCACCCGCACCGTCGCCCACTACCACCGGATCCTGGCGGGCGGACGCGGGGGAGTCACGGCCGGCGCCGGGCTTCCCGACGACCCGGCCAGGGCCGGGAGGTCGCCGGCGTCCGGCCGGTGACCGCGCCAGGAGCCGGCGCGGCCGCGGTGCCGCGCCGGCCCAGTGTCAGCTCCCACGAAGACTGGGGTGGTCGTGTGCCTACTTCGCCAAAAGTCGTCTCGATGACGCGAGCACGGGAGATCAGGGAACAGCTCGCCAGCAGCGGAACCACGCTCGGCGTGTGCCACGGGTGCTTCGACATCCTCCACAGTGGACACGTCCACCACCTGACGCAGGCGGCGGCCCGCGCCGACCGGCTGCTGGTCTCGGTCACCGCGGCCCGCCGGATCAACAAGGGCCCCAACCGCCCGATCTTCGGCGACCAGGCGCGGGTGGCCGTGCTGGCCGCGCTGGAGGCCGTGGACTACGTGCTGCTCAACGACGACGACACCGCGGTCCCCCTGATCCGCGCGCTGCGGCCCGACTACTACTTCAAGGGGGCCGACTACGCGGACATGCGGGACCCGAGGGTCGTCGAGGAGGTCGAGGCGGTCAACGCCGGCGGCGGCAGCTTCGTGCTGACCGACGACGCGGTCTTCGACTCGTCGACCAGGGCGGCGGGCCTGCTGCTGGAGTCGGGGAGGTAACGGGTGAGCCGCGCGGCCACGGGCGAGGGCACCCTCGTCGTCCTCGACATCGACGGCACCCTCCTGGACACGCCGCACCTCCCGGCGTGGCGCAGGGGGTTGGCCAGGGTGCTCGGGGACCACGCCCCGGACCGGAGCGCCGAGATCAGCGTCGAGCAGTACCACCGCCACGTCGCCGGCCGGCCGAGGCAGGTCGGCGCCGCGGCGGCCCTGGGGATCGCCGGGCTCGACCCGACGCCGGAGCTGGTCGAGGAGCTGGCGGTGGTCAAGCAGGAGCTGTTCCTGGAGCAGGCCGAGGAGACCGTGCTGTTCCCCGACGCCAGGGACTTCCTCGACGCGGCGGCGCGGGAGGGCACGCCCGTGGCGTTCTGCACGGCCTCCCGCAACGCCGGGGAACTGCTGGCCAAGCGGCTGCCAGGCCTGGACGGCGGCGACTGGCTGCTCGACCGGCTGCACCAGAGCCTCGGGCCGCACGGCCACTACGGGGACGTGCCGAGGCCGGAGGCGCTCCGGCGGGTGGCGCGTGCCTGGAACTGGTCGCCGGACCGGTGCGTGCTGGTGGACGACGCCCTGTCGGGTGTTCTCGCCGGGCAGGAGGTGGGCATGCGCCCCGTGCTGCTCGACCGGTTCGGGCTCGGTGTCGCCGCGCCGGGGTGTCCCGTGGTCGCCACCCTCGACGAGCTGCGCCCGCTGCCCGGCGGGCTCCGGCTCCCCGTCGCGTAGGGGATGGGCCGTGGTCGTCCGTCCCGCGCCGTGGAAGCCGCCCTCCGGCGGCTTCCACGGCGGGCGGTCCCCACTCGTCGGGCCAGAGTCCTCACTCGTTGGGCCAGGGTCCTCACTCGTCGGGCCAGGTGAGCTGGTCGACCAGGGAGGGGAGCCGGCGGGCGTCGGCGGAGGTCATCACCCGGCCGAAGTCGTCGCCGTCGTCGTCGAGGATCGGCTCGCCGGGCAGCAGCGCGGCGAGCCTCGGGTCCAGCGGGATCTCCAGATACAGCCGGCCGCGGTCGGTCAGCCGGTCCGGCACCTCGGTGAAGAACCGGCGGAGCAGGCCGAGCGGCTGCGCGCTCTGGTCGTACAGGGCGACCGACGGCTCCCACCGCCCCTCGGGCACGGGCGCGCGCGGGTCCTGCCGGGGCAGGTTCGCGTAGATCACGTCGAACCGGCCGTCCAGCGCGTCGAACAGGTCACTGGTCACCAGGCGCACCGGCGCGCCGTGCCGTCGCGCGTTCTCGGCGGCCAGCTCCAGCGCCTCGGGGTCCACGTCCGTCCCGACGAACTCCCCGGCCAGCTCCAGCGCCATCGTGCAGACGGCGGCGCCGGCCCCGCACCCGATCTCCACGGCCCGCACCTCCTGGCCGGCGAAGTCGGTGAGGATGCGGCGCACCAGGGGCTCGTTGTACCGGCGGACGGCGAGCGCGCGCCGGTCGCTGCGGAACGGCCGGCCCAGGTAGTGGACCTCGCCGAGCACGTACCCGAGCGGGACCCCCGCCACGTAGTCGGTCAGCATCGCCGCGGCCCTGGCCAGCCAGCCGTCCCCTCCCGGCCAGCCGTCCACGGCCGAGGGGCTCACCCCGGCGGCGGCGGCGAGCAGGTCGCGCAGGCGGGACTCGTCGATCCTGGGCACGGTCGTCCTCCAGTCGTCGGGGAAGGGCGCTCAGCGGGGGGAGAGCAGCGGGTCCAGCGCGTCGAGGACGCGGCCCCTGCCCGCGCCGTCCACCAGCTCCCACGCGGCGCCGGCCAGCTCGGCCCTGCGCCGGGGGGACGTCAGCAGCGTGCGGACGGCGGCCCCGGCCCGGTCGGGGGCGGCGAGCACCTCGGCGAGCGACCCGAGCCCGTGGACGCAGCCGGCGGCGAGGGCGCTGCGGTAGACGGGGACCTGGTTGTCCACCACCCACAGCGCCGCCGCGGCCGCGCCGACGCAGCAGATCTCCGCCAGCGAGGTGCCGGCGGCGCTGACGACCAGGTCGGCCGAGGCCATCAGGCGGGGCAGCTCGCTCGTCGGGCGCAGGACGGCCAGGTGCTGCCCCTGGCCGGTGGCGAACGCGTCCGCGTCGATCTCGTTGCTGATCACGGTCAGCCGCAGGGACGGGCAGGAGTCGAGCAGGAGCCGGGTGAGGTCCTTGGCCGCGCCGCGGGCGTCGGTGCCGCCCAGCACCAGCAGCACGCGGGGAGCGCGGCCCGAGGAGTCCACTGTGGACGGACGTGTCGCCGGCCGGGCGGCGCGGACCTGGTCGCGCACGAGCGCGTAGCGCGGGCCGCGCAACAGGACCGCCTGGTCCGCGTCCTCGGGCGCGGGATCCCGCTCCGCGCCGAAGGTCTGGTCGACCAGGACGTCGCCGGGCACCGGGCCGGAGTGCCGGTCGTACAACGCGACGACCGGGGCCACCGAGCGCGCGGCCGTGTAGTGCTCGGGGCCGAGGCGGTACGAGTCGATCACGACCGCGTCGGCGTCCAGCTCCCGCAGCACCCGCGCGAAGCCCGCGGCGGTGTCCGGGGGGTGGCGCACGACAAGCCCGCGCGCGTCGACCTCCTCGGCCAGCCAGGCGACGTCGCCGAGGTCGGCGACGAACACCGGCGTGCCGCCCCTGGCCGTGACCTCCTCGGCGAGGGCGAGGCAGCGCACGACGTGCCCGACGCCCCACGCCGTGGAGGCGTCGGCGCGCAGCGCGACGACGCGACCGGCCAGGCGGGCCGAGGAGGGATGGGTGCCGTCCGTCTCGACGGGGTCCGTCATGTCGCCTCACCGCATCGTCCCCCGCGGGCGCGCCCGCGTCCGGCGTTCCACCGAAAAAACGAAACAACAGCAATGGGGAGGCTACCGCGTTCGCGGGTCTCCCGCCTTATTGGGAGAAAGACTCGAAACAGTTTCTTCCTCGGTTGGCCCCGGGGTGTCAGAATGTTTGCGTGTGATCGGCGTCGCCCTCGTCTGGAGTATTCCGGTGCGTCCGTTGACCGTGCGATCCTGTTCCGCGGAACGGGTTGTCGACGATCTGTGCCGTTCTCCGGTCGCACGGGGTCGCGCCGTGGGAAGGGGGCGAGCGTCGCGTCTCGCCGGTGGCCGGCGGTTCACCGTTGGCGCCGGTGGCGGCCGGTCAGCGCCGTCCTCGCAGGTGGGGCGCTGGGCGTGGCGACCTCGCCCGTCCTCCGCCACCATCGTCGACCACCCGTTCCCGTTGTCCCGCCGACGTGATTTCCTTCCCTCGCCGGCGTGAATCGATCACCGTTCTTCCCGGTTCGCGCTCCGGCCGAACCACCCGCCCGCCCGCCGACAAAAGTCACGCGTGAGGTCGGCGGCGGGAGGCCCCCGAAAGGCACCAATTCCCTGACCCGCACCCCCTGTTCGTTGTCGGACGAAGGAGACTGGCGTTGAGCGGAAACAGCCCGCATGAGCTGAAGAACGCGGCCCAGCGAGCGGCGGACTGGCTGGTGGAACGGCAACGCCCGAACGGCGCGCTGCCCTCCCGCACCGCCGTCATCGAGTCCTGCTACAAGGGGATGTGGGCGCTGCACACGGCGGGCCACACGCAGGCCGCCAGCGCCGTCGCCGACTACGTCACGTCGCTGCTCCAGCCGGACGGGGACATCCCGCAGCCGAGGGAGGAGCGGTACTTCCTCGACGTCCACTACCTCTACGCCAACGGCTACCTGACCATCGGCGCGCACGTGCTCGGGCGGTTCGGCCTGTCCCGCAAGCTGATGTCCTTCGTCGAGACGATGCGTAACCCGGCCACGGGCGGGTTCCGCTCGCACGGCCCGGCCATCCCCGGCGACGGGCGCTGCGACTCGGTCTCCACCAGCATCAGCGGCCTCGCCGCGCTCTACACCGGTCGTGTCGACACCGCCCGTTCCGCCGCCGACTTCCTCGGCTCCCTGTGGGTGGGGCAGCCCGACCGCAAGAACGTGTTCCACGCCGTCGCCGACGCCTCGGGCGCGGTGCTGACGAGCGACGACGCGGTCGCCGTGCAGGTGCGCAAGGCCGAGGGCGACTGGTACTTCATCGGCCTGCCGGCCTTCTTCCTCACGGCGCTGTACGAGGCGACCGAGGACCGCGCCTACCTCGACCTCGCCACGGACCTGATGACCTACATGGACGAGGACTGCGACGAGGACGCCTTCGTCGACTCCTCCTGCGGCAAGGCCGGCGTGGCCGCCGCGCTGCTCTACCGCCTCACCGGCAGGCCGCGCTACCGGGAGATCGCCGAGGGCATCGGGACCCTGCTGTGCGAGCGGCAGTCGCCGTACGGCTACTGGTCGGAGGAGGAGACCGGCGACGTGGCCGACCTGTTCTGGGGCGACCTGGACATGACGGCCGAGTACGTGCTGTGGCTCGACCTCATCGGCAGGAACCTGGCCAGCGGCGAGCGGGTGTGGGCGGGGAAGCGGTGAGCGCCGACGCCGGGGTCTGGGGCTGGGCCGGAGAGCTGGACGGCCAGCCCCCGGACGAGACCCTCGCCGAGGTGGCGGCGCGCGGCCCGGCCACGGCGGTGGAGCTCCTCACCGGGCGGCTGCCCGTCGGCGGGTTGCTGGTCGTGACCGCCCGCGCCGGCCGGCCCCGGCCGGACGCCGGCGCGCTGGCCCGGCTCACCGCCGCCGGCCTGTCCGTGGAGGTCCTGCGGCTGGCCGGCGCGGAGATCGCCTCCGGCGGCCCGCTGCGCCAGGTCGCGGACCGCGCCACGCCACCGGACGTGCTGTTGCTGGACGCCCCGGACCTGGCCGCGGCCGGCGGACGCCCGATCGACGGGCTGGTCCTGCGCAACCTGGTGGAGCGGCTGCGGGAGCGGCTGCCGAGGACCCGGCTGGCGCTCTACGTCAGCGGCGCGTGCTTCGTGGTGCGGCACGCGTTGCCCGGCACGCTCCTGCTGACCCTGCCCCCTCAGCCGGACGACGCGGCGCCCGCCGAACCGGTGGCGGACCTCGTCGACGGGTTCGCGTCCGCGCTCGGCGGTGGGGACCCCCGCGCCGTCGTGGCGGCGGGCGACCTCCTGGCCCGGCGGCCGGACTTCGACCCGCTGAGCCCTCCCGCGCGCCTGGCCGAGGCCGTCGCGGCGGGGGCGGACGCGCTGCGGTCCACTGTGGTCGGTCTGCTGCGCCGGCACTGGCCAGCGGCCCCCGATCAGACGGCCGCGCCGGGGCCGGACGAGCCCGCTCCGGCGCCGCGCACGACGGCGGTGCTGTACCGGCTGCTGTCGTCGGCCGAACCGGACGGCCCCCGGTCCACCTTCCGTCAGGTCGACGTCGCGCGGTGGTGGTGCGCCCTGCGCGCGGACAGCTACGAGACGCTCAGCGCGGTGACGACCGCCCTGCGGCACGAGGACCTCGCGGGCGCCAACCTCGCGTACGCGCCGTCGCTGGAGCACTGCGACCTGACCGGCGCTGATCTGTCCGATGTGGACGGATATCGGCTCAACGCGTCCGACGGCGCGCTCGACGGCGCCGCGCTGGCCCGCTCGTGCCTGGCCAGGGGCCACCTCAAGCGCGCGTCGCTGCGGGGAGCCGACCTCACCGGGGCCGACCTGGAGTTCGCCTCGTTCCAGCAGGCCGACCTCACCGGGGCCGACCTGACCGGGGCGGACCTGCGCCGCGCCCTGCTGGACCAGGCCGTGGGACTGCCCTCGGCGCTGTCGGCCTCGGCGTCGTAGTCGGCCCTCCTGGCCGGCGCTCCGGCGCCCAACCACCGGGGAAGGACATGCGGATCATCGTGACGGGGGCCGCCGGTTACGTCGGCCAGGCCGTCCTCGCGCGGCTGCTCCACGACGGGCACGAGCTGACCGCCGTCGGGCACCGCCGCCAGGTCGGGTGGCCGCCGGGAGTGCCGGCTCGCCACCTCGACCTGACCGACGCGTCGGCGGCGCGGGCGGCGGTCGACGGCGCCGAGGCGGTCTGCCACCTCGCCGGGCTGACCCGGGTCAGGGGCAGCGGCGCGGCCGTCGGCCCGTACTACCGGGCCAACGTCGTGGCCACCCTGAACGTGCTCGACGCGCTCGTCGCCCGCCGGCGGGACGGCGACGACCCGCCCCGCGTGGTGTTCCTGTCCAGCGGCGCGGTCTACGGGCCGACCGGCCACGCTCCGGTCCCCGAGTCCCACCCGACCGCGCCGACCAGCGTGTACGGCGCCACCAAGCTCGCGGCCGAGCAGGCGGTCGGCTGGTACGCCGCGACCGGCGCGGTGTCGGCGGTCTCGCTGCGCCTGTTCAACGCCGCCGGCAGCGTCCGACCCGGTGTCGGCCCCGACGACAGCACGCTCGTCGCGCGGGCGCTGGCCGTCGCCTCCGGCCGGAGCCCGGCGCTGCCCGTCAACGGGGACGGCACGACCGTGCGGGACTTCGTGCACGTGGCCGACGTCGCCGACGCGGTCGCCCGCGCCGTCGCGACGCCGGCGCGGCGGCCGGCGCGGGTGTTCAACCTGGGCGCGGTCCCGGCGAGCGTCCGCGAGGTCGTCGCGGCGGTGGAACAGGTCACCGGGCGGCGGGTGCCCGTGGAGCACGGCCCGCCGAACCCCGCCGACCAGCCCTGGCTCGCGGCGGACACCACCGCCGCGCGCCGGGACCTCGGCTGGACCCCGGAGCGGTCCAGCCTGGAACGGATGATCGAGGACCAGTGGCGGATCGGTGGTGCGCAGCGATGACGATCACGGCGGAGGGCGGGGGCCGGGACGCCGCCCCGGGCGCAGCCCCAAACGCAGCCCCGGGCGCGGACCCCGGCTGGACCATCGAGCGGACCAGCTACCGCCCCACCGAGGACAGCTACTACGAGAGCCTCTTCGCCCTGTCCAACGGGCGCGTCGGCGTTCGGGCCACAGTGGACTTCGAGGCGGGCGGCGGCTGGCCCGGCTTCTTCCACGCGCGCTGGTACGCCAGGGCGCTGACCGTGCGCCGGCACCTCGTCAACGCGCCCACCCCGGCCTTCCGGAGCGTCCTCGTCGACGGGCTGCCCCTGACGGTGACACCCGACCGGATCACCGAGTTCCGGCAGCGCCTCGACCTGCGCCGCGCGCGCCAGGAACTGGTCGTGACCGTGCGGGACGGCCGGGGCCGGCACACCCGCGTCGCGTCGACCGTGCTGCTGCCGGCCCAGTTCACCGCGACGCTGCTCCAGCGCCTCGTGGTGACCCCGCTGGACCACGACGCGCCGGTCACCGTGCTGACCGGGGTGGACTGGTCGACGGGCAACGGCGACCTCGGCGGGACGCTGCCCCGGGTCCGGCTGCACCACGCGGAGCCGCTGGAGGTCGCCCACCGGCCGGGCCGACTCGACCTGCGGGTCCGCAGCTTCGGCCACCAGGAGGAACTCGTCGAGCGGCTGGCGGTCCTCGCCGACCCGGCGGCCAGGGACGTCGTCGTCGGCCGCACGCGCCTGGCCGAGGGCCTGCGTTTCGCCGGAGGGGCAGGACGCGACCTGCGCGTCGACACGCTCGCGGTGGTCGACGCGCCGTTCGACGACGCCCCGGCCGTCGACCCGGACGTGGACGCCGTGCCCGACCTGGACCGGGTCGTCGCCGAGCACGAAAAGATCTGGGCCCGCCGCTGGAAACGGCACGCCGAGGTCGACGGCGACCCCACGCTCGTCGAGGGGCTGCGCTACTCGCAGTTCCACCTGTTCGGGTCGATCGACCGCGCCCGCGCGGTCCACAACGTGCCGGCCAGGGGGCTGACCAGCGAATACCACTCGGGGCACTTCTTCTACAACACCGAGTTCTTCGCCCTGCCGCACGCCGCGTGGACCGACCCCGACGCCGCCAGGGCGATGCTCCGGTTCCGGATCTCCACCGTGGACGCCGCGTGCGCCCACGCCGCGCGCACCGGGCACGTCGGCGCCCGGTTCCCCGAGGAGGCCGACCTGTTCGGCGACTCGGGCTCGCCCGCCCTGGTCAGGGACGTCCTGCGGGACGACGAGTGGCGGGAGCGGGCCGGCGAGCAGGTCGTGCACACCAGCGCCGACGTGCTGCACGCGCTCCGCTCCTACGTCGAGATCACCGGGGACCGGGAGGTCCTCCACGAGGAGTGCGTGCCGCTGCTCGCCGAGGCGGGGCGGTACCTCGCCGGGCTGCTCCGGTTCGACCCCGAGGTGGGCGGGCGGACCGTGCGTGGCGTGATGGGGTTCGACGAGTTCCATTACGACGTCGATCACCATTTCGGCACCAACCTCCTCGCGGGCTGGGGCCTGTCCTGGGCGGCGGAAACCCTTCTCGACCTGTCCGCCCGGAATCCGTCGGTCCTGGCGGAGCTGGAGCGGCGGGAAATCAGTCGGACGCTTCTCCAGAAATGGGTCGACTGGGCGGGGGAGGTGTATCTCCCGCCGACCAGGGACGGTGTGGTCCCGGTCTTCGACGGGTACTTCTCACTGCCCGACGAGACGTGCGAGCGCCACCCGGGTCAGAATCTCCCCCTCCCGGTGAAGGAGAACGACGAGCGCCGGTCGGGCGGACTGGTCAAACAGGCCGACGTCGTCCAGACGATGGTGTTGTTGTCCGAACGATTCTCGCGTTCCGACATCGAACGGAACCTGCGGTACTACGAGCCCCGCACGGCGCACGGCAGCTCGCTGAGCCCCATGACGCACGCCATCGCGGCGGCGTGGGCCGGCGACGTCCCGCTGGCCACGCGGCTGCTCGCCGGGTCCGCCCGCTACAACCTCGACTTCGCGCCCAGGGAGAACTTCCGCAACGGCGTCCACCTCGGAGCGGCGGCCGGCGCCTGGCTGGTGCTGGTCCGCGGCTTCCTCGGCGCGGACCCGGCCGGCGAGGAGCTGCGGTTCGCCCCCCTGCTGCCGGAGGGCGTGACCCGGCTGCGGGTTCCGCTGCGGTGGCGTGGCCGGGGTTTGACCGTGGTGCTCACCCCGGGGACCGTGGAGTTGCTGGCCGACGCGGACAACGCGCTGCCGCTGCCGGTCCGGGTCGACGACACGCGCGTCGAGCTGGCCCCCGGCGCGCGGCGGACGTTCACGCCCGCCCGACGCCCGGGGTCCGGCGTCACGGACTGATCGTGCCGGTGAGCGCGAGCACGTCGAACCGGTCGCGGGAGGAGTGCAGACGGCGGGTCCAGGAGGTCTCCAGACCCGCCACCTCCTCCGGCTCCAGGTAGCGGCAGTCGGCGAGCTTCCACCCGGCCTCGGCGTAGCGGGGCGCCAGCCACTCGTCGGCGGAGTCCGGGGTGGGCTCGGGGTGCTCGCCCACCTCCGGCACCGGGGGCCGCCAGGCGTGCAGGTTCAGCGCGACCAGGAAGGACGCGCCCGGCCGGCACACCGCCGCCATCCCGCGCAGCATCTCCGGCGAGGAGCCGAGGACCCCGCGCAGCAGGCTGCCCCACGGCATGAGGACGTGCAGCTCGCCCACCCCCGACAACGGGGGGAGCCGCTCGGCGGTGGCCCACAGGTACAGCAGGTTGGGCAGGCCGCCCTTCGCGGGCTTGGCCGCCGCCTTCGCCGAGATCTTCTCCATCCGGCTCTTGTCGGCGTCGAGCGCCACCACCAGCCGGGAGGGGTTCTGGCGGGCGACCTTGTACGGATGCTTCCCGTCGCCGGTGCCGACGTCGAGCACCACGTCGTCGTACTGACTCCGTAGCTGCTCGAACTCGGCGTCGGAGAACTCCTGGACCCGCTTGCCCACCACGCGGCGCATGCCGGTCAGCGTAGCCGTGACGACGGCGGCGACCCGTGGTCGCGGGAGCGCGTCAAGATCCACTCCGGCGCGCGGCTCAGCCCCGCGACCGGTGCCGGAGCACGAAGTCGTACGCGGCCTTCCTGCCCCAGTCCGGCCGCTGGGCCAGGGCCATCGCCACCGTGCGGGCCGGCACCCCCTCGGCCAGCAACGCGGCGACGAACGGGTCCTCGCCCGGCTCGTCCTCCCCGGCCCCGCCGGGGGCCGGGTCCAGGCAGCAGACCACATCCCCGCCACGCGGGGCCTCCGCCAGCAGCGCGTCCAACTCTCCCCACCTCGGCTGCTCGCAGGCCGAGGCCGCGACCCCGGCCAGCGCGGCGGTCCTGGTGCCGCGCAGCCGCTCGGCGTCGGCGAACACCGCCTCCAGCGAGGAGGCGGGGACCCGGAGCACCAGCCGGGACTCCGGAGCGGACCGCACCTGCTCCCGCCGCCGGCTCCGGTCGCCCACGAGCAGCCGCCCGCGCGCCGGGGACGCGGCCGCGACCGCCAGCGGCGCGGGCAGCCCCACGCACTCGACGGCGAACCGCTCCGGAGCGCCCAGCAACGCGGTGACCGACGCCCCCGGCAGGTCCTCCGAGGCCAGCACCAGCACCCGGCCGCCCTCGGGCACGTCCGCCTCCCCGAGCGGCCCGCCCACCACGCGGGCGGCGTCGCCGACCAGTGCCCTGGCCTCCTGGTCCTCGGCCACCACCACGTCGGCCGCGGCGATCTCGGCGGCGAGCCGCTCGGGGTCCGCGCCGGCGTGGCAGAGCACGACGCCACCCCTGCCGTCCCACCGGCCCTCGTCCCGGTCGACCCTGACCTCGATCTCCGCGTCCGGCCGCGCCAGCAGGGACACCAGCTCCCTGGGCAGGTCGGCCGCTGTCGTGTCGGCGTCGGTGGCCAGGGTGTTGGCCAGGCGCACCCCGCTGCGGCGGATCACCGCCCTGCCGCCGGGCCGCCACGCCGAACTGGCGAGCGCCCGCACGACCGCCCGCTGGTCGCCGCAGGTGATGGTGACCCGGACCGGGCCGGCGACCCGTCCGCCGCTGACGAGCGCGGCGTCCACACCCACCACGCAGGTGGCCCTGCCGGTGATCGCGCTGTCGGTGGTGAACTCCAGCGTCCGGTCGTGGGTCGCGCGGATCTCGGCCGATCCCCGGCAGGTCAGCAGCAGCATCCCGTCCGTCACCCCTCCCCACGCACCAGCGTGCCCTCGGCGTGCCGATGGGCGCACGCCAGCCGCGACACGGCGCGATCCAGAGGTCCCCTGGGGACGGCGGAGGCGACGACGGCGGCGCGACGGACGGTACTAGGCGCTCGGCGCCGGCCCGGCGGCGCCAGGTGCGCTGTCCGGGGACGCTTGGTGACCTGGCTGGCTGGTGTCTGGCCGCCGACGCTGGTGTGGGGTCGGTGAAAGTCGTACCAGTCGAGGACGGCTGTGTGAGGGCGTGTTGGCGGCCGGTTTCTGAGGTGTGGGGCTGGTGGTGGGCCCCTTCGTCAAGCAGGGTGCGGTGGAAGCGTTCCCTGTGCCGCGGTAGGTCCAGGCGTTGTCGGTAAGTACTCGGTGGACGCTCATCGGGCGGTGTTTCGGTGTGGGCCAGCGGGTTTGGTCGTCGATGGCGGTGTGCGGGCAGCGGTGGCCTCCACCGGGAACGCGGGCCTGGCGGTCGCGGCCGAGTTCGCGAGGGACGAGTTGACCGACGAGCAGTGGCAGGCGGTCGAGCCGTTGTTGCCTGTCTCCGGCGCGGAGGAGCGCCCACGGCTGGGTGAGGTGTCGTGTGATCAGCGGGATGGTTGGTCGAGGCGAAGACGGGTGTGGCCTGCCGGTAGGGCGTAGGCCGTGGAAGAGGTGTCGGCCACCGGTTCTGGCGGTGGTCGTGCCGGCACCCTGACTGTGGTGACCCGGGCGCGGGTGAGCGCCGAGGTGGTCAGCGAATGCGGCCGGGAGGTCTGGGTCGGCGTCAGCACCCGTGCGCGTCCACCAGCACACCGTCGGCCCCGAATCAGGTGATCACGTATCGGTCGTCCCCGTGGTGGACCGGCCACGAGGATCCACCTGGCCTGTGATGGGGGATGGCCGGTCGCTACTCGGTGGTGGTGGTTGGCGGCAACGTCAACGACCGCGCTGTGTTCACCCTGGTCATGGCAGGGCGTCTCGTTCTGTTGCCCTGGTCTGGGGAGGGCCTGTCATCCGGCTGAGGCGGGTGAGCGCGGGCAGGGGGGGTTTGTCCAGTCCCGTGATCCGGACCTGCCTGCGTAGACGGGGTGTCCCGGCCGTCATCCGCGAACGCCGGGTTCGGCGGGCCAGCCGACTGCGTCGCGGCCGGACAGGCGACGTCGCGGCCGGGCAGGCGGTCGTCCCCGGGCGTTCGACCCCGCCGCCTGCCCGCGAGCCGCATCGTGGTCGAACGCCGCGTCGACCGGCTTCAGCGGTTCCGCGTGATCGCCACCCGCGGCGACAAGACCGTCATCTCGTACCGAGAGATGGCCGATCTGGCCACGCTGCTCATCCGGCTTCGAGGACAGGCCCCAGGCCGGCGGCGCTAGGTCGTGTCCGCAAAGTGTTGTGGTCGTTGGTTGGTTCGTGGTGCGTCGTCATGAGCTGACTGATGAGTCGTGGGTGTTGATCGAGCCGTTGCTGGCTCCGCCGCGGATGGGCCGTCCGGTGCGGGACCGCCGTCAGGTGGTCAACGGGATCTTGTGGACGCTGTCCACCGGGGGCGGCCTGGCGGGACCTGCCCGAGCGGTACGGGCCGTGGAAGACGGTCTATGAGCGCTTTCGCCGCTGGTCCGCCGACGGCACCTGGGACCGTCTGCTGGCTCATGTCCCGCAGCGTTCCGACGCCGTCGGCGCGGTCGACTGGACGGTCGTGTGTGTGG
>NZ_JAMTCP010000039.1 GCF_024171885.1 Streptoalloteichus tenebrarius | reverse complement strand
CTGCTGATCATCGCCGACAAGGGCTACGTCTCCCGCGAACTCGACCACTTCCTCGCCGAGCGCGGGGTCCGGTTGATCCGACCGTCCTACCGCAACCGGACCCCGCATCCCGGCGAGCCGCTGCTCAAGGCCGTCCGCCAGCTGATCGAGTCGGTCAACGACACGTTGAAAGGCCAACTCGACCTGGAACAACACGGCGGGCGCACCATCGAGGGCGTCGGTGTTCGCATCGCCCAACGACTCCTGGCCTTAACGGCCGCCATCTGGCACAACCGCGCCACCGGCCAGCCCGTCACCCGCTCCCTGACCGCCTACGACCACTAACCCCAGTTACGCATTACTCGTCTAGGCCTCCGCGAAAGCACCCGCTGGTCCCCGGCGCGCCGCGCCCGTCGCCCCACTGTTGGCCGCGGCGTGACGCGAACGGCGCATCCGGCCCCGCCCTCACGGGTTCGCGGCGCGACGAGCCCGCCGCCCTCAACACCCCGTCCGACTGACGGGGACGGTCCGAACGAGGGATCACCAGGGCGTGGCCCGGGGAAACGCCCCGGGACGGCGGACAATCGCGGTGCGGCCTGGCCGACCTCGCACGGTCCACAGCGGGGGTGGCGGCGTGGGACGTCATCGCCGTCGCCCCTTCGGCGAGCGAAGGAGCTGTCGATGGGGATCCTGGGACGACTGCTGTCACCGAACATCGGCAAGCTGCGGCGCGCCGGCGACCTGCCGGCGCTCGTCGCCGCCCTCGGCCACCCGCACGAGCGACACGTGCGGCGGGAGGCCGCCTTCGCGCTCGGTGAGCTGGCCGACCCCAGGGCGCTGGAGCCGTTGGTCGCCGCGCTGGAGGACCCCGCGCTGGACGTCAGGGTGGCCGCCGTCAAGGCCCTCGGCGAGATCCCGAACCCGCGCGCGGTGGAGGCGCTGCCGGCGCTGCTCGACAGCGTCGTCGCCGAGCGTCAGCGCTGGGTCGCCGAGATGAGTTCGGAGCGCCACCAGAAGGAGATGCGGGACGGACGGCGGGTCAGCTACGACCCGGAGCGCGACGCCGCCGACGTCGACCTCCAGATCGCGAACCTGTGCCAGGGCGTGGTCGAACTGGCGGCCAAGGCGGGTGGCCCGCTGGCGCCGCACGTCGTGATGCGCGTGTTCATCGACCGCGACGACCTGGACCCGCGGTGCATCGAGATCCTGCACTCGCTCAAGGCCGTGCGCCAGCTCGTCGAGGCGGCCCAGTACTGGGGCGACGTGGACGCGGTCGCGCGGCTGGGCGAGTTCGCCGAGGACGAGCGGGCGTGGCGGGTGCTCGTCGAGTCGTTCCGGCGGGGCGCCCCTGCCGCGCGCCGGCTCGGCGCCGTCACCGCGCTGCGGCAGGCCCGGCACCCGCAGAAGGCCAACCTGCTGGTGGTCGCGCTGCACCGCGAGCTGACGCGCCGCGTCAGCGGCGACTGGCTCGGCTACGACAGCCGGGGCCACGAGCTGTCGGTCGACGTCGTGCTCGGGCTGGTCGAGGTGTTGGGCGAGCTGGGCGAGCGCGTCGGCGTCGAGCCGTTGGGGCGCCTGCTCCACCTGCGCGACCCGAGGATCGCGCCCGAGGACCGCCGACGGGTCAGCCTGCGCGCCGTCGAGGCCCTGGGGCGGATCGCCGACCCGGCCGCGGCGGAGGTGCTGGTCGGCGCGACCCGGCACGAGGACAGGGAGGTCGCGGTCCTGGCGGTGCGGGCGCTGCACGCCAGGGGCGGGCCCGGCGTCGTCGGGCTGATGACCGGGGTCCTCGCCGAGGCCGGGCCGGGAGTCGCGGCGGAGGCGGCGCTGTTCCTCCGCCAGCACGCGCAGGCCGGGGACGCCGAGGCCCTCGACGCGCTCGTCGCCGCCCTGTCCTCGACCGAGGACCACGTCGTGGACGCGGCCGCGGCCGCCCTCGACGGCATCCCGGCCGAGCGGGTCACCCCGGTGATCATGAACGCCGTGCTGGGCGCGTGCCCGAGGTCGCGGTCGGCCGTCGCGACCGCCCTGCCCCTGGTCGGCGCCACCCGGCTCCGCCCGCTCGTCGCGCTGGTCGAGGGGCTGGCCGAGTCCGACAGCCCGGACGTCGACCCGCACCGCTGGCTCCGCGACCAGGTGATTCCCCGCCTGAAGGACGCCCTGTGCCGGTACGCGTCGGAACTCCCCGTCGAGGACCTGCGCTTCTTCGCCGAACTGACGCCGGTCACCACGTCGCGGCGCTCGACCGAGCTGCTGGAGCCGGGGGACGACGAGTTGGGGATCCCGCCCACCTGGGCCAGGGAGATCCACACCGTCGACTGGGACACCGTGCCGCAGCTCGCCGCGACCGAACTCGCCGGACGGGGAGCCCACGGGGGCACGGTGGACGGCAGCCTGCACCAGGACGTGCGCAGCGGCTCCATCCGGGCTGGCGCTCCTGAGTGACTCGCGTGAGGGCCTCGCTCCGGCCCGCGACCGCGTCACCGCGTTTCGGCGCGAGGGCGAGGGGTAGTCCCCCAACGGCCGCCCCCCTCGGCCGGGGCCGGCGCGCGGCCGGAAGGAGCACGCGATGAAGGCAGTGGTCTGGCACGGCAAGCGTGACGTGCGGGTGGACAGCGTCCCCGACCCGACCATCCGGGACCCCCACGACGCGATCATCCGCGTCACCACGTCCGGCATCTGCGGATCGGACCTGCACCTGTACGAGGTGCTCGGTCCGTTCATGGCCGAGGGCGACATCCTCGGGCACGAGCCCATGGGCGTCGTCGAGGAGGTCGGGCCGGCGATCACGGGGCTCCGCACGGGCGACCGCGTCGTGATCCCGTTCCAGATCGCCTGCGGCCACTGCTTCATGTGCTCCCAGGGGCTGCCCACGCAGTGCGAGACGACCCAGGTGCGGGAGCAGGGCATGGGCGCGGCGCTGTTCGGCTACAGCAAGCTCTACGGCCAGGTCCCCGGCGGGCAGGCCGAGTACCTGCGGGTGCCGCAGGCCCAGTTCACCTCCATCAAGGTGCCCGACGGACCGCCTGACGACCGCTTCGTCTACCTCTCCGACGTCCTGCCCACGGCCTGGCAGGCCGTCGAGTACGCCGCGATCCCGCCCGACGGCACCCTGGTGGTGCTCGGGCTCGGCCCGATCGGGGACATGTCCGCCCGGGTGGCGCTGCACCGCGGCGCCTCGCGCGTCATCGGCGTGGACCTCGTCCCCGAGCGCCTGGAGCGCGCGCGGCGCCGGGGCGTCGAGGTCCTCGACCTGCGCGAGCACGACGACGTCGCCGCCACCATCCGCGACCTCACCGACGGGCGCGGCCCGGACTCGGTGATCGACGCCGTCGGGATGGAGGCGCACGGCTCACCCGTCAGCCGGCTCGCCCAGCAGATGGCCGGGATGCTGCCCGACCTGGTCGCCCGGCCGCTCATCCGCAGGGCCGGCGTGGACCGGCTCGCCGCGTTCCACCTGGCGATCGACATCGTGCGGCGCGGCGGCACCGTCTCCCTGATCGGCGTCTACGGGGGCATGAGCGACCCGCTCCCGATGCTCACCCTCTTCGACAAGCAGATCCAGCTCCGCATGGGGCAGGCGAACGTCAAGACCCACGTGAACGACATCCTGCCGCTACTCACCGACGACGATCCCCTGGGCGTCGACGACTTCGCCACGCACCACGTCCCCCTCGACGACGCCCGCCACGCCTACGAGATCTTCCAACGCAAGCAGGACGGCGCCGTCAAGATCCTCCTCCGCCCCTGACCCCCGTTCCCGCACCACGGTCGCGAGTTCGATGTCAGAACTCGCTCCACCTTGTCGGCGGCGCTGCCTATCCTGCGGATCATGGCTGTCGCTGACCAGTTCCACGTCATCGAACACGAGCCAGCATCCCCAGTTGCTGCTGCAGCCCCGTGGACAGAAGCGCCAGGCCAAGGAGCACTACGAGAACTCCATCCGCCGAGGCGTGGCGCTCGAGAGCCTCAGGCCACTCCTCGGGAAGGACTACGAGGTACTGAGGCGGCTCTACCCCGACGGTGTCGCCAGGCTTTGGGGGTCCACTCCCCCGAAGAAGGAGAACAACGCGAAGGCCAGGGCGATCCGGGAGAGGAAGCCCGGAGACCAGGTCCTCTTCTACGCCGACAAGTGCTTCTTCGCCCGCGCGACGATCGCGCACCTGTTCGACAACGAGAGCGCGGCCGAAGCCGTCTGGGGAATCGACGACGAGGACGACGGTGGGGCGACCTGGAAACACATGATGGCGCTGGTCGACGTGGAGGAGTTCACCGTCCCGATCCCCAGTGAGCAGGTCGGTGTCCAGTCCCCTCTCCGCGGTCTCACCCTCGTCTCCCAGTTCGAACAAACCTTGATCGTCGAGCTGCTCGAACGGCAGCGGAGGACTTTGGTCAGCGCCTCCGAACCCTCTTCCACGCGGAACACCGCCCCAGGCGCCGGTCCCAGGCACCCGGACGTCGTCTCCCGCTTCGTCGGAACGGAGACTCACAGGCAGGACGAGACGAAGGGGCAGACCGCCATAGCCCTGTTGTGGCTCATCTCCCGGTATGTGGGCGACGACCGCAAGCGGTTCGCCTGGTCCGAGTTCCAGGAGACGACCGAACGGCTGTGGGACGAGTTCGCGCCTCCTGCTCGACCCGGGGTGACGGAACGCGTGTTCGTGCAGCTCCGGGAGAACCGTCTCTGGGACATCTCCGGCATCCGTCTGGAGAACGGCTTCAAGCCGACGCCGGGATGCTTCGACGGAGACGATCCGAGCGCGGTGCTCACGCCGGACGTCGTCTCACTGCTGAAGAAGCCGTTGGCGCGCGCCGACATCATCGCGCTGCTCCGACGCCACAGGCTCACCGGCCTTCCGGACCACAACGCCCTTCTGGACAGGGTGGGGCTGGGGGGCTACGCCACGGCGAGCGGACAGGACGGAGAGATCCGTCGTCCGGGGCGCAGGGCGGTCACCGCCGACAAGATCGAGCGGAACCTGAAGAACGTCGAGACGCTGAAGTCGCTGCACGAGCAGCAGTGCCAGGTGTGCGGCATACAACTGGAAACGATCGGCGGCCTGTACAGCGAGGCAGCCCACATCCGGGGGCTGGGCAGGCCCCACAACGGGCCCGACGTCCTGACCAACATGTTGTGCCTCTGCCCCAACCACCACGCCCAGTTCGATCGACTGGGGATCTACATCGACGAGGACTGGACGGTTCGCCGAACTCGTGACCAGTCCGAGGTGGGCGTTCTCCGCCGCCATCCCCACCACGAGATCGACCAGGAGCACATCCGGCACCATCGGGCGCTGTGCGGCCGAGACGTCGGAGCGGATTCCTGAATCAGCCGAGCCGAGTGGCTCGACTCCGAGTCGATCGACCAGTGGCGGAGCGGACGGCACACGGTCCAGGACGGCGTTGAGGGGACGCGGATGGCGTGGGTCAGGGGAAGCGCGGGAGAACTCCATGACAAGGCGAGGCGCGGCGACCTGCACCGGGAGATCGCCCGGAAGCGGTGGGAGCTGCTTCGAGAACCTTCGACCGGACCCGAGTTTGTCGCGTGGAAGAACAGCCTCGAAGCGCTGCTCTCCGATCTGGTCGCCGCCGGTCTCGCCCACGTCGACGTGCTCGTGGAGTACAAGCTCCCTCTGACATCCAAACGAGTCGACGCCGTCCTCTGCGGCACGTCGCCGGACATCAGGGACCCGGTCTACGTCCTGGTCGAGCTCAAGCAGTGGTCCGATATCCTCCGAGCGGAGGGCGACCGCGTCTACCTCTTCCGCAGCTCCGAAGCGAGGCTGCATCCGCTGAAACAGCTGGACCAGTACCGGGAGTATCTGGTCGATCAGGTCTCGATGGTCGCGGACCACGTTCATGGCTTCGCCTACCTCCACAACGCCAGCCGAGCGCTGGGCGACAGACTTCGGTCCCTGCACCCGGGCTCACCGAGCCAGCTCTTCACCCAGTCCGAGCAGGGTGCGTTGCGACGCGCCCTTCGCGGCCTGATCGACCCCGACCCGAGCTCCCGCACCGACGCGGCCGAGGCCGCGGACGATCTCCTGAACGTCAAGGCGGTACCAGCCCCGACGCTCCTCCGTTCGGTGTCGAAGGACCTTCGCCGTCGCGACCTCTTCGTGCTCCTGGACGAACAGCGGGTGGCCTACGACCTCGTGATGCGGGCGGTCGAGCGCGCGCGGACGGCCCGGCAGCAAACCGTCGTGATCATTGTGGGAGGACCGGGGTCCGGGAAGAGCGCGATCGCGCTCAGCCTGCTCTCCGAACTGACGAAGACCGGGCACGGCGCCTACCACGCCACGGGATCGAAGTCCTTCACCAACACTCTTCGCCGTTACATCTCCGCCGGCACCGGGCGCTCGGAGAAGGTGTTCAAGTTCTTCTTCGACTTCTCGGACGCCAGGCCGAAGCAACTCGACGTGCTCATCTGCGATGAGGCCCACCGCATCCGCAGGGAGAGCACGAACAACGGCGGCAGTCGCAACTCCCGACGGAGGCTCCAGGTCGAAGAGCTGATCGACGCCGCACTGGTGACGGTCTTCCTGCTCGACGAGCACCAAGCCGTGCGCCCCAACGAGCAGGGAAAGGTCAGTCGGATCGAACACGCGGCGAGGGCCGCGGACTGCCGAGTCGAGAAGGTTCACCTGGAGGGGCAGTTCCGGTACGGGGGGTCGAGAGCGTACGACACGTGGGTCCTGCGTCTTCTCGGCCTGGCGGCGGCGAGACCGGCTCGCTGGTCGGCATCCCACTCCGTCGACGGCGGCTTCTGGTCCGCACAGCGCGCAGTCCCCAGGAGATGGAAGCCTGGCTCCAGGAGCAGGCGAGGCTTCGCGGCGGCTCCTACCGACTCACCGCTGGGTTCTGTTGGCCGTGGAACCCCCCGACCCGGCAGCAGGGGCGCGTGGTTCTCCCGGCGGACGTGAAGATCGGCGACTGGGCCCGGCCGTGGAACGCCAAGGAGGAGACCGCCGACGCTCCCGGTTCCGACTTCTGGGCAACCGAGGAGCGAGGAGCGGGCCAGGTGGGCTGTGTGTACACCGCCCAGGGGTTCGAGTACTCCTGGGCCGGCGTCATCTTCGGCCGGGACCTCGTGTGGCGCAACGGCCAATGGATCCCCCAGCCGAGGTACTCCCACGACACCTCAGTAGCCCGTAAGGCCAAACCCGTGGAGTTCAACCAACTGGTGCGGAACGCCTACAAGGTCCTTCTCACGCGCGGCATGCGCGGCGTCTGCCTCCACTCCGTCGACCCCGAGACCCAAGCCTTCTTCGAGTCCCTGGCTCCGCCGGTCTGACGAGCCTTCGTTCAGACGATCACGAAGAGCCCCAGGTGATGATCTCGCTACCACCCAGGGGTGGGGGATTCTGAGCTCGAGATTCCAAAGCTACCGACGCTTTGAGGTTGGCGGCGCCGAGATAAGCGAAGAAGGTCGTGCTCTATCGTCCTCTGGTCCCCAGATGAACCGCCAGCCCTGAGCAGAACAGGACACAATCGAGCGGAGTCGTACTCTGGCCACGTTGGTCGCGTGCGGAGACCATCATCGGCGTCTACCATGCCGCTCGCTCGATGACCGAACGAGACGCGACGTGGTGGTGTGCGGGGGGGCTGCGGGTTGGCCCCCCTCTGCGATGTCACTGATGGTCGGTGCTCGAGCATTCCTGGCGATCCACCACCTGTTTCTGCGCCACAGCTCCCTACTGCGGTCGAGCACGGAGCCTCCCGGTGACGCCCACGTTGCTCACCAAGAGTCGAATGTGACCGCCAAGCAGAAGTACTAACTCGTATTGTTGGTGTATAAGCTAAGCCGATCACTGAGCGCACCGGGGGCAACAGTCGCTCGAGCAAACCGCGCTGTGCTCAGGCGCGACTGACCTTCTAAGCTTCTGAGCCGCTCCGAGGCCGTTGGCGCGTTGCCGAGTTCACGACCAGACAGCGAGCTGGACCGCCGTGCCACCACAAGAAATTGCCACAATGACAGGAGTCAAAGCTCTCCCCGAGTGACGTTCTTCCCGGATGTCTTCGCCAGACGAAGGGCGACAAACGCTTTTTGACAATCCCGCCCGTATCCACATGACATACCGACGTCGTGCGTCGAACGAAACACTTCGACGGCGTCCTCGAACGCGGCTAGCGAGGCTCGAGGGAAGCCGAATATCGCACTGTCCCCTCCCGACGATATAAGGTCGACCCCAGGGACCTCCTGCACCCGCCGAAGTAGGCGATCGAAAGCAGAGCCAAATTTTTCGCTATACGCCGTCGCCGACGACAGGTCCCCCTCGAGCAGTTTCCTCTCCATTCCACTCCCAATATCGTCACCATCGACTATGGCAATGATGTCGTATTCACTGGAGACGTTGACGGTGGACGCCTCCGGGAGCGTTGGGTTCCAGGAAATCAACTTGCTTCCCTCGGGAAAGAGAACACCAGCCGCGAAGGCGAGAATGGACGGCCCTTGCATGAAGATCCGAACCGGCACTTCATTGCTGCCGTAAGTTTCCATGCAGCATTTCTCATACGCCTCCTGGATCCGATTTACGAAACCCTCGGCGTTTCGATTTCGTAGACCATCAATCAACAAATCCGATGAAATCGATATGATCAGAGCGTGGTCGCACACGTCGTCACGGTTCGCGACATAACCACTGGGAGCCTCGCCGCTCGCCGCCTTCAAGGCAGAGTCCTTGAAGGACTGGTAACCTTTCGCTGCGTTTTTTCCTTTCGCTGCGTCCTTTTCTTTCGCCGCGTACAGCACAATCGCAAGTTTCGGCCTTCTCCGCGCCCGTTCGTGCGCGGCACCCAGAGCCTCGACTTCGATCTGCACATCCACGGGATCTGCTTTGGACGTTCGAGTGACCTTACTGAAGTCCAGCTCGAAGATCTCTCCCTCACGTCGCTCGTAATCCGAGACAGACCTCACCCGCACGGCGAGATTCGAGCCGACAGCCGCCCGGTCACCGGGCGCCGCGAGAGGATCGCTCTCGTCCCATATTTTTGATACGCGCTGCCCCAGGACGAACGATTCCTCCAGATGGCAGCGCAGATAGAGAAAGACGGTCGGCTTATAATCGGCCTGTATCCTCATTTCCTCCAATCGGTACTCAATCGTCCGAAGCATCCAATCCACCCGGTCATGAATGCTCCCTTCGCCTCTGTCCGGCCCCGCCCGGAACCATCCCTTATGGCTACGACTCAGCCTCTGGTTCAATAACCGAACAAGGTCCTTGTGGCGTGTCTCCCTGTCTCCTGGCCGTTGAAGCTCGACGTAGACGGCGATTCCCTCCTTCCGCTTGTCAACGAACCAAATTACCGCGGCACACACAACGGCTCCGAGCCATACGACCAGAAGAAATGCCGCGCTTACATTCACCGAGAGGTCAGGAATCGCGCCAACCGTAAGCGCGACCGCCACCCAGAACACCAGCTGTCGCGCGTCTCCAGTCCAGTGCCTCAACTCAAATCTCTTGCGCGCCATTCCTATCTCATCCACAACTCAAGTGTCACGTTATTCCAGCGGCAGGTGAGACACTACAACACATACGCCCCCCTGTACACCTTGTTACTATTCCAAGACCCCTGGCCCCATCTTTCATCTACTTTCGACCATTGGAACGACGGGATCTGAGCCTACTCCCCTTGGCAGGCGTATCGCGGGGCGGCGCCCCTGTGCTCGCCACTGTTCGACTAACGCCTCCGGTCCGCCATCGCCCATGGACGTCCAGAGTTGTCCTCTCTCTGGCGTCACTTACCATCCCGTCCACATAGGCAGAGTAGACAGTGGAGTTCTTCGCTGGACCCCATACATGCTGGCCCCACGCAGGGCGAGGGCCACACAGCCCCAGGGTGGATGCCATAGAGCCCATCAGGGACTCATCCCACGGTATGGCGGGGCTATACCTCGCCGGCCACGACAAGGCAGGCGACCATCCCCCGTTGCCGGCCACGTAGTCCCCTGTGGGGTGCATCCCCTCCAGCAACGAGTTCAGAACGTGGTCCTCGGGCTTCTGAGCTAGCCGGCCGTGCCCGCCTGTCACCCGATCGTGTGAAGATCAGGGGTGTGACGGGCCCGGGAAGGAGGGTCCGACGAGCCCGGGGACAGGTGCCAACCGTGCGCGTAGCGCTGCAACCAGCCAGCCTTCAGGATCGAGACGTACGCCAGCACTACCTGGACACCATCGAGAACCTGGTGGTCTTCGACCATCACCGGGATCTCCTCCGCTCAGAGGTGCTGGATGAGCTCACAGAGCGTTTCCCCGACGGACAGGCTCGGATGTGGGGCGTGGTACCCGGCAAGAACGGCGCGAACGTCAGCAAGGCGAAACGACTACAAGCCGGCGACTTCGTCCTGTTCTACGGCGACAAGAAGCTCTACCTCGCCGGTACCGTGGCGGTGCGGTGGGAGAACCAGGCGCTGGCCGAACGCCTGTGGGGCCTGGACCACAGGAATCAGACCTGGGAATACATGTACGCCCTCACTGACGTGCGGCAGATCGCGGTCCCCATCGAGGAGGTTCAGCCGCTGCTCGGATGGAGTGCCAAAGCGGTCGTTCAGGGCTTCAACATCTACGAGGGCGCCAAGGCCGCAGGCCTGCGGGAGCTGTGCAACCTGAGCGTGGCCGATGACGCGGTTCCGGAGGACGAGGAGCTGGTCGGCCCGGAGAACGACCCGGACCACCAGCGGCAGGCAGGTTCTTCCGCAGGGACGTCCTTCGACGGGCCCACTGACAGGACCACTACCCGGCAGGTTCGTCGGGAGCAGGCGGCCCTCAAACAGCGTCTTCGGGAGTTGGGTAAGGACATCTGCGCCCTGTGTGGGCGGTCGATACCAGCGGATCTGCTTGTTGCGGCTCACATCAAGAAGCGCTCGAAGTGTGATGAGAAGGAGCGCCTCGACTTCGACAGGGTCGGAATGCTGGCGTGCCTGCTGAACTGTGACGCTCTGTACGAGCGCGGGTACATCTCTGTCGACCGTGGCGGAAAGCTTTTGATCAGCGCCAAGGTCGAGGGATCACCGGAGCTGAAGACGCAGGTGAAACTTCTCCTCGAAGGACGTATCACGCCGTGGTGGACTGAGGAGAGGGAACGGTACTTCGAATGGCACCGCACCCACGTGTTCCTCCAGATGCTCTAGCTCGCGCGGAGAGCGAGCCGGACCATGGTGTCCCTTCCGCTGAGCCAAAGCTCGCGATGCGGATATCGGCCCACCCGCCCCACGAACTCGGTGCGCGGGTAGGCCGCCGTTGCTCCCCGGCGCCTGGACTGAGCGGTTGGGGCGCTTGGCATCGGATGCTGACGGCTCCGACAGCTGGTCGAGTCGGGCCGGAACGGAGGCGCTACCGGTTTCCCCAGGCACGACCTGCGCTAGGGGCCAACCACTCGGGAATGGACCGCCATGGCGGGGCCCACCGCTCGCCGCCCCGTCCTCAGGTCTCCCCAAGGGGGTGGCCTGCTGTGACTCGTGGATGGCATCACCCACCTCGCTGTGGTGCGGCCGTAGGAGTAGGGATGCCGCAGCGGCACGGCCGCGGGGGACCAGGCTCAGGCGCGGCTCCCGGGCGGGCCCTGGCCACCGACGACCAGAAGGGAATGGAAGCTATTGCGCCCCACGAGCTGCGACATCGGTCTGCTCCACCCGTAGACCATGGGCCATATGGGCCTGTGACGGTGGGGCGCCGCCGCGCGGGCGACCCGGGCGAAGGGCGTGGCCGACATGGAGGCCGCGCCCTTCTCGCGTCCCTCCGAGTCCAAGGGCAGCCCTAGGCGCGCGCGTCCGGCCTCGCTGCCTCGGCCGTCGCGGGCCTGCCGGGAAGGAACCATCCCGCGACCAGCACCGCCACCGCCGCGGCGCACACCCACCAGGAGGCGGTCTGGAAGGACTGCACCGCGGTGTGGGCGCCGCCGGCCTGACGCTGCACCAGCATGGCGACGACGGCGACACCGAGCGAGGCGCCGAGCTGGTTCACGATGTAGAGCGCCGAGGTGCCCTGTGCGACGGACTCGCCGGGCAGCGTCCGGTACAGGGATCCCATGGTGGGCGCGCCAATGAGCCCGAGGCCCACCCCGGTGGCGAACGCGCAGGCCCCCAGGAGCACTTCACTGGTCGTAGCCGTCGCCTGGGTGTGGACCAGGGCGCTCAGGGCGATGACGCACGCGCCGAGCGGGGCAAGCCGCCTGGCCCCGACCTTGTCGCTGAGCCGCCCGGCCACCGGCATGGCGAGGAAGGAACCGACGCCGAGCGGGGCGAGCAGGAGCCCCGCCGCGAGGACGCCGTGGCCGCGCACCTCCTGCTGGTAGAGGGGGACGAGGAACAGCATCGAGAAGAGCATGACGCCGGTGAGCCCCATCGTCGTCACGCTGGCGGAGAAGCCGCGGCCGCGGAAGAGGTGGAGGCCGATCAGGGCCCTGGCGCCCGCCCGCACCGCGTGTAGCACGTACCCGGCGAGCAGCACGGCTCCCAGCGCGAGCGCCCCGAGCACGGGAGCGGTGCCGAAGCCCGCCTCCTCACCGGCCCGCGAGAGCGCGAAGGTGAGGACGGCGAAGGCGGGCCCGAGGAGCGCGAGCCCGATCACGTCGAGCGGCGCGGCCGGGTGCCCCCTCCTGGGTGGGTCGGCCGGAACGACGCGCAGGGACAACAGGACGGCCAGCAGACCGACCGGGATGTTCACCAGGAACATCCAGCGCCAGCCGAGGCCCTCGATGATGAGGCCGCCCAGGACGGGGCCGAGGACGGGGCCGAGCGGGATGACGACGCCCATCAGTCCCATGACCCGGCCCACGCGCCCCGGACCGGCGGCCCTGGCCAGCACGGTGAGCATGATCGGGTCGAGCATGCCGCCACCGAAGCCCTGGACCACCCGGAAGACGACCAGGCTCTCGACGTTCCAGGCGAGACCGGAGGCCAGCGAGCCGGTGACGAAGAGCCCGAGGCCGAGCAGCCACATCTTCCTGCTGCCGAAGCGGTCGACGGCCCACGCGGTGAAGGGGATGGCGAACGTGACCGCGAGGAGGTAGCCGGTCGCCACCCAGCCGACCGCGCTGAGGGATCGGGCGAAGTGCTCACTCAGCGTGCCCATCCCGACGTTCACGATCGTCCCGTCGAGCAGGCCCATGAACCCGCCCAGCAGCACCACGGCGATCAGCCGTAGCAGCGCTGGGTCCAGACGATCAGCGCGTGCCCCCGCCATCAGCCCCTCCAGTTACACTGAGTAATAATGAACCAGTCAGTTCAATCTAATGTTCGAACCAGTCAAGCACAACTACCGAGTTCTGAAGAATGAACTCACCAGTTCAAAAGGACGAGTAGGATGCCCGCATGGCCGGACCGCACCCCTCGACGACGGACAGCCGCCACACGCCGCGCGGCCGCATCGACAAGCGGAACGCGATCCTCGAGGCCGCGTTCGCCGTGTTCGCGAGGGACGGGTACGCCAAGGCGTCCGTGGACGCGATCGCCGACGCGGCAGGGGTCGCCAAGCCGACGGTCTACAACCACTTCGGCGGCAAGGAAGGGCTCTTCCGTCAGGCCGTGTCCACCACGGCCGAGCGGGCCACCGCCCGAAGCCTCGCCGTCGTCCACGGCCTCGGCAGCGACGTGGACGACCTGGCGCACGCGCTGCGCGAGGTGGGGTACCGGCTCCTGCTCTGCTACACCAGCGAGGAGGCGTGGGCCCTGCGGCGCCTGCTGCACGCCGAGATCTCCCGGTTCCCCGACGTCTTCGACACGGTCAGGGGCAGCGGCCCCGACCAGTTCTCCGAAGCCCTCGCGGACCGCCTCGCCCGACTCGCCCTGGCGGGCCGGCTGCGTCTCGAGGACCCGGTGCGGGCCGCCGAGCAGTTCGTCGCGCTGCTCACCGGGCCGGTTGAGGGCCGCTCCGCCCTCGGCACCCGCCCGGTGTCCGACCAGGAGCTTCGGGACACCGTCGCCGCCGCCGTCGAGACCTTCACCCGGGCCTTCGCCGTCCCGCGCGGACGGCTCGGGGACGGCCCCTCATCCGGCCAGGAGGCCGCTCTCTAGCGTCGACCCATGCGAATCGACGATCTTGCGGAACTCACCCACGCCTGGGGCGAGATCCGCGAGGACTACGACACCCTCTCCGACGACGAGTACGACCGGCGGGCCCTCGACTGCGCCGCCGCACTCGCCGCCGACCCGAACGGAGAGACGGCGTACGTCTGGACGCTCGGCCTGGTGCTCATGGCCCCCTACCTCGCCTGGTCCCTCGACGGCACCGGCAAGCCGGAGGCCGTCGAGGCGCTGCGGGCCACCGACCGCGCGCTGCGCGACCAGCCCTGCGCCCACGACGAACACCCCTACCTGGAGCACGAGAAAGAAGCCGACCTCTTCCTCCCCGACCAGATCCTCGGCCTGGCGGACCCGGCCGCCGAGTGGGAGGAGAACCACACACGGGAGGAGTGGCTCTGCCCGCGCAACGTCGCCGGCTTCGCCCGCATCGCCCTGGACATCCTCGAGCCCGGCTCAGTCCAGGACGTTCCGCCCCGCCTCCCGGCCGGCGCCGAGGACGCCATCGAGACCCTCACCGCCGTGCTCCACGGCTATCCGCGGCCCGGGACCGACCTCGACTCGGCCCTCACCTCACCAGCCCTGGACCTCGCCGACGCCGCGCCCGAGGACCTGCCCGGACACCTGCTGACGGTCCGGGCCGTCACCGCACACGTCACCTCCGGCGCGTTCGACGACGCCTCCGTGCTCGACGCGCTCATCCGCGCCCTGGAGGCGACGCTGCCCCGCCTCGCGGCGGCGACATGCGACCACGGGCACCACACGGAGCCGCCCCGAGGCGCGCCCGCCCTCGCCGAACTCGGCATCGTCCTCGCCTCACCCGGCGGGCGCGCCCGCTACGCGCTCAGGCGCCGGGAGGGCCGGGACGCTCCGCTGGAGGAGCTGCGGTGCCCGGTCTTCCTCGCCTCGATCGCGGAGAAGTCGCTGGACGCCCTGCGGACGCGCCGCGCCCAGCTCGTGTGAGGCCGGTCCCCTACCCCGGAGCAGAACGACGCTTAGGAAACAGAGCGGCTTTCCGGGCCGTCACCCGCTGTGTGCCTCGATCCCGTCGAGGATGGTTTCGAGGCCGATGCGGAACGACGCGTCGTAGTCGCTGTTGCCGAGATCGGCGTGCCGGGCCAGCGTGGGGTGCAGTGCGCCGCGGCTGTCGAGGTACTGCTGTGCCTGGCGGCGCAGTTCGACCTCCGCCGCGGTGTCGCGTTGGCTGCTGCGCCAGGTGTTCTCCGCGGCCGTGTACCCCTGGACGTAGTAGGTCAGCGCCGCAACGGCGGCGTTGAGCCGGGCCTTCTCCAGTCCGGCCCGCTCCAGCAGCGAGTACACCAGCTCGGACCGCGCGAGGGCGTTGGGGCCGAGCAGCGGGCGGGTCGCCATCAGCGCGGGCAGCCAGGGATGACGGCGCATCACCTCCCTGCTGCGGGTCATCTGCGCACAGAGGGCCTCGCGCCAGCCCAGGTCCGCGATCCCGGCCACGTCGATCTCGGCGATGACGGCGTCCGCCGCCAGGTCGAGGACGTCCTCCTTGCTCCTGACGTACTCGTACAGCGACATGGTGCCCGCCCCCAGGCGGGCGGCCAGGCGCCGCATGGACAGTGCCGCCACACCGTCGGCGTCCAGCAAGGCGACCGCCGCGTCGGTGATCCGTTCCCGGGACAGGCGGGGCCTGCGCTCGGGTTCCTCGGCGAACCAGATCTCCCCCGGACGTGGGTGCGGCATGCCCCCGCTCCTTCCGTACAACGTACGGAAAACCGTACAGCTAGCTTCACTTGGCGACCAGACCACGGACCAGGGAGAGAGCGATGCCCCACACAACGGAGGAGTGGCTGCGCGACTATGCGCTGCTGGCGCTGCGACTGGACCGCCAACTGGAGGGAAGCGCCACAGGAACGGTGCTCATCTACCGGGGGCCTCAGCGGTGGCGCACCCAGGCCGAGCGCGAGGAGCCGCTCCCGCCCGGACGGCTGGCCGAAGACGCCGAGGCCCTGTTGCAGGACATCCCGTTCCCGCCCGAGCGTGCCAGGTACCTGGCCGCACACGTCCTCGCGATGCGGACCGTCGCCCGACGGCTGGACGGGGAGAAGCTGCCGCTGCCGCAGTACGCCGCCCAGTGCCTGGGCATCCCGGTACGCCCGCTACCGGAGGAGCTGTTCGAGGAGGCGCACAGCGCACTGGACGCCGCGCTGCCCCGGACCCCCGGCTCCCTGACCGAGCGCCTGCACCGGTGGCAGGCCGCGCACACCCTGCCGCCGGACCGCGTGGACGAGCTGCCCGCCCTGGTCCAGAAGGCCGTCGCCGAGACGCGTCGGCGCACCAACGAGATCGTGGCCCTGCCGGACGACGAGGAGGTGCGGTGCCGGCTCGTGTCCGGCGTGCGCTTCCGGGCCGCAGGGGACCACGAGGGCGGGGTCCGTTCGACCATCCACATCAACCGCGACCTGCCGTTCAACCTGGCCGACCTGCTGTACGTCGTCACGCACGAGGGGCACCCGGGGCACATCGCCGAGTCCCTGCTCAAGGAGCGCCTGCTCGTCGAGGGACAGGGCCGGCTGGAGCAGCAGGTGCGGTTCATGCTGGCGCCCAGCTTCGTGCTCAGCGAAGGGCTCGGCCTGCACGCGCAGGAGATCGTCTTCCCCGGGGACGAGGCCCAGGCCTGGCTGACCGACAACGTCCTCGCCGCCCACGGCATCGAGCCCGACGGCAGCGACTTCGCGGCTGTCCACCGCGCGCAGAACATCCTGTTCGGCGTGTGGGCCAACACCGCGCTGCTGGCGGCCGAGGGCCGCCCCGACACGGAACTGGCCGCCTACCTCTCCCGTTGGGCCCTGCTCTCCGAGGCCGAGTCTGGCGCGGCACTGGGAACACTGCGAGCCACGGGCATGGCCCTGTACGTCCTCAGCTACTTCCACGGCTGGCGGCTCCTCGACTCCTGGCTCGCCACCCCCGACCGCACCACCAGGGTCCGCCGCCTGCTCACCGAACAACTCCTCCCAGCCGACCTGAACCCCACCGACTGACTTCCCGCCCCGAACGGCCGCGGCCCGCCCCGGCGGGCCGCCACAGGCGCTCGGCCTTCACACGTGGGGCGCGTTCCGCGACATGGGCCAGCGCTCGTCCTGCACGCCTAGCCCTCTCGCAATGCGAGGCGGGGCACTGGGATGCTCTCGACCTGCGGGAGCGGATGCGCCGGGGTGAGGATCCGATTCCGTCCAAACGGCGGGTGATCGGCAAGCCTGGTGCTACGGGGAGCAGCCATCAGAGCGCATCTCGCCGTCCCACTCAGCGCGACAAGAGAGACGACCGAGACCGCGCGGTGAGAGAACCGACGGCCATCCTGAGAAGCCTGACGGGCGATCCTTCGCTGAGGTTCACCGAGACGGGTCGCACTGTGCTGCGCTGGCTCGGCGCATGTGATCGGCCTTGAGGACTGGGGCGGACGGCGTGACGCCATCCCCGCGCACTGCGCCCGTGCCGTAGCCGACCTCGCCCGTGGATGCGCCAGGGCGTGGCTGGACCTCGCTGAGCAGATGGAACGACAGGGTGCCTCGGGGCACGGCCCTGAGGCACCGGGGCGGGAAGCCAGGAGGGCACCCGGTGGCGCAAGGAGTCCGCGGAGCTGACAGCCGCATCGGCGGCCAGAGGCCCCACATCAAGCTCTCCCTTGCATGATATATCGCAGAGCGATATAAGTGGGTCATGGCGAGACGCGAGATGTCCGAACAGGCCTTCCTGGTGCTGGCCGCATTGGCCGGAGAGCCGACGCACGGTTACGGCGTCGTGCAGGCCGTGGCCGAGCTGTCCAAGGGGCGGGTGGCCTTGCGAGTGGGCACGCTCTACGGCGTGCTGGACCGGCTGGCTGCCGACGGCTTGGTGGAACTGGACCGAGAAGAAGCACACGAGGGCCGACTTCGGCGGTATTACCGACTGACCAACGACGGAGAGCGTGTCCTTGCCCATGAGGCGCAGCGACTGGCTGAGAACGCCCGTGTGGCCACCGAACGCCTGAGGCAACGGGGTTTGAGGCCAGCCACGGGGGGTGTCGCGTGAGACCGCTCGAACAGCGCTACCGCCGGGTCCTGCGGCTGCTGCCGCGGTGGTACCGCGAGCAGCGCGAACAGGAAATGGTGGACGTGTTGTTAGCCGGCACGGCGGAGCACGACGGGTGGCCGGAGCGCGCCGAGTGTGTGAGCGTGGCTGCGTTGGCCGTGCGGATGCGCGTGGGCGGGGTGGCCGCCCCGCCGCGAGTCTTCGCGTGGGGACAGGCGGTGCGGTTACTGGCCGTGCTCGGCCTCCTTGCTCATGCCGTCGGCGCCGTCCTTCGGCTCACCGAGTCGGACGCGTTCTACCGGTTGCGCACACAGCAGACGGGGTCGATCGCCAGCGCGTTTGACCTGCCGGCCAGGCCCTCGGAGTGGCAGGTGTTCGTCGGGCAGGTGTTGCCGTTGTTGAGCGTCGCGGCGTTGGTCCTGCTGCTGCGGGGCAAGTACGTCTGGGCTCGCGTGTTCGCGATCGGCACGCTTGTCCCGTCAGTGCTAGATCTTTTCTGGCATCTGTCGGTGAGAAACTTCTCTCCGTTCGCGTGGATGTTGGACCAACTGCCGCTGTGGGTTCCGGTGTTGTGCGTCCTTGCCGGATTCCACCGGGACGCTCCGCCACGGGCCGGCCGGAACTGGATGCTCCTCATCGTGAGTCTGTCCGTTCTCGCGGCGCTTGTGGTGTCGTTCGTGGGGCCGACGGTGCCGATCTCCGACTTGGTGGTGGCGGTCATCGCGGCACTGAGCTGTCTGGTCTGCCTCGGCGTGTTGTGGCGCAACAGCGACCTGGAGCCGGCGTGGCCACTGGCGTTGAGCGGCCTGACGGCACTGCTCGCTGCCGCCCAGGCTCCGACCATCTACTACTGGCTGTCCGGTTCGGCTCGGTTGGGTGACCTAGTGACACACGAGTCAGGAGCAACCGTCGCCCAACTCATCATTCCGCCGCTGACCCTGATGGCTCTCGGGCTGCCTCTCGCGATTTGCGGCCTGCGCAGGCTTCCGAACTCCGAGCGAGTGCCCACGTCCATCGCCTGACGGTGCGCCTGGGCATTGGCGCCCCTTCGCGACCCATAGTCGCGACCACGCCTCACACCACCCGAACACCGCCGTTTCACGGGAATCAGCGTTCCAGACAGAACAACAGACAGGGGAATCTATGATACCAGCCCTGTCGTGGTCGGCCCCGCCGAACACTTGAACAGGCAGGGCCGCCCGACGCGCGGCATCGCCAGGCTAGCCCGCGAATGACAGAAATTGACACCGCAGGACGAGGAGCCCGGCGAGGTCCCCGGTATGCGACGGAAAGCTGTTCGCCGCAACCCCGCCCCCCGGTTTCGCCTGCGATTCCATCGAATCCGATGGATTGAATCAATTTCTCGGAAGAGGACGGTCTTCTGGTCTACCCCGCCCCGGTGATCGGCACGATCACCGGGCTGCTCGCCGGTCTCTACCCCGCCTGGCGAGCCACCACCATCGAACCCGTCGAAGCTCTCCGCCGCTGAATGAGCCGCCAGCGGGAAATGATCACAATCAACGCGGGAACATCCAGCATCACCGGCGCCTTGTCGCTGACCAAGGGATTTCGTCAGCGCCACTTGATAGTGGTCATGGCGATGCTGCCCGCCGCGGTGAGCACGTCAGCGGGGTGGTGGAGCATCGCGTTGCCGAAGGATGCGGCCCGCCGCGATGCGGTTCTGTGTGGTTGGCACAGACCGCCTCCTCCCAGCCAGCTCCCAACACCTGCTCCCACGCGGCGAACTCCCGATGTGCCCCGACGGTCGACGAAGTACCACCAACGCCACGAACCGTCGAGCCGCGCAACTGAGTTCTGCGACCTGTTGTCGACCTTCGGCCTGACAGCAGGCGGCTCGCTGTGCGTCACGGGTACCAGATCGCGGAACTACTTGAGCTGGTTGAAACAGCGTTCAACGACGTTGCGCTGCATGTCACGTTGGTCGTCGAAGGCCGGTGGCCGCCCGCCACACGCCACCCAGGCTCGCGCGGCGGGCGATTTGGTCGCCGCGTTCCGGGCAGAGGAACGTGCGCGCCGCGTGCGCAGCGCTGTTGCGGGTTGACGGGCGCGAGTACGCCTTGTCCGGGATCACCGCCTCGGGCCGGACGCGGGGGTGTCTCGGTCCGGGGCGGGCAACACGGATGCCGTGGAGCAGTGGCAGCAGTTGCGGGTTGTCCCCGGCCTGACCGGGTGTGATCAGGATGCACATCGGCCGACCACGTCCGTCGACCGCGAGGTGGATCACGGTGCTCAGCCCGCCGCGGGGACCGGCCAAGCCCTTCCCCACTGACAGCGCGGGCTTCGATCCCGGCGACGCCCCCTTTTCCGGGCGCCGGCGGTGTGGTGGTGGGCCCGGACGATGCTGGAGTCGACGATGACGATCCACCCCGGCCCGCCGATCGCGTCGTCCTTGACGATCACCCGAGCGAGGACGCGCTGCCCGCCACCGTCCGCGGTCCACCCCACCGCGGCCGCTCGTGCGGGGTCCTCCACGGTCCGTGCCGGTCGGGCAGGTCCCGCCACCAAGCGCCGGGGGCGCGGCTTCCCCAGGAACGCGTTGATCACCTGATGTGAGCCCACCACCCGCGGCCACGCCCCGACACCGGTCACAGTGGTTCGATCTCCGCCCAGGCCCGATCGGTCGGGTTCACCACGGCCAACCACGCGCCAGGGCTGGGTGTAGCTCACCCGAATGGCCCTGTGACGCCCGGGGGCTGCCGGACATGAGCGGTGTGACAGGGAGGAGAAGCTTTGTCGCCCCCACAGGACCGTTTCGATGCTCTCTACCGGCAGCACTACGACCCCATAGCCCGCTATCTGGGCCGACGTCTCCAGCCCCACGTGGTGGAGGACGCCGTCGCCGAGGTCTTCACCGTCGCCTGGTGTCGCCGAGACCACCTTCCCCACGACCGCGAGGTGCTGCCCTGGTTGTACGAGGTGGCGCGGCGGGTCGCGGCGAACGAGCGCCGCCGCCAGCAACCGCTACAGCCAGCTCGCCCAACGACTGCCGCCCACCGCGACCACCCCACTACCGGCCTTGAACCCGAACAGCTCGACGTCGCCGCCGCGTTCGACCACCTCACCGCCGGCGACCAGGAACTCCTGCTGCTCTCCGCGCAGGACGGGCTGGGCGTGGGCCAGATCGCCGCACTGCTGGGCTGCGGCCGACCAGCGGCGGCATGGCGCCTGCCGCGACAGCGTCGAGCCCCAGCCGCCAGTCAGGTTGCCAATCACGTGTTCGCAGCTTTCTCCGGATACGGACCGTTTGGTGGGTTTTCAGGGCGACGAACGGACTAGGCCCAAAAGAACTACCTGACGTGCGGACACTTTCGAGGCGAGAACCGAGCACGCCAGAGACGAATCGCGGTCGCACGTCATCCCCGGTGGCATGTGCTCTGTGTTGCTGACCAGCAGGTCTGGCATAGCCACAGCTAAAGGTGGCGGGCGACTCGGACCAGCTCATTACTCCTGTCGGGCGGTTGATCGACTGCGGGCGACACGGACAACTTGGAGACACCAGCTTCTACGCCACGCGAACAGCAAGAAGGCGAGGCGAACCGCTGGTGAGGTCCGTTGCGCGACGATCATTTGAGACCACCATTCTCAGCTCAACATAGGGGGAAGTAGAGTTGCCTACTGGCTTCGCGTCACGCAAGTCCCGTGCTGGCAGGGCCTTGGCAGTCGCCTCGATGATGGTCCTGATGTTTGGGGGAAGCATCTCCGCCGCGCAGGCGACTCCGGGCTTCGGCGGCGCGCTGGAGGGTGATTGGCACTCCCCGGCCGCGAGGGTCGCGACGGCGGCGAATGGTGCCACGGCACCGAGAGGGACGGCTTATTCAAGAAATGCTACTCGAACTACAAGCATAACAACAATTACCACGGCTCGACCGCCGCTATGGCAGGCGGCACCGACACCAGGTATGGGGCGGCCGGCTATTGGTCTCAGGCCGGTGTGACGGCCGGTTGGGCACACACGTGCTACACGTACTACAACCCCAACGCCCAACCTCTGGCTGAAGTTAAAAACGCCCGCGCCTTTCAACACACGAAGCTCGCCCAGTACCGGGCAGGTTGGTTTACCAATCAACGGTAACCAGTCCCGCTCCGGAAGGCACTCCTCAATCAGCCACGTGGTACCATCGCCTGAAAGGAGGAGCAAGCAACCAAATCCTCCTGCACCTCGAGGAGGTCCACCATCCGACAGGCGGTTCTCGCAGTATGGCCAATGCCTTGCACCCTCACAGAAGGTTCCCCTCTCGGCGGTATACTTGGCAAGAGTAGCGAGAGTTTATGAGACCAACACTCTCCGCACTCTTTGTGGCGACTCTCCTCTCGATACCACTGATCATTCTCGAAGATGCGGTCTTCGAGCAGGAGTCACAAAGCCAAACCGCTGCCAGCCGGGTGGGCACCGAATTTGTCTGGCCTGACCACTTCGGCGCCGCCGACCCCGAGGCGGCGTTACGCATCCTCACCGAGGCAGCCGAAGCCACCAAGGCCAACGTGCTGCGCACGTCGGTCAACACCTCCAGGTCCGGACGAAAACACATCACACACTACTTGCTCATGAGTCGGGACGGAAGCGGCCTGTTCCATGAGTTCGCTCTCGCTGACGGGCGCTGGCTGAGCCGTGCCGACTCGCACGCCGGTACCGTGACGGTTTCTTCAGCACGCACTGGCGAACCCTCCAACGCCGGCGTGCCTGTGGTCTTCGGCAGCAACTACGACCTCACGTTCGCACCATTACGTCAAGCCTTCGATTCCCTGCCGGTCGCAGGTCGATATTTCGTCGAATCCGACGACAATGCCACCGCCGGTCACTTCCTCACACTCGTCCATCAGCGTTTGGTCGAGTCAGGAGTCCACAACCTGACTATCAAGGACTTCAAGGCGGAACATCCTCAGAACACCGCCCGAGGCAACACACATCTGAAATCCATAGCGTACATCCTCACGGGCGTGGCCACGCTGATCATCGCTTTCATCCTGCTGCGCGAGGGGAAGCGGATCGGTGTGCTGCGGCTGCTGGGACACTCCTCGGCGCGGATCTGGTACAGGGTGGTGGGACGACTCCAACTCGCGGCAGTCCTCCTAGGACTGGCTGCCTGTGCGGCCGTCTCGCTCATTGTCCCCGGCGGTGGCACATTGTTCTTGAACACGCTCGTCCTCGCGTTGGGCGAAGTGACGGCGGCCGGATTCGCGGCCACGATGATCGTCGGGTTGACCATCATACACCGAGTACAGGTGGCAGAACTCATCAAAGGACGTCTGCGGTGAGCAATTATTTTCCGGCCACAGGCCGACGACGAAGCTCGTCGTCCGTAGGTTCGGCATTGATCGTGCCGGCCGCGGCCAAAACCGTCTTCGGGGTGCTGTTGGCCGTTTTGGTCGTCGTCGTGTGGCAGCAGCTCGACGACCTGGAGCGGCGGCAGGAGTTGAGTGCCCGTTGGGGAGATCTCGAGAACTACGCGGTCTTTTATCCGCGATTAATTGGAAACGACCGAGACGAGATCGAAACCAGGGGTCATGCCTCGAAGATCGTGGAGGCACGCGACCTGTACCCCGTTCTCGAAAAGGCCGGCGCGCTTTACGTCGACGCAGGAAGTTATGAGCCAGGGATACCCCAGGACCCTCCGCCTCCGATGCCGAGGCCGCCGATCCGAGTAAACACGAACTATCTCAAGAAGTACCCAATCCTGGACAGCTCCGGAAGTCCCATAAACGTCGCGGATCACGAACAGGCGTGGGTGGTCGCGATACCAGAGAAGTTCAAGTCCCGGGAAGCCGAACTCAGAAAATTCCTCCGGGCCACTCGAACTGGGGGAGCCGGTTTCGAGGGCGCGGTGCAGGCCCAGGAGAGAATGCTTCGCGAACCTGTTCCCCAGCAGTTCACCCGTCAGGAGGTTCGCATCATCTGGACGGCCTCGGAGCAGAAGGTTTTCTCCTTCAATTCCAAGGTCAGTCCCGACACCGGCAACATGATCGTGGACCCCGTCATCGAGATCATGACCCCCGCGAACAGCATGACGGTGGATCGGCTCAACGCGATTACCGGTGGAATGAACCCATCCCTGAAGGTTCACGTCGAGGGCGACCCGGCGGCAACGCTACGCGAAATTACCCCGCTCCTGAAGAAACTCAACCTCGACGACAACCTACAGCATCTGGTGACCCCTCAAGAAGCCATGCTCACCGAGGTCAGCGACATACGGAGCGGCCTCTCGTGGGTCGCGGCCTTCGCGGTCGGATCACTCCTCGTCATGCTTGTGCTGAACGTGACGATGGTCGTCATCGGTTCCGATCGTCTACAGAGAAGGATCATCGTGCGGAGGCTCCATGGCATCGGTTTCACGCGTGCCTATCGGGAGCTACTCACCATTCTGGGCGGAACCTGGCTGGGTCAGGCGGTCCTCGCCGTCGCGGTAGGCATGCTACTGGGAATGCGCTCGTCGTCGCCGCCCGGCGTTGGGGCGACCATGTTCGCCCAGGTGCCGAGGGTGCTGGCCGTCCTCGTCGTTTCGTTGCTGATCGAGGCGCTGTTCGTAATCGTGACCGCAGGCATCGTCGAACGCCGGAACGCGGTCAAGCGACTGAAGGAGCTGTGACCATGCCGAACCACTGCGAACTCCTGGGAGTCCGGAAGCAGTACGGCGGCCGCAAAATCCTCGATGACTTCAGCCTTCAGATCGAGGCTGGTGAAATGGTTGCCCTCACAGGCGCGAGTGGATCGGGAAAGTCCACCCTTCTCAACATAATCGGGCTGCTGGACGCTCCCGACGGCGGTGAGGTCCGGATACTCGGCGACAGAGCGCCCAAGCCTCGCTCTCGCGCCGCCAACCGCATCCTTCGTCATCACCTGGGTTATCTGTTCCAGAACTTCGCCCTCATTGACAGCGAGTCGGTCGCACACAATCTGGAGATCGCCCTCACCTACTCGGGTCGGGCAACCTCGAAACAGCGACGCATCGCGGAGGCGCTCGAGCAGGTCGGACTGCCGGGAGCGGAGGAGCGGAAAGTGTTCTCATTATCCGGAGGCGAGCAGCAGCGGGTTGCCGTGGCGCGACTACTGCTCAAACCCTGCGATATCGTCCTGGCGGACGAGCCAACAGGCTCCCTGGACGCCGAGAACCGCGACATCGTCCTCAGTCTTCTCCGTAGCCTCAACGAGGCAGGGAAGACCATAGTCATCGCGACGCACGATAAGGTCGTAGCCGGGAGTTGTTCACGGTTGATAGCTTTGGGTGACACAACGACAGCGTCATCTTAACGCTCCGTCCGTTGCTGGGCGCTCCGCCGTCAAGCTGGAACTCCGCAGATTTTGATCCGCATGGCGGCGGAGCTACGGCCGTGCCGTGGCCTGTTGTCGCCGCGCGATCGGCGGACCGCCTGCACAACACCGCACGGCCACCGGACTCCTTGCAGGTCGGGAGCCTGGGAGCAGGCTACTCAACTCCATCTCGGGTCACACCACCGGGTATGGTTCTCCGCTGCCGTCGCCAACAGCTTTTCGCCCGAGTGGGAAAAGCGATCGAAATCGGTGCGGTACATGCCCACCCACGGCACGGAGGCGTGTTCCAGTTCGCATCGACATCGGGCGCGACCCGGCGACCGGCGCAGGCATCTGACCAAGACCGTCGACACCAAGAAGGAAGCCCGCGCCGAGTACGCCACGATTAAGCTCCAGACCGGCGAGGGGACGTTCGTCGTCCGGACAAGATCACGGTGTCCGAGTGACTGGACACCTGGTTGGCATCGACCACGGTCGACGTCGAGAAAGCCACCGCCGCCATCTACGCCGACGCGCTGCTCCCCGTGCGGGAGCGACTCGGCAGCAAGCGGCTCCAGGAGGTCACCGAGGAGGACGTGGACGACCTGGTGCGCTGGATGCTCACCGCCAGCCGCAAGCGTGACGGCAAGGTCGGCAGCGGGCTCGAGTTCGGTCGGTCCAGCTCACCCTGGGGCGGTTCCGGTCGGCCCTGAACGTGGCGGTACGGCGGGAGCTGAGGACGAGGACCAGCACCTGGTAGGCGCCCTGGATGCGGCCCGACACCACATCCGCGCCGCAGGTGAGCAGATCCAGGCCATGAGCGCCGTCGTCGCCCGGTGGGTCCCTTGGCCCCTGCTGACACTGGTAGCGAACACCGCCCGGCGCTCCGAGATCACTGGGGCCGTCCTCCACGATCTCCGTGGAGGACGGCCCCAGTGATCTTCGCGCTACTCCGGCCAACGGCCGAACCTCCTTCCGACCACCACCCCTGACGCAATTCGGCGCGCTTAGCGTCGTTTTGTCCGCCGAGTCCTCAGCGCGGTGAGAGCCGGCTGCGGTCGCTTGCGTGAGCAGTGAGTGAAAGCGGGCTGCATCGTGGCGGTTGTCGACGCGCGGCCAGGAGCGGAGGAAGCGGCGTTCGCGGTAGTGCGGGGCGCCGACGTCGGCAGCGAACGCAACGCCAGCACGTGTCATACCCCGTGGTGGCCAGGTCCCTGAGAACAGCGTGCAGGCCCCGTTGCGCCATCGGAGGACGGCGACGTTCTCCACGGTGAGGAGCGCAGGTCGTAGAACGCGAACGGCCTCCACGATGTCGTGCCACAGTCCACTGCGTTGGGCCAGCTCAATTCCGGCGCGTTTGCCGGCGGCTGAGATGTCCTGACACGGGAAACCGGCGGTGAGCACGTCCACACGTTCTGCGGTATCCCAGTCGATGTCTCGGAGGTCGCCCGGCCGGAGGAAGATGCGGGTTGCGGCGAGGATGCGGGTGAATCCGGCCAGCAGTCGGTGGTGACCGACGTGAGCGAGGTTGGCGCGGGTGATGCCCACCCAGTGCCGTTCGTACTCCACGCCGAGCGCACGGCGGCCCGTGTGGATGGCTTCGACGAGGGTGGTGCCCATCCCGCACATCGGGTCGAGTACCAGGTCGCCGGGCTGGGTGTAGTGGAGGATGGCGTGCGCGGCCACCGCGGGAAGCATGTTCGCGGGGTGGGCGGTCGACTCCGGCACATACCGTCCGGCCCGCTGCGCCGCCGGTGAGGACTGGGCGGTGGCCCACACCGACAACGCGGGTGCGCCTGGGGCGGCATCATGAAGGGCGTCGAGTACGGACTGCGGGCTCGGCGCGGACGTGGTGTGGAGTTCGGTGGGGATGTGGGAGAAGCAGGCGTTCGTCATCGCTCCACCTCGCTCCCGGTGCTCATCGTGTCGTGGAACGCGGGGCCGGCGTGGTGGTCACGGGGGGCGGGCGAACACGAGCACGTCGGAATGGACCGGTTGATGTGGACGGCGAATGCCCTGCTCGAAGTCGCGCTGCGAGACCCAGACATGTGGCGATGCGGCCGGTAGGTCGAGAGGGAGAAGCATCTGGCCGTCGCGCACCCATGTGTGCATGACGACGACGTGCTGGAGGTAGAGCAGGTGGGCGTTCTGCCCGGCGGTCACCACAGCACTGGTCGGGTCGACCAACTCTCCGCTGGACCAGTCGCAGTGGGTGAGTACGGCAAGGATGCCACCGACACGCAGCAGGCGGACGGCCAGCAACGCCATGTCATCAGCCGCAGCGATGTCGCCGTGCCGGAACCGCCCCGGCGCGGCACACCACAGGAACACCACGAGCTGGCACCCGCTCAACCTCGCTGATCGCGACGCAACGAACGCCCATTCCCGCGCTGCCTGCGACACATGGACTCACATCGTGCGCGTGATCGCGTTCGACGCCGTACACGACACCGGGCCCGCGCCGCCCGCCAGGTCCATCCACCGACACCGCCCTTGCCCTGGCTGCCGGCCGGCGGGGATGCGGATGCCCAGGACTGGCTCACCCGAGAAGCGACCAAACCGACAGCGCTTGGCCAGCCGAATGTTCACGCGAACAACACCCGGTCCGGTGATGGGACACGGCCCCGGGAACGCGACCCCATAACCACCCAGGGACACCGATCCTCCCAAAATCCTCCCAAAACCCGCCGCAGCGCGAGACGGGGGCGCATGGGGATGATCAACGGGGATCGACAGGAGGATGCGAAAAGCCCCGGTGACCTGGGCTTTCGCCATGGTCACCGGGGCTTCGCTGGCCGTCGGGACGACAGGATTTGAACCTGCGACCCCTTGACCCCCAGTCAAGTGCGCTACCAAGCTGCGCCACGTCCCGGCCACACCCCCCATCGCGGGGTGCTCGATCACTCTAGCGCATCCGTCCCGACCGCCCAAAATCGGGAGGTCAGGGGCTGGGTCCGGACACGCGAGCGGGGACGCTCCCCGGCGTCCCCGCTTCTCCCCCCTGGCCGCGACCTCCCCCCGGTCCGGCGAGATCAACTATGCGGGAGCGGGTTCGGCGGGACTACCGCCGATCGTCGAGTCGTCCTCGTCGACTTTCGTCGGGGTCGGGTCGACGCCGCGGAGCGGGATCTCGGCGACGACGGCGAAGCCGCCGGCGGCGGTGGGGGCGGCGGTGAGCTCGCCACCGGCCATACGCATCCGCTCCACGAGGCCGGGCAGGCCGGCGCCGTGGGCGCCGTCCTGCGGGAGCGGAGCACCGGTGGGCACCCCGTTCTCCACGGTCACCCGAAGCCGGCCGCCACGGCGGTCGAGACGGACCACGACGGGCGCGCCGGGGGCGTGCTTGGCGGCGTTGGTCATGGCCTCCTGCACCACCCGGTAGACGGCACGGCCGGCGCTGGGCGTCAGCTCGGCCCCGAGGGCGGAGCGGTCGTCCAGGCGCACGGTCAGCCCGGCGGCACGAGCCTTGGCGACGATCTCGGGGAGCTGCGGCAGCCCGGGCGCGGGCTCGGGCATGCCGTTGAGGAGCCCGAGCGCCGCGCGCATCTCGGCCAGCGACTCCTTGGCGAGCGCGCGGAGCCGGAGCGCGGACTCCCTGGCCTCACCGTCCTGGGTGGTGGCGGCGAGCGCGGCGGCCTCCACGGCGATGAGGGTGGCGTGGTGGCCGACGGCGTCGTGGATCTCCCTGGCGATGGCGGCGCGCTCCTCGGCCTTGGCGCTCTCCTCCCGCGCGGCCAGCTCGGCGGCCCGCGCCCGCTGCTGCTCCCGCAGGCTCCGCGCGAGCTCCTCCCTGGTCGCCACGAGCTTGCCGAGCAGGGCGGGCGAGCCCGTGTAGAGGATGCCGAAGACCCCGCTGAGCACGAGGTCGTTCCACATCAACCACGGCTGCGACCACACGACGCCGAGCAGCGCGACGCCGGCGGCGAGCACGACCCAGGTCGCCAACAGGACGATCGAGCGGGTGCACCGGCCGACCCGGAACAGGGTCAGCACGGTGGGGATCATGCCGAGGCCGCCGAACAGCGCCGGCACGCACACGGCCAGCATGAGCACCGGGGAGAGGAGCCGCAGCGGCAGCAGCAGGGAGGCCACGAGGGCCGCGTCGTGCGCCCAGGGGAACAGGGAGGGCCGCGCCATCAGCACCAACGACACCGAGGCGCCGATGAGCAACACCTCGACGCCCCCGCGCTTGGCGATGGTCAACAGACGGGGCGACACGGCGCTCATCCGTCCACGCCCACGGCACGCTGGGCGATCAACGCCGCCTGGACGCGGTTCTGCGCGCCGAGCTTGCTCAGCACGGTGGACACGTAGCTCTTCACGGTGGCCTCGGTGAGCCCGAGGCTCTCGCCGATGGAGGCGTTGGAGCGGCCGTCGGCGAGCAGTTCGAGGACCTGCCGCTCACGGGCGCTGAGCGAGCGGACGCGCTCGATGTCGCGCCGCTGCCCGCTGGCGACCCGCAGCCGGGGCAGCAGCCGGGCGGTGATGCGGGGGTCGAGCACGGCCCCGCCCGCGGCCAGGTCCAGCACCGAGCGGACGAGGACGTCGGGCTCGGCGTCCTTCAACAGGAACCCCTGCACGCCGAACTCCAGCGCGGTGGCCACGTACTCGTCGAGGTCGAACGTGGTGAGCACCGCCGCCGCGGGGGCGTCCGGCTGGGCGCACAGCACCCGCAGCGCGGACAGCCCGTCCATCCCGGGCATCTGGACGTCGACGAGCACGACGTCGGGATCGTGCCGGCCGACGGCGGTGAGCAGCTCCTCGCCGTCACCGGCCTCGGCCACGACCTCGATCCGCCCGCTCGCCTCCAGCAACACCCGCAACCCACGCCGGAGCAAGGCCTCGTCGTCGGCCAGCACCAGCCGCACTCTGCCGCCCACGGCGGAACCCTCGGGGCCGGTCAGCACCGCCGCCCCACCTCCCTGTGTCCGTCCACTGGGTCAGCAAGGCTAGGCGTAATCCGTCCGTGGTTTCCACGGCTCGTGAAATGACGCACCGCAGTGGACTAGACCGTCTGGGTGATGAGGCGGTGGGCGGCGGGTGCGGAGGGCGTCACTTGCGGGGCTTGCGCTCCCGCACGCGGACGGAGATCCGCACCGGGCTGCCGGTGAAACCGAAGGTCTCGCGGAGCTTGCGCTCCAGGAACCGCCGGTAGCCCGCCTCAAGGAAGCCCGTCGTGAACAGCACGAACGTCGGCGGCCGGGTCTGCGCCTGGGTCGCGAAGAGGATCTTCGGCTGCTTGCCGCCGCGCACCGGCGGCGGGGTCGCGGCGACCAGGTCGTTGAGCCAGGCGTTGAGCTGACCGGTGGGCACCCGCTGGTCCCACGAGGTCAGCGCCGTGCGCAGCGCCGGGGCGAGCTTCGCCACCGCGCGCCCGGTGCGCGCCGAGACGTTGATCCGCTCCGCCCAGCGCACCCGCACCAGCTCGCGGTCGATCTCCTTGGCGAGCTGGTAGCGCCGGTCCTCGTCCACGAGGTCCCACTTGTTGTAGGCGAGCACCAGCGCCCTGCCCGCGTCGACGACCATGCTGACCACGCGCAGGTCCTGCTCGCTGAGCGGCTCGCTGGCGTCCACCAGGACGATGGCGACCTCCGCGGCCTCGATCGCGGCCTTGGTACGCAGCGACGCGTAGTACTCGGCGCCGCTGGCGGTGTGCACCCGCTTGCGCAGGCCGGCGGTGTCGACGAACCGCCAGGTCTCGCCGTCCAGCTCCACCAGCGAGTCGACCGGGTCGACGGTGGTGCCGGCCACCGAGTCGACGACCGAGCGCTCCTCGCCGGTCAGCCGGTTGAGGAGGCTGGACTTGCCCACGTTCGGCTTGCCCACCAACGCCACGCGGCGCGGGCCGCCGGTGCCGCCGAACACCTCCTTCGGCGTCTCGGGCAGCGCGTTCAGCACCGCGTCGAGCAGGTCGCCGGAGCCGCGCCCGTGGAGGGCGCTGACCGGCATGGGCTCGCCGAGCCCCAGGGACCACAGGGAGGCCACGTCGGCCATCAGGCGCTCGTCGTCGACCTTGTTGGCGCAGAGCAGCACCGGGCGCTTCGAGCGGCGCAGCACCTTGGCCACGGCCTCGTCGGTCGTGGTCGCGCCGACGGTGGCGTCGACGACGAGCAGGATCGCGTCGGCGGTGGACATGGCCAGCTCGGCCTGGGCGGCCACCGCCGCCTGGAGGCCCTGCGCGTCCGGCTCCCAGCCGCCGGTGTCGAGCACGGTGAACCGGCGCCCGTTCCAGAGCGCGTCGTAGGCGACGCGGTCCCTGGTGACACCGGGAACGTCCTGCACGACCGCCTCACGGCGGCCCAGGATCCGGTTCACCAACGTCGACTTGCCCACGTTGGGGCGGCCGACGACGGCCAGCGTCGGCTGGGGCGGCTCGCCGCCGCCCGGCAGGTCCGCGGCCTCCGCGGCCTCGTCCAACGCCGTCCACTCGGCCTCGTCGGCCCACGTGCCGTCCAGGCCGGTCACGCTCGTTCTCCCCTCGTCATGTCGCGGGACGCCCGTTCCCCGGGCGTGCCCGACGCGCGCGCTGTGTCGGTTGTCGGTCGGTCGGTCACGCTGGGGACCTCCTCGTCCCGCCGTCGGTCGAGTTCGGTCACGAGGGCCGCCAGCTCGGCGCGGAGCCGCTCGGTGGCGGCGCGCAGCCCGGCGCGGCCCTTCTCCGCCGGCAGGGCGAACGGCTCCCCGACCAGCACGTCCACCCTGGGCCGGAACCTCCGGCGGCCGCCGCGCGGCCGCAGGGTGCCCCGGCAGGCCACCGGCAGCACCACCGCGCCGGAGGAGCGGGCCAGCCAGGCGGCGCCGTTCTCGGCGTCGCTCACCGAACCGTCGCCCCTGGTGCCCTCGGGGAACACCCCGACGAGGCCGCCGGCGCGCAGCACGCGCACGGCGGCGAGCAGCGGCGTGCGGTCCGGTTCCCCCCGCCGGACCGGGAGCTGGCCGAGCCGGCGCAGCGCCCAGCCCAGCGGCCCCCGGAAGATCTCACGTTTGATCAGGAAGACGGAACGCCGGCGGACCATGCCGTACAACAGCGGCCCGTCGACGAACGCGCTGTGGTTGGCCACCATCACCACGGGAACCCCGTGCGGGACCCGCTCCGCGCCGTGGACGCGCAGCCGGAAGAAGGGCCGGTACCACCACGTGCCGATCCACCGGGCCACGTCGTGCAGCCACGGCCACGCCCCCGGTGGCAGCTCGGCTCCGGTCGCGACGGCGCGCCCGGGGACGGCCGTCGGGGACCGCCTCGCCTCGCCGGCCGTGCTCATCGCCGACTCCGTTCCGGCACCGGCCGCAGGCCGCGCCGCTCCACGAGGGCGGTCAGCTCCCGCAGCACCCCGGCGACGTCCAGCTCGGTGGTGTCGACCTCGACGGCGTCCTCGGCCCGGCGCAGCGGCGACACGGCGCGGCTGGAGTCCAGCCGGTCGCGGCGCTGGACGTCGGCCAGCGTGACGTCCACCGAGGCGTCCCTGCCGGCCGCGCTGTCCTGCGCGGCCCTGCGCAGCGCCCTGGCCTCGGCGGAGGCGGTGAGGAACACCTTGAGCCCGGCGTCGGGGGCGACGGTCGTGCCGATGTCCCTGCCCTCGACCACGATGCCGCCGGTCCTGGCCACCGCCGCGTCGATGATCCGCCGCTGGTGTCGGACGAGCAGCTCGCGCACCCCGGGGACGGCCGAGACGGCCGAGACGGCCGCGGTGACCTCGGGCCCGCGGATCTCCTCGGCGACGTCCTCGACGCCGAGGTGGACGGTCGGCCGCTCCGGGTCGGTGCCCGAGACCAGCTCCGCCCGCTCCGCGACCTCCACGATCGCGTCGACGTCCGCGAGGTCGACCGCCGAGCGCAGCACGGCCAGCGTCACCGCGCGGTACATCGCGCCCGTGTCGAGGTACTCGGCGCCGAAGCCGGCCGCGAGTCGCCGCGCGACAGTGGACTTCCCGGTGCCGGACGGGCCGTCCACCGCCACCACGCCCCGCAGCTCGCTGCGCGCCACCACGCCTCCTCGTCACTGGTCGTCGCCCCGGCGGGGCGTCGTTCGCCCCCCGTTCAAACCACCATTCTGCCTGTTTGTTCCGCCCGCCCCGGCACCGCGTGGTCGGTGCCAGCTGTGCGAGCGGCCTCGCGCTGTCAGGCGAAGGTAACCGCCGAGCGGGTGACGCGGTCGCGCCCTGCCCACCAGTGGTCCCTCTGACGGGAGTAGGCGTGACACTCCGTCACCCCCACCGCCCGTGACCGGCAGGAGCTGTCGGTCACGGGCGCGGGCCGAGCGGCGCGGAGCCGTCAGCCCTCGAAGGCCCGGAGGACCGCGAGGCTGTCCTCGTACATGTGATGCGCCGTGATCAGGCCCTCCTCGATGGTCAGGCGCAGGACGAAGGACATGGTGAAGCGCCTGCCGGTGGGCCTGACCACCTGCGAACTCGCCCCGACCAGGAACGCGTGCGGGCCGTCCACGGTGATCTGTTCGAGCGTCACGGAGCCCTCGTCGGGCACGCAGGTCTCACCGAAGACGCGGTAGTGGTCCGCCACGTCCGCGCGCGTGCTCCTCGGGCGGATCCACGGCACCGCCGGATGCCGGGGTTCGGGCCAGCTCACCCGCCAGTCGACCGTCTCCGCGTACAGCTCCGCGATCCGGTCCGGATCGCCCTCCCGCGTCCTCCGCAGGAACTCCTCCACCACCGCGCTGGTCGACGCCGAGCGCGCGCCGACGTCCATTCCATGATCCATACCAGGCAGCCAAGCACGACCCACCGACATCGAATTCAGTGAAGGTCCCCGCGACCGTCCTCCACCGACAGCCCCAGTTGGACCGCCAGCACCGCCAACTGGACCCTGTTGGCGCAGCCCGTCTTCGCCATCAGTCCCGCGATGTGCGTCTTCACCGTCGTCACGCCGAGGTGGAGCCGCTGGGCGATCTCGCTGTTGGACAGGCCGGCCGCCAGCAGCGCCAGCACCTGGCGCTCGCGGGGCGACAGGTGCGGGACGGGCCGCGTGGACCTGGCCTCGGCGCTCCTGCTGTCCACGGCCTGGCGGACGATCCGGCCGAGGACGTCCCGGCTGAACGGCAGCCGACCCCGCGCCGCCTGCTCCACGGCGGCCAGCAGCTCCTCCGGCGGCGCGTCCTTGGCGAGGAACCCGCAGGCGCCGGCCGTCAGGGCCGGGTACAGGTGCTCGTCGTCGTCGAACGTGGTGAGCACGATGATCCGCGTGGCCGGGCGCCGCGCGAGGATCTCCTTGGTCGCGCCGATGCCGTCCAGCACGGGCATCCGCAGGTCCATCAGCACGACGTCGGGCCTGAGCCGTTCCGCCAGCTCGACGGCCTCGCGGCCGTTGGCCGCCTCGCCGACGACCTCGACCTCCGGCTGCGGCCCGAAGAGCATGCGCAGGCCCGCGCGGACCAGGGGTTGGTCGTCGACGACGAGCAGCGTGGTCACCATGGCCGCCGGGTCCCCTCCCCCGCGACGGGGAACGTCGCGCGCACCCGCCACCCCACCGGGTCCAGTCCGGCGGTGAGCGTCCCGCCGAGGAGCTGCATCCGTTCCCGCATCCCGACGAGCCCATGCCCCTGGGGCGGGTCGTCGAGCGGGCCGGCGGGGGCGGGCAGCGTGTTCGCGACGTCCACGCGGGCGACCTCGCCGTCGAGGGCGCCGTCGAGGGCGACGTCGAGATGCACCCGCGCGCCCGGCCCAGCGTGCCTGCTCGCGTTGGTCAGGGCCTCCTGCACGACCCGGAACAGCGCTCCCCTCCTGACCAGGTTCAGCGAGTGGATCTTCGGGTCGATCCGCGCGTCGACGGACAACCCCGCCTGCCTGGTCCGCTCGACCACGGCGTCGAGCGCGGCGCCGAGGTCGTCGGCGTCCATCAGGGCGACGGTGGCGTCGGCGTCGACCACCTGGGGGTCGCGCAGCACCGCCAGCAGGCCTCGCAGCTCGGACAAGGTGTCCTTCGCGGTGGCGCGGATGTCCTCCAGTGCCCGCCCGACCTCCGGATCGTCGCCGGCCACGTGACGCGCCGTCGCGGCGCGCAACGCGATCGAGGCGACGTGGTGGGCGACCAGGTCGTGCAGCTCCCGCGCGATGGCGGTGCGCTCGGCGGCCCGCGCGGCCCTGGTCTCGGACTCCCGCCGCAGCTCGACCTCGCTCGCCCTCCGGTCGGCGTCCTCCGCCGCCTGACGCAACAGGCGCATGTAGCCGCCCACGAGCACCGGGACGCCCACGTTCATCCCGAGCCGGAAGACCAGCGTCATGACGTCGCCGCTGACCCCCACGATCAGGAACTTGACGGCGATCGCGGCGGCGGCCCCCGCGGCGCCGAGCGCGACGAGCCGGCCGGTGCGGCGGAACGCCATCTCGGCGAACGAGACCACGAGGAGCACGTGGACCAGGTCCGACGCGACCGACGACCACCAGGCGGCGGCGACCAGCAGGGTGGACTGGGCGAGGAGGACGTACCCGGGGAAGCGTCGACCGAACAGGAGGAGCGAGGCGGAGAGGAACGAGACGACCCAGTCCGACACGGCGGGGGCCAGCACGCTGACGCCCGGGAGCCTCAGGTACCCCAGGACCACGACGAAGGGCAGGAGCCGGATGAGCGGGTGCTCAACGACGCGCAGGGTTCGGGGAGCCACGCTCACGTCCCGACTGTAGGTGGCGGGGTGCCGTCCGGACGTCATCCGCCAGACGGACCCCGACCTCCTCCTTCTGGCCGCCCGGTGCGCCCTTCTGGCCGCCGGGTGCGCCCTGAGGCAGGAAGCGGCGCACCGGCGTCCGCCGGCACCGTCGACGAGGTGAACGTCCGGCGTGAAACCCTCACCTACCTCAACGCGGTGTCCCGGAACCCGAAGACCATGGGCAGCGTCGCGCCCAGCTCCCCCTCCCTGGCCCGCCAGCTTGCGACCGTGGTGCCCTCGACCGGCGCTCCGACCGTCGTGGAGCTGGGCGCGGGAACGGGCGCGGTGACCCAGGCCATCCTCGACCGCCTGCCGGCCGGAGCGTCGTACGTGGCGCTCGACGTGGACCCGACGATGGTGGACTACCTGCGGAACCGTTTCCCGTCGGTCCACGTCGAGCAGGCGGACGCCGCCATGCTGGACGACGTCCTGGCGGAGCGGGGGATCACCTCGGTCGACGCCGTCGTCAGCGGTCTTCCGTGGGCGGTCTTCGGGGCGCGCCAACAGGAGGCGATCCTCACGAAGGTGATGTCCTCGCTCGCCCCCGACGGGGTCTTCACGACCTTCGCCTACCTGCACGCGCTCCCGCTCGCGCCCGCGCGATCGTTCCGCCGCGCCCTGCGCACCGCCTTCGACGAGGTCCTCATCACCCGGGTGGTCTGGGGGAACCTGCCGCCCGCCTTCACCTACGTGTGCCGCCGCCCCCGGCGCACCGCCGCCCCCGTCGACGCGTGACCTCCGGCCCGGCCCCGTCACAGCCCAAGCGGCGTCAGCGTGTGGCCGAGATCAGTGCAGGGCGAAGAGGGTGATCACCCGGACGACGCACAACGCGAGGAAGGCCACCGGAGCCGCGATCCACCGCACGTCCAGTCGGTGGAGGATCAGCGGGATGACCTGGACGAACAACACGAGGAGCCCGAGCAGACCGGCGCCGGTCACGAAGAAGAGGCTGCCGGCGAGCTCATGGGACGACTTGCCCTCCTTCGGGAAGAACGACCAGACGAACAGCACCGCCGCGAGAGCGAGCAGCAGGCAACACACGCCCTTCAGCAGGAGGATGCCGACTCCCCCCTTCCCGGGTGTCCCGTCCGTCCGCTCGCCCTGGACCAGGGTCACGATTCCTCCCGCTGTGCCGTCCGGAACCCTCATCGTGCTGTTCGGAACCCTCATCGCAGCGCGTCCCGTGCCTGGGGCAGGTCCCGTTGGAAGTCGTTCGCGTAACGCTGGGCGTCACCGCCCTGCCAGTAGGGGCCGCCGTTGTAGCGGGCGGCCAGCTCGCGCCGCTGCTCCTGCGTCATCTGGTCGGGTTCGACGAGGGCGAAGTCGCTGGCCTGCTTGAGTTCGGCGAGGTGCTTGGCGGCGACGAAGACGCTCTGCTTCGGGTCGACGAGGGACGCGATCACCTCCCGGCGCTGCTCCTCGGACAGGTGGGCCGGGTCGTAGCCGAGGGTCTCGGCGGCGCGCCGGACCTGGATGGCCATCGGCCCGTACGAGGTCTGGTCCGGCTCCCCCGCCAGGGACCATGGCCGCACCTGGTCCGGCAGGTTCTGGCGGATCTCGTCCGTCACGTCGTCCAACCACATCGGTTTGCCACCGACCTCACGGAAGGCGATCCCGGCGACGACGTCGGCCGGAAGGCCGTACCTCTCCGCCGCCGCCCTGATGACCTCCCGGTTGTCCCTGATCCACCGCTGTCGGAACTCGTTCTCGGTCTCCCCCACGCCCACCTGCCAGCGGGCCACGTCGGTCGCGTCCCAGGTGAGGTTGCCGCCGGGCAGCCGCGCGGCGGCGTCCCGCATCTCCTGGAGGGTGCTGGACACCGGCCCGGTGGCGGTGGGCCTGGTGGCCTCCGGCGCCTCTCCCGTCCCGGGCAGTCGCACGTTCGGGTCGCGCCGCGCCTCGTCCATCTCCTGCCGAAGACCGGGTGTGCCCCTGATGATGGCCTCGGCCCTGCCCGAGTCGGCCCGGAAGTCCGGGATCATCTCGTGCGCCTGACGCAGGACCGGCACGCAGCGCTCCCTCGCCGACTCCTCGATCCGTCGCGACTCGTCGAACGCGCTCTTGATCTCGGTGGCCAGGCGGTCGCCCTCGGCGCGCACCGAGTTGTTGATCACCATGGGGTCGGACAGGGCGTCCCGGAGGCCGGTGGTGTGCGTGATGTCCTCCCACTGCCGCAGCGGCTCCGCCTCGTCGAAGGCGCTCGTGTGCCCCGACAGGAAGGGCTTCAGCAGGTGCCTCAGGCTGTCCTGCTTCCGCTCTCCCTCGTCGAGGCACTCCTTCGCGCGCCTCAACTCACGCCCATAGTCGTCCAGCGCGTCCCCCGCCTTCTGGAAGGCGCTCGCCAGATGCTCCAGAAGTGTGAGGGACTCGCCGAGTTTCCGGTCGTAGACCTCACGCCCCTCACCCACCCATTCGGTGGCCGACCGCACCTGCCCGAGCTCGGGGAGCACCGCCTGAATGAGTCGGTTCACCCGCCTGAACTCCTCGGCGTTGACGTCCACCATTCCGGGTTCCGACTCGGCGAGGTACCGCACGTCCGACCAGTACGCCATGACCTTTCCCCCACCCGACGCGTCGGGAACGCGTTCATCGTTGGTCCGGTGGCACGAGGGTCGTCTCGATCAGGAAGCCGTCCATGGCGCGCTGGACGCCCTCGTCGACCGAGGCGTGCTCGCGACCCGTCTCCCCCAGCTTCGTGGCCAGGGCGCCGAGCAGGGCCACCGCGTCCTGGAACTGGTCGAACGCGAACGCGGTGAACCTCTCCACCAGTCCTCCGACGTCCGGGTGGCTCCTGGGCGCCTTCGCCAGGGTGGCCAGTTCGACGTCGGGCCGCCCCGCCTCCAGGTAGCCGGCGATTTCCACAAGGATGTTCGCGTTATGGTTGATCGACGCCGGGGCGCTCGCGAATCCCTCTGTCACGGTCTACCCCCTGGACCACGACCGGTTGAGTGCGACGACTTTATCCCCGTCGTCGTCCGACGGACAAGGAAGAGATTCGCGGCGAACGGCGGAAATTGCCACACCTGTCCAGGGTCGGCCGATCGGCGTACGAAATAGTCAAAGAATTGCCCTCGAAAATCACCCTCACGCGAGTCGATTGATATCGTGTGGGTGACACAGGCCGCCCGAGCGCCTTACCAGGCCGACACGAGCTTTGCCCCCAGAAGGGTGATTTTCTCTCCCACGACGCGAGACGCGGGACGTGCGAGACAGAACGCGCGAGGCCGGTCGACGCCGTCAGGCGGTGAGGTCGGCGAGGAGGAGACCGCTGCGCGGCTTCGGCGTGAAGTAGGTCGCCTTGCGGGGCATCGTCCGGTGCCGCGCGTGGACGCCGAGGACGTCGGCGTAGGGCACCGGCGCGAGGAGCAGGAGGGCCTCGGCGTCGTCGGGCAGGCGGGCCGGGTCGGGAAGCTGCGGCGCGGGCAGGGCGCGGACCTGGGGGCCGGCGGGGTCGACGCCGAGGGCGTCGGCGAGGAGCAGGCGCTCCACGACGGAGTGGTCGATGCGCGGCTGGTCCTCGGCGGGGCCGGGCGGGGGAAGCTCGATCTCGACGGCGCCCGCGCGGGTCACCGCGACGACGTGGCCGGGCCGCTGGGGCAGGTGCGGACGGGTGAGGCGGAGCGTGAGACCGGCGGAGCGCCAGGCCTCGACGAGGGATTCGGGGGTTCGGCCGGTGCCGCGCAGGACCCGGTGGATCGAGCCGATGTGGAGGTCCGGCCCGCCGGTGACGAGGGCCAGCATGCCGCCGAGCCCCGCGGCAGCGGCGGCGGCGACGCGGTGGTTGCCGTCGGCGACCAGGAGGGGGTGCGCGGCCGCCGCGGCGAGCACGGCGTCCCGCTCGGGGCCGGGGCCGAGCAGCCACAGCCGGTGCTCGCGCCCCCCGGAGTCCACTGTGGACACAGCAGGCGCGCCGACGCCTTGCGTGGCCTGGCGCACGGCCTCGGTCAGGGCGTCCCCGCCCGCCGTCGGCACGAGCATCGCCGCGCTCGTGGCGCAGCCGAGTCCCTTGAGGACGGTGGCGCGCTCGGCGACGACCTCCGGGTAGACCTCCTCGGTGTGCCGCACGCGGGCGAGCCCGTCGGCGCCGACGGCCGCGGGGTCGACCAGGCACAGGACGCCGGTCGCGCTGCCGTCGGGGCCGGTGACGGCGTAGGGCGCGACGACGTCGTCGGCGCGGCGGTAGTGGGTCGCCCTGAGCCGGGCGAGCGTGGTCCTGGCCATGGGGAGCGCCGCGGCGAGGTCGAAGCCCCCGGCGATCGCGAGCGGGGTGCGGTGGGGGTGCTGGACGGCCAGCAACGTGTCCGGCGCGGCGGTGCCCTCGGCGGCCAGGGCCGCGCGCACCTGCTCGGGACCGGCGAACTCGTCCACGTCCGGCCCCGGCACCGCGTCCCGCACGACCCACGCCGTCCGCAGTGGACGGACCGCTCCCCTCGCCATCCTCCGATCGTGCCCGGGCGGGTGAGGGAGGGCATAGCGATCTGACTCACATCTGTCCCGTGAGCACCAGGATGGCGCAGGAGAACCAGGAGTCGGCCCCGCACGGCGTCGCCAGCAGACAGGAACGCGTCGAATCGGCCAGGGACACAGGCGGATTCGTCCAAAACGGTGTTACCTGGGTGTCCCCCCAGTTTCATGATCCCGGGTGCGTCGCGGGGCGGGCAAGCCGCTGGTTCGGGTGGACCGGGGCCGGGCGAGCGGTGATCGCCCGGGCGGCCATGGCGTGGATTGGTGGTTACCCTCGGGGTGTGAACGTCGAGGTGACCCCCCTGCCCGGTATCGGCACCCGCCAGGACTTCATGACCCGCTCCGGCCGACGCGTGGGCGTCGTGACCTATCGGGACGGCCGGTTCGACCTGATCATCTCCCAACGCGAGGATCCGGACGCGTGTTCGGCGTCGGTCCCCCTGACGCCCGAGGAGTCGGCCACCCTGGCCAACCTCCTCGGCGCCCCGCAGCTCGTGGCCCAGCTCAGGGACGAGCAGCGTGACGTCGCCGGCATCGCCACCAAGCAGTTCCCGATCGTGCACGGCTCGCCCTTCGACGGCCGCACCCTCGGGGACACCGCCATGCGCACCCGCACGGGCACCTCGGTGGTGGCCGTGGTCCGCGCCGGCGACGTGCACCCCTCGCCGCGCCCGGACTTCGTGTTCACCGGGGGTGACCTGCTGGTCGTGGTCGGCACGTCCGACGGCCTCCGGGCCGCGGCCGACCTGCTCGCGCACGGATAAGGGCGGCGGATCGACTCGTGCACTCGACCGCGGTTTCCCTGATCGAGCTCGGCGCGGTCTGCTTCGGGCTGGGCGTCCTCGGCCGGCTCGCGTGGCGGATCGGCATCTCCCCCATTCCGCTCTACCTGATCGGCGGGCTCGCCTTCGGCCACGGCGGGTTGGTGCCCCTGGGCGGCATCCAGGAGTTCACCGACATCGCCGGCGAGATCGGCGTCATCCTCCTGCTGTTGCTGCTCGGCCTGGAGTACTCGGCGGCCGAGCTGGTCACCGGGCTGCGCCGGTCCTGGATGGCCGGCGTCGTCGACCTCGTGCTCAACGCCGCCCCCGGCGCGGTGGCCGCCCTGCTGCTGGGCTGGGGACCGGTGGGCGCGCTGGTGATGGCGGGCGTCACCTACATCTCCTCCTCGGGCATCGTGGCGAAGGTGCTCAGTGACCTGGGCCGGCTGGGCAACCGGGAGACCCCGGTCGTCCTGTCGGTCCTGGTCTTCGAGGACCTCGCCATGGCGCTCTACCTCCCGATCCTCACCGCGCTGCTCGCCGGTGTGTCCTTCTGGGGCGGGATGACCACGGTGGGCATCGCCCTGGTCACGATCACCGTGGTGCTGGTGGTGGCGTTGCGGTTCGGCCGGTACGTCTCGGCCGTGGTGGACAGCCCCGACCCCGAGGTGTTCCTGCTGAGGGTGCTCGGCGCGGCGCTGCTGGTCGCGGGCATCGCCTCCCAGTTGCAGGTCTCGGCGGCGGTCGGCGCGTTCCTGCTGGGCATCGCGATCTCCGGGTCCACCGCGGAGAACGCCACCCGCATGCTGGAGCCGCTGCGCGACCTGTTCGCCGCGCTGTTCTTCGTCGTGTTCGGGCTCAACACCGACCCCAGGCAGATGCCGCCGGTGCTGGGCACGGCCGTCGCGCTGGCCGTGGTCACCACGGTGACCAAGCTGGCGACCGGCTGGTGGGCGGCCAGCCGGCAGGGCGTGCGCCGGCTCGGCCGGTTGCGGGCCGGCGCCGCCCTGGTGGCCAGGGGCGAGTTCTCCATCGTCATCGCGGGCCTGGCGGTGGCCTCCGGCTCGGTCAGTCCCGACCTGGCGCCGCTGGCCACGGCCTACGTGCTGCTGATGGCGGTGCTCGGCCCGGTGGCCGCGCGGGTGGTGGAGCCGCTGGCCACCCGCGCGATGGCCCTGCTGCCGCAGCGGGTCTAGCGGCCCAGCCGTCCTCCTCAGCGCTGTCGGCGGGCGAACGCCCTGGTCAGCGGCCACAGCAGCAGCCCGTGGTAGGCGATCCCGACCACCAGGGGGACCAGGTACGGGCCGCCCTCGGCGGCGACCCAGAACGCCTTGGCCGGCCAGTACGCGGGCAGCACCGCGAACAGCGCCTGCCAGTTGCCGGGGACGAACCAGGGCAGGACGGGCAGCCCGACGACGAGGATCCCGGCGGCCCGCATGATCGCCATGCCCTCCACCTTGTTGCCGGCGAAGGTGGCCACGGTCAGCGCGAGGAGCGTGGCCAGGAGCCCGGAGAGCACGCCGACCAGCAGCGCCGCCGGGAGCAGCCGCGCCGGGACCAGTCCGCTGGCCCAGGTCGTGGTGACGACGTAGGCCGTCGTCACCACGACCACGGTGCCCGCCCGGTAGCCGGCGTAGGTCATGACGGGCACCGGCGTGACCCGCAGCGCCGTGAGCGTCCGTTGGTCGCGGTCGTCCAGGACCAGCAGCCCCGCCAGCGCGCCGAGAAGCATCGGGCAGCCCAGCACCAGGAACTGCGTGACGAGCAGCGGGTAGTGGGGCGTGAGGTCGAAGTCGTACCGCCGCGCGAGCATCTCGGTCAGCGGCGGCACGGGGAACCGGACGACCGCGACGGAGACGAGCGGTCCGAACAGGACGGTCAGCAGGAGCGGGTCGCGGCGGACTCCCCGCAGGTCGTTGCGGCGAAGGCGATGATCGCGCCCATCGTCAGCTCCCTCCTTCCCTGGCGACCACGTGCCGCAGGAACACGCGGCGCGCCAGCACGCCGAGGACCGCGATCACGACGAGCTGATAGAGCGCCGCGGCGGTCTACTCCCACCAGGTCGCCGACGCCGTGTCGAAGGCCGCGCCCAGCAACACCATCGAGCCCTTCGTCGGGATGACGAGGCACAGCGGGCTCCGCCACAGCCCACTGTGGTCGAGCAGCGGCAGGTTCATGACGCCGATGACCACAGTGGACGGGATCAGCCAGTCGCTGATCGACGGGAACGGCGCGGCCGTCACGAAGCCCAGGAGCGACATGACCCCCGCGGTCAACACGACCCCGAGCAGCAACGACAGCGGGCGTGCCCCGAGGCCGTGGTGGGGGACCACCACCACGAGGGTCGCGACGAGCGTCAGCCCGGTGAGGGTGACGATCTTGCTGGTCCGGTACTCGGCGAACCGCGGCGGCGTGGCGACCAGCGCGAAGAGGGTGCGCTCGCCCTTCTCGAAGAACACGGCCGCGGCGACGAAGAAGTACGCACGATGGACAGGTCCCCGAACACCACGTACGGCATGGCGGAGCGCCGGAACTCCTCCGACATCGGCACCAGGATCGCGTGCCACAGCACGGTGGAGAACAGGGCGGCGTAGAGGAAGCCGTACCGCTGCTGGAGGCCCGCGTCCAGGCGCATCGCGGCCCGCAGGCGGTGGCTCAGCGACGACGCGCCGGGCGGGGACGGCGAGTCGGGGACGGCGAGTCGGGGACACCGGAGAGGACACGGGGAGAGGACACGAAAAACCCCGGCCCCGCCAGGCGTGGCGGGGCCGGGGTTGGTCGGGAAACGGGGTCAGAGCCCCACGGCCGCGTACAGCGAGCCGATCTCGGCGCGGTTGAGCGGGCGGAGCCGGCCCGGCTTCTGGTTGCCCAGCCGCACCTCGCCGACGGCGGTGCGCACCAGGCGCTCCACCGGGTGGCCGACCTGCTCCAGGAGGCGCCGCACGATGTGCTTGCGGCCCTCGTGCAGCACGACCTCCACCAACGCGCGGTCACGCACGTGGTCGACCACCTTGAAGGAGTGGACCTTCACCGGCCCGTCCTCCAGCTCCACCCCCGCCCGCAGGCGCCGGCCCAGGTCGCGGGGGATCGGGGCGGGCACCTCGGCCAGGTAGGTCTTGAGCACCTCGAACGACGGGTGCATGAGCCGGTGCGCCAGCTCGCCGTCGTTGGTCAGCAGCAGCAGGCCCTCGGTCTCGGCGTCCAGCCGGCCGACGTGGAACAGCCGGTCCTCCCGGCCCCGCAGGTAGTCACCCACGCAGGGCCGGCCCCGGTCGTCGGACATCGTGCTGTGGACGCCCTGGGGCTTGTTGAGGGCGAGGTACACCAGGTCGTCCCGCACGACGACGCGCACGCCGTCGACGTGGATCACGGCGGTGGCCGGGTCCACCCGGCGCCCCTGCTCCCGCACCACCTCGCCGTCCACGCTCACCCGGCCCTCGGCGATCAGCTCCTCGGCCGCACGCCGGGAGGCCACGCCGGCCTGGGCCAGCACCTTCTGGAGCCGCACGCCCTCGGGGCCGTCGGCCCCCGGGCGGTGGGACCGGTTCCGCACAGACAGGTCAGACATCGTCGATTGCATCCACTTCGGGTAGCAGCGGGGCCAGTGGAGGAAGGTCCTCCAACGACGACAGCCCCAACCGCTCCAGGAAGAGCTCCGTGGTCCGGTACAGGATGCCCTGGGTCTCAGGGTCCTGTCCGGCCTCCTCCACCAGGCCCCGGGCCAGCAGGGTCCTGATCACTCCGTCCACGTTCACACCCCGCACCGCGGCGACCCTGGCCCTGGTCACCGGTTGCCGGTACGCGATCACCGCGAGCGTCTCCAACGCCGCCCTGGTCAGCTTGGCGCGCTGCCCGTCGAGCAACATCCGCTCGACGAACGGCGCGTACCGGTCGCGGGTGTAGAACCGCCATCCCTCGCCGACCCGGCGCAGGTCGATGCCGCGGTCACCCTCAGCGTAGCCGGCCGCGAGCCGACGCAGCGCGGCGCGCACCCTGGCCACCGGCTGGTCGAGCGCGCCGGCGAGCAGGTCCTCCCCGGCCGGCGAGTCCACGACCAGCAACAACGCCTCCAGGGCGGCGTCAAGCGCGGCGTCGTCGTCCAGGTCGGGCAGCTCTGGTCCCGTGCTCCGTCGCTCCGGGCTGGCCACGGCCTCCGGCCCGTCCCCGTCGACCGTCCCGACGGGGCTGTCGGGGCCGGTGGTGTCCTCTCCGGGCACGCCGGCTGTCGACGCGGTGTCATCCTCGGCCGCGCCGTCGGCGTTCGGGACGGCCTCCGGGGACGAGACGCCCCCGCCCAGGACTCCGTCCGCTGTGGGGGCGGCCGACCGCCCCACCACCCCGTCCGGCGAAAGAGGCGCCTCGCTCACCCGTACTCCTCCTCGTCCCTGCTGGCCAGCGCGGCCTCGGCGGCGGCCACCGCCTGCTCGACGCTGCCGCCGACCCACCGCACCCGCAACTCGCCCAACGGGTCGTCCTGCTCGAACAGGACGACGGCCTCGCGGTACAGCTCCAACAGCGCCAGGAACCGCGCGACCACCTCGACCGTGTGCTCGCAGTCCGCGACCAGCTCGCCGAACGTCGCGCCGCCCAGCTCGGCGAGCCGGACCCGCAGGTGCGCGACGTGCTCGCGCACCGACACGGTGTGCTGGTGGACGTGGTCCAGCGACACGGTGGGCGGCGGCTTCGGCCGGAACACCGCGGCGGCGATCTCGGCGAAGCGCGCGGGGTCCACGCCCAGCAGGACCTCGGGCAGCAGGTCGGAGTACCGGTCCTCCAGCGCCACCGACCTCGGGTAGCGGCGCAGCGCGGTCGCCTCCAGCTCGCCGAACAGGGCGGCGACCTGCTTGAACGCCCGGTACTGCAACAGCCGGGCGAACAACAGGTCCCTGGCCTCCAGCAGCGCCAGGTCCTCCTCGTCCTCCACCTCGGCCGCCGGCAGCAGGCGGGCCGCCTTGAGGTCGAGCAGGGTCGCGGCGACGACGAGGAACTCGGTGGTCTCGTCGAGGTCCCACTCGTCGCCCATCGACCGGATGTGCGCGATGAAGTCGTCGGTGACCCGGTGCAGGGCCACCTCGGTGACGTCCATCTGGTGCTGCGCGATCAGTTGCAGCAGCAGGTCGAACGGACCCTCGAAGTTGGCGAGCCGGACGGTGAACCGGCCCGAGCCGGGCTCGGCCGCCGGTGTGTCCGCCGCGCCCGTCCCGTCGGCGGGGTCGGGTCGGGCCGGTGGGTCCGGCGGGGCGGGCACGGCATCGCTCCGCCCGGGGTCGCCCTGGCGACCCCCGTCCTCAGCCGTCGTCACGCGTTCGACTCCGCGCGCAGCCGCCGCACGAGAACCGAGTCCGCGCCGTGCTGGTCCAGGTCGGCGAGCAGCACGGCCACCGCCTCCCGCACGATCCGCCCCCGGTCCACGGCCAGCCCGTGCTCCGCCCGCAGGGCCAGCCGCGCCTGCTCCAGGGCGACCAGCTCGTCGTCGGACACGTAGACCGTGATCTTGGCGTCGTGCTTCTGCCGGCCGCTGCCGCGCCGGGGGGCGTCGGGCAGGGCGTGCGGCTGGTCACCGGCCGACCCGTCGGCGCCGGGCGTCGGGGCCGCTCCGCCGGGGCGCCGGGGGACGGCGCTGGTCGGCCGGAACAGCTCGGCCGCTCCGGGCAGCGGGGCGCGGCGGGTCACCGGGCGATCACCTCCCTGGCGAGCTGCCGGTACGCCTCGGCCCCCGCCGAACGGGGCGCCCACCGGGTGATCGGCTCACCCGCCACGGTGGTCTCCGGGAACCGGACGGTGCGGTTGATCACCGTGTCGAACACGACGTCGCCGAACGCCTCGACGACCCGGGCCATGACCTCGCGCGAGTGCAGCGTGCGCGGGTCGTACATGGTGGCAAGGATGCCGGTGATCTCCAGCTTGGGGTTGAGCCGCTCGCGCACCTTCTCGATCGTGTCGATCAGCAGCGCCACCCCGCGCAGGCTGAAGAACTCGCACTCCAGCGGGATGAGGACGCCGTCGGCCGCGGCCAGCGCGTTCACCGTGAGCAGGCCGAGCGAGGGCTGGCAGTCCACGAGCACGTAGTCGTACTGGCCGATCACCGAGCGCAGCACGCGGCTGAGCGTCTGTTCCCTGCCGACCTCGGCGACGAGCTGCACCTCGGCCGCGGACAGGTCGATGTTGCTGGGCAGCAGGTCCATGTGGTCGACCCCGGTGCGCAGCACGACGTCCTCCACGGAGGTGCCGCGCTCCATCAGCACGTTGTAGATGGTGCGGTCGAGCTGGTGCGGCTGGATGCCCAGGCCGACCGAGAGCGCGCCCTGGGGGTCGAAGTCGACGAGCAGGACGCGGCGGCCGTACTCGGCCAGCGCCGCGCCGAGGTTGATCGTGGAGGTGGTCTTGCCGACGCCGCCCTTCTGGTTGCACATCGCCAGCACGCGGGCGGGCCCGTGGGTGAGCAGGGCCGGCGGCTCCGGGATGTGGCGCGCGGGGCGGCCGGTGGGGCCGGGCTCCCCGTCGCCGACCACCGCCAGGTCGTCCTCCAGGGCCTCCGACGACGCGACAGCGCCGACAGCGCCCACAGGACCGGCGCTGCCGGAGCCGACGGACCCCGAGGGCTCCACGACCCTCACGGTCCCCCGGGGCTCGCGGTCCGCCCCCGCGTCCCCGGAGGCGGCGGCCGCCGCGGACGCGGCCGGCGTCTCGCGGGGGGCCGGCGGTGTCGCCGGCGCGAGCCCGGCCGTCAGGTCGAGGTCCACGGCGTCACCACGGGACCGCCCCAGGGACGGCTGCGGTGTCGACATGACGTCCTGACTCCTTCGGCCGGCGGGGATCAACGGGTGGTCTCGGCGGCAGCGTAGGCCGGCTCCGCCGCAACCGGCAACGCGCCGCGCCGCGAGCATCGCTCCTGGTCAGCAAGGCTCGCCCTGTCGTGGGGCGGCGAACCCACCCCTCCGGGTGGCCGTCGGCCGGCGGGGCTCACCGTGCGGCGACCACGCCGTCGGGCGCCTCCAGCACGACGTCGAGCAGGCCGGGGAACAGTTCGTCGAGGTCGTCCCGGCGCAGCGCGACGTAGCGGTGGGTGGCCTGGCAGCGGGTCCTGGTCACGCCGGCCTGGCGCAGGACCCGGAGGTGCTGGGACAGCGTGGACTTCGCCACACCCACCTCGAAGGTGCCGCACTTCCGCTCGCCGTCCCTGGCGAGCTGCCGGACGACCGCGAGCCGCGTCGGGTCGCTGAGCGCGTGCAACACCCCGGTGAGCGTGATCTCGTCGCGTCGTGGGTGCTCCGGCTCGCGCACGTTCCCACCTCTCCCCTTCGCCTCGTTGGTTGCCGCGCGCCCGCGACCGGCGCCGCCGAGGTCGCCGGCAGCGCCGGTGTCGACGGGGCGTCGCGGGGCGCGCGCCCGAAAGGTCGGAGTTGACCTCGGACGGGTCACCGGTGCGAGACTATCGCCCATGTTCGATGTTCGACGAACGACGAAACAACGACTGGTCGGCGTCCCCCTCGCCGTCACGACCACGATGGTCTGGGGCGGGATCTTCTTCGCCGGCTCCTCGGCCATGCGGGAGTTGGACGTCGTGCACGTGACGCTGGCCCGCTACGCCCTCTCCGCCCTGGTCACCTCGGTGATCCTGCTCGCCGTCGAGGGGCGGCGCTCGTTCAGGACCGAGGGGCGCGGCCTGGCCCTGGTCGTCCTCGGCTCGGTCGGCTACTGCGGGTTCAACCTCGGCTCGTTCGCCATGGTCGGCCCCCTGCCGGCCCAGAACGTCTCGGTGCTCATCGCGACGATGCCGCTGGTGACCGCGGTCGTGACCTGGGTGGCCGGCGGCGGTCGCCCGCGGCCGCTGCTCGCCGTGTCGGCGGTGGTGGCGCTGCTCGGCGTCGCGACGGTCCTCGGCAAGGGCTCCCCGACGGCCGTGCTGGACGGCGCGGTCGGCCTGCCCGCCGTCGTGGTGGTGCTCGCCGTCCTGAGCTGGGTGATCTACACCAGGGGCGCGGCGCGCTTCCCCGCGTGGAGCCCGCTGCGCTACACCACGCTCTCCCAGCTCGGCGGCGTGGTCATGTTGCTCGTCATCGCCTTCGTGGCCGAGACGGCCGGGTGGATCGGCGCGCCCCGCCTGTCGGCCTACCTCGACGTCTGGCCGGCCCTGCTCTACCTGGCGCTGCCGGGCTCGGTGTACGCGGTCCTGGCGTGGAACTCCGCCGCGCGCCGGCTCGGCCCGCCCACCACGAGCCTGTTCATCAGCCTGGTCCCGGTCACCGCGCTGGTCGTGACCGCGGTCAACGGTGGCGAGGTGGTCCCCGGTCAGCTCGTCGGCGTGGCGCTCGTGCTGGTCGGACTGGTGCTCGGCGTGGTCAGCGGGATGCGCCGGACCGGTGCGGCCTCCGAGCAGGCCGCCGGCCGGGTCGCCGGCCGGGCGACGGGTCAGGTCGCCGCACCGACCCACGACCACGGTGCCGAGTCCGACGCCGAACCCGACGCCGAGAAGGGGCCGGCCATCGTTCCGCCCGTGCCCGCCACGGTCGAGGGCGCGCGGTAGGCGCACCGCCCACGCTGGATCAACCACGGGCGCGGGGGTGCGCGGTGGCGTACACCTCGCGCAGCGTGGTCACGGTCACCAGCGTGTAGATCTGGGTGGTGGTCACGGAGGCATGCCCCAGCAACTCCTGGACGACCCGGACGTCGGCCCCACCCTCCATCAGATGGGTGGCGAAGGAGTGCCGCAGCGTGTGCGGGGAGACCTCGGCGGTGATCCCGGCGCGCTCCGCGGCGACCTGCACGGTCGCCCACGCGCTCTGCCGGGACAACCGACCGCCCCGCGCGTTGAGGAACAGCGCCGGCGTGCCCCGGCCCTTCGCCGCCAGCACCGGACGCGCCCGCACCAGGTAGGCGTCCACGGCGGCCAGCGCGGGACGACCGATCGGCACCAGGCGCTGTTTGCCGCCCTTGCCGTCCAGGAGCACGGTCCGCTCCTCGGCGTCCACGTCGTCCACGTCCAGACCCACGGCCTCGGAGATCCGGGCTCCGGTCGAGTAGAGCAGTTCCAGCAGCGCGCGGTCCCGCAGCCCGCGCGGATCCTCCCCACCCGCGGACTCCACCAGCCGCACCACGTCGTCGACGGGCAGCGCCTTCGGCAACCGCCGCGGCGGCGTGGGCGGTCTGACCTCGCGCGAGACGTCGACCGGCACGCGGCCCTCCGCGTGGGCGAAGCGGTGCAGCCCCCGCACGGCGACCAGGGTGCGGGCCGCCGACGACGCGGCCAGCGCGGGCCGGTCGGGGCCGCCCTCCCGCAGCTCCGCGAGGAAGGACGTCAGGTGCGCCGGGGTCACCCCCGCCAGGTCACCGATCCCCAGCCCGGCCAGGAACTCCTGGTAACGGCGCAGGTCACGGCGGTAGGAGTCGAGCGTGTTGCGCGCCGTCCCCCGCTCCACCGCCAGATGGTCCAGATAGGCGGCGACGACGTCGGCGACAGCGGTGGCGGCGGTACTGGTGGTGCCCCTGGTGGTGTCGGCGGTATTGGTGGTGCCGCTGGTGCTGTCGGCGCCGGTGGTGTCGGTACCGGACAAGGTCAGCCCAACGCCTCGAACAGACCCACGTGCGGCAACGCGTGCGCCTCGGCGACCTCGGCGTGCACGATCTTCCCCCGGACCACGTTCACCCCTCTCGCCAGCGCCGGGTCGTCGGTCACCGCGCCCCGCAAACCCTTGTCCGCCAAGGCGACGACGTAGGGCAGGGTGACGTTGGCCAACGCCCACGTCGAGGTGTGCGGCACCGCCCCCGGCATGTTCGCCACGCAGTAGAACACGGACCGGTGCACGGCGAAGGTCGGGTCGTCGTGCGTGGTGGGCCGCGAGCTCTCGAAGCAGCCGCCCTGGTCGACGGCGATGTCCACCAGCACCGAACCCGGCCGCATCCGGGACACCAGGTCGTCGCTCACCAGCTTGGGCGCCCTGGCCCCCGGCACCAGCACCGCGCCGATCACCAGGTCCGCCCACAGGCACGCCCGTTCCACCTCGTAGGCATTGCTGGTCACCGTCTGGAGGTGGCCCCGGTACACCATGTCGAGCTGGCGCAGCCGGTTGACGTTGGTGTCCAGCACCACGACCTCGGCCTGGAGCCCGAGCGCGATGGCCGCCGCGTTCATCCCGGCCACCCCGGCCCCGATCACCACGACCCGCCCCGCGGCCACCCCGGACACCCCGCCGAGCAACACGCCCCGCCCGCCCTGCCCCCGCTCCAGGCAGTGCGCCCCCACCTGCGGCGCCATCCGCCCCGCCACCTCGCTCATCGGCGCGAGCAGCGGCAACGACCCGTCAGGGAGCTGGACGGTCTCGTAGGCCACCGCGCAGACACCAGCGTCGAGCAAAGCGCGGACGCACTCCCGGTTCGCGGCCAGGTGCAGATAGGTGAACAACGTCTGGTCGGCGCGCATCCGGTGGTACTCGGCCGGCTCCGGCTCCTTCACCTTGAGCACCAGCTCCGCCGCGCCCCACACGTCGTCGGCCGTCGGGACGATCTCCGCGCCGGCCGCGACGTAGTCCTCGTCGGGCAGCGCCGACCCGGCGCCGGCCTCCCGCTCGATCAACACCCGGTGGCCGCGGCGGACGAGCTCGACCACGCCGGCCGGGGTGATCGCCACCCGGTACTCGCGGACCTTCAGCTCCCGAGGGATCCCGACAATCACGTCGAACGCCTCCCCGACCGCGCCGGCGCGGCGCGTCGCCGATCCGTTCCCGCAGCGTAACCCCGGCCTCCGCGAACCACCCCGACGAGCCACGCCCCGATCACCGTTTCGGCTACTGTGCCCGCGTGACACCGGAATCGGCTGGACCTGGGGAAGTCCGCATCGGGACCCAGGAGCGCGAACAGGCCATCAACGTCCTGGGCGAACACCTCGCCGCCGGTCGGCTCGAGATGCACGAGTACGAGGACCGGGTGGGCAGGGCCAGCGCGGCCCGCACCCTCTCCGAACTCCGGCCGCTGTTCGCCGACCTGCCCCCGCCCCACCCCCCGGCGCTGGGGCCGTCGATGCCGATGACGATGCCGCCGCCCCCGGTCGTGGCGGCCCCGCCGATGGTGCCGATGGCCGGCTACGAGATGTCGAGCAAGTCGAAGCTCGCGGCGGGCCTGCTCCAGATCCTGCTGCCGTTCGGCGTCGGCCGCTTCTACACCGGGCACGTCGGCATCGGCCTGGCCCAGCTCATCGTCACCTTCGTGACCTGTGGCGCGGGCGCGCTGTGGCCGTTCATCGACGGCATCGTGCTGCTCATCAACGGCGGCACCGACTCCCACGGCCGACGCCTCCTGGAGTGAAACGGGCCACCGCGGCCCCCAGCAAGCCGAACGGGCTGGCACCCCACCGGAGGGTGGGGCGCCAGCCCGTTGCGCATCGCGTGTCAGACCGGGGTCAGCCCCGCTGACGGTCGGCCCACCGGTGCGGCCGGTCGGGCCACGGCGCGTCCTCGGGCCGGGCCGGCGCCGCACCGGCGCGCACCGCCCGCGCCGCGAGCAGACCCGCCACGGCGCTCGCGTTCACGATCTCCCCGGACAGCGCCCTGCGCACCGCGTCCTCCAGCGGCGCCCAGTCGAGCACGAGGTCGGCCTCCTCGCTGCCGTGGTGCACGTCCCGCTCCACCTCGGACAGCCCGGTGGCCAGGAAGACCCGCACCACCTCGTCACTGAAGCCCGGCGAGGACGCCACGTCCACCAGCACCGACCACGAGGACGCGGCCAGGCCGGTCTCCTCGGCCAGCTCCCGCCGCGCGGCGGAGACGGGGTCCTCCCCCGGCACGTCGAGCAACCCGGCCGGCAGCTCCCACAACCGCCGGCCCAGCGGGTGCCGGTACTGGTGGATCAGCGCGACCCGCTGCTGGGCGTCCAGCGCCACCACCGCCACCGCCCCGGGGTGCTCCACGATCTCCCTGGCGCCGGTGCGGCCCCCTGGCATGACCACCTCGTCGACCCGGAGCGCCAACACCCGGCCCTGGTAGGCGTCCCGGCTGGCGACCGTCCGGAACTCGTGCCGGCCCGGTGACTCGTCGACCTCGCTCACCGCGTCACGCCCCCGCGCCCGCGCCGGCCTTCTCGGCGTCGCGCTCCGCGCCCCTGCCGGTGCTCTTCCCGGACTCGCGCCGCCCGCCGGAGGCCTTGGCGTTGCCGCCCGCGGCCCCCTCCGGCAGCTCGACCGGCAGCCGGTCGGCGGCGCGGTAGTCCAGGGCGGCCTTGACGAAGGCGGCGAACAGCGGGTGCGGCCGCGTGGGCCGGCTCTTCAGCTCGGGGTGGGCCTGGGTGCCCACGTAGAACGGGTGCTTGTCGCGCGACAGCTCCACGAACTCCACGAGGTGGCCGTCCGGCGAGGTGCCCGAGAACACCATCCCGGCCTTGCCCAGCCGCTCGCGGTAGGCGTTGTTCACCTCGTACCGGTGGCGGTGCCGCTCGGACACCTCCGTGGTGCCGTACGCCTCGGCCACCACCGAGCCCGGCAGCAGCGTGGCCGGGTACGCGCCCAGCCGCATCGTGCCGCCCATGTCCCGCTCGCCGGCGACCACGTCGGCCTGGTCGGCCATCGTGCTGATCACCGGGTGCTCGGTGCGGGACTGGCCCTCGTCGAACTCGGCGGAGTTGGCGCCGGCCAGCCCGGCCAGGTTCCGCGCAGCCTCGATGACCATGCACTGGAGGCCAAGGCACAGGCCCAGCGCCGGGATGCCCCGCGTGCGGGCGTGCGACAACGCGCCGATCTTGCCCTCGATGCCCCGGACGCCGAACCCGCCCGGCACCAGCACGCCGTCGACGTCGGCCAGGGCGTGGGCGGCGCCGCTCGGCGTGGCGCACTCGTCGGAGGGAACCCAGCGGATCTCCACCTTGGCGCGGTGCGCGAAACCGCCGGCGCGCAGCGCCTCGCTGACCGACAGGTACGCGTCCGGCAGGTCCACGTACTTGCCGACCATCGCGATCCGGACCGTCTCGGACGGGTTGTGCACCCGGTCCAGCAGGTCGCCCCACACGGCCCAGTCCACGTCCCGGAACGGCAGGCCGAGCCGGCGCACCACGTACGCGTCCAGGCCCTCGGAGTGCAGCACGCGGGGGATGTCGTAGATGGAGGGCGCGTCCGGCGCGGCCACGACACCGTCGATGTCCACGTCGCACATCAGCGCGATCTTGCGCTTGAGGCCCTCGGGGATGTCGCGGTCGGACCGGCAGACGATCGCGTCGGGCTGGATGCCGATGTTGCGCAGCGCCGCGACCGAGTGCTGGGTCGGCTTGGTCTTCAGCTCGCCGGAGGGCGCCAGGTACGGCACCAGCGAGACGTGCAGGAAGAAGCAGTTGTCCCTGCCGACGTCGTGCCGCACCTGCCGGGCGGCCTCCAGGAACGGCAGCGACTCGATGTCGCCCACCGTGCCGCCGACCTCGGTGATGACCACGTCCGGGGTCCTGCCGTCCTCGCCGGGCTCGGCCATCGCCCTGATCCTGGCCTTGATCTCGTCGGTGATGTGCGGGATGACCTGCACGGTGTCGCCGAGGTACTCGCCGCGCCGCTCCTTGGCGATGACGGCGGAGTAGATCTGGCCGGTGGTGACGTTGGCGTTGCCGCCGAGGTCGCGGTCCAGGAACCGCTCGTAGTGGCCGATGTCCAGGTCCGTCTCGGCGCCGTCCTCGGTGACGAACACCTCGCCGTGCTGGAACGGGTTCATGGTGCCCGGGTCCACGTTGAGGTACGGGTCGAGCTTCTGCATCGTGACCCGCAGCCCACGGGAGGTGAGCAACTCACCGAGGCTGGAGGCGGTGAGCCCCTTGCCGAGCGAGGAGGCGACGCCTCCGGTGACGAACACATGCTTGGTCGTACGCGACTGCGCCAAGGAGGGGCTCCCGTGGTTCAACGTGCGTGATTCAACGCGATTGCTGGCTGCCCGGTGCCTGGGGTCTACGACCCGACGGGACTCGGGGTCTCTCGCCGGGCACCACTCGACTGGCGGTACCCACCGATCCACGGGACTTCACCGTATCACCCCGAGCCCGGAGCGCAGCACCCTCACCGGCGAAGTCGCCGTGTCGGGGCACGCGCGCCGCCCGACCGGCGCCGGACCGGGAGCCCCTCCCACCTGCCAGGACGGCCGCGCGGCGCGCTCCGACCCGCCGGGTCAGTTCGCCGGTTCCGGCGCGGGCGCCTGCGCGTTGCCCGCCGTGCCGTACCGGCCGGACCTCCCCTCCAGCTCCTGCCGCAACGCCAGCACGGTCACCACCCGGCCGGCCGCCGTGTCCACGTTGTCGATCGTCGACAGGACCGAGCTGGCCGCGGTGTCCGCCCGCACGACGCCGACGGGACCCACGCCGTCGGCCGAGCCCGCGCGCCCCGCCAGGACCGCGCCCGCGCCCGAGCGGTCCACCTGCGTGGCGAACCGGGCGATCGTCGCGGCGCGGTCGCCGGCCGCGTCGCCGCCGACCCTGCCGCCGCTGAGCACCACCGCGAGCTGCGCCGGCGGCAGGTCGCCGCCCACCTTCACGAACCCGCCGTCGGCCAACGCGCGCAGCGCTGCCGCGGCCTCCTCCGGCTTCGCCTGCGGCTGGTTGTTGTCCTTGTTGAGCAGCACCAACGGGCCGATCAGCCCACCGGCCAACGTGCCGGGGTCGGAGGCCGTGGGCAGCCGCACGCCCGCCGGCAGCAGCCGGGCGACGAGCTGCCGGAGCTGGTCGGCCTTGGACGGGTCGCTGAACGTGTCGGTGAGCTGCATCTCGCCGGTCACCGTGCCCCCGGCGGCGCGGACCAGCCCGACGACCGCGTCCCGGTCGGTGGGGCTCGCGTCGACGGTGCTGATCACCACCACGGTGCGCTTGTCGAGCAGGCCGCGCACGGCGCTGGGCCCGAGCGCCGTCGCGAACCGGTCGGCGGCGGCGAGCCGGGCGTCCAGCGCGTTGCGCTGCTCCTCCAGGTCGGCCACCTGCTTGCCCAGCGACTCCCGGTCGCCGGCCAGGCCGGACAGCAGCCGGCCGCCGACGGCGGTGGAGCCGAGCACGACCCCGACCGCCAGGGCGAGGAACACCGCGGCGATCGAGACGACGTGGTAGCGCAGCGAGATCACGGAAGCAGCTCCCTGGTCCAGGTGACGACGTCGTTCCAGGTTCCGGACAGGAGGTCGGCGTACATCCCGCCGAGGCCGGAGACGAACAGGGCGACCGCGACCACCGCCACCACGGCCAGCACCAGCAACACCACCGCCGTCACCGGCACCCTGGCCCGGTGGAGGGCGGCCACGGCCCTGGCGTCGACGATCTTGCCGCCCAGCCGCAGGCGGGTCAGGAACGCGCACGGCGTGGCCCCGGAGCGGCCCTGCTCCAGGAACTCGGGCAGCGTCCCGGGGAAGCCGACCGTGACCACCAGCGACGCCCCGTGCTGGTCGGCCAGCAGCAACGCCAGGTCCTGCGGGGCGCCCGACGCGGGGAAGGTCACCGCGCCCACGCCCAGGTCCTGGATGCGCTCCAGCCCCGGCGCGTGCCCGGTGAGCTGCGCGGGCACCACGACCTCCGCGCCGCACCGCAGGGTCTCGGCGTCGAAGCGGTTCGGGTCGCCGATCACGACGTCCGGGGTGAGCCCGGCGGCCCGCAACGCCTCCGCGCCCTCCTCCACGCCGATGAGCACCGGCCGGTTCTCCCGCACGTACCTGCGTAGCCGGGCCAGCTCCTCGCGGTAGCCGTGGCCGGGGGCGACGACCAGGACCTCGCGGTCCCGCATCGCCACGTCCAGCTCGGGCACCCCCACCCCCTCCAACACCAGCGAGCGCTCCCGGCGCAGGAACTCGATGGTGTTGGCGGAGAACGCCTCCAACTGGGCCGACAGGCCGGCCTTGGCGTCGGCCATCAGGTCGGCGACGCTCTCCCTGGTCTGCCGGGTCCCTCGGGCCAGCTCCCGGTCCCCGGCGTAGACCACGCCCTCGTGCACGCGGACCCGGGTGCCGTCCTTCAGCGTGCGCAGCAACTCCGCGCCCACCCCGTCGACCAGCGGCACGCCCGCGGCGAGCAGCGCCTGGGGACCGAGGTTGGGGAACCGGCCGGAGATCGACGGGGACGCGTTGACCACGGCGGCCACCCCGGCCTCGACCAACGCGTCCGCCGTGCGCAGGTCCAGGTCGATCCGGTCCAGCACCGCGATGTCCCCCCGCCCCAGGCGCGGCAACAACCGGTCGACGCGGCGATCCACCCGAGCGACACCAGACACACCCGGCTGGAGGTCCTTGTCACTCCGGGTGATGATGCCCGTGAGTCTCATGGGACTGATGGTGACAAACGAACGTCCCGTGAGCGGGATGCCACGCCGGGCGACGCCACGCCTCGGTCAAGCCACCGATCGGATCAGTCGCGCCGTCCGCTCCGGGGGCGGCCACCCGGCCGCCGCGCGGCGGAACCGCTCCCGGCGGCCACGGACGAGGGCGTCGCCGCGCCGGCCTTGTCCCTGGCGGCCGTCGCCAGCAGCTCCTCGGCGTGCGCCCGACCGGTCTCGGTCGAGTCGAGGCCGGCCAGCATCCTGGCCAGCTCGATCACCCGCTGCCCGTCGTCCAGCACCCGGACCCCGCTGCGGGTGACCCCCGCCCCGCCGACCACCTTGTCCACGACCAGGTGCCGGTCCGCGTAGGCCGCGACCTGCGGCAGGTGCGTGACCACGACGACCTGGTGGGTGCGGGCCAGCCGGGCCAGCCGCCGCCCCACCTCGACCGCGGCCCGGCCACCGACCCCGGCGTCGACCTCGTCGAACACCAGCGTCGGCACCGGGTCGGAGTCGGCGAGCACGACCTCCAACGCGAGCATCACCCGGGACAGCTCACCGCCCGAGGCGCCCTTGTGCACCGGCAGCGCGGGCGCGCCGGGGTGCGGCACCAGCCGCAGCTCCACCTCGTCCACGCCGTCCTGGCCGGCGTGCGCCCACCGCCCCGCCACCCGCACGGCCCCCGCCTCCTCGGGCCGGGCCTCGTGCGGCCGCACCACGACCTCGATCCTGGCGTGCGGCATGGCCAGCCCCGCCAGCTCGGCGGTCACCGCCTCGGCCAGCTCGCCGGCCGCCGCCGTGCGCGCCGCCGTGACCTTCTCCGCGAACCCGGCCAGCTCGCCGGCCAGCTCGTCCCGCCGCGCCGCGAGCGCCGCGAGCGCCTCCTCGGAGGTGTCGAGCCCGGCCAGCCGCTCCTCGGCCTGCCGCGCCCAGGCCAGCACCCCGTCGACGTCGGCGGCGTACTTCCTGGTGAGCTGCTTGAGTTCCGCCTGCCGGGCCAGCACCCGCTCCAGCCGCGCCGGGTCAGCCTCCAGCCGGTCCAGGTAGCCCCCCAGCTCGGCGCCCACGTCGGACAACAACGTCGCCGCCTCGGCCAACCGGGGCTCCAGCTCGCCCAACGCCGGATCGTCCGAGGCGCCCAGCAGCCGACGGGCGGCCGCGACCATGCCCAGCGCCCCCGGCGCGTCCGGGTCGCCGTCGGCCGCGCCGGAGACCGCGACCTGCGCCCCCGTGGCCAGCTCCCGCAACTGGTCGGCGTCGGCCAGCCGACGGGCCTCCGCGACCAGCTCCGCGTCCTCCCCCGGCTGGGGGTCCACGGCGGCGATCTCGGCCAGCCCGTGCTTGAGCAGGTCCGCCTCGCGGGCCAGCTCCCTGGACCGCTCCGTGCGCTCGGTCAGCTCCGCGACGACCGCGAGCCACCGCGCCCGCACCTGGCGGTACTCCGCCAGCGGGGTCGCCACCGCCTCGCCGGCGAACCGGTCCAGCACCGCCCGTTGCTCGGCCGGCCGCAACAGCCGGAGCTGGTCGTTCTGGCCGTGCACGGCCAGCAACACCTCGGACAGCTCGCCGAGCACCCCGACCGGCACCGAGCGGCCGCCCAGGTGCGCCCGCGACCGCCCGTCGACGCCGACGGTGCGCACCGCGATCAGGCTGCCGTCCTCGTCCAGCTCGGCGCCCGCGTCCTCGGCCAGCCGCAACGCGGCGCCACCCCTGGCCAGCCGGAACCGGCCCTCGACCACGGCCCGGCCCGCGCCGGCCCTGATCCGGGACGCCTCGGCCCGGCCGCCACCCAGCAGGTGCAGCCCGGTGACCACCATCGTCTTGCCGGCTCCGGTCTCACCGGTCACCACGGTCAGGCCGGGGTGGAGGTGCAACGTGGCCTCGTCGATGACGCCGAGGCCCTTGATGCGCATCTCGGCAAGCACGTGTCAGCACCCTAGTTGGTCGTCGGGGACGGTGGGGCGCGACCTCCACACTCTCGAACACCTGGTCGACGCCCACGTGACGAAGGCGCAGTATGGCCCACGGACCACGCCCACCGCCGTGAGCCACGGCACACGCCCCGCCAGAACGGGGGACGGACGACCCGCGCTCAGTGGTGGTTCGGCGGCCCCCGCCACCCCTGCACGGGCAACGCGAACTTCTGCACCAGCCGGTCCGCGAACGGCGCGTCCTGCAACCGCACCAGCTTCAGCGGCTTCTCACCGCCGACGATCTCCACCCGGCTGCCCGGCGGCAGCTCGACCGTGCGGCGGCTGTCGCACGCCAGCACCGCCGGGTGCCCGTGCTGGTCGACCTCCAACGCCACCACCGAGTCCGGCGCGACCACCAACGGCCGCGCGAACAGGGCGTGCGCGTTGCTCGGCACCACCAACAACGCCTGCACCAACGGCCAGATCACCGGCCCGCCGGCGGAGAACGCGTAGGCCGTCGACCCCGTCGGCGTCGCCACCAACACGCCGTCGCACCCGAACGCCGACACCGGCCGCCCGTCGATCTCCAGGACGACGTCCAGGATCCGCTCCCGGCTGCTGCGCTCCACGCTCGCCTCGTTGAGCGCCCACGTCCTCGCGACCACGGTGCCGTCCAGCATCGCGGTCACGTCGATCGTCATCCGCTCCTCGACGTGGTACTCGCAGCCGGCGACGATCGCCACGGCGTCGTCCAGCGCCTCGGGGTCCGCCTCGGCCAGGAACCCGATCCGCCCCAGGTTCACCCCCAGCACCGGCACCCCGGCGGGCCGCGCCAGCTCGGCCGCCCGCAGCAACGTGCCGTCGCCGCCCAGGGCGAGCACCAGCTCGGCGTGCTCGGCCGCCCGGTCGTCGTGCGCCACGACCCGCCCGTAACAGGACGGGTCGAGGTCGGGAGCCTCCTCGGCCAGGACCCGCAGCGCGATCCCGGCCCTCGTGAGCCGGCGCGCCACCTGCTCGGCCGTGCGGAGGTTGTCCGCCCGCCCGGTGTGCACGACGAGCAACGCTTCTCGCGTCATTACTGCGGCCCCTCCCGCACCGCGGCCCTGACCAGCTCCTCCGGATCGGTCCCGGGCTCGCCCTGGGCCGCCCTGCGCAGCCACAGGAAGTACTCGACGTTGCCGGACGGGCCGGGCAACGGACTCGCGGTCACCCCGTGCGGGACCAGGCCCAGCTCGGCGGCGGAGGCCACCACCCCGAGGACGGCGTCGACCCGCAGCTCGGGGTCCCTGACCACCCCGCCGGCGGGGAGCCGCTCCTTGCCCACCTCGAACTGGGGCTTGACCATCGGCACCAGGTCGGCGTCCTCGACCGAGCACGCCAACAGGGCCGGGAGCACCAGGTGCAACGGGATGAAGGACAGGTCGGCGACCACCAGGTCCACCGGACCGTCGATTGCCTCCGGCGTCAGGGTGCGCACGTTGGTGCGGTCCACCACCCGCACCCGCTCGTCGGTCCGCAGCTTCCACGCGAGCTGCCCGTACCCGACGTCGACGGCGACGACCTCGCGCGCGCCCCTGCGCAACAGCACGTCGGTGAAACCACCGGTGGACGCGCCGGCGTCCAGACACCGGCGCCCCGCCACGGTCAGCCCGCGCGGCTCGAACGCCTCCAGCGCGCCCAACAACTTGTGCGCGCCCCGGGACGCCCAGTTCGGGTCCTCCTCGGCGGCGAGCACCACGACGGCGGAGTCCGCCTCGACGGCGGTGGCGGGCTTGCGCGCCACGGTCCCCCGCACGGTCACCCTGCCCTCGTTGATGAGCTGGACGGCGTGCTCCCGGGACCGGGCCAGTCCCCGACGCACCAGTTCGGCGTCCAGTCGTGCTCGTCGCGCCACGCTAGATCCTGTCGATGGCCGACAACGCGTCGGTGAGGGCGGCGTGGACGGCGTCGAACCGGGCGACGTGCTCGGCGACCGGAAGGGCGTCCAGCGCCCCGAGCGCGGACAGCGCCTCCTCGATGGCGGCGCGCTGCTCCGCGCCGGGCGCGGCGCCCAACACGGCGGGCGTCGGCGTGGGTTCAGGCGTCATGCGACCGCTCCCGTTCGAGCTGACTTCCAGCGGGACATCCACGCCGGGAACGGCGCGGGACGCCCGCACCCGGTGGCACGCCCCCGCCGGCCGCTCCACGGCCGCGCCGGGGACCCCACCCGTGGGTCGGATCGTCGGCTCCCACGCTAGCCGATCAGGCCGACGCGAGGTCGAGATCGGCCAGCGCCGAGCGGGCGGAGTCCCCCTCGGCGGCGACGGCGACGGGCCCGCCGCCGGCCTCCCACCACACCGCGCACAGGGTGCGCAGGGCGGCGAGCGGATCACCGGAGCCGGCCAGGTGGAGCACGCCGTCGCGCACCTCGGCGCGCCAGCCGCCGCCAGGGGCGACCCGGAGGTCGTCCGCCGGCCGCAGCACGGCGCTGAGGTCGGCCCCCAGGTACCGGGGGCGGTGCCCCTCGGGGGCGGCGAGCGCGTCGGCGGCGGTGGTCACACCGCTCATCACGAGCAGGGAGTCCATGCCGGCGTTCACCGCGCCGGCGATGTCGGTGTCGAGCCGGTCGCCGACGACCAGCGGCCGGGTGGCGTCCACCGAACGGGCGGCCTGGTCGAGCAGCGGCCGTTCTGGCTTGCCCGCGACGACGGGCTCACGGCCGGTGGCGGCCCGCAGGGCCGCCACCATCGCGCCGTTGCCCGGCAACTGCCCCCGTTCGGTGGGCAGCGTCAGGTCCGCGTTGCAGGCGACCCACAGCACCCCCGAACGGAGGGCGAGGCACGCCTCGGCCAGGTCCCGCCAGCCGGTGTCCGGCGAATGCCCCTGGACCACCGCCTCGGGCGTCTGACCGTCCTGGACGCCCGACCGGCCGTCCGCGTGCCGCCGGACCGGGCGCAGGCCCGCCGCCCTCACCTCGTCGACGAGGGCGTCGGTGCCCACGACGAGCACGGCGGCCCCGGCGGGCAACCGCCCGGCGAGCACCGAGGCGCCCGCCTGCGCGCTGGTGCGCACCTCGTCGGCCCGGGCGCGCAGGCCCAGGTCGACGAGGTGCGCGGCCACCTGCTCCGGGGACCGGGACGCGTTGTTCGTGGTGTAGCGGACGGGGACGCCGGCCTCGCGGGCGGCGTCCACCGTCCTGTCCGCGCCGGGCACCAGCTCCCCGCCGCGGAACACCGTGCCGTCCAGGTCCAGCAACAGGGCGTCGTGACCGTCGAGCAGCCGACCACTCACCGCTGGCCGGGCTCCTCGGCGCGCTCCCGCCCGGCGGGCGAGCCGGTCGCCGGGGTCGAGGCGTCCTCGACCGACGCCGGGGCCTCGGCGGCCTTCGGCTCGGCGCCCTTCGGCTCGGCGGCCTTCTCGGCCTCGTCCTCAGCCTTCTCCGCGGCCTTCTCGTCAGCCTTCTCGGCGGCCTTCTCGGCGGCCTCACGGGCGTCCGCGGCCGACTCCGCCTCCGACGCCACCGTGGCGTCGCCGGTCGCCTCGCCCACCTCGGTGGTCGGCCCGACGGCCTCGGCCCCGGTCTCCGCCGCGTCGGTCTCGGCCTCGCTCCCGGAACCGGCCTCGGCCTCCGACCGCTCGGTCTCGGGGACCTCGGCGGCGTCGGTCTCCTCGTCGTGGCCGGCCTCGGCCCGCTCGGGCTCACTCAGCTCGTAGGCCCGCTCGGCGGCGTCGGTCTCCTCGTCCTGGTCGGCCTCGGCGGCGTGCAGGAACCAGCGGATCGCCTCCTCGGTCCGTCCCACGGCGGCCAGGTTGTCCGCGTAGGCGTAGAAGAGTCGGGCGTTCCACGGGGCGGGCTTGCTCGGGTCCAGGTCCGGGCCCTGCAACGCCACCACGGCGGCGTCGAGCTGGCCCATGTCCCTGCGGGCGCCCGCCGCCACGATGCGCAGCTCCACCAGCTCCGCGTGCGGCAGCTCCGCGGCCTCCGGACCGCGCAGCAGTTCCAGGGCCCGCTCCGGGCGGCCCAGCGCCCGCTCGCAGTCAGCCATGACCGCCACGTGCCCGGGGCCACCGGTCATCCGGCGGGCGGCGCGCAGCTCGGACAGGGCCTCGGCCCACTCACCGGCGTGGTAGGCGGTCAGGCCGGCGGCCTCCCGCACGGCGCCGACGCGCGCGGCCTTCGTCCTGGCGTACCGGGCGTGCGCCAGCGCGCGCTCCGGATCGCTGTCGACGAGCTGGCCCGCGGCCACCAGGTGCTGGGCGATCTCCTCGGCGAGCACGCGCGGCATGCCCTTCAGGTCGCGCCGCACCTCCGGGTCGAGCAGGCCCGGGTCGACGTCCTCGGGGAGCTCGGGCGCGGGCGCCTTGACGACGGTCGACTCGGTCGGCTCGACGCCGTCCTCCCTCGGCCGACGCGGACGCTCGCGGTCCTCACGGACGCCGCCCCGCTCGCCGCGCGGCCGGTCGCCGTAGTCACGACGGGGCCGGTCGCCGAAGTCGCGACGCGGACGGTCACCGTGCTCCCGGCGCTCGCCGCCCTCGCGGTCACCACCGAAGTCCCGTCGCGGACGCTCGCCACCGAAGTCCCTGCGGGGCCGATCACCGTACTCACGCTGGGGACGGCCGCCGAACTCGCGCCGCTCACCGCGCTCGCCACCGAAGTCACGGCGGGGACGGTCGCCGAAGTCCCGGCGCTCGCGACGCTCACCGCCGAACTCACGGCGCTCACCGCGCTCACCGCGGTCGCCGCCGAAGTCCCGGCGAGGCCGGTCACCGAAGTCGCGACGGGGGCGATCCCCGAAATCACGACGCGGACGGTCGCCATACTCACGACGCTCGCCACGGTCACCACCGAAGTCCCGACGGGGCCGGTCACCGTACTCACGCTGGGGACGGCCACCAAAGTCTCGACGCTCGCCGCGCTCGCCACGGTCCCGGTCACCGCCGAAGTCCCGGCGAGGCCGGTCCTCACGGAAGCCGCCCCGGGGGCGGTCGCCACGGTCGAAGCTCTTCCGCTCCCCGAAGTCACGCTGGGGGCGGTCACCGTACTCGCGGCGGGGACGGTCGCCGAACTCGCGCCGCTCACCGCGCTCGCCACGGTCCCGGTCGCCGAAGTCGCGACGGGGGCGATCCCCGAAATCACGACGCGGACGGTCGCCATACTCACGACGCTCGCCACGGTCACCACCGAAGTCCCGACGGGGCCGGTCACCGAAGTCCCTGCGGGGCCGGTCACCACCGAAGTCGCGGCGCTCACCGCGCTCACCGCGCTCGCCACCGAAGTCCCGGCGAGGCCGGTCGCCGAAGTCGCGACGCGGCCGGTCACCGAACTCGCGCCGCTCACCACCCCGGCCCTCACGCCGGTCACCGGCGCGGCCGAAGCTCCGGCGATCGTCGCCGGACCGCTCCCGATCCTGTCGGAAGCCGCCCCGGTCACCGCCTCGGCCGTCGCCGAACCGATCGTTGTTCTCACGCCAGCGGCCACCGTTGTCGCCCCGGCCCTCGCCGGCTCGACGGCCCCCGCGGTCCCGGTCGAAGCCGCGGTCGCGGCCACCGGCCGAGCGTCCCCACGACCCGCCGCGTCCCGCGGCGCCACCACGCCGGTCGTCGCCCTTGCCGAAACCGGTGCCGCGCCCCTTGGGGGGCTCAGCCGAACTCGTCACGAAGAAACCTTCCTCACACGCACGTAGGGGCCTGCGCCCAGGAGCACTCAAAGAGTACCCCCTGGACACAGGCCCCTACCGGGAAAAAATTGTTCGGCGGCGACCTACTCTCCCACACCCCCACGAGTGCAGTACCATCGGCGCTGGAGGACTTAGCTACCGGGTTCGGAATGGGACCGGGCGTGACCCCTCCGCCAAAACCACCGAAACACCCACGAAGACACCAACACACCAACCCACACACGGGCCAGCAGCGCTGGTTCTCCCAGAACCACACAGTGAATGCGAGACATCTCCATGGACAAGTCCTCGGCCTATTAGTACCGGTCAACTCCAGCCGTCACCGACCTTCCATCTCCGGCCTATCAACCCAGTCATCTCCTGGGAGCCTTACCCCAACAA
>NZ_JAMTCP010000038.1 GCF_024171885.1 Streptoalloteichus tenebrarius | reverse complement strand
GCAGCGGCGTCGTGCTGTCCCCGTCCGGCGGGGCGCTGGGCCGGCTGCGTCCCCTCTTCTCCGCGTTCCTGGGCGGCCGGTGGGGCGACGGCCGGCAGTACCTGTCGTGGATCTCGCTGGACGACGAGGTCAACGCCATCCGGTTCGTGCTGGAGCACCCGTCCCTGTCCGGGCCGGTCAATCTCACCGCGCCAGCTCCGGTCACCAACACCGAGTTCACCCACGCGCTCGGGGACGCGCTGCGCCGCCCCACGCCGTGGGTGGTCCCCGGGTTCGCGTTGCGGGCCGTGCTCGGCGAGGCCGCGGAGACCCTGCTGACCGGCCAACGCGCCGTCCCGGCCGCGCTCGAACGCCACGGCTACACCTTCCTGCACCCCGCGGTGGGCGACGCGCTCCGCGCCGTGCCTCGCACGGGACTCCCTATTCTATCCACAGTGGACAGTTCACCTCCGTGACGCCTGATCGGGGCGGGACGCGTCTCCCGTCCCGGTCGAGGCATCACGCCGAGCCGACGCGTCGCCCGCTGGACGGTCCCAGCGGGCGACGCGTCGGGAGGTGGGCCGCTCTCGTCCGACGACGAGGAGGCGCGGCACGGGGCGAGGGAGAGGGCGAGGGCGCGGCCGGTGCGCCACAGGAGGGAGCGGGACTCATTCGACCACAGTGGACAGTGCTCGACGTGGTCAGGTCACCCGCGTCGCTGGTTACCCGCGTCGCCGTCTCAGCGTCGCCGTCTCAGCGTCGCCGTCTCAGCGTCGCCGTCTCAGCGTCGCCGTCTCAGCGTCGCCGTCTCCGCGCGTCAGGGGGCGTGACGTCGTCAACAGGAACGAACGAGACAGCGCGACGCGTCGGCGCGCGGGCCGGGGACGGTGTCGTTGAGGATGTCGAGGTACAGCGAGCGCAGCGCCGGCGAGGGGTCGATGCCGACGGTGGTGCGCAGGGTCTTCTGGGCGGCGAGGTAGGTCTGGAGCGCCTCGACCTGGCGTCCCGACCGGTAGAGCGCGGTCATGAGCATCCCGCGCAGGCTCTCCCGCACCGGGTGGGCCGCGACCAGGGCGGCCAGCTCGCTGAGCACGTCGCGGTGGCGGCCCAGCGCCAGCTCCAGCCGGAGGCACCGTTCGGACACCTCCAGCCGCTTCTCCTGCCACCACAGGACCTCCGGCTCCAGCGCGGGCACGTCCAGCCCCTGCAACAGGGTGCCGTGCCACCCCGCGAGCGCGGTCCGGTACTGCTCCACCGCCTCGTGCGGGCGCCCCGCCCGCTCCAGCTCGTCGGCCCTGGCGGCGCGGGCCCGGATGGCGAACAGGTCGACCGACTCCCTGGCCACCCGGACCGAGTACCCGCCGAACTCGGTGACGATCAGGCCGCCGGTCACGCCGCGGTCCGCGAAGCGGCGCCGCAGCTCGTGGACGCAGATCGCGATCTGGTTCTCCGGGTTCTTGGGCTGCCGCTCCGGCCAGACCGCCTCGGCGAGCGTGCCGACCGGAACCACCTCGCCAGGGCGCAACAACAGCGACGCCAGCACCACCCGCTGGCGTCGGGAGGAAATCGGCAACGGTTTTCCGTCTATGTGGACGCGCGGCGCCCCAATGAGTCTGAAACTGATCATCCCGACATCTTCCCCCAGGTTTCGCCCGCGTTTCAGCGTGCCACGGACAGGATACTTGTCGATTGTTGGGTGTCCATGGCCCGTTCAGGTGAGGCGAACCGACCACCGCGTGTTCCCCCGGGAAACGAAGATCAACGGAGCCGGGACGCGCCGGTAATGCGTGTCCGCCGCCGCCTGCAATGTTCACGACAGTTTTCCCGCCACCGGGCGGCACCGACGCCTCCGGACCGACGACCGTTGTTGACGCGAATTGGGCGCGCGGGGACGCGGCCGGGCCACGGATGACGATCAGGAACTGACGACCAGGCGGGACACGACCCCCGCGCCGCGGTCCGGGACGCGGCGCGGGGCGACCCGCAGAAGGGCCACAAGCCCAGCAAGCCCGCCCTCACCAGCGGGAAGACCGTCCGTCAGGTCTCGCGCGGGTGTCGGCCACACGCTCGCGCGGCCGGCTGACCCGCCGGATCAGTCCTCCCCCTCACGCCGCGTCGGCAACGCCGAGCCGGTCCGGACCGGGTCGAGCACGAACAGGGTGGAGTAGCGCCGGACGTTCGGCGCGTCCTTCAGCAACCGGTCGGCGACCTCCCGGTGGTGCGCCATCCCGGTGGTGGCGAGGACGACGACATAGTCGGAGTCCCCGGACACGTTGTAGAGCTGCTGCACCTCGGGCGCCGCCAGCAGCCGGCGCCGGAACTCCTCGTGGGCGTGGCCGGACTCGCGCTCCAGCGTCACCAGGCAGATCGCCAGCAGGACGTCGAGGCCGCGCCGGGGCTCCAGCACGGCCACGTACCGGGCGAGGATCCCGCTGGCGCGGTACCGCTCCACCCGGCGTTGGACCGCGCTCGCCGACAACCCCACCAGCTCGCCGAGGGCGCCGAGCGTGCGCCCGGAGTCCTCCTGCAACAGGGCGAGCAACCGGTGGTCGACGTCGTCGAGGACCTTCCCGTCACGAGGCACGCAACCATGTTGCGCGACGGCGGGCGAATTTTCAATCGCCGCCACCTGGGGAGCGGTTATCGTGTGCGTCGACGGGAGAGAAACCACCGGGTAACGCGGGGACGCGCTTTTTCGATGTCGACGGAACAGGGACCCGCGCCGTCGAAATCGCGACGAAAGCCGACGGGAATCGACCGCCGATACGTTCGCGCCGCACGGTAGGACCGACAGTGGAGGAAATCAGATGTCCTCGGCGCTCACGATTCCCCTGTACCACGTCCCTGAGGACGAGAGAATCCGGTTGTGGGAGCACTCGGAGCGGGTTGCGGGTGGACGGGGCCAGGAAGGCGCGGCCCCGGAGTCCGCCCGACCCGACCTGGGCGGGCTGGACGCCGCGATCCGCGGTTTCGCCGCGGACGCCGGCGTCGACGGGTTCCTGTTGCTGCGCGGGCTGGAGATCGGCGAGATCCCGCCGACCCACACCGACGGCCGGCCCACGACGCTCGACGCGCACCCCACCTCGGCGACGCTCCAGCTCGTCGCGGAGACGCTGGGCACGATGGTCGGCTACGCCGACGAGAAGGACGGGCGGCTGGTGCACGAGGTGCAGCCGGTGCCGGGCGACGAGACGCGGATCGAGAACTCCGGGTCGGTGGCCTTCGACTTCCACACCGAGAACGTCCACCACCCGCTGCGCCCGGACTACCTCGGCCTGCTCTGCCTGCGCCAGGACCACCTCGGGGTCGCCGCGACCAGGGTCGCCTCGGTCCGTCACGCGCTCGCGCTGCTCGACGACGACACCGTGGCCACGTTGCGGGGCCTGTGGTTCCTCAGCAACTACCCCACCTCGTTCACCCGCGCCGCGGGCGGCGAGCTGCCGCCGGTCGGCCCGCACCCGGTGATCTTCGGCGACGAGGACCGGCCGTTCCTGCGGTTCAACTCGCACAACACCTTCTCCACCACGCCGGCGGGGCGCGCCGCCCTGGTCCGCCTCACCCAGGCGCTGGAGGAGGTCTGCCACGACGTGGTCCTGGAGCCGGGCGACTGCGTCATCGTGGACAACAACGTCGCCGCGCACGGGCGTTCCGGGTTCACCCCCCGCTACGACGGCCAGGACCGGTGGCTGCGGCGGTTCTACTCGGTGCGGGCGATCCCCAGGACGGTCCAGCACATGATGGGCGGCGGCCGGGTCGTCCCGTCGATGGCGACCATCCGAGGCCTGTGGTGAGCGCCGGGGAGGTCGGAGTGGACGAGCTGGTGACCATCCCGGACTTCGAGCGGAGCTGGCGCGAGCGGACCGACCGGGCCATCTGGGAGTACGTCGCGGGTGGGGCGGGAACGCACCGCACCATCGACGACAACGCCGCCGCCTACGACAGGATCTGGTTGCTCCCGCGCGGGGTGCGCACGTCGACGGGCGAGCCGGACACGTCCGTGACTTTGCTCGGCCGCACCGTGTCGTCGCCGGTGGTGCTCGCGCCCACGAGTCCCCAGCGCCTGGTGCACCCCGACGCGGAGCTGGCCACCGCCCGCGCCGCCCGCGCCAGGGACGTGCTCTCGATCGTCAGCACGGACACGCACCACGCGTTCCCGGAGATCGCGGCGGAGGCGCCCGGCCTGAGCTGGTTCCAGCTCTACGGGTACCGCTCCCGTGAGGACGTGGCGGCCACCGTCGAGCTGGCCGAGCGGGGCGGGGCCACGGCGCTGGTGGTCACGGTCGACGCGTCGTACAGCGCGCGCCGGATCAGCACCCGCCGCGCGGGGTTCCGGCTCCCGGACGACGTGGACTACGGCACCCTGCGCGCCCTGGGCGTCCTCGACGGGGCCGCGCCGGCGAGCGGCCGCCTCGACCGGCTGCCGGTGACCTGGGACGACCTGGCGTGGATCCGGTCGCTGACCACGCTCCCGGTGCTGGTCAAGGGCGTGCTGCGGCCGGAGGACGCGCTGCGCTGCGTGGAGCTGGGCGCCGAGGGCGTGATCGTGTCCAACCACGGCGGACGCCAGCTCGACGGGGCACTGCCCAGTCTGGTGGCGTTGGACCGGATCGCCCGGGTCCTGCCCAGGGGGCGGACCCTGCTGGTGGACGGCGGTGTCCGGTCCGGTGTGGACGTGGTCAAGGCGCTAGCGCTGGGCGCGCACGCGGTGTGCGTCGGCCGGCCGTACCTCTGGGGCCTCGGGTTGAACGGCCAGAAGGGCGTCGAGCAGGTGCTCGACGTGTTCGACGTCGAGGTCAGGGACGCGCTGCGCCAGCTCGGCGTGTCCTCGGTTTCCGAGCTGGGCGGGCAGTTCGTGGCCCGCGCGCCCGGTTTCCTCCCCGACGAGTCCCTCCGATGAGTCTCGCCTGACGAGTCCCGACGAGTCCCCCAACGAGTCCCCACGAGTCCCCACGAGTCCTCATGAGTCCACAGAGGACTCTCACGACGGAAATGGCGGTCACGCATCCATGGCAGATCACACGAGTGAGCTGGTCCCGTTCACCAGGGGCGTCCCGCCCGCCGAGGTGCTGTTGGTCGACGAGTTGGCCAAGCTGACCACCCAGGTGCTGGAGGAGTCGCCGGTCGCGGTCTTCCAGTACGCGCCGATCGGCCGGAACCGGGGCGACGAGCGGTTGCGCGCCGAACTCGGCCGGCACCACGGCGTCGACCCCGACCGGATCTTCGTCAGTAACGGGTCGCTCCAGGTGCTGGACCTGCTGGCCCGCCACCTGATCGGCCGGTTCGGCCGGTCCGTGCTGACCGAGGCCCCGACCTACGACCGGGCCCGGCAGATCTTCGAGCGGCACGGCGGGCAGGTCACCGGCGTGGCGTTGCGGGGCGACGGCGCGGACCTGGACCAGTTGCGGGACCTGGTGGCGCGGCACACGCCCGCGTTCTTCTACACCATCCCGGACTTCCAGAACCCGGCCGGCGTGTGCATGAGCGAGGAGAAGCGCCGGGCGCTGGTGGGTCTGGCCCGGCAGTACGGGTTCCTGATCGTGGAGGACACGCCGTACCGGCGGCTGCGGTACCGGGGCGCGGCGGCGCCCACGCTGGCCGAGCTGGCCCCGGACCGGGTGCTCACGATCAGCTCGTTGAGCAAGGTGCTGAGCCCCGGCCTGCGGGTGGGCTACGCGATCGGCGACGCCGACACCATGGTCCAGCTCGCGGAACTCGCCGAGGGCACCTACCTCACCGCGTCGCCGCTGGCGCAGGCGGTGGCGGCGCGCGCGTTGGAGGACGGCCTGGTGGAGCGGTCGATCCAGCGGGCCGTGACCTTCCTGGCCCCTCGGCACGACGCGGCGGTCGAGGCGGCGCGGGAGGCGTTCGGCGACGGGCTGCTGTCCGAGCCCGGCGGCGGGTACTTCGTCAGCGCCCTGGTGCGGTCGGACCTGACCGAGGCCGAGTTCCTGGCCGCGGCGGAGCGGGCCGGGGTGCGGCTCTCCCGGGGATCGGCGTTCTTCCCCGACGAGCGCCTGCCCGCCGGGTCGCTGTTCCTCCGGTTGCCGTTCCAGGCGTTGTCACTGGAGGCGTTCCGGCGCGGCGCGCGGGCGCTGGCCGACGTGGTGGCGCGGCGGGTCCGGTGATGGTGTCCCGTTCCCGGCCCGGGAGCCTGGCCCTCGGCCTGGCTCTCGGGGCCGCGGGGGCCGTGGCGATGGGCAGCTCGGCCCCCGCGTTGAAGCTGCTCGCCAGGACCGAGCTGTCCCCGGTGAACGTCATCCAGGTGCGCACGGTCGTCGGCGCGCTGGCCCTGTTGACGGCGGCCCTGCTGCTGCGGCGGGGGCGGTTGCGGATCCGGCCGGGTGACTGGTGGCTGGTGGTGCTGTACGGGGTGGTGACGCTGGCGGTCAACCAGGTCGTCTACACCGTCGCCCTGTCCCGGATCCCGGTCGGGATCGCCCTGCTGCTGGAGTACCTGTCGCCGGTGCTCGTGGCGCTGTGGGTGCGGTTCGTGCAGCGCAAGCACCTCTCCGGCCTGCTGTGGGTGGGGATCGCGGTGGCGTTGTGCGGCCTGGCGTTGATCAGTCAGGTGTGGACGTCGTTCGCCCTGGACGGCGTGGGCGTGCTGTTCGGCCTGCTGGCCGCGGCCACCCTCGCCGGGCGGTTCCTCCTGGCGGAACGGGGGCTGCGGGACTACGACCCGTTGGTGATGGCGACCTGGGGCACCTGCCTCGGCGCGGTCGCGCTCACCCTCGCCGGGGTGGTGGCCCCGTTCCCGTTCCACGTCCTCGGGGAGGTCAGCGCGGTCGGCGGGGTGGACGTGCCGGTGTGGCTGCTCGCGCTCTGGGTGGGGCTGGTCGGCATGGCGGGCGCGATCCTGCTCAGCGTCACGGCGCAGCGGTCGATCCCGCCCACGTCGGCGAGCCTGGTCGCGACGCTGGAGATCGTGGTCGGCGGCGTGCTGGCCATGCTGGTGCTCGGCGAGCGGCTCGGCGCGGTGCAGATGGTGGGCTCGGTGGTGATGTTGGCTGGCATCGTCATCGCCCAGGTCGCGGTGGCGCGTCGGAACACGGCGGCGGTCGCGGCCACGGCCCCGGAACTCCTGCCGACGCGGTCGGCGAGCTGAATCCAGGAGGGTGTGGGCGGGTCGGCGCACGGCCCGCCCACACCCTCGCCTTTCCCTCGGAGAACCTTGGTGAACAACGAACTCGTCGTCTTCGTCAACGTCCGTCGCACGCATCTGGAGCGGGGTGCGGTGTTCGAGGCCGCGCACCGCCTCGGCTACGGCGTCGCACTGCTCGCCGACGCGGTGCCGGAGGGTTTACCTCGCGGGATCGTGCGGACCGTGGTGCGACTGGACACCCGGGACGAGGCGGCGGTGCACGCGGCGGTCGACGAGATCGCGGCGGAACACCGGATCGCCGCCGTGCTGGGCTGGTCGGAGCGCGACGTGACCACGGTCAGCGGGATCGCCCAGCGGCTCGGGCTGCCGGGCGTCTCCCCCGGCGCGGCCCGGCTGGCCCGCAACAAGTACCTGATGCGGGAGGCGGTGGCCGAACACCACCCGCACCTGGTCCCCCGGTTCGCGCGGGTCACCGACTGGTCGGACCTGTCGCGCGCGGTGGAGCTGGTCGGTTTCCCCGCCGTGCTCAAGCCCACGTCCTCGTCAGGCAGCCGGGGCATCTTCGTGATCGACGGCCCTGCTGGCCTGCGTCCCGCGTTCGACCGGCTGATGGACCTGACGGCGACCACGGAGACCCGCCACGAGCTGATCTACGAGGAGTTCCTGCACGGCACGGAGCACAGTGTCGAGGGATTCGTCCATTGTGGACAGATCCACGTCGTCGGCGTCATCGACAAGCGCACGACCGAGCCCTTCCGGCTGGAACTCGCGCACCTGCACCCGAGCGCGCTGCCCGCCGACCGGCTCGACGCCGTCCACCGGCTCACGGCCGACGTGGTGTCCGCGTTGGGGCTGGACGACTGCGCCTTCCACCTGGAATGCATGGTTGCCCCGGACGGCGGGGTGAGACTCGTGGAGATCGGGGCAAGGGGTGGCGGGGACTTCATCGCCTCGCACCTGGTCGGGCTGGCCACCGGCCGGTCGTTCGTCGAGAACGCGATCCGGGTCGCGACCGGTCGTCCCCCGCTGGACGCCGCCGGGCCGCCCCTGTGGGCGTGTGTGCGCAAGATCCTGACCGACCGGGTCGGAACCCTCACCGGCTACGCCGGTCTCGACGACGCCTGCCGCGTGCCCGGCGTGCGCCACCTGGTGATCGAGCAACCCGTGGGCGCCGAGATCACCCAGCCACCCGTGGACTTCAAGTCGTGCATCCTGGGCGCGGTGATCACGGTGGGCGATTCGGCGGAGGCGGCGGAGGGGTCGGCCGAGCAGGCCGCCGCCCTGGTCCGCGCCGACATCTCCTGAGCGGACAGCCAGAAGGCATCAGAGGTCCTGACGTCCGGACGGGGCCAGCGGTCCCGGTGGGGCCACCGGCCCCGCATAGACGAGTTGCTGGACCACGGCCTGTGTTTCGTCAGCAACGAAACACAGGCCGGCATACCTTCTCCCCCTGCCGGGTCGCGCGGGCTTGACCTCGTAGCCGACCACTACCGCCCGCCTCCGGCGCGAAGGAACGCCCACAGGTGAGGCCTGCGTGATCACCAGGGTGCTGTTAAGGCCAAGACGGGCGTGGCACAGCGCGACCCGCCGGAACGTGATGGCCGCGGAAGAGGTTCAACAACCGGTTCCGGCAGTGGTCGGCCGTGTCGGTGACGATCCGGAACAGACCGGCGAACAACACGCCCAATCGTCCGCCAGCGCCCGTCTCCACGGCACTTCCCATCCACTTCTCGTCCGCCCAGGGCAGCCGGAGGGCGTCCGCTCAGGGTGCAAGGTAGGTGCTGCGGGGCGGGGTCACCACGTCCTTGGTGACGATTGGCCGGCTAAATGCGCCCGTGCGCCACGCCGGTGATCCGTCTGGGGCAGTGGCCCGGGTCTGGGCATTGCGCCACTCGGACCGTTCGGAGTGGACGGTTCCGGTGTCGAGGTGGACTGGTTGACGCGGTCAGCGGCGTCATCAGGGACTCAAGCGCGGCCGCCCGGTTCCACTGAGGACACGCTCGTGGTGCGCGACCACCCGACGCACACCGCGCCCCACCGAACGCCGCCTCGTTGTGCCGACAGCCGCCCGGGAGGACTCACGGATGACCGGGGCGACGGATTCTTCCCCTACTCGTCGACTGTGTCCGTTCACTGCGATGGCGTTCCAGCCTCCCGACCCAGTCACGAGCGCGACAGAGATGCCGATGTGCACGACATGGGCGATCACCAAGGCGCGTGTGGTCCGCCACGCGGCGAGCGCGACGAGTCTGGAGCCGGACTGACATCCGGACAGAAGCGCACTCCGTCTCGAATGAGGGGCGGTGTCGGCGCAGTAGGAGACCGCGAACCCACAGGAAACGTCGGTGAGATCGGAGTACGAAACACACCGTCCTATTCCTGAGGGCGGAGACGGGCGGTTCCACTGAGGACACGCTCATAGTGGGCGATCACCCGACGCGCGGCGGCACCGCCGTCGAAGAGGTCGGTCAGCCAGGAACGGCCGGCCGCCACCTGGTCGCGGTGGGGCCGCGGGTCGTCGAGCACACCACGAACGGCCTCCGCGAGCGCCGTGACGTCGCCGGGAGGCACGAGCAGCGACGGCGTCACGTGGCCCACGGTGTCCCGCAGCCCACCCACGGCGTAGGCGGCCACGGGCGTTCCCGCCAGCATCGCCTCCAGCGCGCTCCCGCCCAGCTCCTCGTGCCGCGACGGCATCACGAGCACGTCCAGACCGGCCATGACCGCCGGGATGTCGTGATGGGGCAGGAACCCGGTGAACAGGAACCGGTCGGACAGGCCGGCGGCGGCGACCTCGTCGCGCATGCGCCCGCTCTGCGGCCCGTCCCCGACGACCAGGAAGGTCGCCTTCCGGTCGGACAGCGCGCCGGCCACGCGCACGAGGTCGGGCCAGCCCTTCTCGTGCGCGACGCGGCCGACGTAGCCGACGGCCTCGTGGTCGGACGGCACGCCCAGCTTCTCCAGCAGCACGCGCCCCTCTGCTCTGTCCACAGTGGACGACGTGTCCACCGAGTCGGGGACCACGTCGACGTCCTCCGCGCCCACCCCGAGCGCGGAGGCGACCACCGACGCGGTGCGGTCGGTCAGGGTCGACACGCCGGAGGCCCCGCGCAGCGCCCACTTCTCCGCCGCGACGACCAGCCGGTGCTGGAGCTGGTCGATCCACGACATGGGCTGGTACACCGACAGGCGCGAGCAGTGCAGCGTCACGCAGTAGGGCACGCCGAGCACGCGGGACGCGGCCGGTCCCGCCAGCAACGCCCAGAGCTGGCCGTCGGCGTGCACGTGGACCAGGTCGGGGCGCCAGGTGCGCCTGAGCCGCACGCACGCGGCCAGCGCGGCGACCAGCCACGCCTGGTTGAGCCCGACCAGGCCGGTCAGCTCCGACCGCAGCCGGGGCAGCGGGGCCCTGGTGATCCGCACGACCAGGTTCGGCGAGTCGACCCGCACCCGGGGCAGGCCGGGGAAGCCCAGCGTGAGCACCTGCTGGCGCACGCCGCGCCGGGCCAGCTCGCGGGACAGCCGCAGGATCTGCAACTGCATCCCGCCGACCGCGTCGAACTCGGCCGGCCACGAGGTGACGCAGTCGTGGTGGAAGAACGGGGTGAGCCGGAGAACACGCACGGGTCCACGTCCCATCTGGCGCCCAGCGCGCCGCGTCGGCGCCGTCCGAGGAAGGAGTGTCGGGGAGAAGCCACAGGAAGAGGGGAAAGGGTTGCGGGGAAAGGGCGGGAGGGCCGGGGGTGCGGGCGTGGCGCTTCGCCCGCACCCCCGGCGCGCGGCTGGTCGGCCGCGCCGGGCGCGGTGTGGTGTCAGACGCCCGCGCGGGCGCCCCGGTCAGGCTCCCGCGCGGGCCCCGGTCAGGCTCCCGCGCGCGGCGGAGGCGTCTGCCGCCGGCGGCGTTCCTCATCGGCCGCCTCGCGAAGGGCGAACGTGCTCGCGACGACCGCGGCCCTGGCGCTGTCGACGGCCCGCTGGATGTCCTCGGTCCGCCGGCCTCGGGGTCCGGCGGGCGCGGGCGCCGCGCCGTTCCCCGTGGCCGTCCCGGCGTTGGCCGCGACCATCTCCAGCGCGGCCTCGACGGCCGCGACGCTCGCCGCGCCGAGCGCGTCCCACTGGTCGGTGTGGGCGAGCACCAGCGCCATGGCCCTGCGCAACAGGTCCACCGCGTCGTGGAGGCCGTCGCCGTGGCGCGGGGGATCGGTCCGAAGGTCCTGCCTCGTCGGGTTCACGGCGCCTCCGTCCGGTCGGATCGTGCGGTCGGGAAAGCGACCCAACGGCGCTGTCGGGTCAGCGCAGGGCGTCGACGTTGCGGCGGACCTTCGCCACGGCCTCCAGGATCTGGTCGACGTCCGTGGCCGGGCCGGTGAGCAGGGAGTGGTGGACCCACACCGACTCGTCGTAGGCGGCCCGCTCGGAGACCGGGAGGTGGAAGTCCTCCGGCCCCATGCGGTCGCCGTACCGGTCGCGGATCATCGGCCAGTCCTCGGCGCTGACCGTGAACAGCGAGTCCCGGTGCAGCGGCGGGTAGAAGGTGATGCCCTCGAACTCGACGCCCTCGGCGAGCAGGGCCTCCAGCACCCGGTCGCGGTGCACGCCCGCCCACTGCTCGGGGTCGAAGCGGTAGAGCACCTCGTAGTACTGCCGGCGCGTCACCCTGGGGTCGTCGTCGCCGACCGGCGTGAAGCCGCCGATCTCGGTGAGCCCCTTGGTCAGCAGCTCCACGTTGGACTTCCGCTGGGCGTGCAGCTCGTCGTGCTGTTCGACCTGTCCGATGAGGAAGGCGGCCTGCAACTCGGTGGCCCGGTTGTTCCAGCCGAGCATGCGGCCCTCGAAGGAGTCGTAGCCCTCCTCCTTGCGCCCGCAGTTGACCAGCGACATGGCCCGGTGGTGGGTGGTCTCGTCCCCGCTGACCAGGAATCCGCCCTCGCCGGAGGTCATGATCTTGCTGCTCTCGAAGCTGAAGCTGCCGGCGTCGCCGTGCGTGCCGACGCAGCGGCCGCGCCACTCGGCGAAGTGCGCGTGGGCGCAGTCCTCCAGCACGACCAGGTCATGCTTCCTGGCGATCTCCAGCAGCGCGTCGAGGTCGGCGATCTGGTTGGCCAGGTGCACCGGCACGATCGCCCTGGTCCTGGGCGTGATGGCCGCCTCGACGGCCGCCGGGTCGATGCACCAGGTGTTCGGGTCGATGTCCACGAGCACCGGCACGGCGTTGATGTGCACGATGGACGCGGCCGTGCCCATCCACGTGTAGCCGGTGGTGATCACCTCGTCACCGGCGTGCACGCCGAGGGCCCGCAGGGCCACGGACAGGCTCACGGTGCCGTTGGCGACCAGCACGCCGTGCCGGGCGCCGAGCCGGCCGCAGAACTGCTCGGCGAACGCCCGGTGGGTGCGGTTCGGGAAGGGGATGCCGCCGAGGCTGCCGGACTCCAGCACCTCCCGGATGCGCTCCAGGTCCCGCTCGCGGAAGCGGGGGCCGTCGGGGAAGGGCTCGGTGCGCACGGGTGTGCCGCCGAACAACGCGAGTTCCGAGGTCACTTGTCCTCCAGGTTGACCGGGATGAGGTGGGGTGAGGGGGTGTCCTGGTCGACCAGGCCGAGGGTCCCTGCGAGGTCCGGGGGCAGGTCGGCCGAGGTCCACAGGCGTTCGACGGGCTCGGCGCCGCCGTCGGGGCGGTAGTTGAGGACCTCCCCGATGTCGGTGTCGCTCATCTGGGACCGGTAGCAGGCCAGCGCGGCGCGTTTGGCAGGGAGCTGGGCCGTGATCCGCACCGGCCAGGGGCGCAGCGTCCGCCCGTCGACCGGGGAGCGCGGAGTGGGCACGGCGTCGTCGAGCGCGTAGGGCAGGTCCTCGTACCACAGGCACGGGATCTCCCCGAGCGCTTCGGCGACGGCGTCGCGCGCCAGCCGGTGGTCGACGTGGCCGCCCACCGCCAACGGCGCGACGACGACGGCGCTCCCCGCGACCGCCCGAGCGACAACATCGTCCACAATGGACTTGCGTGGGTCGGTGGCCGTGGGGGCCACCAGTTCCGACTCGTCGTCCATGCCCAGGCACGAGCAGTCGGGCAGCCCGAGCGCGGAGGGCCGCAGCCGCTGGGACCGGGCGAAGCGCAGGTCCTCGGCCAGCCGGAGCAGGCTCACGGCGTCCTCGTCCCGCGCGTCGTCCCCGGCGAAGGGCGCGTAGACGCTGCGACTGAACACCGTGACCAGGTCCAGTCGCCACCCGGACGCACGCAGGCGCGGGCCGACACCGGCCAGCCATCCCCCGACGGACAACGCGATGTCGTCGGGGTGCGGGGCGAGGAGGGTCAGACGCATACGCCCAGCTCCCGGTAGATGTCCGTGAGCTGGTCCGCCGCCGTGGTCAGCGAGTACTTCGCGGACGGCAGCGGGGCGGCGGTCTCGGCGATCCGCTCCCGCAGCTCCGGGTCGTCCAGCAGCGCCTCGATGGCGTCGGCCATCGCGGGCGTGTCGAACGGCGGCACCAACAGCCCGGTCCTGCCATGCTCGATGAGCTTGTGCACGCCGTTGACGTCGTGCGCGACGATCGGCCGGCGCATGCTCATGCACTCCAGGATCACGATGCCCAGTTCCTCGTACCGGGAGGGCAGGACCACGAGCTGGGACAATGCCATCACCGAGGGGATCAGCTCGTGCGGCAGGAAACCGGTGATCGTGATCCGGTCGGCGACGCCCCTGTCCTCGGCCAGCTTCTCGATCTCCTGGCGGGTCGGGCCGTCCCCCGCGACGAGGAACCGGCAGTTACGCCCGCGCCGCCGCAGTTCGGCGGCGGCCTCGACGAAGAACTCCACGCCCTTCTCGGCCGCGATCCGCCCGACGTAGAGGACGACGGGCTGGCCGGTGTCCAGGCCGAAGCGCCGCCTGATCTCGGTCCTCCGCTCCTCGGTGTCGCCCTCGGCGAAGCGGTCGCTGGCCAGGTAGGCCAGCCGGTGGACGCGCCGGGGGTCCAGCGCCGCCGCGTCCCGCATCTCGGTGCGGGCCTTCTCGGTGAGCATCAGCACCGCCGCCGCGTTGCGGACGGTGAACCGCTCCGCCCACTTCGCGGCCGGGTCGGTGACCCGTTCCCACAACGTCGTGGGGTGCTGGCTCAGGAACCGGCTGGAGTGGATCTGCGCCACCAGCGGCACGCCCAGCGCCCGCGCGATGAGCCAGCCGTAGAACGGCGCCGAGCCCGACCCGTCGCAGTGGGCGTGCACCAGGGAGATCTCCCGCCGCAGCCGCCTCCGGTTCCGCAGGACCCACAGCAGGCTCCCCTTGGCCCACGCCCCGACCAGCCCGAAGTACCCCTCCAACTGGGACGGGATCGGCAACACCGGGAGGCGTCGCGCGTGGACGGTGACGTTGCGGGCGATGGCCAGGTCCCTGGGCACGCCGGGCGGGGCCATGGTGAGCACGCGGTGCGGGACGCCCCTGCCGGCCATCTCCTCCACGAGCGCCCGCACCAGCAGGTGCATCCCGCCCATCGAGTCGAACCGGGCCGACCAGCAGTCCTGGTACTCGGGGTAGAGGAAGAACGGGGTGAGCGCCAGCACGCCGCCCCGCCGCCGCACCGGTCTGTCACTGTCCTCAGTGGACACGGTCGCCTCCCCGGACGGCGTCGGGCACAGGGTGGCCGTTCGGGGACGGGGCCAGCTCGACGGTGCGGCCGGTGGCCGCGCTCTCCGCCGCCGCCTCCAGCACCCTGGCCGAGGTCCACGCCTCGACGGCGGAGTGCGGCAGGGGTGTGCCGTCCAGGACCGCCTCGACCACGGCGTGGTCCTGGTGGGTGTAGCCGCTCGCCCTGACCCACTCCCACTCCGGGCGGACCCACCCCTGGTTCGGCTCCCACACGCTGGCGAAGCCCCGTTCGGAGAAGGCGTGCACGCCCATCCCGGCCCACAGGTCGGCGCCGGCCCGACCGCTGGTGCCCAGCACCTCGGTCGTGATCTCCTCACCGCCGGGACAGGCCCAGGAGACGTCGCACTGGCCCAGCGCGCCGTCGGCGAACTCCAGCAGCAGCGTCGCCTGGTCCTCGACCCGCCCGGCGCGGGGCCGCACCCGCTGGCTGCGCGCGGTGACGGCGCGGACCTCCGCGCCGCCCAGCAGCCACCGGCAGATCTCGACCGCGTGGCAGCCGAGGTCGAGCAGGACGCCGCCGCCGGCGAGCGCCGGGTCCAGGCACCACCCGGAGTCCGGTCCCCCGTTGCGCACGACGACCCGCGCCAGGTGCGGCCGGCCGAACGCGTCGGCGTCGGCGACCAGCTCGCGGACCCGCCGGAACTTGGGGCTGTGCACGAAGTTGCTGCCGTGCGCGAGCACCAGTCCGCGCTCGTCGGCCAGTCGGAGCAGGCCGCGGATCTCGTCGGAGGTGAGCGCGAGGGGCTTCTCGACCAGCACGTGCCGGCCGGCCCGCAACGCCCGTGCGGCCTGCTCGGCGTGCAGGGCGTTCGGCGTCGTCACCACGACCAGCCCGATCCGGTCGTCGGACAGGACGCTGTCGAGGTCGTCGGTGACGGTCTCGACGGCGAACCGCCCCGCCAGCTCGCGCGCCGCGCCCCGGTCGAGGTCGCAGACCGCGGCGAGCCGCGCCCTCGGGTGCTCGGCGAACACCTCGGCGTGGACGCCTCCCATGAACCCCGCGCCGACCACGGCGACGCCCAGCGGCTCGTTCAGTGACTTGCCCAGCGGCTCGTTCAGTGACTTGCCCAGCGGCTCGTTCAGTGACTTGCCCAGTGGCTCGTTCAGTGACTTGCCCAGTGGCTCGTTCAGTGACTTGTGCGGTGGCTGGTTGAGCGGAGAGTTCACGACGCACCTCCGGCGGAACCCACGGACGCCCCGATCCGGGACGGGGCGTCGGCCAGCTCCCGGACGACCTCGTCCACGAGGGCGCGGGGCGCCGGCGTGAGCGGCAGCCCGTCCTGGTACAGGGGTTGGCCGACGTCGGCGAGCAGGACCATGGCGTAGTGGTCGGCGGGCAGCGGCTGGTAGCCCCGCTTGTTGTCGAAGCCGAGCCGGTAGGTGATCTCCTCGGTCGGCACGTCGGCCGGCAGCGTCGTCGCGACGCCGACCTTGCCGACCAGCTCCCTGTGCAGCTCGACGAGGTCGGCGTCGACGTGCCCGAGCCGGCGGGCGACCTCGGCCGCGGCGACCATGCCCACGCCGACCCCTGCGCCGTGGGACACCGCGCCGTGCGAGGCGTGCTCCAGCGCGTGGCCGACGGTGTGGCCGTACTCCAGGACCAGGCCCTCGCGCCGCTCGTACTTGTCGTGCTCGGTGACCTGGGCCTTGGCCGCGACGCTCTCGTCGATCATCCAGCGCAGGACGTCGTCGGCGTACCGCCCGTCCGGTCTCAGCTCGGCCGCCAGGAAGTCGATCATGCTGGGCCGGATGGCCAGCGCGTTCTTCACGACCTCGCACAGGCCCGAGCGGATCTCCCTGACCGGGAGGGTGCCCAGCATGGCGGTGTCGGCCAGCACCTCCACCGGCGGGTAGAAGGTGCCGACGAGGTTCTTGCCCACCTGCGCGTTGACGGCCTGCTTCAGCGACAGCACCGAGTCGAGCATGGCCACGACGGTCGTCGGCACGTGGACCAGGCGGATGCCGCGGAACAGCAGGGCGGCGAGCAGGCCCGCGATGTTGCCGGTGACGCCGCCGCCCAGGGCGACGACCACGCCGCGCCGGTCGACGCCCGCGTGGAGGGCGGCGTCGGCGAGCGTGTCCAGCGTGCCGAGGCCCTTGTGCTCCTCGCCGGCCGGGTGCGTCAGGACGCTGGCGGGACCGGCCGAGCGGCGCAGCCGCGCGGCGAGGTCGTGGCCGTACAGCTCGGCGACGGTCGCGTCGCACAGCACGAGGTAGTGGCTGGCCTCCAGCTCGCCGAGCCGGGTGACGATCCCGTCGACGCAGCCGGTGCCCAGCCGGTACGGGTACTGGACGTCTCCCATGGTGATGGTGGTGGTCTGCATCTGCGCTCCCCAAGGTCCGGAGCGGGCGCTCAGGCCCGCAGCTCCCCGTGGTGCCGCAGCACCTTGGCGACGGCGGCGGCGATGTCGTGCATGTCGGACTCGTCGCCCAGCAACGCGGCGTGGTGGAAGGTGATCAGGCGCCGGGTGAGCCGCTCGCACACCGGCAGGTGGAACCGGGCGGGGTCGATCCGCTTCTCGTGCTCCTCGCCGAGCGCGAACCGACGGCGGGAGGCCGGCGCGTAGAGCCGGTTGGTGTGCAGCGGCGCGTACGCCGGCGAGATGGGGAAACCGAGTTCGGCGGTGAGCGCCTCGGTCACCGTGGTGATCGGGAGGCCGACGAACGCGTCGTCGGGCAGCTCCGCCGCGTAGACGTAGTAGGTGCGGGACGTGGTGCCCGGCGAGGTGGCCTGCGGGCGCAGCCCCTGCTCGGCGAGGAGGGTGTTGAGCAGTTCGGCGTTGCGGCGGCGCAGGGCGTTCTGCTCGTCCAGTTCCCTGAGCTGTTCGACGAGGACGGCGGCCTGGAACTCCGACAGGCAGCGGTTGCTGCCCATCAGCTCCCCGGTCTCCACCAGTTCCATGCGGCCCGGCGCGGGGGCGGTGTCGGGGTAGCAGCGGCCGTCGGCGCGCAGGTGCTCCATCCTGCGGGCCAGCTCGGCGGAGTTGGTGATCGCGGCCCCGCCCTCGCCGCTGGTGAGCACCTTGCTGTGCTGCATGCTGAACGTGCCGACGTCGCCGACGGAGCCGACCTTGCGACCCCGGTGCTCGGCCCCGTGGGCCTGTGCGCAGTCCTCGATCAGCGGCAGCCCGTGCCGGTCGGCGACCGCGCGCAGCGCGTCGAGGTCGGCCACGGCGGAGTACAGGTGCACGACGACGACGGCCTTCGTGGCGGGGGTGATGGCGGCCTCGACCGCGGCCGGGTCCAGGCACAGGGTCCTCGGGTCGATGTCGACCAGGACGGGGACGGCGTTGACGCCGACGATGGTGGAGGCCGAGGCCACCCAGGACAGGCCGGGGGCGATGACCTCGTCGCCGACGCCCACGCCGCAGGACTCCAGCGCGAGCATGAGGCTGGCCGTGCCGCTGGCGGCGGGGACGCAGTGCGCGACCCCGTTGTAGGCGGCGAAGTCCCTGGCGAAGCGGCGCTCGGCCGACTCGATGCCCCGGTAGGGGCCGCTGATCGCCCAGCGGCCCGAGCGCAGCACGCGCTCCAGCGCGTCGAGCGCGCCCCTGGCGGGCTGGGGCCAGACCGGCCACGGCCGGGTGCGCACGGGTGTTCCGTTGTTGATCGCGAGGTGGACGGGCATGGTCGACGAACCCTTCCTCTGCGGGCGTGACGGGGGCGGCCGCGTGGTCGACCGGAGGGGCACTTCGGTGACGTCGCCGGCGCCGGCGACTCTGTCGCCGGCCGTGATGTGTCCACTGAGGACTGACGAGGGAGGTGAGTCCCGTGGACGTGGTGAGCCTGGTGAGGGTCGGGGCCTCGTGAAACTGGCGATCCTGTTGGGAGTCAACGGGATTGACGCGTGGTGGCCTAGTGGCGGAGGTCCTTCGTGACCAGGTACGGACCGACCGCCAGGGCGTCGATCGGCAGGCGGGAGAAGGTGAGCAGGGCGTCGGCCGGGGAGGACACGATCGGCTCGCCCCTGTCGTTGAACGAGGTGTTGAGGCAGACGGGGTCGCCGACGAGGTCGCCGAGTTCGGTGAGCATCCGGTGGTAGCGCGGGTTGCTCGCCTCGGTCACGGTCTGCGGCCGGGTGGACCAGTCCTCGTGCACCACCGACGGCAGGCGTTCGGCGTAGGCGGCGCGCACCTTCGTCGTCATGATCATGTACGGGAAGTCGGCGTCGACCTCCAGTACCTGGTCGCTGACCGACCGCAGCATGCTCGGGGCGAACGGGCGCCACCACTCCCTGTCCTTGACCCGCAGGTTGATGTGGTCGCGCATGGTCGGCGAGTGCGCGGAGCCGAGCAGGCTGCGCTGCCCCAGCGCGCGGGGGCCGACCTCGCCCCGCCCCTGGGCCCAGCCCACCACCTTGCCGGAGGCGATCAGGGCGGCCACCTCGCGCTCCAGGTTCGCCGGCTCCCGGTAGGCCAGGCCGGTGCGGTCGAGCGCGGCCCGCACCTGGTCGGGGGAGAACTCCGGCCCCCACGCCGCGGTGTCGCCCATGGGCGCGATCCGGTCGCCCAGCTCGACGGCGACCGCGGCGGCCGCGCCGAGGCTGACCCCGATGTCGCTGGCCACCGGCGGGACGAACATCTTGTCCACAGTGGACCGGGTGAGCAGCTTGCCGTTCATGGTCGCGTTGAGGCCCACGCCCCCAGCGACGAACAGGGTGCGTTCCCCGGTGCGGGCCAGCACCGAGTCGGCCAGGCCGAACACCGCCCGCTCCAGCGCGGCCTGCGCCGTGGCCGCGAGGTCGCGGTACTCGTAGGGGTCCCGTCGGGTGTCCCGGACGACCCGCCCCTTGGCCGGGTCGTAGCGGCGGACGAACTCGTTCGGCGGCAGCCGGTAGATCCGCTCCAGGTGGGCGAACCACGCCCGCTCGGTCACCGAGTACTCGTCCCAGTCCTCGGGGTCACGGGCCTGCGGGTCGATCAGGTTCAGGCGGTAGCCGTCCGAGTCGAACGCGAAGGCGGACAGCGTCTCGTCCACTGTGGTCCCGTGCGCGGCCAGTCCCATGAGCTTGCCGGGATTGTCCCCGCCGAGCCCCGTGTACTCGCTCACGTGCTCGTAGAAGAACCCCAGGGACCACGCGCCGGGGACCGTGTCGAGCACGGTGATCTTGCCGCCCTCGGCGTGGGCGAGGGTCACGCACTCCTCCTCGCCCTGGCCGTCCACGATGAGCACCGCGCCACGGTCCTCGCCGGAGAAGTAGTAGGCGCTCGCCGCGTGGGCCAGGTGGTGCTGGACGAAGTGCAGCGGTGGATCGGTGCGCCGGGGGAACACGTCCCTGGGCAACAGGATGTCCAGCGCCTCGCTGTCGGAGTGCGGCCAGCCGCCCAGTCGCTCGCGGTACATCGCCGGCAGGTCCCAGCCGAACGCGACCGCGTCGAGGTCGTCCACGGTCAGGCCGGCCTGGGCGAGGCAGAACGCCGCCGCCTGCACCGGGGCCGTGTTGTACCCGTGCTTCTTCCGTGTGAACCGCTCCTCCTCGGCGAAGGCCGCGATCCGGCCGTCGACGAGCAGGGCCGCCGACGCGTCGTGGAAGTCGCGGGGCCAGCCGTTCAGCCCGAGGACACGCATGTCTCTACCTCCGATGGGGAAGCCGGTGAGGGAAGCCGGCGCGGGGAGCTGGTGTGAAGAACCGGGGTGAGGAACCGGTGTGAGGAACCGGTGTGGCGGGGCCGACGCCCGGCCCGTCAGTCGATCGCGGACGCGATCCGGTGGGCGTTGGCCTGGATGGTCAGGGTGGGGTTGGGGTTGCCGGCGAACGGGAAGGTCGCGCCGTCCACGGCCCACACGTTGTCGTAGCCGTGCAGGCGGCCGAACGGGTCGGTCACCGAGGTGCGGGGATCGCGGCCGGAGCGCAGCGTGCCGTGCAGGTGGGCGCTGCCCAGCTCGTAGGCGGTGTCCACCTCCCGCACGTCGATCGCCCCTGCCTTGGTGAGGATGTCGGTGGCGCGCTCGGACAACACGGCCAACCGCGTGAGGTCTGCGGGGTGGGGCTCGTAGTCGAGGACGATGCGGGGAAAGCCGTCGCGGTCGCGCGTGCGGGACAGCCGCACCCGGTTCCGCGCCTGGGGCCGGTCGCCCAGCAGACACTCGACCTGGAGCACGGTGCCGCGCTCGGCCTCGCGCTCGGCCGCCGGCTCCCACGGGTTGGCCTCGTGGATCAGGCCGCCGACGCCGTCGGGGAACTCCTCTCCGGTCAGGTAGTCCAACACGCAGACGCTGGAGTACCGGTGCCGCAGCGGTGTGTACCCGGGAAGCCTGCGCGGCACGACTCCCCGCACGTAGACGCTGTTCTTCATCGCCAGGTGGCGGCCGACGAGGCCATTGCCGTTGCCCAGGCCGTCGGGTTCGAGCCGACTGGTCGACCGGAGCAGCAACGCGGCGGACTGGATGGCGTTGGCGGCCACCAGGAACCGGCGCGCCCGCAGGGTCCGGCGCGTGCCGGTCCCCCGGTCGACCACCTCGGCGGCGTCGACCCGATGGGAGCCGGAGGCCACAAGGCGGTCGACCCGGGTGTGGACGAGCACCGAGACGTCGCCCTCGGCCGGGGCGAGGACCCGGCTGACGACGTCGGCCTTCGCCCCGGTGGGGCAGGAGAACGACGTGCAGGGCGTGGCCTGCGCGCACCCGGGGCCGAACCGGTCCCGGATCCCGCTGATCGCCACGGGGGTGGGCAGGGGCGTCAGGTTGAGGGCGCGGGCGCCCTCGGCGAGCGCCAACCCGGGCGGGGTGGGCGGCAGGCTGGGCCGGTGGTAGACGGGGAACACGTAGTCCCCCACCCGCTTCCGGGACGGCCCGGCCACCGCGAGCTGGTACTCGATCCACTCGTAGTGCGGCTCCAGGTCGGCGAGGCCGACCTGCCAGTGGTCGTAGTCGGCCTCGCCGAGCAGCGACGAGGGCGGGGCCAGGTCGGAGTCCTGGTAGCGGTAGGACATCCCGGCGTAGAACACGGTGCCGCCGCCGAGCGCCATGGCGGTCCACGGGAAGCCGTCGCGCGTCCACCGCCCGTGGCGACGCGCGAACGCCCACCCGTCGGGGTCCTCGTGGTCCTCCACGTCCGCGCCGGGCGGGATCGGGCCGCCCTGCTCCACGACGAGCACGGACAGCCCCCGTTCGGCGAGCACGGCCGCGGCCACGGATCCCGAGGCGCCGCTGCCGACCACACAGGCGTCGTAGGTCCGACGCGCGGCCTCGTCCGCTGAGATCAGCAGCATCCGCTTCCCCTTCCCCTCGGGTCCGGCCCCGCCCGGCGTCTCACACGGACGCGATCGCGGCGGTGACCCGCTCCAGCAGCTCGTCGAGGTGGTCGGCCATCCGGTACATGAGGTTGAAGTCGTCGCCGACGTCGCAGAAGACGCCGTGCCGCAGCAGGGCGAGTTGCAGGCGCTCCGGCAGGTCCTCCTCCGCGGCGGAGAAGTCGAGGTCGAACATCGGCCCCCAGCCGTGCACCTCCACCGGGAGACCCCGCTCCGCGAAGGCGCTCCGGAAGGCCCGCTCGACCGTCCGCCCCGTGCGCTCCACGACGCCGGCCACGTCCTCCCGCAACAAGAAGTCCACAGTGGACAACGCAGCGGCGTAGCCCACCTGCTCGTTCTGGTAGGTGGACCACACGTGGGCCTCGGCGAGGCCCTCGGTGATCCGGCGGCTGCCGACGACGGCGGAGATGCTGTGCCCGTTGGCCAGTCCCTTGGAGACGGTCACGGCGTCGGGCTCCAGCCCGGCGCGGGCGCTGAGCCCGCCCTTCCCCGCCCGCATGCCGGTCTTGACCTCGTCCAGCACGAACAGACAGCCGGCCTCGGCCGCCAGGTCGCGCAGCGTCCGGTAGTGCTCCAGCGGGTGCCGGGTCGGCTCCGGGGTGACGACGACGGCCGCGATCTCGTCCGCGTGCCGGTCCAGGTACGCGCGGTAGACGTCGAGGTCGTCGTGGAACTCCGTGGCATAGGACGGGAAGAGCTTGGCCTCCGGCACCGCCTCCAGGTGCCAGTCGTGCCAGCCGTGGTAGCCGGAGGTGAGCACGGCGGTCCTGCCGGTCACGTGCTGGGAGAGCCGGGCGACGGACGAGACCGCGCAGGACCCGGTCCGGTAGAACAACGCCTGGTCGGCCCAGGGGAACCAGTCGAGGAGGCGCTCGGCCAGGGCGAGCCGCCGGGGGCTCGGGCCGGTGTAGAACAGGTTCCCCTCGTCCAGGCACGCCCTGATCGCGTCGGTGACCTCGCGCTCGGCGTGTCCGATGAGGACGGTGCCGAACGAGCAGGTGAGGTCGAGGTAGGCGTTGCCGTCCATGTCGTGCACGCGCGCCCCAGAACCCCTGGTCAGCACGCAGGGGTACTGGCCGTCCTCGTCCGGACGGGGGTTCGTGGTGACCTCGTGCGACCGGCGCAGGTGCTCGGCGGAGCGGCTCCAGTCCGTGATCGTCGCGATGGTCTCGTTGGTCCGGGTCATGGGACGTGCTCCTCGTGGGTCGGGGAACGGACACGGGTGCGGGATGGCCGCCGGGCGGCGGGCGCGGGTGTGGGTGAACCAGTGCGGGGGGACGGTGTCCGTCGGCGGTGGGCCGAGCCGGGCTCCGGCGCCGGTGGGGTCAGTCGCGCCGCCGCGGTTCCGGCTCGGGGCGGACCTGGCCGGTGGGACACGGCTCCCGGCGCAGCCACCGGAACGCGACCACCGCGATGAGGACCAGCGGCACCGCGAACCAGGCGACCAGCGTGGACATGGAGGTGACGGTGGAGACCGCGCCGGCGGCCAGGTAGAAGCCGACCGAGGCCACCTCGGAGCCGAACCCGACCACGGAGGTCACGGTCGCCCTGGCCGGCCCGGTGATCGCGTCCTGGAGCCGGGTGTCGGCCAGCACGAGCGCCCACTGCACCAGGCCGAAGCTCACGCCCACGGCCAGCATGCCGGACTGGAGCCCGCTCAACGCTCCAGCGGCCAGCAGGGCCGCCGAGGCCAACAGGGCCAGCCCCAGCGCGCCGGACGGCGCGTGCGCGGTCCTGCCGACCAGGCCGCTGCCCACGGCGGCGCAGACGACGGTCACCGCCACCAGCACCGGCACCATCGTCGTCGACGCGCCGTTGGCCCTGGCCAGCATCGGGAAGTACTCGTCGATCGCCGTCATGCTGTGCAGCGACGCGGCGACCAGCACCGCGCGCAGCACGACCCGGTCCCCGCGCACCTCGGACACCCCGGCGCGGAACGTGGCCACGTACCAGCGCCACCCTCCGCCCTCGCTGTCCACCTGCTCCCTCGGCGGCTCGGAGAACGACAGGGCCGCGAGGGCGCAGGCCAGCCCGCTGCCGAGGCTGACCACCCCAACGGCCGGGTAGCCGCCGAGCGCGAACAGCGGCCCGGCCAGCGTGATCGCGGTGAGCGTCGACAGCAGCGACACGGCCCGCCCGCTCCCCATGACCGCCGCGTACCGCCCGGTCGCGCCCGCCGCGCGCAGCTCATCGTAGACCAGCGACTCCAGCGTCCCCGAGGTCAACGCGTCGCACAGGCCCCAGCACAGGAACCCCGCCGCGAAGGCCCACGGCGACGGGAAGGCGACCCACAGGCCGAACCCGCAGGCGCGCACGGCGACGCCGAGGGCGAGCAGCCGGCGGCGGGAGAACATGTCGCCCAGGACGCCGGAGGGCACCTCCAGCACGAAGGCCGTGACCGACCAGAAGGCCAGCAGACCCGAGATGCCGGCGGTGGACAGCCCGTGGTCGGCGAACAGCAACGGGTAGAGCGGGAAGAACGGCACCAGCTCGTGCAGCCCGAAGAACAGGCACAGGCGCCGCGTCGTCCTCCGGGAACCCGTGCCCCGCGCGGAGGCCCCGTCGGACGAGCTGTCCTCTGTGGACGGCTCACCCGCGGGTGTGGGCGGGTCGGTGGACGCGGCTGGGTGGGACACGGATCGCTCCCTGGGAGGTCGCCCGGCGCTGCGGGCGCGGGTGGAGCGTCGTCGTCGACGCGGGGACGCTTCGCCGCCAGCCCTGACACGCGCCGTCGGGCACAGTGAGGCGCTCACGGACACTGACAGGCGCCGACAGGAGCCGTCGGACGGGCGTGTTCAGGCGCGGAGGTTGAAGAACGAGCGGACGTTGCCCTCGGCGCGACGCAGCGCGAGGTCCAGCGCCCTGGCGTGGTCGTCCAGCGCGAACTCGTGGCTGAGCAGCGGCTCGACCTCGATCTCTCCCCGCGCGAGCAGGTCGATGGCCTCGGGGAACCGACCGCCCGGCCCCAACGAACCCCTGATCGTCAACGCCTTCACGGCGACGTGGTGGGTCGCCATCGGGCCGACCTCCTCGACCCGGTACCCCACGAGCCCGATCCGGCCGCCAGGGCGCACGACCTCGATCGCCTCCTGGACCGCGACCGGGTAGCCGGAGGCCTCCAGCACGACGTCCGGCGTGAGGTCGGGGTGCTTAGCCACCAGCTCCGCCAGCTCGCCAGGGCGGCCGGTGGTCACCGTCCGCGCGCCAAGCTGGGCGGCGACCGCCCTGCGCTCCGCGACCGGCTCGCCGACCGTGGTGATCACGCCGCCGCGCTGCCGGGCCACCTGCATCAGCATCAGGCCGATCCCGCCCGCGCCGAGGACGGCCACGCGCTCACCGGGCTCGACGCCCACAGTGGACACCGCGTGCAGGGCGACGGCGACCGGCTCCACCTGGCAGGCCGCCCGCAGCGACAGGCCCTCCGGCAACACGTGGAGGTTGCCGGTCGGGATCGTCATGTACTCGGCGCACGCCCCGTCGCGGGTGAACCCCAGCTCCTGGAGGTTCTCGCAGAGCACCGGTGTCCCCCGCCCGCACGCCGCGCAGGAGCCGCACGCGCAGGTGAGGTCGCCGACCACGTCGCGGCCGACCAGCTCGGCGCCGGGTCCGTTGACCTCGACGACGGTGCCGCTCCACTCGTGACCGGGCACGACGGGGTAACTGAAGCCGTGCCAGACGCCCCGGTACAGCGACAGGTCGCTGCCGCAGATCGAGTTGTACCCGAGGTGGATCAGCGCCTCTCCCGGCGCGGGAACGGGCACCTCGCGGGTGCCGAAAACCGCTTCTCCCGGAGCTTCGAACGACAGTGCCTTCACGCGACGACCCCCAAGTCCTGGCGTGCCAGCAAAGGACGGATGGCGACGGAACGAGGGGCAGGGTCGTGTCGCCAAACATCCGGGTTTCCGGTGCATTTCCGAACGGCGACGACGCTACCGGCGGCCGAGATCGAGGGGACAGAGCCGTCCGAGTGATCGGCGACAGGGCTACGCCGCGCGAACTAGGCGGCATCCGGCCACCCCGGCGTTCACCGGACGGAGGGGCGATATTCACCGTTCCCCCGCCTTGACCGACCTGTGCGGACGCCCGTATCACCACCACACTCGACCGGGCGTTCGCTTCCGTGAAAGCCACACGTCCCCGCCGCGACGGGCGCGTCCCCGACCTCGAAGGGGCGGGAGTAGCCGCCCCGCGTCCGTCCAGGGCAACGGCCGTCGCGCCCCGCGCACCCGCCGCCGCGCGCGACACCGGCCGCCCGCTACTCCGGACGGCGTCGACGGGAACCCATGATCACAATTCACGCCGTGGACACGAAAATTCGGCCACTGAAAGAAAGCAGCCACTTTCCCCACCGAGCCGCCGGAACACGCCGCGAGGAAGCTCACGCATTTCTTTCTTTGTTACCAGGAGGAGCCTCGGGTCGCGCCATCTCGGCCGCCCGCCGACGCGGGGGCGCCGGGGCGACGGTCTCACTCCGGCGCGCCCTCGGCCGGCGCCCCGCCTCACCGGGCGGGGTCGCGCAAGGTGCGGAAGGTGATGGAGTACCGCAGCTCGGGCACCGGAGGAATGCTGTGCTGCCACGCGGACCTCGCCGCGCCGGACAGGACGTAGGCCGACCGCGGCGCCAGCTCCAGCTCGTACACCCGCCGCTCCTCGCCGACACGGCGCTGGAACCGCATGAGGCACGACGACAACAACGACACCCCGACCACGGACGGGCCGAACATCGGCGCGTCGCGGTGCCAGCCGATGGTCGCGCCGGGCGGGTAGCGGGCGATGAGCGTCTGCGCCAGGGACTCCGGCCGGAGGCCGGCCAGGTGGGCGCAGCGGTCGCGCAGCCACCAGAACTCCTCGGGCAGGGGATCGGTCGGCGTCAGCCGCCACGACTCGTAGCCGTAGTCGAACCCGAAGTGACGAACCGTGCGACGGGCCACCTGCCCATGCATCCGCACCTCGTGCAGGGGCATCGCCTCGACCGCCGTGAGCAGGGACCGCTCCTCGGCCTCGTCGAGCAGGTCGGGCTGGTGGACGAGCCCCTCAGGGCGCTCGACCACCCCACGCATCCGCGCCATGCTCCCGGAGTACCCCAGCCCCCGTCCGGCCGCACCCCGGCCCCGCCGTCCACAAGGGACACCTCTCCCGCACCCCCTCCACATGATCATTCAAGCCACGGCTGTCGTCCGCCCCTCCCAGCGCGGCGGGCCGGTGCCCGCGAGGCCTGAGCCCCGGCTCGTCGACTGTCCGCGTTCTGAAGCCAAGCCGTTCGGCGCACTGTCGTTCGCGGTACTCGTGTTCCTCGTACTGGCGTCCGTGGTACTGGTGTTGTTGGTGCCGTCGTACCGCCGTTCGCGGTACTGGCGCTCGTAGTGCCGGCGTTCGTGATGCCGGTGCTCGTGATGCTGGTGCTCGTGATACTGATGTTCGTCGTCTGGCGTTTGGGATGCCGACGTCCGCGGTGCCAGCGATCGTGACCCCGACGTCCGTCCTCTCGCGTTCGTGACGCCGACGACCCCGGTGCCAGCGATCGCGACCCCGACGTTCGTCCTCTCGCGTTCGTGACGCCGGCGCCCGCGGTGCCAGCGATCGCGACGCCGACGTTCGTCCTCTCGCGTTCGTCGTACTCGTGTTCCGCTCCCCTGGCGTGTCTCACCCGGTGACACACCCCCAGGGGAGGGCTCGACACGGCCCGCCTCCGCGCGCTTACATCGGAGTCCCGGGGAACTCGCCCGACGGACGACAAGGCCGAGGGAGGGTCGCTGGCCGTGGTGGGCGCGCCGATGACCTGGCTGGGCGCCGTGAGTGCCCGCGAGGCCCACCTCTCTTCTTCCCGCCGCCCGACCCCGTGCCCCGGGTCCGCCGCCCGAACGAACGGACACCACTCGTGGCGACCACACGTCGCCGGGTTCGGGAAGGACATGATCATGCGCAGACGGAGTCTGTGGGTGGAGATGGCCTCGGTGGTCCTCGCGGTCGCGGCCGCCGCCGCGCCGGTCGCCGCCCACCGCACGGCCGAGGCCGGCGCCTACCCGTCGTCGTTCTCCCTGCCCGCCGGTTTCCGGCCGGAGGGGATCGCGATCGACTCCGACGGGTACGCCTACTTCGGGTCCATGGGGACCGGAGCCATCTACAAGGCCAACCTGGCGACCGGGACCGGGAGGACGCTGCGCCAGGGTTCCGGTTCCCCCGCCATCGGCCTAAAGGTCGACTCCCGGGGCCGGCTCTTCGTCGCCGGCGGCGGTGGGGGCGACCTCAAGGTGATCGACAGCCGCACCGGGAACCTGCTGGCCACCTACCGCCTCGCCACCGGCGCGAGTTTCGTCAACGACGTGGTCCTCACCCCGGACGCCGTGTGGCTGACCGACTCGACGCAGCCGGTGCTCTACCAGCTCCCCCTGGGGCGCGACGGGGAGTTGCCCGCTCCTTCGGCCGTCGTCCGCCTCCGGTTGAGCGGTGACATCGTGTACCGGGAGGGCACCAACGCCAACGGCATCGCCACCACCCCGGACGGGAAGGCCCTCCTGGTGATCCAGTGGAACACCGGCATCCTCTTCCGCGTCGACCCGGCCTCCGGCGTCGCCAAGGCCGTCGACCTCCACGGCGAGCAACTGCCCCGCGGCGATGGACTGCTCCGCGAAGGTGACACCCTCTACGTCGTCCAGAACCGCCTGAACACCGTGGCCGTCCTCAGCCTGGACCACAGTGGACACTCCGCCACCCTCACCAAGCGGGTCACCGACCCCCGCTTCGACGTCCCCACCACCGTCGCCTCCTTCCGCGACCGCCTCTACCTGCCCAACGCCCGCTTCAACACCACGCCCACCCCCACCACCCCCTACAACGTCATCTCCATCCCCCGCCCCTGACAGGCGCCCTCGCCATGGCCTGGTCCCGACCACTCCCGGGACCAGGCCAGGCCCCAACCGGCCTGCCTGACCGAGGCGTTCTCCCTCCCTGTCCCACCTCGACGCCATCCCCCCTCGGCTGCCGCTCCAGGCAGTTCCGGCAGGGCGATTCCGGCACCAGATGCGTTTTTGTCACCTGACGCGGAAAGCCCGTTCAAGGGCTTTCCGCGTCAGAAGCTCGACCAAGCGTCTACCCGATTACAGGTCGAGCACACCTAGTTGGTGGGCATGTGCCCCAGAAGAGCCTTTCCGAACGCCACGAGATCCTGTTGTTCCGAGTTCTGAGGGGCAACAGGGGAGCCCGCACGCTCCAACATCGCCAGGCAGGTCGCAAGGAATCCCCGAGACAGCACGTAGTAGGTCAAGTTTGTCATCACCGAGCTGTTGAGCATGGACCGCACGAACGCAGCGAAGGCGTCTCGGTCGATGTCGATGAAGTCGCTCGCCATCAACGACATCCCGTGGCTTTGTTTCAGATCCTCAGAGAGCCTATTAGCGATATCCATAAACAGATGACCAATGTCAAGCGACGGGCTCCACACGGTCTCACCCTCAACTTCGAACACGTATCCCATTACCAGAACTCCAAGAGGATTTTCACATCAGGGTTACTTCCACACACCGCGTCGACGCCGTTCTCAATTTCTTTCCGCGGCGCGGTTTCGACGCCCGCCTTCTCGAATCGGATTCCGATCGGCGCCTTTCGCACCCAGGCATGTACTTCTGTGCCTCAATGTAGGAGTTCAGCTTTTTGACGACCTGTTGCCGCACCCAATCTTCGGGGATTTGTACCCAAGCAGCAGACTTCCTCTCCCAGAGAATTCTATTCTCAATGATGTCAATGTCCGTGATTCTTCTTCCCTTGTTGGCGGGATCGTACACGTCATAGTTCCGCGAACCTTCGTGGGGCGGCTCCACGTTCGACGGCCTGTTGCTGTTCTTCTTGATGCCTTCGGCGGCGCCCTTGATGCCGTCGATGGCCATGGCGAGGCCGCCGAGAGCGGCGGCACCGCCTCCCACAATCGCCGGGCCACCGGTCACCGCGCAGGCCGAAAGGCCTGCGGCCGCGCCGCACCATCGCCGAGGAGCTATCCCCGCGCGGGCGGGGACGACCTGATCGAAGACCGCTTCGTGGTGCGGGTCGAGGAGCTATCCCCGCGCGGGCGGGGACGACTGGCCGACCTGGCGGCTGGCGAGCGGCAGCAGGGAGCTATCCCCGCGCGGGCGGGGACGACCCCGTCCTGAGCCGGTGCGCCCGGTCTCTCGGCGAGCTATCCCCGCGCGGGCGGGGACGACAGGCCGGGCAGCCAGGGATAGCGGCGACGGCGGGAGCTATCCCCGCGCGGGCGGGGACGACTACCCCCGATCGGCGGGTGCAGTCAACCACCAGGAGCTATCCCCGCGCGGGCGGGGACGACGTGGCGACCCGGCCCCGGCGGCGGTCGTAGAGGGAGCTATCCCCGCGCGGGCGGGGACGACGCAGCCGTCTGTGAACGCCCTCGCACCGCACGCGAGCTATCCCCGCGCGGGCGGGGACGACCTTGGGGGCCATCACAGTCCTCATCTGAAGTGGGAGCTATCCCCGCGCGGGCGGGGACGACTACAGAGCCTCCACCGCCTCGTCGATGTGATACGAGCTATCCCCGCGCGGGCGGGGACGACCGCGGCAAGAAGGACGACTCCGAATCGAAGTTCGAGCTATCCCCGCGCGGGCGGGGACGACGCGATGTCCTGGTCCACCGTCAACGTGCAGGTGGAGCTATCCCCGCGCGGGCGGGGACGACACTTGTTGACCTGCGGCTTCATCGGCGGAGACGTGCCGAAAGTACCAGTCCGTCGAAGTCGACTGGATACCAACGGTCTCGGCCCGCGGTGCGAACGGCCCACCCTTGCTCATTGTCGGAAGGCTCCACGAGCACCGCCTGTCCCTCACCGATCCGACTGGCCAGCAGGTCCCAGAGCCGATCGCGGACGCGCCGGCTCGGGTTCCCCACGAACACTCCGGCGTTGACCTCCACCATCCACCTGGTCAGGTGCCCACGTAGTCCCTCGGGTGCGGCGATGAGCACGATGACGCTGGTCCTGGCCGCCTCAACCCGTCACTGGGAGTGTCGAACTCCGGACCGACCACCGCTATGTGCCGTTCCCCCATCCCGGGATCGACCAGCGACATGGCGATATCGTCTATCGGCTCGCTGGACCAGTTGACTCCGCCAGGGACCGACCCGACCTCCTCGTCCCACAACTCGTTGAGGTCCTGGTCGAGGTCCTCGCCCTCGGCCCCTTCAGGAGTCAGCAGCGCCTTCACGTCCCGGATGATCGTGCCCAGAAGGCGGTTCTCGGCGATGCGGTCTCGCAGGGCGACCCGGGCATCTCGCTCCGTGACAAGTCCTTTGGCGGCGAGGTCGAACGCGAGGGGAATGGTGTACTCGGCCTTGTACAGGTCGGCGATGTCCATGACGAACGAGGTGGCCGCACCGGTGTGGACAAAGCCGAGCCCTGGGCTGGCGCCCAGACCGACGATGACGGCATGGCAAATGCCATAAAGGGCGGCGTTGGCCGCCGACAGCAGCCTGTTCAGGTCATCGCCCGCCGCGAAGGGTTCGCCGGGGCGGTACACGCGGCCGTTCCACGGGACACCGGTGCGCCGGGAGTGCGACTGGTAGAGCTTGCGCACTCGGGCTCCTTCCCTGCCGCGGAGCTGCCGCATCGTCATCTCGGAGACGTCCTCGCCCGGGAAACGCATCCCGTACATGGCTCGGGCGACGGCAAGACGATGTTGACGGCGGCTGACTAACCAGGCCTGGCGATTCAGCAGTCCGGCACCGCGGCTGGGTCCCAATCCCGAGGCATACAGCCGGACGCCCTGCTCGCCGACCCAGCACACGGCTGTGCCGGAATCGCCGAGCAGGTTGACGGCACCGTGGGTGATACGAGTGCCGGGGCCCAGCAGCATGACGGCGATCAGGGCGGCAGGCACCCGGACGGTCTCACGCTTGTTAATCAGGACGACGGCGTTCTCGTCCCGGTCGATATGACTCCGTTCCACGTAGATGCTTGAGACTCGGTCAACCAAGCGGTGCAGGTCGAGCGGGTCGGCCTTCCACCAGATGTCAGCCACGCGCGTCACCGGTCCCCGTCGACGGCTTCGTCAGTGGAGCGAGGGTGAGCAGTCCGCAACCGTAGGCCTTTCCCGGTCCGATCCCGGCAAGAAGCCGTTCGGTGAGCAGCTCTGGGTCGGTGACGCGAAGCCGGCCCTGGAAGGTGACGGTGGACAACACCACGGGCGGTTTCCCGTCTCGCTTGCTGAACGAGCGGCGTTCGCGGGCGATGATCCGCACGTCCCGCGGGGCCTGGTCAAGGCTGCTATCCGTCTCAGCCTCGGGCGTGGTGTGAGGATCGATGTCGACGGCTGGTTCCGCTGTGAAGGCTTCGGGCACGTCGAATCCCCACTTGAGGGTCCGGGTAAGAAACCACCTCAGTTGCATGGCCGCGGTTCGATGGCCGAGTCGATATGAACGCCTCCGTGCGGTGACGGTGTCGTCCTGCGCCTGCCGCTCCGTGGGTTTGTCCGGCGTCCGGGTGTTCTGCACCGGGTTGGCGGTCAGGCGGAAGGCGAACTCCTGACCAGCCCGCAGACGTCTCAGCAGCGGGTTGTAGTCGGCGATCACGAAGTGCTCGCCGTCGGCCTCCGGCCATCCGGCCTGCTCGACGAGGTGGTTCCAATCCGGCCGGGACTGGGTGAGGACAACCAGGTGTGGCCGACGCGGGTCGTCGGCGTCCAGGCGCCACAGGCTGCGTTCAGTAGTCGGATGGTCGGGAATCGCGTTGACCACGGCGGCGTGTAGGTCGCGGGGGTTGGCCAGCATACGGCGACTTGCCTTACGCAGCGGGTTGATCCTGATTCGGGATAGGTAGGGCATGTGCTTACCAGCCGAGGAGAGCGAAGGGGTCATGGCCAGAATCGACGTCGGGATCGTTCTTGGTGGCGCTGGCGGTGGCGGCCGTGGGAACCGACAGCCACGTGCGCTGGATGCGGCGGGAGGTGAAAGCCCTGGCGCGGGGGTCGAAGTTGACCGGCACGTCGTAGGCCAGGTCCTCTTCCACGTTCTGGCCGTCGGGCACGTTCTGGCCTTCGAGCGCCTCCTGGCCTTCGAGCACGACACGCAGGTCCACACTGCGGGGGCCGCGCCGCTGAGCCCGGGCGGGGACCTGCCAGGGTTCGTTGGCCAGCACGGTCCTCAGTGATCCTTCCCGCAGGCCCAGGCTCACCGGCTGGGTCGGAACGCAGCTCCGACGTCCCAGCGCCAGGGGAAACGCCGGCCGGCGGACGGCGCTGTCAAGGCGCTCCAGAAGATCCCGAGGGCCGGCCAGACCGGCCACGAACACCGCGTCCTCCAAGTAGAAGCGGGTCGTGACGTGGGTGAACTTGGGCGGCGACGTGGGTTTCTGCACGCCCTTGGCCGAGACTCCGGCTTGGGGAAGCGGGCCCCCTCGGTAGTCGCTGACGGTGTGGTAGTCGCGAAGCAGTCGCCCAGCCTGGTCAACGCGCACTCCGAGCCGCAGAGCGGTCAGGTCAGCCACCGACTCGCCCCGCGGACGACCCTCAGCGGCGGCGAGCAGCCCGATGATTCCCGACTTGGTGGGTTCGGGTCGAGTGTCGCGCCTGTTGAACGCGCTGCGGTCACCCCAGGACTGCAACGGCCCCGCCAGGCGAAGGAGCAGGACGGCTTGCCCGGTATCACTGGGAACGCTGGGGCTGGGGGTCGCCATCAGGCGTTCTCCCCGAACTCGGCGAGGTGACTGTCCAGTTCGGTGAGCAGCTCGGGGAAGGTTCGTGCCGGACCGAACGCCTCGGCGAGTTCGGCGGCGGTTTCCCTGTCATCCCCGAAGCTGTGGCAGAGGCCCGTGTGGAGGGGTTCATCACCCCAGTTCCGCACAGCGGTGCGCTGTTCGCGGGCCAGGCGTCGAGCCGAGGCGGCCGCGATGCCCTGGGTCGCGGGAACGGGGTTCTCGAACGCCGAGACCAGGTTCACCGGCTGATCCGCGCGCACGCTGATCGCGACGAGGTGAGGCAGAGTCCGATGGGCGAAGGCGTTGCCGTAGCCGGTGGGCATGGACCGGGCGAACGACTGGACGAACAGGCCGGCCGCGCGGCGGGCGGCGGCCACATCCCCGAGATTGTCGACGAGCTGGTGCAGCCCCACGGTGGCATAGCGGTACAGAGTGGCCGAGTTGAAGCCGACCGTGCCGATCATGCCGGCCCCGAGCTCGTCCTTGTCGTCGTCGTTCTCGTCGTCCACAGCGGTGAAGTAGTCGAACTCAAGCTCGGTGGCGTGGGTGGACAGGGCGTGAGCCACCTGCGTGGCGGCGTCGACGTTGAGCGCGGGCACGTCAGCGACCATTCGCCCGAACAACGCCACGTCCACGGGATGCCCCGCGCCCAACGTGTCCACGATCGGCAGCTTCTTGAGTTCTCCCTTCAGCGCCGACTCCTCCAGGGCGGCCAGTTCGCTGGCCCGCGACGCGAGGAGGTCTGCCAACGCCACGAGCTGGCGCCGCCCGTAGAAGAGCAGGTAGGCGGTCTCACTGTCCTTCTTCCCCGGCGTGATCCCCAGCGTGGACACCACTTCAGCGGCCAACCTGCCTGCCGTCTCGGCGTCCACGGCCGTGGTGCGTTCGGCCACGAGCGAACCCAGCTTGCTGACGATCCTCCTGGTGCGGACGCCCAGGTCCTCCTTGGGCACTCCGTTCTCGTGATCGGCGAAGAACTTCCGCGTCGCCCTCTTCCACGCCTGCGAGGACACTCGGGAGCGGCGCACCCCACCGAAGTACGCCTCCTTGGGGTTCCCCTGGTCATCTCGGTTGAGGTTGGCCGGGGGGACGGTCTGGAGGATGTGGACGTCAAGGTAGCGGCGCTGGGCCATGAGATCTCCGTAGTCGACGTGGCGGCGATGGCCGCCGAAACGAAGTGAATCAGTCGAAAGACATCGGGGAACGACAACCTCGCTCGTCGCCCTGGGAAGGGCGGAGGGGGAGCGAAGGCACTGCTCAGGATTCGGTGGGCTTCGCGGCAGCGGTGGACGCGGAACTCCAGTCGAAGTAGGCGAGCCCCCAGCGACGACGCACTCGTTGGCGCCCGTCGCTGTAATGCCAATCGAGGACGTCCTGTAGCAGCAGGTCGTAGTCGAGCGGGATGCCCTGGGTCCGGAGTTGGTCGACCAGACCGCGCAACCGATAGGCGAACGCGGAGACGCTGGTCGCGTTCACCGTCGCGGCGACCCGCCGGTCGAGAGCTTCTTCAGCGAACCTGCCGGTCTGCCGCAGCCGCCGCAGCGCTCGTCCCACGCTCAGGCCCGGCTTGTGCATCGGTGAACGTTGGCCTTGCTGGTGCAGGCCGAACAGCGCCAGTGCCACGTGCTCGGCGGCCTGCTCCACCGAAACCTCTCCCCTGCGGGCGGCATGGTCGTCGATGGGAGAGGTGTAGAACGGCACCAGGGCGAACACCGTGCCCGCTGGTCGGTCGAGTCCTGTCCGCAACACCGCCAGATCCTCGCCTGGCGGCATCTGGTCCTTTTTTTCCCGGGCCCGACGCCACTTCCCGTCGGCGCCGATGAACCGCGTCCAGTAGCGCGAGGGGGTCTTCTCGCTCATGCTTCCTCGGCTTTCGTGGTCTGGTCGCCGTCCTGCTCCCGGCTTTTCCGCTCGGCGGCGGCACGCCAGAGAATGCGGTCAAGTTGTCGCCAGAAGCCCGCTTCCGCGGTGGCGAGACGGTAGGTGCGCTGTTCCCGGTCACTCTGGATCGTATGACCGAGGAACGCGCTGCCAGGAACAGAACCCAACAGACGCTCGGCGACCTGCGCGGTAGCCGAGAACGCCTTCTGTTCCCATGCCAGATGCCCGCGCTCGACCAGGTCGCGGTTCTCGCCTGCGGCACGAAGCCCGGCCAACAGCCGCCGAACCAGGTCGTCAAGGGCATGCAGGAGCACCTCGCCAGGCCGTTGTCCCTTGTCCCACGGGATCGGCTCACCACCGAGCGCACGACGTAGGTCGGCGGAGAGGTGATTGACCGTGTTCGCCAGATCCTCGGCTTGCGAAACGACTTCCAGGATGACGGCCCTGGCCAAGGAGTCATCACTCAGTGCCGCCAGTGGCAGCGGGATGGAGTCCGTGATCACGTCCTCGACGATCGCGGACTGGTTGCCGTAGACAACTCCGAAGACCTCGATTTGCAACGGGTAGTCCAGAGGCATCTCCTCCCGCCGTGCCTTGAGTTGGTCGAGCAGGATGCTGGTCGCGTATCCCGTGGCGTTCGTTTGCGCTTCCCGGTCTTCTCGGCTTACCGCCAGTAGGGCATCGAGCCCTCGCCAGACGGCCTTGCCCGGTTGATGGCGTCGAGGTCTGCGCGGTGGTACTGGCTTTCGCTGCTTGGCCCGCGTGGTCTTCCCAGTGGCCTCCAGCGTCCAGGCCGTGTGCGGCTCGAAGTCCGGCACCTGGGACAACCGGTCGCCCGCCGCGATGATCACCCGGGACACGCGCACACCGGCGTCGGTGTACTCAGGGAACAATCGAATCCGCCGTGACTGCCACGTCCACAGGTCCAGCAGTCCCTCGGCCGCCCGGGGCTGCCAGGCGGGGAGAGCAACCGAGTGGGTCTCCTCCACCTTGCCGTTCATGTTCCGCCGCGTCCACTGAGGACGGTCGTTGGACCGCGCCGCCGGGCCGCTGGGCAGGTTCAGCAGTAGCGTGTCGTAGAGGGTGCTGCCGACCGGCATGACGAAACCGAGCTGACCCAACGGGCCGACAGGGTTTCCGGTGGTCTTGCCGGCCTTCACCTTCGGGTCCCCCACCGCCCCGGTCTTGATCGCGGCGGTGTCCCAGCAGTGCGCGTGGATCAACCATCGTGCCGCCTGCGCGGGAGTCAACTCCAGAGGGTCGGCATCAGACCGGGACGAGAACAGGGGGACGTTGTTGCCCGTCGGCGCTGTCACCACCAGCGACGCCGTCCCTTTCGTCTCACCGCTGACGGCCTCCAGGTTCGCGACCTGGGCGAAGGGGTTGACGTCATCGAAAAGCTCGAAGAGGTGACGGTGCTCGTCGAGATATCGGTCCAACCGGTCACGTTGGTCCTGCGTGAACTCTCGCTGCTGGAAGAGTGACACCCAGGCGGTCGTGTCACGTGGACGTCCGAGCGCGTGGAGGACGACCGGCAGCAGGACCTGTCGGAACAGCGCGGGCTTCTGCGTGGGGAAGTCCACGACAAGATCGCGGAACTGGTGCGCGTCAAGTAGGAGACCCCGTAGCGACTGCTCCTTCACCTCTGTTCCCTCGCAGGGATAGGCGAGCAGCCACGGGTCGTCCACTAAGTTGACCATATGCCCCTCGGGACGAAACTGGCTTTGTATGTGAGTGCAGAGAGTATCAGCTTGTAGCTCTGAGTCAAGGATGGGGGTATCTTTGGGGCGCCCCGCGCCACTGAGGTGGTCACCAGCCCGCGGGGGTGAGCCGTGGCTGTGTATGTGCCGGATCAAGGGTTCCAGGTTGGCCCCGCACACGCGGGGATGGCTTCGGAGGGTGGCACATCCCGTTCACCTTCCGAGGCCGCCTCCTACCGGCCGGCCGTGCTCGCCTCCTCCACCAGTCCAAGCTCCTTGTCGTAGCGCAGGGTTGTGCCGTTGGGCAGGCAGAAGGGCCGCCCGTCGACCTCGGCACGGCCAGCCTGGTCCAACACCAGCGCGAGGCTGTGCCGAAGCCAGGGATGTCCGTACCACCCAGCCAGAGGCCTCAACTGTTCGAGGGCGAGGTCGGTGAACTTCGAGGGCAGTCGCACTGTCGCGCCAAGTACCTCATCAAGCAGGTCGGGAGCGACGTCTCCGTTGTGCGTCAGCGGTCGTCCAGCCAGTGTGCGGTAGCGCTCTCCGTCGCGCACCACCAGAATCACTTCGACGCTGGGTTCACCGTCGCGAACCACAGCTTCCATGGCCCTCTCCGTCCCCACGCTGGACGGCCCAGCGAAGTGAAGCCCAGCCAGGGTGCGCTCCTCGTGCTCTCCCAACCGGGTCAGCAGGTACATGTCCGCCTGCTCGGCACGTGCGCGCTGGCGTTGCTCCCACTCCTCCCGCGCGACCCGCTCGGCCTCCCGCCATTCCGCTGGCACCATTTCGCAGGTCGGCTCATAGACGCGCGCCACCAACTCCGGCACCTGGCTCGGGACCGCCCAGATGTTGCCGGGTTTCGCATCGTCGTCGGTTGTCAGCTCAGCGACCTGGAGAACCGCGGCGGCCGAACGCATCATCAGGTAGCGCCCGTAGATCATCTGGCTCGCGCCGAGGATGTCCGGCGCTTCTCCCACGCCAGGATCGAATCCCGTGACCACCACGCGCGGTCGGTCCACACCTGCCGGTCGAACCACCTTCTCGTGTCGGTGCAACCTGCCGATCCGCTGCAACAACAAGTCGATGGTCGTCAGATCCGTGACCAGCAGGTCGGCATCCACGTCGAAGGACTGCTCGGCGAGCTGGGTGGCCACCAGGACGAACCGCCGCGGCCGCTGGACGTTCTCCTCACCCTCATTGTCGTGCCTGGCACCGAGCAACTTCAGACAGCGCTCGGTGCGGTCGGCCCGTTCCTGGGCAGCGAGTCGAGCGTGCAGCAGAGTGACGTCCTTCCCAAACCACGCAGGTTGACGCAACAGCTCATAGATCGACTGTGCACGGGCCACGGTGTTGCGGATGACGAGCGCGCAACCGCCCTGTGAAAGGCGCTCCCTGAGCAGCTCCGCGACGGCGACGTCAGCGGCGTGTTGGGCCTGCCGTCGCTTCTCGCGGCTGGCTCGGCGGTCGGGGATGGGCTCGGCGAGCACCTCCACCTCGACCTGAAGGTCAGGCCGCCAGGACGACGTCTCGTTCGTTGTGACCACCGGCGTCTGACGGTTCGTGTCGAACCAGGCAGTGGTCACGCAGGGATAGCCCGCTGCCCGAATCGGCGCGTCGAGCGCGAACTCCTCCCGCGAGGCCGCCCCGGCCAGGTACGCCTCGATCAGCCGCTGGCGCTGCTGGGGCGGCAGGGTCGCCGACAGCAGCACCACCGGAACCCGGGCCTGCCCCAGCCACCGCAGACCTTCGACGAGGAACCTGGACATGTAGACGTCTGCGGCGTGGACCTCGTCCAACACCACCACCTTGCCCGCGAGCCCGGCCATCCGCAGCATCACGTGCTTGGTACGAGTTGCCGCCATCAGCAACTGGTCGATGGTCCCGACCACGAACGGACACAGCAGTCCTCGTTTGGCCCCCAGGAACCACTCGGCCGGAGTCTGCCGCTCCCGCCGTCGGGAGTCTGACGATGACAACCCGTAGGCATCGTCCTCGTCAGCCATTCCGAACTCGTCGACACCCCCGAACCGCTCCTGGGTCCCATCAGGGGAGGGCTCCAGCAGCCGCCGCCACTCCTTGTTGAACATGCGCTTGCCATGCAGCAACGCCACCTGTGCGGACAGTTCCGGATCGATGCATCCCAGCCACTGACGCACCTGTGTGAAGATCGGGTCGCTGGTGGCCTGGGTCGGCATCCCCACGAAGACCCCGTCCGCGCCGAAACGGGCAGCCAGGCTTTCCGACGCGAGCAACGCAGCCTTGGTCTTGCCCTCGCCCATCGGGGCCTCGACCACCATGATGCCAGGCTCCGCCATCGTCCGAGCAGCCTCGATCACCAGTCTCTGCGACGGTCGCGGCGACTGCGCGAAGCGCTCCTCGAACGCCTCCGGCCCAGGTTCAGGCCGAGAGCCCCATCCCCCGCGCAGGCCAAGTTCAGCCCACGCTCGTCTGGCTCGTTCCCTCGACGCCTCGATACTCACGCGGGCGAGGTCATCGACGCCCTTGAAGTGCCCCTCGTCGCTGGCGATCCAGTCGGCCATCACCACGAGTCCACTGAGATGTAGCTGGGTGGCGCGCGAAGGTGCCAGGACGGGTTGCACGGAGGTCAGGTCGGCGAATCCAAGCTCACGAGTGAAGACCTCGATCACCGCGGCCTGGGCACGGCGCCAGTCACTGTGGCCTGCGAGTTCCCCCCTGGCCTGGCGAGGCTCCTGCAACTGTCCCTCGGAGGGAAACAGACCGTGGTGACCCGCGACCAGCGGCCACACCCACGCCACCTGGTCCGCATGCCATCCCGCCTCTCGAAGAGCACGCCGGAGAAGGAAGCCACCGGCCCGATCATGCCGCCAGCGAAACCGTGCCACCATCGGCTCATTCCAGGACAGCCCGGCCCGGTTCACGGCCTGCGCACCCTCGAGCCACAGGCGCTGATGAGCCGGCGTGGCCTTGCCGCAGTCGTGGATTCCGCAGAGCCAGGCGAACAACAGCCTGCCTCGCCCTGTCCCGCCCGCCACCTCGTCCAACAGGTCACGCGTTGCCGGCGCAAGGTAGTGATCCCAGATCACCTCCCCTACGGATGCCGTGTCCAGCAGGTGCGACATCAACAGGTTGGTGACACCACCAGCCTTCTCCCTCGACTTCCCCCACAGAACGCCCAGCCACCGCACAATCTGCGGGTCATCGCCGAACCACACACAGCCTCCTCAGCCTCTGCGGCACTTCGGACGGGAGAGTACGAGGCCACACCGACGATCTCGTGGAGAGGAACGAACAGAAAGCTTCTCTTGTCAACATCCAAGGTGTCTCATCAGGAACCGCCTGGTCGCGGCGTGCGGATATGAACGCCCAGGCGTACCCAGCCGAACGACAGGCGCTCCACGCCACACGACCTCGACCCGCCACTCCCGTACTACGGTTTCACGTGGACATGTGCAAAGCAGCCACCCCTGAGACAAAGTGCCAGGCCAGAAAGCATCGGCCCCGCACGCGCGGGGATGCCTCTCTGTGTTCGTCCACTGTGCACGCCAGAACGGCATCGGCCCCGCACGCGCGGGGATGCCTCGGAAGTCCGGGAGTCCTGGAGGCTCCGCACCACATCGGCCCCGCACGCGCGGGGATGCCTCCCTGCTTGACCTGGCCCGGTTCACGACCAGGCCATCGGCACCGCACGCGCGGGGATGGCGAACCGGCCGAGATCAGCTCGGCCAGCGGCGTGGCCTCCAGGCATGGCCAGCTCCGGCTCGATGCACTCTGCGGTGATCCGGCGGCGCCACCGGTGGTAGAAGCTGGGTGAGCAGGCCATCGCCGAGGTCGAGCGGCAGTGGCCGGACCTGATCGGTCGCGTGCAGGCGGCGATCGGCGCGGGGACCGACCCGACCAGCGCCGAGGGCCGTGAGCTGGCCAGGGAGTGGATGGGGTCGCTGGAGCAGTTCCACGGCGGCGAACCGGGCCTGTGGGACTCGCTGTACCAGGATGTACGAGGAGAACGCCGGGCAGATCGAGGAGAACTATGGTGGGTCGACTCCGGCGCAGATGGAGTTCATCAAGCAGGCCAACGCCGCGAACTCCTGATCCGTTCCGCGAAGCGGAGAGTGGAACACCGGTCTGGCCGCTGATCACCACGTGGTGCGGACGACGGGACAGGTGTTCCGTCGTCCGCACCATCTTCGTGGTTGTCCACAGTGGTCAGTCGGTGCGCGGTGCGGCGTTGTTCGCGAGGCGGGAAGGACGCTCCGCCTTCTCACCCTGCGGTCGGACCACAGCCACGGGGCACCGGGCGGACCGGACCAGGTCCCGGCTCACGGAGCCGAGCAGCACGCTGGCCAGCCGGCCGAGCCCGTGCGTGCCGAGCACGAGCAGGCAGGCGCTCGCCGACTCAGCGCGAAGCGCCTCGACGGGGTCAGCGGCCCGCGCCTCGAAACTGACCGACACGTCGGGGTGGCGCTCCCGGTACCCGGCGAGCGACTCGGCCAGGAGGATGTGGTGGTCCTGCCTGGCCTCGACCCTCTCGACGTCGGTCAGCTCGCCGTACCAGTAGTGCGCCACGCGGAGCGGGACACCGCGGCGCGACGCCGCGTCGAACGCGAAGCCCAGCGCGGCCTGGGAGGCGGGGCTGCCGTCCACGCCGACCACCACCGGCCCCGTCCGGTCCGACGCCGCCGAGTCGGGCGGCACGGCCACGACCGGGCAGGCCGCGTCTCTGACGAGGCCGCCGGCGCGCGAGCCGAACACGGTCTCGGTGAGGGCGGAGTGGGGGTGGGTGCCGACGACCACCAGCGCGGCGTTCGCGGACTCCTCCAAGAGCACGAGTTCCGGCTGGCCGTAGGTCAGGACCGTGGTCACCGCGAGGTTGGGGAAGGCCTCCCGCGCGGTTGCCTCCGCCACGTCCATGACGGCCTCGCCAGCGCGCCGCGCCATCGTGTCCGCGTCGGGCACGTACTGGTCCATGGTGTACGGCATCACGACGTAGCCGTGCACCAGACGGAGCCCGACGCCCCTGCGGACCGCCTCGGCGGCGGCCCACCGCACGACCTCCCGGTCGGTCGGGTCGCCGACTCCCACCACGACGGGGTGGCCCACGTTCCTGTTCGTCATCTCGTCCTCCTGGTGCCCGTCCGCCGCGCCCGCGCGGGCCGACGGGCGTACGCGCCGCCGGTCACCGCGCTCCCGCGAGCGGTCTGTCCCTCGACAGTAGGTGGGTTCGACGGCAGGCGAGCAGCGGCGAAAGGCCCGCAGGTCGGGACTAAAGACCCTGTCTTCCCGGCCACACCCGCTCCCGCCCGACGTCGGGACCCAAGACCCTGCCTTCCCGGCCACACCCGCTCCCGCCCGACGGCAGCCGACGGTGACCGAGCGCGTCGGACGGCGTCCGCCCCCATCGGGTGGAAGTCCGACTCCGCGCCGACGCTCGGCTGGTCGGTCCGGTTTCCCGCGTCGGCGATGGTGTAAGCCTGCCCCCATGGCCGATCAGTCCGGCAGCCGGAGCGACCGCGACCCGCGCCAGGGAGGTGGCGCGATGGCCGAGCGCTGGCGCAGGTTCCGGGACTCGCCGTTCCTCCCGGCGTCGGTGCTCGTGCTGATCCTCGCCACCGTGGCCGGCCTGTTCGCGGGCTCCTACACCTACACCATGGCCAACCCCACGCCGCACCGCATCCCCGCCGGCGTCGTCGGAGCGCGGGACGACCCCCGCGGCGTGGTCTTCGTCGAGATGATGGAGCGCGCGCTGAACGCCGCGCTCGACCTCCGCCCCTACGACACCCCGGAGCAGGCCCGCGACGCGGTGGAGGAGCAGAAGATCTTCGGGATCATCACCGTGCGTCAGGACGGGATCGAGCTGGACGTGTCGGGAGCGTCCGGGGCGTCGGTGGCCCAGCTCCTCGCCGAGGCCGGGACCAGGGTCGGGCAGAACACCGGCATCCCGGTCCAGGTCAGGGACATCAAGCCGCTCCAGCGGGGCGACCCCCGGGGCCTGGCGTTGTTCTACATCTCGTTGGCCGCCGTGATCCTCGGCTTCGTCGGGGCCATCCAGCTCGGCGTCCACGCGAGCGGGCTCAACCCGGGGGAACGCATCGCCTTCACCGCCGCGTACTCCCTGCTCGGCGGCTTCACCATCGCCGTAGCCGTCGACTGGGTGCTCGGCGCCCTCGACCTGCCCTTCGTCGAGTCCTGGCTGATCCTCGCGTTGACGATGTTCACCTCGGGCATGGTCTTCACGATGTTCAACACCCTCATCGGGCGGTGGGCGATCCTGCCGACGTGGGGCGTGATGGTGCTGATCGGCAACCCGTCCTCCGGCGGCGCGGTGTCCTGGCCCCTGCTGCCGTCGGTGCTCGGCCACATCGGCCGCTGGCTTCCGCCGGGCGCGTCCGTCAACGCCCAGCACACCGCCGTCTACTTCCGGGGCCACCAGCAGCTCTTCCCGTTCCTGGTGCTCGCCGCATGGGCGATCCTGTCCTGCACGGTGTTCTGGATCTGGCGGCACCGTCACCCGGGAGGCCGCCCCAAGGACGGGGATCAGGACCGCTGAGTCGCCGGGTGTCGCCTCCCGGTCAACCGTTCCACAACGGACGTGGCCTGGCACCCAACACGGCGGTCGGCCAGGAGCACGTCACACCGCGTCCACTCACCCAAAAGGGCAGATCGTGAGGGTGGCGAGATCGATCACAGCTCGACAGGACAGGGCCGTCCTGCCATGACGGGTGATCGCACGATCTTGCTGAAGCTGGTTGAAGCGGCGCTCGACCACGATGTGTTGCTTGTCGATCTGATGCCGCGTCGGGCCAGGTGTCCACGGTCGGCACGGCTGGAGTAGCCCTTGTCCGCGAACACCCGCCCGACATGGCACGCCAGCGCCCGACCGCGCGGGTGACCCGGATACCGGCCAGAACACCCTCGAACAGGGTGGTGTCGCTGACACCGCCGCCCGTGAACACGACCGACAGTGGTCGACCATGCCCGTCACACGCGCGCACGATGCGAAGTCGACCGAGACCTCCCGGTCGAGTTCGTTAATGATCTCGGCGATCACCCGTGCCCGCCTCGCCAGAGTGGTCAGGGTTCCGGTGCGCGACCACCGCCAGAACCGGCTGTCGACACCTCTTTCACGGCCCACACCGTTCCCGCAGGTCACACCCCGCCGCCCGTCTGGATGGTTCTCGGTCACGCCCGGAGGCGCCGCAGGAACGGGTCGACGGACGGGCGGGGTTCGAGGCGGACCCTGGCGTCGACCACCACGGCCCCGGTGCCGTGCACGACGAGCGGGTTGAGGTCCAGCTCGGCCACCTCGGGGAGCAGGTCGGCCAGCCGTCCCACCCGCAACAGCACGTCGAGCACGGCCGGAGCGTCGAACCGGCGGGCCATCTGCTCGGCCAGCAGGGCGGGCGCGCACCGGAGCTGCCCGAGCATCTCGGCGGCGTCCCGGTCGGTGAGCGGAACCAGTCGGCAGGTGCGGTCGGCCACCAGATCGGTGTCCACCCCGCCCAACCCCAGGACGACCAGCGGGCCGAACACACCGTCGTTGTGCACGCCCACCAGCAGTTCCCGGCCGGGCTCCACCATGGGCTGCACCAACACCCCGGTCAGGTCCTCGCCGAACCGGTAGCGCAGCCGGGTCACGGCGGCGCGCACCTCGGCGTCGCCCCGCACGCCGAGCACCACTCCCCCGCCCCTGCTCTTGTGGAGCAGGCCGGTGGCCACGGCCTTGACCGCGACCGGCCCGAGGAATCCCCTGGCCGCGGCGACGGCCTCGTCGGCGTCGGCCACCACCGTCCCGGGAGTCACCGGGAGCCCGAAGTGGCCGAGCAGGCGGAGGGTCGACACCGGGTCCAGCCAACCGCCGTCCTGGTGGGTGGCGAGGTGGTCGGCGACCAGGTCGCGGGCCGCGTCCAGGTCGATGTCCGGCAGGTCGGGAACGGCGCCGGTCGGCCGCTCCCGCCACGCCGAGTACCGGGCGACGGCCGCGAGCGACCGGGCGGCCACGGCCGGGTCGGCGAAGGCGGGCACCACGCGGCCGGGGCCGGACGGGCGGAGGGGCCGCACCACGTCGAGCTGTCCGACGTGGACCGCGAAGACCGGTTTGTCACTGTCGGCCACGGCCGAGGCCACGTCGTCGACGGGGTTCGTGACCGCCGTGGGCGCGGCCAGGACGAGCACGGCGTCCACGCCGGGGTCGTCGAGCACCGCGCGTAGGCAGCGGACGAAGACCTCGTCGGTCACCCCGGCCGTGGTGTCCACCGGGTTGGCGACACTGGCGTGATCCGGCACCAGCCGGCGCAGGGCGTCCCGCGTTCGGGGATCGAGTTCCGGCAGGTCGAGCCCGTGCCGGGCGCAGGCGTCGGCGGCGAGCACGCCGGCGCCGCCGGCGTTGCTGACCACCGCGACCCTCGACCCCTTCGGCAGGGGCTGCCAGCTCAGGGCACAGGTCACGGCGAGCAGTTCGCTCAGGTCCTCCACCGCGATGACCCCGGCCTGTTCGTACAGCGCGTCCCTGGTCGCGGCCGGGGTGGCCGTCGCGGCGGTGTGGGAGGCGGCGGCCCTCCGCGCGACCTCGCTGGTCCCGGTCCGCACGGCGACGACCGGCTTGCGCGCGGCCAGCCGTCGGGCGAGCCGGGCGAACTTCCTCGGGTTGCCGAAGGACTCCAGGTAGAGCACGGCCACGTCGGTGTCGGCGTCGCGCCGCCACCACATGAGCAGGTCGTTGCCGCTCACGTCGTACTTGTCCCCTGTGGAGACCAGAGTGGACACTCCGAGCCCGACCGCGGAGAGCTGGTCGAGCAGCGCGATGCCCATGCCGCCGGACTGCGTGACGACGCCGACGCGGCCGGCCGGGACCTCCCCGCCGGAGAACGTCGCGGCCAGGCGGACCGACGCCTCGGTGTTGACCACGCCCAGGCAGTTGGGTCCCACCAGCCGCATGCCGTGGCGGCGCACGGCGGCCAGCAGTCCGTCGGCGAGGTCTTGGCGTTGCGTGATGCCCGCGCTGATGACCACGAGGGCGCGGACGCCGTGCCGCCCGCACTCCTCAGCGACCTCCGGCACGGCCTCGGCGGGAACGCACAGCACAGCGAGGTCCACTGTGGACGGCAGGTCGCGGACCGAGGGGACGGCGGGAATCCCCTCGACCTCGCTGGCGTGCGGGTTGACGGCGTAGCAGGCCCCGGTGAACCCTCCCGACAGGATGCCGCGCAGCACCGCGTTGCCGATCGCGTCCCGCCGACGGCTGGCACCGACGACGGCGACCGAGCGGGGACGCAGCAGGGCGGACAGGCTGGCCACGCCGGCGTGGCTCTCCCGTTCACCGACGGCCTCCAGGTACGCCTCCACCGGGTCCAGCGACAGGACGACGTGCAGGCACCCCTCCTCACGCCGCGTCGTCATCGGGAACCCCGCGTCGGTGAAGACCCGCACCATCCGGGCGTTCTCGGCGAGGACCTCGGCGACGAACCGGCGGATTCCCCGCTCCCTGGCGGCGGAGGCCAGGTGCTCCAGCAACAGGGTGCCCACGCCGTGGGCCTGCTGCCGGTGGTCCACGACCAGCGCGACCTCGGCCTCGGTCGGGTCGGCGAGCACGTCGAAGTGCGCGACCCCCACCAGCCGCTCGTCCAGGAACGCGCCGAGCGCGAGCCGCTGCGCGTCCGCCGGTTCCACGAGCCGGGCGAGCATCGCGTCGAGCCCGACCGGGCGGATGGTGAAGAACCGGAGGAACTGGTCGCGCTCCGGGAGTTCGGCGTGCAGGCGGGTGAGTTCGGCGCGGTCGGGCGGCCCCAGCCGCCGCACCACCGCCACCCGCCCGTCCGCGAGCACCGCGCGAACGCCGGTGGGCGGAGTCGTGGTGAACGCCGTCATGACGGTCCTCCCTCGATGGTCCCGCTGACCACGCTAGGTGCGGCGCCGACCGCGCTCCGCACACTTTGGTCCCCAGTCGACCGGGACCAACGGCCCGGCCCCTCCACTCGGAGAGTTCTTCGACGGGAGGCTGCACAGCGGTGGCGATCGGAGAACCGCGCCACGCGCCGACTCCACGGCCTTCCGCACCATGAGGCGATCAAGGCCAATGCGAGGCCGCTGGGCCTGTCCTCAAGCCCGGATGAGCAGGGTGGCCAGATCGATCCCTCAGTAGGAGATGGCGGCACGGATGTCACGCCGACGAAGGGAGTGGGCGCGACTGGAGCAACCCTTGTCCGCGATCACCCGCCCCGGACCGGGCCGGACCGGACCGGCCCGGCCCCGGCCCCCGGAGCCGCTCGCCTGCCAGCACGTCCTCGAACATGGCGCGGGCGTTGACATTGCCGCCGGTCAACAACACCGACAGTGGCCGACGCTGGCCGTCGCAGGCGAGAGGGATCGTCGTGGTGGGTCCACCGCAGGAGCGACCAAGGGCATGATCGTCCAGCTCCGCGGTCGGAGACCTGTGGAGACCTGTGATGCGACCAGCCCCCGTGTCACGGGGAGCAAGACCGCGCCGTCAGCGTCTGTCACGGCTCGAACCGTTCCGGCATCTCCCGCCAGGGGCACAATCGGGTCCTTGTAGGCGATGCCCTCGATCACCTGAGGCCTGATCACGCCACCTGGCCGCCCTGACACGGCGACCGGTCCGGCAACAACAGCTCCCACACCGCCCCGCGCCGCATCCCACACCCAACTCCCTGCCTAGAAACCAGGATTCCGCCGGACCCCAACATCAAGATCCACCAGACACGCCCCAGGGCCTGTCCTCCCAGCCAGATGAGCAGGGTGGCCAGATCGATCACGCCTCGGTAGGAGGTGGCGGTCTTGTCGTAGCGGGTGGCGATAAGGCGGAACCGGGTGAGCCGGTTGAAGCAGGTTCGACCACGGTGTGGTGTGGCGTGGGTAGGCGGCGGGGTCGAAGGCCGCGGGAGCAGCCGATGGCGTGATCGTCTGGTTCACGCCGGCGGTGTACTGGTGGGCGCGCGGTGCTGAAGTCGACCGAGACCTCCCGGGCGCGTTCGTTGATCACCTCGGCGACCACCCGCCACCCCTGTCACCAGAGGGGACAGGGTTCCGATGCGTGACCACCGCCAGAACCGGTTGTCAACTCCCCGCCCAGGGCTTATGCCGTTCCGACAGTTCGCGCCATGCCACACCCGTCTTCGCGGTGAACAGCCATCCCGTTGATCATGCGACGCCTCGTCCGCTCGCGGACGTCCCTTCGCGCGTCTGTCACTGCTCGCCGGGCAACTCGTGCCTGCGGAGCATGCCTCGGGATCACCCCAGATCAGCCGCACCAGCTTCGAGGACACGTCTTAGGCCTGTCCTCAAGCCCGGATGAGCAGGGTGGCCAGATCGATCCCTCAGTAGGAGATGGCGGTCTTGTCATGGCGGGTGGCGATAAGGCGGAACCGCGTGAGCCGGTCGAAGCAGCGTTCGACCACGGTGTGGCGCGGTAGATCACGGGATCGTAGGTGGGTGGGCGGGCGCCGATCCGGCCACGGCGGACATAGTGGACTCGAACGTCCCGGTGTTCGGAGATGGCGGCACGGATGTCACGCCGACGAAGGGAGTGGGCGCGACTGGAGCAACCCTTGTCCGCGATCACCCGCCCCGGACCGGCCCGGCCCCGCGGGATGCCGATCAGGACACGCGGCGGCGCGAGGGGGTTCAGCGCTGAGCGGGGACGCGGGCGACCGGCCGGACCCGCACGTCACGCACGCCCGGCACGGTCAGCACCAGCACGGTGACCACGTGTCGTTCAGTGGGGTCGTCGAACTCGTCCTCGACGGTGACGACGCCGTGCTCGACCCGCACGGTCCAGCGGTCGAAACCGCCGTAGATCACCAGGCGGTGGCGGACGTCGGCGGCGATCGCGGTGTCGTCCCTGGCCAGGACGCGGATGAGGTCACGAGCGGTGACGATGCCGACGACACGGGAGCCCTCGACGACGGGGATGCTGCTGATCCCCTCCTCCAGCATCGCCCTGGCGAGGTCCGCGACGTCCCTGCCCGGCTCCATCGCGCACACCGGGGTGGTCATCACCTCGCCCACGGTGCCGCGCACCGACTCGTCGGGGCGCTCTGGGTCGTCGTCCTGGGGTGAAGAGGCGCGGAGGGCGCGTCCCCGCCGCAGGTCGGACGCGGTGACGATGCCGACGAGATGGTCGACGTCCCGGACGACCGGCAGCGCGGTGAGGCCGTGCTCCGTGAGCAGCGCGGCCGCCGTCGCCGACGACGAGTCCGGCCCGACGGTGACGACGGGAGAGGTCATGATGTCCTTGGCGAGCATGCTTCCTTCTCATCGTCCTCTGCGGACGAATGTCGGTCCTTTGTGGACATTCTGGGCGCGCCTCGGCGCGTCTTGACGCGTGGTGGGCGGGAGCGGCCGGGGGGCACCGCTCCCGCCCGGGAACCGGTTCAACCGACCTTGCTGTCCTGCACCAGCAGGTCGGCCACCGGGCGTCGTGGCACCGCCGGGACCGGGGAGCCGAATCCGATCCGCAACAGCATCTGGGGCTCCAAGCCTCCTCCGAGCAGGCGTCGCAGTTCCTCGCGCACCGGTCGCACCTCCACCACCTGGGACAGGAACGACGCCGACAGGCCCAGCGAGGTGGCGGTCAACAGCACGCGCTCCATCGCCTGACCCGCCTGCACCTCGGCCAACCGCCCCTCATAGAACGTGCAGAGCACCACCAGCAGCGGGTCAGCCTCGAAGTCCTTGCCCGCCGCGCGTGGTCGGGCGTGCCCCCCGGTGAAGTCCCGCAACACCCACTCGTCCTGCGGCTCGGCCCGAGGCCCGCCAGCCGACGCGGGAACACCGTCCGTCCGGCCCGACTCGCCTCCGGTCCAACGCGTCAGCTCGGCCCGGTACGCGGGGTCCGCCCACAACGTCTCGTGGCCCCGCGCGGCCATCGTCCGCAGCCGGGCGCGCTCGGTGCGGTCCTCGACCACGTGCAGCCAGGCCCGCTCCGCCTGCGCGGCCCGGACCAACGCCTGACGATGACCAGCGGGGACGGGCTCATCCCGAAACGGCAGCCGGTTGGTCCGACGCAGCGGCACCGCCCGCACCAGCGCGTCCCGCTGCTGGTCCGGCCGGGCGAGACCTCCCCGGCGCACCACGGCCACCAACTCTGGGCGCGCCGGGTCCGGGACGACGCTGACCAGGGGGCGCACGCCGAAGGACTCCAACGCGACCCGCAGATTGAACAGCGCCGCGCCACACGACAGGTGCAGCTCCCGCTCCTCCGGGTCCACCACCGGCAGCCGACGCGTCGGGTCGGCGTGCAGCTCGATGCCCTCCGAGGTCACCCGGAACCGCCAGGGCTGGGTGTTATGCACGGAGGGGGCCGCCCCCGCGGCCGCGAGCACCGCCTCGACCTGGTCCGGCCGCAGACCCAGGGCCTCGGGAACCGCGTTCACGGCGTACCCCCCTCCGGGTGGTGATCGGGTCCGGGTCCCTCGCCCGGTCGCTGGGTCCACCCTGGTCCATCCGGGGAGTGCCCGCCCATGGGCGAAGGTCCCGACTCGGCCGGGTCTTGCCGCACCTCGTCGCCGACCGCCTCCGGTGAGGACGGTCGGGGCGCGACGCGTCGTCGTCCTCCAGGGGTGTCGTGCGGGACCTCCTCCCCTGTCCGACCCGGCCCCGCCCGGTCACCCTGGTGTCGGGAGCAGGGACTGTCGGACGGTCGGAGCGCGCCGAGGGAAGGGAGCCCGCGATGACGACACGGGAGAGGATCGTGGTCGTGGGGGTCGACGGCTCCCCGCGCGGTGTCGCGGCCCTGCGCTGGGCGCTGGAGTACGCGGAGGAGGTGGGCGCCAGGGTGCGCGCCGTCTCGGTCTGCCCGGTCTCGCCGGTGCTGCCGTCGTCGGTGCCGCTGCCGGTCTCCGACCTCGCCGGCGCGGACGCCCTCATGGACCAGCACCGGGCGCTGGTGGCGGAGGCCGTCAACGAGGCGAGGACCCCTTCCACCCGGGTCGCGGTCGACCAGGTCGTGGCGTACGGCGAGTCGGGGCCGGTGCTGTGCGCGGCCGCGGAGGACGCGACGCTGCTGGTGGTCGGCAGTCACGGCCACGGTCGCATGATGGCCGCCCTCCTCGGGTCGACGAGCGGGTACTGCGTCCACCACGCCCCGTGCCCGGTCGTCGTGGTCACCCCGACGGCGGCCGGCCGGCTGCGCCCGCCCGACACGGCGAACACGGACAGGCGGGAGTGAGCCGGACGCGAGGCCGCAGCCGCCGGGTGCCGGTTGTTGATCGTCGATCGTGGGTTGGCGGTTCTCGGCCGCGTCTGTCGTCCCGATTGACGGAACCGTCCCCGACGAGAGATGAAAACCGTTTGTCGTCCTCTGGTCGGGCAGTCGAGATCTCTGTCCCTTTCCTGACCGAGAAGGAACAGGACCGTTCTCGGCTTCTTTCAGGCGTCGCCGCGCAGCCAGACCACAGTGGACGGAGAACGTCCCGCGCCAGGTGCCACGTGTCCGCCCGAGCGCGTTCTTCTCGTGTCCCTGATGACAGATCGACGCCACGCCGGTGATTTCGGGTGCGTTCTGTCGGCGCCCGCTGACATGATCAAGTAGTCACGGGCGCCGGCCGCCGCCGGTCTCGCCCGTGTCATCATCGACCTTGGGGGAAACCATGAACACCACGAGCCGGCTGGTCGCCCTCGGGGTGGTCGGCGTCGCCGCGGCGGCGCTGGTCGCCTCGTCCCACCCGACCGTCACCGTGCGGCACGAGTTCTCCGGCCGTGTCGAGGCCGAGCCGAAGATCCACGTCGACGCGCCGCCCCTGAAACTGCCCCACCCCACGCTGCGCGTCGACGGCAACCCCACGGTCAACGCCAACATCGGGGGCACCCCGCAGGCCGGGGTCACCATCACCGGCGGGCCGTCGGCCCAGCTCGACGCCAACGCCCGGGGACGGGTCGACGCGGACGCCCAGGGGCGCCTCGACGCCATGGCGCAGGGCAGGGCCGACGCCCAGTTCCGCGCGGGAGTGGACGTGCCGGCGGTGACCGTCCTCGTCTCGACCGTGACCGTCACCCCGCCGCCCCAGACCGTCACCGTCACGGTCACCGTTCCGCCGTCGACGTCGAGTTCGCCCCCGGCTCCCACCGACCGCGCCCGCCCGAGCGCGGACGCCTCCGCCGCGGCGTCGCCGAACGACCTGCCCGCGGTGGTCCCGACGCGGTGACGGGCGGTGCGCGCCGGCCCCGCGGGTGCGGGGCGACCGCGTCGCCGCCACTCGGGGAACCGGCGTGGCAGGTCAGCCCCTGCGTCCCTCGATCACCACGCCTTCGAGGTCCACCGACACGAGGGCGGCCCGTCCGCCAGCGGTGCCAGCGGAGCCGGCGGTGCCGTTCTCGGTCTCCCTCGTGGGCCGGCCCGCGCCGCGCTGCACGATCACGGCGACCAGCGGTTCGTCCCTGCGACCGCTCCGCACGCGGCGCGCGACAGCCTCGGGCCGGAACAGCGCGGCCCACCGGTCGCGCACCGCGCGGAGTAACGCCTCGTCCCCGCGAACCTCGGCCACGGGGTCGTCCCCGACCTCGGCGACGACCTGACCGCCGTCCCCCGCCACCACGGAGGAACCCACGATCACCCACGCGTTCTCACCCAGGTGGTGGTAGGCGTCCAGCACCGCCTGCCGCACCGGGCCGGACATGCCCGCCGTGCGCACGATCGACACGAGTTGGCGGCACTGCTCCGCCAGTTGGTCCGGTTGGCCCACGACCGCCGTGGCCGCGCGCCACGTCTGCCGCAGCTCCTCCCTGCTCCCGGAGTCGGCGAGCGACCGCAGGTAGGACTCCGTGGTGACGACGAACCCGGCCGGCACCGGCCAGCCCGTCGCCACCAGCTCGCCCAGGCACGCGCCTCGTCCGCCCGCGATCCCCACATCGGTCCCGTCGAGTTGGTCCAACCAGCGCACGTAGCTCATCGGGTTTCCTCCCCTGCCATCGGTTCCGTCACGCCCGTCGGGTTTCCCCGTGGCGGGGCGAAACATCAGTGACGTTAGGAAGCAGCGCCGTGCGCGGGGAGCGGTGAAGGTCCGTCGCCGTCCGGGCCGAAGGTCCCGCGTCCGGTTCCGGGTCAGTTCGTGCCGAAGAGGGGCGACGTGGCGGTCAGCCCCATCTCACCGGAGCGGAACAGCACGAAGACCAGCAGAGCGGCGCCGGCCAGCGCGAGGTCCTTGAGGAACTGGGTCTGCTCCATCGACCGCGTCTGGCCGTCCCGCTCACGCCAGAACGCGTGCATCAGGAACGCGCTCGGGAGCAGGAACACGACCAGCATCAACGCGCCGAGGTCGCCCCACAGACCGAGCAGGACCAGCACCGCGGCCACCGCCATCCAGACACCGCTGCCGAGCACGCTGGCGCGGGCCGGGCGCACGCCCTTCGACTCGGTGTACGCGGTCATGGCGGAGGTGTGGGTCAGGTGGTTGAGGGCGGAGCCGAGGAACAGCAGGACGAACAGCACGCGTCCGATCAGCGCCACCACGTCCATCGTGGCCTCCCGGGAGTCGGATCGACCCCACCAGGGTGACGCGCCGTCCCATCCCGCGCGCGACGTGCGGTGTCGGCCAGGCTCTGCCGCTATGCGCCCTCCCGGTCCTCCAGTCCGACCGCGTCGCGCAGCTCCCGGCAGTCGCGGCGCAGGGAGGGGTGGTCGCGGGCCAGCTCGCCCATCAGGTCGGCGAGCGCGTCCGCGATGGCGTTCAGCTTCTGCTGAGACGCGTCCTCGCCCCGCTTCTGGGTGTTCTGCAACAGGGCGACCAGCAGGAACGTGACGATGGTGGTGACGGTGTTGATGATGAGCTGCCACGTGTCGACGTCACCGATGAGGAAGTAGGACGGCGCCCAGAGCAACACCATGAGCAGGCACAGGACGAAGAACCACGCCCGGGAGACGAACGCGTTGGCGATGGTGGCGAACCGGTCGAACAGCGACAGGTGGGAACCCACGTCGGAGGGCATCTTCGCCCCGTTCGACCCGTTTCCGTGGTCGCGTTGACTCATCTGGTCCTCCTGCCACGCGCCGGCCGTGCACCGTGTCTCACACGGTTGGGAGGGTAAAGTTCCCCCGTCCGGGAGAGCTGAAACGCTGACGCCGGCCGGCTCGGGCGGCCCGTGCGCGTCGAATCTCCCCTTCTCGTCGTGTTTCCCCCTGCTGCGTCAAAGCCGATCAGGTCCATTGGTCACGGGTGGTGAGAATCCGCTCGGCGCGCCCCCGGGAGAACGCGGAATCCTCACCCACCGGATGCGGTGAAGGCGGACGTTCGGGATGCGGTCGTGGGGTAGTCAGGGTGCGCTGTCGGCAAGCGTGGTGACCGTGGAGGTGCTCGGTGACGACTGTGGCGCGCACACCGATCTCGCTCAGCTACCGCAGCGGGTCATGGGGCAAGGGCTCCCGGCTGGTGTCGTTCCTGAAGACGACGGACCACAAGGCCATCGGCATCCTCTACATCATCACCGCCTTCGCGTTCTTCCTGCTCGGCGGTGTGATGGCGTTGTTCATCCGGGCCGAGGTCGCGCGGCCGGGGCTCCAGTTCCTGTCCAACGAGCAGTTCAACCAGCTCTTCACGATGCACGGCACGGTCATGCTGTTGCTCTACGCGACGCCGATCGTGTTCGGGTTCGCCAACTACATCCTGCCGTTGCAGATCGGTTCGCCGGACGTCGCCTTCCCGCGCCTCAACGCGTTGTCCTACTGGTTGTTCCTGTTCGGTGGAGTGCTCACGGTGAGTGGATTCCTCGCTCCCGGCGGAGCGGCCGACTTCGGGTGGTTCGCGTATACGCCGCTGTCCAACGCGGAGCACTCGCCGGGCACGGGCGGCAACCTGTGGAACGCCGGGCTCGTCGTCAGCGGCCTCGGCACCATCCTCGGCGCGGTCAACATGATCACCACGGTGGTCTGCCTGCGCGCGCCAGGCATGACGATGTTCCGGATGCCGCTGTTCACCTGGAACATCCTCATCACCAGCATCCTGGTGATCATCGCGTTCCCCATCTTCACGGCCGGGCTGCTGGGTCTGCTGGCCGACCGGCACCTGGGCGCGCACGCGTTGGACCCGGCGATCGGCGGGTCGATCCTGTGGCAGCACGTGTTCTGGTTCTTCGGGCACCCCGAGGTCTACATCGTCGCGTTGCCGTTCTTCGGGATCATCACCGAGATCATCCCGGTGTTCAGCCGCAAGCCCATCTTCGGCTACAAGGGCCTGGTCCTGGCCACCATCACGATCGCGGCGCTGTCCGTGGTCGTCTGGGCGCACCACATGTACGCGACCGGAGCCGTTCTGCTGCCCTTCTTCGCGCTCACCACATTCCTGATCGCGGTGCCCACGGGCGTGAAGTTCTTCAACTGGATCGGCACCATGTGGAAGGGCGCCATCACGTTGGAGTCCCCGATGCTGTGGGCGCTCGGGTTCCTCCTCACGTTCCTGCTGGGCGGGCTCTCCGGCATCCTGCTGGCCGCGCCGCCCGTCGACTTCCACGTCACCGACACCTATTTCGTGGTCGCCCACTTCCACTACGTGCTCTTCGGCACCATCGTGTTCGCGACGTTCGGCGGGATCTACTTCTGGTTCCCCAAGATGACCGGCCGACTCCTCGACGAGCCACTGGGCAAACTCCACTTCTGGCTCACGTTCCTCGGCTTCCACGGGACCTTCCTGATCCAGCACTGGCTCGGGGCCGAGGGGATGCCACGTCGGTACGCGGACTACCTGCCCAGCGACGGCTTCACGCTGTTGCACACCATTTCGACGATCGGCTCGTTCGTGCTCGGGTTGTCCGTGCTCCCGTTCCTGTGGAACGTCTTCAAGAGCTACCGGTACGGGACGCCGGTCGACGTGGACGACCCGTGGGGTTTCGGGAACTCGCTGGAGTGGGCCACCTCGTGCCCGCCGCCGCGGCACAACTTCCTGGCGTTGCCGAAGATCCGGTCCGAGCGCCCCGCGTTCGAGCTGCACTACCCGCACATGTCGGAGCGGATGCGGCTGGAGGCGCACGTCGGGTTGACCGGGAAGCCGGTGCACGCCCCCGCGCCGTCCGAGCGGATCGCCCACGCCGCCGAGCCCGAGGACGAGGCCGGCCCCGACCCGATGCACCGGTAGGCCCACCGAGATGCGCATGGCCCCCTACCTCCCGCCGGAGCACCCCCTCAGCAAGGTCTACCGGTTCGGAGGCTGGCTGTTCGGCGCGAAGCTCGTCGGCTTCGGCGGCACTGGCCTGGTCCTCACCCACCACGACGGGATGTTTCACCACTCCCCCAGTCCCGCCGTGGCGGCCGGGATCGTGCTGCTCGGGGTTGTGCTCCTCGGTGCCAGCACCCTGGGCGGGGCCACCGCCTCGACGGTTGAAGCGCTCGTGGGCGCTCTCCTAGTCCTGGCCTGCCTGTGCGCTCTGCTCGTCCTCGGGGTCTGGCACCGCGTCGCGCTCCCGCTTCCCCGGCTGTGCCTCTGCCTCACGACGGGCCTCGCGCTCCTAACCCTGGGCTGCTACGGCCGGCTCAGCGGTGGCCTCTGGCCCAGCAACCCCTTCGCGCGGGCCCGCCGCGGCGAACACCCCGACCACACACCTGACCTGGACGCCATCCACCGCCGCATCGCCGAGCTTGACGACCTCGTCCGCGCCGAGATCGCCATGGCCGAGGGCCACCCCACCCCCGACCAGGAACTCCTCCTCATGGCCCACAACCCCGCCGCCGCCCGCGCCCGCCGCCACCACCCCACCCCATGACGACCCCTCGTGCCACCAGACGGTGTGCGGCATTCCGTTGAGTCGGGCGCGGCTCCGGGGCTTCCAGCACGTACCGTGGCCGGACGCGGTGTGGATGGCCCGCACGGACACGGCCGGCGGTCGCCCCATCCACCTGTGCCCCGGTGCTCCGCCGCCCTGGAACCCCGTCGCACCGGCCACCGGCGGCGAGATCGGGTACGACGTCCGTGAAACCCGAGGAGCCACCGTGACCGCCAGAGACCAGGGGGGAAGTCGGGCTGAGGACCGGCCCGAGGTCGTCGTCCTCGTCGGGCTCCAGGCCTCGGGGAAGAGCACGTTCTTCCGTCAGCGGTTCGCGGACACCCATCTGCACGTGAGCAAGGACCTGATGCGCAACGTCCGGCGCAAGGAGGTCCGGCAGCACGCGCTGATCGAGTCGGCGCTGGCCCGAGGCGCCTCGGTCGTCGTGGACAACACGAACCCGTCGGTGGAGGAGCGACAGCGGATCATCACGTTGGCGAGGTCCTTCCACGCCCGCGTGGTCGGGTACTGGTTCCCGCCGGACGTGCCGACGATGCTCGCCCGCAACGCCGCCAGGGAAGGGCGCGAGCGGGTACCTGACGTGGGCTTCTTCGCCACGCTCAAGCGACTGGTTCCCCCACGTCCCGAGGAGGGGTTCGACCAGCTCTTCGTCGTGCGGGCGCGAACGGAGGGCCTGTTCGACGTGGAGCCCTGGCAGACAGGGAGAGACCCCGACCCTGACGCTGGCCAAGACCAAGACCAAGACTGAGACCGAGACACGGAGCCACACCGAGACCCGCACCCTGCCGCCGACCGATACCCGCACCGAGACCGAGACACCGACACGGGGAAGGTCGCTGATCACGGCGGGTGGGTAGGGCGGCCGCTCTCCGCGGGCACTGAGGACGGCCGGAGGAGAGCGGCGGTGCTGAGGAGAGTCAGGACTCGCCCACGGTGGCGTCGGAGGACTCCCGCGTGGTCACGTCGAAGGCGAGGCGGTCCTCGCGCTGGTCGACGGTGACGTGCTGTCCACGGGAGAGCCGGCCGTCGAGCAGCATCCGCGACAGCTCGTTGTCGATCTCGCGCTGGATGGTGCGGCGCATGGGCCGCGCGCCGAACTCCGGCTGGTGGCCGTGCTCGGCGATCCAGTCGACGGCCCTGGGCGTGAAGTCGACGGTGATGTCCTGGGCGTGCACCCGTCGCCGGGTCTCCTCCAGCAGCAGCTCGGTGATGCGGCGGAGCTGGTCGCGGTCGAGCCGGCGGAAGACGATGATCTCGTCGATCCGGTTGAGGAACTCGGGGCGGAAGGTGTCCCGCAGCCGGGACATGACCCGGTCCCGCAGGTCGCTGGCCTGGCGGTCCTCGGAGCGGGCGCTGCCGAAGCCGATCGGTCCGCCGCCGGCGATCGCCTCGGCGCCGACGTTGCTGGTCATGATGAGGACGGTGTTCTTGAAGTCGACGGTGCGGCCCTGCCCGTCGGTGAGTCGCCCGTCGTCGAGGACCTGCAACAGGATGTTGAAGACGTCGGGGTGGGCCTTCTCGATCTCGTCGAGCAGGACGACGGAGTACGGGTGCCGCCGCACGGTCTCGGTGAGCTGCCCCGCCTCCTCGTAGCCGACGTACCCGGGCGGCGCGCCGACGAGCCGGCTCACGGTGTGCCGCTCGCCGAACTCGCTCATGTCCACCCGGACCATCCGGTCGGAGTCGCCGAACAGCGCCTCGGCGAGGGCGCGGGCCAGCTCGGTCTTGCCGACCCCGGTCGGGCCGAGGAACAGGAAGCTGCCCACGGGCCGGTTCGGGTCGCCCAGCCCGGCCCGGGAGCGCCGGACGGCCTCGGCGACGGCCTCGACGGCCTCGTCCTGGCCGATGACCCGCTGCCGCAGGTGCTCCTCCAGCCGCAGCAGCCGGTCCTTCTCCTCCTCGGTGAGCTGGCTGGTCGGGATGCCGGTGGCCCTGGCGACGACCTCGGCGATGTCGTTCTCGGTGACCTGGGAGATGCTGGAGGGCCGGCCCTCGCCGCGCAGCTCGTCGACGCGCCGGCACAGTTCGGCGATCTGGTCGCGCAGGGAGCTGGCCCGTTCGTACTGCTCGTCGGCGACGGCCTGGTCCTTGTCGCGCCGGAGCTGTTCGAGCTGCCGTTCGAGGTCGCGCAGGTCGGTGGCGGGCCGGCGGGTGCGCAGCCGGACCCTGGCCCCGGCCTGGTCGATGAGGTCGATGGCCTTGTCGGGCAGGAACCGGTCGGTGATGTAGCGGTCGGCCAGCTCGGCGGCGGCGACCAGCGCCTCGTCGGTGAAGCGCACCTGGTGGTGGGCCTCGTACCGGTCGCGCAGGCCGCGCAGGATGGCGATGGTGTCCTCGACGGACGGCTCGGGCACCAGGATCGGCTGGAAGCGGCGTTCGAAGGCGGGGTCCTTCTCGATGTGCTTGCGGTACTCGTCGAGGGTCGTGGCGCCGATGATGTGCAGCTCGCCCCTGGCCAGCGCAGGTTTGAGGATGTTGCCGGCTCCCATCGCGCCCTCGCCGCCGCCCGCGCCGACGACGGTGTGCAGCTCGTCGAGGAAGGCGATCACCTCGTCGCCGTGCTCGCGCAGCTCGTCGATGACCTTCTTGATGCGTTCCTCGAACTCCCCTCGGTAGCGGGTGCCGGCCACGATGCCGGTCAGGTCGAGCTGCACGACGCGGCGGTTGGCGAGCACGTCGGGCACCTCGCCGTCGACGATGCGCTGGGCGATGCCCTCCACGATCGCGGTCTTGCCCACCCCGGCCTCGCCGATGAGCACCGGGTTGTTCTTGGTGCGGCGGGACAGCACCTCGATGGTCTGCTCGATCTCCTCGTCCCTGCCCACGACCGGGTCGATCTTGCCGGCGTGCGCCATCTCGGTCAGGTCCCTGCCGTACTGGTCGAGCGTGGGCGTCTCGGCGCGGCGCGGCTCCTCCGGGGGCGCGGCCCTGCCGGCGGCGGCGCGGCGCAGGGTCTCGGGCGTCAGCCGCAGGTCGGCGAGCATCCGCCCGGCTCCGGACTCGCGGTTGGCCGCCAACGCCAGCAACAGGTGCTCGGGTCCGATGTAGGAGTGGCCGAGGGCGAGCGAGATCTGGTGCGCGTCGAGCATGGCCCGCTTCGCGGCCGGGGTGAGGACGGGTGGCTCCTCGCGGCGCTCGTGGTGCGCGACCTGCTTCTCGATCTCGCGGGCGAGGGCGTCCGGGTCTGCGCCGGCCCTGACGAGGAGCTGGCGGGTGGGGTCGAGCTGGGTGGCCGCCCACAGCAGGTGCTCGGTGTCGAGGTCGGGGCCGCCCCAGTCGACGGCCTGCCGGACGGCGGCGGAGACCAGCTCCCGCGCCTGGTCGCTCATCAGGCGGATGATGTCGACGCGGGGCGCGGCCCGACGTGCCCCCGCGCCGAAGAAGCGGGCGAGGAACTCGTCGAAGGGGCTCTGGCCGAACCCGCCGGGCGGCCCGAAGAAACTGCTCATCGCTGCCTGCCTTCCGCCTGCGTGCTCCCCCGGCCGGGCGGCCGGCGTCGTTCGTGCGCGGTCCGCGCCGTCCTGTCGTGACGGTGGGACCGCGGGTCGTCCCGCGCGCCTCGTTCAGCGCGAGTGCGGGCCGGGCTCGGGCGAGTCGTCGTGCTGCTTGCCGCGGTGGATGCCCTCCAGCCGCTCTTCGTGCGACCCGCGCGTCATGTGGTGCCGCTGCTTCGAGGCTCCCCGGGTCACCTGCTCCTCGCTCGGGGTGGCGCCGCGCTCCCGTGCCTCGCGGGCCTTCTGCCGGCGCTGCTCCTCGTTGCCTTCCATCTTCTTGCCGACCATGGCGCTCACCTGCGGTTTCTTCTGGTTCGTCACGACCTGCCCGTGGCAAGGGTTGCCGTGGGCGCGGACGGCGAAACGGGTGCCACCGTGGCTCCGGCCACTCCACGGCTCGGGGAGATCGTCGCGCCGCCGCACCTCGGGCCGGGCACACCGAGAATCGGCCGGCACTCATCGTGACGGTCATTTGTTCACATCCGGGAACAGGCCAGTTCAGAGCATCGATGAAAGACGCGCCCTCGCACATTACGGAATGTAGTAACCGCAGGTCAGAGCCAGATGTGAACAGCGTGTTCGCGTTTGCTCGAAACGGTTGTCCGCGCTGAGGATGTGCCGGCGCGGAACGCACCGCGTGAACATTTCCGGGAGGGCGAGATGAGAGTTCTGGTGACTGGGGCGACCGGGAACATCGGCCGGATCGTCGTGAACCGCCTCCTGGCGGCGGGAGTGGAGGTGCGGGCGCTCACCCGCGCTCCGGAGCGGGCCGGGTTACCGCAGGACGTGCGACTCGTCCGGGGAGACCTCGCCGAGCCGGCCTCGCTGCGGGAGGCGTTCACGGGCATCGAACGCCTGTACCTGTTCCCCGTGCCGGAGACGGCGCGTGAGGTGGTCGCGCTCGCGAAGGAGGCCGGCGTGCGCCGCGTCGTGGTGTTGTCCTCGGGCGCGGTGACACAGGGTGAGGACACGGCGTTCCACCTGCCCGTCGAGCGGGCCGTCGAGGAGTCCGGTCTGGAGTGGACACATGTTCGACCGGGCGAGTTCATGCTCAACAAGTTGTGGTTGTGGGGTCCGTCCATCCGGGAGCAGAACGTGGTGCGGGACCCGTTCCCCGACGCCGCCTGGTTCCCGGTGCACGAACAGGACATCGCCGACGTCGCTGCGGCGGCGCTGCTGGAGGACGGGCACGTCGGCGCCGCCTACACGCTCAACGGGCCGGAGCTGCTCAGCCACGCCGAGCAGGTGCGGGCGATCGGCGCGGCGATCGGCCGGGAGATCCGGTTCGAGGTGGTCACGCCGGAGCGGGCCAGGGAGCTGTACCTGCGGCAGGGCGGGTTCGCGGCGGAGGTCGCGGACTTCCTGCTCGGCTTCGAGGACTACTCGGGAGAGCCCGCCGACCCGCAGGAGAAGGAGGAGTGGACGCCGTCCGCGTTGCCGCCGATGCCGACGGCCGAGCAGGTCACCGGACGTCCGGCCCGCACGTTCGCGGACTGGGCGCGGGACCACGCCGACGACTTCCGCGCGACCCCACGCCCTGAGTGAGTCCGCCACCCTCCCTCGGCGCGACGGGGATGGGACGGACCCTGAGCCGACCACGCGGCGGGGGCCAACGGGTTGGCCCCCGCCGTCGGTTCACGTCTGGGTCAGCTCAGGTCGAGCCGACCAGCCTTCACCGAGTCGACGAACGCCGTGAACGCGGCCGGCGCGAACACCAACGCCGGCCCCGACGGGTTCTTCGAGTCACGCACCGCAGCGACGTCCACAACGGACGCCACCTCGACGCACTGCATGCCGTTGCCACTGGAGCGGCTGGACTTGCGCCACCTCGTGACTGCTGAAGTTGCTGACTCCCGCATCGCAACTGCTCCCCTCGAACCGAGTCAGACCCGATGGTGCCCCACGGCAGGTTGTCGAACGAGGGGCCAAACGAACGAGGGCGGGGGCCGACCGCCCCCGCCCTCAGTGCATACTCACGGTCAGCTCAGGTCGAGCCGACCGGCCTTCACGCTGTGCACGAACGCGGCGAACACGGCCGGCGCGAAGACAAGCGCCGGACCGGTCGGGTTCTTCGAGTCACGCACCGCAACGACCTTTGCTACCGACGCCACCTCGACGCACTCTCCGTTACCTGTTGCCCTGTTGCCACTGGTCGGGTTCGGTGACGCCGGCGGCCAGGCAGAGTTGGGCACGGAGTTCCCGCGCGTTCGGGCTGGTGCCCGCCGCTGGGGTGATTTCGTGGGCGAGGTCGAGGAAGCGTCGTTTGACCCGGGTGGAGTCCAGGCCGGTGGCGACGTTGATGGCGTGTTGGGCGTAGGTGTGGGCGGCGTCGACGTCGCCGACGAGGACGAAGGCGCGGGCGGCGGCGATGGCGTCGAAGGCGCGGGAGCGCACCCGGGTGGGGTTGCGGTGGGCCGCGGCCGCGTCGAGCAGGGTGACCGCGGTGGTGGCGTGGCGGGCTTCACCGGTGGTGCGGGCGAGGAACAGCATCACCTCGCCGAGGGTGGAGGCGAGTTCGGGTTCGTCGAGGTAGGCCACGTAGGCGGGAGCGTTCGGGGTGTGGTCGAAGATGTCCTGGGCCTGGCTGACGTTGCGCAGGACCTCGGCGGTTTGGCCTTGCATGGCGGCGAAGCGGGCGGCGAGCGCGTGAAGGCCGGCGCGCAGGGCGGGCTGGGCGTGGTGGCGGCAGCCGTAGAGGGCGAGCGCGATGCAGTCGGCGGCGACGTCGGGGCGTTTGAGGTAGCCCCAAACACGGGCCAGGCATTGGAGTAGGTGTGCGGTGAGGTTGGTGTCGGCGCTGTCCCGGGCGGCGTGGACGGCCAGGGTGAGGTAGCGGATGGCGTGTGGCCAGTGGGCGGCGTCGTGGGCGGCCCAGCCGGCGACGCCGGCGAGGTCGGCGAGTTCGCGCAGCAGCAGGCGGCCGGTGCGGTCGGTGTAGGTGCCGTCGCGGACGGCATGGGTCGTCGCGGCCAGGTGGCTGGCCGCGGCGGCCAGGGTGCTGCCGCCGCCGTGGGCGTTGTCCAGTGCCCGGAACGCCGCGGTGCAGTCGCGGATACGAGCCACGTCGGCCTCGCCCAGGCGCTGCCCGGGGCCGGCCTGGGCCGGCAGCGGCCGGGCCGTGGTGAACGCCCAGGTGTGTAGCGCCTCCAGCAGCCGCTCCGGCTCCCAGGGCACGGCCGCTGGGGGCAGGCCGGTCGAGCGGTGCGGCGGCGGCGTGGTCTGCGCGAGCGTGGCGAGCAGGTCGTGGGGGCCGCGGTAGCGGGCGAGGTCGTCCTGCTGGTCGTCGTCCAGGCCGAGGTCGGCGGGGGTCAGGGTGCGGCCGCAGTGGGCGGAGAGCACCTCCGCCACGAACTGGGGGACCGGCGGGCGCGGGCGTTCCCCCTCCAGCCAGCGCCGGACCCGGGTGCCGTCAGGGTGGATGCGCAGACCTGCGGCGCGTGCCCGCTTGCCGACCTCGGCGGCGAGGCGACGCTGGGTCAGCCCGCTGCGGGAGAACCAATAGGCCAGCGCGGTGTCGCGACGGCTGGGCGTCTCGGTCACGAGGTCCTCCACAAAGCCCGGGGTCGTGGTCCTGTAGTAGTCCCCGGCCGAGGCTGGCGCAAGGGATTGTCACGATCGCGCCCCCACGCTTCCCCTGGCGCGCCAGGTGATTCGCCGCGGTGCCACCACGGGTGGGCCTGCGGCCCCGCCACGTCCGACGCGCCCAGGCTCATCGGTGCCCCGCCCCTTGAGATCTCTGGAGGTCATCGTGTGGAACAACGTGCTCGTCACCGGGGGAGCCGGGTTCATCGGCTCCCACTTCGTCACACGTCTGCTCGCCGCCGGCGAGGTCGGGCGGGTGACGGTGCTGGACGCGCTCACCTACGCCGGCTCCATCCACAACCTGGGCGAGGCGTTCTTGGCGCCGCACTTCCGGTTCGTGCACGGCGACATCACCGATCACGCCTTGGTCGACGCCGTGGTCGGCGAGCATGACGCTGTGGTGCACTTCGCCGCCGAGTCCCACGTGGACCGCTCGTTCTCCGCGGCGGGCCGGTTCGTGTCCACCAACGTGGCGGGCACCCAGATCCTGCTGGATGCGGCGATGCGGCACGGGGTGAGAAGGTTCGTGCACGTCTCCACTGACGAGGTGTACGGGCCCGTGCCCACCGGGGTCGCGAGCGAGGACGACCCGCTGCGGCCCACCGTGCCCTACGCGGCGTCCAAGGCAGCCAGCGACCTGATGGCCCTGTCCTACCATCGCACGTTCGGGGTCCCGGTGTGCGTGACGCGCAGCGCCAACAACTACGGCCCGCGCCAGCACCCGGAGAAGATCATCCCCCTGTTCGTCACCCGGCTGCTCAAGGGCCACCCGGTCACCCTGCACGGCCGGGGCGAGCACGTGCGGCACTGGCTGCACGTGACCGATCACTGCCAGGGCATCGAGGTCGTGCTGCGAGAGGGAGTCCCAGGGGAGATCTACAACATCGGCGGCGGAACGGAGCTGACCAACCGGGAGCTGACCGAGCGGATCCTGCGCGCCTGCGACGCCGACTGGGGCGCCGTCGAGTTCGTCGAGGACCGCCGCTGCAATGACCTGCGCTACGCCATGGACTGCACCAAGATCACCCGGCTGGGGTACCGCCCGGTGCGGGAGTTCGCGGACGGGCTGGCCGAGACCGTGGAGTGGTACCGCGCCCACCCGGACCGGTGGGCGCCGCTGCTGCGCGCCCCCCAGACCGCGGGCGCGCCGGCCGGCGAGGGAAAGGGGCGCGCGTGACCTCCGCGGCACCGCTGCGACGGATCCTGGTGACCGGGGTCGGCGGGGCCCCCGGATTCGACCTGGCCCGCAGCCTGCTCCGGCTCGGCCTCACGGTGATCGCCGCCGACGCCCATCCGCTGGCCCCCGGCCTGGCGTTGCCCGGGGTCACCCCGCGCACGATCCCACCCGCCACCGACCCGTGCTTCGGACCGCACCTGCTGGAGCTGTGCCGGCATCTGCGGCCGGAGGCGCTGATCTCCACCGTCGAGGCGGAGCTGCCGCACCTGGTGGCGATGCGCGAGGTGTTGGCCGAGGTGGGCGTGCGGACCTGGCTCCCGACCGCCGAGGCGGTGCGGGTGTGTGCCGACAAGGCTGCCTTCGCCGCCCTTCTGGCCGCCCACGGCATCCCCACCCCCCGCACCGGGTTACCCGACCAACTACACGACCTGCCCGAGGACACCGGGTTGGTGGTCAAACCGCGCCGCGGCCACGGAGCGCAGGGGGTGCGCTTCTGCCGCAGTCGAGCGCAGGCGCGGGTCCTGTGTGGACTCGTGCCGGACCCGGTGGTGCAGGAACGCGTGGCTGGCCGCGAGTGGACGGCGGACTGCCTGGTCGATGCGCAGGGCCGCGCGTCGGTGGTCCCGCGCTGGCGACTGCTGGTCAAGGGCGGTCTGGCGATGGTGTCGACGACCTTCCATGACCCCGAGGTGGTCGCGCTCGCGACGGCGACCCTGGCGGCCGTGGGGGTGGTCGGGCCCTGCTGCGTGCAGGGCTTCGTCCGCGACCCCGGCACCCCGCGAGTGGTGGTCACCGAGGTCAACGCCCGCTTCGCCGGCGGCTTCCCCGCCGCCCAGGCAGCCGGCGCCGACCTGGTGCTCCAGACGCTGCGCGGCCTGGCCGGTCACGGCGTCGACCACGACCGGCTGCGCTACCAACCCGGGATCCGGCTCACCAAGTACGTCGAGACGCTGCTGGCGGGGCCGGACCCCGACCTACCCACCCCTCCGCCGTTGTCCTGATGGAAGGCCGATGAATGGAAGGCCGATGACCATGCCCAACCGGAGTACCCCGGGTATCGAGCGCAACGCCGCGCCCTACCTGCACGGCACCGAGTACGCCGCCCTCGCCGCGGTCCTGGCCGC
>NZ_JAMTCP010000037.1 GCF_024171885.1 Streptoalloteichus tenebrarius | reverse complement strand
ACTTGCGCTGATCCTGTTGAGCAGCGATGAACATGACGGCCGGTGGGAGGCGTGAACCCACCGGCCGTCGTCGCAGGAAGCCTCAGCGGAGTGAACCTCAGGCCGTGATCGACCGCCGTGAGCGACCGCCGTGAGCGACCGCGCCGGCCCCCGCGGTTCGGCTTCGAGGACCGGCCCCGGCCCGGTCCGGCTCAGCCGGGGAGCGCGGGCGAGGGCAACGCGGCGAGCGCCGAGACCAGGGGCGCGAGCTCCGGTCGGGTCGCCGCCTCGTCGAGCGCCTCCCGCAGCGCGGCGTCGTGGGTCGGCCTCGCCGCCGCCAACAGCGCCCTGCCGGCGTCGGTGACCTCCGTGTAGATGCCGCGCCGGTCCGTCTCGCACAGATAGCGGCACAGCAGCCCGGCCTTCTCCAGCCGGCCGACCAGCCGGCTCACCGCGCTCTGGCTCAGCACCACGGCGTTGGCGAGCTGCTGCATCCGCATGTGCCAGTCGTCCTGCCGGGACAGCACCTCCAGCACCGAGTACTCGCTCACGCTGAGCTGGTGCTCGGCCTGGAGGGCGCGCTCCAGGTGGCTCTCGATCAACGCGTGCATCGCGGCGAGCGTGCGCCATCCCTGGGCCCGCACCTCGGCCGCGTCGTCGTCCTTGAGCGACATCGCCCGCGCCTCCTGTCGTCCCCGGCCCCATGCACGTGCAACACCTGCACCTGCACGGACCACTCTACGGCCCCGGATGCCGGAGGCGGCGGCGGAACGGCCCGGCCCTGAGGGTCAGGGCCGGGCCGTTCCCGGGGGACGGGTCGGCGTCGGGCTCAGCCGAGGACCGGCGTCCGCCTCACTCGAAGCCCCGGCCGGAGTGCGGCACGTGGGCCAGGGAGAGGGCGTTCTCGTGCACCTCGCGCGCCGGCCGCGCCGTTGGCAGCGCCCGCGTCTCGGGCGGGAACGCGTTCGGGGCGTGCAGGTCCTTGACCAGCTCGTCGATCATGCCCGGCTTCGCCCACGGCATGAGGAACACGTGCACGTAGTCGAGCTGCCTGCTGTTCGGGTCGTTCGGGTCCAGCTTCAGCGACTCCGAGGACAGCGACCACTTCGCGATGATCTCGTCGTTGGGCCGGCGGAAGCGGACCGTGAGCGCCAGCGGCGTCCTGGCCACCATCAGGTCCCTGCCGAGGGTCTCCTGGAGCCGCAGGAGCTGTTGCTCGGTGTAGTGGGCCATCCGCTGCGCCTCGCGGATCATCGAGATCTGCTTGTCGTAGGAGTTCTGCGCCAGGTAGTCCCACAGCACGATGGGGGAGAACCCGTTGCGGGAGCCGGCGAACGTGGTGTCGGGCGAGCCGATGTAGGCGGGGTTGTCCGGCGGCCGCATCTGGTACTTCACCTTGGTCATGAAGACCCCGCACGGCCACGGCGCGCCGATCCACTTGTGCCCGCTCATCGCGATCGAGTGCACCATGTCGTAGAAGCGCCCGGTCTCCCGGTCCTCGACCTCCAGCCCGAAGTCGAACTCGGGGATCGGGACCTCGGGGACGTACTCATAGTTCGGGTTGTCCGCCGCCATCCGCAGGAACGGCAGGTACGCCGCGCCGAGCGCGCCGTCCACGTGCAGCCAGAAGCCGCGCCGCGTGTCCTTGAGCGGGTTGCCGTCCTGGTCCTTGCCGTAGACGATCTCGCGTTCCAGCAGGCCGTACTTCTTGAAGATCGGGAACAGCCGTTCGGACACCGCGCGGACGTCGTCGTAGGCGCCCTTGAAGGTGGAGCCGAGGTTGAGGTTGACCAGGATCGGGTGGCCCTTGGCCGCGAAGAACTCCACGAGGACGGCCAGCGCGTCGACGTCGATCGAGCCAGGGCCGTCGGCCGAGTAGCCGGAGGGGCCGCGCTCGGACGGGACCTCCTTGGGCCATGGCCTCCCCGGGTCGAGCGGGTTGTCCGTCGGGTAGTCCCGCTGGCCGATGGCGTAGAAGGTGTCGATGCCGAGGACCCGCATCGCCTTGGTCAGCGAGTAGTGCGAGTCCTCGGAGAAGAAGGCCACCGGGTGCAGCGCGTTCCGCTTCTGCTCCTCGGGCAGGTCCTCCGGCGGCGCGGCCTGGACCCACAGCAGTCGGGGCTGCTCCGGTGTCGACTCGGGATCGGTGACCAACGCCTTGCCGGACAGGTAGTCCCTGCCGTTCCACAGCCCGTAGAGGTTGCCCTCGGTACACCCCATGCTGAGCATGTAGCCCCAGTACGACTCGGGGTCCTTCTTGTCGTGCGGCCACTTGGCGTTCCACAGCGCCGCGTAGTAGTCGAGCACGCACCGCTCGACGACCTTGCTGTTCACCTTGAAGTTCCCCGGGGTGAACGGGTCGCCGACGTTGTTGACGTGGCTCTCCATGAACCGGGACAGGTCGAGCCGGTAGTGGTCCTGGTCCTGGTTGGCCTGGTAGCCGAGGAAGTGGTCGCGCTTGCGGGTGACGTACTCCTCCAGCTCGATGAGCGCGGCGTGCCGCTTCTCCGGGCTCAGCCCGGTCGGCGGCAGCTCGAAGGCGCTGGGCGGCAGGTCGTCCCTCGGGTAGACCTCGCGGGGGTTGGCCACGGGGTCGCTGATCAGCGCGGGGTGGCCGTTGGCCAGTCCCTCGGAGAGGAGCATCTCCGACCACGGGACGCCGTCGGGGCCGTAGGGGATGTCGGAGTGGGTGCGGGTCCGCCTGGCCTGCGTCATCGGGAACCTCCGGAGGTGGTGGTCTGGCCGCCGGCCCGTGCCAGCAGCAGTGCCTCGGCGAGGGTCATCGCCTCGAGTTCGCGGTAGCTCACGCTCTCGTTGGTGCCGTGGATGCGGGCCCTGGGCTCCTCGCAGCCCCACAGCACGATGTCGGCGTGCGGGTTGAGCTTGTGGAAGGAGTGCACGAGCGGGATCGACCCGCCCTGGCCGGTCTGCCTCGCGGTGGTCTCGCCGTACGCCTCGGCGACCGACTCCAACGCCATCCGGTAGTAGGGGCCGTCGGTGTCCGCCTTGTAGCCCGCCCCCGCCGCGACGAACTCCACCTTGGGCGTCACGCCCCACGGGCGTTGCGCGTCCAGGTGCTGCTGGAGGGCCTGCCGCGCGGACTCGGGGTCCTGGGACGGGGCGAGGCGGACGCTGATCCTGGCCTTGGCGTGGTGGCAGAGGACGTTCGTGCTCTCGTTCCACGGCTTCGGCCCGTCCAGCCCGACGACGTTGATCGAGGGCCGGCCGAACAGGCGTTGGGCGAGTGTCCCCGAGCCGACCAGCGGCACGCCGTCCAGCACGCCGGCGTCGGCGCGGAACCTCTGCTCGTCCACTGGGTCCCACGGGAACGCGTCGTCCCTGACCAGGCCGGGGACGGCCACGTCGCCCCCGTCGTCGTGCAGGCTGGCGAGGACGCGGGTCAGCACCATGAACGCGTCCGGCGCGGGGCCGCCGTACATGCCGCTGTGCATCGGCTGCCGCAGCGTGTCCACGGTGACGTCGAAGACCGCGATGCCGCGCAGGGTCGAGGTGAGGGTGGGGACGCCCACGGCGAGGTTGCCGGTGTCGGCGACGACGACGAGGTCGCCGGTGAAGCGGTCGTCGCGGGTGGACGGGTCGGCGAGGTAGGCCTCCAGCACGCCCCGGCCGATCTCCTCCTCGCCCTCGAAGACGAACTTGAGGTTGACCGGCAGTCTGTCCTGGAGGGCCTTCCACACGCCGAGGTGCATGACGATCCCGGACTTGTCGTCCGCCGCGCCGCGCCCGTACAACCGGGTGTCGTCGCCGTCGGGCTTCTCCTCCGGGACGAACGGCTCGGTGTCCCAGCCGTCCGCCTTCGTCGCCGGCTGGACGTCGTAGTGCGAGTAGATGACCACCGTCGGCGCGTCCGGCACGGGGAGCCGGCAGGGCTCGTGCGCGAAGACCAGGGGGAAGGTCTCCTTGCCCTGGTAGGTGATGGTGTCGCTGTGCGCGGAGTCCATGCCCGCCTCGCGCAGCGTCCGGACGACCGCGTCGCAGCAGTCCACGATCTCCCGCGGCGGCGGGCTCACGTCCCGGCTGACCGACGCGATCCTGACCAGCGCCTTGAGCGCCTCGCGCTGCGGGTCCGCCTCGCTCCGGACCCGTTCCCTGAGTTCGTCGACGTCGACGGTCGGCTCCTGGGTCGTCTGCCGCATGTCCCTCCCCTTGCTCGTCGCTCGTTCGGTTCGCTTCCGCTTCCTCGACGGGTCTTCTCCGTCCGATGTGGACCGGTGACTCCGTCCGTTCGCTGTCTGTTCGCTGTGGACACTCCACTGAGGACAGTGGATCGGCGGCGCGTCGTGTCCCGGCGCCACGCTGGGCGCCGCGAACGTCGTGGGTGATGCGGTGGAGGCGGGCGCTTCGGTTCTCGCCTGGCGCTCGTCGCCTCCGGTGTCGGGGTCTCGGTTCGAGCCTTCTCAACCGGGGTGGCCGTCGGCAAGGGCGCTTCCCGAAGATCACCCCTCAGTGGGGGTGCGCCGTCGGGGGCGCCGCCCTCCGTGAGGAGGTCGGGGCGGGGTTGGCAGGCGCCGACCCGCGCCGACGGTCGGTCGTCCTGGTCGATCCACGATCACTCCAGTCGGTGACCCCACCACGGGAAGAGTGGTGTTGGTTGCTTGCTCAGCAAGCTTTTGCGGAGCCTTCCCCGAGGTGGATACTGTGGTGTAGGTCACCCGGGAGGATTGTGGCTGCAAATATTTGCGGTCATTAGCGTCGCCCGGCGAGACGGCTGACGAGGGAGGCGACATGGGTGGCGGCGTGCTGGGGGGCGGCGGCGCGGCGGGGTCGGAGCGGCGCGAGCCGGACCGGCGGTGGTGGCGCGACGCGGTGATCTACCAGGTCTACATCCGGTCCTTCGCCGACGGCAACGGCGACGGGGTCGGCGACATCACCGGCATCCGCAGCCGGCTGGACTACCTGGCCGACCTCGGCGTCGACGCGCTGTGGATCAATCCGTGGTACGTCTCGCCGATGGCCGACGGCGGCTACGACGTGGCCGACTTCCGCAAGATCGACCCGATGTTCGGCTCGGTCGCCGACGCGGTCGCGCTGTTCAAGGAGGCCCACGAGCGGGGCCTGCGCGTGATCGTCGACCTGGTGCCCAACCACACCAGCGACCAGCACGCGTGGTTCCAGGCGGCGCTGCGGGCGGGGCCCGGCAGCCCGGAGCGGGAGCGGTACCACTTCCGCGACGGCAGGGGCGAGCGCGGCGAGCTGCCGCCGAACAACTGGCGCAGCATCTTCGGCGGCCCGGCGTGGAGCAGGGTGGCGGACGGGCAGTGGTACCTGCACCTGTTCGCGCCGGAGCAGCCCGACCTCAACTGGGGCAACCCCGAGGTGCTGGAGGAGTTCGACGACGTCCTGCGGTTCTGGCTGGACCGGGGGGTCGACGGCTTCCGCGTGGACGTCGCGCACGGCATGGTGAAGGACCCCGCCTACCCGGACGAGGTCGTCAGGACCGATCCGGGGCTGTTCACCCACGCGGAGGGGCGGGACCACCCCTACCTCGACCGCGAGGGCGTGCACGAGATCTACCGGCGCTGGCGCAAGGTGTTCGACTACTACCCCGGCGAGCGGATCGGCGTCGCCGAGGCGTGGGTGTTCCCTCCCGAGCGGCTGGCCCGGTACGTGCGGCCCGACGAGCTGCACCAGGCGTTCAACTTCGACTTCCTCCAGCGCCCGTGGCGGGCCGACGAGCTGCGGGCCGGCATCGACCTGGCCGTCTCGGCCAACGAGTCGGTGGGCGCCGCGCCCACGTGGGTGATGTCCAACCACGACGTGGTGCGGGTGGCGAGCCGGCTCGGCCTGCCCGACGGCGCTGACCCGAAGGAGTGGCTGCTGACCGACGGCCGGGAGCCGCGGGTCGACGCCGAGCTGGGGCTGCGGCGGGCGCGGGCCGCCGCGCTGCTGACCCTGGCGCTGCCCGGCTCCACCTACGTCTACCAGGGCGAGGAGCTGGGCCTGCCCGAGGTGGCCGACCTGCCGCCCGAGGTGTTGCAGGACCCGATCTACCGGCGCAGCGGCGGGGCGGAGAAGGGCAGGGACGGCTGTCGCGTCCCGCTGCCGTGGACCGCGGACGAGCCGGGCTACGGGTTCGGGCCGGGCGGCGAGCCGTGGCTGCCCCAGCCGGCCGACTGGGCGGCGTTGTCCGTGGCCGAGCAGCGCAAGGACCCGGACTCGACGTTGCGGCTGTACCAGGGCGCCCTCCGGTTGCGCCGTCAGCTCCCGGTGGGCGGGGACCTGGTCTGGGTGGAGGGCGCGCCGGCCGACGTGCTCGACTTCCGGCGCGGTGGCGGCTTCCGCTGCGTGGTGAACCTGGGCGCGCAGGCGGTGGAGCTGCCGCCCCACGACCGGGTGTTGATCGCCAGCGGGCCGCTGGAGCGGGACGGTGAGCGCGTCCTGCTCCCGTCGGACACGGCGGTCTGGCTGGTCTGAGTCCCGCGTCGAACCTCGTCCCCGTGCGGCTTCTCCCGGGCCGCGCGGGGACGACGCGTTTCTGGCGGTCCTCCGCCGGCCTTTCGTCGGCCTTTCGGTGGTGTCCCAGCCGTTTCCCGCCGTGTTCCAGGGTCTTTTCGGCGGCTGCCCCGTCCCCGCGTGGTGGCGCGTGACCGGCGACACGGACGCTTGCCGGAGGATCTATTGAGGTTAGGCTTACCTCACCTCATCACCCGATCGAGCGAGGAGACGTGATGCGCGCTGCCGCGGTGCCGGACCGGCCCCCCGTGTCGCGAGGGTCAGGGTCACGAGAGGCGCGTGCGCGGGAGTCGGGCGGGCGGGTGACCACCGAGCCGCTGACCACCCCCGCCGCGCTGGCCGAGCGCCTGCCCGTCACCGACGCCGTCGCGGAGACCGTGCTGGGCGCGCGGGAGGCCGTCTGTCGGGTGCTCGCCGGGACCGACGACCGGTTGCTCGTGGTGGTGGGGCCCTGCTCGATCCACGACGTCGACGCCGCCCTCGCGTACGCCAGGCTGTTGCGGCGCCTGGCGGACGAGGTGGCCGACGACCTGCTCGTGGTCATGCGCGTGTACCTGGAGAAGCCGCGCAGCGCGCTGGGATGGCCCGGTCTGCTGACCGATCCCTCGCTGGACGGGGCCTTCGCCGTGGGCGCCGGCCTGCGTGTGGCGCGGGAGATGATGGTGGCGATCGCCGGGCTCGGCCTGCCGATCGCCTGCGAGTGGCTCAGCCCGGTCACCCCGGCCTACCTCGGCGACCTCGTCTCGTGGGGCGCGGTCGGCGCGCGGACCGTGGAGAGCCAGGTGCACCGCCAGCTCGCCAGCGGCCTGCCGATGCCGGTGGGCATGAAGAACGGCACGTCCGGCTCGGTCCAGGCCGCCGTGGACGCGATCCGCGCCGCCGCCGTCCCGCACGCCTACCTCGGCGTGGCCGACGACGGCACGCCCTCGGTGCTGCGCACCAGCGGGAACCCGCACTGCCACGTGGTCCTGCGCGGCGGCCCCGGCGGGCCGAACTACTCGGAGGAGGACGTGCGCGACGCGTTGGCCCGCCTGCGCGCCGCCGGCCTGCCCGAGCGGGTGGTCATCGACGCCAGCCACGGCAACAGCGGCAAGTGCCACGAGCGGCAGCGCGCCGTGGTCGCCGAGATGGCCGAGCGGATCGCCGCCGGCGAGGAGGGCGTGCGGGGGCTGCTGCTGGAGAGCTTCCTCGTGCCCGGCCGGCAGGACGTGGTCGCCGGCCGGCCCCTGGTGTTCGGGCAGAGCGTCACCGACGCCTGCCTGGGGTGGGACACCACCGCCGGACTGCTCCGCTCGCTGGCCGAGGCGGTGCGCCGGCGGCGTCAGACCCAGCCGCCGGCCAGCGCCACCAGCCCGGTCGCGAGCGAGCCGCGCCAGCACGCGTAGTCGTGCCCGCCGTCGTGCTCGGCGTACTCGACCTCGTATCCCCTGTCCCGCAACACGTTCCGGAGGTGCCTGGTGGCAGGCGTCAGGATCCACTCGCGCGTCCCGGCCTCCAGGTGGATCCGGAGGGGGAGGCGCGGCGCGGCCGCGAACCGGCGGGCGAGCCAGTCGGAGGGACCGCCCTCGGGGCTCCACCAGAACGAGCCCGACTGGGACAGCAGGTTGCCGAACCGCTCGGGGGCGCGCAGCCCGGCGAACAGGGCGGTCAGCCCGCCGAGGCTCTGACCGGCGATCACCGTCCTCGCCGGGTCGTCGGTGACCCGCCAGCGGTGGGAGGCCCACGGCAGCAGCTCGTCGCGGAGGAACCCGAGGAACGGCTCGTGGCAGCCGAGGTCGCGCCACCGGGTCGGGTTGTCCACCGCGTCGGGCATCAGCGCGACCAGGGGAGGCAGCAGCCCCTCGGCGACCAGGTTGTCCAATGTGGACGCAACAGGGAGGGCGTCGCCCCACATGTCGCCGTCGAGCAGAACGAGGACCGGGTAGTCGGAGCCATGGTCGTGCCCGTGCGGCAGGTAGGTCCACACGCGACGGTCCTCACCCAGATGTCCACTGTGGACAACATGGGACGTGACGCTGCCCCTGGGCACGTCGGGGCGGGGTGACAGCCAGGGCTGCGGGGGAGCCGCCGGCAGCTCGGCCACCGACTTCGGTGGCGCGCCCCAGCGCGCCGGGAGGCGACGGGGGTTGAGCGGGTCGGGCTCCGCCATCAGCCCCAACATCCGCCACATCCGGTGCCCCGCCGACGCGTCGTTCCCGTCCTCGTCCCCGGTCGCCGCCGAGAACGGCTCCTCCAGCGCCACGAACTGGTAGCTGCCGCGCCACGTGCCGGGGAGCCGGTACGAGCGGTGCCACACGTCGGTGCCGGGCACCCGCAGGAGCCTGCTCAGCGGGAGCACGCTGCGGTCCGTCACGCAGTTCGCGAGCAGGAGGACCTCGCGCGTGCGGGTGCCCGGATCGCGCCAGAGGAACGTGACGACGTGGTGGTCGTCGTCGGCGGCGACGCGTTCCACCAGCGGCGTTCCCCGGCCCGCCACCTCCGCCCAGAACCGGGCGAGCACGTCCTCGCGCCCCTCGGCCAGGTCCCGTTCCAGCGCCGAGACGCGCGGGCTCACCGCGGTCTCGGGCGGCGGCATGGGGGTGCGGGGCGGAGCCGTCGGCCTCGGCCTCACGCTCACGCGACCACCTCGGCGGGCGAGGTGGCCGCCGAGCCGGCTTCCGTGCTGGCCGTGCTGGTCGCTGTGCTGGCTGTGCTGGTCGCTGGGCCGGTTGCTGTGCTGCTTTCGGAGCTGGTCGCCGGAGCGGCCTCGGCGGTGAGGGACTCGGCGGTGAGGGACTCGGCGGGCGCGGGCACGACCACGGGCGCGCCGTCGGCGGGCGCGCGCAGGATGTCGGCGTCGATGTCGTAGAGCGCGCGGACCAGCTCGGCGTCCACCACCTCGCGGGGCGGGCCGGCGGCGACGATCCGGCCGGCGCGCATCGCGACGAGGTGGTCGGCGTACCGGGCGGCCGACGCCAGGTCGTGCAGCACCATCACGACGGTGCGCCCGGTCGCGGCCACCTCCCTGGCCAGGCCGAGGACCTCGACCTGGTGGCCGAGGTCGAGCGCGCTGGTCGGCTCGTCCAGCAGGACGACCGGCGTGCGCTGCGCCAACGTCATGGCGATCCAGCACCGCTGCCGCTGCCCGCCGGAGAGCTGGTCCAGGCGCCGCTCGGCGAGGTCGGCCACGCCCGTCGCGGCCAGCGCCTCGCCGACGATCCGCTCGTCCTCGGCCGACCACTGCCGGAACAGGCCCTGGTGCGGGTGCCGACCGAACCGGACCAAGCCGGCCACGGTGATCGCCTCCGGCGCCCTCGGCGACTGCGGCAGCAACGCGACGCGGTGGGCGGCCTGGCGGGGCCGCAGGCTCCAGAGGTCGGCGTCGCCGACCATGACCCGCCCCGCCTCGGGCCGGTGCAGCCGGGCGACGGCGCGCAGCAGCGTCGACTTGCCGCAGCCGTTGGGGCCGACCACGGCCACCACCTGCCCGGGAGGCACGCGCAGGTCCACCCCGTCCACGGCGACGAACCCCGGGTAGCCGGCCCGCAGTCCCTCCACGACCAGTTCCACTAGAACCTCCTGACCGACTTGTCGCTGAGCAGGACCCACAGCAGGAACGGCCCGCCGAGGATGTTGGTGACCACGCCGACCGGCAGCTCGTGCTCGGTGGCGACCCTGGCCAGCGTGTCGGCCACGACCACCAGCGCGCCGCCGACGAGGGCGGAGCCGACCAGCGGCACCCGGGCGGGGCCCGCCAGCCGGGCCGCGAGCACCGGGGCGGCCATGGCCACGAAGGCGATCGGGCCGCCGACGCCGACGGCGAGCCCGGCCAGCAGGACGGCCATGACGAGCACGAGCAGCCGCGCGCGGCGGGGGTCGACGCCCAGCGTCGCGGCCACGTCGTCGTCGAAGCGGAGCACCGAGAGCTGGCGGCCGGCGAGCACCGCCAGGGGCAGCAGCAGGGCCAGCGCGATCCCGACCGGGACGGCCACCGGGTACCCGCGCCCGTTGAGGCTGCCGATCGTCCAGGTGAACACGGCCGCCGAGGTGTGCAGACCCTGCTGGGAGAGCACGAGGTCGGTGACCGCGCGGACCGTGACCGAGAGCGCGAGGCCGACCACGAGCACGCGGTATCCGCCGGTGTCGGCCCCGCCGGCGGCCAGCACGACCAGCGCGCCGGCCGCGACCGCGCCGACCGGCCCCAGCCACCACGCGCCGATCATGCCGGCGGTGCTGCCGGTGACCGCGACCAGGATCGCCACGGTCGCGCCGTCGGTGACGCCGAGCAGGTCGGGGGTGGCCAGCCGGTTGTTGGCCACGGTCTGGGTGAGGCAGCCGGCCACGCCGAGCGCCGCGCCGGCCAGCAGCCCCGCGATCACCCGGGGCAGCCGGAACTGCTGGACCATGAGCACCGCGCCGCGGCCGCCCTCGCCGAACAACGCGCTCAGCGCCTGCCCCGGCGAGAGCTGGCCCGCGCCGACGACCGTCGAGACCAGGACCGCCGCCGCGGCGAGGACCCCGAGGCCGAGCGCGGCGAGGGTCGCGCGCCGGGGCAGCAGGACCGAGAGGGCGCCGCGTCGGAGGACGACGCTGTCCGGGGGCGGGGGGACCCGGTGTTCCATCACGACTCCGTCCGCAGGGTCATCAGCCGGCGGGACCGGACGATGAGGATGAGCGCGGGGCCGCCGACGATCGCCAGCAGCACCGAGACCGGGGCCTCGTACGGGCGGATCACGACCCTGGCGAGCACGTCGGAGGCGAGCATGAGGACCACGCCGGCCAGGCCGGACAGCGCGACCTGCGCGAGCACGCGAGGTCCGGCGACCGCCCGCGCGAGGTAGGGCGCGAGCAGGCCGAGGAAGGCGACCGGGCCGGCCATCGCGACCGAGGCGCCGGCCAGCAGGGTCACCACGACCGCCACCACGACCCGCACGACCCCGGGCCGGTGGCCGAGGGCGCGCGCCGCGTCGTCGCCCAGGTGCAGCGCGGACAGCGGTCGGGCCACGAGCACGGCCGCGAGGAGGCCGATCACGACGGCCGGCAGCATCCGCAGCGCGATGCTCATGTCCACACCGGACAGTGAGCCGATGACCCAGAACCGGTACTGGTCGTAGGAGTTGGGCTGGCGCAACAGGATCGAGGCCATGATCCCCCGGAACGTCGCGCCGAGCGCCGCGCCGGCGAGCACGAGCCGCAACGGCGAGACCATGGCCCCGCCGGTCCTGGCGATCAGCAGCACGAGCGCGCTGGCGACGGCCGCGCCGGTGAAGGCCCACACGAGGTAGCCGTAGCCGCTCTCCACGCCGGCGTAGGAGATGCCGAGGACGACGCCGAGCGCCGCGCCGGAGTTCACGCCGAGCAGGCCGGTCTCGGCGAGCGGGTTGCGGGTGGCCGACTGGAGGAGCGTGCCGGCGACGCCGAGCCCGGCGCCCACCAGGACCGCGGTCAGGGTCCGGGGGACACGCAGCGTGTTGATCACCATCTGTAGCTGCGGGTCCGCCACCGCGTCGGGGTGGCCCAGCAGGTAGTCGACGACCCTGCTCGTCGGGATCTCGCCGGAGCCGACGAGGATGGAGCAGGTCAGCAGGGCGACGGCCAGCACGCCGAGGCCGAGCGCGACCAGGCCCACGAGGCCGTGTCGCGGGCGGCGCCGCGTCGGTACGGTGATCGCAGTGTGTGATTCATCATCGTCTGGTTCACACGACTGGCGTACCGATGACAGGCGCATAAGGAGAGGCTAACCTAACGCGCCGTGCATGACCGAGGGTGGCGTTCCGGGGCCCGTCCCCGGCTCGGGGACTTCGGGCCTCCCGGGGTCCTGACATCCGGGACCACCACACCCGGTCGGCGTCCGCCGGCGGACCCGCGTCCGCCTTCCGGCCCCCGCCTCGGACGTGCGCGTCGGACTCCCACCGTCGGAGAGGAACCATGACCGCTTCTGCTCGTCTCCCCCGCCGTGGACTGGGCCTGGTGGCGGCCTCCCTCGCCGCGCTGGTCGGCCTGTCCGCCTGCTCGTCGGGCGACACCCCGGCCGCCGGCGGCCAGGACGCCTCGGCCAAGCGCACGATCACCGACGTCACCGGCAAGCAGATGGAGGTGCCGGCCAACCCGCAGCGCGTCCTCGCGCTGAGCGAGCAGGACCTCGACGCGGTGCTCGCGCTGGACATGCGGCCGGTCGGCACCGTCAACGGCCGCGGCCAGAAGACCCCGCCGCGGTACCTCGGCGACCGGGTCAAGGACGTGAAGGTGGTCGGGGACATCACCACGCCGTCGATGGACAAGGTCGTCGAGGCCAACCCCGACGTGATCCTCGCCGGCGGCCTCACCGACGAGAACCTGCTCAACCAGCTCCGCCAGGTGGCGCCGACCGTGGTGACCTACAAGCCGGAGACCGACTGGAAGACGGCCTTCCGCACCGAGGCCGACGTGCTGAACAAGACGGAGAAGGCCGAGGCCGTGCTGGCCGACTACGACCGCAGGGTCCAGGAGGTGAAGGGGAAGCTCGGCCCGAACGCCAACGCCGAGGTCAGCATCGTCCGCTGGAACCCGAAGGGCCCCGGCGTGATGCAGACCCAGCAGTTCGCCAGCCTGGTGGTCGCCGACCTCGGCCTGCGCCGCCCGGCCGCCCAGCAGGAGCCGGGCTTCAGCCACGGCGCGCCGCTGAGCCTGGAGGCGCTGGCCAAGATGGACGGCGACTGGCTGTTCCTGGGCACGCTCACCCCGGACGGCGAGGCCGTGCAGGCGATGGAGCAGGCCCGCAACACCCCGGCCTTCCAGCAGCTCAAGGCCGTGCGGGACAACCACCTCGTCCCCGTGGACGGCTCCCTGTGGACCAGCAGGGGCGGCCCGCTCGGGGCCCGCGCCGTGCTCGACGACGTCCAGAAGGCCATGGCGAAGTGACGGCGCGGTCCTGACCCGACCTCGCCGCTCCCGGCGCCCTGGACGCCCGTCGGCGCACCCGGCCTCCCGGTCCGGTGCGTCGGCGGGCGTTCTTCTGTCCTTCTCTTCACGGCTTGGCGGGCGTTGTCCGCCGTCCGCCCGCCTGCTGGTCTGATCGGGTGAGTGCGGGTTGAGCCGTTCGTGGCAGGACGTGGTATCTGCCGACCGGCCGCGGGTTCCTTGTTCCCCGTAACAGTCACGTCGGTGGAGCCGGAGGCGGTGGGGGACGGGGCCGGTGAGACCGATCACGCGGCGGCACTCACACGATCGAGTGAACTTAGGTTAGCCTCACCTTCACATTGGGGTCCGGAGCGTCGTCCGGGACCGCCCCGGCCGGACCGCTCCGCCCAGCCGGCGGGGTGCCCGGCCGCGCTTCCCGACCCCGTCCCGGCGCGAGCGAGAGGGAACGAACGCATGGACGGCAACGGCATCGCGGGCAGGGTCGCCCTCGTCACGGGCGCTGGTCGCGGCATCGGCGCGGCCGTGGTCCGCGCCCTGGTCGAGGCGGGGGCCGTGGTCGCCGCGGTGGACCGGGACGCCGAGGGGGTCACCGACCTGGCCGGGCAACTGTCCGGGGAGGGGCACCGGGTGGCGCCGTTCGTCGCCGACGTCCGGGACGGCGCGGCGGTGGAGTCGGTGGTGGACCGGGTCGAGCGCGAGCTGGGGCCGGTCGCGATCCTCGCCAACGTCGCCGGGGTGCTGCGGACCGGTCCCGTGGTGTCGATGTCCGACGAGGACTGGGCCGAGACGTTCGCGGTGAACACGACCGGCGTGTTCCACGTGTCGCGGGCCGTGGCGCGGCGCATGGCGCCCAGGAGGTCGGGCGTGATCGTGACGGTCAGCTCGAACGCGGCCGGCGTGCCGAGGATGCGGATGGGGGCGTACGCGGCGTCCAAGGCGGCGTCGACGATGTTCACCAAGTGCCTCGGGCTGGAGCTGGCGGAGTTCGGCATCCGGTGCAACGTGGTGGCTCCCGGGTCGACGGACACGCCGATGCAGCGCGCGATGTGGGCCGACGGCTCCTCCGGCGCGGAGTCGGTGCTCGCGGGGGACCCGGCCGCCTTCCGGGTGGGGATTCCGTTGGGGCGCATGGCCGAACCGTCGGACGTGGCGGACGCCGTGGTGTTCCTGGCGTCGGACCGGGCCCGGCACATCACCATGCACGACCTGTACGTGGACGGCGGCGCGACCCTGCGCGCCTGACCGCCGATCTCCCCTCGGGGCAGACCGGACCGACACGCACGCCCCTCGGGGCGCCGGGAAACGGAGTAGCAGCGTGACCACCCTCCACGACGTGACGACGTCCGCCGCCGACCTCCTCGGCCGGTACCGGCCGGGCGTCTCCTCCTTCTTCGCCTCGCCGACCAGGACCCTGCTGGCGGAGGGCGTGCGCGTCGTCGTCCCCGCCGCCGACGCGGGCGACCAGCTCGTCGGCCTCGCCGACAGGGTCGCCGCGACCCTGCGCGAGGCCGCGGCGGCGGGCGAGGACGCCCCGGTCGTCGTCGGCGCCGTGCCCTTCGACCACGACGCCCCCGCGCACCTGGTCGTCCCCGAGTCGGTGCGGCGGGCCGGCCCGCTCGCCGACGAGTCGGACGACGCCCTGGCCGCCCTCTGTTGGGAGCACGGCGACGGGCGGTCCACTGGACAGTCCTCTGTGGACGGATCAGTCTTCGACGTCCGCCCCGTGCCCGGGCCAGAGGCCCACATGGCCGCGGTCGCGCGGGCCGTGGATCGGATGCGGGCGGGGGAGTTCGAGAAGGTGGTGCTGGCGCGGTCGCTGGAGCTGACCGCGCCGGGCGGGTGGGGCCCGGTCGACGTGCGGCCGTTGCTGCGTCGCCTGGCGCGCCGGGACCCCGCTGGCTACACGTTCGGCATCGCCCTGCCCGACGACCGGACGCTGGTCGGCGCGAGCCCGGAACTGCTCGTCTCCCGTTCGGGCACGCGGGTCGTGTCCAACCCGCTGGCGGGGTCGCGGCCCCGTGGCGCCGACCCGATCGAGGACCAGCGTCGCGCGGACGAGTTGTTGGCGTCGGCCAAGGACCGGCGCGAGCACGCGGTGGTGGCGGAGTTCGTCGCCGAGACGCTGCGGCCGTTCTGCCGCCGGCTGGAGGTCCCCTCCGGCCCGTCGTTGGTGCGCACCGCGACGATGTGGCACCTGTCCACGCGGGTCACCGGCGAGCTGCGCGACCCGGAGGTCTCCGCGCTCGAACTCGCCTGCGCGTTGCACCCGACGCCCGCGGTGTGCGGGACGCCCACGGGTGTCGCGCGGGCGGCGATCAGCGAGCTGGAGCCGTTCGACCGGGGTTTCTACACCGGGGCGCTGGGGTGGGGCGACGCCTCGGGCGACGGCGAGTGGGTGGTCACGATCCGCTGCGCCGAGGCGTCCGGCTCGCGGCTGCGGCTGTTCGCCGGCGGCGGGATCGTGGTGGATTCCGTTCCTGGCGAGGAGTTGGCCGAGACCTCGGCCAAGTTCCGGACGATGTTGCGCGCCTTGGGCGTGGACCAGCCGCTGTAGGGCCCGGCGTCGGTGTCTCTTTCCGTGTCGTTGACCTGTGGGCCTCGTGAGCCCTTGATTCGAGGTTGTGGGGTGTAGGGGATTGCTGGCGGGGTGTGTGGGGTGGCCCGAGGAGGTCGCCGCGCGGTACCGGGAGCTGGGACTGTGGCAGGGCCAGACCTTCGGGGCGATGCTGCGGGAGCGGGCCGCGCTCCATGCTGACCGGATCGCGGTGGTCTGCGGGGACCGCCGCTGGACCTACGCGGAGTTGGACGCCCGCGCCGACCGCGTGGCGGCGGGCCTGCTGCGCCTCGGGGTGGCCCCGGGGGAGCGGGTCGTGGTGCAGCTCCCGAACATCGCCGAGTTCCTGGAGGTGGTGTTCGGCGTGTGGCGGGCGGGCGCCCTGCCGGTGTTCGCGCTGCCGGCGCACCGCTCGGCGGAGATCACGTACTTCTGCGAGTTCACCGAGGCCGCCGCCTACGTCATCGCGGACCGGCACGGCGGCTTCGACTACCGCGCGCTGGCGTCGGAGGTGCGGCGGAAGGTCCCCGGCCTGCGGCACGTGCTGGTCGTCGGCGACCCCGGCGAGCACACCGCGCTGGACGAGGTGCGGGTGCCGGAGTCCGAGCGGGACGCCGCCGTGGCCGACCTCCCGGAGGTCGACGCGTCCGAGGTCGCGTTCTTCCAGCTCTCGGGCGGGAGCACCGGTGTGCCCAAGCTGATTCCCCGCACGCACGACGACTACCTGTTCAGCGTCAGGGAGTCGGCGCGCATCTGCGGCCTGACGCCGGAGAGCGTCTACCTGTGCGTGCTGCCCGCCGCCCACAACTACCCGCTGTCGTCCCCCGGCTCGCTGGGCACGCTGTGGGCCGGCGGCCGGGTGGTGATGTGCCCGCAGCCCAGCCCCGACGTGGCGTTCGCCCTGGTGGAGCGGGAGCGGGTCACGATCACCGGGGTGGTGCCGCCCCTGGCGTTGGTGTGGATGCAGGCCGCGCCCAACACCGCCCACGACCTGTCGAGCCTGGAGGTGTTGCAGGTCGGCGGCGCGAAGTTCTCGGCGGAGGCCGCCCGCCGGGTGACCCCCGTGTTGGGGTGCCGGTTGCAGCAGGTGTTCGGCATGGCCGAGGGCCTGGTCAACTACACCCGGCTGGACGACCCCGAGGAGATCGTGGTCACCACGCAGGGGCGGCCGATCTCCGAGCACGACGAGGTCCTCGTGGTCGACGACGACGACCGGCCGGTGCCCGTCGGCGTGGAGGGGCACCTGCTGACCAGGGGGCCCTACACGATCCGGGGGTACTACCGGGCGCCGGAACACAACCGGCGGTCGTTCACCCCTGACGGCTTCTACCGCACCGGCGACGTGGTGAGCCTGACCCCCGAGGGCTACCTCGTGGTGGAGGGCAGGGCCAAGGACCAGATCAACCGGGGCGGGGAGAAGGTCGCCGCCGAGGAGGTCGAGAACCACCTGCTGGCGCACCCCGGCGTGCGGGACGTGGCGGTGGTGGGCATGCCGGACGAGTACCTCGGCGAGCGCACCTGCGCCTTCGTGATCCCCGGCGACCCCGCGCCGAGGGCCGTGGAGCTGACGCGGTTCCTGCGGGGGCGGGGACTGGCCGCTTTCAAGATCCCGGACAGGGTGGAGTTCGTGGAGTCGTTCCCGGAGACCGGCGTCGGGAAGGTGTCGAAGAAGGAACTCCGCGCGCTGATCGCCAACACCGTCCGGTCCACCCACGTTCGGAAGGACTCCTGAGCCATGGCCATTCCCGCGATCCCGTCGTACCCCATGCCGACCGAGGCCGACCTGCCGGCCAACCGGGTCTCCTGGGAGGTGGACCCCGAGCGGGCGGTGCTGCTGGTCCACGACATGCAGCGGTACTTCGTCCGCCCGTTCGAGGACGGCGCGTCCCCGATCACCGAGCTGGTCGCCAACATCCGCGCGCTGCGCGCGGCGTGCGCGGAGACCGGCGTGCCGGTGGTGTTCTCCGCCCAGCCGGGCGGGCAGACGCCGCGGCAGCGCGGCCTGTTGCAGGACTACTGGGGTGACGGCATTCCCGGTGGTCTCGGCGAGGAGCGGATCGTCGACGATCTCGCGCCCGGCGACGACGACGTGGTGTTGACGAAGTGGCGGTACTCCGCGTTCGTGCGCACCGACCTGCGGGAGCGGATGCGGGAGTGGGGCCGGGACCAGTTGGTGGTGACCGGGATCTACGCCCACATCGGCGTCCTGATGACCGCGGCGGACGCGTTCATGAACGACTGCCAGACGTTCGTGGTGGCGGACGCGGTGGCGGACTTCTCGGTGGAGCACCACCGGATGGCCGTGGAGTACGCCGCGCAGCGGTGCGCCGTGGTCACCACCACCGAGCGGGCCGCGACGTGGCTCGCCGCGCCCCGCGCCGCGAAGGCCGGCTGAGCCGGCTCCCGCCGTTCAATCCACAGTAGACAGACCAGCGGGCCGGCCTGGCGTGGCCGGCGGCGCGCCGGAGAAGGAGAGCACCGTGCCCGAGCAGACCCTCACCCTCGACAGCGTCCGGGCCGACCTCGCGGAGGTCCTGTACCTGGAGCCGGAGGACATCGCCGTCGAGGACGACCTCGTCGACACCGGCCTCGACTCGGTGCGGATCATGAGCCTCGTCGAGCGCTGGCGGGCCGCCGGCGTCGAGGTCACCTTCGTCGAGCTGGCCGAGCGGCCCTCCCTGGCCGCCTGGTGGGAGCTGCTGTCCACACGACTGCCGCGCTGAAGCGGCCCCGGCGGAACGGAAGAAGCCATGCCCCTGCCCAGCGACGCGCGGTGGCCACTGTCGGCCGCCCAGGCGGGAATCTGGTCCGGCCAGCGGCTCGACCAGGACAGCCCGGTGTACAACGCCGCGGAGTACGTCGAGATCCACGGCCCGGTGGACCACCGGGTGTTCGAGGCCGCGGTCCGCGTGGCCGTGGCCGAGGCCGAGGCGTTGCACGTCCGGTTCGACGCCGACGCCGAGGGGCCGTGGCAGACCCCGGGACCCGTGCCGGACTGGGACTTCCCGGTGGTGGACCTGAGCGGGGAGCCCGACCCGGCGTCGGCGGCCGAGGCGTGGATGCGGGCCGACCTCGCCCGTGCCGTCGACCTCACGCGCGGTCCGCTCTTCGCGCAGGCGTTGCTGCGCATGGCACCGGACCGGTTCCGCTGGTACCAGCGGGTGCACCACATCGCGCTGGACGGTTTCGGCCACTCCCTCCTCGCCCGCCGGGTGGCCGAGGTCTACACCGCGCTCGCGACCGGCGCGCCGGTGCCGCCGTCCGGTTTCGGGTCCCTGTCGTCGGTGGTGGCCGAGGACGTGGAGTACCGGGCGTCGGAGCAGTTCCAGCGTGACCGCGACTTCTGGTCGGAGCGCTTCGCCGACCGGCCGGAGGTCGTCGGGTTCACCGAGCGCGTCGCCCCGATGTCGTCGTGGGCGCTCAGGAGCGGCACGACCATTGGTAAGTCCACAATGGACGCTGTGGGCGCCGTCGCTCGTCTGGGCAGGACCACGTGGCCCGAGGTGCTGCTCGCGGTCGTCGCGGGACACCTGGCGCGCGCGACGGGAGCCGGCGAGGTCGTCCTCGGCCTGCCGGTGATGGGGCGGATGGGATCGGCGGCCCTGCGCGTGCCGTGCATGGCGATGAACATCGTCCCGCTGCGCGTCCCGGTCGCGCCCGACGCCAGCCTGCTCGACCTCGTCCGCGCGGTGTCCTCGGAACTCCGCCGAATCCGCCCACACCAGCGCTACCGCTACGAGGACCTCAAACGCGACCTGCGGCTGATCGGCGGGGACCGGCGTTTGTTTGGCCCGGTCGTCAACATCATGCCGTTCGACTACGACCTCAGGTTCGCCGGGCACCGGGGCACGGCGCACAACGTGTCCGCCGGCCCGGTGGAGGACCTGTCCATCGCCGTCCACCACCGGTGCGACGGCAGCGGTCCCCAGGTGGAGTTCGACGCCAACCCCGCGCTCTACACCGAGGACGACCTGGCCGCCCACCAGCGGACGTTCCTGGCGCTGCTGGACGCGCTGACCGCCCGGCCCGACACCCCTCTGTCCGATGTGGACATTCCATTGGCGGGGCCTGCCGACGGCGCGGCCGTTTCCGTGCTCGACGGCGGCCCGCTCCCCGCGACGCCGACCGACGTCACCGACCTGATTGGACGGTGGGCCGAGCGACGACCCGACGCGGTGGCCGTGGAGCACGGCGACACGCGCGTCACCTACGGCGAGCTGGTCGGGCGGGCGCGCGGACTGGCCGCGCGGCTCGTGGCGTCGGGCGCCGGCCCGGACCTGCCCGTCGCGGTCATGCTCCCCAGGGGCGTCGACGCGGTCGTGGCGTTCCTCGGCGTCCTGTTCGCCGGAGCCGGATACCTGCCGCTCGACCCCCACGGCCCGAGGAACCGGGCATCCACGGTCCTGGCCGACGCCGGGCCGCGCCTGCTGGTCACCACCGCCGACCACGCCGCCAGCGTCCCCGAGGACGCCGCGTGCCAGGTCGTCCTGCTCGACGGGAGGTCGGCGGACAGGCCGGGAGACGCCGACGCGCTTCCCACCCCGGCTTCGGAGTGGCCGGCCTACGTCATCTACACGTCGGGTTCCACCGGCCAGCCCAACGGCGTGGTCGTGAGCCGGGGCGCGCTGGCGCACTTCGTGGCCGGCGCGTCCCACCGGTACGGGGTGCGCGGCGACGACCGCGTGCTCCAGTTCGCGCCGCTGCACTTCGACGCCAGCGTCGAGGAGATCTACCTGACCCTGTGCGCCGGCGCGACGCTCGTCGTGCGCACCGAGGAGATGTTGGAGTCGGTCCCGGACTTCCTCACCGCCTGCGCCGAGCGGGCCGTCACCGTCCTGGACCTGCCCACCGCCTTCTGGCACGAGGTCGCGTACAGCGTGTCGACCGGCGCGGCCACCGTTCCCCCCTCGGTCCGCGCCGTGATCATCGGCGGTGAGGCCGCGCTGCCGGAGCGCGTGGCGCGGTGGCGGGCGAGCGTCGCGCCGGAGGTCCAGCTCCTCAACACCTACGGACCGACCGAGGCGACGGTCGTGGCGACCGTGGCCACGCTCAGCGGGCACGGACCCGTCGGGGAGGAAGTCCCGATCGGCCGGCCGTTGCCCGGGGTGGTCGCGGCCGTCGTCGGCCGGCACGGCAGGCCCGTCGCCCTCGGGGAGACGGGGGAGCTGTGCCTGCTCGGGGGCGGGCTGGCGACCGGGTACCTGGGCCGGCCGGAACTGGACGACACCCGGTTCGCCGCCCTGGCCGCGCTGCCCGGACGACCGCGCGCCTACCGGACCGGCGACCTGGTGCGCTGCCGACCCGGCGGCGACCTGGTGTTCGTCGGCAGGGTGGACGACGAGTTCAAGATCAGCGGGCACCGGGTCGACCCGACCGAGGTCGAGACCGTGCTGCTCGGGCACCCCGCGGTGCGCGAGGCCGCGGTCGTCGGCCACGTCCTGCCCGGCGGCGTGAAGCGCCTGTCCGCCCACGTCGTGCTGGCGGAGGGCGCGGACGGGGACGCTCCGACACCCGCCGAGCTGCGCGCGCACCTGCGGGCGTCCCTGCCGGCCGCGGTGGTCCCGTCGGCCGTCGCGGTCGTGGACCGGCTGCCGAGGACCAGCTCGGGCAAGATCGACCGGAAGGCGTTGCGCGCCAGGGGTTTCCCTGCCGAGAACGACACCGCCGCCGACGCCACCAACGCCACCAACGCCTCCGTGGCCGTGGCCAGCGGGACCGAGCGGGTCGTGCTGCGGGTGTGGCGGGAGGTCCTCGGCGTCCCCGGCCTGTCCCTCCAGGACGACTTCTTCGAACTGGGCGGGCAGTCGTTGCAGGCCATCCAGGTGGCCAACCGGCTCGGCGTCGAGCTGGGGCAGCCGGTGCCGGTCGCGACGCTGTTCCGGCACCCGACGGTGGCCGCCCTCGCCGAGGCGCTGGACCAGGAACGCGGCCTGGTCGGCGACGGGGGAGGGCTTCCCCCGCTCGCGGTGGGCGACGCCGTGCTGGGAGAGGACGTCGTGCCCTCCACCGTCACACCGGTCCGCGTGACGCGCCCGCGCCAGGTGCTGCTCACCGGCGCGACCGGGTTCGTGGGCGCGCACCTACTCCACGAACTGCTCACCCAGACCGACGCCCGCGTGGTGTGCCTCGTCAGGGCCGAGGACGCCGCGAGCGCGGAGCGACGCGTCCGGGCGGCGCTGACCAGGCAGCACCTGCCGCTGACCGACGTCGCCGACCGCGTCGTCGCGCTGCCCGCCGACCTGACCCGGCCGTGGCTCGGGCTGGACGCCGAGCGGTTCGCCGAGCTGGCCGAGGAGTGCGACGCGATCTACCACAACGCCGCCGTGGTGAGCGTCGTCCGCGAGTACCGGAGCCTGCGGGCGGCGAACGTCCTCGGCACCAGGGAGATCCTGCGGCTCGCCGCCGCGGGGCGACCCGTCCCGGTGCACCACGTCTCGACGCTGGCCGTCGGCCCGCCCGAAGGGGTCAGCCCGGAGGTGCCCGAGGCGTTCGTGCCGGCGCACCCCGGGCTCGCCGACGGGTACCAGCAGAGCAAGTGGGTCGCGGAACGCCTGATGGAACAGGCCGCGCACCGCGGTCTGCCGGTGACCGTCTACCGGCTCGGGCGCGTCGTCGGCGCTCCCGGCACCGGCCTGGTCAACGAGCAGGACCTGGTGTGGCGGCTGTTGCTCCCCGGCATCCGGGCCGGCGCGCTGCCCGTGCTCGACGTGGCCGAGACCTGGACCCCGGTCGACTTCGTGGCGCGGGCGCTGGTCCGCCTGTCGTTGACCGGCACGCCGGAGCCGGGACGGGTGTTCAACGTCGCGCCGGTGCCGCCCGTGCGGCTGACCGACCTCGCCGGATGGGTGCGGGACTACGGCTACGCGGTGGACGAGCTGGACGTGCCCACGTGGTGCGCGAGGGTCGCCGAGGGAGCGGACGCGGAGAACCTGGCCACGATGGTCTTCTTCGACCTCCGGGCGGACGGCGGAGGGTCGGCGCCCGCGTTCCGGCTCGGCCCCGTCCGGTCGGACGACCTGCGGCACGCGTTGGCGGGCACGGGGATCGAGTGTCCGGTCGCGGACCGGGCGTTGTTGCACCGCTACCTCGACCACTGCGTCGGGGCCGGCCTGCTGCCCGCGCCCGATCCCAGCAGGGTGTGAGGGACGCCCACCCCGAAGGCTGGCAGGAGGGCAGGAAGGCGACACAGGAAGGCGGAGCGCTCCCGGTCGGGAGCGCTCCGCCTTCCTGTCACGCGGTTCGAGTCAGTTGCGGGACCAGGTGACCTTGAGACCGTCCCTGGCCGCGAAGCGCTCCAGGTGGTCGCCGGCGATGTGCTCGACCCGGCCCAGCGCCTCGTCGTCCTGGCCCTCCGCCCGCATCACGAGCGCGCCGTCGACGGCCTCCATGACGCACGTGCCGAAACCGAAGTCCACGCGGCCGCGCTCCTCGGTCCACTCGGCGGTGACCTTGTGTCCGAGGTGCTTGCAGAGCTGGACCAGGTAGCGGGACGCCCGCTCGGTCGCGACCCGGGCCTCGGAGTTCGGCATGGTGTCCTCCCCAGTAGTTCCGTCCAGCCTGGCAACTTAGGTAAGTCTAACCAAAGGAAGAGCGAGCGCCCGGGGAGTGTGACCGGGGACCGGTCGCCCGCCCCCCGTTCACGGCGCTGTTCCTGGCCGTGTTCCTGGCGGCGCTCGTGGCGGGAGTCCGGACGGGGGAGGGCCGGTCGGCCCCACCCGATCCTGCGGTCCGGATGAACCGATCGGGGGAGAATGGTGTCCTGGATCACGCCGAGCGTGCGCGCCGGCGCGTTTCGTGGTTGACTGGCCACGGTCGAAACGTTCCGCGTGAGCGGGGCGAGGTTGTGCGGTTCGTTGCTTTCCTCCAGGTTCTGCCGGAGAAGTTGCGGTCTGACACCGGACCCGGGATACGCAACCGCGGATTCCGACCCCGGCACCTGTAGAGGAGACGCCAATGGCTACTCAGGGCACTGTCAAGTGGTTCAACTCCGAGAAGGGCTTCGGCTTCATCACGCCGGACGGCGGCGCGAAGGACGTCTTCGTGCACTACTCGGAGATTGACGCCCGTGGTTTCCGCACCCTCGAGGAGGGTCAGCGGGTGGAGTTCGAGATCGGCCAGGGCGCCAAGGGCCCGCAGGCCCAGGGCGTCCGGATCATCTGACGCTCCGCCCGTACCACACAGGCACCGGAAGGGCCCCGCGATCATCGCGGGGCCCTTCCGCTTTTCCGTGCTCCGCGCGTCCGTCCCGGCGTCGCCCGTTCCGCGCGGCGGGCGGTCATGAGGGGATCATTCCGCTGATCGGGTGATCTTCGGTCACGCGGGGCCGGTCCCGGCCCGACTCGCGGCGGTGGCGGACCCGCGGGACAGCCCGGGCGCGAGGACGTTCGGGCGCCGTGCGGCGAGCGTCAGCAGCCCGAGGCCCATGAGCACGTAGCTGGCCGCCAATGGTTGGTGCCACCAGGACAGCGCGTCCCGTTCCTGCGCGCCGAGGACCCACCAGTGCGGCGCGGTCGTGACGATCACGAGAACGAGCGCGACAAGCCGCCACGGGCCGACCCGGCGTGCCCGCGCGGCGTGGCAGACGAGCACGAGGGCCAACGGGACCACCCAGACCCAGTGGTGCGACCAGGAGATCGGCGAGACCAGCACCGTGGTCGCGCACAGGGCGAGCCAGGCCGTCACGTCGTCGCCGGCCGCCCTGGCGCGCCGGACCACGTGGAGCGCCACGACGCCCACCGCGACCGACAGGCCGACCCAGGCCAGCGCCGCCGGCGCGCCGGTCAGACCCAGCCGCTCCAGCGCTCCCCTGATCGACTGGTTCCCCACGTAGGCGACAGTGCCGATCCGGGTGGGGTCGAGCACGGCGCGTGTCCAGTAGTCGAGCGAGCTGGCGGGCGCCATCACCCACCCGACCAGGGTGCAGGCGAGGAACGACAGCCCGGTCGTGGCCGCGGCCCGCCACTGGCGGTGGGCCAGGAAGAACACCACGAACACCGCCGGTGTCAGCTTGATCGCGGCCGCCACGCCCACCAGCGCGCCCCGGGGCCAGCGCGGGGACCGGACGAGGCAGTCCGCGGCGACCATGCCCATCAGCAGGAGGTTCACCTGGCCGAAGAGCAGGGTCTCGGTCACCGGTTCGACGAGCAGGGACGCCCCGGCGAAGACGGCGGCCAGCGCCCCCGCCCTCGGGGCGTCGTCGGTGATCCGCCGGGCGACCACCAGGAGCGTGCCCCAGAGGGCGAGCAGCCCGCCCGCCGTCAGCAGCACGACGCCGAGCAGCACCGACGAGGAGAACAACGCGACGAAGGGGACCAGGGCGAAGGGCGGGTAGGTGAACGGCAGGCTGAAGTCGGTGCCCGGCAGCGCGGGGATCGCGACCCGGTACAGCGCCTCGCCGTCCCGCCACGCCCGCACCCCGCCGGCGTAGACCCTGGCGTCGACGAACGGCAGCGCCAGCGGCAGCCGGGCGAGGCTCCACGCCAACACCAACGACGTCGTGACCGCCAGCGCCGGCCCCGCCAGGGTCGGGGGCCGGCCCGTCGGGAACCGCGGCAGGGTCTGGCCGAGCACTCGTCACCTCGGATCGTCGGGTCGCCTCGCCGGTTGCGCGGCCATGTGTACTCCTGGCCGCGGCCGACCCCTCTGGCGGGGGCGGTGGAAACCCGCTTCCGGCACGGGGAAACCGTGACGCGAGGGTGACGTTGTCACCCGGGGGTGGGGTAGACCGGATGATCGTGCACCCCATTCGGGGGTGCTTTCTTGCGTCGCCCTTGAGTGGTCACTCGCTGCAAGCAAGCATTACGTGCCGTAGTTGCGGCGGCGGGACGGCCGCCGTGTCGAGAAGAATGGACGACGAGCGTGGCGACGGGAACGGTCAAGGAGTACAACCCCGACAAGGGCTGGGGATACATCGCACTCGCGGACGGTTCGGGCGACGTGTATGTCCACTGTTCCCAGATCCAGGTGGAGGGCAGGCGGGTCCTGACGATCGGCCAGTTGGTCGAGTTCGAGGTGTCGCACGGCCCGGTCGGCCGACAGGCGCGGATGGTCCGTCCGCTCTGAGGGTTCCCGAGGGTCCTGGAGGGTCTCCGGGGGTCTCTGGGGTCTCCGGGAGAGCCTCGACGTCCCCCGGCGCCGGCAGTCGGGTGGCGGGTGCCCGCCCCTCCTCGCACGAGGGGCGGGCGCCGTGTCGGGGCAACGCGGGGCGGTCACCGCCGCCCGCGCGCCCGTCAGTGTTCCTTGGCGTTCGCCGGCGTCGGACAGTGTTCGTCGATGTTCGTCGGTGTTCGTCGGCGCCGGTCAGTGCCGATCAGGGCCGATCAGGGCCGATCAGTGCTGGTCAGTGCTGGTCAGGGGAGCGGAGGGACGCGGAGCGTCCCGTCGGCCACCGGGACGACGTGCCCGCGCACCCACACCCGCTCGGCCCTCCCCGCCCTCGCCTCGACGCGTCCGTACAAAGTGGACGGTCGCCCGACCTCGGCCCCCTGGTGGACCGCGTAGCGGGTCTCACCGTCGCCAGGGACCAGGCCCCGGTCGACCAGCCAGGAGCCCAGGGCCAGCGCGGCCGACCCGGTCGCCGCGTCCTCGCCGCCCTGCTCCGCCACGCGGAACATCCGCACCACGAACTCGTCCGGGCCTCGCTGGCCGACGACCACCAGCCCCCTGCCGGTGGCCGCCGCCCTCAGCGCCGTCAGGTCGGGCCTCGCCGCGGCCACCGCGTCCGCGCGGACCAGCAGGAAGGAGAAGTCGATGCCGGCGCCGGCCACCCCCGCCGCGGCCGACCGGTCCACATCGGACTCGTCGAGCCCGACCGCGGCGGCCAGCGCGGGGGCGTCCAGCGCCCGGCCGACGACCGGGCCGCCCCCGGCCACCTCCGCGCCGCGCTCGTCCACGGTCACCTCGACCAGGCCGATCCCGCACTCCTGCCGGACCACCCCCGTGGGGATCACCCCGTCCCGGCCCAGCACCCACGCCGCGCCCACGCTGGGGTGCCCGGCGAACGGCATCTCGGTCCTGGGAGTGAAGATGCGCAACCCGTAGTGGGCGTCCGGGTGCGTCGGGGGCACGGGGAAGACCGTTTCCGAGAGGTTGAACTCCCTGGCGATCGCCTGGAGCGCCGATCCGGGAAGGCCGTGCGCGCCGTGCACGACGGCCAGGGGGTTCCCCGCGAACGCGCGATCGGTGAACACGTCGACCACCTCGTAGCGGAGGCGGGAGCGGTCGGTACCCATAGGGAGTGAATCTACGGGCTCGCCCGGCTGCCCCCGGACCGTCGCCCGACACTCGGGGCATGGGTGGACGGAGGACTCGTGGGCCGGTCGCGCTGCTCGTGGCCGGGTTGGCGACGGTGTCGGGCGTGCCGGTCCTCGGCACCGCCGCCGTGGGCGCCGCCGCTGGGGACACTGTCGTCGCGGGCGCTGTCGTTTCGGATGCTGCCGTTGTGCGCGCCGCCGGGAGAAGCGCCGCGGACGCCCTCCCCGCCGACGCGGCGGAGCTGGGCTGCCTGATGCGGGGGAACGTCGCGTTCTCCCCCGGCGTCACCGGAGATCCCCAGTACCTGGAGATGCGGATCAGCGGCTCGCTCTACGAGTGCCAGGGGACGACCCCGCACGCCGGCGGCGAGTTCCGCGGCGCCACGAGCGGGACGATGAGCTGTTCCGGCGGCGACGCGAAGGGGTCGATCGAGATCACCTGGGACGGCCGCAACAGCAGTGTGGTCGACCTGGCGGCCGGCGACGTCGGCGAGCTCCCGCCGACGTTCCAGGGCCGGGTGTCGCGCGGCGCGCTGGCGGGGCGCGCCGTGACGCTGCGGGTCGAGGCGGTGGACGGCGTCGACCCCGAGGACTGCGCGAAACCCAGGGGCGTCACGGCGATGGCGGTCTACGGCTCAGCCGAGTTCACCACGTGATCAACGGGATATTGGTCCCGGCGAAGACGGGTGTGGCATGGCGTGACCTGCCGGAATGGCACGGGCCGTGGAAGACGGTCCACAACCGGTTCTAACGGTGGTCACGCACCGGCACCCTCACCACCCGTGGTAGCGCGCGTTCCGGTAGCGGTCGGCCCATCGTTTCGCCGTGCTGACTCCAGACCTGGAACCGCTCCGCGGCTCGCCGCAGCGGCCAGCCCTCGTCCACGACACACCGGGCCAGCCGCAGCCTGACCATCGGGGTCAGCGGTGCGTAAGCGTGGGTCACGAGGCGCTTGCGTTGGTCGGTGTCGACGTCGCAATCCACACCGAACCCGGAGGCCCTCCCTCATTCCACGATCATCCGATGACGCGTCAGCCCCTTCGCACCCTCAGTGGTCAGTCCACCTTGGGCCTGTCCCCCAAAGCCCCCGTGGCTGATCTGGTGTGATCCCGGGCGTCGTAGCGGGCACGGGCTGCTGTTCAAGGCCAAGACGGGGTGGCGCGACTGTCGGAACGGTACGGGCCGTGGAAGAGGGTCGACGATCGGTTCTGGCGGTGGTTGCGCCCCGGCACCTTGGCCTGGTGACAGGGGAACAGGTGATCGCCGAGGCGATCAACGAACTCGACCGCGAGGGTGGCGGTCGGCTTCAGCGGCGCGTGCCCACCAGCACGTCTCCGGCGCCCGCCGTACCGCCCGCACCCCACGTGAGGGGAGGGCGGATCGTGTGGCGGGCACGGTCTAGCCAGTGATCACGTCCTCGGTCGCTCCCGCGGTGGACCCACCACCACGATCCCTCTCGTCTGTCACGGCCGCGGTCGACCACTGTCGATGGTGTTGACCGGCGGCAACGTCAACGACCGCACCATGTCGGTCCGGCGGCCGGGGCTGGGCTGGCTCCCACTCACGCGGAGTGGGTGGTCGCGGACAAGGGCTACTCCCACCGCGCTCGTCGCACTCGGCGTCGTCGGCGGGGTATCCGGGTCACCATCCCCCGAACGCCGTGACCAGCAAGCCAACCGCGCTTTGACCGGCTCACGTGGTTCCGCGCCATCGTCATCCGCGACGACATGACCGCCATTACCTACCGAGGTGCCTAGGTGGGATCTCTGTCGTCCGCGCGCCCGGTCGGTCGGACCACCGTCACTGGTGTGTCGAAGGCGGCGCGGCGCACGGCCCTCCGCATCGCGGTGAGCACCCGGGAACCGGCCAGCAGCACCAGACCCGCGTTGAGGAGTGCGCGGGGGACGTCCCAGCCGAGTGAGGTGGCCAGGTAGAAGGTGGCGTAGCGGCGCAGGTTGGCCAGCGGCCCCTCTCCCGCCGCGTAACCGATCGGCGTCATGGGGTCCACCGTCACGGGCCAGAACCAGAGGTTCATGACCGCGCCGTAGCCCAGGCCGGCCACGATCGCGTAGCCGGCCAGCAGCAGCACCTCGCCCCGGCCGCCCGCCGGCCGGCGGGGGAGCAGCCCGGCGCCCAGCCCGATCCACGACGCGGTGAGCATCTGGAACGGCAGCCAGGGGCCGATGCCGGCGGTCAGCAGCGCCGAGGCGAGCATCGCCGTGCTGCCGAGCGCGAACCCGCCGGCCGGGCCGAGCACCCTGCCCCCGAGGACGAACACCACGAACATCGGCTCGATGCCGGCCGCGCCCGCGCCGAAGGGGCGCAGCGCCGCGCCCACGGCGGAGAGCACCCCGAGCAGGGCCACGGTCTTGGCGTCGGCGGCGCCGTCCAGCAGCGCGGCGAGCACCACGGCGAGGACGAGCACGGTGAGCGCCGCGAACAGCCACGGCGCGTCCTGCTCGTGCGCCACGCGCGACTCGGCGCGGACCACGAACGGCCACCCGAAGCCGACCAGGCCGACGACCGAGGCGAGCACGAGGGCGACCGCGGCGCGCGGGCCGAGCCGGGGCAGGCTCGGCGTTCGTCCACTGTGGACGACGACGTCCCCGGTCACGCGCTCGCCTCCCGCGCCGCCCGCCGCACGTGGTCGACGGTCAGGTACGGGGTGGGCGCGAACACCTTGGCCACCTGCGGGGCGAAGGCGGGCGACGCGGCCAGCGCCTCGGCGGCGGGGGCGTCGGTGATCACCTCGCCCTCGGCGAGGACCACGACCCGGTCGGCCACCTGCGCGGCCAGCTCCACGTCGTGCGTCACGAGCAGGACGGCGCGGTCGTCGTCCGCGAGCCGGCGCAGCACGTCGGCGGCCCGCCGCTTGGCCGGGTAGTCCAGGCCCCGCGTCGGCTCGTCCAGCAGGAGCAGGCGCGGCGCGCGGGCGAGGAGCACGGCCAGCGCCAGGGCGAGCCGTTGCCCGCAGGACAGCTCCCTGGGGTGCGCGTCGGCGGGGATGCCCGGCACCAGCTCGGCGAGGAGCGCGGCGGTGTGGCCGGGGGTGGCCCCGGCCTCGCGGTCGGCCGCCGCGCACTCGCGGTCCACGCGGTCGGCCAGCAACAGGTCGGCCGGCTCGGACGGGACGAGGCCGACCACCCGCGCGACGTCGCGCCGGCGGAGCCGGGCCGGGTCGGCCTCACCCACCATCACCCGGCCCGACCGGGGCCGGTGCAGACCGGCCAGGCAGGACAACAACGTGGACTTGCCGGCGCCGTTGCGCCCCATGAGCGCCACGACCTCGCCGGAGCGCAGGTCGAGATCCACCCCGCGGAGCGCGGGAACGGGCCCGTGCCGGGCGACGAGACCCCGCGCGCTGGCGACGACCTCGCCCGCCTCGGCCCGTGGCGTCGGCGGTGGGGCGGGCAGCCGGAGCGCGGCGGCGCGGCGGCGCGCGTCCCGGACGCTCAGCGCCACCGGGTCCCAGCCCAGCAGCCGCGACAGCTCGACCACGGGTGGGGCCACCGGCGCGTCGGCCAGGACCTCGGCGGTGCCGCCGACGACGGGAGGACGCCCGGCTCCCGGCACGAGCAGCGCGCTGTCGGCGAACTGCGCGACCCGTTCGAGGCGGTGCTCGGCGAGCAGGACGGTGGTGCCGAGGTCGTGGACCAGGCGTTGCACTGCGGCCAGGACCTCCTCCGCCGCCGGCGGGTCCAGCGCGCTGGTCGGCTCGTCGAGCACGAGGAGCGCGGGCTGGGCGGCGAAGGCGGCGGCCAACGCGACGCGTTGCTGCTGGCCGGCGGAGAGCGCGGTCACCGGGCGCGCGCGGACCTCGGCCAGGCCGAGCAGGTCCAGGGTCTCCTCGACGCGGCGACGCATCGCGTCCGGGGCGACGCCGAGGCACTCCATCCCGTAGGCGATCTCCTCCTCCACCGTGTCCGCCACGAACGCGTCGGCCGGTTGCTGCGGCACCATCCCGACGACGTCCGCGAGGTCGCGGGGACGGTGGGACGCGGTGTCCCGCCCCGCCGTGCGCACCCGGCCGCGCAGCGTTCCGCCCGTCGCGTGGGGCACCGCTCCGTTGACGGTGCGGAGCAACGTGGACTTCCCGCTGCCCGTGTTGCCGACCACCAGGCACAGCTCGCCCTCCGGCAGTGCGATGTCCACAGAGGACAACGTGGGGTCGGCGGCCCCCGGGTAGTGGAACGACACGGTCTCCCAGCGCACGACCGGGTTCATGCGGCCTCCGGGGCTCGGGTGGGGGGAGGGGGCGGGGTCAGGTGGGCCGGCAGCAGCGCGCACAGCACGCCCAGCGCGGCCAGGGGCGGGAGTCCCGGCGTCTCCAGGGCCCACGGGTTGGGCGACAGGCCCGAGGCGGGGCCGCCCAGCGCCGCCGTGGCGAGGAACAGGCCGGCGCACGCCGCTCCGGACGCCAGCACGATCCACTCGGCCGCCAGGAAGCGGTCGGGCCGGTAGCGGGTGCGCACGACGGCCCGTCCGCCCAGGACGAGGCCGACGACACAGCCGGCCACGCCCGCCAGCACCAGGACCGGGCCGAGGGTCCCGGTCGTCACCTCGGCCCACTGTCCGATGTGGAGCACGGTGGAGCCGTCGAGGAGCCCGTAGAGACCGAGTACGACACCGAGCAGCCCGCCCAACAGCGCGACGGTGGTCAACCGGCGTCGTCCGGCGGGGACCAGGGACCGCCGGCCGTACCCCCGCGCGTCGAGGGCGGCGGCCGTGGTCATCGCCCGGTCCAACGCCTCCTCCAGGACGGGGCCCACGATGGACAGCGCGCCCCGGAAGCCCCGGTGGGGCAGGGCCCGCAGTCGCCGCGCCCTCCGCACCCGGCCGACGGCGGTCACGAGCTGGGGCGCGGCGGACAGGGCCACGACCACGGCGACGCCCAGCTCGTGCAGCGCCCTCGGCAGCGAGCGCAGCAGGCGGGACGGGCTGGCCAGCGCGTTCGCCGCGCCGAAACACGTCATGATCACCGCCAGCCGGCCGCCGTCGGCCACGGCGGCCAGCAGGGCCTCGGCGGTCACGTCGCCGCCGAGGCGCACGCCCGTCAGCCACGCGGGCGTCGGAATCCGGGGCAGGGTGACCAGGACGACGGTCCCGGCCGAACCGGTCAGCAGCGCCTGGAACACCACGCGGATCGCCACGATCACGAGGGCGATCCGCAGGAAGACCCGGTACGCCGACGCCCATGGCGCCTCGGTTCGGCGGGCCGCGACCACGTACCCCGCCGCGGCCCCGAGCAGGACCAGCAGCAGCAGGTTCGTGGTGCGGCTCGCCGCCACCGCGACTCCCAGCGCCCAACCCCACCACGCGAGCGGGTGCAACGGGCGTGGGACGGCGAACAGTCCGCTCACCCCGACGCCCCGGCGCGATTCTGTGTCCTCAGTAGACTCATGGGAACCTTCGTCCACAGTGGACTTGCCAGGCCGCCGGCGCGGGGGAGGAGCGCGGCGGGGAGAGCGTCCGCCATCGTCACCTACGACCGCCGTCGGCGGATCTGCCAGGAGATCCCGCCGGCCAACAACAGGACGGCGAGCACCCCGACGGCCAGTGCCCACGGCCCGCCTCCGCCGGTGTCCCCCGGTGAGGCGGGGCCGGAGTGGGCTCCGGCCGCGACGTTCGGCGCGCTCCCGGTCGCGCTCCTCGACCCAGGAGGCGCGGACGCCGTCGACGTCCCGCTCGTCGGCGCCGCCGACGAGCCGCTCGGAGGAGCGGACGTGGATGTCGCCGTCGACTGGTCCGTCGGCTGGTCCGTCGGCGGGGCGCCCTCGGCCGGGGCGGGCGGGTTCGGCTGCTCGCCAGGCGGGTTGGGCTGGGGGACGGGATCACCACCCGGCGCCCGTCCGCCGTCCTGTCCACCGCCGGCCCCTTGTCCGCCGCCGGTGCCTTGTCCGCCGTCGGGCGGTTGTCCCGGTTGGGGTGGTTGCTGCGGCGGCGGCGCCTGAGGAGCGACCGCGCTCCGGGGTTGGGGCGGCTCGTTGTCCCCGGCGTCCTGCCAGACCCACGCCTCGATGCTGCCCTTGGGCGGGGTCCGGTAGGTCGCCCCGGCGTTGCTGTAGACCCACGTGTCGGTGTTGGGGAGCATGTACCAGTAGGACCAGTAGGTGTCCCGGTCGACCATGCCACAGCCCGCGCGGGGCGCGTTGTCGATCGCGCAGATGAACCCGCCCGAGTAGGACCCCGTCCCCAACGTGACGGAGAACCCGGCCTGCTGGAGCGCCGCGAGGCCGTCTTCCGGGTCGTGCGCGCAGCCGGTTCGCGTGCCGTACCCCGGGTTGTCCGGCACCACCCTGGGCTCGACCACGACCAGGACGCCGTCGCACCCCTCGGCCGCGGCCGCCGGGCCCGCGGGCGCCAGCGGCACGGCCGCGAGGGCGGCGGCGCACGCGAGGAGCCCCGCGCGCGGCCGCCTGGTCATCGCGCCGCCCTCCGCCGCGTCCTGCCCGCCACGACGAGGACGACGCCGACGAGCACCAGTCCACCGCCGACCAGGGCGAGGTCGTCCACGGCGGCGCCGGTCTTGGCCAGCGTCGTCGTCCTGGTGGACACGGCCTGCGGGCGAGGAGCCACGGGTCCGCCGCCCCCGGCGTTCACGGCGGCCACGGGCGCGGCGGTCGTGGTGCGCGCCGGCGTGCTGGGGGCCGTCGTGGAGGGCGGCGTGGACCCGTTCCCGTTTCCGCTCGTCGGCGGCGTGCCCGGGATGCTCGGCACGCTCGACGACGAGGTGGGGGGCGCGCTGGACGAGGAGCCGGGCACGCACAGCAGGACGGGCAGGCCCGGTCGCGCGCCGGCGCCGTCGATCTCGGCCAGCGACCTGTTGGCCAGCGCGGGGATCACCTGGGCGGTGGCCCGCAGGGTGGAACCCGTGACGACGGGCTTCTCCCAGCCGACCGCGCCCCGGTCCTCCTCCTTGCCGGAGCAGCCGACCTGCCGGGCCAGCAGCCAGGAGATCGCGCGGTCGGCCGCGTGCGCGCGTCCGCCGGCGCGGAGGGCCTGTGCGGCCAGCGCCGTCGAGTTCGCGTTCGGCGTCGCGGTCGACTCGGTCTCGCTGAAGCCGCCCTCGCTGTTCTGGATGCGTTCCAACCAGTCCAGCGCTGGCGCCGCGTCAGCGGCTCTCCCCACCGCGATCAGCGCCTGCACGACGATGCCCGTTCCGTCGGCGTCGCTCTTGCACTCGTCCGGCTTGGCCCAGTAGACGACCGGGAAGCCGCCGTTGGCGCACCGGGTGCGCACCAGGAAGTCCACCGCCGGCTCGGGGATCATGTCCTTGCCCTGCCGGTGCAGCGCCAGAAGGGCCAGGGACTGGGTGAAGGTGTTCGCACTGTCCTTGCCGTGTTGGATCGCCTCGAACTTGCCGTCGTCTCCGAGCTGCTCGTACAGGAGCTGGAAGAGGTCGCGCCCGCCGAAGTTCGTCGGATCGCGGTGCTGCACCTGGGCCACGAGCGCCAGCTTGGCCAGCCCACCCGTGTTGAGATCCAGCCCGTTGTCTCCCCGGAAGTACGCGTCGACCTTGCTGGCCAGCCAGTCGGTCGCCTTGGCGGCGGTCTCGCGCCCGGTCCCGGCCGAGGCGAGGCCCAACACGATGTCGGCCGTGAGCCCGTAGTCCACCCCGCCGCGCCCATCGACGCGTTCGCCGTCCCTGAGCTGCCGGCCCGCCCATCCCGCGGCGGCGGCCGCCGGGTCGGCGGTGCTCCCGGCCCCGCCGGTGTTGTGCCCGGGGTTCGCGTGGGCCACGGACTGGGTGAGGGGGAGCGACAGACCCAGGACCGCCGTGATGGCGGCCAATAACGACGCCGCGCGCCCCCCGCGCGATGGGGCCATGTGGTGCCTCCTCGGTGAGCGGTCCACGACCGGCTGCCCGACGAGCCGCGCCCACGGCCGGTCCCCGACCGCCGGCGCACCACGCGTCCGTCCGCCCGTGCCAGGACGAGGGGCCGACGCGCCGCCCACCAGGCTCCGTCCCGCAGACCTCGACGGTGGTTGTGGAGCCGTGCGCGCCACCGCGGGTGATCGGGCTCGCCACGCGCCCGACCGGGGCGTGGCCCACCGTTGCGGGTCAGCGCCGGACTTCGACCGGTCTTCCCCCACGGCGTGCGCGTGCTTGGTTGTTGAGTTGTGCAGCCCGCCCATGCTCCCCGATCGGGTGACTGCGGGTCAACGCCTCCCGCGACCTCGCCACACCCCCCACCCGCGATTGAGGCCCGCGCAACGATTGATCTCTAAGGTTGTGGTTCATGCAATCCGTGGACCTGAACCTGCTGGTGGCCCTGGACGCCCTGCTGGAGGAGGAGAGCGTCACCGGAGCGGCGGAACGCCTGCACCTCAGCGCGCCGGCCATGAGCCGCACGCTGGCCCGCATCCGGGCCACCCTCGGTGACCCGGTCCTGGTGCGGGCCGGCCGCCGTCTGGTGCCGACGCCCCGGGCGCTGGCCATCCGGCAGCAGGTGCGCGCCGCCCTCCAGGAGGCGATGGCGGTGCTGCGCCCCGCCGACCAGATCGACCTGGCGTCCCTGCGCCGCACCTTCGTGATCCGCGCGAACGACGCCATGGCCAGCATGCTGGCCCTGCCCCTGAGCCGGAGGACGCGGACGCGCGCGCCGGGCGTCACCCTGCGCTTCGCCGCCGAGGGCGAGGAGGACGTGGCCGCGCTGCGGGACGGCCGGATCGACCTCGACGTCGGCCTGCTGGCGCCGCTCGGACCCGAGGTGCGCACCGAGACGCTGTACGTGGACGAGTTCGTCACCGTCGTCCGCGCCGGCCACCCCCTCACCGAGGGCGCGCTGACCCCGCAGCGGTTCGTGGAGTACCCGCACGTCAGCGTCTCCCGGCGCGGACGCGCCACCGGGCCGCTGGACGACGCGTTGCGCGAGCTGGGCCTGACCAGGACGGTGTCGTTGGTGGTGCCCAACTTCGCCACGGCGCTGGCCGTGGTGGCGGAGTCGGACCTGGTGGCCACGATGCTCGGCCGGATCGCGGCGTCCAGCATCGCGCCGGAGCGCTTCTCGGTGCTGCCGCTACCGGTGCGCGACAGGCCGATCGTCGTGGGTCAGGCCTGGCATCCCCGGATGGACGCCGACCCCGCGCACCGGTGGTTGCGGGAACAGGTCGCCGAGGTGTGCAGGAACGCCCGCCTCGACGATTGAGCGCCACGCAATCAATTCTTGTCGACAACGCACTGGTCGCGGTCGGTCGCCCCGTTTAGCGTCGAATTCGGTTCCTGTTTCCGATTTCCTGGAGGACCCGTGGTCGACGCCGCGCCGTCCGCTGTCCGCTCTCCGACCCCCGGCCGGTCCCGGTGGAGGTCGTTGACCTACCTGTCCGGCTGTCTGGTCTTCTCCGCCGGCGCGTACCTGTTCGTCCATTCCCGGCTGGGCACCGATCCGCTCGACGTGTTCTCGCTGGGCCTGCTCCGGCACGTGCCGCTGACGGTCGGGCTCGTGCAGGCCGGCGTCGCCGTGCTGTGCCTCGCGGTCGTCGCGCTCTGGACGCGTCGGCGCCCCGCGCTGTCCCCGCTGCTCACCTTCTTCGCCTGCGGCAGCCTCATCGACCTGCTGATGTGGGGCGATCCCGCCAGGGGGCTGGGCGCGTGGCCGGCGCTGGCGCTCGGGGTGGCGCTGTGCGCGGAGGGTTCGGCCCTGATCCTCATGAGCGGGTTCGGCGTGCGCGCCATGGACCTGCTCGCGTTGGTGGTCTCCGCCCGGTGGCGGTGGCCGTTCTGGTTGGCCAAGGGCGCGATGGAGACCGCGCTGCTGCTGACCGGGTGGGCGCTCGGCGGACCGGTCGGCGTCGGCACCCTGTGTTTCCTCGTCGGTGTCGACCTGCTCATCCAGCCGTTGGTCCGGCTCCAGGTCCGCGCGGGAATGGTGGATCACTCCGGCGTGGATTGCGCCCGGCGCAACCGTTAGTTGCGAAATGGGAACTGGACCTTTTTCGCGTCCCTTTCTAGCGTCGTGTTCATGACGAATGTGAGGCAGATTCCCATGGGACTCTCCGAACCGCGCGTCCGCGCCGTGCTCGACGAGATCGCCGCCGAGCAGGCCAGGGTGGACGCGGTGGAACAACCGAAACTGCTGGAGGAGGTCCGCGCCAGGACGACGCCGTGGACGCCCGAGGAGCTGGTCGCGGCGTGCGGCAGCGGGTACTACGCCGCCCCCGCCGCCATCGGTCGCCTGCTCTACGCCACCGTGCGGGCGATGCGCCCGACGACCGTGATCGAGTTCGGCACCGCCTACGGCTTCAGCACCATCCACATCGCCGCCGCCCTGCGGGACAACGGGTTCGGCCGGGTGATCACCACCGAGCTGCACGGCGGGAAGGCCGAGGCGGCGTGGCGCAACATCCAGCGCGCCGGCGTCTCCGACCACGTCGGCATGCTCGTGGGCGAGGCGAGCCGCACGCTCACCACGGTCCCGGGGCCGGTGGACCTGCTGTACCTGGACGGCTGGGTGGACTTCTACCTCGACGTGCTCAGGACGGTGGAGCCGAAGCTGCGGCCGGGCGCGCTCGTGCACGCCGACGACACCCTGAAGTTCGCCGACGGCGCCCGCGCCTACCTCGACCACGTGCGCGACCCGGCCAACGGCTACGTCTCGACGGCGATCGCGGACGGCCAGGGCCTGGAGCTGTCCAGCTACGTGGGTGCGCCGTGACGCGGGGCGGTGAGGCGACCGTGACGGCGCGCCCCGACGCGACGCCGCCCGGCGCGGGAACGCGGCGCGTCGTCACGGTCGCCGTCTGCCTGTGCGTCGCCCTGGTGTTCGGGCTCGGGGCGGCGGTGAACCTCGCGGTCGGCCGGTTGTCCACCAGCGCGCCCTACCCGTCGCCGACCGAGGTCCTGTGGATCATCGACAGCTACCTGGTCGCCTTCGGCTGCCTGCTGGTCCCGGCCGGCGCCCTCGGCGACCGCGTCGGCCGCAAGGGCGCGATGCTGACCGGGTTGGCGGTCCTCGCGGTGGGCTCGGTCGGGTCGGCGCTGGCGCCGACCGTGCCCACGCTGCTGGTCGCCCGCGCCGTCGCCGGCGCGGGCGCCGCCCTGGTGCTGCCCAGCAGCCTTCCGTTGCTGACGCGGGTGTTCCCCGCCGACCAGCGGGGCCGCGCCGTCGCGACGTGGACCGCGATGAGCGGCATCGGCGGGGTGGCCGGCAACGTCCTCGGCGGGGTGGTCCTCCAGTACGCCGACTGGCGGGTGCTCTTCGCCGTGGCCGCGCCGCTCGCCCTCGTCGGGATGGCGCTGGTGGCGGTCACCGCGCCCCGGGTGCCCCGGCACGAACAGCCGCTCGACCCGGTCGGCGTCGTGCTGCTCGTCGCGGCCGTCCTCGCCCTGCTGACGGGGATCATCGAGGGGCAACGCGCCGGATGGCTGTCGGGCTTCGTGCTCCTCGCCTTCGGCGCGGCGGCGGCGCTGCTGGTGGTGTTCGTGCTCGTGGAGCTGCGGCTGGCGCACCCCCTGGTCGACCCGCGCGTCTTCCTGGGCTCCGGAGCCCGGACGGGGACGATCGGCATCATCGTGTCGTTCGTGGCGATGTACTCCGTCTTCGCCCTCAACGGCCAGTACCTGATGAGCGTCAAGGGTTATCCCGCCGTGCTCGCCGGGCTCGGGACGCTGCCGATGGCGGTGATGCTGTTCGTCGCCTCACCGAGGGCCGGCCGGCTCGCGGAGCGCTTCGGCACCAGGGCCGTGGTGGTCTCCGGCCTGTTGGGCGTGGCCGTCGGCCTCCTCCTGTACTCGTTGTGCGGGCCGGACACGCCCTACCCGCTGTACGCGGTGTGCATGGTGTTGGTGGGCACCGGGAGCGGACTGTCCAACCCGCTGCTGTCCATGGCGATCCTGACCTCGTTGCCCGCCAGCAAGGCCGGGCTGGGCTCGGGGATCAACAGCTTCTCCCGCGAGATCGGCGGCGCGGTCGGGTTCGCGTTGTTCGGGACCCTCCTCAACGGAGCGTTCGGCCCGTCGCTGCCGGCGCCGGTGCGCGACCTCGCCGGCGCGGCGGGCGAGGAGGTGCGCGGGTCGGTCGCCTCGGCGCTGGCCTTCGTCCACGAGCGGGGCGGCCCGGAGACCGCCGTGCTGGACCACGCGGTGCGGGTGGCGTTCTCGGACGCGGCCGGGTTCGCCCTGCGCGTCGTGGCGGTCCTGGTCGCGGTGGCCGCGGTCCTCGTGGCGTCGTGGCTTCCCCGGCGCGGGGCGCCGGACGGGGACTGATCCCGGAGACCCGGCCGGCGGGCCGGCCCACGCAACCGCCACGACACGCCCTCGGCCACCCGACACTCCCTCGAACAGCGGAATGTGGTGTGCGGCAGGGGGAGTGGGCTGGCAGGGGCCGGCCCGCCGGGCTACGACGAATGGGGTCGACCACTCGGCGGAGGGATCTGGCTGATGCGGACCGGGACTCCCCCACGCCGCCGGCTCGGCACCCGCTGGCTCGGTTTCGGCGTGGGACTGCGCCTGCCGCACCTGGACTACGTCCGGCAGCGATGGCCGGCGCTCGGGTTCTTCGAGGTCGTCACCGAGGACTTCATGGACTCCCACGGCGCCCGCCGCAGGGCGCTGGCCGAGATCGCCGAGCGGTACCCGGTCGTCCTGCACGGCCTGGCGCTGTCCATCGGGGGCTGCGACCGGCTGGACTACCGCTACCTGGGGCGACTGCGCGAGCTGGCCGACGAGGTCCGCGCGGAGTGGGTGTCCGACCACGTCGGCTGGACCGGGGTGGACGGGGTCAACACCCACGCCGTGCTGCCGATGCCCCGCACCGAGGAGTCGCTGCGGCACCTCGTGCGCCGCATCCGGACCGTGCAGGACGTCCTGGAGCGGCCCCTCGTGCTGAAGAACACCAGCAGCTCCGTCGAGTTCGCCGCCTCCACCCTGTCCGAGTGGGAGTTCCTGGCCCGGATGGCGGACGAGGCCGACTGCGGTCTGTTGCTCGACGTGACCAACGTTCACGTCTCGGCCGTCAACCACGACTTCGACCCCGTCGAGTACCTGCGGGCGCTGCCCCACCACCGCGTGGTGGAGATGCACCTGTCCGGGCACACCCACCACGGCACGCACGCGGTCGCCAGCCGCGACGCGCCCGTCGCCGACGCGGTGTGGGAGCTGTACCGGCTGGCGGTCGTGCTGACCGGGGGCGCGCCGACCGTGGTCGAGTGGGACGACCAGCTCCCGGCGTTCCCCGTCCTGCTGGCGGAACTCGACAAGGCGAGACGACACGCGGCCACCGCGCTGTGGGCGGGGGTCTGACGTGCCCGCCGGCGAGCCGGACCTGCTCGCGGCGCAGCGGCGGTTGCAGCGGGCGTTGCTCGACGCCCGCGACCCGGGACCCGAGATCGGCTGGCTGGTCACCGGGTCGTCCGCGCTGTCCCCCGCCCAGCGGTTCGCGGTCTTCCGCCGGACCCACCGCCGCCGCCTCTTCACCCGGATGCGCGAGCTGCACCCGGCGTTGATCCAGCTCCTCGGCAGGGAGGTGTTCGACGCGTTCGTCGTGGACCACGTGCGGGCCAACCCGGCGAGGTCCTACCGGCTCAGCCGGTTCGACGCCGAGTTCGTCGACCACCTCGCCCGCACCCGCCCCGACGCGCACCTCCCGAGGGAGCGGCGGGACCCCACGGTCGAGATGGTGATCGACCTCGCGCGCTTCGAGCGCCTGCACAACGAGGTGCTCGACGGGCCGGGCACCGAGAACGACGTCCCCGCGCGCGGACTGGTCGACCTGCCCGAGGAGGACTGGGCCACGACCAGGGCCACGCCCGCTCCCGGGCTGCGGCTGTTCCACGCGGGGTTCACCGTGCACGAGTACCTGACGGCCGTGCGGCAGGGCGGCGGGCACGTCCCGCCGAGGGCCAGACCGGTGTTCCTCGCCCTGACCCGCAGGGACCTCCTGGTGCGGGTGCACGAGCTGACCGCGGAAGCCCACCGGGTGCTCACCGCGCTGCTCCACCGCGTCGTGCTCGCCGAGGCGCTCCGCGACGTGGACCGGGACCTGGCCAGGGCCTGGCTGCGGGACTGGGTGGACCAGGGGTTCCTGGTGACGCCGGCGCCCGGCCCGGTCGCCGGGGCTCGGCGCGTCGCCGTGCCCGAGCCCTCCTGAACGCCGTCGGCGGTCGTGCGGAGGAGGAGTGGGAACCGGCGACTCCAGTGCGTCTCCCGGCATGGATCACGCGCCGCCGGGGGGACCCGGTTTTGTCCAAAATGGACAGACATGGGGTGCTGATGGCGGCGGGGGGGCGTCGCGTGACACCGTCCTGGCCGCACGGGCGGTCAGGACGGTCGCATACCGTGCCCGACTGCTCCGTTCGGCCGCGTCCGTTCAGGGATCAGCCCACTACCCTGACTGCGCACGCTCGGTAGTGTGGCGATTACCGGTCCGGAGTGTGAGGTGCGTGGTGGCCGAACAGTCGAGTTGGGTGCCCGAAGGCGTGAACGTCGACCTGCCGAGCGCGGCACGGGTCTACGACTACCTCCTCGGGGGAGGGCACAACTTCGCGGCGGACCGGGAGCTCGCGGAGCGGTTCGCCGCGGCGTTGCCGGGGTCGCGGGACATCGCCCGGCTCAACCGGGCGTTCCTGCGCCGCGCGGTGCTGTTCATGGTCGAGCGGGGGGTGGACCAGTTCCTCGACATCGGCTCCGGCATCCCGACCGTCGGCAACGTGCACGAGATCGCGCAGGCCGCCAACCCGGACGCCCGCGTCGTGTACGTGGACAACGAGCCGGTCGCGGTCGCGCACAGCCAGCTCATCCTCGCCGGGAACGGGCGGGCCGCCGCGCTCCAGGAGGACCTGCGCCGCCCCGAGGCGATCCTGGACCACCCGACCACCAGGGAGCTGCTGGACTTCGACCGCCCGATCGGCTTGTTGATGGTGGGCGTGTTCCACTTCGTGCCCGACGAGTGGGGGCCGCGCGACCTCCTCGACCGCTTCCGCTCCCGGCTCGCCCCCGGCAGCCACCTCGCGTTGTCCCACTTCACCGCCGACACCAGGCCCGACGAGATGGCGGCGATGGTCGAGGTGATGAGCAGGAGCAAGGACCCCATCCACCCCAGGAGCCGGGCCGAGGTCGAGGCGTTGTTCACCGGGTTCGACCTGGTCGAGCCGGGAGTGGTGAGCACGGCCGACTGGCGGCCGGTCTCGCCAGGCGACGGCGCCGAGGGGCCGGAGCGAGAACAGATCTACGCCGGCGTTGGCCGCCTCCCCTGACCATGGGGAGAGGTGTGGCCGGGCCTGCCTTTCGCCTGCCTGGCGTGTGGGAGGAGGTGACCCGTGCCGACGAGACCGTCCTTCCCCGTCCCGCGCCGCGACGATCCCGTTCCACGCTGCCTCGTCCCGCCCCGCCGTGTTCCCCGCCGTCCTGCTCGCCGTCCCGTTCCCGGCCAGCCCGGCCGTCCCCCGGGTCGCCGAGGGACCGGGCGCCCCGGTGGCGGCGGTGGATGAGGAGCCGATGACGACGTCACCACCCCAGGGCCCGAAGGGGCCTCGGTCACGGGCGCGCCCCGCGCGCGACCGCGCACAGCTCGTCCGGGACTGGGCCGTCGCGATGGCCACGAGCGTCTTCGTCCCCGTCCCGCACGAGGAGATCGAACGCCGGCTGGCCGCCCTGGTCGACGAGACGATCAGGGTGCTGCGCGCCGACGAGTTCTCCGCCGCGCCCGCCGTCGACGTCGGCAGGGCCATGGTGCGCGACGGGTTCACCGGGCAGACGAGCCTGGCGCGCTCCCTGGAGTTGCTCGCCGAGTCGCTGCCGGGCCTGCCGGAACTGGCCCGGGTGCCCCGAGCGCGGTCGCGGGTCTACGCCCTGCTCGGCTCCCTGGTGTCCGGGTACGTGCAGGCCACCAGGGACCTCGTCTTCGACCAGCAGGAGGGGGTCAAGCGCGCCCTGCTGCTGGCCAAGGAGAAGGCCGAGCGCGAGCTGTGGCTGAGCGAGGCCCGGTTCCGCGAGGTGTTCGGCATCTCGGCCGTCGGCATCGCGATCACCGACCCCGAGGGCCGGTTCGTCCAGGTCAACGGGGCGTTCCTGGAGATCGTCGGCCACGGGCGGCCCGAGCTGGCCGAGCTGCGGCTGTCCGACGTGTTCCACCCCGACGACGTCGGCGCGCTGGAGTCGGTCTACGGCCGCCTGAGCGACGGGAAGGCCGACCGACTGCGCGAGCAGCGGCGGTTGCGGCACAAGGACGGCGACACGGTCTGGTGCACCCTCGCCGTCTCGCTGCTGAGGGACGCCGAGGGCGCGCCGGCCTACCACGTGACGGCCGTCGCGGACGTCACCGACCTGCACCTGTTGCAGCGCGAGCTGCGCAAGCAGGCCCTGCACGACGCGTTGACCGGCCTGCCGAACCGCCAGGCGCTGGTGACCGGGCTGGAGCGGATGGTCGCCGAGAGCGACGAGATCACCGTGCTCCAGGTGGACGTCGACGGCCTCGGCGTGGTGAACGAGGGGCTCGGCCACCGGATCGGCGACGAGGTGCTGAAGCGGGTCGCGCGCCAGCTCCGCGCCTTGTTCCCCGACCCCGGCGACGAGCTCGTGGCGCGACTCGGGGGCGACGAGTTCGTCGTGGCGGTCCGGCACACCGAGGGCCGACCGGACGTGGGCGCGCTCGCCGCCCGGATCAACGAGGAGCTGGCCGAGCCGGTCTACTACGGCCCGCACGGCGTCGCGGCGTCGGTCAGCATCGGGGTCGTGCAGCAACCGACCCACGGGTTCACCGCCTGCGACCTGTTGCGCGCGGCCGGCAGCACCCTGCGCCGGGTCAAGGAACAGGGCCGGCGCCAGTGGGGGTTGTTCGACCCCGACCGGGACGCGCGGGACCGCGCCTGGTCCGCCGTGGCGGCGGGCATGCCGGGCGCGTGGGAGAACGGGGAGATCCGCGTCGAGCACCGGCCCGTGGTGTCGCTGCGCGACCCGGAGATCCTCGCGGTCGAGGCGGTGCTGCGGTGGGAACACCCGGACATGGGCGTCGTGCCGCACGCGCGGTGCCTGGCCATGGCCGAGGTCGTGGGGCTCGGACCGCCGATCGCGCAGTGGTTGCTGCGCTCGGCGGGGGAGCAGGCGCTGACCTGGGGCGGGTTGGCGCCCGCCGTCGGCGTCGCCCTGGACGCGCACCAGGCGGCCGACCCCGACCTGGTGGGCGAGGTGCGTGCCGTGCTGGCCGAGTTCGGGCTGGGGCCGGACCGGCTGCGGCTGGGCTTCCCCACCTCGGCGCTGCGGGACGAGAGCGATGACGCGTGGGACAACATCCGTGTGCTGTCGGGGCTCGGCGTGCGCACCTACGCGCACGGCTTCGGTCTGGGCGCGGTCGACCTGGCGTGCGTGGAGGACCTGCCGAGTCGCGTGGTGGAGATCGCGCCGGCGCTCGCGGACCAGGTGGCGCGGCGACCGGACTCGATCCTCGCCCGCTCCGCCGCCGACCTGGTGACCCTCCTGGACCGGATGGGCGTGACGGTCGTCGTGGGCGGTGTCGCGAGCGCGGAGCAGGCCGACTGGTGGCGCGCGGCCGGCGCGCACGCGGCCTGGGGCGACCACGTCACGGCCAGGGGCATGCCCCTGCGCCTGGTGCCCGGCCCCGCCGACCTCTGACCGCCCAACCGGGACCACCCACCAACACCACCCGCCCGGGGCACTCGAACGCGGCCGGAATTGTCAGTCTCGCGCGAGACACTGGAAGTGGTCCAGTCCGGTCCGGCTCGTGGTTCCAGGTCGGGGCCGGTCAGGCGATCCACCGCAAGCCGTGGTCAGAAGCGCACGCCGAAGGTTGCGGGGCGGCCGTCTCGCGGCTGAGAGGCCGACGAGCGACCGACAGCAGCGGGGCCGGGTCTCGGGTTGTTCGCCCGAGACCCGGCCCCGCTGCCTATCCGGCCGGGAGCGCTGGTGACGAACGCGGCCTACGAGACGGAGCGCTCGTCGGAGGCAAGCGTGCGGTTACAGCGCTGGCCGTAGGAGGTCCTTCACTGCTGACGGTCCAGGGAAGTCATCGGGGACGGCGTCCATGAGGACTTCGTTCACCCGCTGTCCGAGCCAGTAGCCGGAGTTGCGGCGTTCCCCGATACGCCGGAACCCGGCACGCTCATATGCCTTGATCGCCGTCGTGTTCGGCGCCAGCACGGACAGGTAGACACACGCCAGGTTGGTCACGTGAAACGCGTAGTCCAACGTCAGCCGGATTGCTTCGGTGCCGATGCCGTTTCCTCGCCTGGCCGGGTCGCCGAGCATGATGAAGAACTCTCCGGTTCTGACGTGGTGGTCAATCAGGATCGAGCTGGTTCCGACCGGGACTGGCGTGCTGGTGACGTCGTAGACGGTGAACCTGAGTTGGTCGTCCGTCCCACGCGCTTGGTGCTGGTACCCCTCGGTGCGGGCTTCCAACGATTCCGGCGTCTGGCGTCCGTATCCCACGATCACACCGGGGTCTTGCTCCCACCGCCAGTAGTCGGCCACCAGATCACCACGGTACGGGCCGAGCCCTGCTCGCTGGCCCCGCAGCCACACGAGGGGTTCCGAAACGTCTGCGTCGGTAATGGCCTGGCTCCCTTCAGTTGGGAATGGCGCGGATGGTGGCGTACCGCTGTGTAGACAGCGGTTCGGCAACTGGTCGTCGTCCTGGCTCAGTCTCTACCCATGCGTGGAACCGGACAGGGTCGGCGGCCACACCATGACACCAACGGACGCCCGCGCGTTGGACGGACAGCACGAGCACGGCCGCGGCTGACTCTTCAAGGCAAGCCACACGGGCTGGGAAGAGCAACCCGGCCTTGCGGACAGCATGAACAGCCTGGCGCGCTTCGCTAGGGGTTGCAGAGCGTCTTGTGGTGCTGCTGGCCAGTGTCAGCAGCCGAAGAAGCCGCGCCATCCTTGTGCCGGACGGGCCAACGTGCTGGACGGCCACCACGAGCGCGACGGCGACAGCCGCCAGGGGCCAGGGTTCGGGCGGGGACCCGGGGCAGCGGGGTCCGGCCGGCCTGCACCTCCTGAGTCCCCCAGCTCGACCGCCACTTCGGCCCCGAAACGGGCGCCGGCCATGGCCGGGGTCTCGGTACCGGACGGAGTAGCCCGGCCGCCGTGAGTCGGTCGACGAGCCGAACCGTGGTGTCGAGGTCCACAACGTTGACCGCGTCGACGTCACCGGTTACCGAAAGTTCTGACCACCACCGGGCAGACCTACCAGCAAGGGTATGGACCGCACCCGTGCCGTAGTGAACGAGCACCGTGAGCGGCCCGAGGTCGGCCGCAACCACGTCGTCGGGTGCCGTGAGGAACCGGGCTCGGGCGTTCCCTGGCTTGAGACGCGGCCGTGGGTGCCGTGGGGGTTTCCCCCTACTACAGCGCTGGAGTCGCGCGCGAGGCGGACTGATCTACCCAGAGGACTGGGGTCTGCTGTCTACAAAGGACAATCGGGGCACCGTGCGGCGGTCAGGTGCGTGCCGTCTGGTGCTGCGGGTCAGGAGATCTTCTGCGATCAACCGGGCTTTGTCTTTGGGCGCTCAGTTTCTCTCGCTCGTCGATATCGCCCAGTCGAGGCCGCTCATCAGGGTCGGAATTGTCAGTGCCGCGCGAGATGCTAAGAGTGGGGGTTCCCCCTACTACAGCGCTGGAGTCGCGCGCGAGGTGGGCGTCAGTGTCTACACAGGACCAAAGAGAACCTCCACAGAGGACGGACATGAGAGTGGGAAGCGGGCGGTGTGCCGTCGCGTGCTGTCGATCAGGAGATTGTCTTCGGTTCACAGTCGCCATGCCCCTGGGCGCTCAGCTCTTTCCTCTCGCAGACTTCACCCCGTCGAGGTAGCTGATCAGGGCCGGAATTGTCAGTGCCGCGCGAGATGCTAAGAGTGGGGGTTCCCCTTACTACTGGGCTGGAGTCGCGCGCGCGAGGTCGGAGAGTAGTCCACAAGGGACATTCAGGGGTTGTTGCTGAGATCGTACGAGGCTGGACACATGCGGCCGGCAAGGCAACCGGCGAGGCAGTCGGGTTCATTCGGTGCAGAAGCCCGAGCCGGGGAGGGTTTCCGTCCCTGCCCCGGGCGGGACCGGGGCAGGGACGGACGGGCGGGCGGTGCGCCCCCGACAGTGGTACCGCCCGCGTCTGACCCCCTCGGGCCAGTGGCTCAGCGCGTGTCAGTGGTTCTGGGGGAAGCCGAGGTTGACGCCGCCGTGCGAGGGGTCGAGCCAGCGGCTCGTCACGACCTTGCCCCTGGTGAGGAAGTGCACGCCGTCGGGGCCGTAGGCGTGGGCGTCGCCGAACAGCGACGCCTTCCAGCCCCCGAACGAGTAGTAGGCCACCGGCACGGGGATCGGCACGTTGACCCCGACCATGCCGACCTCCACCTCGTTCTGGAACCGGCGCGCCGCGCCGCCGTCGTTGGTGAAGATGGCGGTCCCGTTGCCGTACGGGTTGGTGTTGACCAGCCGCAACGCCTCGTCGTAGGAGCCGACGCGCACCACCGACAGCACCGGGCCGAAGATCTCGTCGGTGTAGACCGGCATCTCCGGCGTCACGTGGTCGAAGACCGTTGGTCCGAGCCAGAAGCCGCGCTCGTCGCCGTCGACCGGGTGGTCGCGCCCGTCGACGGCCAGTGTCGCTCCCGCCGCGACCCCCGCGTCGAGGTAGCCGACCACCCTGTCCCGGTGCGCGCGCGTGACCAGCGGTCCCATCTCGCAGCCGGGGCGTCGGCCGTCGCCCACCCGCACGGCGGCCACCCGCTGGCGGATCCGCTCCACCAGCTCGTCGCCGACCGGGTCGACCGCGACCACGACCGAGATCGCCATGCACCGCTCGCCGGCCGAGCCGAACCCGGCCGAGACGGCCGCGTCGGCCGCCAGGTCCAGGTCGGCGTCGGGCAGGACCACCATGTGGTTCTTGGCTCCGCCGAGCGCCTGCACGCGCTTGCCGTGCCGCGTCCCGGTCTCGTACACGTGCCGGGCCACCGGGGTCGACCCCACGAACGACACCGCGCGCACGTCGGGGTGTTCGAGCAGCCGGTCCACCGCGACCCGGTCCCCGTGCACGACGTTGAGGACGCCCTCGGGCAGCCCGGCCTCGGCCCACCACGCGGCCAGCAGGTTGGCGGCCGAGGGGTCCTTCTCGCTCGGCTTGAGCACCACCGCGTTCCCGCAGGCGACGGCCAGCGGGGCGAACCACAGCGGCACCATCGCGGGGAAGTTGAACGGGGAGACCACCGCGACCACGCCGAGCGGCTGGCGGATCGAGAACACGTCGACCCCGGTCGAGACGTTCTCACTGAACCCGCCCCTGAGCAGCGCGGGGACCCCGCAGGCGTACTCGACCACCTCCAGGGCGCGCCGCACCTCGCCCTCGGCGTCGGCGAGCACCTTCCCGTGCTCGGCGGTGACGACCTCGGCCAGCTCGCGCCGCCGCGCGTTGAGCAGCTCGCGGAAGGCGAAGAGCACGCTGGTCCGCCTCGCCAGCGAGGCGTCCCGCCACCCGGGGAACGCCCGCGCGGCCGCGTCGACCGCGAGGTCCACCTCGGCGGGTCCCGCGAGGTCCACGCGGCCGGTCACCTCGCCGGTCGCCGGGTCGCACACCTCGCCGACGCGCTCGGCGACGCCGTCCCACGGCTTGCCGCCGATCCAGTGCGAGATCCTGTTCACGGCGTCGCGTCCCCCGTCGTCTCGCGCCGCACGCTCTCCAGCGCGGCGACCAGCGCCTCCAGGCCCTCGTCGGCCTCGTCCTCGGTGAGGGTCATCGGCGGGGCCATGCGGACCACGTTGCCGTGCAGCCCGCCCTTCCCGACGAGCAGGCCCCGCGCCTTGGCCTCCTCCAGCACGCGGGCGGCGGCACGCGGGTTCGGCGTGTCGCCGCCGGGCTCGACCAGCTCGACGCCGATCATGAGGCCGACGCCGCGCACGTCGCCGACGATCTCGTTGTGTTCGGTGGCCGCGCGCAGCCCGGTGAGCAGGCGGGTGCCCAGCTTGGCCGCGTTGGCCTGGAGGTCGTGGTTCTCCAGGTAGTCCAGCACCGCGTTCGCCCCGGCGGTGGCCAGCGGGTTGCCGCCGAAGGTGGAGATCGATTGGGCGGTGATGGCGTCCATCAGCTCGCCCCTGGCGACCACGCCGCCGATCGCCAGCCCGTTGCCCAGCCCCTTGGCGAAGGTCATCGCGTCCGGCACGACGCCGTGCGCCTGGATGCCCCAGAAGTGGTCGCCGGTGCGGCCCCACCCGGTCTGCACCTCGTCGGAGACGAGCAGGACGCCGTGCTCGTCGAGGACCTCCTTGAACGCCGCGAACAGGCCCCTCGGCGGCAGGGTGAACCCGCCGACGCCCTGCACCGGCTCCACGATCATGCAGGCGACGTCGCCCGCGGTGGTGGTGGCCAGCACGTCCCGGAGGTCCGCGACGCAGGCGCGCACGTAGTCCTCGTCGGAGAGGTGGCGGAACGGGCTGCGGTAGCGGTAGCCGCCGTGCACGTGGCTGACCCGCAGCGGGCTCAACGACGTCGCCGACCAGCCCCGGTTGCCGGTGATCGCGATCGTGCCGAAGGCCCGGCCGTGGTAGGAGTTGCGCAGCGCCAGCACCTGGTTGCTGCGGCGGTACTGGGTCGCCAGCATCAACGCGGTCTCGTTGGCCTCGGTGCCGGAGTTGGTGAAGAACACCTTGGCGTCGGGGATGCCGGAGAGCCGCGCGATCCGCTCCGCCAGCTCCACCTGGCTCCGGATGAGGTAGAGCGTGGAGGTGTGCAGGACGCCCCGCGCGACCTGCTCGGTGATCGCGGCGTTGATCTCGGCGATGTCGTAGCCGATCGCGTTGGTGAGGATCCCCGCGAAGAAGTCCAGGTAGCGGCGGCCCTCGGCGTCCTCGACCCTGCGCCCCGAGCCCCGGACGATCTCGATCGGCTCGTCGTAGTACAGGGCGAGCCATGCCGGCATGACCGCCCGGTGCCGGGCCAGCAGCTCGGCGTGTGACATGGGACCTCCCGTGGTCGTGCGGGACGTGGCACCCGACGGGCGGTCGGGGCGGGAGGGCGGCCCGCCGCCACGACCTGCCCGGCGTTCCCCGCGCCCCGCGGGGCCAGCGCCGAGTGTCGGCCGTCCCCCTGACCTCCGGCTATGGACAGAGTGTTCGGGATACCGGTTCGGGCGATACGTTGTGTTCGGCTGGTGGGTGAGCCGGAGGGGGTGGGTCCATGTACCCCACGGTGGCCGAGGTCCTCGCCCTGCCGGTGGTGCGCCGGGGCGCCCCGCGCGTGGTCGCCGGGTCGGCGGGGCTGGGGAACCGGGTGCGGTGGGCGCACGCGGCCGAGGTCGCCGACATCGCCCACCTGCTGCGCGGCGGCGAGCTGGTCCTCACCACCGGCATCGCGTTGCCCGACGACGAGGCGGGACTGGACCGGTACGTGGCGGACCTGGCGCGGGTGGGCGCGGCGGGTCTGGTCGTCGAACTGGTGCGGCGTTGGCGGTCCACGCCGCCGCCGGCCCTGCTGGCCAGCGCGGAGCGGCACGGGCTGCCGCTGGTCGCCCTCGACAGGGAGACGCGGTTCGTCTCGGTGACCGAGGCGGTCACCGAGCTGGTGCTGGACCGGCAGGTGGCCGAGCTGCGGGCGGCCGAGCAGGTCCACGAGATCTTCACCGCGCTGACCGTCTCGGGCGCGGGACCGGCCGAGATCCTGCGGGAGGTCGCCCGGCTGGCCGGCCTGCCCGTGGTGCTGGAGACGTTCAACCACCACGTGCTGGCCTACGACGCGGCCGGCGCGGACCCCGCCGGGCTGCTGGCCGACTGGGCCGAGCGCTCCCGGGTCGTCCGCCCCGCCGGGCGCACGGGGTACGACCGGGCGGCCGGCTGGCTGGTCACGGTGGTCGGGGCGCGCGGCGACGACTGGGGCAGGCTCGTGCTGGTGAGCCCGGACGACCCGCCGCACCGGCACGTCGTCGTGGCCGAGCGGGCCGCCTCCGCGTTGGCGTTGCACCGGCTGGTCACCCGGGACCGGGACACGCTGGAACGCCAGGCGCACCGGGCGTTGCTGGCGGAGCTGGTCGCCGACGGCCCCCGGCCCGCCGACCTGCCGACCAGGGCCGCCGCGTTGGGTGTGCCGTGGGAGGGGCGGCGACTGGTGGGCGTGGCGGTGCGGCCGCGCAGCACCGTGCCGACCACGCCCGCCGCCGCGTTGGCGACGCAGGAGGTGGTGCGGGACCTCGCCGAGGCCACGGCGCTGGCCGCCCGGCGCGCCAAGGCGCCGGCGCTCGTCGGCGTGGTCGACGACAACTCGGTGCACGTGTTGCTCGCGTTGCCGCAGCGCGGGGACCTGGAACCGGTGCTGGAGCGCCTGGCGCAGGAGGTGCACCGGGCGGCGGCGGGGACGCCGCGCGCGCTCCCGGTGGTGGTCGGGGTGGGGACGGCGGTCGGTTCCTGGCCGGACGCGCGGCGCAGCCTGGGCGAGGCCGCGCACGTCGCCGACGCCGCCTCGCGCTCGCCGAGGACGCGGCCCTACCACCGGCTTGACGACGTGCGCCTGCGCGGCCTGCTGCACCTGCTGCGCGACGACGAGCGGGTCACCGCCTTCGTCGAGCGGGAGTTGGGGCCGCTGCTCGCGCGCGGCGGGAGCCAGGGCGCGCGGTGGATCGACGTGCTGCGCGCCTACTGCGAGCACGGGGGGAACAAGTCGGCCGCCGCTGCCGCCGTGCACCTGTCTCGCACCGCGTACTACCAGCAGTTGGACCGGATCGAGCAGGTCCTCGGCGTCTCGCTGGACGATCCCGAGTCGATGTTGTCCCTCTCGGTGGCGTTGCTCGCCGCCGAGGTCGCGGGCGCCGCGGCGGGCGGGGCCGTGGGCGGGGCGGCCGAGCCCCCGTGCGCTCCCCATCACCAAAACGGGTGAGTGCTGGACAGTGTGTCCTCCCTCACGCCGAACCACGCACACCCTGTCACTGCCGATCTCGCGCCGCGCGCCACCAGGATTCGCCAATGAGCGAGGGAGAGATCGTCCGCGCCGGTCTCGTGCAGCAGCGCTGGACCGGCGACCGGGACTCGATGATCGACAACGCGGTCGCGGCGATCGGGACGGCGGCGTCCCAGGGCGCGCGGGTCGTGTGTCTCCAGGAGCTGTTCTCCGGACCGTACTTCTGCCAGGTGCAGGACCCCGACTACTACTCCCACACCGAGGGTGTCCCCGACGGTCCGACGACCCGGCTGATGTGCGAGGTCGCCGAGCGGCACGGCGTCGTGCTGGTCGTGCCCCTCTACGAGGAGGAACAGCCCGGCGTCTACTACAACACCGCGGCCGTCATCGACGCCGACGGCACCTATCTCGGCAAGTACCGCAAGAACCACATCCCGCAGGTCCGGGGCTTCTGGGAGAAGTTCTACTTCCGCCCCGGCAACCTGGGCTACCCGGTGTTCGACACCGCCGTCGGCCGTATCGGCGTCTACATCTGCTACGAGCGGCACTTCCCCGAGGGGTGGCGCGCGCTCGGGCTCGCCGGCGCGCGGATCGTCTTCAACCCCTCGGCCACCAGCCGCAGCCTCTCCGAGTACCTGTGGCGCCTGGAGCAGCCGGCCGCGGCCGCGGCGAACCAGTTCTTCGTCGGCGCGATCAACCGGGTCGGCGTGGAGCCGTTGGGGGACAACGAGTTCTACGGGCAGTCCTACTTCGTCGACCCGAGGGGGCAGCTCGTCGGACCCGCCGCCTCCGACACCGAGGAGGAGGTCGTCGTGCGCGACCTGGACATGGGTCTGCTGGCCGGGGTGCGGGACCTCTGGGCGTTCTACCGCGACCGGAGGCCGGACAGCTACGAGTCCCTGACCCGACCCTGAACGGAGGCCCACCATGCGGATCGTCATCCGGGGCGGCACCGTGCTCTCCTCGACCGGCGCGGTGCCCGCGGACGTGGTGGTCGACGGGGAGCGCGTGGCCGCGCTCGTCGCGCCGGACGCGCTGACCGGGGACTGGTGGGGAGCGGCGGACCGCGTCATCGACGCCAGCGGGAAGTACGTCCTCCCCGGCGGCATCGACGCGCACACCCACATGGAGATGCCCTTCGGGGGCACGCGGGCCAGCGACACCTTCGAGACCGGGACGCGGGCGGCGGCGTGGGGCGGGACCACGACGATCATCGACTTCGCCGTACAGCGCAGGGGCTCCTCGCTTCTGTCCACACTGGACGAATGGCACGCGAGGGCCGACGGGAACTGCGCCGTGGACTACGGGTTCCACATGATCGTGTCCGACGTCAACGACGCCACCGTGAAGGAGATGGACGCCTGCCTGGCGGCCGGGGTGAACAGCTTCAAGATGTTCATGGCCTATCCCGGCGCGTTCTACGCCACCGACGGCGAGATCCTCCGCGTGATGGGCAGGGCCGCGGAGAACGGCGCCATGGTGATGATGCACGCGGAGAACGGCATCGCCATCGACGAGCTGGTGGCGCGCGCCCTCGCCGCGGGACGCACGGACCCGGTGCAGCACGGCCTGACCAGGCCTCCGGAGCTGGAGGCCGAGGCCGTGCACCGCGCCGTGACCCTGGCCAGGGTGACGGGTGCGCCCCTGTACATCGTGCACCTGTCGTCCAGCCACGCGTTGGACGAGGTCACGGCGGCCAGGGACACCGGCCAGAACGTGTTCGCCGAGACCTGCCCGCAGTACCTCCACCTGTCGTTGCGCGACCTCGCCCGGCCCGGCTTCGAGGGCGCCAAGTTCGTGTGCTCGCCGCCGTTGCGGCCGGCGGAGCACCAGGCCCCGCTGTGGCGGGGCCTGCGCACCAACGACCTGGCGCTGGTCTCCACCGACCACTGCCCGTTCTGCTTCTCGGAGCAGAAGGAGCTGGGGCGCGGGGACTTCACCCGGATCCCCAACGGCCTGCCGGGCGTGGAGCACCGGATGGACCTGATCCACCAGGGCGTGGTGGCGGGGGAGCTGTCGCTGGCGCGGTGGGTGGAGGTCACCTCCACGACACCGGCCAGGATGTTCGGCCTCTACCCGCGCAAGGGCGTCATCGCGCCGGGCTCCGACGCCGACATCGTCGTCTACGACCCGACGGCGCGACAGACGTTGTCGGCGAGCACGCACCACATGAACGTCGACTACTCGGCGTACGAGGGCATGGAGGTCACCGGTCGCGTGGAGACGGTGCTGTCGCGGGGCCGCGTCGTCGTCGACCGGGGTGAGTACCACGGGAGTCCCGGTCACGGCCGGTTCCTCGACCGGGCGTTGTGCCAGTACCTGAACTGAGGGGGTGGGGTATGGATTTCGGTGTCGTGTTGCAGACCGATCCGCCGGCCCGCGAGGTGGTCGAGCGGATGCGGGTCGCGGAGGACGGGGGCTTCCGCTACGGCTGGACGTTCGACTCCTGCGTGCTCTGGCAGGAGCCCTTCGTCATCTACTCCCAGATCCTGGCGAGCACCTCGTCCCTGCGGGTCGGGCCGATGGTGACCAACCCGAGCACGAGGGACTGGTCGGTGACCGCCTCCCTGTTCGCCACCCTCAACGACATGTTCGGCAACCGGACGGTCTGCGGGATCGGGCGCGGGGACTCCGCGCGCAGGGTCATCGGGCAACGGCCCGCGTCCCTGCGCACCCTCGCCGAGGCCATGCACGTGATCAAGGAACTCGCCGAGGGGCGGGAGGTCACGCACCACGGCGCGCCGGTGCGTCTGCCGTGGGTGCGGGACGGCCGGTTGGAGATCTGGATGGCCGCCTACGGGCCGAGGGCGCTGCGGCTGGTCGGCGAGCGGGCCGACGGGTTCATCCTCCAGACCGCGGACCCGGACATCGCGCGGTGGACGATCGGCTCCGTGCGGGAGGCCGCGCGCGAGGCGGGGCGAAACCCGTCGGAGATCACGATGTGCGTGGCGGCGCCCGCCTACGTCGGCGACGACCTGGCGCGCCAGCGCGACCAGTTGCGCTGGTTCGGCGGGATGGTCGGCAACCACGTCGCCGACCTCGTGGCGCGGTACGGCGCGGACGGGCCGGTGCCCAGGGCGCTGACCGACTACATCGAGGGGCGACGGGGCTACGACTACGCCCACCACGGGCGGGCGGGCAACCCGTCGACCGACTTCGTCCCCGACTCCATCGTGGACCGGTTCTGCCTGCTCGGTCCGGCTTCCGCCCACGTCGACCGGCTCGCCGAGCTGGCCGAGATCGGCGTCGACCAGTTCGCGCTGTACCTGATGCACGACGACCCGGACAAGACGCTCACCAGCTACGCCAACGACATCATCGGGCGCTTCCGGTCGTGATCCCGCGCCCGTGCGGAACGCGTGTCGTCACGCGCGTTCCGCACGGGGTGGGTCCTCGTGGCGGGTGGCGGGCCGGTGGAACGGCCAGGCGACGTCGACGACCCGTCCCGTCGCCGCGGCGTCGGCCCAGTCCGGGTAGTAGATCTCCCGCGCCGAGGCGCTGGGCCGCAGGTCGTGCCGGGCCAGCCACGCCGCCACCGTGTCGAAGGCGGAGACCACGGCGGGGTAGCCCGCCTGGCTCCTGGTCAGCTCGACGTAGGCCTCGCGGTGGCCCGGCTCGAACCGCACGCCGACCCGCCCCGCCGGGGTCACGGCGTCCCCGGTGGGCGCGCACACCTCCACCAGCGCGGGGGAGTCCTCGCTGACCGTGCCGTGGTAGATGGCGAACACCGGGCCGGACAGTCGCGCCCCGGCCGCCGTGAGGTGCGTGAACAGCTCCTCCGTCGCCTCGCGCAGGAACGCCGGCAGCTCGTCCGCGCTCACGTGCCGCTGGACGTGCGCCACCTTCTGCTCCGGCACGTCCCGTTGCCGCACGACGTGGGTGTCGTCCTCCTGGCCGGACAGGACCCGGCGCACGTACGGCACGAGCGCGCTCCGCGCGGAGTGCTCGGCCTCGACCCGGCGCCAGTAGGCGGAGACGGCCTCGTCCGCCTCGGCGCCGTCCAGCGCGAGCACCGCCCCGATCTCCGACAGGGGCATGCCGATCCCGCGCAGCAACGCGATCCGCCGCGCCCGTTCCACCTGCTCAGGGCCGTAGTACCGCGCGCCGCCGCGTGGGTCGACGTGCGCGGGGACCAGCAGGCCCCTCGCGCCGTAGAGGCGCAGCGCCTTGTGGCTGAGCCCCGTTCTCGCCGCGAGGTCCCCGATGCCGATCAGCTCGTCCACGTGTCCACTGTGGCCCCTTCCCCTGGGGAAGCGCCAAGCGTCGGCGCGCCCGAGCGCCGTCGGCGCCCTCCCCGAGAGGGCGCCGACGGCGGGAAGACTCGGTGCGGGCGGCGTTGAGGATCAGCCGACGCGGTAGACCTGCCCGGTCTGCGCGCCCTCGATGGACTTCACGTAGGCCATGGCGGCCTGCGCCGCCGGCACCGGCGGGAAGCCGGGGAAGAAGTCCGCGTACTTCTCGGCGGACTCGCTGAGCACGGTCGGGCTCACGGCGTTGATGCGGCGGCCGTCGGGCAGCTCGATCGCGGCGGCGCGCACGAACGAGTCCAGCGCGCCGTTCACCAGGGAGGCCACCGATCCCGTGCGGATCGGGTCGTGCGAGAGCACGCCCGTCACGAGCGTGAAGGACCCGCCCGGCGACACGGCCTCGACGCCCCTGCGCACCAGCTCGACCTGGCCGAGCAGCTTGTCGACGACCCCGTTGAGGAAGTCCTCGCGGGTCAGCTCGGTCAACGGGCGGAACGGCACGGAGCCCGCGGTGCACGCGACCGCGTCCACCCGCCCGACGGCCCGGTACAGCGCGTCGATCGAGTCCGGGTCGGTGATGTCGACCCGGTGGTCCGCTCCGGAGCGGGACGCGGTGACGACCTCGTGCCGGTCCAGCAGGGCGGAGCGCACCGCGCCGCCCAGGGTGCCGGAGGCGCCGACCAGCAGAATCCTCATCTCTCGTCCTCCCGTGCGGTGGCGACCGGTTCGCTGAGCGACAGTAACCCATGTTTGTGCATGGAACTGGTCCGGATGGCGGACGGGACAAATTCGGTTTGTCCGGGCTGGTGCACTGGGGCGCATGGGACACGTCGAGCTCCAGAAGGTGGGATTCGGTCTTCCGGACGGCCGTCCGCTGCTCGACGACGTCTCACTCCGGGTCGGCGAGGGGACCAAGACCGCGCTGATCGGCCCCAACGGCGCGGGGAAGACCACGTTGCTGCGGATCGTGGCCGGGGATCTGGAGCCGCACGAGGGGAGCGTGACCCGCTCCGGCGGCCTGGGCGTGATGCGCCAGTTCGTCGGGCACGTCCGGGACGACTCGACCGTCCGTGACCTGCTCGTCTCGGTCGCCCCGCCCCGAATCCGCTCCGCCGTCGCCGCGCTCGACGACGCCGAGCTGGCCATGATCGAGCGGGACGACGAGGCCGCGCAGCTCCGCTACGCCCAGGCCCTGGCCGACTACGCCGACGCCGGCGCGTACGAGGCCGAGGTGCTGTGGGACCAGTGCACGACGGCCGCCCTGCGGCTGCCGTTCGACCGCGCCCGCTTCCGCGAGGTCCGCACGCTGTCGGGCGGCGAGCAGAAGCGCCTGGTGCTGGAGGCGTTGCTGCGCGGACCGGACGAGGTGCTGCTGCTCGACGAGCCCGACAACTACCTCGACGTGCCGGGCAAGCAGTGGCTGGAGGAGCGGATCAGGGAGACCCCCAAGACGGTCCTGTTCGTCTCACACGACCGCGAGCTGTTGGCCAGGGCGGCCACCAGGATCGCGGCGCTGGAGCTGGGCGCGGCGGGGAACCGTTTGTGGGTCCACGGCGACGGGTTCGCCACCTACGAGCAGGCGCGGCGCGACCGGTTCGACCGGCTGGAGGAGCTGCGCCGGCGGTGGGACGAGGAGCACGCCAAGCTGCGCGCGTTGGTCATCACCATGAAGCAGAAGGCGTCCTACAACGACTCCATGGCCAGTCGGTACCAGGCCGCGCTCACCCGGCTGCGCCGGTTCGAGGAGGCGGGGCCGCCCGAGGCGGTCCCCAGGGAGCAGCAGGTCCGGATGCGGTTGCGGGGCAGCCGCACCGGCAAGCGCGCCGTCGTCTGCGAGGACCTGGAGCTGACCGGGCTGGTCGCCCCGTTCGACCTGGAGGTCTGGTACGGCGAACGGGTCGCGGTGCTCGGGGCCAACGGGTCGGGCAAGTCGCACTTCCTGCGCCTGCTCGCCGCGGGCGGCAGTGATCCGGACGTCGACCACCGGCCCGTGCACGCCGTGGAGATCGCGCCGGTGGCGCACACCGGCGTCGCCCGGCTGGGCGCCAGGGTCCGACCGGGGTGGTTCGCCCAGACCCACGAGCACCCCGAGTTCGCCGGGCGCACCCTGCTCGACATCCTGTTCCACGGCGACGAACACCGGGCCGGCATGCCCCGCGAGGAGGCGAGCAGGGCGCTGGCCCGCTACGAGCTGGCCGGCGCGGCCCACCAGGTGTTCGACACCCTCTCCGGGGGCCAGCAGGCCCGGTTCCAGATCCTGCTGCTGGAGCTGGCCGGCGCGAACCTGCTGCTGCTCGACGAGCCCACCGACAACCTGGACCTGGTCTCGGCCCAGGCGTTGGAGGACGGGCTGGCCGCGTTCGAGGGCACCGTGCTGGCGGTGACCCACGACCGGTGGTTCGCCCGGTCCTTCGACCGCTTCCTGGTCTTCGGGGCCGACGGGCGTGTCCGCGAGAGCGACCGTCCAGTGTGGAACGAGGCGCGCGCGGAGCGCCGGTGAGCCGGGTCGGCCCACCGGCGCCGCGCCTCACGCCGGGTCGAAGGGCCGCCGGTCGACGCCGCACGTCGTTCCGGGAGGTGGGAGGGCGCCGCTGACGAGGTAGTCACGCTTGGCCCGCTCCGCGCAGGTGCTCGGCACGAGCATCGTGCTGTGCCCCGCGCCCTCCACGACGAGGAGCCGGGCCCTCGCCAGGTCGCGCAGCCCGTCCCGCGCGCCCTTCAGCGGGGTGGCCGGGTCGAACCTGCTGTTGATCACCAGGATCGGGTTGGCGGTCCAGCGGTTCCACGGCCCGGTGTGGGGTCGGACCGCGTCCCTGGGCCAGAAGGCGCAGCCCATCATGTCGAACACCCCGATCCGGCCGAAGAACGGGACGCGCGCGTCCTCCGTCACGGCGAGCCGGCTGTACGTCGCCTGGTCCCTGGGCACCAGGCTGTCCGCGCACTGGATCGCGTGGAACGCCTCGGTGCGGTTGGTGAGGTACGGCTCGCCGCCGTCGCGACCCTTGTCGTCCTCGCCGTCCTCGCCGTCCTCGCCGTTCGTGACGGCCGGAGACGGCGTCGCCGCCGGCTGGTCGGGGGCTTCGTGCAGCCGCTGGAGCGTCGTGGCGATGCCCGGCCAGTCCGAGGGGGCCGAGAGGTCGGCCGCGAGGTTGATCAGGGCCGAGTAGGTGTAGGTCGACGTCGAGCCGTCCGGGTTCGGCACGGTGATGGGCGCTCGTCGCGCCCGGTCCACCAGCGCCCGCCACTTCGCGTGGACGTCGCCGGAGGAGAACGCGCAGCGGGGGCCGGCGGCGACGCACTCGCGGAGGAACTCCTCGAAGGTCTCGGCGATGGCCGTCGCCACGTCCTGCCGGGCGTCGACCGGCTTGGCGCGGCCGTCGGCCCCGCGCCCGGTGGCGTTCCCCCGGAAGTCCATCGACCCGTCGAACACCATCGCCCGCACCCGGCTCGGGAACAGGTTCGCGTAGACCGCGCCGAGGTGCGTGCCGTACGAGATGCCGTGGTAGGTCAGGCGCGTGTCGCCGACCGCGCGACGCAGCAGGTCGAGATCACGCGCGGTGTTCACCGTCGACATGTGGGGCAGGAGATGCCCCGCGCGTCGCTGGCACCGCTCGACGAGTTCGCGCGACCGCGCGTAGAACGCGGGCTCCCCGCTGGGATCGCCGGGCATCTCCGGGAACGACGCGAAGAACGCGCGTTGTTCGGCGGCGGTGGCGAAACAGCGCACGGCGGTGCTGCGGCCGATCGCCCTCGGGTCCCACGACACCAGGTCGAACCGGGCCCGCAGCTCCTCGGAGAACAGCCACGGCCAGCGGGCGCGCTCCCTGAGTCTGTCCACTCCGGACGCTCCAGGGCCGCCGAAGTTCACGAACAGGCTGCCGATCCTGCGGGACGGGTCGCTCGCGGGCAGCCTGATCACGGACAGTTCGACGTGGTCGCGGCGCGGGTCCCGGTAGTCCAGCGGGACCGCGGCGGTGGCGCACTGGAAACCGTCGCCGCAGTCCGTCCAGGAGAGCGTCGGGTGGGGGACGGCGTCGGCGAGCACGTCCGTGGCGTCCTGTGTGGCGTTCATCGCGGCCACGGCCTCAGGGCCGCCGGCGACGACGCCGGTGTGGAGCCCGAGCGCGCACCCGACGGCGACGACGAGCGCCGTGACGCGACGGGAGGCCCGTCGCCGGCCCGGGGACGGGAACGAGGGAAGGGGCACGCGAACACCTCCGGGGTCGACGGGGTCTGGCGCGTCCGCCGTGTCCGGATCATCCCGTGTCGGGACGTGACGAAGAAGCCGCCGTCGCGCCCAACCCTTTATCGGAGCGCTTCGCTCCGATAAGTTCGGGGCGCGCGCCTCACGCCGGAGCGCCGCGGAACCCCGTCGGCGCCCCGGCCGGCGTGGCGGCGTGGCCGCGCCACAGCGCGAACACGGACGGTGTGCCGCGGAGGGGGCGGCGGCCCCTGGCGGTCGACAGGAGCGAGTCGGCGACCCCACACCGCGGCGGACGACGAAGGAGCGACCGAGTGTCCACCGAATCCCTGCCCACCGCCTCCACCGCACCCGAGCCGGGGCGTTGGACGATCGATCCGACGCACTCCACCGTGGCGTTCGCCGTGCGCCACCTGTTCAGCCGCCAGCGGGGGCGGTTCACCGACTTCGACGGGCTGGTCGTGATCGACGAGGACCCCGCCCGCTCGACCGTCGAGGCGACGATCCGGACCGCCTCGGTGGACACGGCGCACGAGCAGCGGGACGAGCACCTGCGGGGCGAGGAGTACCTGGCCGTCGAGCAGCACCCGACCATGCGGTTCCGGAGCACCGAGGTGCGGCTGACCGGGACCACCAGCGGCGAGGTCGTCGGCGAGCTGGAGATCAGGGGCGTGACCCGGCCGGTGACCCTCGCCGTCGACTACCTGGGCACCGGCGACGACCCGTGGGGCGCCACCAGGACGTCCTTCTTCGCCCACACGGAGATCGACCGCGAGGAGTTCGGGGTCAGCGGCAACATTCCGCTCGCGGCGGGGGGCGTGCTCGTCGGGCGCACCGTCCGGATCGAGCTGGACCTGGAGCTGGTCAGGGAGTCCTGAGGGGGGTCGTGGCCCCGGGGCGTCCCGGCGGGTCCCGGCGTCCGCCGGCCCCGCCAGGGACGTCCCCGGGGGTTGCCCGGACCGATGACTGGGGGAAACCCCCGGTCGAGTTGGTTGCTTCCCTGGTGGGAGGCGCGTCCGGCGTCCGGCAGTCTGGACGCCGTCCACAGCGCCACCCCACCGGGAGACCACGATGAGCGCCGCCCTGACAGCGCCGAGCGCGCCGAGCCCGCCGGGCTCGGCGCGCCCACCGGGTCCGCCGGGTCCACCGGGTCCGCCGTCCGGCGGCACCCCGGTGGGCCCGCGGCCGCGGGCCTCCCGGCGTCTCCGGGCGGCGGCGGAGTTCCTCTACCTGCTGGTGGGGGTCCCGCTGGGCGCGCTGGGGTTCGGCTACGCCGTCCTCACCCTGCTGCTCAGCGTCATCACCGGGATCACCTCGCTGGGCATGCCGTTGTTGTCGGCGAGCGTGCGGGGAGCCCGCCGGCTCGGTGGGCTCCACCGCGGCCTCGCCCGAGGGCTGCTCGGGCTCACCGTCAGCCCGCCCCGGCCGCTGCCGCGCGGCCACGGGTTCCTGTCGTGGACCGCCGCGGGCATCCGGGACGCCGCCGGGTGGCGGGCCATGGCCTACCTGGTGCTGAAACTGCCGGTCGCGGTGGTCACGTTCGCCGCGGCCGGAGCCTTCTGGGGCTACGGCCTCTTCTTCACCAGCCACCTCGGCTGGTGGTGGCTGGTGCCGGACGGGCAGCGGATGGCCGTGCCCAACTTCGACTGGGAGATCGACACCTGGGGCCGGGCGCTGGTCCTGGCCGCCGTCGGGCTCGTCCTGCTCCTGGCCGCGCCGTGGGTCACCAGGGGCGTGCTGGTGCTGGACCGGGTGCCGCTGCGCGGCCTGCTCGGCCCGACGACGCTGAGCGAGCGGGTGCGCGACCTGGAGGAGGCCCGGTCGCACGCGGTGGAGGACGCGGCCGCGAAGCTGCGGCGCATCGAACGCGACCTGCACGACGGCACGCAGGCCAGGCTGGTGGCGTTGGCGATGAAGCTGGGCATGGCCAAGGAGTCCCTCGACGCCGAGGACGGGAGGGCCGACCTCGACCAGGCGAGGCTGCTCGTCGACCACGCGCACCGCGGGCTCAAGGAGACGCTCGCGGAGCTGCGCGACCTGGTGCGGGGCATCCACCCCGCGGTGCTCGACAGCGGTCTGGAACCCGCGCTGGCCACGCTGGCCGGGGACTGCGCCGTCCCGGTGCGGCTCCGGGTCTCGGTCCCGGACCGGCCCTCGGCCGCCATCGAGACCATCGCCTACTTCTGCGTGGCCGAGCTGCTCACCAACGTGGTCAAGCACAGCCGTGCCCGGCTGGCGACGGTGGACGTGGAGCAGCGGGGCGGCGTGCTGCGGGTGCGGGTCGCGGACGACGGCGTCGGCGGCGCGGTCGTGGGCAGCGTGGTCGTCGGCGGCGCGGTCGTGGGCGGCGCGGACCCGCACACGGTCGGTGTCACGGGCGGCGACGGCACGGGCAGCGGGCTGGCCGGCCTGACCGACCGGGTCCGTACCGTGGACGGACGGATCGAGGTCGACAGCCCGCCCGGCGGACCCACGGTGGTCACCGTGGAGCTGCCGTCGCACACCTGAGGAGAACCAGCACGCCATGCGCATCGTGATCGCGGAGGACTCCGTGGTGCTGCGGGACGGCCTCGTCGAGCTGCTGACCAGGCGCGGGCACGAGGTGGTCGCCGCCGTCAGCGACGGCGAGGCGCTGCGCGGGGCCGTGGCGGAGCACCGGCCGGACGTCGTCGTGGTCGACGTCCGGATGCCGCCCACCCACACCGACGAGGGGCTGCGCGCGGCCATCGCGCTCCGCGCGGAGCACCCCGAGCTGGGCGTGCTCGTGTTCTCCCAGTACGTGGAGACCCGGTACGCGGCCGAGCTGCTCGCGACACGGTCCGAGGGCGTGGGCTACCTGCTCAAGGACCGGGTGGCCGACGTGCGGGACTTCGTGGACGCGCTGACCAGGATCGCCGCCGGCGAGACGGTCCTCGACCCCGAGGTGGTGAGCAGGCTGCTGCGCGGCACCACCCGGTCCTCGGTGGTCGAGGCGCTCACCGCGCGGGAGCGGGACGTGCTGGGCCTGATGGCGGAGGGCCGCTCCAACGCCGCGATCGCCAGGGAGCTGTCGCTCAGCGGCGGATCGGTGGAGAAGCACGTCACCAACATCTTCGCCAAGCTGGGGTTGCCGCCGTCCGAGGACGACCACCGGCGGGTGCTCGCCGTCCTCCACTACCTCAGGTCCTGACCGGCCGTTCCGCCGAGCGGCCCGCGCCCGCCCGGCGCACACCCGTCTGGGATGCGAGACGGCATGTGGGCCAGGCCACTTCCTTTCGTCCCCCGCATGGTCCGGAATGGACCCTCCACGTGTGCGACGGGAGGTGCGCCTTGGCTGGTCACGGGGCGTCATGGGAGGTCGAACGCCGGTCCATCGACCCGGTTCCGGAGTCGGAGCGACACGGTCACCCGAGCAGTCTGTTCAGCCTGTGGTTCGCGGCGAACATGCAGATCACCGCCGCGGTCACCGGCGCGTTGACCGTCGTGGTGGGCCTGCACCCGCTGTGGGCGCTCGTGGCGGTGGTCGCGGGCAACGCCCTGGGCGGCGCGCCGATGGCGCTGCACGCGGCGCAGGGGCCCCGGCTCGGGGTGCCGCAGATGATCCAGAGCCGCGCGCAGTTCGGGGTCTTCGGCGCGGCCCTGCCGTTGGTGCTGGTCGTGGTGATGTACCTGGGGTTCTTCGCCAGCGGCAGCGTGCTCGGCGGGCAGGCCGTCTCGGGCGTCACCGGCCTGCCGGTCGACGTCGGCATCGTGCTCTACGCGGGCCTGTCCGCGCTGTTCGCGATCGTCGGGTACCGCCTCATCCACCGGTTCGGCTGGGTCGCCTCGGCGCTGTCGGTCGTGGTGTTCGTCTACCTGTCGGTGCGGTTGGTGACCACGCAGGACGTGGGCGCGGTGCTCGCGGCCCCGCACCTGGACCTCCCGGCGTTCCTGCTCGCGTTGTCCCTGACGGCGTCCTGGCAGCTCACGTTCGGCCCGTACGTGGCCGACACGTCGCGCTACCTCCCGTCGGCCACCTCGGTGCGGGCCGCGTTCTGGTGGACCTACGGCGGGACCGTGCTGGGCGCGGTCTGGGCGATGTCGTTCGGGGCCCTCGCCTACGCCGTGGCCGGCGGGGCGTTCAAGGGCAGGGAGGTCGCCTACATCGTCGGCCTCGGCCCCGAGTTCCTGGTCGTGCCGCTGCTGTTGGCGATCGCCCTCGGCAAGTTCACCGTCAACGTGCTCAACATCTACGGCGGCTACATGTCGATGGCGACCACGCTGACGGCGTTCACGCGTCGGGTGGCGTTGTCCCGCGCCGCGCGGATCTCCTACGTGCTGATCGTGGCGGCCCTCGGCGCCACCGTCGGCGTGCTGGGCCGGGGTGACTTCCTGCGGAACTTCGTGTTGTTCCTGGAGTTCCTGCTCTACTTCCTCACGCCGTGGAGCGCGATCAACCTCGTCGACTTCTACGCAGTGCGCAAGGAGCGGTACGACTTCACCGCGATCTACGACCCGGACGGCGTCTACGGCCGGTGGTGCGTGCCGGCGCTGGTGGCCTACGCCCTGGGCGTGCTCGTGCAGATCCCGTTCGCCAACGTCCCCGGCGTGTTCACCGGGTTCGTCGCGCCGGCGCTCGGTGGGGCGGACGTCGCCTGGCTGCTCGGGCTCGCCGTTTCGGGGCTGGCCTACTGGGTCGCGATGCGGGGCAGGGTCGTGCCCGGCGTCGACACGGAGGTCAGGGTGGCCGCCCCGACGGGCGGGACGGGGCCTTCGCCGGAAGTCGCGGGCGAATCGGCGCCGTAATGGCGCCGCGCCAGGGGCGGCGCGAATCACCGGGGTAGTCCTGTTGGTCGGCGGGGAAATTACTCCTCCTGTCACACCCCTTTTCGTACGAGTGCAGCAGGGGTGGCCGATTTCGAGGTGTGACCGTTGCCCGGGGAACTCCGGGCAACGGTGCTGCCCGGCTGGGCGGCAGTGTCGCGGCCGTCGCCGTCCCGCGACATAACCCGTGGTAGAGGCGGTGGTGACGGTGGGGGCGCAATTCCGTCGCCGCCGCCGTTTTTGGTCCGGCCCCTCCTTTCCCTCCATCCGGGTGATCTCGTGGGGACTTCCGTGTTCCGGGTCGTGGCCGTGAAGATGTTGATACGGTCGTGCCGAGGTCGAGGGGTCGACAAAGGGGGAAGTGCTCGTGGCCGGTGTGGAATCGTGCGATGGCGTCGTCTCCGGCGCGTGGGCGCCCCGGGAACGGATCGTCGGCGTGCGGCGGGACAACGTCCTCCAGGCCAGGGCCGTGCTCGTGCGGGAGGCGCGGGAGCTGCGGGCGTTGCTGACCTCCGTGGCGTCGGACCTGACCGCGCCGCCGCTGGCGGAGGACCCGGTCTCCTCGGACGCCGCGCGCGTCCTCGCCCACCGGCTGCGGGACGGCGAGGACTCCTACTTCGCGCGGTGGTGGCAGTACACCGAGAACCTCCTCGCCACCGCGGCCGACCTCGCCGCGGCCGCCCGCCGGTACGGCTACTCGGAGGACGAGATCACCTCGTCGTCCGGGCGGGGAGCCGACCACGGCCAGGACGGCGACGCCGCGCCGTCGTCCCCCGGGGCGTCAGTCCCGGAGTAGGGGGCGGGGATGAGCGGGCCAGAGGTGCGGTTCCACCGGTTCGAGGGCTTCCCCCTCCGGGAGAAGCGGGGGTGGTTCCTGGCGGGGCCGGGCGCGCCGGCGCTGCGTGAGGCCCAGCGGGCGTTACGCGAGGTCGGCCGGCGGATGGCGGAGTCGGACGAGATCCTGCGGTCGGCCTTCCGGGAGATCGGCGCGGACTGGCCCGGCGCGGGCCCGGGGACCGTGGCCTGCCCGGCGCTCCCGGACGGGGGCTGGACGCGGGAGGTCGAGGACGCCTGCGTCACCGCGTGCGCCCGGTTGGACGACCTCGTCGCGCGGTTCGAGGAGGCGCGCGACGCGCTGGACCAGCTCGCCCAGCCAACCGGGCCGGAGCCGCCGGCCGACCGGGACGCCGCGCCGGACCTGGGGCGCTTCGCCTCGGTGACGAGCGGCCGCGTCGACCTGGGGGAGCGGGCGCGCCAGGAGCGGGAACGGGACGCCGCCGCGACCCTGGCGCTCCAGGCGTACGAGAGCGCCGCCCGGTGCGCCCTCGAAGCCCTGCCCCGGTTGCCGGAGCCGCCGTCGACACGGGTGATCGCCCTGGCCGACACGCCGCCCGGCGCCCGCGACGGGGCCACGCCGCGCGGGTGCGCCGCCGACCGGTGCGACCCGGACGTCTGCCTGTGCGCGCACCGCGAGGACCTCCCGGACCCCGATCTGCCACCGCCCGTCCCGTCCGTGCCGTCCGGGCTCGGGAACCTGCCCGTCCTCGCGTCGGGCGGTGGGCTCTCCGTGCCGCGCGGCGCGCGGTTGGACGAACGCGAGCAGGTCGTGCGGTACCTGGTGCTTCCGGGAGAACGCCTCCGGGACGCGCCGGACGCCGGCGGACCCCGACGGACGGCGCGCCAGTGAGCGCCGCCGGGCTGCCGCCGTCGATGCTGATGTCGGTGACCGAGCTGGACGTGTGCTGGGAGTACCTCCGGCTCGGCCCGACCCCGGCCCCGCTCGGCCTGCCCAGCCCGGGCCGCACCTGGGAGGAGCGGCAGCGGGTCAGCACCTGCGGCCTGGCCAGGTTGCGGGAGCGGGGGTTCGCCGACCACCGGGGGCCGACCGAGGAGCTGGACCTCGCGCTCGACCTGTTGGCGCACTGGCACTGGTCGGTCGACGCCCACCTGTGGCTGGACCGGCACGTGCGCGCCGTCGCCGCCGTGCGGGGTGAGATCGGGACGCTCGCGGTGCGCGTCGCCGACGACGTGTGCCTGAGCCTGCTGCGGGACTACCAGATCGTGGACCAGCTCGTGGCGCTCGCCGGCCACGTCCCCGCCGGGCCCGGCGACGCGCTGAGCGTGCGCGCGGACGTCTTCGACGCCGCCGTCGACACCTGCGCGGGCGACCCCGGCGCGCTGGCCGAGCGGCTGGCCGAACGGGGGGAGCCCGCGCCGACCGCCCGCGCCCTGGTGCGGATGCTGGAGGGGGCCGGCTGGTTCGGCCAGTTCGGGGCGAGTGTCGACGACGCCTACGGCCCGTGCCGTCGCGCCAGGCGGGTCGTCGGCTTCCACGACACCGCCGGTGGGCGGTACGCGCAGCTCCGCCGGTCCCGCGACGACGGGACGTGGCTGACGGTGATGCCGGCCGGACACCGTCGTCTGGTCACCGCGATCCGGGAACTGCTGGACGAGATCGAGCCCCTCGACTGACCGGTCTCAACTGACCACTGTGGACTGTCCACATCGGTGTGTTGTCGGCGGCCCCGACGCGCGCCGTGCGGCCGGCGGGGCGCGGGTCGCACGGCCCGGGAGCGCGGCACTCCGTACCAGCGCGTCCTCGATCGAGTGAACGTCGATCGAGTCATCGTCCAGGACGACGCGGTTGGCGGGATGGAGTGGATCACCAGCGTTGACTCCAGCCTGGTCCGGGTCCGCCACCACGCCGCCGGCGCCCGGAGAAGGGGGCTGCCGCTGTCGGGGTCGAGGCCCTCGCCGTCAGCGGGGAAGGGCTCAGCCAGTCCCGGGGCGGACCGTGCGCCACGATCCACCTCGCGGTCGACGGACGTGGACTGCCGATGCGGATCCTGGTCGGATCCTGGTCCCACCCGGTCAGGGCGGGGACAACCCGCAACCGCTGCCACGGCTTGACGACATCCGCGTTGCCCGCCCCGGACCGGGGGCATCCCCGTGTCCGGCCGGAGGCGGTGATCGCGGAGAGGCGTACTCGCACCCGTCAACCCGCACGGCGCCGCGCACGCGTCGCGTTCGTCTGTCCGGAGCGTGGCGACCAGATCGCCCTGACTCATCATCGCCGCGATCGTCCTGTGGCTGCGATAACGCAGTAGGGGACACCGCCTGGTCCCGCTGGGCGCTGTCTACTGGTCTACAGCGTTACAGGTCTGTAGTGCTGTCTACTGGTCTACAGCGCTACCAGTAGACCAGTAGACAGCACTACTTGTAACAGGGTGTCAGTCCCTGTGATCGGTGCTAGTCCTGCTCGTTCTTGGACGCCCCGACCTCGTGGAGCGCGCCGTCGGACAGCTCCAGCCACCGCGTGATCCCGATCCGGGACAGGAAGGCCCGGTCGTGGCTCACCACGAGGAAGGCGCCCTCGTAGGCGTTGAGCGCGCTTTCGAGTTGGTCGACGCTGACCAGGTCGAGGTTGTTCGTCGGCTCGTCGAGCAGGAGCAGTCGCGGCGCGGGCTCGGCGTTCAGGACGCAGGCCAGGGTGGCGCGCAGCCGCTCCCCTCCGGACAGCGCGGACACCGGCAGGTGGATGCGGTCCCCGGTGAACAGGAACTGGGCGAGGCGGTGCCGGAGCTGGGTCTCGGGCAGCTCCGGCGCGAACCGGCGCAGGCTCTCCGCGACCGTCCACGCGGGATCGAGGAGGTCGAGCCGCTGGGTCAGGTGCGCCACCCTGCCCTCGGCCCGGCGGATCACGCCCGTGTCCGGCGTGAGGCTCCCCTGGACGAGCCGGAGCAGGGTGGACTTGCCCGCGCCGTTCGACCCGACCAGCGCCAGCCGCTCCGGGCCCCTGATCGACAGGTCGAACCCGTCGTCGCCGAACACCCGGCCCCGGCCGTCGAACCCCACGTTCACCCCCTCGCAGGTCAGCACCGTGCTGCCGGCCGGGACCCGGGTGGCGGGCAGGGCGACCACGATCCTCGCCTCGTCCCTGATCCGCTGGCTCGCCTCGGCCAGCCGGTCCCTGGCCTCGGTCACCCGCTGGGCGTGCACGTCCGCGGAGCGCCCCGCCGACTCCTGCGCCTTCCGCCGCCGCGCACCGGCGACGATCTTGGGCAGCCCGAGCGAGGACTGGTTGCGCCGCGCGGTCCCCGCCCGCCGCTCGGCGCGCTCCCTGGCCTCCCTCTCCTCCCGCCGCTGGCGGCGGAGGTCGGCCCGCGCCGTGCGGACGGCCTGCTCGGCGGCGTCCTGCTCCTGGCGGACCGCCTCCTCGTACGCGGTGAAGTTCCCGCCGTGGAGCTGGACCGACCAGGGGCCCAGCTCGGCGACGCGGTCCACCATGTCGAGGAGCGCGCGGTCGTGGCTGACGACCAGCAGGCACCCGCGCCACTCCTCGACCACCGCGTACAGCCGTTCGCGGGCGGCCAGGTCGAGGTTGTTCGTGGGCTCGTCGAGGAGGAGCACGTCGGGGCGCTCCAGCAGCCGCGCCGCCAGGCCCAGCGAGACCACCTCGCCGCCACTGAGTGTCCTCAGTGGACGGTCGAGGTCGACGTCGCCCACGCCGAGCCGGGACAGCTCGGCGCGGGCGCGTTCCTCGATGTCCCAGTCGTTGCCGACCACGGCGAAGTGCTCCTCCGCGGCGTCTCCCGACTCGATGGCGCGCAGCGCCGCGCGGACGGGGGCGATGCCCAGGACGTCCTCCACGGTGCCGTCCACCGCCAACGGCAGGGTCTGCGGCAGGTAGGCCAGCGAGCCCTGCACGGCGACGGTGCCGGATGCGGGGGTCAGTTCGCCCGCGACCAGGCGCAGCAACGTGCTCTTGCCCGCGCCGTTCGGTCCGATGAGGCCGGTGCGCCCGGCGCCGACGGAGAAGGACAGGTCGGTGAACAACGGGGTGTCGTCCGGCCAGTGGAAGGTGAGATGCGTGCAGACGATGGCGGGATCGAACATGGGCGTCCTCACGAGACAGGCGTGGTCGTGCCGGGGCCCGGCCCATGTCCGGAGTGGACGGCGGACGGGGCGGAGGGGGCGCGGCGACGACCGGTGAACGGGTGACGGAGACCAACGCCGGCGTCGCGTCGCTCGCGAGGCGCGGCGTGGGCGCGTGAAAGCGCTACGAGTTCCAGGACGTCGGAACCCTCGGGATCACTCCGAGAGGTCGTCCTCGCTGCTGAGCACCGCGCTGCTCCCAGTTTCGGCTACAGCCTGACGTTCGAGGACGCTAGCACCGGCCGCCAACCCGTTTTCGCCCTGGGTTTCCCCGCCCGTCGAGAGGGGCCGGGCATTCGTGCGGAAGAGGGGGAACGGGAGCGGAGAAGGAACGCTCGCGGGGTCGACCGGGCGGTTGTCGCGGCGACGCGGGGATCCGCCGGTCGACGAAAACGGCGGGGCCGCGGCCGGTGTCCCGGCCGCGGCCCCGCTCGTCATCGGGTCGGTGTGGTTGTCGCCGCTCAGTCCCCGGCGGCGGCCTCGGCGACCGAGGTCCGGTCGCCGGAGCCGTTCCCGCCGTCCTGGCCGCGCTTGACGGCGGTCAGCAGGAGCTGGGCCACGTCGAGCACCTCGACGCTCTCCGGGGCGGCCTTCTCGTTCTGGCGGGCGGTCAGGCCGTCGGTCATCATGACCCGGCAGAACGGACACCCCGTAGCGATCTTGGTCGGGGCGGTGCCCAACGCCTCGTCCACCCGCTCCAGATTGATCCGCTTCCCGACCCGCTCCTCCATCCACATCCGCGCCCCACCCGCGCCACAACACAACGCCCGGTCGGCGTGCCGCGGCATCTCCCGCAACGTCGCCCCGGTGGCCCCGACCAGCTCCCGCGGCGGGGAATACACCTTGTTGTGCCGCCCCAGATAGCACGGGTCGTGGTAGGTGACGTCCTCCCCCAACGGCGCCACCGGCACCAGCCGCCGCTCCCGCACCAGCCGGTTGAGCAACTGGGTGTGGTGCACCACCTCGAACTGGCCACCCAACTCGGGGTATTCGTTGCCCAGGGTGTTGAAGCAGTGCGGACAGGTCACCACGATCTTGCGTGCCGAGGCGGGCCGGTGTTCGAAGACGGTGTTGAGGACCTCCACGTTCTGCTGCGCCAACATCTGGAACA
>NZ_JAMTCP010000036.1:6801-73160 GCF_024171885.1 Streptoalloteichus tenebrarius | reverse complement strand
CTCGATGACGTAGTGGAGCATGGCGAGGATCTCGTCGGCGTCCGCGAACGTCAGGATCTCGATGAACCTGTATTTGTCCGACAACCTCTGATCATCGCTTCGTCCCTCCGACGCTTCCGGAAGGAGGAGTTTCGCCGCCTCCAGGAGCTTGCTCATCGTCTCACCCGATTCTTGGGAAGTAGGTCGAAATTATGTTACTCACGTTGCGGGGTGTGGTACCCGACCGCGTGATCGTTGTTGAGCGTTCGCCTGCGTATCTCCAGGGGGGAACATCCCTCCCTTCATCGGTATTTGCTGCTTGCTTCGAGTGTCCGTCTCGTCAGTGAGAAGATGCGCGGCCTGAAGGAGATCACTTATCTTTCGTCATTCCGCTCGTAACGGCTTGGAAAGTCGCCGGTGACGGTGAGACGGGCGCCTCCAGTAGCGGGCTCATAGGCTGCCCCGAACTTCGTGGTGCGCCGTGGCGTCTGAGCGGAACCGAGGGGTCGAGTCCGACGGCAAGCTGGTTGTAAGCCAGCTCGTCGGTAGCGGAGGGCCGAGGGTGTCCTCGGCGTCGATCGGTCCGGGGCGGCCAGGCTCGGGCGCCGAGCAGACCGAGAAGGAGATCCATGTCCGCGAGTCTGGCCGACCTCACCCACAGTGCGCGACTGTTTTCCTGTCAGCGGTGGGGGCCGAGCGTAGTTCTGGTCGGCCAGAGAAAGCGTGGCCACATCTTCGTGGTCGGGTCCACCTCGGTGGCCTTGACCCTGTCGGCGTAAGGGGGAGAACGCTTCTTCGGAACCTTCGTCCTGTTTGGATCTCCGAGACGGCGGGGGTCGCAGGCGTCGGCGCTGCGACCCCCTGACCTCGCGGCACCCGCTAGCTCGGATCACTAGGGATGGTCGGCTGCCGAGGTCGTCGTCACTGGTTGCGTTGGATCTTTCCTTCGGGGTCGATGCGGTCGGCCTCCGCCATCAGTGAATCCGAAATGTCGTTCCAGTCGGGGCCGAAGTTGAACAGGTCGATCGCGGCTTCCCTGAGGAGGTCCGGGTCGTCGGGCCGTTGCAGGCACGCCAGGCGGTAAGCCAGGTTCCTGGCCCAGACTGGAAAAAAGTAGTCCTTCTCGATGACGTAGTGGAGCATGGCGAGGATCTCGTCAGGGTCCGCGAACGTCAGGATCTCGATGAACCTGCATCTGTCCGACAACCTCTGACTGTCGTTTCGCTCGGCCGACACTTCCGGAAGGAGGAGCTTCGCCGCCTCCAGGAGTTCGCTCATATTCCTCACCCAATCCTTGGGAAATAGGTCGAGATCATGATACTGCCGTTGGGAAGCTGGACGGTGTGGTACCCGACCGCGTGGCCGCTGATGACGGTCGTTCGGTCGAGAGCACTCGCCTTCTCGCCTCCGCGAGGGATCGTTCCTCCCTCGGTGCGGAACTTGTGGAGATCCTTCATGATCTCCATCTCGATCTGGTCCATTGTGAGGCCGGTGTCACGTAAGTCTCCGCTTGCGTGCCGACGATTGTAACTGTGGTCACTGTTGAACCTGTAGGTGGTGTCCTTGTAGGTGGCGGAGCGGCGAAGAACATCTCCACTACCTACCTCGGTGAAGCCTGAGAACTCGCCCGACTTGCTCGAGTTGATGTTGCTCTGGAGTTTGGTGAGATCCTCGCGGGCCTTGTCGACGCCGTCCATCGCCATGGACAGGCCGCCGGCGGTGAGGGCCGAACCCGCGAGCACGACACCGCACGCGATCACGCCACCAACGACGGTCACGCCGCCTGCGGATGAAACGACGATGGCGGTTCCGCAGGCGGCCGCCGCTCCGCTCGCCACCTGGAGGCCACCGGCAGCGGTGGCAGTGCCAGCGGCGATCTGGAGGGCGTGCTGGACGAGCGCTTCGATCTCGGCTTCGTGCTCGACGATGTACCTGAGGAAGGCTTCGGCCGAGTCCTGGAGAGTGCCGAGGAGAGCGTCCAGAGCCTTGCGGAACTCCTCGGCACCGGGCGTGTTGGCCGCCGTGTCGCGGAGTTTCTGGAGCAGGTCCTTGTATTCCTGTGCCTTCTGCCGGGCTCTGCTCTCAACTTGTTCGTCGTGTGCCGCGACCTCGTAGAAGTCAATGACTTCCTGGGCCTGCTGGGCCATCTGTTCGGCGTTCTTGGCGTGGCCCTCCGCCTCCTTCGCCATCTGTTCGGCGTGGGTGGCGGCCTTGTCGGCGTCCGCGGCGTGGCCGGCGGCGCGTTGGGCCGAGGCCTGGGCGGCGGCGGCGTCCACGGCTGCCTGGTCCGCCGCCGCCTTGGCGGCGCCGGCGTCGCGGGTGGCGGCCGCCGCTGCCTGGCTCGCGGCGTTGGCTGCGGCCGTGGCCTGGTCAGCGGCTCGCCGTGCGGCACGGGCGTCGGCCTCCGCCGCGTCGGCCGCCCGGCCGGCGAGGGCAGCGTCGGCAGCGGCCTGGTTGGCGGCGGCACGCGCCGCCTTGGCGTCAGCCTGAGCCTCGGCGTCGACGGCGTTCGCCTGTGCGGCGGCCTCCCTCGCCGCCGCGCCGTTCACCGCAGCCTCGGCGGCCGAACGTTGCGCCGCCGCGGCCGCCTGCGCGGCCTCCGAGGCGGAGCGGGCGGCGTCGGCTGCTGCCTGGAACGCCGGTGCGACCTCGCCGGCGGCCTTGCGGGCTGCCTCAGCAGCCCGTTGCGCCTGTGCCTGAGCGTCGGCGGCCTTGGCCTGCGCCAGCTTGACCTGCGAGTCGCCGACGTCCTTGGCGCGCTGGGCCACCAGCACCGCGAAGTCCGCGTCGATGTCCTCGCGGGCGAACGGGCTGGCCTTGCTGATCGCGGTGTTCGCCGGGTCGGCGATGCCGGCCGAGGACTGCACGGCCGCCCCTGCCGCACGGGTCGCGATCCCGGCCTGGAGCGCGGCGGTGGACGCCTCACTCGCGGCGGCTTCGGCTTCCTCCCTGGTCCGCTCGGCCGACCGCATCGCCTGGCTCGCCTGGTCGAGCGCCTCCTGGGCCAACTGCATCGCCGCCCGCGCGGCCTCGGCGGCGCGCGCCTCCTGCGCCGTGGCCTCCTCCGCGGCGGCGTTCGCCCGCTCGGCCTGGGCGTGGGTCTCCGCCGCCTCCGCCTCGGCGGCGTCGGCGGCCTGGCCGGCCCTCGCGGCCGCGGCCTCGGCCGCCTTCGCGGCGGCGCGTGCCCGGCCAGCCGCCGCCTCGGCCTCACTGGCGGCCGCCCGTGCGGCAGCGGCGGCGGCCTGCGCCCGGCTCGCCGCCGCACGCGCCCGGCTGGCTGCTCCCTGCGCCTCGATCGCCGCCCTGCGCGCCCCAGCCGCCGCCCCGGACGCCTCGTCGGCGGCCTTCCGCGACCGGCCGGCGGCGGCATCCGAGTCGTTGGCCCTGCGCCGGGCCTCCGCCGCCGACGCCGCGGCCTTGTCCTTCTCCGTGCCGGCGTCCATCGACGCGACCACGGCCTCTTCCTGCCGGGCCCTGGCCATGTCGAAGTCGCGTTTGGCCGCGTCCTCGATCGCCTTGCGGCTCTGCTCGCTCGCGTAGCGGTCCTTCTCGCCCGCGACGCGGTTCGCCTCGGTGGCGATCCGGTCCTGCTCCTGCGCCTTGCCGCTGGCCTCGGCGGCGACACCTTCCTCCCGCTGTGCCGCGGCACGCCGGTCGGCGGCGGTGCGCTGCAAGCTCTCGGCCGCGGCCCGCTTCTCCGCCGCGACCTTGCGTTCCTGCTGCGCGATGTCCCGGTTCCGGATGGCGATCGCACGTTGCTGCTCAGCCACCCGCCGCTTCTCCGCGGCGATGGTCCGCTCCCGCTCCGCCACCCGTCGCTTCTCGGCGGCGACGTCACGCTCGCGTTCCGCGGTGGCGCGGTGTTCCTTGACCTTCGCGCCGTGAATCCGGGCCTGGCGCAGCGCTTCCTCCGCCTCGGCGCGGGAGCGCTTGCTGCGCTCCGCCGCCTCGGCTGCCGCCGCGGCCTGTTCCTTGGCCGCGGCGGCGATCGCGGCCGCGGCCTTCGCCTGGCTCTCCGCGTTGGCGCGCCACTGCTTGGCGTTCTCCGCGTGCGCCTCGGCCTTGCGCGCCGCGTCCGTCGCGGCGTCGTCCGCGATGATCGCGTCAACGGCGTGCCGGGCGGTCTCCGCGGCGTTGGCCGCCGCCTCGGCCGAGGCGGCCATCCCCTCGACGACCTTGACCCACTGGGCGCCGTACGGCAGTCCCAGCTCGACCAGAACGTTGGCCTGGGGAGTCGCCACACCCGCCGCGATGCGCGCCTGCTTGGCGCTCTCGACGGCGTAGCCGGTCTGTCGTGCGACCTCCTCCTTGACCCGCTCGAAGCCGCCGTGCCCACCGCCGGCGGTGTTCGCCCGCAGGATCTGGTCCGCCTCACGGGAGGCGTTCGCCGCCGACGTCATCGCGTTGGCCGTGTCCTGCAACGCGCGCACCGCTTGGCCGTGCGCCACAAGGATCTGACGCCGCGCCTCCGACGCCTTCGCCGCGCGCTTGGCCAGTTCCGACAGCGCCTCGGCGGCCTTGCGTTTCTCCTCCTGCTCCTTGAGCTGCGCCTCACGGGCCGCCGCGTCCCGGTTGGCCGCCTCCAGGTAGCCCGTCCTGAGGAACTCCGCGATCGCGTCGTCACCCGCGTCCAGCGCGGCCTTCGCGGCCTTGGAGACCTCCGGTCCACCGGCGCCGACAAGGACCCGCACCCGCTCACGCAGGACGCGCTTGCGCTCGGCCTCCGCTGCTCCTGCCGCGCGGTCGCGCTCCGCCGCGATGTCCCGGCCGTAGGCCAGGAAGTTCGCCCGGTCGATCGCGCTGCCCTTCAGGACACGCTCGACCTCGGCGTTGAAGTTCGGCCCACCGGTGCCGGCCAGCGCCTGGATCGTCTCCCGGTTGCGCCGGTCGGTCTCCCGCTTCCGCTCCTCGGCCCGCGCCTTGGCGGCGGGCTGGCCGACCTCCAGGAACTCGTTGATCGCCTCGGGGGTCCCGACCGCCAGCGCCTGCTGCGCGGCGTCCCGGACCTCCTCGTCCTCGTCCAGCCCGGCGATGTCGGCGACCAGGTCGCGCATCATCTGTTCGAGCTGCCGTTGTTCGTCGGACTTGCCGTCCTCGCCCTGTTGGCCCGCTGGCGCGGCCGTCGCCGCAACCACCGGCACTCGAGGCCGAGCGGACGCGATCGGTGATAACGCGCCGCTCAGCAGCGCGGTGGCCAGGAGAGCGGCGAGGGCTCTCCCAGCCCATGCCCAGCCGGAGGATGGCCTGTTGGCCTCCCCCGGCCGCCGTCTCGGTCTTTCCACTGAGGGAATCTCCTTGAGGAAGGGCGGACCGCTGTTCGGCCCGCCTGGTCGAGCACACGGCAAGGGCCCAGCGACGTCGTGTGGTCACTGGGCCCTTCGCCGGAGCTCGCGGTGTCGGTCGGCTGCGTTGTCCACTTCGGACAGACCGACCGAGTCAGAGCGGGCCCGGGAGCGGGTGACCGTGCGCCGGTGTGCGACCTGTTTCCGCTGGCGTGATCCGGCGGAAATGTCGTGTTCCTGTCGCGTGCGCCGTTCGGAGCGCGGCCAGACGGACGGATTGTGGACAGGCGAAGGCTACGGTCGGTGATTCGCTCTCGGGACGGGAACGGCTGATGGGAGAACCGACCTTTGTGCAGGCACGAGCGGACACTGCGGCCCCCCAATCATCAGCGACACCCCCGAACCGACCGTAATCACCCGGCTACGTGCCAACAAGGGTCGGCAAGATCACTCAGTGGTCAACCGATCAGCGGTAGCGCAGACTGCTGATGTGGTTGTCGAAACGTGGAGTGATGCCGCCGTCGGGCGGCCCGTGAGGTAGGGCTCCTCGAACTCCTCAACGTGGGCAAGGTTGACAAAAACCTTGTGGCACAAGGACTTCGCAAGCGGAGGAGGCGCGTGATGTGTCGGCGACGCCGAAGGTCCGGCATCAGTCGCGCACTCGTCGTCCCACGGCGTTCGCCAGGAACACCACCGCCACCAGCGCCAAGGCCAGCCCGCCGACCACCACCGGCGGGAGCCCCGCCGGCCGGCCCTCGACCCGGATCGCGCCCATGAAGTCCAGCACGGGAAGACCGTTGATCGCGCCGTACCACAGGCGGGTAGACAGCCTGGAACAGCCGGTGCGTGCGGCTCAGCGAGCCGAGCGACAACGCGAGCGACGGGATGAAGAGCGCGCCGCCGGTCCAGGCGGCCGCACCGGGCCAGTCCAAGATGGACAGCATCTTCAACAGCGGGACGATCCCCACGAGCCCGGTCAGCGCGAACCCTGCCAGCCACTCCGCGAGCACCCGACGTCGTGCCGTGGGGTAGGCCCCCAGCAGGTCGGCCACGCCGTGTTCGTGCCGCTGGGCGCCGAGCCGCGACCAGACCACGATCGGCCAGAGCCAGGCGACGGGCAGCATCACCCGCGACACGGTTGTGGCAGGGGCGAGCAGGGTCATCACGGCGACGAACCCCGCGCCACCCCACCACCACGCACGCGTGCCCTGCACGAGGACGCGCCACTCTCCCCACAGCAGCCGGCCGAACGAGTTCCCGGGGAAGACCGGGGCACGCGGCAGTGGGGGAGTCCTGACCACCGCGTCCGGCGAGTGCTCCCACTCGACGACGCTGACGGGCACCACCGGCTCAGGGGTGGGTGCGTTCTCGCCGTGGGGAGCCCGCCTCCCCGGCCGGAGGGTCGGGTCGAACCGGCCGAACCACAGAGCGGGCACCAGGGCCACGACCACCGCGATCCCGACCAGGGCCAGACGGTTGAGCACGAAGTCCGCGCCCGGCGTGAACCCGGTCCAGACGAACGTCTTGAGCGGGTGTTCGAGGTAGGTCAGCCCCAGACTGAACTCACCGCCGGACCGGTCGAGCCCCTGTTGCTCCATCGCGGCCCGCATCGACTGGACCACGGGACTCACACCGATCCCGTCGAGCGGGAACTTCGGCGACTGGCCCGAGGTGGCGAACACCATCCAGAGGAAGAACCAGACGACGTTGCCCGCCCCCGTCCGCAGCCCGGGGACCAGCTCGAAGAACAGCGCGGCGCCGGCGGTCGTGGCCATCAGCGGCAACGCGACGAGCACGAAGGGCGACAGCAGCGCGACCACGTCCACCGACGTGGACTCGCCCCGCGCGAGCTGCATCACCAGCGCGGTCACGGCCAGGACGGCCAGCATCGAGCCGAGCACCAGGACGTTGCTCAGGAACTTCCCCGCGAGGTAGACGGGCGTGCGCAGGGGCGTCGCGGCGAGGACCAGACCCCCGCGTGCTCTCGTCCCTGGCGATCGCGTTGCGCACGACGTAGAAGCCGCCCTAACGTGAGCCACAGGGAGCTGGCGAGCGCGGTCACCATCCCGACGTAGGCGCTGTTGCAGAGACCCCGGCACTCGCCGATCTGCATGATGACCCACTGGGCGTCGCGGTCGGGGGTGGCGACGTACCCCAGCGCCACGGCGGCCAGCAGGATCACCGCGTACGCCGGCCGCCGCACCCGGTCCCGGAAATCGCCCACGGCCAGGCGGGCCAGCCTTCCGGGGTTCACCGTGCCACCCCCACAAGGCCTGAGGACCGCTGGATCACGTCGAGATAGACGTCCTCCAGGTCGGGGGTGACCGGCACCGCGTCCGGCAGCGGGGGTTCCGGCGACAGCACCCGCAGCCGCACCCCGTGAGGAGTCCGCACGACGCGGCTCACCACGTGCCGCGACCGCACGGCGTTGACGTGGGCGGCGGGAACCAGCACCTCCCAGACCTGCCCGTCGAGCTGGCGCAACAGCGCCGTGGTTAGGTGTTGCCAACGGTGTTGAACGTGGCTTCGATGCTGTCCCGGAGCACCTTCCGCCGCGCCGTGGCCCCGGCGGTGTCGTTCACCCTGGACCTCAGGCTCTCCAGCATCTGGCGAACGCCGGGGTCACCGTTCTTGAGCAGCGCCACATTCCTGTCGGACACGATCTGGAAGTACTCCCGCAACAACACCGCCAGATCCCGGTCCGGCGCCTCGCCCGAGGGAAGTTCCCACGCGGACACCAGAAACCGCTCGGGGTGCTCCACTGCCCAGCCGGCGAACCGGCCGCCTGCGACCAGCAGGTCGACATGGTGGGCGATGCGGACCCGCTCCCGCGACCCCTCAGGCGCCCTGGAACGCAGGCACAGCAGCGCCTCACCGCCGTCCGTCATCCATCGTTGCTCAGTTCGTGCCAGCACGAACCCGCGTGGGTCGGCCATGCACAGACGTGCCGGCCGCGCCGGTGTCTCCAACCAGGCGGAGCATTGCTGATCGGCGTTGTTTCCCGGGATGTGAAAGCAGACGCTGACCAGGTCCGCTAGGCGGCTACCCCCGTCGAACCTGACCTCGTCACCGTCGGGACAGCACCCGCTCCCGCTTCCCACCGTTCCCGCGACGTGGCCCTCGTGCACGATCTCGCTGCCGTAGGGACCGACCATGAGGGTGAGCTCACGGAGCGCGAGTCTGGGTTCCCATGGCAGCTCCCAGTCTCCGTGAGCCTCGACGGTCACTCCGCTCGCGAGTTCGATCACCACGCCCACCGGGGAACAGTCTCCTGCCGTCAGGAACGGACCTCGTCTCCGCGGCCGGGACACACCACGGATGACTGCATCCTGGTTGATCAAACCACTCTCAGTGACAGCCAGCGCGCTTGGCCCCACACCCTCCGCGCTCGACGCCTCCGCACCACGACGGAGATCGTGGCGTGCACAGCGCACCAGGACCCCAGTCCACGCCGTCGTCGATGTCCGGGCAGTCAGTGGAGAGATCACCCGGCAGAGTGAACCTGGCCAGCCCTGCTGACCTCATCGCACGGGCATGGCGAGAGCGAGGGACCGTGTGAAGATGGGCTACCCGCACCCCTGCTCCGCTGGGCAAGGTGAGGGCCGCGCCCGTGTTCACCGCACGGAGAACCCGGTCCCTGCTACCAGGCAGGGCAGCAGCACCGGCGCTTCGGGACCGGCGAGGATCGCAACACCAGCCCGATCGTTTCGCCACCGGATCGACAGGAGCGGCACCGGCCCGTCAGGGCCGGTGCCGCTGTTCGTCTAGACGTGTTCCTCTCAGCAGGGTTGGAGTATTGACGTGTCTCGAATTCCACTCTTTCGAGTGATGTTTTGGGCTGAGGTACGGATGCGGGCTGGGGGTGTCGGTGGAGGCTTCTAGGTTCCGCGCATCCGGTGAAACAGAACCTCCCCGAGGAGTGGTCGGATGTGGGCGCACAGTGCCGAGGCGGGCCGACCCTGGCACGGGTTGAGTGAGCACCTGCGGTCGACCGCTGAACTCGCGCGTTGCTTCGCCGAGCCTTTCGGCGCAGGGGATCTGGGGGAGGCGTTGGGCTTGTTCCACGACGCCGGGAAGGCTTCCCCTGACCGGCAGTCCGGCCTGGCGCGGGTCGGAGGGACTGATGCGCCCGTCGGTGTGTCGCACAAGGAGCTGGGCGCGTGGCTGCTGACGTCCAAGGCAGATGTCGCCGCGTTGGCCGTGTTGGGGCACCACGGGGGTTTGACCAGTCTGACCCGGTTGCGTGCGCTGGTGCGGAGTGGGCCACAGCCGACCTGGTGCCAGAGGCCAAGCAGGTTCTGGACGGCCCCGGTAGTCCCGGGTGGTGGTGGCGGTGCCGTTCACCACGATCACGGAGCAGAACGCGGCGGTGTACCGGGATCTGCTGGACTCCGATGAGGACGGGGTGATGGTGTTGGAGCACCACTCCCACGTCGAGTTCGCCGACGAGGAGGCCGAGCAGGACAGCCAGTGCGCCCACGGCGTGAGCCAGCGGCGGGCGGCGGAGAACTGGGACGCCCCCTTCGTGGTCACGACCACGGTGCAGTTGTTCGGAGATCATCACCGAACCGCAGCGGCTGTTCGACCGGGTCCCTCGGGTGCGCTATGAGTGGCGGCTGGACCCGCAGCCCACCCTGGCCGAGGTCGTCCAGGAGGTCGCGGCGCAGGAGCGGGCCTTGGTCGTGATGAACACGATCAAGGATGCCCGGGCGATGTACGCCCTGCTCCGCCAGCACGCGCCGGATCGGGTGTGGCACCTGCCGACCCGGATGTGCCCGCAGCACCGCGGTGTGGTGCTGGGGGAGGTGAAGGCTCGTCTGGCTCACGGGCTGCCGGTGCTGCTGGTGGCCACGCAGCTCGTCGAGGCTGGTGTGGACATCGACTTCCCCGTGGTGTTCCGGGCCCTGGCTCCAGATGACTGCCGCACCGGCCCTTCGGGGCCGGTGAGGATCGCACCAACCTCGGTGCCGACGGAACCGCCATCCGTTCCGGGCAGCACCAGTCTTCGGAAGCTGCTGAGGACGCACCCTTGTGGCCCGTGCCCAACCCGGCTCCCGCCGACCGGAGTTCAGGGCGTCCTGGCGCGAACACGCTGTTGTGGCTTCCTGGAGTGCCCGATGCTGTCGTCATCCAATGGTCATGCGCAACTGCTCGGCGCGAGTGAGGCCCGTGGCCGGCCTCGATCCTTGTCCCGGACAGTCCGCTGGTGGTTCGTGGTGGGCCATTGGCGGAACGTTCGGGGCCGATCGACTCCTGTGGTTCTGAAGAAGGACGCTCTGGCGTGGGCATCTGTTCGCCAGGAGCCGGAACTGGTCGAAGCTGGTTATGTTCCGGTGCTGTCAAAGACAGAAGGCAGGTCACGCTGGACCTCGCGAAGTGAAGATCCTTCGTGGCTATCTCCGTCGGGGCCAGGTGGTGGGGGACCCGGACTCGGGCGACGGCGGCCGTTCCCCGGCGGGGCGGCCGCCGTCGCCTTGGTGTGCCTGAAGACTGCGGGTGAGTTGGGGTGGTGCGCTCAGACAGCTTCGTCCCGGTCGGTCCGTACGGCCCCGGGCCTGGAGGGCGTCCGGAGCGCGAAAACGGTGATGAGCAAAGCGATCCCGGCGAACACGGCCGCACCTGCGAACGCCCCCGAGACACCGGCGACGAGCGGGTCGGTGCCCGGTTCGGCGGACCTGTTCGCAGCACCGGCAACGGTGACGAGGATTGCCAGACCCAGTGAGCCACCGACAGTCAGCATGGACTGGAGCACACCCGAGGCCGCGCCCGTCTCCTCCGCCGGTGTCGCGGACATGACGATCAGGTTGAGCGACACCATGCTGAGCCCCGCCCCGACTCCGAGGAGAAGCAGCGGACCCAACACGGAACCGGCGTACCCGCTGCTCTCGGAGAGCGTGCCGAGCCAGCTCGTCGCGATGACGGCGGCGGTGGTGCCCGCGATCGCGACCGGCTTGGGGCTGACCCTGGTCAGCAGCCTGGGCACGACCTGGGAGCCCGCGAACACCGTCGCGGCCATCGGCAGGAAGGCCAGCCCGGTGGTCAGCGGCCCCATCCCCAGTGCCTCCTGGAGGAACTGGGTCAGGAAGAACCACATGCTGGTCAGCGTGGCGGCGACGAGGAGCAGGCTCGCGTACGCGGCGGAGCGTCCGCCGCGGAACAGGCCAAGCGGCAGGACGGGGTGCGCCACCCTGGACTCGATGGTGATCAGTGCGGCGAACAGCGCCAGGCCGATGGCGAACGCGACCAGCGCGGTCGGATCGCCCCAACCCTGCTCGGAGACGCGGATGAGCGCGTAGACCAGCGCGGTCATCGACGCAGTGGAGGCAAACGCGCCGGCCAGGTCGAAGCGGCCGGTGCCGGTCTCCGACTCGGAGATGAACTTCGGCGTCAACAGGATGACGGCCAGGCCGAACGGCACGTTGATGAAGAGGACCCAGCGCCACGACAGCGCGGAAGTCAGCACGCCGCCGAGCACCAGACCCAGCGCCAGACCGGAACCGGAGACCGTGGAGTAGACGGCGAAGGCGCGGTTGCGCCGAGCCTCGTCGCGGAAGTTGGTGGCCAGCAGGGCGATGCCCGTGGGCGCGGCGAAGGCGGCGCCGACGCCCTGCCCGGCGCGGGTCAGCACCAGCGTGAGGTCGTTGGTCGCGAGCCCTCCCACCAGGGACGACGCGGTGAACAGCGCGGTGCCGAACAGGAAGACCCTGCGGTGCCCGCGGAGGTCACCGAGTCGACCGCCGAGCAGCAGGAGCCCGCCGAAGGTCAGGAGGAACGCGTTGGTGATCCAGGACAGCCCGGTCAGGCTGAACCCGAGTTCGTGCCGGATGGTCGGCAGGGCGACGTTGATGATCGTGGTGTCGAGCTGGAGCATGAACTCGCAGGAGACGATCAGCGTCAGCGCGACGCGGAGCCTGCGGTCGGCGACCGCGCTCCCCGCCGCCCGCTGTGCGGTAGTCCCGGACATGCGGAAGCCTCTCGAGGTGAGGGAGTGTGCGGCATCGACCCGTGTCGATGCCGGTTCGCGCAGGTGACGGGCCCGTCGTCAGCGTCGAGTAATATATGGGGAGCTTCCCCGGTTTGTAAATGGGGTAGCACTCTCACTTAGTTCTGGACGGGGACCACGCGGATGACCGGACCCGATCGACGCAGGCCGCTGCGCGCCGACGCGCGGCGGAACTACGACCGAGTGCTCGCGCAGGCCGCCATCGACTTCGCCGAGCACGGCGCCGACGTGTCACTGGACGACATCGCACGGCGCGCCGGCGTCGGTTCGGCCACGCTCTACCGGCATTTCCCGTCCAGGGACGCACTGCTGGCCGAGGTGATCCGGGGCAGCGTCGAGGGTCTGCGCGCCGAGGCCGAACGCCTCCTCGGGGCCGACGACGCCGGCGAGGCGCTGCGCACCTGGTTGCGCGCCGCGACCGTGCACGCGACGTCCTACCGGGGACTGTCGACGTCGCTCATGAGCAGCTTCTACGACGAGGGCTCCCCGCTGCACGAGTCCTGCCGGGCCATGCACGCTGCGGGCGGTGCGTTGCTCGCTCGCGCCCAGGAGTCCGGCTCGGTGCGCCGCGACCTTTCCGCCGAGGACCTGTTCACCCTCGTCAACGCGCTGGCCTGGGCGGCGGAGTGGAATGGCCGAGCCGCCACCGTCGCGCCGACGCTGCTGGACGTCGTGTTCAACGGTGTCCGGGAAGCGAAACCACGGTGATGTCGCCACCGCCGAGGTTCGCCGCGATGGTCAGGCTCCTCCGTCCTGATGCCTGAGCCAGGACAGCAACCAAGCCCGACTGGACGCCTCTGCCTGTCCCGGTCCACTCCGCCACGTTCCACCCCAACCTGAGCGCAAGATCGGCGACGACGCGAGATCAGGTGCCAGGTCAGAATGTCGGCCTCGCAGGTGGGGATGGGTTCCCCGGCATCCGGCCACCGTCTACAGGCAACGAGGATGCGATCATTAACCCGGTCATCGACTTCTTCGTCGAGGCCTGTCCGCGCTCGGTGATCTCGCGGCTACGGCCTGTGCTCGCCACTCAAGCGGGAGTGGGTGCGTCCAGCGGAAAACCGCAGGTGGAAGCCACTGTGCATCCTGTGAGTGCGTTCTCCGAACCGGCTTCGGCTGTTGGTGGTCGAGTCCCGTGTCCCCCTGGTGATGGAGCGGCCCTGGCGTGCGAGGGCTCGGTTCGAGGCACGTGACGGGGGTGCGCGCTGATGCTCACTCCTGTGCCTCCGCCCAGTTCGTCAGAGACCGGGTTCGTGCTTCGCGCCCTGACGGTCATCATCGGCCTGGTGGTCGGGCTGATGTTTCTGTTCGGGTTCGGCAACGTGTGGAGTCTGGCCCTTCGACTGGGTGTCCCGGTCTGGGTGGCGCCCCTCGTCGCACCCGCGGTGGACCTGTCGGTGCTGGGCCTGCTGATCGCGATTCGCTACCTGGCGGTGCGTGGTGCCGGGCCCGAGGTCCTACGGCCCGCGCGACGGCTGTTGCTGTTCGTCAGCGTTGTCACGTTGGCCCTGAACGTGTCCGAACCTCTGGTGGAGGGTCAGTTCGGGAAGGCGGCCTTCGAGCACCGTGCGACTTCGCATCGTCTGTGCACGTGACGGTGGTGGACGTCGGTGGCGACGGATGGCGGCTGGCCACCAACCCCGTGAGCGGGCCGGGTGTGTGGCTACGGGACGGCGTTCCGATGCCCTACCCCATACTGGTGGTGCGGCCTTCCCGTCCCGGCTTGGCCGCCGGTGAGTGGGTGCTGGCCCAGTTGGAACCGTGGCTGCGTGTTCGGCTCATCGCACCGGTGCGGGCCCTGGTCGTCAACGGGGCCAGGAGGTGGCCGCGCGGGATGGTGGGCGCGGTGGGGCCTCGCTTGGCGCCGTTGCTCCCCGCGTCACGGATGGTTCCGCACGACGGCGAGATCGCGGTGAACGGGATCGGACCACGGATCACATCGGGCCGACTTCGTCGTGCGGTGATGCCGTTGCTGGGTCGACCTCGGGCTGGTCCCAGCCAGCAGACGCCTGAGGACGGGGATGCCGCGGTGAGCACGTGGGCGAGAAGGCAGTTCCTGCCGAAGCCGTCAGCGGTTCGTCCGCGCCAGGCCGTACCAGTCAGCGTGTGGGTCGACTCGCTGATCACCGGGGCGATCCCTGTCGTTCCTCGCTGCGGGATGGTGAGTGGGTGTGAACCGCCAGTGGACTCCCTTGCTGGCCGGCGCGCTGACCGGACTGCTGACCATCACCCTGGTCGAACTGATCTCGCCGTCTTACTCCCCACGCATCGCGGTGACCACTGTGGACAGTGGGGTGTCGGAGCTTGCCGCACGGCCTATGCCCTTCCTACCTCCGAAGGCCGCCCACCCCCAACCTCCGGCCACCACGCTGGGCGTCGAACCCTACGTGCTTCCTCCACCCACGCAGCCGACCGTCCGGTGGATTCCCTGTGAATACACCGCCTCAACCGAAGGAGCACTGGACCAACTGGTCGCGCTGTGGGAGACCGTCCTCAACGGCGCCGATCCGACCACTGTGCACCGGGCCTGCCAGCACCTGTCGCTGCCCGGCGCCCCCAACCCCGCCGACACCGTCATGCACCGTGCCGTGGTGGACCCGAAAGACCGAGCGCCGACGGCCGTTCAGGGCGACCGTTTGGAACCAGGCCCACGCCGGGACGGATGGTGTCAACGTGCACTGACATGAAGACCATCAGGTACCTCCCGCAGGCTTGGCGCCGGCGCGGGACGCCGGGGTCGGCAGATGGGGGAAGCAGCACGGCCAAAGCCCTGTCGGGGTCGCAAGGCTCTCCGTGAAATCTGTCGGCGAGAAGGCGGGCTGGACGTAGTTCACTCGAATGGCCCTGTGACGCCGGGGGGCTGCCGGACATGAGCGGTGTGACAGGGAGGAGAAGCTTTGTCGCCCCCACAGGACCGTTTCGATGCTCTCTACCGGCAGCACTACGACCCCATAGCCCGCTATCTGGGCCGACGTCTCCAGCCCCACGTGGTGGAGGACGCCGTCGCCGAGGTCTTCACCGTCGCCTGGCGTCGCCGAGACCACCTTCCCCACGACCGCGAGGTGCTGCCCTGGTTGTACGAGGTGGCGCGGCGGGTCGCGGCGAACGAGCGCCGCCGCCAGGACCGCTACACCCAGCTCGCCCAACGACTCGCCGTCCACAGCGACCGTTCCACCACCGGCCTCGAACCCGAACAGCTCGACGTCGCCGCCGCGTTCGACCACCTCACCGCCGAGGACCAGGAACTCCTGCTGCTCTCCGCGTGGGACGGGCTCAGCGTCGGTCAGATCGCCGCGCTGCTGGGCTGCGGCCGATCCGCGGCGGCCATGCGCCTGCTGCGTGCCCGCCGGCGCCTGGCCGCCGCGTTGCGGCCCGTCCCACCACTGTCTGCCCGTCGTCAACCGAAAGGGGTGCTGTGATGCGTCTTGCCCGCCGAACCCAGGCCCTGCTCGCCCCGTTCGACCCCGAACGGGACCGTCCGCGCCGCGAACCTCCTCCCTTCACCTGTGTCCCGGTCGCCGAGGGCGTGGACGAGCACAGCGCGCCCGCCCGCCGACCGGGGCTGTCCCGTCGCCGGGTGCTGATCACCGCCGCGGTGGCTGTCGTCGGGATGGCCTCGGTCGTCGGGTACCAGTGGTGGACGGCCCCGCCCGGGATCGCCGCCACCCCACCGTTGCTGACGATCCAGCAGCCGGCCACCGACCGGCCCGCGCCCATGGTGCTCACCGAGATCGCCGACCGTGCCGCCGCGCTGCCGGCCCCGGTCACGGCGGGACGCACCGAGAAGGTCGTCATTCGCGCCTGGTACCTGCACAGCCAGGTCAGCGGCACGACGATCTCGGCGGTCCAGCCCGAGCGACGTGAACTGATCCGCCGCCCCGACGGCAGCGGCGCGCTGCACGAAAGCAAGGAGCCACCCGAGTTCCGGTCCGAGGCCGACCGCCGCGAGTGGGCCTCCGACCACGGCGGACAGCGCACCGAGACCTGGGCACCTGGGAAGCGGCCGTTCTTCAGCCAGCACCGGCCACCCACCACGCCCGAGCAGCTCCACCAGTACCTGTGGCGGCCCAATCCCCCGGACAGCATCGGGTCGATCAAGACGCTCCAGGCGATGCGGGAGGTCCTGCTGGAGCGGGCGCTGCTGCCCGCCGAACGCGCCGCGTTCCTGCGACTGATGGCCGAGATGCCGGAACTGCGGCACGAGGGCCGCGCCCAGGACCGCGCCGGCCGGTGGGGCGAGGTGTTCTCCGTCGACTCGGCCTACCGTGGGCTGCCCTCGCGGTACAGCTTCCTCGTGGACGCCACCACCGGGTCCTTCCTCGGCTACGAGCAGATGCTCACCACCACGCCCGGCGCCCTCAACGTCCGCGTCCCGGCCGTGACCACTTACGAGACCTTCCTCGACGGAACGTTCGTCGACTAAATCGGGTGGGGGTTGCCGCCACTCTCGGCGACCCCCACCAACTGATTAATTCCTAGCTGTCAGCCGTGCATGTACAATGCCTCATCATCGAAGTGTCCCATTGGCGAGGCGCGAGCGCATCCGTCTAACTGGAACTCAAACGCCTGGCCGTCCTTCAGGATGCCCGTGTCATCGCACCAAAACTGGTTGTTGTTCCACGAGGAAACCGTGTTGTCGAATTCCCGGTTTCCGGGGTGGTGCCACTTCTCTTCGTTGAAAATGAGTCGCTTGCCTCCACCGTTCTCGTGTTCGAAGAGGCACGGCCATCGCGAAGCGCGGTCGTCAAGCCCTAGGTTTTGCGAGGTGCCGAACGTTGGCGTCGGATCCCAGCCGACTGCGGCGTTCGCTTCGGTGTTCGATCGGTAACAGTCCATCAAGGTGGCGGATCGCACCACGCAAGAGTTCGCCACCTTCCAGGCCTCGCTGGGGGTCATGATTTTTCCCTCGAAGCGGGCCACCGGAGCCTCCGCCGATGCGGGTGACGCGGCGAGAGCGAATGCCGCACACACCGACAGGATTGCGGTAGATATCGCTCGTAAAACACGTCTCATAAGGTCCCTTTGGGGGTCTGGTGATGCTATGAGGTTGGCGAGGTCGAAGCCCTTCCGCCAATCAGGTGATGATCTCGTGTTCACCGCCTTCTTCTCCAGATACGGTCCGTTGGATGGATCTTTAAGGTGACGAATGGGCTGGTCCCAACAGAACTGCCTGGTGTGCGGAAACTTGAGAGATGGGGAACCAAAACACCAGAAAGGAGCCCCGCCCGCGCGTAAGCGCTGGTCAGTCGTGTTGACCACCGCGGCGCAGGCCGCCGGGGTTCGCCATCCACGGCTGCACCGCGACCGTGACGGTGTCTTGGTGCACTCCCATGCCGGGCACGAAGTCCATCACCAGGTGCTGGTGATGGACTTCGTGCCCGGCCGCACCCTCTACGACCTTCGCCGTGGACCGGATCCGGGCGAGCTGGCCGGGATCGTGGAGCAGGCCGTGCGGATCCACACCGTTGACGCGCACCCGGAGTTCGTGTTCGACCCGTGGGCCATCACCAACCTCGTGCCGCTGGCCGGGCAGCTCCGGGACGTCCTCGACACCGAGCAGAACCGTCTCGTCGGCCAGGCCATCGAGGAGATCGCCGCCGTCGACCGTGAGCCGCTGCCGGTGGCGCTGTCGGTGCTTCGCAGGGCGGGGAGAGGACGTAGTGGATGGCGCTCTGGCCGGGCTAGAACGCCTGCCAGGGCGCGTTGGAGCCGGTGAGGATGCCGTGGAGGCGTTGCCGATGTGCCGCGCGCATGACTGGGTCGTGGCGTGCCCGGCGCAGGGGCCCGGGGAGTTGGACGAGGTCCCGCATCCGCAGCAGCAGTCGGTAGTGGGGTGAGGTGGCCAGGTCGTAGCCGTAGGCACGGGCGGCCCCGCGTGCCTACCTGCGACCCCTGCCGTAGCGGATCGCGGCATGCCAACTCGGAGATCAACCGCAAGGAGTGCCCCCGGTGCGACTCGAACGCACACTGGACGGATTTTGAGTCCGCTGCCTCTGCCGATTGGGCTACGGGGGCCGGCGCCACGACTCTACGCGATCAGGGTGCGAGGAGGGGAAGGGGGGTGGTGTGATCGACGGGTGTGGGCGGCGTACATCGAGAGGCCAGGGCCGGCCGAGGAGATCCGGTACGGCGAACTGCCGGACCCCGAGCCGGGACCCGGGCAGGTGGTGGTGCGGACCGAGGCGGTGGCGGTGAACTGGGTGGACACGTTCGTCCGCTCGGGGGCGTACCGCACGGAGCTGCCGAGGCCGTTCGTGGTGGGACGAGACGTCGTCGGCGTCGTGGAGCACCCAGGTGGGGGACTGCGCGAGGGTGAGCGGGTGTGGGCCTCGACGCTGGGGTACGCGGGGCGCCAGGGGCCGACGGCGGAGCGGGTCGCGGTGGAGGCCACGCGCCTGCACCGCCTCCCGGCCGGGGTCGAGCCGGTGCGGGCGGTGGCGACGTTGCACGGGGCGACAACGGCGCTGATCGGCCTGGAACGCGCGGGCCTGGCGCCGGGCGAGCGCGTGTTCGTGCACGGCGCCAGCGGGGCAGTGGGCTCGGCGGTCGTGCAGGTCGCGGTGGACCGGGGAGCGCACGTCATCGCGACGGCGAGGTCGGACGAGGCGTTGGTGACGTTGCGGCGGTGGGGCGCGGCGGAGGTGCTGGACACGCGGGAGCGGCAGCCGCGGCCGGCGGACGTGGACGTGCACTGGGACGCCACGGGGACGATCCCGCTGGAGGAGGCGGTCGCGAGCGTGGCGAGCCGGGGCCGCGTGGTGGTCACGGCGCGGAGGGAACGGGACCCGGTGCCGGCGTTCGACCTGTACCTGCGGGACGCGGTGATCGTGGGCTTCACCCTCAGCCACGCCGGCGACGACGAGCAGGAGAGGGCCGCGCGGGAGGTGAACCGGTTGCTCGGGGCCGGGCGGCTGGAGGCGCGGGTGGCGCACGTGCTCCCGCTGGCCGAGGCGGCGCGGGCGCACCGGCTGCTGGAGTCGGGGCAGGCCCACGGCAAGGTGGTTCTCATCCCGTGAGGTGTCACGTCGATCACGCCGAAGGCGGTGGTCAGCGGGGGTGTCGGGCGGGGTAGGCTGCGGTCGGCGCACCCGCGCCCGCCGTGCCCGTCGTGACCCCGCAGGAGGACCCCGGTGACCCAGTCGGCTGCCGAGGCCCGGCCGCGTCGAGTGCTCGTCGCCGAGGACGAGGCGCTCATCCGCCTCGACCTGGTCGAGATGCTCCGCGAGGAGGGCTACGAGGTCGCCGGCGAGGCCGGGGACGGCGAGGAGGCGGTCCGGCTGGCCACGGAGCTGCGGCCGGACCTGGTGATCATGGACGTCAAGATGCCGAAGATGGACGGCATCGAGGCGGCGTCGCGGATCGCGGGCGAGCGCGTCGCCCCGGTCGTCATCCTCACCGCGTTCAGCCAGCGCGACCTGGTGGAGCGGGCCAGGGACGCGGGCGCCATGGCCTACCTGGTCAAGCCGTTCGCCAAGCGCGACCTGGTGCCCGCGATCGAGTTGGCGGTCTCCCGGTTCGCGGAGTTGCAGGCGCTGGAGGGCGAGGTCGCCGACCTCACCGACCGGCTGGAGACCCGCAAGGTCGTCGAGCGCGCCAAGGGCGTGTTGATGGACAAGCAGGGGCTGTCCGAGCCGGAGGCGTTCCGCTGGATCCAGCGCACCGCGATGGACCGGCGCACCACCATGCGCGCGGTCGCGCAGGCCGTGCTCGAGAATCTCAACTGACCGCCTCCTTCGCCGAGTCAGGGGTCGCCCATAGGTGCGATCCTGTGACTCTGCGTTGCTGCTTCTGCTTCTGACGCTGTACGCCCCCCGACTGCGCGTTCGCCGTCGAACTGAATCGATTCACAGCGCATGAGTGGCCTCCGACCAGGGAAGACGCTCGGTCAACTTCGCGCAGAGCTGCCTGTCTGTTCCTCCTGATCGCGATCAGTCACGATGTGGACACGAGCAGAAGTGAGATCTGGGCAACACTCGATCGGGGGTCTACCTTCCTGGCCTATCCCAGGGCCCCGGGGACGGGGACCGCCGGCAGGCGGGGTGATGGGGCAAGGAGGTACGGGTGTCCGGAGCGCGACTCGTACGGTTACTCGCGACGGCGGCCGCGGTGTCGCTGGCCGTCGCGGGGTGTGGTGGTGGGGGCGGCGACGCGCCGGACGGCCGTGACACCGGCGCCGCGGCCCCGAACGTCCCGGCGGGGGCCGCCGACCCGCGCGGCGACGGGAAGGCCCAGTGCTCGGGGGTCAACCTCGCCTACGTCGGCAGCATCGCGGGGGACAACGCGGCGCTGGGGATCGCGATCCTCAACGGCGCCAAGCTCGCGGTGAAGCAGCACAACGACGCGAACCCGAACTGCCAGGTGACGTTGAAGCAGTTCGACTCGGAGGGCAGCCCGGACAAGGCGCCCGGCGTGGTCACCCAGGTCATCAACGACCCGAGCGTGTTGGGTGTCATCGGACTGCCGTTCTCCGGTGAGTCCAAGGCCGTCGGCGCGACCATCAACCAGGCGGGACTGGTCGCGATCACGCCGTCGGCGACGAACCCCGCCCTCGCCAGGAACGGGTGGAGGACCTTCTTCCGGGGGCTGGGCAATGACGCGGTGCAGGGACCGGCCGTCGCGAGGTTCCTCACCGAGGAGCTGAAGGCGTCGAAGGTGTGCGTGCTCAGGGACGACTCGGAGTACGGCATCGGCCTGGCGGAGACGGTGCGCGGCGCGTTGAAGGACAAGGTCGTCTGCGAGGACCAGGTCAAGACCAAGCAGAAGGAGTTCTCGGCGACGATCGGCAAGGTCGAGCAGGCCCGGCCGGACGCGATCTTCTATTCCGGCTACTACACCGAGGCCGCGCCCCTCGCCCAGCAGCTCAGGGACCGGGGCGTCGACGCGAAGCTGGTCGCGCCGGACGGGGCGAAGGACGACGAGTTCGTCAAGAACGCCGGCGACGCCGCGGAGGGCGCCTACCTGACCTGCCCGTGCGTTCCCGCCGACGCGTTCACCGGTTTCTTCGACTCCTACAAGAAGGAGTTCGGGGTCGAGCCGGCGACGTATTCGGCGGAGGGGTACGACGCCGCGACGGTTCTGCTCAAGGCGTTGGACAAGGGGTTGAAGGACAGGGCGGCCGTTCTGGAGTTCGTGCGCGGGTACGAGGGCCAGGGGCTGACGAAGAAGTTCCGGTGGGACGCCACCGGCGAGCTGACCGAGACGCCCGTGTGGTCGTACCGGGTCGAGAACGGAAAGATCGTCAAGCACAAGCCGATCGGCTCGTGACACCGCGGGAGTGACGCCGCCCCGAGGGCGCGGTCCGACTGTTTCCCATCCGTTCACGCGCGGCGTCGGACCGCGCCCTCCTGCACTGACGGAGAACGGGCAGGTCAATGGTCCATCAACTGGCGACAGCGGTGGCGCAGGGCGACGGCGGTTGGATCGATTTCAACGTCCCCCTGCTGGTCGACCGATTCTGGAGCAACACCGTCGACGGCTTGGCCTACGGCAGCGTCTACGCGCTCGTGGCCCTCGGCTACACCCTGGTGTACGGCGTTCTGCGACTGATCAACTTCGCGCATTCCGAGGTGTTCGTCGTCGGGGCGTTCGCCGCCTACTTCACCTTGGAGGGCCTGGGTTTCCGGCCCGGTCCCACGCCCCAGCTCTCCACCCTGTCGATCGTCGCGAACCTGCTGCTCGCGGGGGCGGTCGCCATGATCGCCTCCGGCCTGGTGGCGGTCGTGCTGGAACGGGTGGCCTATCGGCCGCTGCGGAGGAGGAACGCGCCGTCCCTGGTCTTCCTGATCACCGCGATCGGTGCGTCGTTCGTCGTCCAACAACTGTTCTTCGTCACCAGGGGCGCGAATCCCGAGCGGGCCATCCGCATCCTGCGCCCGAGGCCGTTGTTCGAGGTCTTCGGGGCGAAGGTCACCAACATCCAGATCATCGTGCTCGTCGCCGCCGTCGCGTTGTGGGTGGTCGCGGATGGATTCGTCAACCGGACGCGGCTGGGCAGGGGGATCAGGGCCGTGGCGCAGGACCCGACGACGGCGACGCTCATGGGCGTCAACCGCGAGCGCGTCATCATGCTGACATTCCTCGTCGGCGGTGTGCTCGCCGGCGCGGCCGCGTTGTTCTACCTGATGCAGATTCCTCAGGGAGTCGTGTACAACGGCGGTTTCCTGCTCGGCATCAAGGCTTTCACCGCCGCAGTGCTCGGCGGCGTCGGGAACCTGAGGGGAGCCTTGCTCGGCGGTCTGCTTCTCGGGGTGGCGGAGAACTACGGGCAGTCGTTGTTGGGTGGCGCGTGGCGGGACGTGGTCGCGTTCGCGTTGCTGATCACCATTCTGATGTTCCGCCCGACGGGCATTCTCGGCGAGTCGCTCGGGAGGGCACGGGTATGAACGCGCACATCGCGTCGCGAGCGGGCGTCCGGATCCTGGCGCGACGGGTCGGCGAGTGGTGGCACGGGCTGAGCAGGTTCCAGCAGTGGGGCGTGCTGGTGCCCCTCGTCGTGCTGATCTACCTGCTGCCGGTGCTCAACCCGCCCCTGCTGACCACCGAGCCGGGCACGGACTTCCCGATCGCCATGTTCAACGCCGCCCGCATGGCGTTGATCGCGATCGGCCTGAACGTCGTGGTCGGCCAGGCGGGCCTGCTCGACCTGGGCTACGTCGGCTTCTTCGCCATCGGCGCGTACGTGGCGGCCCTGCTCACCAGCCCGGACTCCGCGCTGGGCGTGCGGTACCCGTGGCTGGTCGTGGTGCCCGTCGCGATGGCGGTGACGATGTTGTCCGGCGTCGTCCTCGGCGCGCCGACCCTCCGGCTGCGTGGCGACTACCTGGCGATCGTGACCCTCGGCTTCGGGGAGATCGTCCGCCTGCTGGCGGACAACGTCGAGCCGTTGCGGGGCAACCGGGGCTTCCAGCAGGTGGCCGGGCCGCCGGGGACGCACGCGGACGGCTCGCCGATCTTCACCCAGACCGGCGGGACCCCGTGGTACTGGCTGGTCGTCACCGTGATCATCCTGGTCCTGGTGCTGGTCGGGAACCTGGAGCGCAGCCGGGTCGGCCGCGCGTGGGTGGCGATCAGGGAGGACGAGGACGCCGCCGAGATCATGGGTGTGCCCACGGTCCGGTTCAAGATCCTCGCCTTCGTGATGGGCGCGGGTGTCGGCGGGCTCTCCGGCGCCCTCTACGCCGGGCAGATCGGCTTCGTGAACAACCAGAAGTTCGACGTCGTCACCTCGGTGCTGTTCCTGGCGGCGGTGGTGCTCGGCGGCGCGGGCAACAAGGTGGGCGTCCTGCTGGGCGCGTTCGTCATCTCCTACGTGCCCGACCGGTTCCAGGCCGTCGCCGAGTACAAGTTCCTGATCTTCGGACTCGCCCTCATCGTCCTGATGGTCTTCCGGCCGCAGGGGCTGCTCGGCGCCAGGCAACGCCTGCTCGCGCGCGGCCGCGACGCCTACCGCCGCCTGGTCGGACGGCCGGAACAGGTCGTGACAAAGGGGCCGACGCCCGACTCGGGCAGGGGGGTGCGGACGTGACCGGGGATCGCGGCAGAACGGAGTCCACAGAGGACGGTGTCTCGCCAGGGGGTGGGATCGTCGCCGAGCTGGGGCGGATGACCGGGGAGGAGCGGCGCGCGCACGAGGCCGAGGTGGCCGAGGCGGTCGCGCCGGACCGGGAGATCGCCGTCGACGTCGGGGACACCCTGCTGGAGATGCGGGACGTCACCGTGCGCTTCGGGGGCCTGGTGGCGTTGGACGCGGTGTCCTTCGGCATCCGGCGCGGGGAGATCCTCGGGCTGATCGGGCCGAACGGCGCGGGCAAGACGACCTGCTTCAACGCGATGACCGGCGTCTACCGTCCCAGCCAAGGACAGGTGTTGCTGGAGGGCAGGCCGCTGGGCCGGCGCGCGCGGCACCAGATCACCAGGGCCGGCATCGCCCGCACCTTCCAGAACATCCGGTTGTTCGGGGAGATGACCGCGCTGGAGAACGTCGTCGTCGGCACGGACGCGCGGCACCGCACCGGCGCGATCAGCGCGTTGCTGCGGCTGCCCAGGCTGCACAGGGAGGAGCGCGAGGCGGTGGAGAAGGCCATGGCGCTGCTGGAGTTCGTCGGCATCGCCGACCGCGCCGCCGACCGCGCGCGGAACCTGCCGTACGGCTGCCAGCGCCGCCTGGAGATCGCCAGGGCGCTGGCCACCGAGCCGAAGCTGCTCTGCCTGGACGAGCCGGCCGCCGGCTTCAACCCCGCCGAGAAGGAGGAGCTGATGGCACTCATCCGGCGGATCCGCGACGACGGGTACACGGTGCTGCTCATCGAGCACGACATGCGCCTGGTGATGGGGGTGACCGACCGCGTCGTGGTGCTGGAGTTCGGCAGGAAGATCGCCGAGGGCCGGCCGGCCGAGGTCGGGGAGGACCCGGCGGTGGTCGCGGCCTACCTGGGGGTGCCCGACGATGGCGTTGCTTGAACTGTCCGATGTGACCGTCCACTATGGACGTATCAGGGCGCTCTCCTCGGTGTCCCTCTCCGTGGCCGAGGGCGAGGTCGTGACGCTGATCGGGGCCAACGGGGCCGGCAAGACCACCACCATGCGGGCCATCTCCGGAATCCTCCCCCTCTCCTCGGGCCGGATCCTGTTCGACGGGCGGGACATCAGCCGGCTGCGGGCCGACCTGCGCGTGGTGCGCGGCATCTGCCAGGCCCCGGAAGGGCGGGGCGTGTTCCCCGGCATGACGGTGCGGGAGAACCTGGAGATGGGCTGCTACACGCGGAAGGACCGGAAGAACGTCGCCGCGGACTTCGAGCGGGTCTTCGCGTTGTTCCCCCGTCTCGCGGAGCGCAGGGACCAGGCGGGCGGCACGCTCTCCGGCGGTGAGCAGCAGATGGTGGCCATCGGTCGCGCCCTGATGGCCCGACCGCGGCTGCTGTTGCTGGACGAGCCGTCGATGGGGCTGGCGCCCCGGTTCATCCAGCAGATCTTCCACATCATCACGGAGATCAACGAGCAGGGCACCACCGTGCTGCTGGTGGAGCAGAACGCGCGGCAGGCGCTGTCCAGGGCGCACAGGGCCCACGTCCTGGAGACCGGGTCGATCGTGAGGTCGGGCACCGGAGCCGAACTGCTCGCCGACCCCTCCGTGAAGGAGGCCTACCTGGGCGTCGCGTGACCCCAGCGCGCGACGCCCCCGAGGGTGGTGGCGTCGACCGGCGTGTCTCCCCGCGCGGCCGACGCCACCGCCCTCACCTCACTCGCCCGGCGGGCGCTCCCGCAGCATGCACGTCAGGCGCGCGGTGCAGGTGCGCTTGCCCTTCTCGTCGGTGATGACGATCTCGTAGGACGCGGTGTTCTGGCCCCGGTGCAGCGGCGTGCACACGCCGGTGACGACACCCTCCCTGGCGGCGCGGTGGTGGGTGCAGGACAGCTCCAGCCCCACGGCGATCTTCTTCGGGGCGCCGTGCAGCGCGGCCGCGACGGACCCGAGGGTCTCGGCGAGCACCGCGTTCGCGCCGCCGTGCAGCAGGCCGTACGGCTGGCGGTTGCCCTTCACCGGCATGGTGCCGACCACGCGGTCCGGGTCCCACGAGGTGATCTCGATGCCCATGCGGTCGGTGAGCTGCTCCACGCCGAAGTCGAGGAAGGCGGGGGCGTCGCCGGCGTCATCCATGGTCGCCAAGGAACTCTCCTGTTTCTGTGCCGTCCGCGCCCGGACGAGGGTCCTGGGGTGCTGGGGACCAGAGTGTCACCCACTCGTCTGAGCAGCGTGCGCGCGGCGTGCGCGCATCGCGGTGTCACGGCCGGGCGCGGAGCGCGCGTCGGGACGGGAGCGGCCGGAGTGAGGAGTGTGGCTGGAGACGGGGAAGTGGCGACGGCGCAGGGCGACGGCCCGGCGGCTCCGGCCTCGCGGCACCTGGCGAACACGCTGGTGTGACACCGCTCAAGTCCACGGAAGGGTGAAAAGCCTCATGCCCTGGCCGGCTGCCCCCGGTCACTCGACCGGGGGTGTCGGCCGGCCACCCTAGACTCGCGGCGTGAACAGCACCGAGGCCCGCCCCGCGACCACAGCCGAGACCACCGCGCCCGCCGGCGAGGGACGCCGGCTGCTGCTGCTGGACGGTCACTCGCTGGCCTACCGCGCGTTCTACGCGCTGCCCGCCGAGAACTTCCGCACCACCACCGGGCAGACCACCAACGCGGTCTACGGCTTCACCTCGATGCTGATCAACCTGCTCCGGGACGAGCAGCCCACGCACGTCGCGGTCGCCTTCGACGTCTCCCGCAAGACGTTCCGCACCGAGGCCTACGCCGACTACAAGGCCAACCGCGGCGCCACCCCCGACGAGTTCCGGGGCCAGGTCGCGATCATCCAGGACGTGCTCGCCGCGCTGGGCATCCCCGCGCTGTCGCTGGAGGGCTACGAGGCCGACGACCTCATCGCGACGCTCACCACCAAGGCCGAGGCCCAGGGCTACTCGGTGCTCATCTGCACCGGGGACCGCGACACGTTGCAGCTCGTCACCGACAGGGTGACCGTGCTCTACCCGCGCAAGGGCGTCTCCGACCTCAACCGGTTCACCCCGGAGGCGGTGGAGGAGAAGTACCAGCTCACGCCGCGGCAGTACCCGGACTTCGCCGCCCTGCGCGGTGACCCGTCGGACAACCTGCCCGGCATCCCCGGCGTCGGCGAGAAGACCGCCGCCAAGTGGATCCGCGAGTTCGGCTCGCTGGCCGAGCTGGTCGACCGGGTCGACCAGGTGCGCGGCAAGACCGGCGAGGCGCTGCGCGCCAACCTGTCCTCGGTGCTGCTGAACCGCCAGCTCACCGAACTGGTCCGCGACGTCCCGGTCGGCGTGGAGCCCGAGGAGCTGGCGGTGCGGCCCTGGGACCGCGACGCGGTGCACCGGCTGTTCGACGAGCTGGAGTTCCGGGTGCTGCGCGACCGGCTGTTCGCCACGCTCGCCAGCGTCGAGCCCGAGGCCGAGGAGGGCTTCGAGGTGCGTGGCGGGCGGATCGAGCCGGGCGGCGTCGCCGCGTGGCTCGACGCCCACGCCCGCGCCGGCCGCACCGGCATGGCCTTCCGGGGGAGCTGGGGCCGGGGCAGCGGCGACCTGGAGGGCATCGCCCTGGCCGCGGCCGACGGCGAGGGCGGCTACCTCGACGTGGCGGAGCTGACCCCCGAGGACGACGCCGCGCTGGCGGCCTGGCTGGCCGACCCCGAGCGGCCGAAGGCGGCCCACGACGTCAAGGGGCCCTCGCACGCGCTGCGCTGCCGGGGCTGGACGCTGGCCGGCCTGAGCACGGACACCGCGCTGGCCGCCTACCTGGCGCGGCCGGGCCAGCGGTCGTTCGAGCTGGCCGACCTCGTGCTGCGCTACCTCCAGCGCGAGCTGCGGGCCGAGGAGGAGCCCGCCGACGGGCAGCTCTCCCTGCTCGGCGACGACGAGGACGCGGAGCGGACCGCGCGCGCCGAGATCCTGCGCGCCCGCGCGGTCGCCGACCTCGCCGACGCGCTGGACGGCGAGCTGGTCAGGGTCGGCGGCGACCGGCTGCTGGCCGAGCTGGAGCTGCCGCTGCTCGGCGTGCTCGCCGACCTGGAGGCGGTGGGCATCGCCGTCGACGGCGAGCAGCTCGCCGAGCTGGAGGCGCACTTCGCCGGCAAGGTCAAGCAGGCGGCCCAGGACGCCTACTCGGTGATCGGCAAGGAGATCAACCTCGGCTCGCCCAAGCAGCTCCAGGTCGTGCTGTTCGACGAGCTGGGCATGCCGAAGACCAAGCGCACCAAGACCGGCTACACCACCGACGCCGAGGCGTTGCAGACCCTCTACGCCACCACGCAGCACCCGTTCCTCCAGCACCTGCTGGACCACCGGGACGCGAGCAAGCTCAAGACCACGGTGGACGGCCTGCTCAAGTCGGTGGCCGACGACGGCCGGATCCACACGACGTTCAACCAGACCATCGCCGCCACCGGCCGGTTGTCCTCGACCGACCCGAACCTCCAGAACATCCCGATCCGCACCGACGAGGGCCGGCGGATCCGGGAGGCGTTCGTGGTCGGCTCCGGCTACGCCGAGCTGATGACCGCCGACTACAGCCAGATCGAGATGCGGATCATGGCGCACCTGTCGGAGGACGCGGCGTTGATCGAGGCGTTCCAGTCCGGCGCCGACTTCCACGCCGCCACGGCGGCCCGCGTGTTCTCCGTCGCCCCCGAGGCGGTCACCCCCTCGCAGCGCGCCAAGGTCAAGGCGATGAACTATGGCCTGGCCTACGGCCTGTCCGCCTACGGCCTGTCCAGCCAGCTCCGCATCTCCACCGAGGAGGCGCGGGGGCTGATGGACGAGTACTTCGCGCGGTTCGGCGGGGTGCGCGACTACCTCAACGCGGTGGTGGAGCGGGCCCGCAGGGAGGGCTACACCGAGACCATCCTCGGCCGTCGCCGCTACCTGCCCGACCTGACCAGCGACAACCGGCAGCGGCGCGAGATGGCCGAGCGGATGGCGCTCAACGCCCCGATCCAGGGCAGCGCCGCCGACATCATCAAGGTCGCCATGCTCGGGGTGCACCGCGCGTTGGCCGAGTCGGGGCTGCGCTCGCGCATGCTGCTCCAGGTGCACGACGAGCTCGTGCTGGAGGTCGCCGAGGGGGAGCGCGCGGCGGTCGAGGAGCTGGTGCGCGCCCAGATGGGCGGCGCCTACCAGCTCTCGGTGCCGCTGGAGGTCTCGGTGGGCGTCGGCCGCTCCTGGGACGACGCGGCGCACTGACGGCCCTGGTCCGGACGGGACGGGAGCGAAGCGGACGGAACGGGACCGAACGGGACCGAACGGACGGGGCAACGGGCAGGACCGGCACACCCGGGTCGGACGGGCACGGCGAGGCGCTTTCCGCATGAGGCGCCTCGCCGTGCTCGTCTAGAGTCGGTCGAATGCCGCACGACCTCCCGCTCGGACCCGACGACCCGCTTCCGCACCGACCGCGCCGCGTGCTCGTCGCCGGCGCCTCCGGCTCCGGCAAGACGTCGCTGGCGAGGGAGATCGCGCGGCGGCTCGCCCTGCCCGCCCACGAGCTGGACGCGCTGCACCACGGCCCCAACTGGACACCGCGCCCGGAGTTCGTCGCGGACGTCGAGGCGTTCAGCGCGGAGGAGCAGTGGGTGACGGAGTGGCAGTACTCCAAGGTCAGGCGGTTGCTGGCCGAGCGGGCCGACACCCTGGTGTGGCTGGACCACCCGCGGTCGCTGGTGATGCGCCGGGTCGTCCGCCGCACGGTGTTGCGACGCATCCGCCGGGAGCAGTTGTGGAACGGCAACGTGGAGCCCCCGCTGCACAACATCTTCACCGACCCGGAGAACGTGATCCGGTGGTCCTGGTCGACCTACGCCAGGACCGGCGAGTCGGTGCGGGCGTTGATGAGCGATCCGGCCCTGCGGCACCTCGTGGTCGTGCGGCTGCGCGGGCAACGTCAGGTCGATGCCTGGTTGGACGGTTCGCTCCGGGCGGCGGCGCGGAGTGAGGAGAACGCGTGACCTCCCGCCGCGCGTTGGTGCTCGGGGGGACGGGCATGCTCGCCGACTGCGTGGCCGCCCTGCTCGCCGAGGGGTGGCAGGTGGTCACCCCCACGCGTCATCCCCGGGAGATCCACGCCGAGCCGGAGACCTCGTCCGAGCCCCCACGTCCGGGCGCGGCGGCGCGGGCGGCTCTCGGACCGCCAGGCCAGGTGCCCACGGGCCAAGTGCCGACCGGCCAAGCGCCGACCGGCCAAGCGCCGGCGGGGCGGACGCCGACGGACCGCCGTCGCGAGCCGGCGGTGTCGCGCTGGGTCGCGGCCGACTGGGCCGAGCCGGACCGGCTGGCCAGCACCGCGGCCGAGGCGCTGGGCGGGCCGGCGGACCTGCTGGTCGCCTGGGTGCGCCCACCTCACCGGGAGGCGGTGCTCCGCGCTGTCGCGCCGTTGCTCGCCTCCACCGCGCCCGTGGTCGAGGTGCGGGGGAGCGGCGAGCCGTCAGAACCGCCGGTGTTGGCCGGGCACCCCACGCACGTGGTGGTGCTGGGGCTGGGGCAGGGTGGCGGCGTGAGCCGGTGGCTCACCCACGGGGAGATCTCCACCGGCGTGTTCGCCGTGGCGCGGCGGGCCCTCGCCGGGGATCCACCAGGCATCCATCTGATCGGGGAGCCCGGGGCCTGGCGCCGTTGAGTCTCTGAGCCCCTGAGCTGCGGCGAACGGTCGGAACGTCAGCGAACGCCACGAGCCGGCGGTCCACCGCCGAAGCGCCAGGCAGCCCTGAACGGCTCAGACCCGAAGAGTTCGAAGATCCGCCGGGACCTGGGACCCGGCGTCGGACACCAGGAACGACACGGCCCCGGCACCACGTGTCCGTGGTGCCGGGGCCGTGTGGCCTCAGTGGGGCTCCTCAGCAGTCCCTGCGGCCGGCGACGCCCCGGATCAGCACGACCACCGACTCGCGCACGTCCTCCTTGGTGCGCTCCGGGTGGAAGACGTGCCAGTCCAGCGACACCACCAGCAGGGTGCCGAACAGCGCCGCCGCCGCCGTGGCGGGCCGCACGCCCTCCGGGAGTCGCCTGGACTCGGCGAGCCGGTCCAGCACGCCGCGCAGGATCAACGCGATGTCGTCGCGCAGCAGCTCCAGCGTCTCCCGCCACGCGCCCGGCGTCCGCCACATCTCGCTGACCAGGAGCTGGGCGAACGACGGGTACTCGGCGAAGAAGCCCAGCGCCTCGTCGACGGTGGCCTCCAGCGCCTCGGACGGGTCCTCCAGCACGGAGGCCCGGCGCAGCCGCTCGGACAGCAGGTCGACCCCGTGCCGCAGCAACGCCTCGACCAGCGCGTCCTTGCTGCCGAAGTTGTAGTAGACGGTGCCCTTGGCCACACCGGCCTCGGCGGCGATCTCGTCCACCGTCACCCCGGCCGCGCCCCGCTCCCCGACCAGCCGCAGCGCGGCGTCGAACAGCTTCTGCTTGGTGGCTTCGGTGCGGACGGACCGGGTGGCCCCGGTCCGTCCGCCGCGCGGGGCGCTCACAGCACCAGCTCCGGCTTGAGCTTCTTCGGTGTCCACACCTTCTGCTGGCGCGCCGCCAGCGTGGACAGGGCCAGACCCGCGACGAGCCAACCCACGATCACCGCGACATCCACGCCCATACCGGACAGCGAACCGCCATAGATCAGGTGACGCAAGCCGTCGACGACGTAGGACAGCGGCAACACCATGTGCAGCGGGTGCAGCGGGGCGGGGGTGGTCTGCCACGGGAACGTGCCGCCGGCCGTGGTGAGCTGGAGGACCAGCAGCACCAGCGCCACGAACTTGCCGACCGAGCCGAGGAACGAGTTCAGGCCGTGCAGCAGCGCGGTGAACGCCAGCGAGGTCAGCAGCAGGAAGCCGAACGTGGCCACCGGGTGCGCCGGGTCCACCCCGATCAGGGTGGTCACGACCGTGTACAGCAGGGTCACCTGCGCGGCGCCGAGCAGCGCCGCCGGCAGCCAGCCGCCCACCGCGACCCGCAGGGAGGGCTGGCCGGCGGCCAGGGCCCGGGCGTTCAGCGGCTTGAGCAGCAGGAACAGCACGAACGCGCCGATCCACAGCGACAGGCCGAGGAAGAACGGGGCCAGACCGGCGCCGTACTTGCCGGCGTCCGCCTCACTGAGCTTGTTGATCGCGACCGGGTCGCTGATCGTCTCGGCGGTGGCCTTCCTGGTCGGGTCGTCCGGGTTCGGCACCTTGCCGGCGCCCTCGCCGATCTTGCTGGCCAGCTCCTTGGCGCCGTCCTTGGTCTTGGCGGTGCCCTCGTCGATGAGCTGCTGGGTCTTGTTCACGACCTCGCGCTCGCCGTCCCTGAGCTTGGTCACGCCGTCGACGAGCTGGGGCGCGGCGGCCGCGAGCTTGCCGGTGCCGTCGGAGAGCTTCCCCGCGCCGTCGTTGAGCTGCGCGATGCCGTTGACCAGCTCCGTGGAACTGGAGGCGAGCACACCGGTGCCGTCGGCGACCTGCCGCGCGCCGTCGGCCAGCTTGGTCGCGGACTGGGCGAGCTTGGTGTTGCCGTCGGCGACCTGCCGCGCGCCCTCGGACAGCCGGTTGACGTCGGAGACCTTCTGCTGGATCTGCCCGTTCAGCTCCCTGAGCCGCGTGTTGGCCTTGTCCACCAGGTCGCAACCCGGCAGGCCGGGGTGCTCGGCGCACGCCTGACGCGCCAGCTTGTTGATCTCGCCGTTGCTCACGTCGTCGGTGACCTGCTGGGCGATCCGGCCGGCCTCGGACGCCTTCGACGCCAGCTCGGCGTTGCCGTCGGCGACCCTCCTGGCGCCGTCGGCGAGCTGGACGGCCCCGCCGGCGAGCTGCCCGCTGCCGTCGGCGACCTGCTTGGCGCCGTCGGCGAGCTGCTTGGTCTTGGCGGGCATGTCCCTGGTCTTGTCCCGCATCTGCCCGAGCCCGCCGGCGAGCTGCTTCATCCCGTCGTCGAGCTGCTTGGACTGCGCGGGCATGTCCTTGGTCTTGCCGTACATCTCCTCGACGCCGTTGAGGAGCTTGCGCTGGCCCTCCTCGTTGAGGCGGCGCAGGTTGGCGTCGACCTGGGCGTTGCCGTCGGCCAGCTTGGCCGAGCCGTCGGCGGCCTCCCGCATCTTCTGGGCGATGGTGCTGAAGCCCAGCAGGAACTTGTCGGCGGCCTCCTTGCCGACCTTGGCGGTGACCGCGCGGCGGATCTCGTCGGTGACCTTGTTGGCGATCGTGCCGACCAGGTAGTTGTTCGCGTCGTTCGTGGTGACGACGATCGTGCCCTGCTTCGGCTGGAAGTCGCCGGAGGAGGTCAGGGCCTCGGAGAAGTCGGCGGGGAAGGTCAGCGAGAACGTGTAGCGGCCGTTGCGCACCCCGTCCTCGGCGTCGGCGCGGTCGGTGCGGTGCCAGTCGAACTTGTGGCCGTCGACCAACTCGTTGGCCACGTCCTCGCCGGCGTGCGTGGTCTTGCCGTCCTTGGTGGCGCCGCGGTCCTCGACCACGATCGCCGCCGGCACCTCGTTGAGATTCCCGTAGGGGTCCCAGTTGGCGTACAGGTACAGCGAGCCGTACATGAGCGGCACCAGCACCAGGGCCAGCACCGCGAGTTTGGGCAGCTTCCCTGCGGTGATCCGGCGCAGCTCGGCGGCCGCGATGCGGAACGGGGTCACGACTTCTCCATGGGCAACGTCATCGTGGGGGAGGGGTGCGCGCCGTCGGGCCGGCCTGTCGGCCGGTCGTCGGGCGGCGACTCGGGGGAGCGGACGGTGATCGGAGCCGGCTGCTCGTGCTGGCCGAGGCGGGCGGTGGGCACGCGCAGCAGCGCGGCGGCCGGTGGCGAGCACAGCACCACGACCGCGAGGCCCTGCTCGGCCTGCTGACGCGCCAGGGCCCACCAGGCGCGCGGGTCGGTGCCGTGCCGGTCGGGGCAGTCCAGGACCAGGGCGCGCACGCCGCGGCGCATCGCGGCCAGCTCCACCAGCAGGCGGATGCGGACGTCCGGGGGGACCGCGTCGAACCGGCTGTGCGCGTGCTCGCTGAGGTCGCGTTCGGCGAGCCAGGTCGCGACGGTGCGCCGGGAGGCGCGGTGCCCGCCCAGCCCCATCTCCTCGCGCACCACGAAGGCGAGGTCCAACGCGTCCTCGGGCGCGGACACCCCGGGGGCGTCGACCACGGCGACCTTGCGCCGCAGCCGGCGCGGGTCCTCCTTGCCGTTGAGCAGCACCGTGCCGGAGCTGGGGCGCATCCGGCCAGACAGGGCGAGGGCCAACGCCGTGTGCCCCTGCCCCGGCTCGCCGCTGACCAGCGCGACCTCGCCGGACCGCACCACCAGCGAGGTCGGGCGCAGCAGCGTTCCCTGTGCGCCGTCGACGCCCACCCGCTGGGCCTGGATCTCCACACCGCCTCCTTTGTACTGACCAGTCAGTTCAAATAGTGCGACAGGACGTGTGGCCCAGGCAAACCGGGACCTTGTGATCTTGAAAACCCACGCGGGTTCCGCTGCTGACTCCCTCCCCCGGGGGAGCCGGATAGCCCGGTAAGGGGAGGAAGCGTCCCGTCCGACCAGCGAGAGTGACCACCGAACCGGAGTTCCCGGTCACGGACCGGGGAAAGGGGAGCGTGATGGAGGTCATTCCGGTGACGGGAGCGACACGGGCGGGGGCGAGCGCTCCCCGGCGCTGGCCGGCGTGGGTTGGCTACGCCGCCGCGGCCTGGTCCCTCGTCTACGGACTGCTCGGACTGTACTGGGGGCTCGGCGGCGACGGCTTCCCGTTCGGGTGGGCCAACGACCCCAGGGCGGACCTGTCGGTCTTCGTCGACGCGCGGGCCGAGGTCGGCGGCCCGGTGATCGCCGCGCTCGGCATCGCCGGAGCGGTCCTGGCCGTCCTGATGGCCAGGGGACTCGGCCGGAACGGCGCCCGCGTCGTCGCCATGACCTTCGCGTGGGTGATGGCCCTGGTCCTGCTCATCCTCGTCTCCGACTACCGCGTGCTCATGGCGGTGGCCTACTCGCCGCTCTTCCTGGTGGGCCTGCCCTTCGACTGGCCGCCCGCCAGCTACTCCGCGGCGGTCCCGTGGCCGGTGCTCAACCAGCTCGTCTGCGTGCTCGGCGGGTTTCTGTGGGTCGCCACCGCCCTGGCCTACGGGCGTCGGACCCGCGGCGCGTGCGGCGACTGCGGCCGCGGCGAGGACACCGACGCGGCCGACCTCGCCAGGGTGCGACGGCGGACGAACTGGGCCGTGGCCGTCTCCGTCGCCCTCCCCGTCTTCTACGCCCTCACCCGGTACGCGTGGCTGCTCGGCATCCCGCTGGGGATCAACGAGGACCTCCTGCGGGACGGGCAGGCCAGCGGCCTGTGGTGGGCGGGCGCCGGGCTCGCCACCGTCGCCGTCGGCGGCGCGGTGCTCACCATCGGCCTGGTACGGCCGTGGGGCGAGATCTTCCCGCGCTGGATCCCAGGGCTACGCGGACGTCGGGTCCCGGTGGCGGCCGCGGTGGTGCCGGCGATCGTGGTCGCGGTCATCGTCACCTCGGCGGGCCTGATGTACGTCCGGCTCGCGATCGCCGGCACGCTCCCTGACGAGGGCTGGGCGGCGACCGTGCCAGAGCTGGTCTGGCCGGTCTGGGGTGTCGCCCTGACCGTGGCGGCGCTGGGCTACCGCGCCCGCCGTCGCGGCCGCTGCCGACACTGCGGACGGGGCTGAGCCGACGGGAGGCCCCTCCGCCACGACGACCGGCGACCGGCGACCGGCGACCGCGCTCGAAGGGGTGAGGAGCGCCGGTCGTCGTGGCGGCGGTGTCAGCGCAGGCCGCCCGCCGGACGCACCTCCCACACCGTCCACAGCGGACGGTAGCCCTGACGGGGCCAGAACACCGACGACAGCGGATTCGCGCAGTTGTAGTAGAGGTAGGTGCCGACCGCGCCCGCCCTGGCGAACTCGGCGTGCACCACCGACATCAGTCGCCGGCCGATCCCGCCGCCCCTGGCCCCCGGCAGCACCGACACACAGTTGACGTAGCCCCAGCGGCCCGGCGGCAGCCGAACCGCCCAACTCGTCGGGTCCGGCTCGCTCCACGCGCACTCGGCCATCGCCACGACCACACCGTCGCGTTCGGCCACCCACACCGGGTCGCCACCCAACAGACGCGCCCGCAACGACGCCCGCTTCAACCCGGCGGCGTCCTGCCGCATCACCGCCCCGCCGACCAACGCGGAGTACCGCAGCTCGGCCAGCGCCAGCTCGTGGACGGCGTCGAGGTCCGCCGGCGAGGCGCGCCGCACGCGCACACCCCCACCCGGCTGGGGCGTCAGCGCGGGCTCGGTGCGCACCGCGAGCACCGACAACGGCACCAGGCCGTGGTCCAGCAGCACCCGGGTGACCGGGGCGTCCCTGCTCGGCCACACCACCACGCACGCCGAGTCCGGACCGGGCAGGCCCACCCGCTCGAAGCGGTGCCGCCACGCCCGCACCAGGACCTCCATCCCGGCCGACCCCGTGTCGCCCACCAGCGGGACCAGCTCGTGGACCTCCCTGGCCGACCAGAGCGAGGGCAGCGTCCCCGGGCCGTTCTCGGTCCGCAGGAGCAGGCCGGCCACCCGACCGCCGTCCGGCAGCGCCGCCGTCAGCACGTCGCCGTCCGGCACCGCCCTGACCCTGGGCAGCAGGGGGTCGAGCCCGGCGAACCGCTCGGCCTGCGCCAGCAGCAGGTCCTGGCCCGTCGTCACCGGACGCCTCCTCGTCGCGTCGCCACCGGGGCGCGCCGCACCCCGCCCGTGCCCGCCGCGCGGTCCCCCGAGCGGCCTGCCGCGCCGACCCCCGTCAGGGCCGCCGTCACGGCCGGTGGCAGACGAAGATCGCCGTGCCGGGGAACAGCCGGCCGCGCAGGGGGCTCCACTGCCCCCACTCCCGGTCGTGCCCCTCGGGCCACTCCGGCTCGACCAGGTCGAGCAACGTGAACCCCGCCCCGCGGAGCTGGCGCACGTAGTCGCCCAGCGTGCGGTGGTGCTCCACGTAGGTGGCGCGCCCGGTCTCGTCGACCTCGACGTAGGGAGTGCGGTCGAAGTAGGAACTCACCACGGTCAGGCCGGTCGGCCCCGGGTCGTCCGGGAAGATCCACCGCATCGGGTGGGTGACGGCGAACACCCACCGCCCTCCGGGACGCACCACGCGGGCGACCTCGCGGAACACCGCCCCGGCGTCGGCCACGAACGGCACCGCCCCGAACGCGGAGCAGGCCAGGTCGAAGGCGCCGTCGGCGAAGGGGAGCTGGTCGGCGCTGGCCTGCACCAGCGGCACCTCAACCCCGCTCTCCGCGCTGGCGGCGCGCGCGTGGCGCAGCATCCCGCCGGACAGGTCCAGCGCCACCGGCCGCGCGCCCCGGGTCGCCAGCCAGCGCGAGCACGACGCCGAGCCGCAGCCGACCTCCAGCACGCGCGCCCCGGCCACCGGCCCGAGCAGGCCGGCGTCGGCCTCGCGCAGGCCCTCCGGGCACCAGACGAAGTCCGCCGCGCCCAGGAAGGTGCCGTGCTCGGCCTGGTAGTCGTCGGCGTCCGCGTCCCACCACGCCCGGCTGGCGGAGCGCGACTCCGCCGCGTCCACGGCGCGCTTGACCACCCCCGCCGTGCCGAGGACGGCCTCGGCGGCGGCGTGCCGCTGTCCCGCGTCCTGGTCCGGGGAGACCGCGTGCTCCCGGGACGCCGTCGCGCCCGCCGTGTGGTGGTGGTTCGCCTCGCCGGCCACCATGCTCCTTCCGGGTGTTCCTCGTCGGGTGTTCCCAGGCGTTCCGCCCCGCCCGGCCGGTCTCGTCCGGGGTCATCCGGGAGAGGGTTTGCCCTGCGATCGCTGAGCCGCGTACGATACCGTGCGCGCAGTGGGTCTGCGCTGCCTGCGACCGCGCTCCGGCACTTCCGGGCGTCGGGGCCGGAATCAGGCGGCGTTCGTCGGCGTTGTCACCAGGGTCCGCCGCCACGGTGGTCCCGCCAGCAACACCGGCGAGTCGACCCCAGCGTGGCAGAACGACGCCAACGACCCCTATCCGTAACCGGAGCAACCCACCTAATGTCCACCGACACCACCACCGTCCCGGCTGCCAACTCCGCCAAGCAGCAGGTCGCCGTGAACGACGTCGGGACGGAGGAGGACTTCCTCGCCGCCGTCGACCAGACCATCAAGTACTTCAACGATGGCGACATCGTCGAGGGCACCATCGTCAAGGTCGACCGTGACGAGGTGCTGCTCGACATCGGCTACAAGACCGAGGGTGTCATCCCCTCGCGCGAGTTGTCGATCAAGCACGACGTCGACCCGGCCGAGGTCGTCAGCGTCGGTGACCACGTCGAGGCCCTCGTCCTCCAGAAGGAGGACAAGGAAGGCCGCCTGATCCTGTCGAAGAAGCGCGCCCAGTACGAGCGCGCCTGGGGCACCATCGAGGCCCTCAAGGAGAAGGACGAGCCGGTCAAGGGCACCGTCATCGAGGTCGTCAAGGGCGGCCTCATCCTCGACATCGGCCTGCGCGGCTTCCTCCCCGCCTCCCTGGTGGAGATGCGCCGGGTGCGCGACCTCCAGCCGTACGTGGGTCGCGAGCTCGAGGCCAAGATCATCGAGCTGGACAAGAACCGCAACAACGTGGTCCTGTCCCGTCGCGCCTGGCTGGAGCAGACCCAGTCCGAGGTCCGCAGCGAGTTCCTCAACCAGCTCCAGAAGGGGCAGGTCCGCAAGGGCGTCGTCTCCTCGATCGTCAACTTCGGCGCGTTCGTCGACCTGGGCGGCGTGGACGGCCTGGTGCACGTCTCCGAGCTGTCCTGGAAGCACATCGACCACCCGAGCGAGGTCGTCGAGGTCGGCCAGGAGGTCACCGTCGAGGTCCTCGACGTCGACATGGAGCGCGAGCGGGTCTCGCTGTCGCTGAAGGCGACGCAGGAGGACCCGTGGCGCCAGTTCGCCCGGACCCACGCGATCGGCCAGATCGTGCCGGGCAAGGTCACCAAGCTCGTGCCGTTCGGCGCGTTCGTCCGCGTGGACGAGGGCATCGAGGGCCTGGTGCACATCTCGGAGCTGGCCGAGCGCCACGTCGAGATCCCGGAGCAGGTCGTCCAGGTGGGCGACGAGGTCATGGTCAAGGTCATCGACATCGACCTGGACCGCCGCCGGATCTCGCTGTCGCTCAAGCAGGCCAACGAGGGCTTCACGCCGGACTCGGAGTTCGACCCGACCCAGTACGGCATGGCCGCCGAGTACGACGAGCAGGGCAACTACATCTACCCCGAGGGCTTCAACCCGGAGACCCAGGAGTGGGAAGAGGGCTACGAGAAGCAGCGTGAGGAGTGGGAGCGGCAGTACGCCGAGGCCCACGCCCGCTACGAGCAGCACATGAAGCAGGTCGCCAAGGCCGCCGAGGCCGAGGCGGAGGCCGCCACCGACCAGAACTACACCTCTGGTGGCGACTCCAGCGGCACGCTGGCCAGCGACGAGCAGCTCGCCGCGCTGCGTGAGCGGCTCTCCGGTGGCGCCTGATCGCCACTAGCCGACCACGGCTGACCGCGAAGGGCCCCGCACTCACCACGAGTGCGGGGTCCTTCCGCGTCTGGCGCCTGCTTGCGGCGGGTGGCGGGTGTGGTCTGGGTGTGTGCGCCGGGCGGCTGACAGCGCCCGACCACGCCTGACAGCGCCCGACCACGCCTGACAGCGCCCGACCACGCCTGACAGCCGCCACGCGGCACCACGCCCCGTCGCCCCTGATCACGCGGCCAGGGGCGACCGGACGGTGAGACGGGTGACCGCGCGCCCGCCGGCGCGCGTCCTCAGGCGGCCTGGGCCGGGAGCCAGCGCGGTGCGGGCTGCTGGGGACGGGAACGCCGGCCGGTGAGACTGTGTTGGGCCGGGGTGCGGAGCACGCTCCACCACGAACCGCGTCGCCGCGCCAGTGCCGCCGCCACCTCCGGGTGGGCGGTGCAGTGCACCAGTCCCGGGTCGCCCAGCCGGTGCCGTCCCCCGTCGTGCCGTCCGCCGCGCATGGCCCCCTCCAGACCCACAGTGATCTTCGCTCACCGTAGGGCCCCGTGCCCGGCTTTCGCCGGAGCCGTCGCGGCGTGTCAAGCAGCCGAAGGGAGCAATGTGACCCGTCAGAGTGAGACGTGAGCGTCCGGGGGAGGCGGGGACGCCGGGGCGTGCCTGCCAGACTCGACCGGTGCTGCGAGTGGGTCTCACGGGTGGAATCGGATCAGGGAAGTCGACGGTGGCCGGCCGGCTCGCCGCCCTCGGCGCGGTGGTGATCGACGCCGACCGCCTCGCGCGCGAGGTCGTCGCGCCGGGGACGGAGGGTCTGGCCGAGGTCGTCGCGGCGTTTGGCGAGGGGGTGCTCACCGAGGACGGGGAACTGGACCGCGCCGCGTTGGCCGGGATCGTCTTCGCGGACGAGGGCGCGCGCCAGCGGCTCAACGCCATCATTCACCCCAGGGTGGGCCAGCGGACGGCGGAGCTGATGGCCGCCGCGCCGCCCGAGGCGGTCGTGGTCTACGACGTCCCGCTGCTCGTCGAGAACCGGATGGCCGCCGGGTTCCACCTGGCGGTCGTCGTGGACGCGCCGGTGGAGGCGCGGGTGCGTCGGCTGGTCGACGCCAGGGGCATGAGCGAGGCCGACGCGCGGGCGCGGATCGCCGCCCAGGCGACCGACGACCAGCGCCGGGCCGTGGCGGACGTCTGGTTGGACAACTCCGGCGAGCCCGGCGACGTTCACGCGCAGGTGGACGCGTTGTGGGTGCGGCGCCTGCTGCCGTACGAGGAGAACCTCCGGTTGCGGCGCTACCCCGAGCGCGGCGCTCCCCGCATCGCGCCCTACGACCCGAGCTGGCCGGAGCAGGCCGAGCGGCTGGTCGCGAGGGTGCGGCTCGCGGCCGGCGAGCGCGCCCTGCGCGTGGACCACATCGGCTCGACCTCGGTGCCGGGACTGGCGGCCAAGGACGTCATCGACCTCCAGGTCACGGTGGCCTCGCTCGCCGACGCCGACGCGTTGGCCGAACCGCTCGCCGAGGCGGGCTTCCCCCCGCTGCCCGACCTCGACCGCGACACGCCGCACCCCGCCGTGGACCCCGATCCCGAGCACTGGCGCAAGCGCACGCACGCCAGCGCTGACCCGGGCCGGTGGGCCAACCTGCACCTGCGGGTGGTGGGCTCGCCGGGTTGGCGTTACGCGCTGCTGTTCCCGGCCTGGCTCCGGGCGGACGAGGCGGCCCGTGCGGAGTACGAGGCGCTCAAGCGACGCCTGGCCGAGGAACACGCGGACCGCGCCATCGTCGAGTACGGCCGGGCCAAGGACCCCTGGTTCGTGGCCGCGTCGACGCGGGCCGAGGAGTGGGCGGCCCGCACCGGGTGGACGCCCGAGCGGCCCTGAGCGCCGCCCGGCGCCCGGACCAGCGCACCAGGCGCGCGTCCGGGCGCCGGGCTCTGGTCATGTCACACGGGTGGCCACGGGTCGTAGACGCCGTGCGCGAGCAGCCACGCCCCGAGGTCGTGCCGATGCCGGCTGACCTCCTCCAGCGTGCGGTGGATCGTGCGCAGGGCGAGGTCGGCGTCGCCGGGCCTGAGGACCTGGCCGGCGATGGCCGCGGCGAACTCCTCGGAGCGGACGATCCTGGCGGAGGTCCCGCCGGGCACGGCCAGCCCCAGCAGCAGGTCGGTGGTCCGCCACGTGCGGGAGTCCCGCTGGACCCGCACCGCGGTCAGCACCGACGGACCGCCTCTGGCGTGTCGTGACCGGGGACGCTGATGGGTGAGTCGCAACCCGACGTCCGGAAGCAGCCAGGTGACCTCGGAGTCCGCGAACGGGTCCTCCGGGGTGGGGTACTCCATGCGGAGTCCCCACGATTCCACCTGGCAGGTCCTCAGGTGGCGGCTGCTGCCCGAGGAGTAACTGCGTTCCGCCGTCAGGGTGTCCACGATGTCGACCAACTGCGGAGTGATGACCGCGCCCACGCGCCCAGAGCGTAGCGGTGCGTGTGCGGGCCGTGACCCCGCGGGTCGATTCGTTACATCACGGCTTCCCGGCGGTCGGGTCTCGATCTGGTCGCGTCGGGGCAGGCCGACCCGAACGGCGGTTGACCCCGGGTTGCTCCCGGTGGAGGACGGCCGCGCAAGATTCACAGCTCGACGGCCGTACGACTCGCGCCGCTGAGGAACGGGGCCCGACCCGCCGACGCCCGGCTCAGGTCCGGCGCCGCTGACTGCGCCAGCGCAGCACGACGCCGTGCTCGGCCAGCCACGTGGGCAGGTCGTACCCGCACCGGGCGAGCCCCTCCACCGTGCGGTACGTGGTCTCCATGGCGCGCTGCGCGGTCCCCGGGTCCAGGAGGCCGGCGCGGACGGCGGCGAGCATCTCGTCGGAGTCGAGCACCTCCAGCTCCCGGCCGGTCCGGACGATGACGTCCAGGTAGTGGTCGACGCTCGTCCACCGCGCCCCGCTCACCGTCACGTCGACGATGTCCAGGTAGTAGTCCTGGTCGCGCTCCTGTCCCGGCAGCCACCGCCAGTCGGTGACGCGCAACCCCAACCGGGGCAGCAGCCACGACTCCACGTAGTCCATCCTCGGGTGGTCGACGACCCGGCGGGCCATGTAGAGGCCGAACGGCTCCACGCGGTACTCGTCGACCCGACGCACGGTCCCCTTCGGGTCGGTGTTGGTCATCGCGGCGACGTCGAAGATCTCGACCTTGGGCGGGTGGATGTGGATGGCCACGTCGTCGGCACCGGTGTCCTCGGCAGCACTGAGCGTCACGCGCCGAACCCTACGCACCCTCGCGGACGCTCCACCGGTCGCACTAACCCAGCCGGGTGAGTGAGGTGGCTAGGATCTCCGCCACGTCGGCGCCGGGACCGCCGGCGTGGGGGAGGGGCGCGTGTTCGGCATCATCCGGCCCTGTCGCAACCGGCTGTCCGACTCGCTGCGCGCGGCCTGGCTGGCCCACCTGTGCGGCCTGTGCCTGGCCCTGCGGGACGACCACGGGCACCTCGCCCGGCTCGTCACGAACTACGACGGCCTCGTGGTGTCCGCGCTGGTGGAGGCGCAGATCGGAGGGCGGGGGCGCCGGCGCTCCGCCGGTCCGTGCGCCCTGCGCGGCCTGCGCGGGGCCGAGGTCGCGCACGGCGAGGGCGCCCGGCTGGCGGCGTCGGTGTCGCTGGTGCTCGCCTCGGCCAAGGTGGAGGACCACGTGGCCGACCGGGACGGCGTGTTCGCGCGTCGGCCGGTCGCCGGGACCGCCCGCGTCGTGGCGCGGCGCTGGGCCGAGCAGGGCGCGCGCACTGGCCGCTCTCTCGGCTTCGACACGGCCGTGCTGGTGGAGGCGGTCCGGCGGCAGCCCGAGGTGGAGGCGCGCGCCGGTCGGGGAACTCCGCTGCTGGAGGTCACCGAGCCCACCGAGACGGCGACCGCCGCCGCGTTCGCGCACACCGCCGTCCTGTCCGGTCGCCCGGGGAACCAGGCCGCGCTCGCCGAGGCCGGGCGGCTGTTCGGGCGGGTGGCGCACCTGCTGGACGCCGTCGAGGACCTGGCGGAGGACGAGCGGTTCGGGGCGTGGAACCCGTTGCTGGTCACCGGCGCGGACCCGGCCGAGGCCCGTCGTCTGTGCGAGGACGCCGTGACCGGCATCGCCCTGGCCCTGGCCGACGCCGAGTTCGCCGACGACCGGCTCGTGCGCGCGCTGCTCGTCGACGAACTCCAGCACGCCGTCCACCGCGTCTTCGGGCGCGCGGGCCACTCCTCCGCTCCCGGCCATCCTGATCCCCACCGGCCCGAGTACCCGCAGCACGGGATTCCCGGTCACCCGCCGGCCAGCGACCACCCGAACCCGGCTCCGCCCGGGCAGACGACGCCGACCCCACCGCCACCCGGGAAGCCGCCCCGCCACGCCCGGCACGACGACGCCGAACGGGGCTGCCTGTGCTGGCGGTGGCCCAAACTCACCCGGCCGTACACGACCCGGACTCTTGTCCCCGGCTGTTTCGCACTGCTCTACGAGTGCGGCACGTGCCAGCAGTGCTTCCGCGACCCCTTCCCCGGGGCGTGGACGGGCAAGTGGCGAGAGGCGTGCTGTGACGAGTGCGATTGTTGTGACTGCGACTGTTGCTCGTGTGACTGTTGACGCCCGGAGAGGTCCGCGCGGCGCGACATGGACCCAGGACCGCCGCCTTTGTCGGCGGACGCGCCTACTCTCGAAGACGTGTCCGAAGCACTGGTGAAGGCCCGCTCCGAGTTCCGCCCGATCAGCGAGATCCCCCGCGCGGACGGCCGGTTCCGGGTGGTCAGCGACTACCAACCCGCCGGTGACCAGCCGCAGGCCATCGCCGAGCTCGAACGCCGGATCCGGGCGGGAGAGCGGGACGTCGTCCTGCTCGGCGCGACCGGCACCGGCAAGTCGGCCACCACCGCGTGGCTCGTCGAGCGGCTCCAGCGGCCGACCCTGGTCATGGCGCCGAACAAGACCCTCGCCGCGCAGCTCGCCAACGAGCTGCGCGGGTTCTTCCCGCACAACGCGGTCGAGTACTTCGTCAGCTACTACGACTACTACCAGCCCGAGGCGTACGTCCCGCAGACCGACACCTACATCGAGAAGGACTCCTCGATCAACGAGGACGTCGAGCGGCTGCGGCACTCCGCGACGATGAGCCTGCTCACCCGGCGGGACGTGATCGTGGTGGCCTCGGTGTCCTGCATCTACGGCCTGGGCACGCCGCAGGAGTACCTGGACCGCTCGATCCACGTCCGGCGCGGCGCCGAGATCGAGCGCGACCTGCTGCTGCGGGCGCTGGTCGACGTGCAGTACACCCGCAACGACCTGTCGTTCGCGCGCGGCACGTTCCGCGTGCGGGGGGACACGGTCGAGGTCATCCCGGCCTACGAGGAGCTGGCGGTCCGGCTGGAGTTCTTCGGCGACGAGATCGACCGGCTCTACTACCTGCACCCGCTGACCGGCGACATCGTGCGCGAGGTCGACGAGCTGCGCATCTTCCCCGCCACGCACTACGTGGCGGGGCCGGAGCGCATGGAGCGCGCCATCCGGGGCATCGAGCAGGAGCTCGCCGAGCAGCTCGCCCGCCTGGAGAAGCAGGGCAAGCTGCTGGAGGCGCAGCGACTGCGCATGCGCACCACCTACGACATCGAGATGATGCGCCAGGTCGGCTTCTGCTCCGGCATCGAGAACTACTCCCGGCACATCGACGACCGCCCGCCGGGCTCGGCCCCGGCGACGCTGCTCGACTACTTCCCGGACGACTTCCTGCTCGTCATCGACGAGTCGCACGTGACGGTGCCGCAGATCGGCGGCATGTACGAGGGCGACGCCTCCCGCAAGCGCACGCTGGTCGAGCACGGCTTCCGGCTGCCGAGCGCCCTGGACAACCGGCCGCTGACCTGGGAGGAGTTCCAGGACCGCATCGGCCAGACGGTGTACCTGTCGGCGACGCCGGGTCCGTACGAGATGACGCAGGCCGGCGGCGAGTTCGTCGAGCAGGTCATCCGCCCGACCGGCCTGGTCGATCCCCAGGTGGTGGTCAAGCCGACCGAGGGGCAGATCGACGACCTGGTGCACGAGATCCGCGTGCGGGCCGAGCGGGACGAGCGGGTGCTGGTCACCACCCTCACCAAGAAGATGGCCGAGGACCTCACCGACTACCTCCTCGAACTCGGCATCCGCGTGCGGTACCTGCACTCCGAGGTCGACACCCTGCGCCGGGTCGAGCTGCTGCGCCAGCTCCGGATCGGGGAGTTCGACGTCCTCGTCGGCATCAACCTGCTGCGGGAGGGCCTCGACCTGCCCGAGGTCTCGCTGGTGTCGATCCTCGACGCCGACAAGGAGGGCTTCCTGCGCAGCGGGACGTCGCTGATCCAGACGATCGGCCGCGCGGCGCGGAACGTCTCCGGCGAGGTGCACATGTACGCCGACAAGGTCACCGACTCGATGCGGCACGCCATCGACGAGACCAACCGCCGGCGCGCGAAGCAGATCGCCTACAACGAGGAACACGGCATCGACCCGCAGCCGCTCCGTAAGCGGATCAGCGACATCCTCGACCAGGTCTACTCGGAGGCGGAGGACACGGAGAAGGTCGAGGTCGGCGGGTCGGGTCGGGCCGCGACCCGGGGCAAGAAGGCGACCGGCGAGCCCGGCGCGCCCAGGGGCAGCGCGGGCGTGCTCGCGGACCGGAACGTCAAGGGCATGGCGCGGGCGGAGCTGGCCGACCTGGTCCAGCAGCTCACCGACCAGATGATGAACGCCGCCCGCGAGCTCCAGTTCGAGCTGGCGGCCCGGCTCCGCGACGAGATCGCCGACCTGAAGAAGGAGCTGCGCGGCATGGACGCCGCCGGCGTCAAGTAGGACCCGGGGGAGCGAGCGTCAGCCCCGTGCGCGTTGTGCGCACGGGGCTGACACATATCCAGGGGTGATGTGTGTGCGGCGCTCATGTGCGCCTACGGGTGATGTGTGTGCCTGTCGGTGATGTGTGTGTGGCGCTGACATGTGCTTAGGGGTGATGTGTGTGGCGCTGACGTGTGCGCGGAACTGATGTGTTGCCGGGCCGACGTGCGCGCGCCCTGTTCACGGTGCTGGCGCGGGAGTTGTCCACATCCCCCGAATTCCTCCACAGGCTCGGGTCATGGCCTTGGGCCGGGGGTGGTGGGGCGATAGGCTGGAGCGGGGCTCGCCCCCCAGGGCGGGTGGGGGCTGTCCACTGGGGGAGTGACTGCGGGCCCGAGTTCCGGTGAGTGTTTTCCGTGTCGTGTCAACCCTTTCGCCCGGTTAGGGGACAGGGTTGTCCACAGGCCCCTGAGTTGTCCACAGGAGACTGGCGCGGCCCTGTGCCGAGGGGTGTGCGGCGGTAGGCTGGAGCGGGGCTCGCCCCCCCAGGGCGGGTGGGGGCTGACCTGGGGAGAGGGAAGGGCCCGGTCGGCAGGGGGGCAGTGGTGATGGGGCGGCGGTGGTCGTCCCGTCAGGCGGCGTTCGGGTCGGGCTGGAACAGGCCGAAGGTGTTGCCGTCCGGGTCCTTGGCGTAGGCCACCCAGCCCAGGGTCGGGACCGGCGACCTCGGCATCGCGATCCGTCCGCCGGCCGACTCGACCAGCCGGAGGCTCGCGTCCAGGTCGGCCACGCCCACCGTCACCGGCCAGGCCGTCATCGGGGCGTCGTCGGCGGGCGGCGGCCCAGGGCGCGGCAGCAGGCCCCCGTCGATCCCCGGCTCGCCCTCGCCGGTGCGCACGATCCAGTACGGCTGGTCGCCCCACTGCTCGAAGGACCAGCCGAAGACGGTCTCGTAGAACGAACGGACGCGGTCCACGTCGCTGGCGTGGATCTCGAAGTGCACGGGTCGGGGCACGGCGCGCCTCCCTCCGGTGCGGGGCTGTCCTCGAACGCTACGCCGGAAGGGTGAGCAAGGGCGAGCGCAGGCGCCCGTGTGGTCCGGGTCGTTCCCAGCGGGAAACGCTTCTTGAGCGGGAACACCGACTGGCTAGGCTGACGGCCATGCCCGAGTCCCACGCTCGTCGTCGTGCCGCGTTGCGGGTCCAGCTCCGGGAGCGGGAGCTGGACGCCGTGCTGGTCACCGACCTCCTCAACATCCGCTACCTCACCGGGTTCACCGGCTCCAACGCCGCGCTGCTCGTGCACGCCGCGGACGAGCCCGACGCGGAGCGGCGCACCGCCTTCTGCACGGACGGCCGCTACCTCACGCAGGCCGAGAACCAGGTGCCGGACCTGGAGCGGATCATCGACCGCCCCTGCGACCTGGCCCTCGCCGGGCGCGCCGGCCGCGACGCCGCGCACTTCGGGCGGGTGGGCTTCGAGAGCCACAAGGTGACCGTCGACGGCCTGGAGGCCCTGACCAAGACGGCCGAGGGCGTGGAGCTGGTGCGCGCTCCCGGGCTCGTCGAGCGCCTGCGGCTGGTCAAGGACGACGACGAGGTCGAGGCCCTGCGGATGGCGTGCGCCGCGGCGGACCGCGCGCTGGCCGACCTGATCGAGCACGACGGCCTGCGGCCGGGCCGCACCGAGAAGGAGGTCGCCAGGGAGCTGGAGACCCGGATGCTCGACCACGGCGCCGCGGGCCCGTCGTTCGAGACCATCGTGGCCGCCGGCCCGAACTCGGCGGTCCCGCACCACCGGCCGACCGAGGCCGTCCTGCGGTCCGGCGACTTCGTGAAGCTCGACTTCGGCGCGCTCGTCGACGGCTACCACTCGGACATGACCAGGACGTTCGTCCTGGGCAGCCCGGCGGACTGGCAGCGGGAGCTGTACGCGCTGGTGGCCGAGTCGCAGGCCGCCGGAAGGGAGGCGCTGCGCGTGGGCACCGCGTTCCGCGACGTCGACGCCGCCTCCAGGGAAGTCATCGAGCGGGCCGGCCACGGCGAGCGGTTCCTGCACGGCCTCGGCCACGGCGTCGGCCTGGAGATCCATGAGGCTCCGACCCTGTCCAAGGCCGGTGAAGGTACACTTTTGGCCGGTATGGCGGTCACCGTCGAGCCCGGCGTGTACCTGGCCGGGCGCGGTGGGGTCCGCATCGAGGACACGCTCGTGGTGCGCGAGAGCGGCCCCGAGCTCCTCACCCTGACCACGAAGGACCTCGTGGTTATCTGAACTCGCGGTTGACCGTCGACCCGGGCGTGGCCTGGCCGCCGCCGAGCGCGCGCTCGGGCGCGGCGCCGGCGCGGGGGTTCGGGCACGTGCCCGACGGGCTCCCGCGACGGTCGAGTCCACGCGCGGGCCCGACGGTCGGGCCGCGCCAGCGCAGCACACAGGAGAAACCACCACCGTGGCCACCACCAACGACCTGAAGAACGGCATGGTGCTCAACCTCGACGGCCAGCTCTGGTCCGTCGTCGAGTTCCAGCACGTCAAGCCGGGCAAGGGCGGCGCGTTCGTCCGCACCAAGCTGAAGCACGTGCTGTCGGGCAAGGTGGTGGACAAGACCTTCAACGCGGGCACGAAGGTCGAGACCGCCACCGTGGACCGGCGCGAGATGACCTTCCTGTACAAGGACGGCACCGACTTCGTGTTCATGGACAGCGACACCTACGACCAGATCCACGTGTCCGGGGCGACGGTCGGCGACGCCGCGAACTACATGTTGGAGAACACCACGGCCATGGTGGCCACCCACGAGGGTGCCCCGCTGTACGTCGAGCTGCCGGCCTCGGTCGAGCTGGTCATCCAGCACACCGACCCCGGCCTACAGGGCGACCGGGCGACCGGCGGCACCAAGCCGGCCACCCTGGAGACCGGCGCCGAGATCCAGGTGCCGCTGTTCGTGAACACCGGCGACAAGGTCAAGGTGGACACCCGCGACGGGCGTTACCTCGGCCGCGTGAACAACTGACGTGGGAGCTCGAAGCAAGGCGCGCAAGCGCGCGGTGGACGTCCTCTACGAGGCCGACCTGCGTGGGGTCGACCCGGTCTCGCTGCTGTCCGAGCGGATCGGCTCGCCCGACGTGCCACCGATCAACGACTACACGGTCACCCTGGTCGAGGGTGTGACCGCGCACCGGGCCAGGATCGACGAGCTGATCTCCGAGCACGCCGAGGGCTGGACGCTGCCCAGGATGCCGGCGGTGGACAGGGCCGTGCTGCGGCTCGGCCTGTTCGAGCTGCTCTGGTCGGCCGACGTGCCGGACGCGGTGGCCATCGACGAGGCCGTGGAGCTGGCGAAGCAGCTCTCCACCGACGACTCGCCGCGGTTCGTCAACGGCGTGCTGGGGCGGATCGCCGGGATCGCCGACCACCTCCGCGCCTCGCTGGACTCCGAGTAGCGACCGACCGCCAGCACGCCCCGCCCGCCGACCGGGCGGGGCGTGCTGGCGTGTGCGGCCGGATGGCGGGTTGGCGGGAGGTAGGGGAGCCCGTGCCCACCCGCCGGGGCCGGGGTCGCGAATTCACTCGGACGACCTAGCGGGCGTGTCGCTCGTTCGGCGCAGTGCCAGCGGTCTTGCCCGGCGCGATTCTTGTTGCGGTGGCAACTATGTGAGCGCAGTGCAGCCGGCTTCCCTGGTCGGCCCCTGCCCGCTCCCGGCCGCCCGCGCGGGCGCTCACCGGCCCCTGACGAGACTCCGACCGGGCTCTGGTCCGGCTCTGGTCGGCCCCTGACCCGGCCGCGGACAGGCGAACGGGCTCGGGCCCGGCCCCCCACGAGGGGGAGGCCGCACCCGAGCCCGTTCGTCGTCGTCCGGCTGGCGGAGTCTCAGTCCTCCTTGGCCGGACGCGCCTCCGGCGGCAGCACGCCCCAGTCGATGAGCTGCTCGGTCAGCTCGCCCGGGGTCATGTCGTAGATGATCGCGAGCGAGCGCAGGTCCTCGGTCCTGATGGACAGCACCTTGCCGTTGTAGTCGCCGCGCTGGCTCTGGATGGTGGCGGCGTAGCGGGCCAGCGGGCCCACCTTCTCCGCGGGGAGCTGCTGGAGTCGCTCCAGGTTGATGACCACCTTGGTGGCCGGCTCGGCTCCGGACGGCACCCGCCCCTCGGGCAGCAGCTCCGCCACCGGCACCCCGTAGAAGTCGGCGAGCTCCGCCAGCTTCTGCACCGTGACGGCACGGTCGCCGCGCTCGTACGAGCCGACCACTACGGCCTTCCACCGGCCGCCGGACTTCTGCTCGACGCCGTGCAGCGAGAGGCCCTGCTGCTGCCGGATAGCGCGGAGCTTGGCGCCCAGCGCCTTGGCGTAGTCGCCCATGTGGCGGTTCTCCGTTTCGTTCGCCCCGTCAGCCGGTATTCGAGTGCCGCGGGGAAGCCCAGATCAATACGCAGAGTAATGGTTGCTCGCTGTCGTCACCAGGTCAAGCTGATCACGCTGCGGCAGCCGGGCGAGTAGCGGTACACCACCCGGAAGGTTGACCGAGCGTGGCTGATACCGTGAGGTAGTCGACCCGGCCGGGTCGACGTCCGACGTCCTTTAAGGACCCGTCCAGTGAGGCGGGGAAGGAGGTCCCTCCGTGGCGCCACGCCCTCGCGGCGGCGCGACGGAACCGGCCGCCGAGCACGAGTTGCTCTCGGCCGGTGACGTCGCACGCACCGTCGCCCGAATGGCCCACCAGGTCATCGAGAAGACCGCGCTCGACGCCGGGCGGCAGGAGCCCGCCGTCGTCCTGCTCGGCATCCCCACCCGCGGCACCCCGCTGGCCCGTCGCCTGGCCACGCGCATCGCCGAGTTCTCCGGCGTCCAGGTGCCCACCGGCGCGGTCGACATCACCCTCTACCGCGACGACCTGCGGCGCCGTCCCGCGCGTCCGCTGGAGTCCACCTGCCTGCCGGACGGCGGCATCGACGACCGGCTGGTCGTCCTCGTCGACGACGTGCTGTTCTCCGGCCGCACGATCCGCGCCGCCCTCGACGCCCTGCGCGACCTCGGCCGCCCGCGCGCGGTCCAGCTCGCGGTGCTCGTCGACCGCGGCCACCGGGAGCTGCCGATCCGCGCCGACTACGTGGGCAAGAACATCCCGACCTCCCGGTCCGAGGAGGTCTCGGTGCGGCTGTCGGAGATCGACGGCGAGGACCGCGTCGTCCTGCGTCGCCCCGGGAGGGACGAGGCGTGAGGCACCTGCTGAGCACCCTGGACCTCGACGCCGACACCGCCACCGAGCTGCTGGACACCGCGGCGAAGCTGAAGGCCACGCTGCTGGGCCGCGAGGTGCGCAAACTGCCCACCCTGCGCGGTCGGACCGTGGTCACGATGTTCTACGAGAACTCGACCCGCACCCGCGTCTCGTTCGAGGTCGCCGGCAAGTGGATGAGCGCCGACGTGATCAACGTCTCCGCCGGCGGCTCCTCGGTGGGCAAGGGCGAGTCGCTGCGGGACACCGCGCTCACGCTGGCCGCGGCCGGCGCGGACTGCGTCATCGTCCGGCACCCCGCCTCCGGCGCGGCGCAGCGGCTGGCGCACTGGCTGTCGGACAACGGCACGGCCGTGGTCAACGCCGGCGACGGCACGCACGAGCACCCCACCCAGGCCCTGCTGGACGCGGCCACGCTGCGGGAGCGCCTCGGCGACCTGTCCGGTCGCCGGGTCGGCATCGTCGGCGACGTGCTGCACAGCCGGGTGGCCCGCTCGAACGTGCACCTGCTGCGCACGCTGGGCGCGGAGGTGGTGCTCGTCGCCCCGCCGACGCTGCTGCCGGCCGGTGTGGACGAGTGGAAGGTGCCGGTCAGCTACGAGCTGGACCCGGAGCTGCCCACCCTGGACGCGGTGATGATGCTGCGGGTGCAGGCCGAGCGCATGCACGGCGGCTTCTTCCCGTCGGCCCGCGAGTACTCGATCGCCTACGGGCTCAACGAGGCCCGACTCCGCATGCTGCCCGAGCACGCCGTGGTGCTGCACCCCGGCCCGATGCTGCGCGGCATGGAGATCGCCTCGGCGGTCGCGGACTCGCCGCGCGCCGCCATCACGCAGCAGGTGAGCAACGGCGTCCACGTGCGGATGGCGGTGCTCTACCACCTGCTCGCGGCGGGTGAGGGCCATGAGTGACCGCCGCTTCGCCCCGCTCGCGACCGTCGGCCGCGGCCCCGCCGCGACCCCGCGTTCCCGAGGCGGCGCCGAGGACGGCGCCAGGGACGGCGCCAGGGGCGGGGACAGGGCCAGGGACACCGAGGAGACCAGGAACAAGGAGACCGTGTGACGTCCCCATTGCTCATCAAGGGAGTTCGGCCGTACGGCGAGGGGGCGCCGGTCGACCTGGTGGTGCGGGACGGCGTGATCGTCGCGATCGGCGCCGAGGCGTCGGCCGCCGACCTCGCCGGCGCCGAGGTGCTCGACGCCGGCGGGCTGGTCGCGCTGCCCGGCTTCGTCGACCTGCACACCCACCTGCGGGAACCGGGCCGCGAGGACACCGAGACCATCGCCACCGGCTCCGCCGCCGCCGCGCTCGGCGGCTACACCGCGGTCTTCGCCATGGCCAACACCGACCCGGTGGCCGACAACGCCGTGGTCGTCGAGCACGTGTGGCGCAGGGGCCGCGAGGTCGGCCTGGTCGACGTGCGCCCCGTCGGCGCGGTCACGGTGGGCCTGAAGGGCGAGAAGCTCGCGGAGCTGGGCACGATGGCGCGCTCCCTCGCGGGTGTGCGCGTGTTCAGCGACGACGGCCACTGCGTGTTCGACCCGCTGGTCATGCGCAGGGCGCTGGAGTACACCAAGGCGCTGGGCGGCGTGGTCGCCCAGCACGCCGAGGAGCCCCGGCTGACCGTGGGCGCGCAGGCGCACGAGGGCGAGGTCGCCGCCCGGCTCGGCCTGACCGGCTGGCCGGCGGTGGCCGAGGAGTCCATCGTGGCCCGCGACTGCCTGCTCGCCCAGCACGTCGGCGCGCGACTGCACGTCTGCCACGTGTCCACCGCCGGCACCGCCGACGTGCTCCGCTGGGCCAAGAACCGTCCGGCCGGGGTGGCGGGCCGGATGGCGGAGGCCGTCATCTCGGCCGAGGTCACGCCGCACCACCTGCTGCTCACCGACGAGCGGCTCAACGGCTACGACCCGGTCAACAAGGTCAACCCGCCGCTGCGCTCCGGGGGTGACGCCGAGGCGCTGCGCAGGGCGCTGGCCGAGGGCGTGATCGACTGCGTGGCCACCGACCACGCGCCGCACGCCGCGCAGGACAAGGACTGCGAGTGGTCCGCGGCCCGGCCGGGCATGCTCGGCCTCCAGACCGCGCTGTCCGTCGTGGTCCGCACGATGGTGGAGACCGGGCTGCTCGACTGGCGCGGCGTGGCCCGCGTCATGAGCGAGCGGCCCGCCGAGATCGCCGGGCTGCCCGACCATGGCCGGCCGATCGCCGCCGGCGAGCCCGCCAACCTGGTGCTGGTCGACCCGGACGCGCGCTGGACCGTGCGCGGCGCCGAGCTGGCCAGCCTCGCCACGAACACCCCTTACGAGGGCATGGAACTGCCCGCACGGGTGGTGGGCACCGTGTTCCACGGGCGACCGACCGCGTGGGACGGGAAGGTGCGGCACTGATGGAACGCCTCCTGTTGAGCCTGCTCGTGCTCGCCTTCTTCCTGCTGTGCGCGGCCGGCATGTGGTGGGGGTGGCGCAACCGGGCGCGACGCCAGGCGGCGGTGTTGCCCGCGTTCCCCGCCCCGCCCGACGACCTGCCCGGCCCCGAGCTGGTCCCGGCCGCGACCGGCGTCTACGTCGGGACGACCACGGCCGGCGACTGGCAGGACCGCGTCGCCGTCGGCGACGTGGGCCACCGGGCCGCGGCGACCCTGCGCCTGACCGGGGCCGGCCTGCTCGTCGAGCGGGACGGCGCCTCCCCCCTGTGGATCCCCTCGGGATCGCTGGTCGCCGCGCGCACCGACCGCGCCCTGGCCGGCAAGGTGATGGGCCCCGACGGGCTGCTGGTCGTGACCTGGCGGCTCGGCGACCACCTGCTGGACACCGGGTTCCGCGGCGACGACAAGGCTTCCTACTCCGAGTGGGTCGGCGCGGTGCGCGCGCTGGCCCCGGCCGACCGGGAGAACACCCGATGATCGACAACACCCCCGCCGTGCTCGTCCTGGAGGACGGGCGGACCTTCCGCGGCCTCGCCTACGGCGCGCAGGGCCGCACGCTCGGCGAGGTGGTCTTCTCCACCGGCATGACCGGGTACCAGGAGACCCTCACCGACCCCTCCTACCACCGGCAGATCGTGGTGCAGACCGCGCCGCAGATCGGCAACACCGGCTGGAACGACGAGGACGACGAGTCGAGCCGGATCTGGGTCGCCGGCTACGTCGTGCGCGACCCCGCGCGCGTGCCCTCCAACTGGCGGTCCCGCCGCGCGCTGGACGAGGAGCTGGCCGCGCAGGGCGTCGTGGGCATCGCCGGCGTGGACACCCGCACGCTGACCCGGCACATCCGGGAGCGCGGCGCGATGCGCGCCGGCATCTTCTCCGGCCCCGCCGTGGCCGACGTCGAGGCGATGCGCGCCGAGGTGCTGGCCAGCCCCGCGATGAAGGGCGCCGACCTGGCCGGCGACGTCACCACCGCCGAGCCCTACGTGGTGCCCGCGGTGGGGGAGCGCCAGTTCAGGGTGGCCGCCCTCGACCTGGGCATCAAGGCCAACACCCCGAGGATGATGGCCGCGCGCGGCATCGAGGTGCACGTGCTGCCGCTGTCCTCCACCCTGGACGACCTGCTGGCCGTCGAGCCGGACGGCGTGTTCCTGTCCAACGGGCCGGGCGACCCCGCCACCGCCGACCACGCCGTGGCGCTGACCAGGCAGGTCCTGGAGCGGCGGATCCCGCTGTTCGGCATCTGCTTCGGCAACCAGATCCTCGGCCGCGCCCTGGGGCGCGGCACCTACAAGATGCGCTACGGCCACCGCGGCATCAACATCCCGGTCGTCGACGTCGAGACCGGTCGCGTGGCGATCACCGCGCAGAACCACGGCTTCGCCATCGAGGGCGAGCCGGGTGAGCGGTTCGACACGCCCTTCGGCGCCGCGATGGTCAGCCACTACTGCCCGAACGACGGCACCGTGGAGGGCCTGCGGGCCCTGGACGTGCCCGCGTTCAGCGTGCAGTACCACCCGGAGGCGGCGGCCGGTCCGCACGACGCCGCCCCGCTGTTCGACGACTTCCGCAACCTCATGGCCGGCACGCCGGCCCACGGCTCGAAGGGGGCCGGCCGCTGATGCCCCGCCGCACAGACATCGACCACGTCCTGGTGATCGGCTCCGGGCCGATCGTGATCGGACAGGCCTGCGAGTTCGACTACTCGGGCACCCAGGCCTGCCGGGTCCTGCGGGAGGAGGGGCTGCGGGTCAGCCTGGTGAACTCCAACCCGGCCACGATCATGACCGACCCCGAGTTCGCCGACGCCACCTACATCGAGCCGATCACGCCCGAGTTCGTGGAGAAGGTGATCGCCAAGGAGCGCCCCGACGCGATCCTGGCCACCCTGGGCGGGCAGACCGCACTGAACACCGCGGTCGCGCTGCACGAGCGCGGCGTGCTGGAGAAGTACGGCGTCGAGCTGATCGGCGCCGACGTCGACGCGATCCAGCGCGGCGAGGACCGGCAGTTGTTCAAGGACATCGTCCGCTCCGTCGGCGGCGAGGTGCCGAGGTCCCGGGTGTGCCGGTCGATGGACGAGGTCCGCGAGACCGTGGCCGAGCTGGGCCTGCCCGTGGTGATCCGGCCCAGCTTCACCATGGGCGGCCTGGGCTCCGGCATGGCGCACACGCCGGAGGAGCTGGAGCGCATCGCCTCGATCGGCCTGGCCGAGAGCCCGGTGACCGAGGTGCTGATCGAGGAGAGCGTGCTCGGCTGGAAGGAGTACGAGCTTGAGCTGATGCGGGACCGCCGCGACAACGTGGTGGTGGTCTGCTCGATCGAGAACGTCGACCCGATGGGCGTGCACACCGGCGACTCGGTGACCGTGGCCCCGGCGATGACCCTGACCGACCGCGAGTACCAGCGGATGCGGGACGTCGGCATCGCCGTGCTGCGCGCGGTGGGCGTGGACACCGGCGGCTGCAACATCCAGTTCGCGATCAACCCCCGTGACGGGCGGATGGTCGTGATCGAGATGAACCCGAGGGTGTCGCGGTCCTCGGCGCTGGCGTCGAAGGCCACCGGCTTCCCGATCGCCAAGATCGCCGCCCGGCTGGCGATCGGCTACACCCTCGACGAGATCCGCAACGACATCACCGGCGAGACCCCGGCCAGCTTCGAGCCGTCGCTGGACTACGTCGTGGTCAAGGTGCCGCGGTTCGCGTTCGAGAAGTTCCCCGGCGCCGACCCCACGCTGACCACGACGATGAAGAGCGTCGGCGAGGCGATGGCGCTGGGCAGGAGCTTCCCCGAGGCGCTGGGCAAGGCGCTGCGCTCGATGGAGACCTCGCGCGCGGGCTTCTGGACGAAGCCGGACCCGGAGGACGCCACCCTGGAGTCCACCCTCGCCGAGCTGGCCGAGGGCCACGACGGGCGGCTCTACACGGTGGAGCGGGCGCTGCGGCTGGGCGCCAGCGTGGAGGAGGTGTCGCGGGCCTCGGGCATCGACCCGTGGTTCGTGGACCAGATCGCCGGGCTGGTGGAGCTGCGGGCGGAGATCCTGGCCGCCCCGGTGCTGGACGAGCCGCTGCTGCGCAGGGCGAAGCGGGCGGGGCTGAGCGACCGCCAGCTCGCGGCGCTGCGCCCGGAGCTGGCCGGTGAGGACGGTGTCAGGGCGCTGCGGCACAAGGTCGGCCTGCGCCCGGTGTACAAGACCGTGGACACCTGCGCGGCGGAGTTCGCCGCCCGCACCCCCTACCACTACTCCGCCTACGAGCTGGACCCGGACGCCGAGAGCGAGGTGACCGAGCAGCGGGAGAAGCCGAAGGTGATCATCCTCGGCTCGGGTCCGAACCGCATCGGCCAGGGCATCGAGTTCGACTACTCCTGCGTGCACGCCGCGATGGCGTTGCGGGCCGCCGGCTACGAGACCGTGATGGTCAACTGCAACCCGGAGACGGTGTCCACCGACTACGACACCTCCGACCGCCTCTACTTCGAGCCCCTCACCTTCGAGGACGTGCTGGAGGTGGTGCACGCAGAGCAGGCCTCCGGCGAGGTCGTCGGGGTGATCGTGCAGCTCGGCGGGCAGACCCCGCTGGGCCTGGCGCAGCGGCTGGCCGACGCCGGCGTCCCCGTGGTGGGCACGCCGCCGGAGGCGATCAACCTGGCCGAGGACAGGGGCGAGTTCGGGGCGGTGCTGGGCGAGGCGGGGCTGCCGGCGCCCAGGTACGGCACCGCGACCTCGTTCGAGGAGGCCAGGCGGATCGCCGACGAGATCGGCTACCCGGTGCTGGTGCGCCCGTCCTACGTGCTGGGCGGCCGGGGTATGGAGATCGTCTACGACGAGCAGACCCTGGCGTCCTACATCGCCCGTGCCACCGAGGTCACCCCCGAGCACCCGGTGCTGGTCGACCGGTTCCTCGACGACGCGATCGAGATCGACGTCGACGCGCTGTGCGACGGCCATGAGGTGTTCCTGGGCGGCGTGATGGAGCACATCGAGGAGGCCGGCATCCACTCCGGCGACTCCGCGTGCGCGCTGCCGCCGATCACCCTGGGCCAGGAGGTCCTGGAGATCGTGCGGTCCTCCACCGAGGCCATCGCCAGGGGGATCGGCGTCCGCGGCCTGCTGAACGTCCAGTACGCGTTCAAGGACGACGTGCTGTACGTGCTGGAGGCCAACCCCCGGGCCTCCCGGACCGTGCCGTTCGTCTCCAAGGCGACGGCCGTGCCGCTGGCCAAGGCGGCGGCGCGGGTCATGCTGGGCGCCACCATCAAGGAGCTCCGCGAGGAGGGCATGCTGCCGCCCAGGGGCGACGGCGGCGTGCTGCCCGGCGAGGCGCCGGTGGCGGTGAAGGAGGCGGTGCTGCCGTTCCACCGGTTCCGCACCCGCGAGGGCCAGGGCGTGGACTCCCTGCTCGGCCCGGAGATGAAGTCCACGGGCGAGGTCATGGGCATCGACGTGGCCTTCGGCCAGGCCTTCGCCAAGTCCCAGACCGCCTCCTACGGCAGCCTGCCCACCAGCGGCCGGGTGTTCGTGTCGCTGGCCAACCGGGACAAGCGCGCGATGGTGTTCCCGGTGAAGCGGCTGGCGGACCTGGGCTTCGAGGTGCTGGCCACCACCGGCACCGCCGAGGTGCTGCGCCGCAACGGCATCCCGTGCACGGTGGTGCGCAAGCACTCCGAGGGCAACGGCACCATCGTGGAGCGGATCCACGCCGGCGAGGTCCACATGGTGATCAACACGCCCTACGGCAACAGCGGCCCGAGGGTGGACGGCTACGAGATCCGCACCGCCGCCGTCGCCAGGGACATCCCGTGCATCACGACGGTGCAGGGCGCGGCCGCGGCCGTGCAGGGCATCGAGGCGATGATCAGGGACGACATCGACGTGCGCCCGCTCCAGGCGCTCCAGCGGGCGCTGCGGGAGGCCGCGTGGTGACCCCGTTCGGGGCCCGGCTCGCCGCCGCCGTCGCCGCGCGCGGGCCGCTGTGCGCGGGGATCGACCCGCACCCCGGCCTGCTGCGGTCGTGGGGGCTGTCCGAGGACGTCGCCGGGCTGGAGCGGTTCGCCATGACCGCGGTCGAGGCGATGGCCGGGGACGTGGCGGTGCTCAAGCCCCAGTCGGCGTTCTTCGAGGCGCACGGCTCGGCCGGTGTGGCCGTGCTGGAGCGGGTGATCGCCGAGTCCAGGGCGGCCGGGGCGCTGGTGCTGCTCGACGCCAAGCGCGGCGACATCGGCTCGACCATGGACGCCTACGCGGCCGCGTACCTCACCGAGGGGTCGCCGTTGGCGGCCGACGCGGTCACGGTCTCGCCCTACCTGGGCTTCGGGGCGCTCGACCCGGCGTTGGACGCGGCGGCGGCCCACGGGCGCGGCGTGTTCGTGCTCGCGATGACCTCCAATCCCGAGGGCGGCGACGTCCAGCGGGCCGTCGGGTCGGATGGGCGCACGGTCGCGCAGGCGGTCGTGGACGCGGCCGGTGGGCGCAACGCGGCGGAGCTGACCGAGGTCGGGGGCGAGCTGGGCTCGGTGGGGGTGGTGGTCGGCGCGACCGTCGACCCCGCCGTCGCGCCGGACCTGTCCGGGCTGCGGGGGCCGGTGCTGGCGCCCGGCCTGGGCGCGCAGGGCGGCACGGTGGAGGACCTGCGGCGGGTGTTCGGCCCGGTGTTGTCGTGGGTGCTGCCCACCACCTCGCGGGACGTGCTGCGGCACGGCCCTGATGTGGGCCGGCTGCGCGAGGCGGCCCGCCGACTGTCGGGGGAGTTGGCCGCGACGCTGGGATAGGGCTGGGACGGGGCCGCCGGCCGCCGGGACGTGGGGAGAGGGTGCCCCGCTCCGGCGGCCGGCGGCGTCTTTCGTCGATCACTGAGAGTGCCGGTTCCGTCGGGGCGGCGGGTTTCGCCCCCGGGGGGCGGGAACGGGCGCGGAACGCGCGTGGAAGAAAGTCACACGCGATTTTTTCGCCGGGCGACGCGCCCTGTGCGCCAACTGCCCCGAGGGTGCGCCGGTGAGGGCGCGGCGGCGACCCGTGAGGGCGCGGAAACGTGTTGTTGATCATGTTTCGGCACCCCGCCGGGCCTGCGGTGAATCGATTCACCTACCCGGTGCCAACCCTCGCGCGCGCCTCCCGGTCGCGCGCGAAAACCGTTGTGTGGCGCGGCTTTTAGCACATCGCCGCTGGTGACGAGACTGACCCTCGCCTGACCGGCCGTCAGTGGGGGTTGGTAGTAATTGCGGTCGGCCCACGAGGGCCGAGCGCCGCCCACCGTTGCGACCACGGGGCCGGGCACGGGTGCGGTGAACGTCACCACAAGCGTCAGGTGGACACCCCCGCCCCGCGTTGTGCCCGGTCAGACGCGGTCGGTACGGTCGCGGCACCGATCTAGAAGAACCCACACCACGGAGGAGATCGTGGCCCTTCCCCAGCTGACCGAGGAGCAGCGGGCCGCAGCGTTGGAGAAGGCGGCTGCCGCCCGTCGCGCCCGCGCCGAGCTCAAGGAGCGCCTCAAGCGCGGCGGCACCAACCTGAAGGAGGTGCTGGCTGCCGCGGACAGCGACGAGGTCCTGGGCAAGATGAAGGTCTCCGCGCTGCTGGAGGCTCTGCCCGGCGTCGGCAAGGTCCGCGCCGCGCAGATCATGGAGCGTCTGGAGATCGCCCCGAGCCGCCGCCTGCGCGGCCTGGGCGACCGCCAGCGCAAGGCCCTGCTCGCCGAGTTCGGCGGCGAGTGAGCACCACGCCCAGCGGTGAGCCGGGGTCGGCCGTCGGTCGACCCCGGCTCACCGTGGTTTCCGGACCCTCCGGCGTCGGCAAGTCGAGCGTGCTCGCCGAGCTGCGCCGGATGAACCCCGACATCTTCTTCAGCGTCTCGGTGACCACCCGCGCGCCCCGGCCCGGTGAGGTCGACGGCCTGCACTACCACTTCACCGACCACGCGGAGTTCCGGCGCATGGCCGCCGCCGGCGAGCTGCTGGAGCACGCGGAGTACGCGGGCAACCACTACGGCACCCCCAGGGGGCCGGTGGAGCGCGCGCTGTCCGAGGGGCACCCGGCGCTGCTGGAGATCGAGGTGCAGGGCGCCCGCCAGGTGCGCGCGTCCATGCCCGACGCCCAGCTCGTGATGCTGCTGCCGCCCTCGTGGGAGGTCCTGGTGGAGCGGCTGACCGGCCGCGGCACCGAGGACCCCGAAGTGGTGCGGCGACGCCTGGCCGCGGCCAGGGAGGAGCTGGACGCCGTCGGGGAGTTCGACGCGACCGTCGTCAACACCGACGTGCGGGCCGCCGCCGCCGAGTTGCTAACCTTGGTAGTTGGCCCGGGGCTCAGCCCCAACTCGCGTTCGTGACGCCGTAGGCCGGGTTGCCGGCGGCGGCACGCTGCTGGTGAGCCCGGCCGCACCCACCTGACCCCTGACCGCAGGAGCATGCGAGTGACCACCCCCACCGAGCTGAGCGCCCTGGCCGCGCCGGCGCTGACCGCGCCGGAGGGCATCACCAACCCGCCGATCGACGACCTCCTGGAGAAGGTCAGCTCGAAGTACGCGCTGGTCATCTACGCCGCCAAGCGGGCCCGCCAGATCAACGACTACTACGCGCAGCTCGGCGAGGGCCTGCTCGAGTACGTCGGCCCGCTGGTGGAGCCGGGGCCGAGGGAGAAGCCGCTGTCGATCGCGCTGCGCGAGATCCACTCCGGCCTGCTCGAACACACCGAGGGCGAGTGACACACCAGGTCGAGGGCCGTCGTCCACGCGTCGTCCTGGGCGTGGGCGGCGGCATCGCCGCCTACAAGGCGTGCGAGGTCCTTCGCCGGCTGACCGAGTCCGGCCACGACGTGCGCGTGGTCCCCACCGAGGCCGCGCTGCGGTTCGTGGGCGCCCCGACGTTCGAGGCGCTGTCCGGCCAGCCGGTCCACACCGGCGTGTTCGCGGACGTCCCCGAGGTGCCGCACGTGCGCCTCGGGCAGACCGCCGACCTGGTGCTCGTCGTGCCCACCACGGCCGACCTGCTGGCGCGGGCGGCGCACGGGCTCGCCGACGACCTGCTGACCAACACCCTGCTCACCGCCCGGTGCCCGGTGCTGCTCGTGCCGGCGATGCACACCGAGATGTGGGAGCACCCCGCCACCAGGGACAACGTCGCGCTGCTGCGTGGCAGGGGCGTGGTGGTGGCCGAGCCGGCCAGCGGCCGGCTCACCGGCGCGGACACCGGCAAGGGGCGGCTGCCCGAGCCGGCGGAGATCGTCGAGCTGGCCCGGCTGCTGCTGGCCAGGCCGGACGCGCTCCCCAGGGACCTGGTGGGTCGCCGGGTCGTGGTGTCCGCCGGCGGGACCAGGGAGCCGCTCGACCCGGTCCGTTTCCTCGGCAACCGCTCCTCGGGCCGGCAGGGCTACGCCCTGGCCACGGTCGCGGCGCAGCGCGGGGCCGAGGTGACGTTGGTGGCCGCCAACACCTCGGGGCTCACCGCGCCGGCCGGCGTGGACGTGGTGTCCGTGGGCACCGCGCTGGAGCTGCGGGACGCGGTGCACGCGGCGGCCAAGGACGCCGACATCGTGGTGATGGCCGCGGCGGTGGCCGACTTCCGGCCGACCGCGACGGTCGACCACAAGATCAAGAAGACCGACGCGGACCCCGACCCCGTCGCGTTGACCCGCAACCCCGACGTGCTCGTCGAGCTGGTCAGGGACCGGAGGCCGGGACAGGTGGTCGTCGGCTTCGCCGCCGAGACCGGGGACGCCGGCGGGGACGTGCTCACCCACGGCAGGGCCAAGCTGGCCCGCAAGGGCTGTGACCTCCTGGTGCTCAACGCCGTCGGGGACGGCAGGGCCTTCGAGGTCGAGGACAACGCCGGCTGGTTGCTGGCCGCCGACGGCTCCGAACGGACGATCCCGCACGGCTCGAAGGCGCAGTTCGCCTCGCACGTGTGGGACGAAGTCGTCCACATACTGTCCAAAGAAGCCGGCGGCGGCGCACCGCCAGTAGTCTGAGCCTAGTTTCCGAAGCCCGCAGGTGTGGGGAGAACCGTGACCAAGCAGAGCCGCAGGCTGTTCACCAGTGAGTCCGTGACCGAGGGTCACCCGGACAAGATCTGTGATGCGATCAGTGACTCGGTGCTGGACGAGCTCCTGCGCAAGGACCCGCGCTCGCGGGTCGCGGTGGAGACCCTGGTGACCACGGGCCAGGTGCACGTGGTGGGTGAGGTCACCACCGAGGCGTACGCCGACATCCCCTCCATCGTCCGCGAGGTCATCCTCGGCATCGGCTACGACTCCTCGGCCAAGGGCTTCGACGGCAACTCCTGCGGCGTCAACGTCGCGATCGGCGCGCAGTCGCCGGACATCGCCCAGGGCGTGGACACCGCCTACGAGAGCCGGGTGGGCGAGTCCGAGGACGAGATCGCCAAGCAGGGCGCCGGCGACCAGGGCCTCATGTTCGGCTACGCGTGCACCGACACCCCCGAGCTGATGCCGCTGCCGATCGCGCTGGCGCACCGCCTGTCGCGCCGGCTGACCAAGGTCCGCAAGGACGGCGTGCTGCCGTACCTGCGGCCGGACGGCAAGACCCAGGTGACGATCGAGTACGCCGGGGACCAGCCGGTGCGGCTGGACACGGTCGTGGTCTCCACGCAGCACGCCGCCGACATCGACCTGGAGAAGATGCTCGGCGTGGACATCCGGGAGCACGTGGTGGCCCCGGAGATCGCCGACCTCGGGCTGGACACCGAGGGGCTGCGGCTGCTGGTCAACCCGACCGGCCGGTTCGTCATCGGCGGTCCCATGGGCGACGCGGGCCTGACCGGCCGCAAGATCATCGTGGACACCTACGGCGGCATGGCGCGGCACGGCGGTGGCGCGTTCTCCGGCAAGGACCCGTCGAAGGTGGACCGCTCCGCCGCCTACGCGATGCGGTGGGTGGCCAAGAACGCCGTGGCCGCCGGCCTGGCGTCCCGGCTGGAGGTGCAGGTCGCCTACGCGATCGGCAAGGCCGCGCCGGTCGGCCTGTTCGTGGAGACCTTCGGCACCGAGACCGTGGACCCGGTGAAGATCCAGGCCGCGATCTCGGAGGTCTTCGACCTGCGCCCCGCCGCGATCATCCGGGACCTCGACCTGCTGCGGCCGATCTACGCGCAGACCGCGGCCTACGGCCACTTCGGCCGGCCGGACCTGGACCTGCCGTGGGAGCGCACCGACCGGGTGGACGCCCTCAAGGCCGCCGCCGGCCTCTGACGGCGCTGACGGTGTCCCGGATCCCTCCGGCGCCCGACCTCCCCTCCGCCGCCGCGGACCAGCTCCACGCCTCCCTGGCCGAGCTGCTCCGCGGCGGCGGAGGTCCGGTTCTGGACGTGGGCGCGGGCAGCGGGCGGATCGCCGCCGAGCTGGCCCGGCGCGGGGTGCCGTTGCTCCTGCTCGACAGGGCCGACGCCAGGGAGCCCGGCGCCGCCCCGGATGTCCCGTTCCTCCTGGCCGACGCCTGTCACCTGCCGGTGCGGACCGGCCTCTGTTCCGGTGTCCACCTCGCGCGGGTGCTCGCGCACATCGCCGACTGGCGGGCGGCCCTGGCCGAGTGCGCGCGGGTGCTGCGGCCGGGCGGGGTGTTGGCGTTGTCGTTGGGCTGGCGGCTCTACGACGGGCCGCTGCGGGACCTGGTCTCCGCCGTCTACGACGCCGGTGAGGCGCGTGGTCTGCGGCTGGAGCCGGTCCGCGCCGACCTGGACGGCCCCGCCGAGATCGACAGCGCGCTCGCCGGGTTGGGCTTCGGCGCGCCGGAACTCGTCGAGCGGAGCGGCGTGGTCATGGTGACGCCCCGGCAGGCGGTGGCCGACGCCGTGTCCACCGTCCACCGCTGGCTGCCGGGGCAGGACCTGGCTGGGTTGCCGCGCGTCGGCGACGAGGTTCTCGCGGCCAGTGGGCTGGATGCGGACGTTCCGCTGCCCCAGACCCGCACGGTCTCCTACCGGGTCTACCGGCGGGAGCGGTGAGGCATTCCGTCGACCGGCCTTCCTGAGCGCGGTCAGGTGGTCATGGGTGGAGGACGGGGGCCGGGCGCGGTGGGCGACCGGCCCCCGTCGTCGTGGTCAGGCGACCCAGGGCGGCACGATCCGTTCGGCGTCGCGGGGCGCGAGGGCGCACGCGTCCGCGCTGGTGACCCCCTCCGGGTTGGAGGCCCGGCTGCCGGCGGGCGCGGCGACGATCGCCGCGAGTCCGGCGTCCGGGTCGGCCGTCACCTGGCGGGGCAGGTCGACGGGCATCACGAGGGTGTCGCCCGGCCCGAGCGCGACGGTCTGGTCGCCGAGGGCGACGGACGCCGCGCCGGTCAGGACCGTCCACACCTGTTCGGTGTCGAAGGCGTGCCTGGGGCCCACCTGGCCCGGGTCCATGTCCACGCGCCAGAGCGCGAGTCCGGCGGCGCCCTGGGTGGGGGAGGCGAGGGTGGTCATGACGGCGTTCGGCGTGGCGGTGCGACGGCGCTCGGCGGCGCGGATGACGGTCATGGCGGGATCTCCTAGAATCGACAACGTGGTTGTCGAAATAGTTAACTTGGTTGTCGATCGTGTCAAGTGACGCCCCCGGCTTCGAGCTGCCCCTGCGCCTGTTCCTCGGCTTCCGGGTCCTCATCGACGACCTGCACGCCGAACTCGCCCGGCAGGGCCACCCCGACGTGCGGCCGATGCACGGCTTCGTGTTCCAGGCCATCGGGGCGGAGGGCACGACCGCCGCCGAACTCGGCCGACGGCTGGGGATCTCCAAACAGGCCGCCGGCAAGACCGTCGACGCGCTCGAACGCCTCGGCTACCTGCGCAGGGAGGCCGACCCGGGGGACGCGCGCCGCAAGGTCGTCCGGCTCACCGAGCGCGGGCTGGACTGCCTCGCGCGCTCGGCCCGGATCTTCGACGAGCTGCGCGCGCGCTGGGCCGAGGTCCTCGGCGCGGACCGGCTGCGGGCGCTGGAGGCCGACCTGCGGCGGGTGACGCCGGCCGAGGCGTTCCGGCTCGACATCCCCGGCTGGTTCGGCGGGCCGTGAACCGGCGGGGGCGACCGGTTCTCCCGACGCGACGAGGCCGGCGTCGGCGCTGCGCAGGACGCCGCCCGCTCATCACCGAGGCTCCGCACCCTGGCCAGGCCCACGCCGCGTTCCAGTCGGATGTTGCGGTCGCGTGAGAACGTCACAGGGCCTCGGGCAAGCCGCACCGGCTTCGGGAGGACGTCCCCCGACGGACGATGGCCGAGCGACGTGCCGAGGGGTTCTGGATTCCCGGCGACGCCGAGCGTCTTCCATCGCACCTTCCGGTGCGACGGAGCCCGCCAACCGTCGCCCCGGGAGGTGTGGTGGTGCATCACCCCAGGTCATGACGATCGCACCAGAAAGTGCGCTGGTGTCTCGCCGGGGTCAGTGCCATCGCGCCAGGAGGTGTGGTGGTGTCTCGCCGCTGGTTGGGGTCGTCGTGCCGGGGGTGTGGTGGTGTCCCGCCGGTGGTCGCGCCATCACCAGAAGGTGCGGTGGTGTCTCGCTGGGGGTCAGGGCTGTCGCCCCTGAGGGTGTGGTGGTGCATCACCCCAGGTCGTGACCGTCGCGCCAGAAGGTGCGATGGTGTCCCGTCGCTGGTTGGGGTCGTCG
>NZ_JAMTCP010000036.1:0-6541 GCF_024171885.1 Streptoalloteichus tenebrarius | reverse complement strand
CGCTGGTTGGGGTCGTCGCGGCGGGGGGTGTGGTGGTGCATCACCCCAGGTCGTGACCATCGCCCCAGAAGGTGCGATGGTGTCCCGCCGGTGGTTGGGGTCGTCGTGCCGGGGGTGTGGTGGTGCATCACCCCCCGTTCATGACCGTCGCGCCGGAAGGTGCGACGGTGTCTCGCCGGGGTCAGTGCCATCGCGCCGGGGGGTGTGGTGGTGTCTCGCCCCCTGTTCACGACCATCGCACCAGAAAGTGCGATGGTGTCCCGCCGGTGGTCGCGCCACCGCACCAGAAGGTGCGGTGGTGTCTCGCCCCCGTTCACGACCGTCGCCCCTGAGGGTGTGGTGGTGCATCACCCCAGGTCGTGACCATCGCACCAGAAAGTGCGGTGGTGCATGCATCGCCCCAGGCCACGGCCATCGCACCAGAAGGCGCGTCTCTAGATCGGAGTCGGGTCGAGGCCTGCCGCTGGGCCGGTCCGGCACGGACCCCACGGACGAGCGACCGGCACGGGTGGCATGGGAACATCGGCTCACCCACGAGGTGGGGTGGCCTGGCCAGGTCGCCATGCTGCCCCCTCAGCTCAGCGCCCTCGTCGATGCCGCGACCAACCTGGTCGTCCGTCACGCCGGTCACGCGACCGCGCCAGGCGGCCGTCCTGGTCGGTGCCGTCTGGTAGACCAGCGGTGATGACACGAGCGGGGAAGACAGGGGGACGCGCGCGGCGAGGGGAGTGGCAGCCGGCCGAGCGGCTCCCGGTCGCCCGGGTCGTCGTCGACGTGCCGTTGGCCCACCTGGACCGCCCCTTCGACTACCTCGTGCCCGACCGGTTCGACGCCGACGCGGCGCCGGGCTGCCGGGTGCGGGTGCGGTTCGCCGGCAAGGTCCTGGACGGGTTCCTCCTGGAGCGCGTCGCGGAGTCCGCGCACCCTGGCCGGCTGGCGTTCCTGGAGCGCGTCGTCTCGCCGGAGCCGGTGCTGACGCCCCCGGTCGCCGCCCTGGCCAGGGCGGTCGCCGACCGCTACGCCGGCATGCTGGTCGACGTCCTGCGGCTGGCCGTCCCTCCCCGCCACGCGCGGGTCGAGGCCGAGCCGGCCAGGGAGCCGGTCCCGCCCCCCGCGCGGCCCGCCGCCGAGGGGTGGGACCGCTACCCGAGGGGCCGGGTCTTCCTCGACGCGGTGCACGCGGGCCGCCCGGCGCACGCCGTGTGGCAGGCCGCGCCGGGGGAGGACTGGCCGCGTCGGCTCGCCGAGGCCGCCGCCACGGTCGCCGCGTCGGGGCGCGGCGCGGTGGTCGTGGTTCCCGACCACCGCGATCTCGCGCGGGTCCACGCCGCGTGCGCGGAGCTGGCCGGCGCGGACGACGTGGTCGCGTTGTCCGCCGACCTCGGCCCGGCCGAGCGGTACCGGCGGTGGCTGGCGGTCCTGCGGGGGGCGGTCCGGATCGTCGTCGGGACCAGGGCGGCGGCGTTCGCCCCGGTCGCCGACCCCGGCCTGCTGGTCGTCTGGGACGACGGTGACGACCTGCACGCGGAGCCGCGCTCGCCCTACGCGCACGCCAGGGACGTGCTCGCGCAGCGGGCGCACCTCAGCGGGGCGGCGCTGCTCGTCGCGGGCTTCGCCAGGACGGCGGAGGCGCAGCTCATGGTCGACACCCGCTGGGCGCACGAGATCGTCGCCCCGAGGGACGTGGTGCGGGCCGCCGCGCCGAGGGTGACCGCGATCGGCGAGGACGACACCCAGCTCGCCAGGGACCCCGCCGCGCGCGCGGCCCGGCTGCCGTCGGTGGCGTTCGAGGCGGCGCGGGCGGGCCTGGCGGCGGGTGCTCCGGTGCTGGTCCAGGTGCCGCGACGGGGTTACGTGCCCGGTCTGGCCTGCGCCTCCTGCCGGGAGCCCGCCCGGTGCCGCCGGTGCGCGGGGCCGCTGGCGTTGCCCGGCCCGGCCGGGCGGCCCGGTGAGGCGGCGCGGCCGGCGGCCTGCCGCTGGTGCGGCGCCACCGAGGCGGCGTTCCGGTGCCCGTCCTGCGGCTCGCGCCGGCTGCGGGCCACGGCCGTGGGCGCGCGGCGCACCGCCGAGGAGCTGGGCAGGGCGTTCCCCGGGGTGGCGGTGCGGACCTCCGGCGCGGGCGAGGTGCTGGCCAGCGTGCCGGCGCGGCCCGCGCTGGTCGTCGCCACGCCCGGCGCGGAGCCGGTCGCCGAGGACGGCTACGGCGCGGCGTTGCTGCTGGACGGCCGCGTGTTGCTCGCCCGGCCCGACCTGCGGGCGGCCGAGGAGGCGCTGCGGCGGTGGCTGACGGCGTCCGCCCTGGTCCGGCCGGCGACGCGGGGTGGACGCGTCGTCGTGGTCGCGGAGTCCGGGCTGGCCCCCGTGCAGGCCCTCGTCCGCTGGGACCCGGCGTGGCACGCCGCCGCGGAGCTGGCGGGGCGGACCGAGCTGGGTTTTCCGCCGGCGGTGCGCATGGCCGCCGTCGACGGCTCTCCTGCCGCCGTGGCCGACCTGTTGGAGGGCGCTCACCTGCCGGAGTCCGCCGAGATCCTCGGGCCGGTGCCGCTGGGCGAGGTCGACGAGGAGGGCGTGGCGGAGCGCGAACGGGCGCTGGTCCGGGTGCCCCGCAGGGACGGCCGCGCGCTGGCCGCCGCGCTCGCCGAGGCGCAGGCGGTGCGCACCGCGCGCAAGGAGACCGAGACCGTGCGCGTGCGGCTCGACCCCCTCGAAGTGCTCTGACGACTCGTTTCCCATTCTTTGTCGAGCGGTCACGTGTGTGACCGCAAGGGATCAGACGAGTTCGTTCGCTTCGAGCATCCTCCCCGAGTGGCCAAGAAGAAGCGCGGGAAGGCGCGTGGGAAGAGTGGACAAGGAAAAGTGGTCTTGCTCTACCGCGACATGTGATTTTCCTTCATTCTGAAGGCTCAACGGTGTGCGTCGGGAAAGCGGAGGATCCTCGTGCTCGACGTTCAGGGGAACAGGAACTCCCAAGGAGGTTTTGGTCGCGACTCCCGCGCGTTGATGGGGCATTTCAGGTCCCGTTTGTGTAATTTGTTGGCGCTCTCCTGTCGAGCGGGCACACGTCGTTCCGTGTGCGCTGGTGGGGGCCAAGATTTTCGCGCTTCTTTGCTCGAAGCGCCACGGGGAGGCGCCGGACGTCGCCGACGCGGAGGCTTTCTGCTCTTGGACGGACTACGCCTGTGATCGCGATGGCCACGAGAAGTGGGTCGACGTGGACCCCGATCTGCTGGAAAGGTTGGGCCTCACCGTGGGATGAGTTGATGGGCGAGTTCCCCGTCGTCCTGGAGAGTGCGACCACCACTCATTTTGGTGTTGGTAAGAAGGCGTCGACGGAGGCTTGGGTTTTTGACGTCGCACGTCGGCGGATCACCAGCCGGCGCGGCGAACAGAGGACTCGTGCCCGTGACCGGAGCTGTGAAGCGCGGACCGGATGAGGAGTGGAGGGGAAGCGTCTCGGTCCGCTCCCGGTTCCTTCGGGCATCTGTCGCCACCGGCGGGCTGTCACGTCGTCGTGGTGGCTCGCCCGTTCTGTCCGTCGGGGTCAGTGGGCCGAGATCGCCAGACCCGGATGCGTGAGAAGGACAGTGACCGTCGGAAGCGGTGGTGGACGGGGGTCGGCGTGGCGCGGTGACACGACCGGCGGTCTCGCCGGTCCCGACTCACGGGGAGTCACGGCTGACGGGCCGCCGGGAACCGTGTGTTCTCTCACGGTCGCACTGGGTGGACGCCCGGGTTGTCCGCGGCGGACGGGTGCCGGCAGAGTGGCGGAACGTGGTCGTGCGTTCACCGGAGGTGCCGATGCTGCGGAAGTGGGTTCCCCTGCTCGCGGCCGTGCTCGTCGCGAGCGTCCCGGCCGTCGTGCCGGCGTTCGGCGACGCGCCCGCGCCGCCGCGCGGGTCGGCGGAGGCGGTCGGCTTCGGCGGGGCGGTGTCCAGTGTGGACGCCGACGCGACCGCCGCCGGGATCGAGGTCCTGCGGCACGGGGGCAACGCCGCCGACGCCGCGGTCGCGGTCGCCGCGGCGCTCGGCGTGACCGAGCCGTTCTCCAGCGGCTTCGGCGGCGGGGGCTTCCTCGTCTACTACGACGCCCGCACCGGACGAGTGTCCACTTTGGATGGTCGGGAGACGGCTCCGGCCGCGGCCGACGAGAACCTGTTCGTGGAGGACGGCCGGCCCGTGCCCTTCGAGGAGGCGGTCACCAGCGGCCTGTCGGTCGGCGTCCCCGGCACCCCGCTGACCTGGCAGACCGCCCTCGACCGGTTCGGCACCCGACGCCTGGCCGACGTGCTGCGCCCCGCGGAGCGCCTCGCCGAGCGCGGGTTCGTCGTCGACGACTACTTCCACACCCTGGTGCGGGAGAACGCCGCGCGGTTCGCCGCGTTCCCGGCCACCAGGGAGCTGTTCCTGCCGCACGGTCGGCCGCCCGAGGTGGGGAGCGTCCTGCGCAACCCGGACCTCGCGCGCACGTACCGGCTGCTCGGCGAGCACGGACCGGACGTCCTCTACCACGGCGAGATCGGGCGTGACGTGGTGCGCGCCGTGCGTCAGCCCCCGGTCGACCCCGCCGCCGGCCGGACCGTCCGGCCGGGCCGGATGACCGAGGACGACCTCCACGCGTACACCGTGCCGTTCCGGGCGCCGACCAGGGTGAGCTACCGGGGACTGGACGTCTACGGCATGGCGCCGCCCTCCTCGGGAGGGACGACCGTGGGCGAGGCGCTGAACATCCTGGAGCGCACCGACCTCACCGGCCTGTCGCGGAACGAGTACCTGCACCGGTTCCTGGAGGCCAGCAAACTGGCCTTCGCCGACCGCAACCGGTGGGTGGGCGACCCCGACCAGGTCGACGTGCCCACGCGCGAGCTGCTCAGCCAGCGATTCGCCGACAGCCGCTCCTGCCTCGTCCGGGCCGACCAGGTGCTGCCGGCGCCCGCCGCGCCCGCCGACCCGCGTGACCCCACGCCCTGCGGGACCAGCGGCGCGCCCGTGGCCAAGCCCGACGAGGGGCAGAGCACCACGCACCTGACGGTCGCCGACCGCTGGGGCAATGTCGCCGCCTACACCCTGACCATCGAGCAGACCGGCGGCAGCGGCATCGTCGTGCCGGGGCGCGGCTTCCTGCTGAACAACGAGCTGACCGACTTCGACTTCACACCACTGACGCCGGGCGTGCCCGACCCCAACCTGCCGGGGCCGGGCAAGCGGCCCCGCAGCTCGATGAGCCCGACGATCGTGCTCGCCCAGGGCCGGCCCGTGCTCGCCGTCGGCAGCCCGGGCGGCGCGACGATCATCACCACCGTGCTCCAGGTCCTCACCGGCCGGCTCGACCGGGGGCTGTCGCTGGTCGACGCCATCGCCGAGCCGAGGGCCAGCCAGCGCAACACCGAGGTCACCGAGGCCGAGCCGGCCTTCGGCGGCCAGGGGGAGCGGACCGCGTTGGAGGGCTGGGGCCACCGGTTCAAGCCCAGGGCGAGCATCGGCCTGGCCACCGGGGTCGAGCGCCTGCCGGACGGCCGGTGGGTCGCGGCGGCCGAACGCGTGCGCGGCGGTGGCGGCGCCGCGGCGGTCGTGCGTCCGGCGCGACCAGGGGAGTGAACCCGCCCGGGCCGAGCGGGCAACCGCCCGGCCCGGGCGCCCCGCGCCCCCATGCCGCTGCGTCTCCTCGTCGACGAGGGGCCGCACAGCGGGCGACCACATCAGTGGTTACCAGTGGCGTCGATGGCTGTTGGCGGCGTGATGTGGTCCGGATGTGATCTCCACCGGTCCTGGGTGGCGGATGGGCCTGCTTGACCAGCCGCTGCTGGAGGGCCGGTACGACGAGCGGGTGGGTGCTGAACAAGCCCGCTGGGACGTCTTGGGCGAGAGGTGCTTGAGGGAGTGTCGCGGGCTGCTGGAGGACGATGACAGCGCGCTGGCGTTGTTCTGCGCGTTTCGACTCGTGCAGCAGGACCCCATGCGGGAAGGCGCGTGGGAGATCCTTAGAGGTGCTCCGCAGTGAACTGGGGGTGGAACCTGACCCGCGGTTGGGGCGGCTTCGTCGTGGCGTTCCGCCGTGAGCACGGCGACAGGTGACCCACGTCAGGGTTTGCTTCTCTTGGACCGAGCGGCCGCGCAGCTCGAACGAGGCGCGCCGAGAACGGCGCGCGCCTGGCTTTCCTCGCTGCACGCGGTCGCTTATGCCGCAGTACACGACCGTCCGTCCGCACTCGCCGCCATGCGACGAGCCGAGAAGCTGATCTCCGGCCGGCAGGAAGAACCCCGTTGGCCGTGGGTGTTCGCCTTCGACGTTCCGAAGCTTGCGCGGTATCAGAGCGTGGCCCTGGGCCAGCTCGGCGAACTCCGAGCGGCACGCGCCGCGTTCGACGTCGCGGCACCCGCCTTGCGAACACCCAAGCCCCGCGCCCTCGCACTGGTAGATCACGCGTTCACACTTGCCCTGAGCGGGCAAATCGGACAAGCCTGCGCCTTGGCGACCGAAGCCCTGGACATCGGACGGCGCTACGACTCAGAACGCGTCATCACGCGGGTCCGCGCGTTCCGC
>NZ_JAMTCP010000035.1 GCF_024171885.1 Streptoalloteichus tenebrarius | reverse complement strand
GAACTGCGAGTCCCGGTTGGGGTTCAGGTAGCCGGTGCCCTCGGTCAACTTCACGTAGGCGAACTCCACGCCGGCGCCACGCACCGCACCCCAGTCCGGGGTTCTCTGCCAGGACGAGACGTCGATGCCGGTGATCACGCTGACCTCCGGTCGTCGAGCAGACCCAGCGCCTCGGGCGGAGGGGGCGGGTCGATGCCCCGATCGATCAGCACGCCGAGCAGCCGCCGGATGTACGCACGGGCGCCGAGCTGCCACGACAGCAGCTCGGCGACCTCGGCGCGCAGGGCGCGCAGCTCGGCGCGCACACGGGCCGTGCGGGCGGTCTGCCACGTGGACAGGGCGGTGCCGAGCGATCCGATGGCAGCCAGCACCAGCTCGGGGGAGATGGACACGGGGCCTCCTGTACGCCGGACGGGCGATGGCGGGGAGATCAGGTAACGAGATGATCTGGGGGGCGATTTGTTGTGAGAGCGCGCGCACGCTCGAACTTCGTAAGGGGAGCTGATGAACCGCTGGTTACGCCCTGCCGCTGTTGGCGGTGTCGCAGCCGCACTCCTCGCCGGCCTGATCGGCGGCACCATGATGCTCAGCCACCAGGCCCCCGCTACGGGCGCCGAAGGACCCGCGTCGCCGCCGCCGATCGTCACCGACGAGGGCACTCCGACACCGGCCACCGCGGGTGACTCGGCGCCGGGCGGGGCCCCCTCTGGTGCCGCGGGTGCCCCTGCGGTGACGGGCGCGCCGGCCGCACAGCAGCAGGCCCCTGTTCAGCAGCAGGTGCCCGCGCAACGCCAGCAGCGGCCGGCAGGGCAGCAGCAGGGTCAGGCCGTCGAGGTGCCGCCGCAGCAGTCCACGACCGGCGCCCCGACGACCACGACCGCGGTGCACCCGACCCCAACCCGGCAGCAGGAGGTTCGGCCAAGCCCGGCTCCGCCGCTCCGGACGACCACCACCACGCGGTGCTACACCGAGGACAAGCTGAACGAGATCCCGTGCTGACTCAGGTCTGGCGCATCCAGCAGCTCAGCACCTGGACTGCCACCATATCCGTCGCGTCACCGCTGGTCGCGCGGATCGACAGCCGCACCGGGATGTTCGTGTGGCTCAGCCACGGGCTGATATCCCAGGGCCCGTAGAGCGCAGTCTCGATACCTGTGGACACCCAGGACCCGACGACCGTCTGGTCGTGCCCCACGCGGACCTCGTATGTCACCGAGACAGGGGACGTCCCGGTCGCCCGACCCCAATACCCCAGGATCTGAAGACGTGGGTGGCTGACCTTGCCGATCCAGCCTTCCCACACCACGGGGCCAGTGGTGAGTGCTGACACCGGCAGCATCGTGTAGCCGACGTGGTGCGATGAGTGCCCCATCTCGAACTGCGGGTACAGCGGGACGGCGGTCCACGGCTCGGCGACTCCGCCGTTGCGGTCGGTGGTGAACGCAACGTGTCCAATGTGGTCCCATACCCAGAAAACGGGTTCGTATCCATCGGCGGTGACAGGGTCGTAGACGGCGAGGCGCCGTCGGCCGGACCCGTCGCGGACGATGAAGAGCGGCTGACTATCGCCATTCGGAAGGTTCGGGGAACCAGCCCCGATGAAGAAGCGCTCGACGCCAGCGGAGTCGAGCACCCGGAGGTGGCCGTTGTCCTTGATGGTCAGGCCACCCCGGGACACCACGGCAGAGCTGAGTCCGACCTTCTTCCGGACCTCGGCCAGTTCCTGTTCGAGGCGACGGATACGGTCCAGCAGGGTCGCGGGCTGGTTGATCTGTCCCATCAGGCCACATCCTCCAGCAGCGGAGCCATCGTCAACGTCACGTCCTCTCCCTGCTCCGTCACAGAGATGTCGGCGCCGATGATGCGGACCGTGGTGTCGAGGCCATGATCCCGGCCGGGGCGACGCTGGTGGAACTCGTCGTCGATGACCACCCTGCTGTCGTCGCCGACGGCCCACACCCCCACCTGCGGATACCGGGTGCCGTCAACGGTGAGCTGGATCGTGACGACCGGGAGGCGGGCGGCGGCCTGGTCGGCGTCCGCGTGCGACTGGAGCGTCGCGGTCTCGCGGACACTGCTGTAGCCGCGCTCGGTCTCCAGCAGCGGCCACGCGGTCAGGGCGTCCCGGTCCTCAGCCACAGCGATGGGGGTTCCCTGCTCCATGCCATCGCCGGTGGCGAACACCCTGCGCGCCGATCTGCTTCCGTCGCTGTCCCACCGGTACGCACGGACGTTGCCGCCGTACTGCCACACCCACGGCGATCCCTGCTGCCCCAGGTAGGGGGTGCCGATCCGCAGCACCCGCCGCGGCCGGCCCGCCGGCCCCTCCGCGACCGTGAACAGCATGTCGGGGCCACCGATCACGCTGGACAGTCGGCGTAGCTCCTCGCCCACGGAGGCGAGGGCGTAGCCGTACCAGGTGCGGTCGCGCCAGGTGCCCGACGAGGTGGTCTCGGCCTCGACGAGGATGTTCCCCCCAGCGTGCTGCTGGGCGAGCTGCACCACGCGCCGGACGATCTCGTTCTGCTCGACATCCCGATAGGACACCGACTGCCGCGCGACGTAGTCGACTGGCGGCCGCTCCGGCAGAAGCGGCAGGATCTTGCGGTGGTCGAAGTAGCTCCACCAGTCCGCAGCCCCGATGCTCACCTGCCCGCTCGCCGAGTCGTACCGGCGGGTCCAGATGATCCCGCCCCACACTGGCCGGCCGTCCCGCAGCACGTACACCACCCGACGGGTCGGCGTGGTCAGGTCGTACGGGTCCCGGCCTCGCACCCGGGGATCGGTGATCGTCAGCACGGCCGACAGGGTGCCGGCCGTGTTGAGCTTCTGGTTGTAGCGGACGTTCGTCAGGGGCAGCTCGTCGAGGATGACGCCGGTGGCGAGGTCGGCGAACTGGAACGTGTACGCCGGTGGCGAAGTCATGTGATCACCTTCCACAGCGCCGGGTCACCGCCCACATCCTCGATGCGGATCGAGGATCGACCGTTGCCATAGATGGTGGCTGTCCCGGTCCCGGCGAGTTTCGTCACGGTGACGTAAAAACGCGCAGCACTGTCCGACACGTCCGAGCGCCACGGCGCGGAGACCGTCCGGTAGTCGTCGAGCCCGACGGCTGTCGGCAGCCACGTCCACTCGGCGACCACCAGGCCGGACGTTGGGTTGTCCCTGCGTACGCGGATGCCGAACGAGTCGCCGGCGGCGGCGGTGAACCCACCAAGCAAGGTGACGGTAATCCCATAGATCCTGTTCAGCAGGATCCGCACACCCTCCACCGCCAGTGGAGGGATGTTCGTCTCGGTGGTGCCCACATTGGACACCAGCGCACCTGGGCGGGCCACGATCCGCCCGGTGACCTGCCGCAGCGGCACCCACGTCGTACTGTTCCACCAGTAGTGTTCGCCGGAGTCGGCCCGGTACACGACCTGCCCCTGGTACGGGGTGGTGATGGCCGACAGGCCAGCAGCGGTGGCGACCACCGCGATGCCCTGCACCCGCCACCCGTCGAACGCGCGGACCTCCAACCAATCCTTGTCGCGCCGCCAAACGGCCATGCCTTCGTACGGAGAGACGATCGCGTCCCGCTCGGCCTGCGACGCCACCGGCAGAACCCCGCCGAGGGCCACAGTCATCGCCGGCGGCCTGAGGTCGTCGAGGCGGTCGTTCGTGATGGCGGTGGCCCCGGCCGGGACCCGGATGCGGGCGAGCGGCACGTAGTCGGTGCTCGCGCCGCCGGCGGCCGGGTCGGGGTCCTGGGGTGTCGCCGAGGGGGTGCCGACCACATGCCGCACCAGCAGCGCGTTGTTGGGGTCGCTGTGGAGCTGGTCGTTCTGCTGCACGACGATGAGGTCGTGCCGACCCAGCGACGAGTGCGGCGGTGCCGCTCCGAGAATGTCGATCACCTTGGGGGCGTCGAGAGTCTGAATGTACGGGGCTGCCGACCGGGACGGCGTGTTGATCCGCTGGAACGCGGCGACGGTGACCCGACCATCCGGTGTTGGTGACGAGGCGGTGACCCGCCCCGGCTGGCCGGGGCCTGGCCGCCACCCCGAGCGGGCCGCTACCAGCGACCCGCCCGGCGCGACCACCGCGCCCAGCGCGAACCTGGCGTCGGTCGTGGTGATCTCGCCGTCCGCGTCGCTCACAGCCCACGAGAACCGCTCGGGCATGGAGCCTCCTCACAGGTCGGTGTGGTGCCAGGTCACGGTCAGACGGGCGTCGGGTGAGTAGCCGGCCGACCCGGCCGCCGAGAAGAACCGCACCCGGGTAGATGTCCCGGGTGGGATGGGTGCCCACTGGCGAGTCCACAGCCGGTCCGCCCGGGACAGGTCGGTCCCGTCGATGGTGACGGCCTGGTGGCGTGTGTCGATGACCAGCGTCTGACCGGCGGGGACGACGAACCCAGGATCGAAGGCGAGGATCGACCCGCCGAGGTCGATCACCGGCCCCGGAACCGGCCCCCGCAGGTGGTACAGGGGCCAGGCGGGGGCGTTGCCCGTGGTCACCAGCGTGGCCTCACCACCCGACCCGCCCGCGCCGACTCGCAGCGGAAACACCAGCGGGAACCGCATGCCCCCGGCCGGCGGGGCCTGCAACGAAACCTCCCGCGTCTCGGCGGGCAGGCGGAGCAGTCGCGGGTCCGACGCCACCCACTGGATGGCGGCTCGTGTCAGCCCGAGCGCGTAGTGCCGGTCCGTCGGGATCGCCCTGCGGACGCACCGGGCCATGACCATGTGCGTCTGATCGTGCAGCCGCACCACGAGGGGGTCCTCGTCGGGTGCCTCGGTCCAGGCGGTGGCCGCCCGCACCGCGGCCACCGCCTCCCGGAACACGTCGAGGGGCCCGGTGATCAGCAGCTCGACGGTGATGGTGCGGTCGTCGCCGAGCAGCCGACCCAGGTAGGTTCCATGCCTGCTCGGGTGCGGGGTGTTCCCGCCGCGCGCCGGTGGGAGGTCGTTCCAGCCTTCGAGCTTCACCCACCTGTAGCGGGTGCCGGCGCCGAGGACCAGGCCGCGCCACTCGATCTGGCCGTCGGTGGTGAGAAGGTCGCCGGCCGCGAGCATCACCCACCACCCCGCATCATCCAGTCCAGCTCGGTCGCCAGTCGCCGCTCGTCGGTGTCCGGTGCGGCGTGGAAGTGCTCGATGTGCAGCGAGGCCCGACTGTCTGTGCCGAACGGCGCGAACCCGGGCGCGCCCAGCATGGGTGCGCCCGCCATCGCCGCCACCGGAACCGGCGGCACCGCGAACGCCGGCAACGTTGGCGTCGCGAACGTGGCGAGTTGCTCGGCTGCTGCGGCGACCAGGCCCCGGGTCGAGGTCATGCCGACCGCGAGGCCCTGCCCGGCGTAGCGGCCCAGCTCGGCCATCACCCGCGACGGCGAGCGGATGCCGAGGGCGTCCCGCACGGGGCCAGGGATGATGTCCCGGACCAAGCCGATGAGCCTGTCCTTGACCCAGCCGGCCATGGACTTGATGCCATTCCACAGGCCGGCGAGGACGTCGCGGCCGGCGTTGTACAGCAGGGAGCCGAGGTCACCGACCGCGTCGAGGATGCGGCCGGGCAGGCCGCGCACCCAGCCGACGAGGTCGACGAGCCGGTCGACAGCGGCCTGGTGGACCTGACCGAACCAGGCGGCGACCCGGCCAGGCAGCGAGCCCAGCCAGCCGAAGAAGTTGACGATGTCGTCGACCCGCCGGCCCACCCACGCTGCCGCGTCCGAGATCGGCGTGACGATGAGGTCGTGCACCCAGCGCCAGGCGTCCCGGGCCCGGTCGACGCACCACTGCCAGGCAGTGGACAGGGCGTCGCCGAGCTGCTGGGTCTGGCGCACCACCCACGCACCCGCGTCCTTCAGGGGCTGAACGATGTGCTCCTTGATCCAGCCCCACGCTTCGCCGGCTTTCTCCACCAGCCAGTCCCACGCCTTGCCCAGGTACGCCTTGATCTCGTCCCAGTGGGTCACGATCACCGTGACCAACAAGACCACCCCGGCGATGATCGCCATCCACGGGTTGGCCGACATGATCGTGTTCACCAGCCGCGCGGCGACGCCCCACGCCTCGTAGGCCTTGACCAGGCCAAACACCGCCAGCGCCGTCGGACCCAACCAGGACATGGCGTCGCGCAGGAACCCGGCGACGCCCTGGATCGCCGGCCCGGCGACCTGGATCGCGCCGGACAGGACGGAGCCTACCTGCGTGGCCAGCTCGGCCGCTGCCGGCGCCAGGTCGACGAGCGCGGGTGCCAGCGCGCGGAGCGCTGTGAGCAGCACGCCGGAGGCGACGGTGGAGATCTGCCCCAACGCCATGCCCAGGGTGGTCAAGACCTCCTGCCCCTGGGCGCTCGACAGAAACTCGCGCACCGCGCCGGTAAGCGTCAGCAACGTCTGAAGGGCCCCGCCACCCCCCGCGCCGAGCGCGGAGAACACCTGCGCAGCGATGGCGCCGAGGTTGCCGAGGACGCGGGCCAGGTCCCCGATCGCGGACAGGCCACCGGAGATCCACTCCTTGAGCCGGCCCGACTGCCTGGCCTCATGCACGAACTTCGCGAACCGCTGCGCGGCGGTGTCCGCCCCGGCCGTCAGTCCAGGTAGGACCTCGGCACCGACAGCGGCGAGGTCGCGGAACGCGGCGAGCAACGGGCGGGTCGCGCCCGCGAGGTCGTCCACCGCGGTCTCGGTCGCAGCGAAGATCAAACCGACGTCACTGCTGGTCTGCGCCTCAGCGAGCCAGTCGGCGATCCCCAGCGCAGCCGTGTTGAACCCGGCGGCGATGGCTCCGAGACCGTCGCGCAGCAGCGGTAGGTACGTGGTGGCGAGGGGGCGGATGCGGTCGGCGACCCCTGTGAACAACTCGTGTTGGATGCTCTGCTTGACGTCGTCCCACGCGGGCTTGACGTCCCGGATCGCCACTGCCAGGTCGCGCGCGGATGGCGCCAGCCGGTCCAGGGCCTTGTTGAACTTTTCCGGATCGTCCACATTGGACAAAGCGTCTGAGAAACCGCTCATGCCGATCTTCAGCGCGGCCATGGCCGAGGCACCCGACAGCGCGACAGCAGGCAGCAGCCCCAGCGCACCCGACAGCGACCCGACCATGCTCACGGCACCGCCCATCCCCTGCGCGGCGCTGGGGATCGCAGCCAGCCGCGAGATGAGGGACATCGCGCCAGCGGCAGCACGGTCCATGCCGGACCGCAGCCCCTCGCCGTCGAACCGGCCAGCCTCATCCAAGCTGGCCCGGATGGCCGTAGAGGCCACCTTGATCTTCGCCTCGGCCTTGTCCAGCGCACGATCCCACGCAGACCGCTCGACTCGCAGGAACGCCACCAGTTCGCCGACGGTGAGCGCCACCAGCTCACCCCCCCCGGCTACAGGCGGTCGATCACCGACGTCACGGCCTCATCCCCGTGCACCTCGACCGGCGCACGGGACACCACCTGCCGCCACACCGAGTCACCAGACAGGCCCGCGAGCAACACCAGGAACCGGCGCCGGGTCAGGCCCGCGAGCTGGGCGGCCGTCAGGCCATACTCGCGGCCGAAGTCCGCTTCGATGAGCGCCCAGTACCGGCGGATGCGCGGGTCCGCGAAGAGCCCCCCGCAGGGGCTCGGCTGGCCGCTTTTCCCTTCGCGGCCTCGGCCTTGGCCACGATGTCGGCGGCCTCGGCGAAGCCGATCCGCCTGCCGGAGCCGTTGGCGATCCCCCACGCGAGCAGCACCTGGAGCTGGCGGCTGGTGATCCCCGCGTCCACCCACCGATCGAGCACGTCCTGGCCGAACAGGTCGACCAACAGCACCCTCAGGTCGTCCTCGGTGGCGGCCGCGCCGGCCTGGTCCAGGCGCTGCTCGAACCTCAGTGGCAGATCGTGGGGCACGGTGACGTCGACGCCGAGGATGCGGCGGGTCTCGCGGGTGGTGTCGTCGTGTTCGGCCCAGAACGCAAGGAAGTCATCCGGCTGGTCAGTCATGGGGTCACCGCCATGGTGGTCGACGCCCCGGACCGCGTGATCGTGCAGGACCAGGACATCATGTCGTTGGTGCCGCCGCCCTGCTCCCCCACACTGAACGTCGCCGTCCACACCTTCCACGTGGTCTGGAGCGGGTGACGGAACCGGACGCGGCCCAACGACTCGTGTCCGACCTTGGTGGCCAGCTCCTCGCACCGGGCCTGTCCCGGCTCCGACGCGCCGGTGGCCTGGTCGACCAGCCGCACACCTTCCAGCTCCATGCTGGCGCCCCGCTGCATGATCATCTGCTCGTAGTGGCCAGCACTGCTGAAGGTGGTGGTCTCAGCGGTCTCTTCGTTCTCGCTGGGGTTCACCGTCGCCGAGGTCAGACCGTCGATGAGCACCCAGGTGTTGGCGGTGGCAGCTTCGACCTGGACGACGACATCCCGTGCGTTGATCTTGATGTTGGGCATGTGCTCCTCCGGGCACGCCGAACACCCGACCGCTCGCGGCCGGGTGAGGGAAAAGGAAGGTCAGCGGCGGTTCACGCTGCGGTTACGAATCTCCAGGCGGAGGTTGACCGTGTACTCGTGGCGGCCTGCCTGGTCCCTGCCGATGTAGGCGGGACCGCTCGTCACACCGACCACGAGCTGAAGCCACGTCCCGCCGACCAGCGCGCGGGGACCGAGGCCGTGCAGCGCGTCGTAGACCGCCTGCGCGCGCGCCTCGGCCACCCGCGCGTCACGGGCGGGTCCCCGCACCCGCACCTGGATGCGCGGCTCATCCCACCCCAGCAGGGAGTCGGCCTCGCCGCCGCCGTACCGGGCGACCGCGACCGCACTGTCCGGGGCCTGCGGCAGGACCGCGAGGAACACGTCACCCCCCGGCCGTCCGTCCGCCCGGTACACACCCAGCCCGAGGTCATGCAGCAGGTGAGCGAGCTGTTCCAGGAGGGTCACTGCATGCTCTCCAGGATCGCCACGGCGATAAGGGACATCATCGTCCCCCGCTCGGCCTCGGCAGGTTGTTCCAGGTACTTCGCCTGCCGCCCCGGATCGTGCTGCCAGGTCAGCTCCTCGTGCTGACGCACCGCGTACGGAGTGTCGTAGCTGACCGCGCCCACCAGCCGGGTGTCGTCAACACTCGCGACGCCCGAGCGTTCCAGCGTGCCTTCCTCGATCGGGACGAGCTGACGGGAGGCCCCCAACAGGTGCTCCGTGGCCTCCTGGAGGCCGCGGACCGCGCCCGAGCGCGCGCGCCGCTTGACCTTCGCGCCATCCCACGTGACGTCCACCCGCATCGTCATCGCACCGCCACCTCCAGGTGGGACGGGACCGGCAGCCGGCCGCCGTCACCTCGGCTGCTCGTGAGCACGACGGAGACCCGCCCGTCGGGCAGAGTCACCCGCGACCCTGGTGGCGCGGCCACGGTGAGCGGGCAGTACACCGTCGTCTCGGACACCACGGTGTCACCGGTGGCATCTCGCACCAGCCGCCGCCGCTCGTCGACGATGCACCGGACGACAGTGGCTGGTCCGTAGGTGTCGCCGAACGGCCCGGCCCCGACGTACGGTTCGATGACGATGTCCTGTCCGGTCTGGATGTAGAGCCACTGCGGGATGCCCGCCACGTCGGCCACCTCCTATCGGCGCACGATCACCCCGGGCAGCAGCCGGGCGAGCCGAAGATGACGCTCGGCCCCAGCAGCCAACGGGACGCGCCCATCGGGGCGGAGCGCGCTCCGCCGTCCCGAGAGCTTGACGTTGCCGATCACGACCTGGTCCCACTCGCCGGCCGCGCCGTCCTCGTCTCCGGTGGCGAGGATGTGCAGAACCTGGGCGCAGGTGGCATCCCGCAGTGCCACCCGCACCATGGGGTCGGTGGGCATCCCGACCGGGTCGGTGTCGTAGATGGCCGTCACCAGCGCCTCGTCGATCGCCTCGGAGGCCCGAGTAAGTAGGCGTGACGCCTCGGGGTCGGCGGGCACGGTGACGGTGGGCGGCGGCGGGTAGGCGAGCAGGTCGGCGCGGGTGGCGTACACGCGCGCCACGGCCTAGCTCCGGCTGGCCGAGGTCGCGGGCGGCGGCTCGATGGACGAGACAGGCGGCGGGGTCGGGGTGCTGGCGTCGGGGACCCGGCGCCAGGCGGGGGACGCGACGAGCCGGTCGGCCTCGGGGTGCGGGCCACCGAACACGACGCGCTCGTCGGACCCGACGTGCTCGAAGGTGATCACGAAACCTCCTCGGTCGACGCGGTAGGCGTGGCTGGCTCGGCGGGCGCGGTCTTGGTCTTGCGGGCGGGCTTCACCTCGGTGACGCCGTAGCCCTGCGACCGGAAGTACACCAAGGCGGCCCGGTCGCTCGTCTCGGCGTGGCCGTCGACGAACACGATACCGGCCACCTCGCCGCTGAACCCGGAAACTGGCGTGGTCACACGAAAACTAGCCATCGCACTGTCCTCACTGGACCTTGACGTTCCGCAAAACCCCGGCAGCACGGCTCTTCTTCAGAACCATCGCGACTGGACCCATTTCCACTTCGCCCGTCTTCACCGCGCCGGACCGCTCGTAGTCCGGCAGCCACGTCCGCACCAGCGGCCGCCCGGCCGGCGACGCGGCGTGCAGCGCGTCCAGGCCGAACGACACCGCATACAGGTCGGTCAGCCCGCTGATGTTGCCGCCGCTGCCGGCCCCGTCGGGGTCGCGGGTCTCGATCGGGATGATCGGCGAGGCACCGTCGACCCGGTCACCGATGTCGACCAGCACCCACTCGCCGTACCGCTCCACGGTGCGGCCGAGGTCGTCCTTCGCCGCGGTGTGCATGGCCGCGCGCCGCGCGATACTGCGCACCCTAGTGATCGACTTGGTGTTGCCCAGGATCGCCTTCACCCCGGGCGGCACGTCACCGGGCTGACCCGTAGCACCGCCAGTCTGAGATGGCATGATCGTGGACAGCCACTCGTCGAGTACGTCCATCGCGTCGTGTGCCTTGTCGACGCTGGTCAACGCGGGGCTGGTCCAGTCCACGTAGCGCGTCGTACTGCCGGGGAAGAACTCGGTTGTGCTGCCGGCCAGCGCCTTGGACAGCCCATCGAACCCGAGGCTGTCGACTGCCGTGTCACCGAGGATGAGTTCCTGCTGGAACCGCGTGCGAACGCTGACCAGCAGCTGTTGCATCTGGAAAGAGATCTCGTTTGTGGCTGCGGGACCAAGGTCCGCCAGCGCCCGGTCCACCTGGAACGCGCCACCTAGGGGCTTCAGGGCGGCGCTGTACCGCTGCCTCGTCGCCTGACCAGGCGAGTACTCAGCGTTGATCGCACGGAACGCCGCCGGCGCCGCCGTGACCAGGCGCGTGTAGGCGTACTCCAGCGACCCGCCGTTCGTCCCCGGGGTGACAACGTCGTCCCAGACGATTTGGTCCAGCAACCAAGAGTACCTGCGGAGCTGATCAATCACGGCATAGTCCACATCGGACTGACTGTTGATCTGAGCCTGGGCGAGCGTGATGGGCATAGAAACTCCTCACTCACATGGCGATCAGGTGCCGTAGACGCCCCTGATCGCGTCAGACAGGGATGCCGCGCGCCGCGGCTGGTCGGGTCCGCCGCCGGTGACCGGGGCACCCGAACGCGGCGGCGTGGGCTTGGGGGCGAGCTTGGCCAGCGCGGCCACAGCAGCCTTGATGCCGTCCTCGTCGACGGCCCCGCTCTTGGGGTCGACGAACCGCGTCATGTCGAGCAGCGGCCCGACCTCGCCGAGGGTGAGGCCCGCCGCTGCGGCGGCGGCCTCCAGGCGCGCAGCAGCGACCTGGCGGCCCAGCTCCGCGACAGCAGCGGCCCGACCGCGCTTCTCGGCTTCGGCGATGGCCTGTTCGGCTTCGCTCATCGATGCCCGCCGGGTCTTCTCCAGCTCGGCGGCCTCGGCCTTCCAGCCAGTGTCGCCCGGTGCGGGCTTCACGGCCTCCTGGCCGGTGGTCGGCTCGTCGCCGGCCGGGTCGGACGCAGTGGACTCATTGGCGGCACCCATGATCTCTCCCGTTTCGGGTGTGGCTACTTCGGGTGGTTACGGCCCCGTTTCGGGCCGCTCGTGGACTCCCTTGTGCAGTCGACGTGCACCGTCGACACTGGAAAGCCTTGTCACACAAGGAAAGAACAACGGCACAGCGTCACTCAGCGCCTGGCCGACACCATCGCGGACCCTCACACGGCGGCGGTTGCCGGGTCGTCGCGGCCGTCGATGCTGGCCTGCACGGCCGGGCCGATCGCGCCGGCCGGGTCGTTCTTCCCCGGCTTGGGGATGTTGCCGGCACCAGGTTGCTCCCGGTATCGCACCCTCTTGAGCTTCGGGTGTTCCTTCAGGTGCTCGCGCATGGCGGCCTGCCACGCGGCCACCTTGTGTTTCGCGTGTTGGCGTTCCTCGTCGGACACTGCGCCCGCCTCGCGGGTCCGCCACTTCCGGATCTGGCGCTCGATCGCGCGCTGCCGCTGCCGCGCCCGGTTCCCCTCGGGGTCGGCGGTCGGCTGTCGCGGCACCCGCGTGACACCCGGCAGATACGCGCTGATCGAGTGCCGACAGTTCGGGTGGAACAACCCGAGCACCTGAGCCTCGGCCAGCGTGGCGACCACCTCGACCGTGACCGGTTCCCCACCGATGCGGTCCGGGACGGTGATCTCGCCCGTCGGGCCGCCGTCCAGCCGCAGCACTCGCCCTTCGAACGGTCGGCACAGCGCGCACTCTTGGCCGTGGTCGGAGACGTAGACCAGGCTGATGCCCGTGGTGGTGAGCCGGTCGGCCTGTGCCTGCACGGCGGCGCGCTGCGCCACCGTCCGCGTGGCCATCTCCACATAGCTGGAGAGCTGCCAGCGGCGACCGGCCGAGTCAGTGAACGCGGTGATGCCACGGTCCATCAGCCGGCGCCATGCGGCCTGCGCGGCGTCCCGCCGTGTGCCCACCCCGGTGAGGACCCGGGCTGACGCGGCGGTGATCACGGAGCGGTACGCGTCGACGCTGTCCCGCAGGATGTTCCGCGAGCGTTCGCCGATGTCGTGGTGGACGGCGGCGGCCAGGGCCTCGATCGCCCCGAACCCCGGCAACTCAGTGAGGGCCTGGCGGGCTGCGCCGGCCAGGCCCGACGCTGGGAACCACGTCGCGGGCAGGTCGACGAGCGCCGCGGTCCAGCCGTGGCGGAACGCGGCGGCCGCCGCCTCCCGCAGCGCGGTGCTGCTGTCGGCCTGCACCCCGGCGATCACCGCCTGCGCCGACCGACGCAGCGCGCGGACAGCCGACAGCTTCGTCTCAGCCCACCCCGGTGACTGCATGTCCCGGTCGTCGAGGTCCCCGGCCAGGTGTCCGGCGATGATCCGCACCAGGGCGATCTCGGCCTGGCGGTAGAGGGCGGCCACGGTGGCGGCGATCTCGTCGAGGTAGAGCGGATCAACCCCCACCGTTCACCCCCTAGGCCACGGCGTCGTCCTCCTGGTCCTCGCCGAACACGCCGCCGGTGGCGCGGAGGGTGTCGACCGGGTCCGGTATGTCGGCGCCCTGCTCCGCCCGGATCGCGGCCACCTCCCGGTCGACGCGCGCGGTGTCCCAGTCGGGGTGCAGCAGCTCAACCCGGGTGCGGATCGACGCTGCTTCGGCGGTGGCGATCTCCCGGATGGTCTGGGCGAGCACCAGCGGGGACTCGGACACCCCGTCGGGCCACTCGACGCGTGGCATCTCGGGCGTGACCGGGCGGCCGAACACGAGCTGGTCGACGTGCAGGGCGACGGCGGCAAGTCGCCGCAACGCTGGTGACCAGTAGTTGATCTTCTTCTGGCGGGTGACGAACGAGCGCCGCTCACGCGCCACGACCTCGGTCGCGGTCATCGCCCCACCGCCATCGCTGCTGGTCAGCCCGAACGTGGCCGCCGCGTAGCCCGCGGCCTCGACGGCGCGACGCACCAGGTCGTCGACGGTTTCGCGGTGCTCGCGCACGCGGATCGCGAACTGCTGCAACGTGATGCTCCCGTCGCTGGTGGGCGGGATGTTCAGCGCGGCGTACACCTCGCGATCCTCATCCCACATCGCGCCCTGGCCGGGGCCGAGCGGCGACAAGAACGCGTCAGGCAGCAAGACCCGTGCCTTGGCCAGGCGCACGTCCCGCATCCACGAGCTGTAGACCTCGTCGATTGCGTCGAACAGCCCGAGAAGCGGCCCCTCGAAATCACTCCTACCCAAGCTGGACCCCGGGTCCAGGCGCGACGGGGCCATGTTCGGCACGTCCACCACCGGCAGCATCGGTAGCCCCGTCTCCACCACGGGGGCGAGACCCCGCGTGGCCGGATGCGCATCCAGCGGCACCGCGTTTCCGAGCGAGGTCTGGGTGCCCTCGTACAGGCCATGCAGCGTGATCGCCTGGCCACCGTGCATCTCGTGCTGCTGGAGGTGCCGCATCACCCGGGACCCGCTGTCGTCGGTGTGCACGGTGGTCCACGCTGTCAGCGCCCGCAGCATGCCCCATCGGTACTCGGGTAGGACGTGGTCGGCGCGCACGACCGACAGGACCGGGTGGTCGGCGACCGAGGTGTCCCAGTCGACGCGGAGGAACACCACGCCGAACGCGGCGCCCAGCTCACCAGCGGCGGAGAGCTGGGCGTGCCAGCGCAGGTCCTCGGTGAGGTTCTCCCAGCGTGCGGCTGTCGCCGTGTCCGACCAGGTGAGGGTCGGCGGCTCCGCGAACAGCAGATCGGAACTGATGCTGGCGATGTCCGCGGGCAGCGGAACGTGGATCTTGGATCGCCGCTCACCGGCCGGGGTGGGCTGTCCCCACCACCAGCGGGCGAGCCGGCCGACGACGCCTCCCCTGTACTGCGACGGCCTGTTCTCTGGTGCGGTGGTGAGCCGGTACGAGTACACCCGGGTCAGCCTGTCCGGGTCACCGGCGTACCAGGCGTCATACTCCCGCAGCCGGACCAAGTTGGTCGCGTGTTCGCGGGGCGGCCAGGGGCTGTTTTCCGCTGGTAGCGGCATCGGTCACCTCCTATGCGGCGAGCTGTGGCCGCCACAGCGACTCGGTGGAGTGAATGACGTACCGGCCGGCGTCGAGGCTGTGGTCTTCGGCTTTCACCGGGCGGTCTTCGCCGCGCTGCGCGGCGTCGTCGTCCCACGAGTACGACGCGACCTCGTCGATCCAGCCGCGGCACGAACGGTGCACGCGGAGCCGGTCGGTGGCCAACAACCCGGCCACGGTCCTGATCCCTGGGAGCACATCGTTGATCGCGTGCGCCACGCGGGGAAGGCCGTCGCGGTAGAGCTGGAGGGACAACGATGCCGCCGAGGGGTCGATGTAGATCCACTCCGGCTGCACCCCGCGTGTGGTCTCATGTGGACGGTCGATGGTGTCGAGCCAGCCGCGGATGCGGTTGCTGTACTCGGGGTCGGTGAGTGCGCGGACGTGCTGTCGGGAGTCGTAGCGCCACTCGTGGGTGAGGTACAGGCGGCGCCGGCCAGTGTGGTCCTGGCCGGCGCCCAGCAGCAGCACGGATGTGGCGTTGGTGGTGCCGTAGTCGATGCCCGCGCCGATCCACCGGTCGATGCGCGGGAGGGTGTCGACGACATGTTGTTCCTCGTCCCAGCAGTCGTAGACCGCGCCTTGGGCTAGGCACCAGTCGCCGAGGATGAAGCGCCTGTGCCACAGTCCCGTGTACTGGGCCGTCAAGTTGTCCACATAGGACTTTTCCAGCGAGGGGTTGTCGTCGAGGACGAAGTGCCAGTGCACCAACCCGACCTCGCCCGCGCGCAACAGGAAGTCCCTGCGCAGCCAGTGGCCCGGCCCGTCTGGGTTCGTCGTGGCCAGCAGCCTGGCGCCAGGAACCCGCAACCGGGACAACAGCATCATCCAGACCGATTGCGGCACTAGTGTCGCCTCGTCGACGTAGGCCAGCGCCACGGTCGCGCCTCGGATACGGCCCTCGGACCGGGCGTCCGAGGCGCCGACGAGGTGGACGGTGCGGCCGAGGATGGTGGCGGTGGTCGACCCGGTGGTGTGGTGCACGTGCGCGGCGATCGGCCCAAACAAACTGGGCGACTGGAGCGGGCTGAGCAAGTTCCGCTCGATGGTCTGAAGAGTACGACCGACGACGACGATCAGGCCCTGCGTCGGCGCGGCCGCCACGGCGATCACGAACGCAATCAGGCTCGCGATCGTCTTCCCCGAGCTGACTGCGCCGGTCCACAGTGACAGCGGCGACGACTCGGACTCGACGATCGACTGGATCTGCCGCCGGGACAGCAGCGTGGTGATCCGGTCAAGGTGAAGACGCGTCATCGACGGCCTCCGTGGCGTCGTCGACGGCCTCGTCGGCGGCGACCAGCTCGTGGTGCGCGGCCCGCAGCCCAGCGGCCAGGGTGGCGACGAGGGACGTGGCGGTCTCGACCTGGGTGCCGCTGTCGTGCTTGTCGAGCAGCACGTGCTTGTCGAGCGCCACGCCGAGCGCGACGTAGGCGTTCCGCTGCTCGCTCAGCGGCGGCAGGTCCAGCGTCACCCGAACCGGACCAGTCGGGCCCCGGTCGGCGTAGGTGTACGCCGACCACGCCCGGGCGCGGAGCTGGTCGACGTCGTCGAGCAGCGCGGCGGCCAGCTCGGCGCGGCGCGCGGCGAGGTCGACGGTGCGGGCGGCGGTCGCGGCGGCGGTCTGGGACCGGTCGACGGTGATGCCCTCGTCCCGGGCGATCCGGTGAATCGTGGACAGGGCGCGACCAAACCGACGGGCGACAGCCCGGATGCCCCCCTCGCGGGTGCCGGCGTGCTCGCGCAGGGCGGCGACGATCTGGGTGCGTTCGTCGGGGGTGACGGGGCGGGCCATCGCTCACCCCCCCCAGCGCCGGACATGAGAGAACCCCCGGAGCCAGATGGCTCAACGGGGGTTCAAGGTTGCGTGATCAGGGCATGGCTCCGCCCACACGAACATGATATAGGCTCACGCAACCCTCCGGCGCTCCGGGATGCCATCGAGGATCGCTCGGCAGCGGGCCGCGTCATACAGGGGCCTTCCGTCACGATGACGAAACTCGATTGGGCAGCGCGCCCGGATCGTGTGCACCGACCGACCCGAGATCCGGGCCAGCGTGACCCGGTCGACCAGCACCCGGCCACCCTCGCGGATCACCAACGGGGTCCGCACCATCTTCCCTCCCACACAGAACGTCACATCTCGCCGACAGGCGCGCCGCCTCGCTGAGACGGCGCGCCTGTCCACTCACTGGTCGTTCAGCGCGACCAGGCGGCCACCCAGCATCGTGACCAGCGCGGAGAGGCGAGCCTTGTCGCGGCTGAGGCACTCGGGTCGCGTGACGGCGAGCAGGTCGACAGCTCCGGCGAGCAGGTCATCGATCGCCTGGTCGAGGCCGATCCGGCGCCCGTCCCGGCCCCGGTAGCTGACGACCTCGGACACCACGGTGTGGGTGTGGGCGGCGGCCCAGTCGCGGAGTGCCCGAAGCTGGCGGTCGCCGGCGGCGTAGTCCGCGGCGTAGGCGTACAGCAGGCCGCGAGCCATGTGGTTCCTCCTGGTAGATGCGGTCAGGATGCTTGGCGGACGGCGAGATCGACCAGCGCCCAGCCGCGGTAGACCCCGCCGCAGACCGAACACGTGATCGCCTCGCCGCTCTCGGGAAGCCGCAGCGGCGCGGCACACACCTCGGTGTCGCTGATCTCGCTGGTGCAGTGGCCCACGACCGGGCGACGGCGGTCCCATCCGGTGTGTCGTTCGAGCTGCCGGTGGAGCCGCCCGAGGACGTCTGCGACCTCGTCGATGGTGGGGAGCGCGCACAGGACCGTGAGGTTCCGCAGCAGGAACCGGCAGTGGTGGGTCACGGTGTCGACGGCGCCGACGATCCAGTCCAGCACCGCTGGCGCGGCCAGCACGTCGCCGTCGCCGTCGGGCAGGGACCGCCAGTCGCGGGCCGCGATCACGTCGAGGCGGGCCGGCGGGGCCGACCAGTAGCCAGGCGCGCCGCGGCCGATGCCGTGGCGGGTGGGGGTGGGGTCGAGCAGGGTGTACAGGTCGGGGATGCGGCGGAGCCAGTGGGCCAGGTCGTCGCGGTGGGTGTAGCAGATGAGGAGGTCGCGGCCCGGATCGCGGCGGCAGTCGGGGATCACGCAGGTGGTCATCCGGCCATCGCCTCGGGCGTGGTGCCGTAGCCGGCGGCGTGGAGCAGCGCGGCGACGTCGCCCAGCTCCATCATCACCGGGGCGGACAGGAGGCCGGGGCGGGTGGCGTGGACCAGGCGGAGCAGGTCGCTGGTGGTGAGGAGAGTCCACCAGCGTCCGACGTCGGTGGTGCCTCGGCGGCGGATGACGAGGATGCCGTGGTCGGCGCCGGCGGCGTCGCGTTGCTGCCGGGTCTCGTCGAGCCACCGTGCCGCGTCGGGTCGGGCGACGTCCTTGATCTGCCAGACGATGCCGGGGGTGCCGGTGATGTCGCCGGGGTCGGCGCTGGTGCGGGTGGCGGTGCGGTAGCCGGTGCGCACGGCGCGTTCGGCGTGCGGCCAGCCGTGGCCGCGGAGCCAGGCGGCGACGGCGCGTTCGGCGTCGGCGCCGCGGCGGCGGTTGGCGCGGCCGCGGGCGGACACGTCGGTCGTGGTCATGGGGTCTCCTGCATGAGGTGGCCCGCCCGGCGCGGAAGACCGCGCTGGGCGGGCGCTGGCTACTGCTGGTCGGTCATCCAGCGGCGGGTGATGGTGTCCAGCCACGCCGAGGCGCGGCCGTGGGGGCAGGGGCCGTCGCCGGCGGCCTGGTGGACGTGGCAGTCGTCGGTGCTGGGGCAGCAGCCGCGCACGTCGACGAGGTCGGCGATCAGGGCGACGGCGGTGGCGAGGTCGCGGTCGTGGTGGGCGGCGAGGCACTGCGCGCCGGTCTGGGCGAGGTGGTCGAGGATGCGGCCGAGGGCGGCGAGCAGGGCGGCGTCGGGGGTCTCAGTCACTGGGTCTCCTCGTGGTGGTGCCGCCGGGCGAGCATGCGGGTCTTGATCTGGCTCATGGTCGGGGCCGTCCACTCGTGCCATCCGGTCTCGGGGGTCCACCGCTGCGAGTGCTCGCGGTGGGGGACGCCGCACCAGCGGCACCCGGACGGGTGGTCAGTCACGGCGGCGGCGCGGAGGACGTCCGCGACCGCGCAACCGTCGGCGGCCAGGCGAGGTGCTTCCCGTCGGGCGGCTTCCAGCGCGTCGTCGAGGGTGTACCGGTACTGGGCGATCACCGTGCGGCGGCAGGTCGATGGCGGTTCGTAGTCCCAGTGGCCGTCGCGGGACAGCGCCCACGGGCCGTGGAGCACGGCCCACTCGTCGTGGCGCTGGCGGGACTTCCCTCGGTACTCGACGGCGAGGGTGTATCGGTCGCGTGCCGGGTGGTCGTCGGGCAGGCAGGACAGCTCGTATCGGCTGACTCGCGCGACCACGGGAGGGCTGCTTGCGGTGGTGTTCTGGGGGTCGATCACGTCGTCTCCACTGTGGACGGTGAGGGTGCCGCCGGCCCCGCTGTGATGGCGTGGGGCCGGCGGCACTGGCTCACTGTTGGTTGGGCGGCGTGGTCGGCGGCCAGGGGACGGGGATCACGCACCTGCACGGCGCGACCACGTGCTGATCCGGGTAGAGCGCCACCCCGGCGGCCGGGCGGCCGCACACGGCGCACGGCAGCGAGTGCAGGCGGACGATCAGCGCCCGGGTCGGCGTCACGCCGCGACCTCCTTCGTGTCCGCCAGGGCGCGGACCGCCGCCAGGGCGGTCACCGCGACCGGGGTGGGAAGCAGCTCGGCGCGGTCGATGACGCGGAGCAGGGCGGCCAGGGCCTCACGCTGCTCGGGGGTGAGCGGCGCGGGGCCGGTGAGCGCCGCCAGGGCGCGGGCGTGCTGGGTGTCGGTGGGCCGCAGGGTCACTGCTCCCCCTCGGTCCGCTCGCGCCACTCCTCGGCCACGGCGGCGAGCGCCTCCCGCTCCGGGCACGCCGAGAGAGGGAGCCGGCAGGCGCGGCACGTGGTCGGCCGGTCCGGGGTGGGCCGATGGCCGGTGGCCACCGAGGCGATCAGTTCGGCGACGGCGGGGTGAGTGTCGCGGAGGCGCTCGGCGTAGACCATGGCCGCGTCCGTGATCGGGTCGCCTGGACCGCGTCCCGGCCGGCACGGGGAGTCGGTCCACGTGCTCATCACGCGCCACGGGCCGAGCAGGTTGGTCCTGATGCCGCAGCGCAGGCACCGGGCACGACTGCTGCTCACAACAAACACGTGGTCGCTCGCGGACTGGGCCTCACCTGGCGGGACGTGGTGGGCGGGCCGGACCGGGAACCAGCGCGGCCGGCCAGCGCTCTTGTGCGCCTGGGCCAGGACCCCGTCGGCCCGGTACTGGGCCGCGACCTCCTCGGCGTGGTCCTGGGTGTACGGACCGAGCACGTCGTGGCTTTCCGTCAGCCGGGCGGACCGGGTGGGGATGACGTACCAGGCGGCCGGCGGCACGGTGGCGGTCACTGGGCGCTCCCAGTGCACTGCGCGAACGCGACCACCTGGTCGATCGCGATCCGCACGTACCCGTCTTCGGCCCCGTCCGGCACCGTGACGTCGTAGTCCCGGCGCAGCAGCACGCGGACGCGGACGGGCATCGTGTCGATCTCGCCGTAGAGCCCCAGGATTAGGCGCTCGGCGTGCACGCGGAGCATGAGCTGCGCGCCGGGGATGCTGCGCGCCCATGCGGTCAGGTCACGGGCGGAGGCGCAGAGGATGGCCAGGCCGTAGGGCGGGGTGTCGGACGCGCCGTAGAGGGGGACGCCAACGTCGACGGTGTCGAGGGTCAGGCGGTGCAGCCCCGCGTGGGTGGCCAGGCGGGTGAGCGCCACGTGGGCGGGCAGCACCCAGGTCTGCGGGCCGCTGGCCAGGCGGCGGGTGGTCGTCGTCTTCATCGGTCGTCTCCATTCGTTCACCGGCACACTGCCGGTGTAGGTCACACACTACCGCAGTTGGTAGCGCACACGCTACAAGTTCGCGTCGGATTTTCCCTACCCATCCCCCCGCGCGTTCCCCCTCGTCGAACGTTCCCCGCAGGTCAGACCTCAGAACGGCGGCGGCGGGTCAATGGACATGACCCTGGCGCCCAGGTGCTCGCTCAGTAGGTCGAGCGCTACGGCCTCCAACCCCGAGGTCGGAACCGGGGCCGGGGCCGTTCGTTTGGGTGCGAGCAGTCGGGCGACGGCCACCACCTGGTCGACCTCGACCTGGTCGGGGGTGACGGGGTGGGCGCACTGGTGGGCGGGCAGAACGGGCGGCCGACCGCGGTGGTCGCCGCGGATGCGGCTGGGGGTGCGGAGAGCGAGGCGACCCGCGATGAGGGCGTAGGTGCGGCGCCCGGCGAGGCGGGCGTGCAGTTCGGCGGACAGGGTGATGGGGGCGGGGTCGACTCGGTACGGCACACCTTCGTCGAGGCCGGTGAGGTGGAGGCGTCCGCAGCGGGGGCAGGGGGTGGGGGTGGGGCGGGTCGTCGCGAAGATCAACAGGGGGCTCCTGGTGACACGTGTGACGCGTTGTTGGGTTGGTTGCTCCGCGTGCGTATGCGCGCGCGCACGCGAGGGCCGATAACTGGAAAACGCGTCACCACGCGTCACGGTGGTGACGCGTTGATGCGTCACCACCAGGCGGCCCATGAGGTTGTGGGCGCTCATGCGAGGTCGAGCCTCCCGGCGTCGGGTGACGTGTTCTCGTCGGCGATGAGGGCGACACCCCGGTAGAGGCGGGCTCGTCCGGTGCGAGCTGGGTCGATGCCGAGGCGGCGGAGTTCGAGACCGAGACGTTTTGGGCTGACGGCCGCTTCGCCTTCGGCGAGGCACCAGCGTTCGTAGGCGGCGCGGAGCGCGCTGGTGGTGGTGGTGACGTGGTCGGCGCCCCCGATGTGGCAGCAGTCGGCGACGAACCGGGCGACGGTGTCCTGGGCGGTCTCGTACTCGGCGGTGGCGGCCTTGACGCTGGCGGGGGTGGGCAGCCCGTTGGTGGCGTAGTCGCGGGCACCCTCAATGATCCACGCCAGCACGGCCGCTCCGTGTTCGCGGGCGAGGATTCCTTGGAGGTCGTCGACGCGGCGTTCCTCGGGCACGGTGCGGGTGAAGGGGACCAGCCGGAGTCTGCGCCAGAAGCTGTGGCCGCCGCTGGTGACGGCGGGTTGGTGGTTGCCCATGAGCCACAGCGTGTGTGTGGGTGTGAACGTGACGTGGTCCTGCCTCATAAACCGGGCGGTCAGCGTGTCGCCGCCGGTCAGGGCCTTGACTTTGGCCTCGTCGAACCGATCCTGTTCGTTCACTTCGCTGCATACGACCATGCGGGCGCCGGCGAGGCGGGCGATCTCGGTGTCGTGGCTGGCGTAGTTCTTGGCCATCAGGAACCCTGCGGGCGCGGTGGTGGCGTAGTCCCCCAACACGTGGGTCACGGTCTCCAAGAACGCTCCCTTGCCGTTCGCACCGGACCCGAACGCGAAGGGCAGCACGTGTTCGCGGACGCGGCCGCAGGCGGAGTAGCCGACGAGGCGTTGCAGGTAGGTGATGAGGTCCTGGTCGTTGCCGAAGGTGTCGCCGAGGAACTCCGCCCACCGGATCGGGTCTGCGGCCTCGTCGACCGCGGCGGCGGTGATGCGGGTGTGCAGGCGGGCCGGGTCGGGTGGGGTGAGCGTGCCGGTGCGCAGGTCAATGATCCCGGTCGGTGTGTTCAACTCGTAGGGGTGTGCGTCGAGCTGGTCGAGGCCCACGACGATGCGGGGATCGGTGGCGGCCTGGGTGAGCATGGCGGTGGTGCCGACGGCGCCGAGGCTGCGAGCCTTGTGCCGGATCGCGGCTTGGTCGTCTTCGGGGAGTGCGCGTGCGATCCTCTTGGCGTACTCGCGGGCGTGGCCGCCGCCGGAGGCGCACCATTCCCAGCGGACCCCGGTCCAGTGCAGCCAGCGGCCACGTTCGGGGCAGTACCGCAGGACGGCGCCGTACCGGTCGATGAGGGCCAGGGCGTTGCCGTCGTCGGAGCGGGCGTAGGTGCTCTCGACCTCGGTGTCGGGTGGCTGGTGAACGATGGCGAGGGTCCCAGCCGCGCTGGGCGTGGCGGTGATGGTGGGCAGCGGTGCCAGCACGGGCCGGGCCGGTTCGGGCGCGGGGGTTCCGTAGCCCTGGCGGCGCAACACGCCGGCGGCGGCCGACCAGTCGCCGTCGTGGTTCAGCAGGGCGTAGGTGCGCCACTTCGACAGTGCCGTCTCGGCGGGTAGCTCGGTGCTGGTGGTCCACACGTAGAGGTAGTCGCCGTGGTCGCCGCCGGTGACGGCGGAGACGCCGTGGGCTTTGCCGGGGCGGGTCCAGTAGGTGCGGGTGCCCTGCTGGTAGGCGACCCGCCACCCGTGCGGCTCCAGGATCTGATTCCAGGTGGCGCGCTGGTTGAAGTCTTCGCCTGGGGGCGTTCCCCCGCGGCGGTGGTCGGGGTCGAGGGGGACCGGGTCCGGGATCGGTGGCGGCGGCGGGAGCTGGTCGAGCGCCCGGGCGGCGGCGTGGAGCACGTCGCGTTCGTCGGGGGTGATGGTGGGGATGGTGGCGGGGGTGCCGGTGACGGTGCGCCAGGCGCGGCCGGTGGGGTGGACGGGGCCGTGGGAGGGGGCGACGACGACGAACCCGCCGCGGCCGCGCGTCTCCAGCAAGGTCCTTCGGGGGCGCTTCCCCTTGGTGGCGAGCAAACCGTGGTCGTCGTGGGTCAGCTCATCGTCGCGCGCGGGGCGTTCCGCGAGCTTGGTGTTGCCGTCGACCAGGCCGCCGTCGACGCGGTACAGGATGTGCAGGCCGCCGCTGGGACTGGTCTCGGTGTAGCCGGTGGCGATCCGCTGCCACAGCTCGGCGTGCCCGGCGCCCTCCACGTGTTCGCGGAGGGCGAGGACCAGGCCCTCGCTGACGGCGCGGCCTTCCAGCTCGAGCATTTCCAGGCCGCCGGAGACGGGGCCGCAGACGACGCCGATGCCGGGGTGCCCGTCAGCGAACCAGGTCACCACCTGGTCCCTGCCGGGTCTGCGGCGCTGGTACTCCTTCCACTGCCCTGCGGGGGCCTTGGTGCCGTCGGTGGCGACGCGGACCACGGAGCAGCCGGCGTCGTACCAGTCGAGGGCAGCGGAGAGCATGTCTGGGTCCACTGTGGAGCCTCCACGGTGCGATGAGGCGAAGAGGGGGCGTGGCTTGGCCGATGACGTCCCGCACCGGCCCCGTGCGGGGCCGGTGCGGGACAGCACTGGTCAGGTCACGTCGTCACGCAGTCGGCGCGCCCCCGGCGGCGATCTGCGCGAGCAGCGCCTGAACGGCCGGGTCCGCCGCCGGGGCGACTGGGGCCGCCGGGGCCGGGGTGGTCACGGCCGCCGGGGTGGTCGCTCCGCCGTTCTTGCGCGCGGCCCGCTCCCGGTCGACCCGGTCGGGGTTGGCGCTGGCCCACTGCTGGGCCAGCGCGAGATCCGAGCCATCCAATGCCGCGACCGCGATGTAGGGGTTGCCGCCGCGCGCGGACGGGGTCCACACCAGCCGGATCGGCAGGGCCTGACCCACGTAGGCCGCGAGAGCGTCGACGACGGCCCCGTTCATCCACAGCACGTCGATGTAGACCGCGCCGGTGGACAGGTCGACCACGTCCACGACCACGCCCGCCGCGCCCTCGGGCTTGTACTTCGTGACGATCCCGCTGCGGTGCTCGCGGACGAGCACGACCAGCGGGCGGTCGACGGCCTCCTTGGCGGGCCACTGGTCGCCGACGGATCGGGCGTTGGGGGTGAAGGTTCCGAGCTGCATGTGTCGGGTTCTCCGTTTCTTCTTCTGTGTTCCGCCATGGGGCGGGGTGTCAGGGGGTGTCGCCAGGGCAGGTCGCCCCGGTGTCGGCACCGGGCCGGTACCAGGGGCAGTAGCGGCAGCGGCGGGACGCGGTCCGTGGGATGTGCTGGTACCGCTCGGGGTGGTCGGTGACGTCGAGCGCGCAGGCGGCTTCGAGGATCTGGTCGTGGCGGGCGATCGCGGCGTCGGCCACGGCGGGGTCGTAGGGCTCTGACCAGAGGTGCAGGCCGGACAGGAGCCCGGCGCGGGGGTACATCGCGAGGGCGACGCGGCGCACCGGGAGGCCGAGGCGGGCGAGGCCGAGGCCGTAGAGGTGCGCCTGGGCTCGGTACTGGTCGGGCGGACCCCCCCGCTTGTACAGGCGCATGGTGGTTTCGCCGAGCACCTTGTGATCGATCACTGTGGCCTCGTCGGCGTCGTACAGGTCGCACGATCCCGCCACCCCGGGCCGGATCTCGACGCGTTGTTCGACGAGGTACCGGATGCGGCCGAGCCGGTCGTTTTCGGCGCGGCACGCCTCAGCGAGCCAGGCGTGTACGGCCGTGCCCACGATGGAGGCCCACGGGTCGCCGCCGCCGTTGACGCGGCGTTCGTCCATCAGCCGATACGCCAGGCGCCGGGCGCACGGCTCCCCGATCTCGGACGGGCCGAGGGCGACCTGGAGTGAGCGGGGCGCGGTGTGCGCGGCGGTGGTGATGACGTGGCGGAGGGTGTCGGCGAGCGGGTCGACGACCGGCGAGTCAGGTGGGGCGAAGGTCCCGAGCTTCATGTTGGCTGCTTCCTCAGGATGCGGGTAACGGTGACGGCCTCCTCGCCCAGCAGCGAGGCGATCCACGGAATGTCGTGAGGGCCGTAGGCTGAGGGCTGCGACGGGCCACTGTGGTGGTCGGTCGTCTCCAGGACCCCCGCTGCTGGCCGGCCAGCTACGTGGCGGGGGTCCGTCATGTCCAGGGCGGTGGTCATGCCGCCCCCGGCAGGGCGACGGCGGTGGCGAGGCCGCGCAGGGCGCGGATCTTCGCCTCGATCTCCTCGACGGACGGGCCGCCCGCCTGCCATGCGGCCTCGGCCGCGAGGCGGGGCGGCAGGGCGTCGCGGTCGGCCCGGGCCTGTGCGAACACCTGCGCGGCGGCGCGGATGGCGTCGACGCGGGTCACGATGCCTCCCGAGCGGGGGCGACCTCGAACAGGTCTTCGAAGCGAGCCTTCGGCAGCGCGAGGAGCAGCGCGCCGATGAAGTCCTCGCCGGGCCGGATCACGCCGGCGAGGTGTCTCTGGAGGGTGGTGCGGTGGATGCCCATCCGGTCGGCCAGTGCCGTGTTGCTCAGGTTGGCGGAGCGGAGATAGGCCATTAGGCGGGTTCTACGGAGCGTGATGACAGCGGCCATTCGTGTGACCTCCTGTAGCTCGGTCGGGGCTGCTGTAGGTCCCACGCTACACCGGTCGGTAGCGTGCACGCAACACAAGTAGCGCACGCGCTACAGCGCTGATTGGGTGATTCCCCAGGTCACAATGGTGCGCAACCCCCTCGCGCTCCTCTGTCCGGTTCCTGCCCTGCCCGGTGGCTGTAGCATGCGCGCTACTACGATGGGCAGTCATGACGAACAGCGACACCCCCTGGCAGCGGTGGCTACGACACGAGCTGGCGCAGCGCGGCTGGCGACCCGTCGACCTGTCGCGCGCCTCAGGCGTCCAGCGCAGCGTGGTCGGCCGATGGATCAGCGAGGGGACGGTCCCCGACGTGCGCACCGCCCGCAAGGCCGCGCGTGCTCTCGACGTGTCGCTACAGGAGCTTCTGGTCCAAGCCGGAGTCCTCACCGAGGACGAGGCTGCGCCGCAGACCCGGCCAGCGGACCCCACCGCCCTGACCGACACGGCCCTGCTCGGCGAGCTGGCCCGCCGCCTCGCAGAGCGGCATACACAGGGCCATGTAGGCCACCTGGGCGAGGCCGAGACGCGTCGGCGACCATCCCCCGAACAGCCGAGTGACCGAAAGGTGCTTGAGGACTCTACTACCGTGAGGGCAGCGTTCCGGCCGCCACAGCGGCGGACGCGAGACGTCCAGGAAGAGCAGTGGGAGTGGGGAGACGCATAGGCGGTGACCTCCCCGAGGTCACCGGGGGGTGCCATCCGTGTCGTGCGTTCCACCCATCGCCTGCACCCGCGGGCACCCCCCGTACGACCCCGTGGCACACGCCCGACGCCTCGGACTGACCATCGTGCAGTCCCACGCCGTCGACGGCTGGGGCGACTACCGCGAGGGTGTCATCCGGCTGCACCCCGCCCTGACCACCGTCGAGCGCCGCGTCACCATCGCGCATGAGATTGTGCACCACGAGCGCGGGGACGACGGCGCCTACTGCACCTCGTGGCACGAGCGGCGTGGCGAGCTGCGGGTGCACGAGTGCGCGGCGGCGCGGCTGCTCCCGGTGTGCGCGCTCGCGTACGCGGTGCGGGTGGTCGGCGACGAGGGGCCGTCGTCGAGGCCGGCGCTCGCCGACGTGCTCGACGTCGACCAGTACACGCTCAGCGTTCGCCTCGACCATCTGACAGCGGCGGACCACGCCTACATCCGGAGTGCGGTGCGGCGCGCCGGGCTGTGGCACCGCGCCCTGTGAACTTCCCACCAAGGTGTTTCGTGCCCGAAACAGGAAACGTGAGGTGAAATGAAGAAAACGATCCTTTCGCGCGATGTACTGAAGCGCCGCCCGAGGGCGGTGCTATACATGAGACAGTCCCTCGAAAAAGAGGAAACCATTTCTGACGAAATTCAGGAGGCGGCCGACCGCGCATACTGCGCTCGACAGGGCTACGAAGTTGTTCATGTCGTCTGGGAGCAGCACACTGGGCGCATCTGGCACAAACGAAAAGGCGTGCAGGAGGCAATGGCGTGGCTCCGCGAGGGGCGTGCAGACGTCATTGTCCTGTGGCAATGGAACCGTTTGTCGCGACGGCGGCGACATTGGATTCTCGCTGAGACGCAGGCCGAGGAAGTCGGAGGGCGCATTGAGGCGGCAACCGAAGAGGTCGACCTGAAAACCGCTTCCGGTCGATTTAATCGAAATATTCACATCGATTTCGCGGAATATCAGTCTGACCAGATTGGGGAGGTGTGGAAAGAAACGCATGCCGTGCGTCGCGCGCGCGGTTTACCGGCGACGGGCCGTAGTAGATACGGGTACAACTGGATTCGTGTACCCGGAGAGCCGGAGCGGTACGAGATCCGCGACGACCAGGCGCAAGTGCTCAAATGGGCATACCAGTCGATCATCGACGGAATGGGTTTTTCGGCCGTATGTCGAGACCTCAATGCACGCGGCATATCTAACACCTACGGCCGCCCGTGGATACCGAGAACGCTCACCCTCACGCTCGATTCCGGGTTCGCGGCCGGCCTTCTTGTCCGCGTGCCTGTCGATGCAGAAGGGGAAAGGATACACCAGCCCTTTCGCGAGCTGGTTTGGGATGTAGGTGCGCAGCCGCGAATCATTGACCCAGAGATGTGGGAGGCGTACCGGACTGCCCGAATGGCAGCGGCTCTGGAGCCACCTCGTACCCGTGAGGCGCGGTATGTCCTGTCAGGACTGGTGCGATGCGGTGACTGCGGATACGCCATGACCCGCTCAACAAGCAACACCTACGGGTCAATGCGCTGCCGCGAGGCCATACTGCGCGGCCTCGGGGTGCGGGTGAGTCTGAGCGAGCGTAAGATCATCCGCGCTATCCTGGCGTGGCTGGCCGAGATCGCCGATGAGGTGAGCGCCGAGGCCGACCGGCTCCGCGACGTCCAGGCCCTCGCAGTCGACGCAGAGTCCACGCGCACAGCGGCTCTGCGAAACCTCGCCAGCATCGACCGGCAGATGATGACCCTCACCCGACAGCACATCGCCGAGGTCATCCCCGAGGCCGTGTACATCGAGCTGCGTGACCACCTGCTGGCGGAGCGAACTGCGGCCGAGCTGCGCCTGGCCGAGGCCGAGCAGGCCGTGGAGCGCAGCGCCGAGGGCGCGGCGCAGGCAGTCACGGCGGCCCGTGGTCTGCTGGAAGAGTGGGAGACCCTCGCGGTGCCGCGTCGGCGAGCGGTGCTCCGACGGCTGATCCGCACGATCTGGGTGATCCCTGCTGCGGAGCCTGGCGGCGAGGCGCAGGTGCGGATCGAACCGGTGTGGGCACCCAAGTCCGCATCGGGCCCAGTCGGTCCAGTCGGTGGTTAAAGAACACAGATGGAGAGCTGAGTGAGCACGTTGCGCGCACCATGGGTGCGGATCACGGCCACGGCCGCGTCCTTCGCGCTGGCGGTCACGCTGATCGCGGTCGCCCTGCCGGAGATCGTCGGGGTGAGCTGGGAGACGATCGCCCAGCAGTTCACCTCGATGAGCGTGCCGATGGCGCTGTGGCTGGTCGTGCTCTGGTTCGCCGGGTTGTGGGCGTACACCTACGTGCTCACCGGCTCGCTGCCGGGCCTGACCAACGCGCAGGCGTTGACCATGAACGCCGTGGGCAGCGCGGTGAGCAACCTGCTGCCCTTCGGCGGGGCGGCCGGCGTGGCCGTGACCTTCGCCATGGCCGGCACCTGGGGGCACCGCAGGCGGGCGATCGCCATCTCCACCGTGGTCAGCGGCGTGTGGAACATGCTCTCCCGGCTGGCGCTGCCGGCGGTGGGCCTGCTCGCGTTGATCGTCTCCGGGCACCTGCCCGACCGCCGGCTCACCGTGGCGGCCGGGGTGGCCGTGGGCACGCTGGTCGCCGGGCTCGGGGTGCTGGTGGCCGTGCTGGTCTCGGACGCGGCCAGCCGCCGCATCGGCGGGTTGCTGGAGCGCTGCGCGCGCGTGCTGCCGTCGCGGTGGCGGCCGGCCCCCGGCCGGATCGTCGACGCGTTGCACAAGACGCGCCACGACACGGTCGACCTGATGCGCACCGCGTGGCTCCAGCTCAGCCTCGGCATGCTCGCCTACCTGGGGCTCCAGGGCGTGCTCTTCTGGTGGTGCCTGGAGGCCACGAACGCCGTCGTCGCGTTCGGCCCCGCCGTGGCCGCCTTCGCGCTGGGCCGGCTGCTCACCACCGCCGTGATCACGCCGAGCGGCGTCGGCGTCAGCGAGAACGGCACGGCCGCCCTGCTGGTCGCGTTCGGCTCGGCCCCCGGGCCGGTGGCCGCCGCCGTCCTGCTGTTCTCGTTCTTCACCTACGCCATCGAGATCCCGTTCGGCGGCGTGGCCTGGCTCGCCTGGCTGGGCGCGCGTCGGCGCGGACGACTGGCCGCCGCCCAGCGGTGAGGCGGGTGCGGCCGGCTCCGCTCAGGACCGGATGATCTTCGCGGCGACCTCGCCCGCCCACTTCTCGGGCAGGTCCCCCAGCGCTCCCGCGACGCGTTCGGCCAGCTCCCGTCGGCGTCGCATCGTGAACGCGAACAGCTCCGCGACGGTGACGCCGTGGGCGGGCCGGTCCAGCACGCGGACCTCGTCGCCCGCCGAGACCAGCCCCGGGGTCTCGACCGCCAGGTACGCGCCGGGTCGCCCGCGCTCGGTGAACCGGCGGACGAACTGGTGGGCGCCCCAGAAGCCGGCGAAGACCCGGCACGGCGTGCGCGGGCCGGTCACCCGGAGCACGGAGGAGCCCACGGACCAGCGTTCGCCGATCACGGCGTCGTCGCAGCCGACGCCCCGCAGGGTGAGGTTCTCGCCGGCGTTGCCCTGGCGCAGGTCCATGCCCAGCTCCTGGCTCCAGAACGCCAGCTCGTCCTCGTCGTAGGCGTACGCCGCCTGGTACCACGCGCCGTGGTCCCTCCGGTCGCACACGGTGTCGCCCGCGACGCCGTGGGACGTGAACCGGACCGGGCCGTCGACGGGATGCTTGTCGATCCCGGTCCGGCCCAACCTCCCGGCCCATGACCCGCTCCGCGCCGTCCGCGCGACGTTCACCGCCACCACCAGCCCCACACCCCCATCGTCCGTCGCCGTCGGGTTCTCGGGGCGGGCGAGGAAGAAGATCACAAGGGCGGTGTTCCGGCGGGCACGACGAGGGGCGGCCGGGAGAACCCGACCGCCCCTCGCGCCGACCTGCCGTCAGATGGCCCATCCGTACTGCCGCGGCCAGCCGGCGTCGCCGTCCAGCAGGAGCGCGGCGCGACGCGGCCAGTACGGGTCGCGCAGCAGCTCGCGCCCGAGCAGCACGACGTCGGCCTGCCCCGTGGCCACGACCTGCTCGGCCTCCTTGGGGTCGGTGATCAGCCCGACCGCGCCCACGGGCAGGCCGACCCGCTCCCGCACCATGGTGGCGAACGGCGTCTGGTAGTGGGGGCCGACCGGGATGCGGGCGTCCGGCGCGATGCCGCCGGTGGAGGTGTCGAGCAGGTCGACGCCGTGCGCCTGGAGCCGCTCGGCCAGCCGCACCGTGTCCTCCCCGGTCCAGCCCTCGCGCCCGTCGTCCTCGTTCTCGCTGAGCCAGTCGGTGGCCGAGACGCGGAACAGCACCGGGAGGTCCTCCGGCCACACCCCGCGCACCGCGTCGACGACCTCCAGCGGGAACCGGACGCGGTTGTCGAACGACCCGCCGTACTCGTCCGTGCGGTGGTTGCTGTGCGGGGAGAGGAAGGAGTGGATCAGGTAGCCGTGGGCGCCGTGCAGCTCGACGACCTTGAAGCCGGCGTCGAGGGCCCGGCGGGCGGCGGCGCGGAAGTCGGCCACGACCCTAACGATCCCGTCCCGGTCCAGCTCGTCCGGCGTCGGGAAGGAGCCGTACGGCACCGCGCTGGGCGCGACCGTCCGCCACCCGCCCTCCTCGGGGCGCAGCGCGGAACCCCCGTCGTCCCACGGCGCGCGGGTGGACGCCTTGCGGCCGGCGTGCCCGAGCTGGATGCCGGGGACGACGCCGTGGGACTCCAGCATCGCCGCCACCGCGCGGAGGGCGTCCCGCTGCGTGTCGTTCCACAGCCCCAGGTCGCCGGGGGTGATCCTGCCCTCGGGGCTGACGGCCGTCGCCTCGACCATGGCCAGCCCGACGCCGCCCACGGCCCGGCTCGCCAGGTGCGCGAGGTGCCAGTCGTGGGGCACCCCGGCCATCGGGCCGTCGTGGGCGGCCGAGTACTGGCACATCGGCGACATCCAGACCCGGTTGGGGATGGTGAGGTCGCGCAGCGTGATCGGCTCGAACAACGCGCTCATCGGGCTTCCTCCGATCCGGGAGTCATCGTCGGCGACCGACGGTAGCAGAAGATCATGCACGTGCATAAGTTGCTGAAGCTGCATAACCGCGCAAGAAAGGATCTTCCCGCCGAGTGGATCTTGGGCGCGTCCGGGTCCCGCCCCTAGCGTCGGAGGTCATGAGCGAGCGTGTGGAGCTACCGACGACCGTCAACGGTGAGTGCGTCTTCTGCGCCATCGCGCACGGGCGCGCCGAGGCCAGCGTCGTGCACGACGACGGCGAGCTGCTCGGCATCGTCGACCTGCGCCCGGTGACCACCGGGCACCTCCTGGTGCTCCCCAGGGAGCACGCCGTGGGGCTGGGCGACCTGCCTCCGGACGTCGGCGCACGGATGTTCCGGGTCGCGCAGCGGCTCGCCGGCGCGTTGCGGCGGTCGGAGCTGCGCTGCGAGGGCGTCAACCTCTTCCTGGCCGACGGCGCCGCCGCGGGGCAGGAGATCCCCCATGTCCACCTGCACGTGTTCCCGAGGCACGCCGGGGACGGTTTCCGGCTCAGCGCCGACCTGAGGGTGCGGCCGCGGGACGAGCTGGACGGGATCGCCTCGGCCGTGCGCGCTGCTCTGAACGGCTAGCCGACGCCAAAAACAACCCGGTTCCGGAAAACAGCCCTTCATGATTTCCCGGAATGACCGCCGATCATGACCCATGTGGGTTTGGAGGGTTTTGTCCACGGGCTGGGTGGGCAGGGTGAAAAGAGGGGAGGGGCGGCCGGTCCGGCCGCCCCTCCCCCTATTCGGACGCGTTCACCCCAGGTCGAATTCACCGGACCTCGTCCCGTGGATGAAGACGTGCCACGTGCTCGCGGAGAACAGCAGACCCTGCCCGCGCGGGTTCTTCGAGTCCCGCAGGGCCACCCCGCCGGGACCGGCCGTCACCTCGACGCAGTTGCCCAGGTTGTCGCTGTAGCTGCTCTTCCGCCAGGAAGCAGGCGGCCGGGAGGATCCCGGCCGCCAGCCGCCGCCATCGGTCACCCATACTCCTTCGCCCTCGCCGCGATGAGCGCGGCGGACTCGTCGGGAGCACACGCTTTCGCCCGCAGGTGCTCCCACACCAAGCAGAAACGCTGGACCTCAGCGCTCTTTTCCGTATACAGGCCGCCGGTGAGGCTGTCCAAGTACACGATGGCGGGATCGGTGGGCGAAGGAAACTCAAGTATCACGAAAGAGCCGGACATCCCCGGGTGCGCGCCTCCCTCGAAGCGCAGCACCTGCAACGTGATATTCGGGTTGCTGGCCTCCTCCAGAAGTCGTTCCAACTGCTCCCGCATCACCGCCGGCCCGCCGACCGGGCGGTGCAGGACGGCCTCGTCGATCAGCGCCCACAGGTGCACGGGCTGCCGCTGCCGGAAGATCTTCTGCCGGTTCATCCGCACCTCGACGCGCCGCTGCACGTCCGAGGGGTCGGCGCCGATGGCCGTGTTCAGCACCGCGCGCGCGTAGTCCTCGGTCTGCATCAGACCGGGAACCAGCAGCGGCTCGAAGGTGCGCATGGCCGAGGCGTCGCTCTCCAGTCCGACGAAGACCTGGAAACTCTCCGGCAACGCGTCCTCGTAGACGTGCCACCAGCCCTTCTGCCGGGCGGCCCTGGCCATGGCGACCAGCGCGTCCGCCTCGCTGCCGTTCACCCCGTAGAAGTCGAGCAGCAGCCGGACGTCGCCGGGGCTGGCCGGCCGCCGCCCCAGCTCGATCCGGCTGATCTTGGAGGGGGAGCAGCCGAGGTGGCGGGCCACCTCCTCGTTGGTGCGGTTGGCGGCTTCCCGCAGTCGGCGTAGCTCCATCGCGAGCCGACGCCGGCGGACGGTGGGGCTCTCGGTCGTCATCGACAACCTCCTGTGCTCATGCGGGGCACCTGATCGGGTTACTTGTCACCCGTTAGCGGCGTGTCTCGCCAGGGATGGCGATGCCACCCATCTGGCGCATGTGCCGCTCGGCAATTGCCAACTACTGTGCGGAGCCATTACGGACAGTGCTGTTTCGTCACGGCGCGCACTCGGACGTTACAGCGCTTCGCTCAGGGCGCCCTGATCGGCCCGACCGTGCGCGGTCGTCGTCGGCCTGGTCACGGCCCCGGTCAGGGGGACTGTTCACTCATGGCGTGGAGCTACTGGCACCGGGTTGAGCTGTACCGCGTCGTGCGGGGGCAGCGGGTCCTCGAACACGTCGAGGAGATCGACGACCACGGTCCGTACGTGGCCAGGGGCGCGAAGGAGTACGCGCTCACCGTCGCCGAGGACTACCTGGGCCGATGGGGGCGGCCGGCGGGCCGGCGACTCGTCGCGGTCTGGCGGCTCGACGAGGGGCGCAAGACCAAGAGGCTGTGTGAGGTGGAGCTGAACTGGGCCGGTGTGGCCCCCTCGGCCCCGACCGGGACCGAGACCGGTCGGCGGGGCAGGAACGAGACCTCCGTGATCGTGACCATCGGCGTCTGAGCGCGCGCCCCCGCGCGCGCCTCCTCCGCCCTCCTTCGGAGCGCCTCCCGGCGCCCCCGCGGCCCGTCGCCGCCGAGCACGACCCCCCGGTGCTCGCGGCGGCGGGCCGTTCGTGTTTTCCGTGTGTCCCGCGCCAGTGGCGTCGCACGCCCGTGTTCGATCCGTAACGGTTACTTCCCGTGATCGCTCCGGGCCTCCCGCCCGCCCTCGCCGACCCCGCGCTCGGTCGCGAGGGGTTTGTCGCGGGGGTGGCACAGGCCGGTTGGTTGCCGTGTCCGCCCGTCTGTCCTGGTCCCGTCCGACCGCGTCCGTGGCTGGCGTGTCACCGGGTCGACATGGCATCGTCACCGGGACGAATTAGTCTTCGCTCACAACAAATTCGCCCCGAGCGGCGGGACGGGCCTAGGAATGTCACAGTCTGTGCGGTAGTGTCCGCCACCACTCACCGGATCTGGTGATTGCTGTTCGGTCCTGTTGACAACGTTGTTGACTTTGGGAGGTGGGGTTGGGTGACCGTGCTCGCGGCATCGGATCTACGGCTTGACGCCGGCCCCCTCGACTACGCCCTGCTCGCGTTCTACTTCGTGATCGTCCTGGGCATCGGGTACCTGGCCCGCCGTTCGGTGTCGACCAGCCTCGACTTCTTCCTGTCCGGGCGGTCGCTACCGGCGTGGGTGACCGGGCTGGCGTTCATCTCGGCCAACCTCGGTGCGCTGGAGCTGCTGGGCATGGCCGCCAACGGCGCCCAGTACGGCATCCCGACCGTGCACTACTACTGGATCGGCGCCATCCCGGCCATGGTCTTCCTCGGCCTGGTGATGATGCCGTTCTACTACGGCTCCAAGGTCCGCAGCGTTCCCGAGTTCCTGCGGCGGCGCTTCGGCAAGGGCGCGCACCTGGTCAACGCGATCAGCTTCGCCTGCGCCCAGGTCCTCATCGCCGGCGTCAACCTCTACGCCCTGGCGCTGCTGCTCAACCTGATGCTCGGCTGGCCGATCCCGCTGTCGATCGTGATCGCCGCGCTGGTCGTGCTCGCCTACACCACGCTGGGCGGGCTGTCCGCCGCCATCTACAACGAGGTGCTCCAGTTCTTCGTGATCGTCGCCGCGCTGCTGCCGGTGACCATCGTGGGCCTGGTCAAGGTGGGCGGCTGGAGCGGCCTGGTCGACAAGATCACCAACTCCCCCGGCGGGGGCGAGCAGCTCTCCGCGTGGCCGGCGACCGACCTCACGGGCCTGGGCAACGCCACCATGAGCGTCATCGGCCTCGTCTTCGGTCTCGGCTTCGTGCTGTCCTTCGGCTACTGGACGACCAACTTCGCCGAGGTGCAGCGGGCCATGTCGGCCAAGAGCATGTCCGCCGCCATGCGCACCCCGATCATCGGCGCGTACCCGAAGGCGCTGATCCCGGCCATCGTGATCATCCCCGGCATGATCGCCGCGGTCGCGGTGCCGCAGATGGCCGCGCTCAAGGCCGGGCACGGTGAGGCGGGGCTGGAGTTCAACCACGCGCTGCCGCTGCTCATCAGGGACCTGCTGCCCAACGGCGTGCTCGGCGTGGCGATCACCGGCCTGCTGGCCTCGTTCATGGCCGGCGTCGCGGCCAACGTCAGCTCCTTCAACACGGTCTTCACCTACGACCTGTGGCAGGACTACGTCGTCAAGGACAAGCCGGACGAGTACTACCTGCGGGTCGGCCGGTGGGCGACCGCGGCCGGCGTGCTGGTGGCGATCGGCACCGCGTTCATCGCCTCCGGCTACGGCAACATCATGGACTACATCCAGGCGTTGTTCTCCTTCTTCAACGCCCCGCTGTTCGCCACCTTCATCCTCGGCATGTTCTGGCGGCGGATGACCCCGGCGGCCGGCTGGAGCGGCCTGGTCGCCGGCACCCTCGGCGCGGTCGCGGTGTTCGTCCTGAACGAGGTGGGCGTGCTGAGCCTGCCCGGCCAGGGCGCCAGCTTCCTCGGCGCGGGCGTGGCGTTCGTGCTCGACATCGCGGTGAGCGTGGTCGTCAGCCTGGCGACCCGGCCGAAGCCGGAGGCGGAGCTGGTCGGCTTCGTCTACGGCCTGACGCCGAAGGAGCAGCGCACGCACTCCACGCACGGCGAGGACGCGGGCTGGTACCGCTCGCCCTACCTGCTGGCCGGCGGCGTGCTCGTGCTGACCCTCGTGCTCAACATCATCTTCGCCTGAGGGAGGAGGACGACGTGACCGACCGGACCGCCACCCCGACCGCCCCGCGCCGGGCCGGCCTGTTCGACCTGCGCTGGATCATCGGGTTCCTGTTCGCCGTCTACGGCGTGGTCCTCACCGTGCTGGGACTCGGGTTCACCACCGACGCCGACATCAGCAAGTCGGCAGGGGTGAACATCAACCTGTGGAGCGGGCTGGCCATGCTGGCCACGGCGGTGGTCTTCGGCCTGTGGGCCGGGTTGCGCCCGCTCGCCGTGCCCGCGGCCGCGCCCGCCGAGGAGCTGCCGGAGCCCCCGCCGGGCATCGACGGCCACCACTGACGACCGTCTCCGCCGACAGGAGCGCGGCACGTGACACGGCGCCCGTGCGCCGTCCCTCGGGAGGGGGCGGCACACGGGCGCCGTGGTTCATGCGGGGTTGTTCGTCCCTGCGACTGCCGCGATCCGCTCGGCTCCGCCCTTCCTGACGGAAAAGGAACCAGGTCGCGGCTCACGCCCTCCACCAGGTCCGGCGGCCTGCGGGGCGTATGCGACAGCGCCCGTGCGCCGTCCCGAGAGGGAGTGGCGCACGGGCGCTGTGTGTTCTCGCTGGTGCTGTCAGTGGCGGCGGCCGCGGTGGGGGAAGACCGGGTTGAAGGCTTCCAACGTCCACGCGTCGAGACGGCGGACGGCCCTGGCCACGGCGCCACGCAGCGGGGCTCGGTGCTGACGGGCACGACGGGTCTGGTCGCTCGTCACAGGCGGTGCTCCTCGGTGCTCGAACCGGATGTGTCGGGCCCCGTTGCCCTCACCAGTACCAGCGTGTTGATCTTCTGGATCGTTCCCGTTCCGGAGCGTGACTCCGACCACGCCGCCGGTATCGGCCATCTGGGGTAATCGCCCGTTCTGCCTCCGGACACGGTCGCGGCTCGCTACGGTGCTCGTCGTGCCCCGCTCGACCCGCTCCGCGTCGCTCGCCGTCGTCCTGACCGCCGCCGCCGTCGTCCTCGCCGGCTGCGGCTCGTCCGAGGACCTGGCCAAGGTCACCTACCCGCGCAGCACCGTGCCCGCCGCCGGCGCCGCGAACACCACGGGAACGACGCCGAACCTGCCGGAGGGGCCGGTCGAGCCCGCCTTCGCGCTGGACAAGCTCCGCGCGATCGACCCGTGCAAGCTGCTGGACAAGGAGTTCCTCAGCCAGCTCGGCACGCCCAACGAGCCGACGCTGGGCGGCTACAGCAAGTGCTCGAACTACATGAAGGACAAGGCCGGCAAGAAGCTGAGCGTGTCCATGACGATCGGCGAGTCGCTGCTGGGGGTCAAGACCAACGCCGAGGTGGCCGGCCTGCACGCCCACGTCGACGGCGAGTCGATCGGGAAGACCTGCTTCGTCAAGGCCGTCACCCAGGGCGGCAAGATGCCCATGGGCCTGACGTTCCAGATCGGCGTCGACGAGGGCGACGCCTGCGCGCCAGGGCGCCGGATCGTGGAGTACGTCGTCGAGCGCGTCCGCAAGCAGCCCCCGCAGCGCGCGGCCGAGCCGGGCACCCTGGCCACGATCGAGCCGTGCTCGCTGCTCGACCAGGCGGGCAGGGCCGAGGCGCTGGGCGGGGAGACCACCGAGCGACGCAACGGCCTGAACGAGTGCACCTGGTCGGCGTCGGGGATGGAGGTCTCGGTCAACCTCCTCCTCACCTCGGCCGGCTTCGGCGACACGGGCGACCCCGTGGACGTGAACGGTGTGAAGGCGAAGCAGCGCAAGAAGGACACCAGTGTGTACCCCTCCTGCCAGATCTTCTGGGAGCACCGGAAGACGGCGGGCAACCGCGCCGAGACGGTCCGCGTTGAGATGCAGAACATCAAGAAGGCGAACGTCGACCCGTGCGCGAAGGCCATCGGCGCGGCGAAGGCGATGTTGCCGAAGCTGCCGAAGGGCTGACGTCCGGCGGAGCCCGGGGCGATGGCCTTGATCGTGGACCGGCCGCGGCACCCGACATGGCTGCCGGAGGGCGCGATGCGTTGGTTAGCCAGACTCGGGACCGTCTAGCTCGTGGCTCGGGTTTCCTCGCTGACCCAGGCCAGGTCGCTCCGGCCGTGAGGGCGGGCAGGGAGCGGCTCGGTGGACAGCGGCGTCGGGTGGGCGCCTCGCGGGGTAACCCGCGCGCTGCTGGAAGCGCGGCGCGCGCGAAATGTGCGCCCCACCTCTTCCCTCCTGCTTTACGCTTCAGTAACCCGTCCGCCGGCCCCGAGGGAGGCGCGTCGATGAGCCCCACGGCACAGGGACGAACGGTGATCCGCGGCGACACGGCGGACGAGGACGGGACGGACACCTTCGTCTCGATCGATCCCCGGACGGGAGAGGTCGTGGGGACCCATCCCGTCCACGGTCCGGCCAAGGTCGCGGCGACGGTCCGCGCGGCACGCCCCGCCGGCGCCTGGTGGGCCGGCCTCGGCTTCGCGGAGCGCGCCCGCCGGTTGACCGCGTGGCGCCGCCTGCTGGTCGGCCGCCTCGACGAGTTCGCCGCGCTGATCTGCGCCGAGACCGGCAAACCGCTGGACGACGCGCGGTTGGAGCTGGTCATGGTGGTCGACCACCTGCACTGGGCGGCGCACAACGCCGAGCGGGTGCTGGGTCGGCGGCGCGTCCCCACCGGCCTGTTGATGTACAACCACGTGGCGACCCTGGAGTACCTGCCGCTGGGCGTGGTCGGGGTCATCGGTCCGTGGAACTACCCGGCGTTCACGCCGATGGGCTCGATCGCCTACGCCCTCGCCGCCGGCAACGCCGTGGTGTTCAAACCGAGCGAGCTGACGCCGGGCGTGGGGGAGTGGCTGGCCGCCTCGTTCGCCGAGGTGGTGCCGGAACACCCGGTGTTCACCGTGGTCACCGGCTTCGGCGACACCGGGGCCGCGCTGTGCCGGTCCGGTGTGGACAAGGTCGCGTTCACCGGCTCGACCGCGACGGGCCGACGCGTGATGGCGACGTGCGCGGAGACCCTGACGCCCGTGCTGGTCGAGTGCGGCGGCAAGGACGCGTTGATCGTGGACGGGGACGCCGACCTCGACGCGGCGGCCGACGCGGCGTTGTGGGGCGCGATGTCCAACGCCGGCCAGACCTGCGTGGGCGTCGAGCGGGTGTATGTGGTGGAGCCGGTGGCCGACCGGTTCGTGGAGTTGTTGGTGGCCAAGGCGGCCGGGCTGCGGCCCGGCGGCGAGCCGGGGGCCGACCTCGGCCCGATCACGATGCCGGCGCAGGTGGACGTGATCCGGCGGCACGTCCGCGAGGCGTTGGACCGGGGCGCGCGGGCCGTGGTGGGCGGCCGGGACTCGGTGCGCCCGCCCTATGTCGAGCCCGTGGTGCTGGTCGACGTGCCCGAGGACGCCCCCGCCGTCGCGGAGGAGACCTTCGGTCCCGTGGTGGTCGTCAACCGGGTGTCCGATGTGGACGAGGCGGTGCGGAGGGCGAACGGCACCGGCTACGGACTGGGCGGCGCGGTGTTCTCCCGTGCCAGGGGCGCCGAGCTGGCGCGCCGGCTCAGGGCCGGGATGGTGGCGGTGAACTCCGTGCTGTCGTTCGTGGCCGTGCCCGCGTTGCCGTTCGGCGGGGTCGGCGACTCGGGTTTCGGCCGCATCCACGGGGACGACGGCCTGCGGGAGTTCACCAGGGCGCAGGCCGTGACCCGCCGTCGGTTCGCGGCGCTCCTGCACCCCATGACGTTCGACCGGGGCTCGCGCACGGTGCGCCGCCTGGTGCGCCTCATCCGACTCCGCTACGGCCGCTGACAACACCGGGAGGGCACGCGCGCGTGCCCTCCCGGCCGGTTGTTCGTCGGGGCTCAGCTCTGGGTGAGCCGCTTCTCGAGATCGTCGAGGACGGAGTTCGCGGCGAGCAGGCCGAGGCCGAGGAACCAGGTCTCGTCGGCGACCTTCTGCGCGTGACCCGCCTTCACCGCGCCGAGCTGGCTCCACAGTGGACCGGCGAGCGCGGCGTCCATCCCGGTCTTGGTGGGATCGCCGTAGCTGCCCACGAAGATCCAGTCCGCGTCGGCCATGGACAGGTTCTCGGTGCTGATCTCCACCGCCAGGTCGTCCACCCGCTGCTTCTCGGGTCGGGGAAGGCCGGCGTCGTTGAGGATGGTGCCGACGAAGGACTTGGCGGCGTAGAGCCGGACCTTGTTCGTCATGAAGCGCAGCATCGAGATGGACGGCCGGTGGCCCAGCTTCTGCTCGACGCGCTGACCGACCTCCTTGGCGTGCCGCTCGTAGTCGGCGATGAGCCGGTCGGCGTCGGCGGAGCGGTCCAGCGCGGCCGCGTTCACCCGGAAGTTTTCCTTCCAGGTGAAGCCGGGCCGCAGGGTGAAGACCGTCGGGGCGATCGCGGCCAGCTTGTCGTACTGCGCGTCCAGCCGCAGCACCGAGCCCAGGATCAGGTCGGGGCGCAGGTTCTGGATCGCCTCGAAGTTCAGGTTGTTGTTGGTCCCGACGGTGACCGGCTGGCCACCCCGGTCGCCCACGTAGGACGGCATCGTCGGCGAGCCCTCGGTGTAGGCGACGCCGACGGGCTGGACGCCGAGCGCGACGACGTTGTCCAGCTCACCGGTGTCGAGCACGACGACCCGCTCCGGCCTCCTCTCCAGCCGGGTCTCGCCCTTGGCGTGCCGGATGGTCCTGGGGAACTCGCCGGGCTTGGCCGCGGTGCCGAACTCCGCGGTCCGCTTGTCGGCGTCCCGGAAGCCGTCCTTGCCCTGGGCGACCTGGGGCTGGCTCTGCGGCGGCCGCTGCTCGCCCCCGCCACACGCGGCGAGGGACAACACGGCCGAGGCGGCCACCACGGCGGCCGCCCGTCTGATCCAACGGGACACTCGTCACTCCTCCTCGGGCCCCCGGCCGCTCCTCCCCCGCGACCAGCGGCTTCACTCCCTTAGGTGAGCCTAACCTCCGGTCCTGGGTGGACGGACCGCCGGGGACCGGCGGGCGCCGGGGAGCGCTTGGAGGCCGGCCCCGGCTGGGGTAGGAAGGGCGCACGCGTGTTCGCCGGCTGCTCGGCAAGGAGACCCGCCGTGAAGAAGATCATCAACGATCCGTCCACCGTGGTGGCCGAGGCGTTGCGCGGCCTGGCCGCCGCCCACGGCGACCTGCTGCGGGTGCACGAGGACCCCGCGTACGTGGCCAGGGCGGACGCGCCGAGGCGCGGCAAGGTCGCGCTCGTCTCCGGAGGGGGCTCCGGCCACGAGCCGTTGCACGGGGGCTTCGTCGGGCTGGGCATGCTCGACGCCGCCTGCCCCGGCGCGGTGTTCACCTCGCCGACCCCCGACCAGGTGCAGGCCGCGGTCGAGGCGGTGCACGGCGACGCCGGCGTGCTCCTGGTGGTCAAGAACTACACCGGCGACGTGCTGAACTTCGAGACGGCGGCCGAGCTGGCCTCCGCCGAGGGCATCGACGTGCGCACCGTCGTGATCGACGACGACGTGGCGGTCAAGGACTCCACCTACACGGCCGGCCGGCGCGGGGTCGGCGGCACCGTGCTGCTGGAGAAGATCGTCGGCGCCGCGGCGGAACGCGGCGACGACCTCGACGCGTGCGAGGCGCTGGCCCGCCGCGTCGTCGCCAACGTGCGGTCGCTGGGCATGGCGCTCACCGCGTGCACCGTCCCGCACGTCGGCGAGCCGACCTTCACCCTCGCCGAGGACGAGATGGAGATCGGCATCGGCATCCACGGCGAGCCGGGCAGGGCCAGGGTGCCGCTGGAGCCGGCCGACGGGATCGTCCGCCGCCTGGTCGAGGGCGTGGTCGAGGACCTCCCGTTCGTCGAGGGCGACCGGGTCCTGCTGTTCACCAACTCGATGGGCGGCACCCCGCTGGTCGAGCTGTACCTGGCGCACGGCGTGGCCGAGCGGTTGCTCGCCGAGCGGGGGATCAGGGTCGAGCGGAGGCTGGTCGGGCCGTACGTGACCAGCCTGGAGATGCAGGGCATGAGCCTGACCCTGCTGCGGCTGGACGACGAGCTGACGGAGCTGTGGGACGCGCCGGTGCGGACGCCGGCGCTGCGGTGGGGGGTGTGAGCATGACGTGCACGGCGGAGGACCTGGTCCGCGCGCTGCGCGCGGTCGCGGCGGCGGTGGCCGACCACCGCGCCGAGCTGACCGAGCTGGACCGGGTGATCGGGGACGCCGACCACGGGGAGAACCTGCGTCGCGGTTTCCTCGCGGTCGTGACCAAGGTGGACAGCGCCGACCTCGACACGCCCACGGCGGTGCTGAAGGCGGTCGGAACAACGCTGATCTCCACTGTGGGCGGCGCCTCCGGCCCGCTCTACGGCACCGCCTTCCTGAGGGCCGCCAACGCCGTCACTGAGAAGTCCGAAGTGGACGGCCCAGCCGCTGCGGAGGCGTTGCGCGCCGCGCTGGGCGGCGTCGTCGCCAGGGGCAGGGCCGAGATCGGGGACAAGACCATGGTGGACGCGCTGTCGCCCGCCGTGGATGCCGCCGTCGCCGCCGCGGAGGCGGGCGGCGACGTGGCGGCCGTGCTGGCCGCCGCGGCCGAGGCCGCGGACCGGGGCGCGGAGTCCACGACCCCCCTGGTGGCCCGCAAGGGCAGGGCCTCCTACCTCGGCGAGCGCAGCGCCGGCCACCTCGACCCCGGCGCGCGCTCCACCGCGCTGATCCTGCGCGCCCTGGCCTCCTCGGCGGGTGCGCGATGACCGTCGGACTGGTCCTCGTCTCGCACAGCGCGAAGCTCGCGGAGGGGCTGGCCGAGCTGGCCGCCCAGATGGCGCCGGACGTGCCGGTCCTGCCGGTCGGTGGCGCGCCGGACGGCGGCCTCGGCACCGACTACGACGCGGTGGGCGCCGCCGTGGACCGGGCGGACCGAGGCGACGGCGTCGTCCTGCTCTACGACCTCGGCAGCGCGCGGATGACCGCGGAGCTGGTGGTGGAGGGCCTCAACGACCCCCGGCGCGCGCACGTGGTCGAGGCGCCGTTCGTGGAGGGCGCGGTCGCGGCGGCCGTCGCCGCGCAGGGCGGGGCGGACCTGGACGGCGTCGTGGCCGCGGCGGCCACGGCCGCGGGGGAGGCCGGGGGCGTGGCCGGGGGCGTGGCCGGCGGCCCCGAGGCGGAGTTCGCGGCGGGAGCGGCCGCCGTGACGACCGCGCCGACGACGGAGGCCGGGACACCCGAGGCCGGCGGCGACGAGCGGGGTCCGGGGCTGTCGGCCGAGGTGGTGCTGCGCAACGAGGTCGGCCTGCACGCGCGACCCGCCGCGCTGCTCGCGCGCTCGGTCGCCGACCTCGACGCCGAGGTGGTCGTGGAGTACGCCGGCGCGGCTGTCGACGCGCGCAGCGTGCTCGCGCTGATGGGCCTCAACGCGCGGGGCGGCGACACCGTCACCGTGCGGGCGTGGGGCAGGCAGGCGGACCAGGCCCTCCGGCGGGTCCAGGAACTCGCCGAGCGGCGCTTCGACGAGTAGCCGGAGTAGCCCCGGCACGCCGGAGCCGGGTGGCGAACCTCACCTCGGTCCCGGAGAACGTCGTGGCAGGATCACGGACATTACCGACGCGTAGGGTGACCGGTCGTCGGCGAGTACCCCAACCCTCGACGCAGCGGGAGGAATGGCCTTGGCGCGGGAGATCACAACGGTGGGCGTCGTCGGCCTGGGCACCATGGGTGCCGGCATCGCGGAGGTGTTCGCGCGCAACGGGCTGCGGGTGATCGCGGTCGAGGCGAACGAGAAGGGCGTCGAGCGCGGGCGCGGCCACATCGTGCACTCCACCGAGCGCGCGGTGCGGCGCGGCAAGCTGCACGAGGGCGAGCAGCGCGCCCTGATGGACCGCATCCGCTACAGCACCTCGATGGACGACCTGGCGGAGGCGGACTTCGTGGTCGAGGCCGTCCCGGAGCGCATGGAGCTCAAGGCCAAGGTCTTCGCCGAGCTGGACCGCGTGTGCCGGCCGGACGTCGTGCTCGCCTCCAACACCTCGTCGCTGTCGGTCACCGAGATCGGCGTGCACACCAGCCGACCCGGCAAGGTCGTCGGGATGCACTTCTTCAACCCGGCCCCGGTGCTCAAGCTGGTCGAGGTCGTGCGCACCGTCGTCACCGAGCCGGACGTCGTCGACGACGTCGTGGAGCTGGCCAGGAGGCTCGGCAAGGTCCCGGTGGTGATCAACGACCGCGCGGGGTTCATCGCGAACGCCCTGCTGTTCGGCTACCTGAACCACGCCGTGCGCATGTACGAGTCGCGTTACGCGACGCGCGAGGACCTCGACGCCGCGATGCGGCTGGGCTGCGGCTACCCGATGGGGCCGTTGCAACTGCTGGACCTGATCGGCCTGGACACGGCCTACGAGATCCTCGACACGATGTACCACCAGTCGCGCAACCGGTTGCACGCCCCGGCGCCGCTGCTCAAGCAGATGATCACGGCCGGGCTGCTGGGCAGGAAGACCGGCCGCGGCTTCTACACCTACGACGAGCCCGACTCGCCGGGTGTCGTGCCGGACGTGCACACCCCGAGCGAGGGCGCGCCGGCGGCCGCTCCCGTCACCCGGCCGGTCCAGCGGGTTGGTGTCGTCGGCACCGGCACGATGGCCACCGGCATCGTCGAGGTCTTCGCGAAGGCCGGCTACGACGTCGTGCTGCGGGCCCGCAGCGACGAGAAGGCGGCGGCGGCCCTGGCGGGCGTGCGCCGCTCGCTGGAGAAGGCCGTCGTGCGCGGCAAGCTCGACGACGCGAGCCGGGACGCCGCGCTGGGCCGGATCCAGACCACCGTCCGGTTCGACGACCTCGCCGACTGCGACCTGGTGATCGAGGCGGTCGCCGAGGAGCTCGCGGTCAAGAAGGCCGTGTTCGAGACGCTGGACGAGGTGTGCAAGCCGGGCACCGTGCTGGCCACCACCACCTCCTCGCTGCCGGTGATCGAGTGCGCCGCCGCGACCTCGCGGCCCGGCGACGTCGTCGGGATGCACTTCTTCAACCCCGCGCCGGTGATGAAGCTCGTCGAGGTCGTGCACACCATCGCCACCGACCAGGACGTGGTCGACACCGCGAAGGCCGTGTGCGCCAGCCTCGGCAAGCACCCGGTGTCCTGCGGCGACCGCGCCGGCTTCATCGTGAACGCGTTGCTGTTCCCGTACCTGAACGACGCGGTGAAGATGCTGGAGGCGCACTACGCGTCGGCCGACGACATCGACAACGCGATGAAGGTCGGCTGCGGCATGCCCATGGGGCCGTTCGAGCTGCTCGACGTGGTGGGCCTCGACGTCGCCCTGGCCATCCAGCGCACGCTCTACCTGGAGTTCCGCGAGGCCGGGTTCGCCCCGGCGCCGCTGCTGGAGCACCTGGTCACCGCCGGCCGCCTGGGTCGCAAGACCGGCAAGGGGTTCCGCGACTACACCGCATGACGAGGGAGGGGTGGTGCGGCTCCGGGCGTTCCGGCCGCACCACCCCCGGTCCCCTCGCTCAGAGGTCGACGCCCCGCACGACGTAGCCGCCCTCCTCGATCTTGTAGAACGGCGCGGGCCCCGAGCACCGGGGCGCGCTCTCCTCGAAACCGTTGACGGCCCAGCTCCAACCGACGCGGTCCGCGCGGCCGTTGTCCTGCACGGTGAAGCCGACCCGCCTGCCGACGAGGTTGACCTCCGGGTGCCCCGGCAGGTTGGCGCGCTTGATCACGCCCGTGGTGACCGCGGTGTTCCCGCCGGTCATCAGGCAGTCCACCTCGCCGTCCAACTCGGCGAACAGCGTGCCGTCGGGCAGGTGGTGAGTGACGCGGAACGTGCCACGGCTCGTCGCCGGGTTCCCGTGCGCGTTGATCTCGAACAGCACCCGGTGGTTCTCCGACCCCGGCGTGTGCAGCTTGCCGCCGCCCTTGCCGACCAGGTGCGAATCGGCCGGGGACGCCGCGGGCGCTGCGGGTGCGGGGGGCGTGGCAGGCGCGGCGGGCGCGGGGGTGTGGCAGGCGCGGCGGGCGCGGCGCTGGCGCCGGTCGCGGTGACCGCGACGGCGGAGAGGGCGGCGGTCAGTCCGGTGAGCACGACTCCGGCTCGACGATCGCGCCGCTTCTGAGGACTGGGAATGAGGTCCTCCTCGGATACGGTTCACATCGAAGCCCTCGACTTCGTGGTGCTCGGGTCTCCTGACGCGCTCGGGCGATCGTAGTGACCCGATTGACCACTGTGGACGTTTATCTGTTCAACTGTGGACTGTTTGGGTTCCCGCCTCGGTGTGTTCCCTACTCTCGTTGTCACCGCACGCCGCCACCTCCCGTTGGCGATGGTTTCCTCTCGTCCCAGGGAGGGAGCGCGCTCGCTCCACAGAGGGAGATCGGCGGAGTGGAGCGAGACGGGCGCCAGAGCACGCGGTGGTCGCGCTGGTGGGTCCTCTCCCCGGCGGTCGCGTTACCCGCCGGCTCCCTGCCGGTCGTGTTACCGGCCGCTGTCGAGGTGGTGGGCGGCGGCAGTCCGATGCGACTGGCTGTCAGGAGGACAACCTTTCACTGAACCACACCCAGGGAATCCTCTGGTGATGTTCACCCTTTCGGGCTCGGAGTTATCCACATGCCCGAAAGTTGTCCACAGCCGGCCTTGTTCGGGTTTTTCCCGCCCGGCTCGGGCGATAGGCTGGTCGCGGGGCTCGCCCCCCGGGCGGGAGGGGGCTGACACTAGGGCCAGAGATTCGCGGGGTCGAACGTCACGGGAACGGGCGCGGCGGTGATGGTCACGCTGGTTCCTGGGACGGCGGTGACGTCCTCGACGTACCGCTCGCCGTCGAGCCGGTGGGCCACCACGGTGGGCGCGGAGGGGAACCGTTCCTGGTGCACCGTCCAGAAGAAGGGGATTCCCGCCTCCGCGTAGCCGGTCCGCTTGTCCTCGCGTTCACGCCGGCTGTCGCCAGGAGACCAGATCTCCACCGCCAGGAGCAGGTTCTCCGGCTTCAGGACCCCGCCGATCGGCTTGGTGTCGATCACGGCGACGTCGGGGATGAACGCGTTCCGGCGTTCCGCGCTGATCTCGACGCCGATCGCGGTCACCGCGAAGAGATCCGAGCGGCCGGCCTCGCGGATCGCGACGGTCAGCTCCATCTGGAGCAAGTCCCCGATGGTGCAGGGCGGGAGGGGGCGACGCGGAGAACTCTCCGAAGATCAGCTCGACGCGGGAGCCGTCCGGGCGCGGGTCGAGTCCCAGCCAGTCCTTCACGTGAAGGGCCCGAGCGGGTCGTGCGGAGCGGCGCTCACGTGCTCACCCCCGGACCAACGTCGTGCTGATCCTCGGTGCCGCACGCACCCGTGTCACGAACGGGTTACCCGCAGCAACCCCCGCCGCAGCAGCCGCCACCGCTGGGCGCCGGGGCGCTGGCGCTGCTCCCTCGGCCGGTGACGGCGACGGTGGAGAGCAGCTTGACGGTGTCGTCGTGTCCGGACGGGCAGACCGCCGGGTCGGAGGACGCGCTCATCGGGCGGTTGACCTCGAACGTGTCTCCGCAGGCGCGGCAACGGAACTCGTACCTCGGCATGGGCCTATTGTGCCCAACCCGCGCCCACCAGGAAGACCGTCGGGCTCCGGACCGGCGACGGCGGACCGGGCTGGACCGTCAGCCCCCGGTCCGGCCGTCGCCGGGGAGCTGGCGGGCGAGGAACCTGGTGCGTGCCCCAACCGGGTGAAGCCGACGGGTTACCGTTCTGCCGTGCCCCGCCGCAACCGACCGCGACGCCCCGGAGCAGGGTCCGGGGGTGACGAGCCCCGCCCGCTGGGCGCGGCGAGCTGGGCGCGTCGTGAGTCGGGACCGGACGGCGACTGGCTGGTCCGCACCGTCGCCGGCAGCCAGACCGTGAAGACCTACCGCTGCCCCGGCTGCGACCACGAGATCACGCCCGGCACGCCGCACGTGGTCGCCTGGCCGGCCGACGAGTACGGGTCGGCGGCCGACCGCCGGCACTGGCACAGCGGGTGCTGGAACGGACGCCGCCACCGCCGCCCGACCCGCCGGTGGTGGTGACCGGGACCGCCCGGCGGGGCGACGTCGCTCACACCCACCCCTGTCTCGACACCGGGTCGAGTGAGAGCCGGTGGCAGGATCGGGGGTTGTGAGCACCGAGATTCGCGCCAACACCGTGCTGCCCGCGCGCCGGGAGCCGATCACGCTGCACACCGCGGACGGTCTGGAGCTGATCGGCGAGCTGTCGCTGCCCGAGTCCGGTGTTCCGCGCGCGACGCTGGTCTGCCTGCACCCGCTGCCCACGCACGGCGGGATGATGGACTCCCACGTCTACCGCAAGGCCGCGTGGCGACTGCCCGCGCTGGCCGACATCGCCGTGCTGCGGTTCAACACCAGGGGCACCGCCAGCGAGGCCGGCCGCAGCCAGGGCTCCTTCGACAACGGCGTGGGCGAGCGGTTCGACGTCGCCGCCGCCCTGGAGTACGCGGAGTTCCACGACCTGCCGAACATCTGGCTGCTCGGCTGGTCGTTCGGCACCGACCTCGCGCTCATGTACGGCTGCGACCCGGCCGTGCGGGGCGCGGTCCTGCTCTCCCCGCCGCTGCGCTTCAGCCAGCCCGAGCACCTCCGCGTCTGGGCCGAGTCGGGCAAGCCCGTGCACTGCTTCGTGCCCGAGTTCGACGACTACCTCCGCCCGGACGACGCGCGCGCCCGGTTCGCGGCGATCCCCCAGGCGGAGGTGGTGCCCTTCGCCGGGGCCAAGCACCTCTGGGTCGGCCGCGCCGAGGACGTCCTGGACGCGCTCGTCGCCCGGGTCGCCCCCGACGTGCCGACGCCGCTGCCCCGGACCTGGGACGGGCCGTCGGAGACCCGACAGGTCACGATCGTCGACTCGTGAACACGGAGGCCGGAACGCCCTCCAGGTCCCTCGTGCCCAGGAGGGTGAAGCCGAGGCGCTCGGCGACCCGCACCGCGGCCGCGTTGGTGGTCGCGGTGCGGATGACCACCGTCTGCTCCGGCCGGGCGGCGTGCGCCCAGTCGACCGCCGCCCTGGCCATCTCGGTCGCGTAGCCGCGGCCCCACGCGGTCGGGCGGAAGCGGTAGTAGAGGTTCAGCTCCGGCCGGCCGTCGAAGTCGAACTGACGCAGCCCGCCGAACCCGAGGACCTCCCCGGTCCCCGCGTCCTCGATCGCCCAGTAGCCGATGCCGTGCTCGACCCAGTCGCGCTGCCAGGCGGCCAGGTTCTCCCTGATCTCCTCCAGCGTGGGCGGCCCCGTCGGGTTGTGCCGGTTGGTCTCCGCGTCCCCGTGCACCTCGATCATCGCGGGGAGGTCGGCGTCGACGAGCCTCCTGAGCACCAGCCGTTCTGTTCGGATCTCTTCGGGAGCACCGGCCATGCCGGCACCCTAGTGACGGGCGCTGACGGAACTCACGCGGTTTTCCACGGACCGCACCTTGAGAGGGGCGTTCTCGTGGGGACGAAGGCTCTCCGTCTCGGGAGAGCCAGCCCCCTTCCGACACGCACCGCCGACGTCGCCCACCAGCTCGCGTCAATGTCCTCAATGGACGTTTCGGGCGTGGCCCGGTGTGCGCCCGGTTCAGTCCAGACGGCTCTCCGGCAGCCGGGCCAACACCTCGCGCACCACCTCGTCGGGAGTCATCTCCGAGGTGTCCAGCCACAGGCCCAGCTTCGGCGTCCGCTCCCGCAGGACGGCGTCGAGCGCCTCGATCGACCAGATGTCGTAGCCGGTCTTGGCGCGGTCGCGCTCCCTGCCCACGACCGCCGCCGGACTCGGCGCGAGGACGACGAGGTGCACCGGGCGGGTGCGGAGCGCGGCCAGGAAACCGGGCAGCTCCTCGCCGATGATCACGTCCTCGACCACGGTGTCGAAACCCGACTCGTGGAACGAGTCTGCCAGCGCCGCGGACTGCCGGTACCGCAGGCGGAGCTGGGCGAGCGCCTCCTCGGAGGGCTCGGGCGACATGTCGACACGGCCGGTCCGCACCATCTCGCGGACGAGGTCGCCCTCCACGAACGCGCCGCGCGGGAAGGACTCGGCGAGCAGGCGGGCGACGGTCGTCTTGCCGCTGGCGGAGATCCCGGTGACGACGATCAGGTGCGGGCTGGGCATGCGCGCCAGGATAGGAAGGGTGAACATGATCGACAAAGGAATTGGCCCCGCGCTCGTGCTCCTGCACGCCTTCCCCGCCGACGCCGGGATGTGGGACGCCGTGCGCGCCCCGCTCGCCGAACGCGTCCGTCTGGTCACTCCTGACCAGCGAGGACTGGGCCGCACACCCCTGGACGAGAACGGCCAGCTCCCGGCCCCCGATCTCGACGTCGTCGCCGAAGACCTGCTCCGCCTGCTCGACCACCTCGGGATCGACCGGGCGATCCTCGGCGGCTGCTCCATGGGCGGGTACGTCGCCATGGCCGTGCTCAGGAAGGCGCCGGAACGGGTCGCGGGCCTGGTCCTGGCCAGCACCAAGGCCGTCGCCGACACCGAGGAGCAGCGCGCCGCCCGGCTGGCGGTGGCGGCCAGGGCCGAGGCGGACGGCACGGCGGGCTGGTTGGCGGACTCGGTGCTGCCCACCCTGGTCGGGGAGACCAGCCACGCGGAGCGCCCCGACGTCGTCGCCGCCGTGCGGGCGCTCGTGGAACGCCAGCCGGCGACGGGCGTGGCGTGGGCGCAACGCGCGATGGCGGCCCGGCCAGACTCGACCGAGACGCTGAGGTCCGCGCGCGTTCCCGCCCTTGTCCTGGCCGGCGAGGAGGACCGGCTCACGCCGCCGGAGGTCGCCCGGGACCTCGTCGGCCTGATGCCCCGCTCGGAGCTGGTCGTCCTGCCCCGCTGCGGCCACCTCGCCCCGGTGGAGGCTCCGGAGGCGTTCGCCGCCGCCGTCCTCGACTGGCTTCCCCGAGCGCTTGGCTGACGCGATGACCGGACGTTCCGCCGCTGCTCACAACGCAACGGGGGAGGAGGGAGGCCCGCACGGCCGGACACCCGTGGTGTGGACGAAAACTGACCACGATCCGGTGACATCGACGCGGCGACCCGCGCCACCCACACAAACTGTCAGACCCACCTGCAACTCTTAAAACAGGGGGTCCCCCTAGTAACGCTGTTTTGGGCGGATTTGCGGGCAGAGTGGCTGAATTTGCTGCCACTCGGGGCGAAATTGTGCCCTTCCTGTCGGTTCGTGCTGGTTCGTGCGCCCCACGTCGACACCTCGCCCCTCCCACCGGAGAAGCGGTCGACGCCAGCGGGCACCATCCCGGCTTCTTTACTTCTCAGTCCCGGTGAGCGCAGGGAGCACCACCGGGCACACGTCGTCGTTCGCCGCCTCGACCTGAGCGATCTCAGACTCCCCGAACCCCTGTCCAGGTGTGCGCACCCCTGGCCTTCTCAACCAGAGAGCAGGGCGGCGCGCCATCCCGACAGCAGGAGGTCCCGGTTCTCGCGCGGATTCTCGGAAGCGAGAGGGCATTCCTGGCGGCGAGAACGCCGAACGGCCCCGCATCCGTCCTCAGTGGACTGGATGCGGGGCCGTCCGGTCATCCGGGTGCGCCGCGTGTCAGCGCTTGGTCCTGGCCCGCCCAGGGGGAGCGGGCTTGCCGCCCCGCTGGGGGTTGGGCTGTTGCTGTTGCTGTTGCTGCGGGTTGTTGTTCCGCGGCGGCTGCTGGCCCTGCGGGGGCTGCTGACCCTGGTGACCAGGTCCCGCCTGCGGGTGCCCCGGGGGCTGGTGCCCCGGGGGCGGTCCGGGCACCGGGGGGCGCGGCGGCTGGTTGTTCGGGCCGCCGGGCCGGACCGGGGGCGGCGTCACGCGCTGCGCCGGCTGCGGGCCGGGCGGCGGCGTCGGGAGCTGGATCCGCTTGGTCGGCGGGTCCAACTGCTCCAGCGTCGGCTTGGGCAGCTTCTTGGTCGGGCCGTCGATGTTCCTGGTCGCGGCGTCCGCCTTGGCGGCGTCGACCTTCTCCGTCTTCTCCGCCCCGGCCTCGGCCTGCTTGCCGGCGTTGTCCCCGCCCGGCTGCCTGCCGGAGCCGGCCGGACCGGCCGGAGCCGCCGGAGCGGCCGGAGCCGCCGGAGCGGGCTGCTGGCCCTGGTTCTTCTTCGCCGCCTCGGCGGGAGCGGCCGTGGCGGGCTGCCCCGACTTCGGCGTGTCCGCCTGGGGGCCGGGCGACGTGGGATCAGTCGACTTCGGACCGGTCGGCTTCGAGTCGGTCGACTTCGGATCGGCCGACTTCGGATCGGCCGACTTGGGATCGGTCGACTTGGGATCGGTCGACTTCGGATCGGCCGACTTCGGATCGGCCGACTTGGGATCGGTCGACTTGGGATCGGTGGGCTTCGCGGCGGCCGACGTCGGATCGGCCGGCTTGGCCGCCGTCGCCCCGTCCTCGGTCTTCCCGACCGCCTTGCCGGCGTCCGGGCCCTTGTCGCCGACCTTGGCGCCGCCCTTGACGCCGGCCTCGCCGTCCCTGTCGTCCGACTTGGCGCCGCCCTGCTCCGGCCCGTTGGCCTTCCCAGCCTCGGCACCTGGCTTGCCGGCGGCGCTGGTGCCGCCGGCCGACGCCGCCTTGTCGTCCCCGCCCTTGGCGTCGGTGGACGTGGCCTTGTCCGTAGCCTTCTCCGCCTTCTCAGGCTTGTCGGCCCCGTCGGCGTCGCCAGCCTCGTCGGCCGCGTCGGGAGCCTCGCCCTTCGTCGCGGCCTTCTTGTCGCCGGCCTCGCCGTCGCCCTTCGCGTCCGCCGCGTCGCCGCTCTCCTCCGCCACGGCGGCGGTCCCGTCCTCGGCCTTCGGGGACTCCTCGTCGACCTTGGTCCGGCCGGCGAGCACGTCCTCCTCGTCGGCGTCCGGGGCGAGCTTCGGCGCGGCCTCGTTGACCAGGCCGTGCAGCGTCTGCATCTCGCCCTGGAGGTTCTGCATCTCGGTCTGCATCGCCCGCAGGTGGCTCTGCGTGCCGAGGAGCTGGTCGAGGATCCTGCCCCGCAGCTCCCGCAGCTCGGAGACGCGCCGCGTGGCCTCCGCGACCCGCCTGGTCGCCTCGTCCGTCGCGAGCCGCACCCTGCGGTTGGCCTCCTCGGTCGCCTCGCGGACGCGCCGGTTGGCCTCGTCGGTGGCCTCCCGCACCCTGCGGTTGGCCTCGTTCGTGGCGTCCTGGAGCTTCTGGTTCGACTGCTGCGTGGCGTCCTGGAGCTTCTGGTTGGCCTGCTGGGTCGCCTCCGCGACCCTGCGGTTGGCCTCGGCCGTGGCCTGCTGGAGGCGCTGGCCCGCCTGCTCCACCCTGCGGTTGGCCTCGGCCGTCGCCTCCTGGAGCTTCTGGTTGGCCTGCTGGGTCGCCTCGGCCACCCTGCGGTTGGCCTCCTCGGTGGCCTCCCGGAGGCGGCGGGTGGCCTCCTCGACGCGCCGGTTGGCCTCCTCGGTGGCCTCCCGCACCCGGCGCTCCGCCTCGGCCTTGCTCGCGGCCTCCTGCTCGGCCAGCGACCGCATGGCCTCGGCCCTGCGGCCGGCCATCGCGATCTCGAAGTCCTCCTCCACCTGCTTGCGGCGGGCCGCGGCCTCCGCCTCCAGGTGCTGCTGGCGCTGGCTGGCCTCGCGGGTGATGCGCTCCGCCTCGGCCCTGGCCCGCTCCAGGACGCCGCGGTGCTCGGCCTCCATCTCGGTGCGCCGGGCGTCCATGTCGGCGATGAGCTTCTCGTAGCGGGCGCGCAGCTCGGCGCCCTCCTGCTCCGCCTTGGCCCTGATGTGCGAGGCCTCGGCCTGCGCCCTGGACTTGATCTCGGCGGCCTCGTCCTGGGCCAGCCGCAGCATGCGCTGGAGCCGCTCGCTCATCCCCTCGACCGTGGTGGGCGGCTGGGCCAGCCGCTCCACCTGGCCGCGCAGGCTCTCGATCTCGGTGCGGGCCACCTCCAACTGCCGCGCGAGATCCGCCGCCTGGGAGACCGCGGCGTCGCGGTCCGCCGCCAGGATGCGCAGGTCGGCGTCGAGGCGTTCGAGGTGTTCGTCCACCTGCGCGCGGTCGTACCCGCGCCGGGCGATGTCGAATCCAACCCCGAGCGGGACCAGGTCACGGTCGTCGGCAAGGCCCATATTCCTCACGCTACCTGGGAGTGGTGGGTGATTGGTGACGCACCGCGGGTGACACGGCATTGGTAACGCAAGAGTGGCCTCCGCGCCGGGTGAAACGCGGAGGCCACTCTCGGAGGGGAATCCGGTCGGGCGGGCGCGACGGGGACGTCAGCCGGCGGTGACCGAACCCAGGACCCGTCAGATCTCCGGGCGGCGCGGCGGACGCCGTCAGTCGCTGTCCGTCGCCGTCAGCCACGGACAACGGCGTTCCGCGCGGACAACCCAGACGACCCGGGCAACGAGGTCGGGCCGTCCGATGCCGTCAGCCCCTGTCCGTCGCCGTCACACGCCGCGGAACCGGTTGATCGCGTCCAGGTGCCTGGCCCGCAGCTCGTGGTCGCGCACGCCCAACCCCTCCTCGGGAGCCAGACACAGCACGCCCACCTTGCCCTGGTGGCTGTTGTGATGCACGTCCAGCGCCGCCTGCCCGGTCTCGGCCAACGGGTACACCTTGGACAGTGTGGGGTGGATCTTTCCCTTGGCGATCAGGCGGTTCGCCTGGTACGCCTCGCGGTAGTTGGCGAAGTGCGAGCCGATGATCCGCTTCAGGCTCATCCACAGGTACCGGTTGTCGTACTGGTGCATGTAGCCGGAGGTGGACGCGCAGGTGACGATCGTGCCGCCCTTCCGCGCGACGTAGACGCTGGCGCCGAAGGTCTCCTTGCCGGGGTGCTCGAAGACGATGTCCGGGTCCTCGCCGCCGGTCAGCTCGCGGATCCTGGCGCCGAACCGCTTCCACTCCCCGGGGTCCTGGGTGTGCTCGTCCTTCCAGAAGCGGTAGCCCTCGGCCGCGCGGTCGATGATCAGCTCGGCTCCCATCCGTCGGCAGATCTCGGCCTTCTCCTTGCTGGACACCACGCAGACCGGGATGGCGCCGCCGTTGAGCGCGAACTGCGTGGCGTAGGAGCCGAGGCCGCCGGAGGCGCCCCAGATCAACACGACGTCGCCCTGCTTCATCGCCGCGCCGTTGGCCGACACGAGCTGCCGGTAGGCGGTGGAGTTGACCAGGCCGGGGGCGGCGGCCTCCTCCCAGGACAGGTGCGCCGGCTTCGGCATGAGCTGGTTGGTCTTCACCAGAGCGATCTCGGCGAGGCCGCCGTAGTTGGTCTCGAAGCCCCAGATGCGCTGCTCGGGGTCCATCATGGTGTCGCCGTGCCCGTCGGGGTGCTCCAGCTCGACGCTCAGGCAGTGCGCGACCACCTCGTCGCCCGGCTTCCAGTTGTTCACGCCGGGCCCGGTGCGCAGCACGACGCCGGCGAGGTCGGAGCCGACGACGTGGAACGGCTGGTCGTGCCGGGCGGCCAGCGGCGAGGTCCTGCCGTAGCGGCGGAGGAAGCCGAAGGTCGGGACGGGCTCGAAGATCGAGGTCCACACCGTGTTGTAGTTGATCGCGCTGGCCATGACCGCCACGAGCGCCTCACCGGGCCCCAGCTCGGGGGTCCGCACCTCGTCGAGGTGCAGCGAGCGGCGAGGGTCCTTCTCCTTGTGCGGGACGCCCTCGAACATGTCCACCTCGTCGGCGTGCACGGTGACGCCGCGGTAGGACTCCGGGACCGGGATCGAGGCGAGTGCGTCCAGCTCGTCGGCCATGATCGCGTCGAGGATCTTCTGCACGGCAGGTACCTCCCTGTTCCAGGGCTGTTCGGCTTGCGGAACGCCGAGGGTGAGCACCGAGGGATCGCGCCGGAGAGCGGAGCGTCGGCGCAGGTTGGGCGGAGGTTACCGACGAGTAACGATCCAGGGGAGCGTGGTGTGAGCCACTCCACGTCGTTATCCCCCGATCGTTGGCAGAGCAGCCGCCGCGTCGGCGCGGCGGCCGCGCTCCCGAGGAGTGGTCGGCGGCCGCGGCCGCGGCGGGGGAGCGGGCGGGGCCAGAGCCCGAATTCCCGCTTCTACCTGCGACGACAACCCCTTGACCGGCCGGCCGGCCAAAGCGCACGCTGGGCGTGGTGGGCCTGGCTGGTCCGCCGGAGCCCACCGAGTCCTCTTCGGACGCGGAGGTGGTTGGGATGACCAGACCGGTTGGCACGACCAAGCCGTGGAGCCGCTGGCAGGACTGGGCGTCCGTGGTGCTGGGGGTCTACACGCTCCTGGCGCCGCTGTGGACCGACACCAACACCAGCGCCATGTGGACCATGATCGTCTTTGGCGCGCTGCTGGCGGTGACGGGGCTGTGGTCCCTGGCCGCGCCGGGCTCGGTGGTCAGCGAGTACTCGCACGTCGTGCTCGGGGTCCTGTTGTTCCTGGCGCCGTGGGTGATGCGGTACAGCGACTACACCCAGGCGTCCTGGACGTCGTGGATCGTGGGCGTGCTCGCCGTGGCGGTCGGCCTCGCGGCCGTTCCCGCGGCCAACGCCGCGCACCGCGGCGTCGCCGGGCAGCACTGACGCTGACCGCTGCTCGGGCGACGGGGGCACGGGTGCCCTCGTCACGGCATCCGTGCTCGCCCGTGACGGCCGAACCGCGTGGCCGTCGACGTGGGCGTGTCGTGCGGACCGCCCGCGCTGACGGCCGCCGGGCCCGACGTGAGGGGTCGACGCCATGACCTCGGGGGTGGGTGTCCCACAGGACCGGGGGGTGGGCGCCCCGCAACCAGGTGCCCCGCGGAACCTCGCGGTGGACACCCCACAGCAAGGCACCGCACGAGAAGGCACAGCGGACGCCCCGCGGGGGAGCCCGGTCGGTGAGTCGTGCCCCGGCGCGGCCGGCGGTCCCGGTCCCGGTCCCGGAGCCACGGTGGGCGGTCTCGGAGCCGGTGGCGTTGAGGACGCGGGCGGTGGCGCGGCGTCGGCGAGGGACCGCATCCTCCGCGCCGCGGGCGAACTCTTCACCGAGGTCGGCTTCGACGCCACCCCGACCTCGCGGATCGCCGAACGCGCCGGCGTGCCCAAGGGCCTCGTGCACTACTACTTCCGCCACAAGCCGGACCTGCTCGCCGCCCTCGTGCAACGCCTGCCCGAGGAACTGGTGGACCACCGGAGGGTGGTCGTCCCCGGGGACGTGGCGGAGAGCCTGCGACGACTGGTCGCCGCGCTGGACGCCCGGCTCGGCGCCTCCTGGGCCCTGTCGCGGCTGTTGTGGCGCGAGGCCGACCGGCACGAGGCCGTGCGCGAGGCGTTGCGCCGCCGGTTCGCCAGGATCGTCGAGCAGGTGCGAGGCGTGATCACCGCCGCGCGACCGCCCACCGCGCGCCGCGCCGACGTCGACTCGGCGGCCGGTCTGCTCGCGGCCGCCGTCAGCTACCGGCACACGCTCGCCCGGCGCGGAGAGCGCGTCCGTCCCCTGGAGCGGGAGCTGAGCTTCCTGGCGGACGCGCTCACGCTCGGCGCGGGCTGCCCCCGGCCACCCGTCACCGGGTCCGCCGCGCCTCGGGGAGGCTCCGGCTCGCCGGCGCCCGGGTCTGCCGCGCGCTGACGGACGACGCCGGCCGTGCGGATCACGGACGACGCCGGTCGTGCGGGCCGCGAACGCCGCGGGTCAGGGCCGACCAGTGGCGACGACCAGTGGCGACACAGTGCCGTGCGGCGCCGGCCGGTCCGGGCGGTGGTGGGCGCCGGTCGGCGCTGGCCGACGCGGGCGCGTGCCGATCCATCCTGGTCGGCCTGGTCCGCGGAGGTGACCGCGAATACTTCTTCAGTGGCTCCCGTCGGCGGCCGGTTCGACGAGTTCCACGAGCACGCCGCCGGCGTCCTTCGGGTGCACGAAGTTGACCCGGCTGTTGGCCGTGCCCCGCCTCGGCTCGTCGTAGAGCACCCGCAGGCCCTTCTCCCGCAGCGCCGCGCACGCCGCGTCGATGTCGCTCACCCGGTAGGCGAGCTGCTGGAGGCCGGGGCCGTTGCGGTCGAGGAACTTCGCGATCGTCGACTCCGGCGAGAGCGGTGCGAGAAGCTGGATCGCGGTGCCGTCCCGGTCGCCGGGCGCGTGCAGCATCGCCTCCCGGACACCCTGCTCCTCGTTGGTCTCGGTGTGCGCCACCTCCAAGCCGAAGGTGTCGCGGTAGAACGCGATGGCCGCGTCCAGGTCCGGCACGGCGACGCCGACGTGGTCGACCGCCGTCACGAAGGGCTTCAGCAGGTCAGGCATGCTGGGAGGGTAGGTCGTCCCCCGCTCCGCTCCGTGTGCGACTCCTCACACGGAGCGGGTCGGGAGATCACGGGTATGGTCCGCAGTTAACAACCGCTAGCACCGCTACCGGAGGCGGCCGTGGGCGACACTGGTCGGCCCACCACGCGCGGGCGCCGGCCGGGTGCGGGTGTCCCGCTGGAGCACTGGAGGCAACCGTGACCGGTTCCGTCATCGTCGCGGGGGCACGCACCCCGATGGGGCGACTGCTGGGGTCGCTGAAGGACTTCTCCGCCGCCCAGCTCGGCGGGGTCGCGATCAGGGCCGCGCTGGAGCGGGCGGGCGTCGCCCCCGACCAGGTGCAGTACGTGATCATGGGACAGGTGCTCACGGCGGGAACCGGCCAGATCCCCGCCAGGCAGGCCGCCTCGGCCGCCGGCATCCCGATGACCGTGCCCGCGCTGACCATCAACAAGGTGTGCCTGTCCGGCCTCGACGCCATCGCCCTGGCCGACCAGCTCATCCGCGCCGGCGAGTTCGACGTCGTCGTGGCCGGCGGCCAGGAGTCGATGACCCAGGCGCCGCACCTGCTGCCCAAGTCCCGTTCCGGCTTCAAGTACGGCGACACGCAACTGGTCGACCACATGGCCTACGACGGCCTCTTCTGCGCCTTCGACCAGGTCGCCATGGGCGCGTCGACCGAGAAGTACAACTCCCGCTACGGCCTGACGCGCGAGGAGCAGGACGCCTTCGCCGCGCGGTCGCACCAGCGGGCGGCCGCCGCGCAGGCCAACGGCGTGTTCGCCGAGGAGATCGCCCCGGTGGAGATCCCGCAGCGCAAGGGTGACCCGGTCGTGTTCGACACCGACGAGGGCGTGCGCGCGGACACCACCGTGGAGGGTCTGGCGAAGCTGCGGCCGGCCTTCGCCGCCGACGGCACCATCACCGCCGGCTCGGCGTCGCAGATCTCCGACGGGGCCGCCGCCGTGGTCGTGATGAGCCGCGCCAAGGCCGAGGAGCTGGGCCTGGACTGGATCGCCGAGATCGGCGCCCACGGCGTGGTCGCCGGCCCGGACGCCAGCCTGCACGAGCAGCCGTCGAACGCGATCAGGGCGGCCTGCGCCAAGGAGGGGATCGACCCGGCCGACCTCGACCTCGTCGAGATCAACGAGGCGTTCGCGGCCGTGGGCCTCGTCTCCGCCCGGCAGCTCGGCGTCGACGAGGAGAAGGTCAACGTCAACGGCGGCGCGATCGCGCTGGGCCACCCGATCGGCATGTCCGGCGCCCGGCTGGCGCTGCACCTCGCGCTGGAGCTGCGGCGGCGCGGCGGCGGCGTGGGCGCGGCCGCGTTGTGTGGTGGCGGTGGTCAGGGCGACGCGCTGATCATCCGGGTGCCGAAGCAGGGCTGATGGCGCGCACGGTCGACGTCGCGGACCTCGTCTCCCGGGCCAGGGAGGGGCAGCCGCGCGCGCTCGCGCGGCTGATCTCCCTGGTGGAGGACGCCAGTCCGCAGCTCCGTGAGGTCGCCGAGGCGCTGGCCCCGCACACGGGGCGGGCCAGGGTCATCGGGCTGACCGGCTCGCCCGGCGTCGGGAAGTCGACGTCGACCTCGGCGTTGGTGTCCGCCTACCGGCGGCAGGGCAAGCGGGTCGGCGTGCTCGCCGTCGACCCGTCCTCGCCGTTCTCCGGCGGCGCGCTGCTCGGCGACCGCGTGCGGATGCAGGAGCACGCCACCGACCCCGGGGTGTTCATCCGGTCGATGGCCACCAGGGGGCACCTGGGTGGCCTGGCGTGGGCGACCCCGCAGGCGCTGCGCGTGCTCGACGCCGCCGGCTGCGACGTGGTGCTGGTGGAGACCGTCGGCGTCGGGCAGTCCGAGGTCGAGGTGGTCTCGCTGGCCGACACCACGCTGGTGCTGCTCGCCCCCGGCATGGGCGACGGCATCCAGGCGGCCAAGGCCGGCATCCTGGAGGTCGCCGACGTCTTCGTGGTCAACAAGGCCGACCGGGACGGCGCCGACCAGACCGTGCGCGACCTGAAGTACATGATCTCGCTGGGGCGCAGGGAGCGGGAGGGCGCGATCTGGCGGCCGCCGATCGTCAAGACCGTGGCGGCCAGGGCAGAGGGGCTCGACGAGGTGGTCGCGGCGATCGACGAGCACCACGGGTGGATGGTCGCGCACGGCGAGCTGGAGCGGCGTCGGCGCCGCCGGGCCGAGGCCGAGATCGAGGCGATCGCGGTGGAGCGGCTGCGGACCGAGCTGGGCGACGTGCTGGGCGGCGCGGCGCTGGAGGGGTTGGCCAAGCGGGTCGTCGCCGGCGAGCTGGACCCCTACCGGGCGGCCGACGAGCTGATCGCCACGCTCCGCGACCAACGCTGAGGCCCCGAACCGCTCCGGAACGGCTCCGGAACGGCTCCGGAACGGTTCCGGACGCTGAGGGTCAGCGCCGGGTCGCCCTGGGGGGCGGCCTCGGCGCTGAGTTGGATCAGTGCTGGGTTGATGCCGAGTCGGGATGTGCCCCGGGGTTGTGACGCCCTGGTCCGGGGCGTGGCACGAGTGGTGGTGCTGGTCCTTCGCGGGTGCGTCACCTGTCTCGGCGAGGTCCTGATGCTCTTTCGTGGCGGGTGTCGCGGCCCCTGCTGTCAAGGGCATGGAGCTGATCTGTGGACAAGTCGTGGAGCGGCCCCGAGTTATCCACAGCCTGGCGTGATGGGCTGGTCGCGGCCCGTGTTCGGCCGATAGGCTGGAGCGGGGCTCGCCCCCCAGGGCGGGTGGGGGGTAGTTCTCAGGTGATCTTGTTCTCCGGCCTCCGGCGATGAGGGTGTTTGACCCTGTTTTCCGTGCGGTGTCAACCCTGTCGCCGTGCTGGGTGACGGGGTTGTCCACAGGCGCCGAAGTTGTCCACAGAGGACTGGTGCGGCGCTGTGCCCGGGGTGCTGCGGCGGTAGGCTGGAGCGGGGCTCGCCCCCCAGGGCGGGTGGGGGCTGCGCTGGGGTGGATGGGGGATCAGGGCGGTCAGTCCTGGTGCAGGCAGATCAGGTTGCCGCAGGTGTCGTCGAAGATGGCGTCGATGCCGCCGTAGCCCATCCTCGTCGGTGGCATCGTGAACTCGACCCCGCGCCGCGACAGCCGGTGGTAGTCGCCCTCGCAGTCGTCGGTGGTCAGCGCGGTGGCCGGCGAGCCCGCCGCCCGCACGGCCTGCTGGAACGCCCGCGACGGCCCGTCGGCCCTGCTCAGCAGCAACTGCGTGCCGTCGGGGTCCTCCGGTGAGACCACGGCCAGCCACCGCGCGTTCTCCCCGTACGACGCGTCCACCGAGACCTGGAAGCCGAGCACCTCGGTGTAGAAGGTCCGCGCCCGGTCCTGGTCGTCGACGTAGATCTCGGCCAGTTTGATCCGCATGGTCGGTCCTCTCGGCGGCCTCTCATCGGGACGTGACAGGAAGCGACGCTAGGCCGTTCCACCTCGTCCTGCCTCCCGACGCCCACCACTCCGCGTCGGCGGTGTCGGCGGCACGGGCTGCCCGGTCCGCACCAGGACAGGTCCGCGCACCGCACCAGGGCCGGTTCCCGCGCCGAACCAGGAATGGGCCGATCAGCCATCCAGAAACGGGCCGAGAGCTGAACCAGGAGCGGCCCGGCACCGCATCAGGAACGGCCCGGCACCGCATCAGGAACGGGCCGAAGCAGGAGGAACGGGCCGGCCAGGCGAAACCAGGAGCGGACGGACGACGGGGGAAGGGCGGTGCGGCGATGGATGGACATGCGCGGACATGGCCCGCGAGACGGCCGTGGGCCGGCTCCCCGCACGGGAGCCGGCCCACGGCGCGCGTCAGGGGTCAGCAGCTCGTCTTGTAGAAGTACTTCGACTGCTGGTCCATGTCGTCCCGGGTGATGGCCACGAGGTCGGTCTGGATGTCGCCCTCGGTCGGCTTGCCCTCGATCGCGGCGACCGCCTGCTCGACGCCCCTGCGGCCGATGCCCGCCGGGTCCTGCGCGATCAACGCGTCCACGCCGCCGCGGCGCAGCTCGTCCACCTGCTTGGGGCTGGCGTCGAAGCCGACCAGCTTCACCGCGCCGGTCTTGCCCGCGTTGCGCAGCCCGGTCGAGGCGCCCTCGCCGGTGTTGAGGTTGGTGGCGAACACCCCGGCCAGGTCCGGGTTGGCCGACAGCGTCGCCGACACGATCTGCGCGGCCTTGGCCGGCTCGTTGTCGGTGTACTGCTGGCCGAGGTACTTGATGTTCGGGTACTTCTTGATCTCCTCCTCGAAGCCCTTGGCCCGCATGTCGGTGGTGGAGGTCCCGGCCTTGGTGTTGAGCACCAGCACCGACCCCTTCTCGCCGACCAGCTTGGCCAGGGTCTCGGCCGCCTTCCTGCCGCCCTGCTCGTTGTTGGAGGAGATCTTGGCGACCGAGATGGACGCGTCGGTCACCTTGGTGTCCACCTCGACGACCTTGATGCCCGCGTTCTTCAGGTCCGCCATCGGCCGGGCCATGGCCTTGTCGTCGGTCGGCGCGATGAGCACGCCGCCGGGCTTGGTGGCCAGCACGCCGGTCACGATCGGCGTCTGGAGGCTGGCCTCGAACTTGTCAGGAGCCTGCTCGGACAGCTCGTAGCCGCGCTTCCTCGCCTCCTCCTCGGCGCCGCAGCGCAGGGAGATGTAGAACGGCTCGGCCTTCACGCCGGGGATGAGCACCAGCTTCTTGCTGGCCTGTCCCGAGGAGTCCCCTCCTCCGCCGATCGTGCCGCCGCCACCGCAGCCCGCCAGCGTCACCGCGGCGAGCACCGCCACGCCGAGCCGCAGCGCCTTCGCCCCTGCCATTCCTCTGCCTCCTCCTTGTGGGGTACCCGCCGGTCGCTGCCCGCGCGCCGAGGCCGACCACGGCCGTCCGCCGGCGGCGCGCGTGCCGCCCCGCCTCATCGGCCGCTGTCCCGCGCGCGGCGTCGCTTCTGGTCGAACCACACCGCGGCGACCAGGACCACGCTCACCGCGATGGGCTGCCAGAACGGCTGCACCCCCACGATCACGAAGCCCTTCTGCAACACCGCGGGGATGAACACGCCGATCACCGTGCCCAGCACCGAGCCGACACCGCCGAAGAGGCTGGTGCCGCCGAGGACCGTGGCGGCGATGGCGTTCAGGTTGTCCGTGCTGTGCCCCGCGATCGTGGTCGTGCCGAAGTAGGCCAGCGACATGAACCCGGCGAGGCCGGCCAGCAGACCCACGAACGTGTACACGAACACGAGGTGCCGGGTGACCGAGATGCCGACGCGGCGCGCCGCCTCCTCGTTGGAGCCGATCGCGAAGGTGTAGCGGCCGAACGTGGTGGTGTGTAGCAGCCACGCCCCGAACAGCGTCACCACCGCCGCGACCAGCACCATGTGCGGCACCTGGAAGGTCTGGCCGAACCCCAGCGAGTCGCGCAGCGCCGCCGGCACGGTCCGCACGTCCACGCCGCCGGTCAGGAGCTGCGCCGCGCCGAGGGCCGCGCCGAACGAGCCGAGGGTGACGATCAGGGGCGGGATCTTGAACCTGGCGATGAGCAGGCCGTTGAGCAGGCCCCACGCCGCGCCGCTGACCAGCGACAGCAGCAGGCCGAGCGCGATGGTGCCCACGCCGGCCTGGGTGGCGTCGCCGCCGGGGCTGACCGCCTCCATGGTCATCGCGCCGGCCACGCCGGCGAACACCAGCACCGACCCCACCGACAGGTCGATCCCGGACGTGATGATCACGAACGTCATGCCGACCGAGAGCACCAGCAGCACGGCCGCCTCGATCAGCAACGTCTGGAAGTTGTACAGCGTGGGGAAGGAGTTCGGGCTCAGCGCGCTGAACACGGCGTAGAGCGCGACCAGCACCAGCCCGATCCAGAACGTGCTCGCGCCGACCAGCCGCTGCCACGCCGTCCTGCGCGGCAGCCCCGCGCCGCCCTCGTTGTCCACAGTGGAATTCCCTGCGCCGGTCCCCGCCGTCTCGCCCGTCACGACCGTCCCGTTCGTCGTCTCCGCGTCGCCGCTCATGCCGCGTCCTCCTGCGACAGCGCGCCCGTCATCGCCCCGACGAGCTGTTCCAGCGAGACGTCGGCCGCGGTGAACCGGGCCACCCTGCGACCCAGCCGCAGCACCTCGACCCGGTCGGCCACCGCCTGCACCTCGGGCATGTTGTGGCTGATCAGCACCACGGCCACCCCGGTGTCGCGGACCCGCCGGATCACGTCGAGCACGCGCTCCCGCTGCACCACGCCGAGCGCGGCGGTCGGCTCGTCCATGAAGACGACCTTGTTGGCCCAGACCACCGCCCGCGCGACCGCCACACCCTGCCGCTGCCCCCCGGACAACGCGCCGATCGGCACGTCCAGGCTCTGCACCTGGACGCCCAGCGTCCGGAAGTGCTCGGCGGCCCTGCGCCGCATCTCCGCCTTGTCCAGCATGCCCAGCCGGCCGAGCAGCCCGCCCCTGCGCAGCTCCCTGCCCAGGTACAGGTTCGCGGCGGGGTCCAGCTCCGGCGCGACCGCCAGGTCCTGGTACACCGTCTCGATCCCGAGCTGGCGGGCCGTGGTCGGCGAGTCCAGCACCACCGGCCGGCCCTCCAGCAGGATCTCGCCGGAGTCCGGCCGCTCGGCCCCGGACAGGCACTTCACCAGCGTCGACTTGCCGGCGCCGTTGTCGCCGATCAACGCGACCACCTCGCCGGCCCGCACCTCGAACGAGGCGCCCCGCAGCGCCTCGACCGAGCCGTAGCGCTTGACCAGGTTGCGTGCTTCCAGCAGCGCGCTCATCACTTCCTCCCCGGTGCCGGCGGCCGGCACCGCACCGCGACCACGTCGCCTTCCAACCGCGCCGCGCCCGCGCCGTGCGGGACCACGACCGTGTCTCCCCGGCGCACCGCGAGGTCCCCCGAGTCGGCGCGCAGCACGCCCGCGCCCTCCAGGACGACCAGCACGGCGAACGACGGCTCCAGCTCCACCACCGGGTCGGGGTGCAGCCGGTCCGCGCGGAAGAACTCGTCCGCCTCGGGCGGCAGCAGGGGCACGGCCGGGGCTCGCCGGTCGCCGGTGCCGCGCACCAGGCCGGCCAGCCGTTCCGCCGACCAACCCGAGGTGTCCACACAGGCCAGTGCCGTCTCGTAGCCCAGCCCCAGGTGTCCCGCGCTCTCGTCCTCGGCGAACCCCCGCCACTCCAGCATCACGGAGAGGTCGGTCGGCTGCTGGAGCTCCACGATGAACACGCCCTCGCCGATCGCGTGCGGCAACCCGGCCGGCACGAAGACGGTGTCGCCGGGCCGCACGCGCACCGCGTTCAGCGCGCCCAACATCGCCGCCGTGTCCTGTGTGGACACCCAGGCGCGGACCGTGCCCGCGTCCACGTCCTCGCGGAACCCGACGTGCACCAGCGGGTCCGGCCCCGACGTGCCGACGACGACCCACGCCTCGGTCTTGCCGAACCGACAGCCCAGGTGGGCCCGGGCGAAGGCGTCCGACGGGTGGCAGTGCACCGGCAGCCGCTGGCCGGCGTCGAGCAGCTTCACCAGCAGGGCGGGGTCGTCGGCGTGGGTCGCCACGTGCTCCTCGCCCAGCCAGGCCGTGGGGTCCGCGCGCACCGCGTCCCGCAGCCACCGCCCGTCGGGCAACCGGGACAGCCCCTCCTCGGGCATCCCGAACAGGGTGGTGGTGGAGGCCACCCAGTCCTCGGGGCCGAACTCGACGGCGCTCGGCGCGTCACGCAGGTCGGCGATGGCCGCGCCGCCGCGGTAGAACCGCGGCGGCTGGTTGGCGGCGAGCCGGACGGGTCTCACGAAAGCCTCACCTCTCCGGAACCACGGGCCACCAGCCGGACCGGGAGCACGACCCGGCGCGGCGGTGAGCTGTCACCGTCGAGCCGGCCGAACAGCAGCTCGGCGGCCACCCGACCGAGGGCGGCGGTGTCGTGTGCCACCACGGTCACCGGGGGGTCCAGCAGGTCGGCCAGCTCGAAGTCGTCGAAGCCCACCAACGCGGGCCGGTCGGGCCGGTGGGCGAGGGCCCGCACCGCGTGGACGGTGATCCGGTTGTTGCCGGCCACCACGGCCGTGGCCGGGTCGGGGCCGGAGAGCAGGCGGCGCAGCGCGGCGGCGACGCCGCGCTCGTCGGGCGGCCCCATGACGACGAGGTCGTCGTCGTACCGCAGGCCGGCCCTGGCGCAGCCCTCGCGGAAGCCGCGCAGCCGTTCCACCGCCGTGTAGATGCCGGGGGAGTCGCCGAGGAACGCGACGCGGCGGTGCCCGAAGGAGGCGAGGTGTCGCACCGCCTCCGCCGTGCCGCCGATGTTGTCGACCAGCACCGTGTCGGCGACGACGTCCCCGGCGGGCCGGTCGAGGAACACCACGGGCGTGCCGGCCCGCATCTCGGGCACGAGGTAGCCGTGCTGCAACCCGGCGGGGACGATCAGCAGGCCGTCCACCCTGCGGGCGCAGAACTCCAGCGCCAGGTCGCGTTCCCTGGCCGGCTCCTCGTCGGAGGACCCGGTGAGCACCAGCCGGCCGTGCTGGCGCGCCACCTCCTCCACCGCCCTGGTGAGCAGGGAGTAGAAGGGGTTGGCGACGTCCTCCAGGATCAGCCCCACCGTGCCGGTGGAGGAGCCCCTGCGCAGGTTGCGCGCGCCCACGTTGCGGCGGAAGCCGAGCTGCTCGATGGCCGCGAGCACGCGCTCGGCGGTGCCGGGGTGCACCCCGGGCTCGTCGTTGACGACGCGGGAGACGGTCTTGATGCTCACGCCGGCGAGGCGCGCCACGTCGCTCATCGTGGCTCGCTTCACCTGGCGGGGGCCGGCTCCCGACAACGTTGTCATAGCGGCGGAATTCGACCCCGCGACTGTGACCGGTGTCAACACCGTCCAGGTCATCATTCGATCACGGTCAGTGTGATCTCATGCCCGGCTCGGGTGATCTCCGACCGATCCCCGACGTGTCGTTCCTGCTTACGGGGGATCTCCCTGCGGAATCGGGGCATCTCGCCCGATCAGGACTTGACGCCTCCTCGCCACCCTCCGCACTGTGACGTGCACAACCGGTGAACCCCCGACAAGGTTGTCAGGAAGCGGCCCCGCGCGGCGTCGCCAGCCGCGCAGCGCGGCGCCGCGCTGGGAGGCAGCGCATGACCGGATCAAGACCCCATCCGCGACCCAGAGCCCACCGCCCCCGCTCCACCCGTCACCGGATCACGGGCGCGCTCGGCGCCGCGCTGGCCGCCGTCGTCGTGGCCGCCCTGGCCCCGAGCCCGCCGGCGCTGGCGCAGCGGGGACAGGACGCGTCGGCCGCCCCGGAGGACCTCGCCCGCTGGGTGAACCCGTTCGTCGGCACCGAGCCGGGCGGCCCCGACCACGGGACCGGCGGCGGCGCCGGCAACACCTTCCCCGGGCCCACCGTCCCCTTCGGACTGCTCCAGTGGAGCCCCGACACCGTGACCCACCAGCACGGCGGCTACTACTACCCGGACAACCGGATCAGGGGATTCAGCCTCACCCACCTGTCCGGCCCCGGCTGCTCCACCTACCAGGACGTCCCGATCATGCCGTTCGTCGGCGAGGTGACCACCTCGCCCGCGACCGACCCCGGCCGGTACGTCTCGACCTTCTCCCACGCCAGGGAGAAGGCCACGGCCGGCTACTACTCCGTGGCGCTGGACAACGGCGCCAACGTCGAGCTGACCTCCACCCAGCGCACCGGTGTCGGCCGGTTCACCTACCCCGAGGGACGACCGGCCACCCTGCTCGTCAACGTCTCCGGCTCGATCGCCGGCGCGGACGACGCCGAGGTCACCGTCGGCAGGGACTCGATGAGCGGCTGGGTCACCAGCGGCCGGTTCTGCGGCGTGAACCACCGGTACCGCCTGTACTTCCACGTCACCTTCGACCAGCCGTTCGCCTCCGTCGGGACCTGGAAGAACGGCGCGGTCACCCCGGGAGCCACCACCGAGCGGGGCGGCGCGGAACCCAAGATCGACCTGGAGCGGAGCCAGCCGCCGAAGAACGCGCGCGCCGCGCAGGCCCGCGCCGAGGAGGCGCAGCCGGGCGCGGGGACCTCGGGACGTCAGGAGACCACCGTCTCCGGACCGGGGACCGGCGCGTACGTCACCTTCGACACCGCGCGGGAGCGGACGGTCACGGCCAGGGTGGCCATCTCGTTCGTGTCCATCGACGGAGCCAGGCGCAACCTCCGCGCCGAGAACGACAACCGGAGCTTCGAGGACGTGCACGCCGCCGCGCGGGGGGCGTGGAACGAGCGCCTCAACCAGGTGCGCGTGCGCGGCGGGACCGACGCGCAACGCACGACCTTCTACACCGCGCTGTACCACTCCCTGCTCCAGCCCAACGTCTTCTCCGACGTGGACGGCCAGTACGCCGGATTCGACGGGCGGATCCACCGGGCCGAGAAGGGCCATGCCGCCTACAGCAACTTCTCCGGATGGGACGTCTACCGTTCGGAGATCCAGCTCCTCGCGCTGCTGGCGCCGCGCGAGACGTCGGACATGATCCGCTCGTTGGCCGCGTTCGCCGACCAGGGCGGGGCGTGGGACCGCTGGACCGTGGCCAACGACTACACCGGGGTCATGGTGGGCGATCCCTACCACGTCATGGTGACCAGCGCCTACGCCTTCGGTGCGAAGGACTTCGACGCCAGGGCGGCGTTGCGCAGCATGGTGCGGGGCGCGACCGTGCCCACGCAGGGTTACCGGGAGCGGCCCGGACTGGAGGACTACCAGAAGCTGGGCTACGTGCCGCTCGGCGCGGAGGGCGTCTGGGGTCCGCCGGCGACGACGTTGGAGTACACCACCGCGGACTTCGCCATCGCCGAGCTGGCCCGCCGGCTCGGGGACTCCGCGACGTGGCGGGTCTTCTCCGAGCGCTCCCAGTACTGGCAGAACCTGTACAACCCGGCGACCGGACACCTCCAGGCCCGCAACCGCGACGGATCGTTCGCCGAGCCGTTCGACCCGGGCAGCCCGAGCAACTGGGTCGAGGGCAACGCCGCCCAGTACACGTGGATGGTGCCGCACAACGTGCGGGGTCTGATCACCGCGCTCGGCGGGGACGCGGAGGTGGTGAAGCGGCTCGACACCCTCTTCACCAAGCTCAACGCCGGGCCGAGGGAGCCCTACGCGTTCCTCGGCAACGAGCCGATCATGCACACGCCGTGGATCTACGCCTACGCGGGCGCGCCCTACAAGGCGCAGGCGGTGACCCGCCGCGCCGTCAACGAGCTGTTCGGCCCCGGCCCGAACGGGTTGATGGGCAACGACGACCTCGGTCAGATGTCGTCCTGGTACGTCTGGGCCGCGATGGGCATGTACCCGGCCATCCCCGGCCGCGCGGAGCTGGTCCTCAACAGCCCGTTGTTCGAGGAGGTCGTGGTCACCCGGCCCGGCGGGCAGCGGATCGTGGTGCGGGCGCGGGGCGCGGCGGCGGACAGGCCGTACGTCAGCGGTCTCTCGATCGACGGCGCTCCGACGACCAGGACCTGGTTGCCGGAGTCCTTTGTGGAGCGGGGAGGCGTGGTCGACTTCGTCCTGTCCAACTCCGCCGACCCCCGGTGGGGCAGCGAACCGGCGGACGCGCCGCCGTCGTTCCGCGAGGGCGAGGTCGGCCAACGCGGCTACGTCGAACCCGGCCGCGTCGTGGTTCCGGCCGGTGGCGCGGGCAAGGCCACCGTGGGCGCGCAGGACTTCTCGGGCCGGGGGACCAAGGTCCGGTGGACCGCCACCGCGCCGCAGGGCATCACGCTGAACCCTGCGTCCGGGGAGATCACCGTGCCGGCCGGCGGGCGCGCGACCCAGGAGGTCGGCGTCTCCGTCGCGGCCAACACGGGCGAGGGGACGCAACGGATCCCGGTGTCCTTCACCGCGGCGGACGGTCGGGCGCTGCCCGCCACCTCGCTCCAGGTGATGGTCGCCGAGCCGGGGAGCCTGCGCTCGGCGTACAACAACGTTGGGGCGAGCCCGGACGACCGGCAGGCATCCGCGAACTACGACGGTTTCGGGTACAGCTACTCCCGCAACGCGCTGGAGGCGGCGGGCATTCGTCCAGGAGGGACGGTCACTGTGGACGGTGTGTCGCACCGGTGGCCCACCGTCGCCGTGGGCGAGCCGGACAACGTCCTGTCGAACGGCGAGACGGTGCTGGTCCAGCCCGCCCCCGGGGCGACACGGCTCTCGCTGCTCGGCTCGGCCACCGACGGCAAGGCCAGCGGGACGCTCACCATCACCTACACCGACGGCACCACCCAGAACGTCGACATCGGCTTCTCGGACTGGGCCCTCGGGGGGACAGGTGAGCCCGTCGCGTTCGACAACCGGGTCGCCGCGAAGATGCCGTACCGCAACACCACCGGGGGCAACTCCCAACGGTTGGAGGTCTACGTCTTCGCCACCGCGCCGATCGCGCTCCAGCAGGGCAAGCAGGTCAGGAGCGTGACCCTGCCGAAGTCCGTTCGCGGCGGGAGCCTGCACGTCTTCTCCGTCGCCACCGCCTGACCCGGCGGTCCCCCGGTCCTTCCTGGGGAGCAGCGGTCCCGCGTCGTCCCCGACCCCTTGTCCCGGGCGACGCGGGACCGTGACCATGAGGGCATGACCGAGCCCGCGACCGTTCCCCCGGACTACGAGCTGGACGACGATCCGGCGAGGGTGGACCGCGACGCCCTGTGGGCGTTCCTGTCCGAGCAGGCGTACTGGGCTCGGTGGCGCGACCGGGCCGTCGTGGAGCGACAGCTCGACGCGGCGTGGCGGGTCGTCGGCGTGTACGAACGGGCGACCGGCCGCATGGTGGGCTTCGCCAGGGCCGCCGGGGACGGCGTCTCGGTGGCCTACCTCGCCGACGTGTACGTGCTGCCGGAGCACCGGGGACACGGGTTGGGCGTCGCGCTCGTGCGCGCCATGGTCGACGAGGGGCCTGGCGCCACCCTGCGGTGGATGCTGCACACCAACGACGCGCACGGCCTGTACGCGAAGTTCGGGTTCGCCCCGCCCAATGACCAGTACCTGGAGCGGCCGAGGCGCCTGCCCGAGGCGGCCGCCGGCGGCGCCGGCTGAGCGGTCAGCCGGTCCTGGCGCCGGTCGTCTTGCGGGTCGCGGCCTGGAGCCGGGCCTTGGCCGGGTCCCTGGCCGGCCCGCCCGCGCGGGGCGCCCTGGCCGCCCTGGCCTCGGGCGCGTGCCGGACGAACAGGGTCACCGTGACGCTGTCGGTGAACCCGTTGTTCTGCATCAGCCGCGCGGAGGCGACGTTGCCCTGCTCGACGTCGGTGACGACGCGGGTCGCCCCGGCCGCGAACAGCGCCTCGCAGCACGCCTCCAGCAGCGCGCGGGCCAGTCCTCGGCCCTGGTGGTCGGGGTCCACCGCGATCCACTCCAGGTAGCCCCAGTCCTCCCGCTCGTCGTAGGACAGCGAGCCGAGGACGAAGGCGACCACGCGGTCCCCCTCCTCCACCACCCAGCACGCGTCCGGCTGGGCGTCGAGGTGGACGGCCAGGCTGGACAGCGACCAGGAGGTGTAGGGCATGGCCGAGACGTCGAACACGCGGTGGCCCAGCTCCAGCACGCCCGCGATGTGGTCCAGGCGCATCGGGACCGGCTTCGGCACGCCGGTTGCCATGGGTAACAGCCCCTTCCAGGGTTCGGCGCTGTCCGATCCTACGTGGACGGCGGCCCCGCCGTGGTCGGCGCGGACGGGCCGACCGTCGGTCGGTGCGGGAGACGCGCGCCGCGCCGCGTGCTGACCAGCGCCAGCGCCAGCGCGGCGAGGGCGGGGGCCCTGTCCGCCCCAATCACTCAGACGGGTGGAAGTCGTCGCGCCCGCTCCGGCCGCCCGGGGCGCGGCCTGCCCGTTCGTGGTCGACGGGCGCGTTCTCCCGTCGAGAAGAGTGATTGCTTCGTGACTCCTGGTATAAGGTCACGGCGTGACTGACCAGCCGACGGACCCGTCGCAGATCAAGCCGGTGCCGGACCTGACCCACGCGGAGTGGATCGAGACCACCGAGGACGGCACGCCGGGAGTGGAGATCGCCTTCGTCGAGGACGTGGTGGTCATGCGGGACGGCAAGGACCCGGACGGCCCGGTGCTGGTGTTCACCCACGCCGAGTGGGACGCCTTCGTCGAGGGGGCCAAGGACGGCGAGTTCGACGAACCGTGGAACTGGGACACCGAGAACGACCCGACGGGCGCCGCCGGCGGCGGTGAGGGCGGTGACGGCACTGCCGGTGCGGGCGACGCGCGCGCGGACACCGTTTCGGGGCACGACGGCGACCGGTAACGACGTGTGGTGACGTTTCGGGGGAAACGGACTCAGGGTTCACCCTGATTTTCCCCTGAGCAGCGGATTTACGTTCCCCCATTCGACTACGGTGCGTCGCATGTCGTCGAATGGGGGAGCGGACGGCACCATCGTGGTGACCGATCTGCGCAAGCGTTACGGGGAGCTCCAGGCGGTGGACGGGGTCTCGTTCACCGTCGCCGAGGGGGAGTTCTTCGGCATCCTCGGCCCGAACGGGGCCGGCAAGACCACCACGCTGGAGATCGTCGAGGGGCTGCGCGAGCCCGACTCCGGCAGCGTGCTGCTGCTCGGGGAGAAGCCCTGGCCGCGTAACCCCCGGCTGTTGCCCCGTATCGGGGTGCAGCTCCAGGCGTCCTCGTTCTTCGACAAGCTGACCGCCCGGGAGCAGTTGGAGACCTTCGCCGCGCTCTACGGCGTCTCGCGCGGCGACGCCGCCGACATGCTCGACGTGGTCGGGCTGGCCGACAAGGCCGACACCCGGGAGGACAAGCTCTCCGGTGGTCAGCGCCAGCGGTTGTCGATCGCCTGCGCGTTGGCCCACGACCCGGACATCGTGTTCCTCGACGAGCCCACGGCCGCGCTCGACCCGCAGTCGCGCCGCAACCTGTGGGACGTGCTGCGGGTGATCCAGCAGCGCGGCAAGACGATCGTGTACACGACCCACTACCTGGACGAGGC
>NZ_JAMTCP010000034.1 GCF_024171885.1 Streptoalloteichus tenebrarius | reverse complement strand
CCCCCTTTTTTTTGTTGTGTTGTGTGTTGGTGGGTGTTCCCGGCGGCGGCCCCTGCCCTGGTGTTGGTTCTGGTTCTGGTTCTGGGTGTGTGTGGGAGGTCGGTTTTTGGTGGGTGTGGGGGTTGTGGGGTTGTGGCGGGTGGGGTGGGGTGTTGTGGGGCTGGTTTGTGGTGGGTTGTCAAGCGCATCATCCTGTTGGGGGATGGGGTTGTCCACAGGTGCCTGAGTTGTCCACAGGTGCGGTTGTTGCTGGTGCGGTGGTGGGGTGGTGGTCGGTAGGCTGGAGCGGGGCTCGCCCCCCAGGGCGGGTGGGGGCTGACCTGAGGTAAGGGGTGGCTCCGGTTCCGGTGAGGGGTGTCTACCCGGTTTCGAGACTGGCGGGTCCTGCGGCAGGGCGGGATGTTCTGTTGGCTGTTTTTTCGTGTGCTGTCAAGCGCATCATCCTGTTGGGGGATGGGGTTGTCCACAGGCACCCGAGTTATCCACAGGTTCTGGCTGTGTTCTTGGGGTGGGGTGCTGGGGTCGGTAGGCTGGAGCGGGGCTCGCCCCCCAGGGCGGGTGGGGGCTGACCTGAGGTAGTGGGGTTGCGGGCTCGGCTTTGTCGTGTGAGTGCGCGACGAGCGCCGTCTCGTCGGCTCGGTCACGTTCGGGCAGCGACTTCTTCTTCACAGTCGCGTCGGGAAGCTGTGGGCAGGGCGCCGGATCCGCCACCGTCCTCGTTCTTGCCTTCACCGGCTGATCGCGACCGCACCGGTGTCACCGGCCTGTGCCAGGTGGGGGCGCCAACTGATGGGGTGACTCGGCATGCGGGGGCGTGCCCGGGGGTGTGACCGTGGACGGGTGCCCACTGCCGACCTGGCGCCGGCCGCCGCGGAGTCGGCGCCCCCAGTCCTGGACCCCGGGCGCCGCAACATCGTCTTCGTGGCGATCATGCTGGGCATGCTGCTGGCCGCCCTCGACCAGACCATCGTGGGCACCGCGCTGCCGACGATCGTCGCCGACCTCGGCGGCGCCGCGCACATGTCGTGGGTGGCGACCGCCTACCTGCTGGCCGAGACCGTGGCCACCGCGCTCGCCGGGAAGTTCGGCGACCTGTTCGGCCGCAAGCTGCTCTTCCAACTGTCGACGGTCGTCTTCATCACCGGCTCGTTCCTGTGCGGCACGGCCACCACCATGGCGTTGCTCGTCGTGTGGCGCGGGCTCCAGGGTCTTGGCGCGGGTGGGCTGATGGTCACCGCGATGGCGTTGGTCGCCGACGTGATCCCGCTGCGTGAGCGGGGCAGGTACCAGGGCGCGATGGGCGCGGTGTTCGGCGTGTCGACCGTCGTCGGTCCGCTGCTTGGTGGGCTGTTCACCGACCACCTGTCGTGGCGGTGGGCCTTCTACGTCAACGTGCCCATCGCGGTCGTCGTCGTGATCGTGGCCGCGCGGACGATCCCGGTGGTGCGGTCGGCGCACCGCGTCGTCATCGACTACCTCGGCATCGGGCTCGTCGCCGCCGGGTCCAGCGCCCTGGTCCTGGCGACGAGCTGGGGCGGCAGCCAGTACGCGTGGGGCTCGCCCGTGATCGTCGGCCTGTTCGCGGGCGGTGTGGTCGCGCTCGCGCTGTTCTGTTGGGCCGAGACCCGCGCGGCCGAGCCGATGTTGCCCATGCGCCTGTTCCGGAATCCCGTGTTCGTCGTCTGCTCGTTGCTGAGCTTCATCGTCGGCTTCGCGATGCTCGGCGCGATGGTGTTCCTGCCGAGCTTCCTCCAGTACGTGGACGGCGTCTCCGCGACGGTCGCCGGCCTGCGCACGTTGCCCCTGGTGCTCGGGCTGCTGGTGGCGTCGATCCTCAGCGGCGCCGTGATCAGCAGGACCGGGCGGTACCGGCGCTTCCCGATCGTCGGCTCGCTGGTGACGGCGTTCGGGCTGTACCTGCTGTCGCTGATGGGGCCGGACACGAGCGCCTGGCTGTCGTCGCTGTACATGCTGGTGCTGGGCCTCGGGTTGGGCCTGTGCATGCAGGTGCTGACGATCGCCGTGCAGAACACCGTCGACTACGCCGATCTCGGCACGGCGACGTCCGGCGTGACGTTCTTCCGCACGCTGGGCGGGACGTTTGGCACGGCGGTCTTCGGCACCATCTACACGAACGCGTTGACCCCGGGCCTGACGTCGGCGATCGCCACGGCGGTGCGCACGGGCGCGGCCGATCCCGCGGTGATCGCGCGGGCCGCCCAGAGCCCGGGCGGGCTGCACGCCCTGCCGCCCGCGGCGAAGGCGCCGATCATTGACGCGTACGCCGACGCCCTGCGGACGGTGTTCCTGTGGACGGTTCCGGTGGCGTTGCTGGGTTTCGTGGTGTCGTTGTTCCTCAAGCAGGTCCGTCTGCGGGACAGTGCGCGACTGGGCTCGACTGATCTGGGGGAGGGCTTCGGCTCCCCGAGGGACCAGGACTCGGAGTGCGTCCTGGAGGCGGCGGTGGGGCGGATCCTGCGCGAGACGGAGGCGGACATCATGCGCCGCATCGTGGCCGAGTCCGGCACCCGCCTCGACGTGGCGGGAGCGTGGGCGGTCATCCACGTGGAGCTGGCCGCCCGCAGGTTCGGTGTGGCGGACCTGGAGACGATCGCCTTCGCCCATCGCATGCCGCCCGAGGTGCTGGCGCCGGTGTTCGACCGCCTGGTCGAGGAGGGCGTGCTCCTCCGCGAGGGCTGGGCGTACGAGCACACGGAGGTGGGACGGCGGGAGTCGGAGCTGATCCGCCGCGCGGGGGCGGCGTGGTTGGAGCGGCGGGTGGAGCAGGACATCGGCCGCCCACCCGGCACGGACCTGCGGGAGGCGGTCGGGAGCATCGCCCGCCGCCTCCTGTTCGAGGACGAGGCCGTCGGCGCCAGGCCGATGGCCGTCACCGGCGGCTGATCCCCACGCGGGGCCACGAGGTGCGCGTGGCGTGACCGTGGGCCCCGGATCGCCGTGAGGGATCAGCCCGGCGAGGTGGACGACGCGGTCTCGACGATCCCACCCCTGTTCGTGGCGAGCGATCAGTCCACGAGGGGGAGGACGCGTGGCGAGCGATCGGTCCACGAAGGAGACGACGTGCGGCCAGTGACCGAACGGGAGAGCACGTGGCCAGTGACCGAAGGGGAGGACGCGCGGCTAGCGAGCGAACGGGAGGGGCGCGGCCAGTGACCTCGGAGCACGGCCTGCCTCCAGGACGTGGCAGGGAAGGCTGACTCCCACGGCTTCCCCTTCACGAGATCAACACGGCGCCTTGTTCGCTCCCATGCGGGCGGAGGCCCACGAGGTTCACAACAGGTCGCGGGCGAGCGCGCGGCCCGCGGATCTCCCGGAGAAGATGCAGCCGCCGAGGAATCCGCCTTCCAACGCGTTGTACCCGTGCACTCCTCCGCCGCCGAACCCGGCCACCTCGCCGGCCGCGTACAGGCCGTCGAAGATCGACCCGTTCGGCCGCACCACCTGGGAGTCGAGGTTCGTCTGCATCCCGCCGAGCGTCTTGCGGGTGAGGATGTGCAGCCGGACGCCGATCAGGGGGCCGTGGGCGGGATCGAGCATCCGGTGGGGGTGGGCGATCCGCTCGATCCTCTCCGGCAGGTAGAGGCGCGAGTTGCGGACGGACATCCACTGCATGTCCTTGGTGTAGTGGTTGCGGAGTTGGCGGTCGCGTGCCACCACCTCGTGTTCCACCCGCGCGAGGTCCAGCGGCGCCCCGGGGGTGAGGGCGTTCATCGCCGCCACCAGCTCGGGCAGGCTCCGACGGATGACGATGTCCTCGCCGCGTTCGAGGAACGCCCGCACCGGCCCCATCGTGCTCTTCTTCAGCCGCAACAGCAGCAGCAGCGGGTTCTTGCCGGTCATGTCGGGGTTCTGCTCCGAGCCCGACAGGACGAACTCCTTGTCGAGCATCGCGCGGGTCATGATCAACCAGGAGTGGGGGTGGCGGGTCAGCGCGACGTGCCGCAGCGTCGGCAGGGCGGCGTGGCTGGGGAACAGCGGCACGGGCAGTCGCCGCCCCGTGGCGTCCAGCCACAGCGGCGAGGGGCCGGGGAGCAGGTGGATCCCGTGGCGGGGCCAGACCGGGGAATGGTGTTTGAGCCCCTCCGGGTAGTTCCACATGCGGTCCAGGTTGACCACCGCGGCGCCCGCGCGTTCGCCGATGCGGAGCATGCGTCCGTCCACATGGGCCGGCACTCCGCTGAGCATCTCCGACGGGACGGGTCCGAGCCGGTCGGTCGGCCAGTGGGCGCGCACCATGTCGTGGTTGCCGCCCATGCCGCCGGCGGTGACGAGGACCGCCTGCGCCCGCAGTTCGAACTCGCCGATCTCCCTGCGGGAGGAGGGCACACCGCGGGGCGCGTCGGAGGGGACCAGGACCGCGCCGCGCACTCCCACCGCGTTCCCGCCGTCGACGAGGATCTCGTCGACGCGGTGCCGGTGCCGGAAGGTCACCTGCCCGCGCGCTCTGGCCGCCAACACGGGGTCGCGGAAGATCCGGACCACCTCCGGGCCGGTCCCCCACGCCATGTGGAAGCGGGGGACGGAGTTGCCGGAGCGGGTCGCGGTGCCGGCGCCGCGTTCGGCCCAGCCGACGTTGGGGAGGAAGCACAGCCCGAGCCGCGTGACGTAGCGGTGCTTCTCGGTGCTGGCGAAGTCCACGTACGCCTCGGCCCACCGCCGGGCCCACCGGTCCTCGCGGGGGCGGTCGAAGCCGGCCGAGTCCAGCCAGTCGCTCAGCGCGAGTTCGGCGGAGTCCTTGATGCCCGCCAGGCGTTGTTCCGGGCTGTTGACCAGGAACAGGCCGCCCTCCGACCAGTACGCCTGGCCGCCGAGGTTGGCCTCGTTCTCCTGGTCGACGATGATCACTCGACGTCCGGCGCGGGTGAGTTCGTAGGTGGCGACCAGGCCGGCGAGGCCGGCGCCGACGACGATGACGTCCGCGTGCTCTCTCATGCCGGGCTCCCTTCTTCGACCACGGCGTGGTCGAGGTCGGCGAGGAGGGGGCGGAGGGCGGCGAGGAGTGCGTCGGGCGCCTCCAGCGGCAGCAGATGGCCCGTGAGGGGGAGCAGCCTCAGCCGTCCTCGGCGCAGTCGGCGGCGGGCGGCGACCGCCTGCCAGAAGGGCACCAGCAGGTCGTGGACGCCCCAGGCGACCAGGGTCGGCATCGGGAGTTCCGGCAACCGGTGGAGGAGCGGGTGTTTCTGCCCCAGCACCCCGACGGCCTGGCGTTGGGACCGCAGGGTGGTGTTCAGCGTGCCGGGCGTGGAGACCGCGAGGATCTGGCTGAACCACCAGTGCGCGTCGATGCGCCAGGGGTGGAGGGACCCGGCGATCGCCTCCGAGAGGACGAGCACGGTGGGGCCGAGGATGAGGCGGGGGATCAGCCACACCGTCAGGTCGCCGAGGGGGGTGACGGACTGGACGATCATGAGCGGGTTGATGGCGCGGCCCATGCCGGCGGAGCTGACCAGCGCCAGCGCCGGCACGTGCCTCGGCCGCTGGAGCGCCGCGTGGACGGCGACCGCGCCGCCCAGGGAGTGGCCGACGAGCGCGGGGCGCTCCAGGCCGAGGGTCCGCGCGAACCGCCAGACGAAGGTGGCGAGCGACTCGGGGGAGGCGTGGGGGATCGGTTCGGTGTAGCCGTAGCCCGGCAGGTCGATGGCGATGGCGCGGTGGGTTCCGGCGAGGCCGGTGAGGATGTCCCACCACTCCTCGGAGACGCTGCCCTCGCCGGGGATCAGCAGGACGGGGTGGCCGTGGCCGGCCTCCAGGTAGCGGGTCAGTGTTCCGTCCACTGTGGTCCAGTGCTCCTCCACTGTTCGATCTCGGGTGGCGGTGGGTGCGTTCATCGCGGTCTCCCGTCGCTGGTCGTGTGGCGGCGCGGACGTCGCGGAGGTTCGCTCCGGTGGTCCTCCGCATGGCCCGGCGGTGGCTGTCCGCTGCGGTACCCGGCTCCGACGCCCGGGACGGTAGGCGTGGGACGCCTGTCGCCAACAGGCGCGCGGGGCGCGGTCGGGGGCACGTCCGCCGGGGTGGTGCGCGTCCGCGCGTTCGACGGTCCCTGCGGGGGCGAGACGTGTCCGGTCGCTTCCGATGGTCGGCGCGCGCGAGTGAGGGCGACGACGGTGCGATGACGACGGTGCGATGTGGCGACGAAGAAGCGTCGGGCGTCGGTCTTCCGCGGGCGGGCCACGCCCCTGCGGGATTTCCGCGCGGCGGTTTCCGTGTGCGTCGCATCCGTGCTCTGGACAGGAGTTGACTGCCGGCGCACACCGGGGCGCTTCAGGGTGCTCCGGGGCGCGTGCGCGCGTCGCTGTGCCCCCAGTGGCGTCGCGGAGGTCTCACAGCGGCGTCGGGGTGGCGTGAGGCGCGCCGTGACCGTGCGAGGGGTGCCATCTGAGCTGCGGATTCGCGCTGGAGCCGGTGTTCGCGACGTGACCGGGGGAGTGGCCGGAGGGCCGAAGAGGCGTAGCGGGAACGGCGACCATCCCGAGGTGGTCATCTTGACGGCCTAGCCCGCTCGTCGCCGGCGAAGAGCCCGAACGGGCTGTCTGTCACAGGTATCACAGGAAACCGCGCATGTTCACCCCAATGGCTGATATCCAGCCCCCGCTCCGCTTCACTTAGCATACTTCGCATTATGCGGATTCGTCGTTGTTGTTATTGGTGTGCGACGGTGGCGGAAAGGGAGGGTGGAACGCGGTGTGAGAACGTGCGGCAAAAACGGGTTAATTGGCGTCCGCGTGAACCGTGTCCCCCTCTCGCACCGGCGGCCCCGGCGGGCGGTGGTACAGACCACGCACGTCCGGTCGCGGGTGTCGACCTTCGTCCACCAGGCGCAGCGGGCGGCGTGGCCCGGTGGCGACGGTCGGGCGGAGGACTGGCGGGCTGTTCGTGCCAGGGTCCTCGTCGCGGGACCCGTTCGTCTCCGAATCGCGCGGAATCGCGTTGCGGCGCGAATGCGGAGGGGGATGGGGGTGGCGTTGTTCGGTGACGGAGCTGATGTCGGGCGGTGGCTGGGCATTGTCCCGATACAGGCCCGTCACGATGTTTCTTCCGGGTCTTCCCAGTCGATTCCCGCGCTGGCCCGGCGAAGAACGCCGACGGCTTTCCCGAAACAGGGAGGCCCGGTGACGACGGTGTGACACCTCGTGCGGACCCCACGAGCTGGTGCGACTGGCGGCGCCAGGACCGCGAGACCGGTACGGAGAGGAACGGATTCGAGAATGTCCGACACCCGTGCGCCCGTCCTTCGCCGGTTCGGCGCTCGCCCCCGGGGGTGGCGCCCGAGGGGGTGCGAGCCCCACAACCCAACGTCATGTGACGAAACCTGCCGCAGGGCGCCGACCAGCGTCGGCCGTGCCCACGCGCGGCGTGGAACCCTCCGCGTCGACGTCCGGCGATCCGGCCCCGGCCACCTCGCGGTGGCGACGAGGGCGACCACGCGTTCTTCCCGCGACGGCGGTGGGCTCCCGGGATCCCTCCCGGTCCCCAGCGTCCTGACCTGTTGCCCGGACTCCTCGGTGTGTGGCGGAAGATCCCGGCGCGTCGCGGCTCCACGGCTCGCGCCGGGTCTCCCGCCACGGGATGCGAAGGAGACATGAGGCTATGGCCGTGCGACCACGTGCTGCTCGGGAGGCGAACGAACGGCTGCGGGCGGTGATGGAGGAGGCCGGCTGTTCCAACACGGGGCTGGCCCGACGTGTCAACGTCTGCGGCGCCGAGCAGGGACTCAACCTGCGCTACGACAAGACCTCGGTGGCTCGCTGGCTGCGGGGGCAGCAGCCCCGCGGCCGCGCGCCCGCGATCATCGCCCAGGCGCTCGGCCGCAAGCTGGGCCGCATGGTGACCGTCGACGAGATCGGGATGACGTCGGGTCCCGGCGCCACCTCGACCGTGGGCCTGCGGTTCGAGCCGACCGTGACGGGCGCCCTCCGGCAGGCGCGTGCCCTGTGGCGCAGCGACGCCGACCGCACGGGCGCGGTGACCGGGGAGAGGTTGTCGACGTCGGTGCTCGTGCAGCCCAGCCGCGACTGGCTGATCGCCGGTCAGGACCCCGTCGTGCCGGGGGCGGGCTCGCCGAGGGTCGGCACGGCGGACGTCGCGGTGGTCAGGGCCACCGCCGCCGCGTTCGCCGACCTCGACCACCGGTTCGGCAGCGGCCACGTCCGCCCCGTGGTCGTCCACTACCTCGACAGCGTCGTCTCCGGCCTCCTCGGCGGCTCCTACGACGAGCCGGTCGCGCGGCAGCTCCTCGCCGTCACGGCGCGGTTGACGGAACTGGCGGCCTCCATGGCGATCGACACCGGGCAGACCGGTTTCGCGCAGCGCTACTACATCCAGGCGCTCCGCCTGACCCAGGCCGCACACGACCGGGGGATGGGCGGCTACGTGATGGCGTGGGGGATGAGCCGCGTGGCCCTGCTGCTGGGCAGCCCCCGGGAGGCCGTCCAGCTCGCCCGGGTCGCGCGGGAGGGGGTGCGGGGGTGCGGCCGCCCGATCGTGGAGGCGGTCTGTCACGTGGCCGAAGCCCGCGGCCACGCCGTGCTGGGTGACGCACGCGCGTGCGAAAAGGCGATGGGGAAGGCGGTCGAGGCGACGGAACACGCTGTCCCCGACGACGATCCGCACGGGAGTACCCCTGTCGACAGCGCCTACGTGGTCGAGGAGCTGGCGCGTTGCGCCAGGGACCTGAACCAGCCCGCGTCGGCGGTGCGCTGGGCGCGGCAGGCCCTTCAGGCCTGCCCCGCCGGGCGGGTTCGGCGCCGGGCTCTCCGGTTGTTGCTGCTGGCCTCGGCGCAGCTCCAGTCCGGAGAGGTGGACCAGGGCTACGGGACGGCGACGCGGGCCGTGGAGGTGCTCCGGGGTGTGCACTCCGCGCAGTGCGCCCGCGACCTGGAGGACTTCTGTGGCCGGCTGGAGGCGCTGGGGCGACCGGAGGCGGCCCGCGAGCTCCTGGCCGGCCCGGCCAGGCGATGACGCCGCGAGGCGAGACCGCGCCGCCGGCCGTCGGCGGGCGGGTGCGGCGGAGGTCGGGCCGGCCCCGTGCGGCGGGGCCGGCCGACCGCGGACGACGTGCTCAGGGGACCCACCGGGCCCGGTCCGGCCGGTTGACGACCAGACGCAGGAACGCCGGCGGGACGTCGTCCTTTCCCGTGAACGCCTCGATCAGGACGAGCCGGTCGGTGGTGGCCAGGGCCCTGGCGAGCGCGTTGTCCAGCGCCGCCGGGGTGCGCGCGATCAGCACCAGCGGCTTCTTCACGCCCAGGGCGGCAGGGAGGGACTGCCAGTCCCACCGGGCGATGTCGTTGTACGGGGCGCGGAGGCCGTGGGTGATGCGTTCGATGGTGTAGCCGTCGTTGTTGACCAGGACCACGATGGGCTTGAGGTGGTGGCGGCCGATGGTGCCCAGCTCCTGGACGGTGAGCTGGGCGGCGCCGTCCCCGATGAGCAGCAGCCCGCGTCGGGACGGCTCGGCCAGGAGCGCCCCCAGCAGCGCGGGGATGCTGTAGCCGATGGAGGCCCACACCGGCTGGCCGATGAACCGGGCGCCGCTCGGGAAGCGGCGGTCCATGATGCCGAACATCGCCGTGCCGTCGTCGGCGACGACGGTGTGCTGGGGGCGGACGGCCTCGCCGACCGCCTTCCACAGGTAGGTCTGGGTCAGGGGAAGGATCGAGCCGCACACCTTCCGGCTCACGGCGGCGGCCGTCTCCCTGGCCTTGTCCGACAGGTCCTCGGCGTGCCGCGCCAACGCGGCCAGCCCCTGGGGTTCCGGCTCGTCGACCGACACCTCCGCGCGCGGGTGCTCGCCGACCAGCTCCGTCAACACCTTCAACGCCACGGCCAGCGGCACGCCGGGGAAGGCGACGCCGTCCACCCTGGCCGTCCTCGGGCCGAGGTCGATGCCCTTGTCCGGGTCGAACTCGTGCGTGAACTTGCCGGTGGTGTAGTCGCTGAGCAGCACACCGGCCAGGATCAGCAGGTCGGCGTGGTCGATGACGGCGCGGACCCTGGCCGGGCTCATGGCGCCCGCGTACACCCCGAGGAACCTGGGGTTCGCCTCGTCCACGACGGTCTTTCCGCTGACCAGGGTCGCGTGGGGGAAGTCGCTGGCCGCCAGGAAGGCCGCCAGTTCCGCGCGGGCGTGGAACCGGTCCACCAGGAAGTCGGCCAGGACCGCGGCGTGGCGTGCCCTGGCGAGCCTGGCCCTGGCCGCGGCGCGGAAGGCCTCCACGTTGTCTGGACTGTCCACAGTGGACGTTATGGTGTCGGGTGTGTCCAGCGGTCCCGACGGCAGGGCGGGCGCCAGGGCGACGTCCCGGGGCACCCGCAGGTAGCCGGGTCGGCTCTCCCGCAGGCAGGTGGCCAGCACCCGGTCGACCTCGGCCACGGCGTCGCGGGGGCGCAGGACGGCGTCGGCGCACACCACCTGCCGGTGCGCTCGGGCGAAGCGGTCGAAGTCGGCGTCCCCGCCCGTGTGGTGGACCACCAGCCGGGCGCGTTCGGTGGCCCGCGTGGGACCGACGGCGATGTGGAGCAACGGGACGCGTTCGGCGAACGCCCCCGCCACCCCGTTGATCGCGTTCAGCTCGCCCACGCCGAACGTGGTCAGCAGCGCGCCGAAACCGTTGACGCGCCCGTAGGCGTCCGCCGCGTACGCGGCGCCGAGTTCGTGGGCCATCCCGATCCACCGCACCCTCGGGTGGATGAGCACGCGGTCGAGCACCTTGAGGTTGTAGTCCGCGGCCATGCCGAACAGGTGCCGCACCCCCAGGGCGCTCAGGCGGTTGAGGATGTGGTCCATGACCGTGAGGCTCGTTTCTGGCGAGCTGGTTGCCATGTGTGCCTTCCTTCCTCGGCAGGCGTCCCGGATGTGGGCGTCGTGTTCCCGGTGGTGCGCGCCGGCCGTTCGGGTGGGGCGGCTTCGGCGCGGGGGAGTGACCGGTCGCCGGCCGCTGGTTCCTGCCCCCTGGGCGGGGTGGGGGAATTCCGTGGTGGACGGGGAAGTTCACCGGCGTCGGGAATCCGCCACGGTCGTGGTGACAATCCGGGTCGAACTCACCGTAGGCGCGGCCGAACCGTCCTCGACAGGCGTGCGGGGTGGCATTGGAGGCGCGTGGGACCGGCGTTGTGCGCGCGTTCTCGAAGGAGGCGGCGCCGTCAGGCGTGAGTCGGGGAACCGGCGCGCGTGCTTCCTCGACGTCGTTGTCTCATGTGGTGGCGGATGGTGAAACCCCACGTTGACGTGCCGCTGGTCCTGCCGGGCGGCGCGATCCTGGTAGGGAGCGTGGGAACAGGGAACGCGCTTTCTCAGGACGCCGAAGTGCGTGGTCTGACAGGAGGGGGTGGGACAGTTTCCCGCGCACTGTCGGAGGTTTCGTCGGCGCCACGTGAGACGGGGCGGCGGGTTGCCAGGAAATCGCGCCGTGCCAAGCATGTCCTGGCATGGGAGGGAACCTGTCACGCCGTCTGGTCCCTGATCCTCTCTGGCGCCTGGTCGCGCCGCTGATCCCCGGGCACGCGCCGCGACCGCAGGGCGGCGGCAGCGCGCCGCTCGACGGCCGCGACGTGTTCACGGCCGTCGTGTTCGTGCTGACCAGTGACTGCGCCTGGCGTCGCCTGCCGTCCTCCTTCGCCGTCTCGCCGGCGACGGCGCACCGCCGCTTCGCCGCCTGGACGAAGGCGGGCCTGTGGGGTCGGCTGCGGCAGGTCCTGTCGCACGCCGCGCCCGAGCTGGGCGAGGACTGGGAGTGGGCGGTGGCGGTCGTCGACGCGGCGTTGTCCCGGGTGGGGTGTGGACCTGTCATCGGTGACAGCGGGAGGTCCGGGGGCGACGCTGTCGACGGGGATGACGCGGATGACGCTGTTGACGTGGACGACGCTGTGGATGGGGAATGAGGTCACGGGGCTTCGGCCTCGGACGCGGCGCCGGCCGGCCACCCGCGCGGTGACCGGCCCCCGCCGCCTCCTCCCGGGTCACGCCCGCCTCTTCCTGGGTCACGCCCGCCTCTTCCTGGGTCACGCCCGCGTTCTCGTCGCCACGCCACAACGCCGCGGCGCGCGTTCGTCGACCGTCACATCCCGATGAGCCCGATCTGCCGGGGGACGCCCCCGCTGCTGGCCCGTCTGCTGAGGTGGACGACGTCGAGGTGCCCCCGCGCGTACTCGTCCTGAACCCGCCGCTTGTCGTACTTGCCCACCGAGTTCTTCGGCACCGAGCCCATGATCGTCCACCGCTCCGGCACCATCCACGAGTCGACCCGCCGGGCCAGGAAGTCACGCAGCTCCTCGGGGCCGACACCGCTGTCCGCCCGCACCGACACGGCGGCCAGGGGGCGTTCGCCCCAGCGGTCGTCGGGCACCGCGACCACGGCCGCCTCGGTCACCGCCGGGTGCTCCGCCAGCGCGTTCTCCAACTCCACGCTGGAGATGAACTCGCCGCCGGACTTGATGACGTCCTTGGCGCGGTCGGTGAGGGTCAGGTAGCCGTCCGGCGAGATCCGGCCGATGTCGCCGGTGCGCAGCCAGCCGTCGGCGGTGAAGTTCTCCGCCGGCCGCTTCTGGAGGGAGTGCTGGCCGCCGTGGTAGGAGCTGGTCACGCAGGGCCCGCGCACCTGGAGCTCGCCGGTGGCCACGCCGTCGTTGGGCAGGACCGAGCCGTCGGCGTCCACGATCCGGAACCGGGCCGACACCGGGAACTGGCCCTGGCTGAGCCGGTAGGCCCACTCCTGGTCGGGGTCCACGCCCCGGGGAGGCACCGCCATGGTCAGCAGCGACGAGGTCTCGGTCATCCCCCACGCGTGCAGCAGCTCGATCGAGTGCCGGTCCCGGTAGGCGGCCATCAGGGCGGGCGGGCAGGCGGAACCGCCCACCAACCCCCGGCGGACGCTGGACGTGTCGTGGGGACGGGCGTCCAGCTCCTCCAGCAGCGTGGTCCAGACGGTGGGCACGGCCGCCGCGATGGTCGGCCGACCCACCTCGATCATCCGGGCCAGCGAGGCGGGCTTCGTGTGCCGGTCGGCCAGCAGCAGGTCCGCGCCGCCGCACAACGCCGCGTACGGCATGGTCCACGCGTTGACGTGGAACATGGGGGCGATGGGGAGGAGGACGTCGCGTTGGGTGAGGTCGAAGCGGTTCGGCGCGACGACCTGGAGGCACTGGAGGTAGATCGACCGGTGGCTGTAGACGACGCCCTTGGGGTTCCCCGTGGTGCCGGACGTGTAGAAGATCGACGCGGCGGTGCGCTCGTCCAGCTCCTCCTCCCACGGGTAGTCGGCCGGTTGGTCCGCGATCAGCTCCTCGTAGTCGTGCACCTGGCCGGGGAAGGCCGCCAGCGGGGCGCGGTCGCCGTCGCCGGCGATGACGAGGTGCCGGACGCTGTCCGGCAGGTGGGGCACCAGCGGGGCGAAGGTGTCGATCAGCCTGGCGTCCACGACGATCACCTCGTCGCCGGCGTCGCGCGCGGTGTAGGCGTTCTGGTGGGTGGACATCCGCAGGTTGTGGGCGTGCAGGACGGCTCCCATCGCGGGAACCGCCAGGTACAGCTCCAGATGGCGGGTGTTGTTCCACATGAACGTGCCGACCACGCCCTGCGCGCTGCCCGGGCGCGTCGCGGGCCGCACGCCCAGTCGGTCGCGCAGCGCGCGGGCCAGCCGGGCCGCGCGCTCGCCCACCTCCGCGTACGTCCTGCGGTCGAAGTGCTCACCGTTCCACGTGCCCACGGTGGAGGCGCCCTGGACCGTGGAGCCGTAGCACAGGATGCGGGAGATCGTGAGCGGGATGTCCGGCATGGTGCTGTACATGGCGATCCTCCGGGTCGGTGTCACTGCCGGGTGGGGGATCGTCGGGCGCCCGTGTGTCGATCCGTGGTGACGAACGGTACGGGCGGACGCGGTCTGTGTCGCCGTGCCCGTTGGTCTCGTGTGGCCGCCGCGCGTTCCGCTTCCTCGGCCTGCTCGCGTCGCCACGGCCCCCGAACCGGCCGGGCATCCCAGCGGGCCTGGGGCTCCGACGGTCCTGTGGCCACGCTTTCCACGCCATATCCCGGGTTCCACGTCAGTCCACATGAGACGGCTCCCGGTCGTCGCGCGAGGTGTCACCGAGGGAGCGCGGGAGTTCCGGCGTGCCACCGTCGCGCCTCCTTCGCGTCCCCGCTCGCCGGTGCGGCAGGAGCGAACTCCGAACGCGCCTGCCGGCGCCTCGCGCCCGCGTCTACGTTCCTGCCTCAGAACGTGAACACCACCGGCTGATCCCCGTCCGCCACCGCCGTCCTTCCCCAGCGCCGTGCGCCTGCGCGGTGGGCGGGTCGACCAGGTCCGGGCCACGACCGCGACGGCTGACCGAACGGTCGGCCGGGCAAGGAGTTGTGACGGTGAGCCCGCACGCCAGCCAAGCCCACGCCGACGACCACGACCCCGGTCCCGCACCGGAGAGCTGGTGGGCGAAGGTGGTGTGGCAGTCCCTCCAGGCGTGCTGTGCGCTGCTCCCCGAAGCCGACCTGGGGGGACCTGACCCCGCGGACCGCCGCTTCGCCGACCCCGCCTGGCACTCCGCTCCGGGCTACCGGCTCCTGCTCCAGGGCTACCTGGCGTGGCGTCACCTGGTCCTGGCCGGCGCCGACACCGCCGCCCTGCCACCGCGCCGCCGCGAGCAGGCGCGGTTCGTCGCCCAGGTCCTCACCGAGGCCCTGGCTCCGCCGAACGTCCTCCCCGGCAACCCGACCGCCCTGCGGCGGGCCGCCGCCAGTCGAGGGACGAGCCTGGTGCGCGGGGCCATGAACTTCCTGGACGACCTGACGCGCCGCGCGGGCCGCCCGGCCAAGATGCCGCCCGGCTCCTTCCGCGTGGGCGAGGACCTCGCGACCACCCCCGGCCGGGTCGTGTACCGCGACGACCTCATGGAGGTGCTCCAGTACGAGCCGCGCACCGAGGAGGTGTACCGGGTTCCCCTGCTGCTCGTCCCCGCGTGGGTGAACAAGTTCTACGTCTACGACCTCGCGCCGGGGCGCAGCCTCGTCGAGTGGGCGGTGCGCTCGGGCTTCACCGTGTTCGCCGTCAGCCAACGCGACCCCGAACCCCACCAGACCGACCTGGGCCTGGACGAGTACTTCGCGCGGGTGCCGCTGCGCGCCCTGGACGTCGTCCAGGAGATCACCGGGTCGCCCCGGACCCACCTGGTGGGCGTGTGCGCCGGCGGCATGCTCGTCGCGTCCCTGGCCGCCTGGCTCACCGGCGGCGACCGGGCGCGGGTGGCGTCGCTGACGCTGCTGGTGTCCGCCCTCGACTACGCGCCGTCGGAGGACGAGAGCCCGTGGCAGGACGTGGAGATCAAGCTCCTGACCCGCCTGCTGTCCAACCGGGACGGCCTGGTCGACGGTAAGCGGATCGGCCTGCTGTTCGACCTGCTCCGGTCCAGGGACACCGTGTGGCAGCCCCTGGTCTCCGGCTGGTTGCTGGGGGAGAGGCCCGCGCCCTTCGACATCGGGGCGTGGAGCGAGGACGGCATCGACGTGCCGCGCGTCCTGTTCGAGCAGACCCTGCGCATCGCGGCGGGCAACTCCCTCGCCCTCGGCCGGCTGCGGATCCAGGAACGGACCATCGACCTGTCCAGCGTCACCCAGGACACCTTCGTGGTGGCCGCCGCCCGCGACCACATCGTCCCCTGGGAGGCCGTCTACCGCAGCGCCCGTCTGCTCGGCGGGAACACCGCGTTCCACCTGGTCCCCTCGGGGCACGTCGGCAGCATCATCAGCCCACCGCGCCCGAAGGCGGCCTATCGCACCGCCCCAGGGGGACTCCCCGCCGACCCGCGGCAGTGGCTGGCCCGCTCCGCGCCGCGGGGAGAGTCCTGGTGGACGGCATGGACGCGTTGGCTCGCACCTCGTTCGGGTCCGCGGATTCCCCGTCGAGGGATGGGCAGCGCCGACCACCCCGCGACCGACCCGGCTCCCGGTTCCTACGTCCGGTCCCGTGAGACGTGAAGACAAGGAGATGTGCAGCATGGGTTCGTTCAGCGTCATGACCCCGCTCGCCGTGACCCGTTCGGACTCCTACGAGCACGAGCAGGTCGTGCTGTGCCAGGACCCGTCCTCGGGTCTGCGGGCCGTCATCGCCATCCACTCCACCGCCCTGGGGCCCGCGGTGGGGGGAGTCCGCTTCCACCCGTACGCCACCGACGAGGAGGCCGTCGCGGACGTGCTGAACCTGTCGCGCGGCATGTCGTACAAGAACGCGCTGGCCGGACTCGACTTCGGTGGTGGCAAGGCGGTCATCGTCGGAGACCCCGCACGGCTCAGGTCCGAGAAGCTGCTGCTGGCCTACGGCCGGTTCGTGGCCTCCCTCGGCGGCCGCTACGTGACCGGGTGCGACGTGGGAACCGACGTGGCGGACATGGATGTGATCACCCGGGTGTGCCGGTGGGTCGTGTGCGGCTCGCCGAACAGGGGCGGCACGGGCGACCCGTCGGGTCCCACGGCCCTCGGTGTGCTCCAGGGCATGCGGGCGGCGGCCCAGCACCGCTGGGGCAGCTCGTCGCTGCGGGGCCGGACGGTCGGCGTCGCGGGTGTGGGCAAGGTCGGCTACCTGCTGGTGGGACACCTTGTCGAGGAAGGCGCGAGAGTCATCGTCACCGACGTGCGGGAGGAGGCGGTGCGCCGCGTCGTGGACAGGTTCCCCGGCGTCCTCGTCGTGGACGACACCGAGACCCTGGTGCGGACTCGGGGCATGGACGTCTATTCCCCGTGCGCCCTCGGTGGTGCGCTGGACGACGCGGTCGTTCCGGTGCTCACCGCCGAAGTGGTCTGCGGCGCCGCCAACAACCAGTTGGCCCACCCGGGAATCGGGCGACAGCTCGTCGACCGCGGAATCCTCTACGCTCCCGACTACGTGGTCAACGCCGGTGGCGTGATCCACTCCGTGGCGGGCCTGTCGGGGTGCGCGCTCCCCGAGAGCGTCGCGCGAGTGGAGCGGATCTTCGACACGACCCTGGCGGTGCTGGAGCGCGCCGAGGCGGAGGGAGTCCCGCCGGGCGTCGCCGCCGACCGGATCGCCGAGCAGCGCCTCACCGCCGCCGCGCGATCACGGGCGTGGCACGGCCCTGGGCGGCCGGCAGGATCGTGACCCGCCGCCGCCCGAGGGCCGTCGGTCAGACCGTCAGCCGGGCCGGCCTGGCCGGCCAGGCCGGCCCGGCCAGCGGTCAGACGGTCAGCCGAGGACGAGCGGGAGTTTCCCCGCCAGCTCGCCCAGTTCGGCCTTCTCCGCGTCGGTCGGGGCACGGCGGCCGGTGCCGACCAGCAGCGCGTCCTCGTCCGAGAAGGAGGCGGGGAAGGCGGCCCCGGCGATCTTCTCCAGCATCTCGCGGGTCCGGGCGAGGCCCTCGGCCGGCGGCCCGGCCGCGCCAGGGAGGTGGGCGATCAGGTCGAGGTGGTGCAGCGTCCATTCCAGGACGTACGCGGAGAGGTAGTCGCCGACGGTGAGGACCTGGCCCTGCGTGCTGACCCGCAGATCCGGGTCGGCGAGGGCGGCCGCGCGGCCCGCGGCGGAGCCGACGTCGTCGAGGTGGAACTTCAGCAGCCACGGCTCCCCGTACGCGGCGGCCAGCCGGACGATCAGCGCGTCGAGCGGGTCGTCGCCGGTCGGCGGGGTGTCGGCGACCTTCCAGTAGGTGATCGCGTCCCGGGTCGGTTCGGCCTCGGTGGGGGTCGCGAGGGTGATCAGGACGTCCTGCGCGTCGATGACCAGGTGGCACACGAGGTCCCGCACGAGCCAGCCGGCGCACCCGGACGGCTGGGCGAGGTCCTCGTCCGCGAGGTCGGCGACCGCGGCGCGCAACGCCGCCCAGGTGCGTGAGAAGAGATCCACGGCCGCAAGCTAGCAATGCCTGCCGGGCGCGGCGACCGCATTTGCTCGTCCCGTGAGTTCTCCGGTTCGCGTCGACGACGCCCGACCCGGGCGCGGGCCGGTGAAACCGACACTCTGTGTCTCATGTGGACGGTGGCCCCGGTGGGGATCGACCGGGGCCACCGGAAGCACGTGCTGGGGCGCACGGAGTGCGGTTCACCGTGGAGGTCGGCACTCCTCCCTGGAAGAAGGGCTCCTCCCTGGAAGAAGATGGAAATGGCGAGCTTCTCGGCAGGATCGTGCTCACTGCCTCGGGAAGCTGGATCACGGTGCTACCGCGGTTGTTTCGCGGGCTTCAGCGCTGCTGGTCCGCTGGCTCACCGTGGCCCTGCCACGGTCGGGCGAGGGCGACCAGCGCCGCCGCGGAGAGGAGGGTGCAGCCCAGCACCACGACGGCCGTCGACATGGCGGTGGTGGTGCCCAGAATCCCGGGGAGGGGCGCGGCTGCCGCGCCGAGCACGAACTGGGTTCCCCCGAGCATCCCCGAAGCGGCTCCGGGGGCGTCGTCGCCGATCGCGAGGATGATGGCGATCGACGCCGGCAGCAACAGCCCGAAGCCGAACGTCAGCCCGAACAGGCAGGCCCACGTGGTGGGGAACGTGCTGACGCCGACGGCGAGGAGGGCGACCAGCGTGGCCAGGGAGACCGCCGTGATGATCACGCCGATGGTGAGCAGGGAGTTCAGTCGGACGCGCCCGGTCAGCCGACCGAACAGCACGCCGGCCGCCACCGTGCCGACGGCGTTCGTGGCGAAGACCAGGCTATACGCGGTGGGCGACAGGCCGTGGACGGTCTGGAAGACGAAGGGCGAGCCGCTGATGTAGGCGAACAGCGCGCCGATGCCGCAACCCATAACGAGCAGGTAGCCGACCAGTTCGCGACGCCGGAGCAGGCCGCCCATCGCGGCGAGCGCGGCCGGAAGGCCGCCGGGCCGGCGGCGCTCGGCGGGGAGCGACTCGGGAACCCACGCCCAGACCGCGGCGAACAACACCAGCCCCGTCACGGCCAGCGCCACGAACACCAGACGCCACGAGCCGAGGCCGAGAACGAGGCCTCCCAGCACGGGCGCCAGCACCGGCGCGGTCGACCCGATCACGCTGAGCGTCGCGAGTTGGCGGGCCGCGTGGGCCCCGGTGAACTGGTCGCTGACCACGGCCCGCCCGATGACGATGCCGGCGCCGCCGGCGACCCCCTGGAGCAGCCGGGCGACGTCGAACACGGCGATGGACGGGGCGAGCGCGCAGACCAGGGAGAACACGGTGAACAGGGCGGAACCGGCCAGGAGCAGGCCCCGCCGCCCCCTCGCGTCGCTGACCGGGCCGAGCACGATCTGGCCGACCGCGAGCCCGATGAGGCAGGCCGTCAGGGAGAGCTGGACGGCCGTTCCCGAGGACCCGAACGAGGTGGCGATCTGCGGGAAGCCCGGCGCGTACATGTCGATGGCGAACGGCGACACCGCCGAGAGCCCGCCGAGGACCATGATGAGCCGCCCCGACCCGGTCCGAGGGGGCGCGGCGGCGACGCGGAGGTTCATCGGTCTCCATCCGAGGGTGTCTGCTGTGGACGGACGCCCATCGTCGCCAGCCAGGCCGCTCGGCGGTGTGGAGCGACGGACCCGAGGATGTGGAGCGCGGTGCTCCCCGCGACGGGTGGTCAGGAGCGGGCCCGCCGGAACCGGGCGGGGGTGATGCCCCGGTCGCGCCGGAAGGCGTAGACGAAGTTGCTGGCCGAGGAGTAGCCGACCTCGTGCCCGATCCGGTCGACCGTCCAGTCCGTCTCGACGAGCAACCTCGCGGCCTGGTCGAGACAGCGGCGCCGGTGGTGCTCCATCACCGACGTCCCGTACAGCGCGCGGAACCCGGTGGTGAGGCGGCGGACCGACATCGACGACGCGCGGGCCAGCTCGGCCAGTGTCGGCGGCGCGTGGCGTCGCTGCCAGAGCAGGTCGGGGACGCGGCGCAACGCCGCCACCTCGTGGTCCGCCAGGGCGGGGTCGCCGGCCTCCTCCGACGGCGGGGCGACCGTGAGCCCGTCGACCAGCGCGGCCAGCGCCGCCACGAACCGCGACTCCAGGAACAGCAGTCGCCCCGGGGACGCCCGCCGGTGCGCGAAGATCTCCTCCAGCGGTCCGGCCACCGGGCGCAGCGCGTCGGAGCGGCCCAGGTACCGCTCGCGCGCGACGTTCTCCGGCCCGGTGGCGGGCAGGGCGTCCGCGCCGAGGCCCCGGAGGTAGGACTCCAGCCCGGCCCAGGTCCCGGTGATCGACACCGCGCGGTACCGCTCGCCGTCGCCGTGGGTGACGACGCCTTCGGTGGCGCATCGGGGGCTCAGCGCCACCGACCCCGGACGCAGGTCGCCGTCACCGGCGTCGGCCTCGCTGACGCGCATGCGCCCGTCGACGCAGTGCTCCAGCTCGAAGTGGTCGCCGGGGAAGGCGTACGCGACCTGGTGCCCGCCGGAGAACGCGACGTCGTAGCGCACGATGTGGAACCCGCTCCGCAGCGGCGTCACCTCGATCGTGCCGTCGCCGACCTCGGGGCGGAGCCGGTGCCGGACGGTGCCGTCGCCGCTCTCGTCGGTCTCGGCGATCATTCCGTAGTACGCGGCGGACGTCGCGTCCAGCTCGGCGGAGCCGGCGGCGCCGACGATCTGGTGAACCCGGGTCACAGGTTCGCAGGTTAACTTCCCTCGACGCCCGACATGGTCATGACGACGGCGTCGACGGTGGGCGGGACGGCGGATGCGCCCTGCTCACCGCGCTGTGTGGACGCTGTCGGAAACGATCACCCGATGGACCGCGACGAGACAGCAACCTCGATCCCCACCTCGTCGGCAAGGCCCTCAAGCCCGACACCTGGGGTTTCGTCGTAACCCACCTGTGGGGAGTGCCCGCACCCATCCAGGAGCTTCGCGAGGTGGCCGACAACCACGGGGAGATCCTCCTCACCGAGGACCGTTCCCACGCCCACGGCGCTACCCTTCACGGCCTCAAGATCGGCGGTTTCGGCGACATCGCGGCGTTCAGCATGAACGGCCCAAAGCCCCTGTCAGCGGCGAAGGCGCGTTCATCCTCACCGAGGACAGCGACCTACGAACAGCGAGCCATCCCCGCGTGTGCGGGGCCGACTGTCCACGTGGCAGACCGCCCGCACCACCCGTGGAGCCATCCCCGCGTGTGCGGGGCCGACCCTGCTGAAGGCTATGCAGGGAATCACGATCCGGAGCCATCCCCGCGTGTGCGGGGCCGACCTCGATCAGCGCCCGAGCCTCCGCAGCGAAGGGGAGCCATCCCCGCGTGTGCGGGGCCGACGTCCCCGCCGGTGCTGGCCGGTGCCCGGACGAGGAGCCATCCCCGCGTGTGCGGGGCCGACCATCATCAATCCTTTTCCGAATAGCCGAGTCGCGAGCCATCCCCGCGTGGGCGGGGCCGACCCCGCCGTGACGACCGCGGTTGCCGGGTGTGGGGAGCCATCCCCGCGTGGGCGGGGCCGACCCCGCCGTGACGACCGCGGTTGCCGGGTGTGGGGAGCCATCCCCGCGCGTAGGCGGGGCCGACAAGAAGGCCCCGAAGCTGACCATCTACCTCGGGGAGCCATCCCCGCGGGTGCGGGGCCGACTCGATGGGACGGATCGCAGACGCCGCCGACGCTGAGCCATCCCCGCGTGTGCGGGGCCGACTCGATGGGACGGATCGCAGACGCCGCCGACGCTGAGCCATCCCCGCGTGTGCGGGGCCGACTCGATGGGACGGATCGCAGACGCCGCCGACGCTGAGCCATCCCCGCGTGTGCGGGGCCGACAACCACATGACGGACAACCTCACCCCCGAAGGCGAGCCATCCCCGCGTGGGCGGGGCCGACCCGGACCTGGCGCAGGGCGGGCCGAAAACCCTGGAGCCATCCCCGCGTGTGCGGGGCCGACGTCCCGCAGCCCTTCCAGCGGCCACCGCTCGGGGAGCCATCCCCGCGTGGGCGGGGCCGACTCGGCGTCCAACTCGTGGACCCTCCGGCGCGGGGAGCCATCCCCGCGTGTGCGGGGCCGACGCCAGCGACGCTGGGTGCTCCTGCCCTGTCCCAGAGCCATCCCCGCGTGTGCGGGGCCGACGGGCGCCTGCACGCTGAGGGTCACCGACAGGTAGAGCCATCCCCGCGTGTGCGGGGCCGACGTTGCCTACGCCTGTCAGGCGTACAACCAGGCCAGAGCCATCCCCGCGTAGGCGGGGCCGACCCCTGGGGTTGGTGCGTCACCAAGGCCCCACACGAGCCATCCCCGCGTAGGCGGGGCCGACACTTGCTGACCTGGGGCTTCATCGCGCTGGGGCGCGGGTTTTGACCATTTGCTGTCGCGATCTGTAGGGCGGGCGGGACGGTTCGTCGCTGGCCGCCGTGACGGAGCCATCCCCGTGTGGGCGGGGCCGACTCGTAAGCCGGCGGCACGCCGGCGGAATCCACGGAGCCATCCCCGCGTGTGCGGGGCCGACCGACGGGCCAGGAACCGGTCTTCGACTCCGTACGAGCCATCCCCGCGGGTGCGGGGCCGACATGGTCGAGTACGGGCGCCTCGCCCACGAGCGGGAGCCATCCCCGCGGGTGCGGGGCCGACGTGGCCATGGTGGTCGCGACGGCGGCCGAGCTGGAGCCATCCCCGCGTGTGCGGGGCCGACCTGGTCCTGATCGGCTCGATGGTGGTCTCCCAGGAGCCATCCCCGCGTGGGCGGGGCCGACGTCGGTGAGGACGGCCGCGTGCGCGGCCTGGTGGAGCCATCCCCGCGGGTGCGGAGCCGACAACCACATGACGGACAACCTCACCCCCGAAGGCGAGCCATCCCCGCGTGTGCGGGGCCGACGCAGCGTCTCAGTCATGGGACACACCCTTTCCCGAGCCATCCCCGCGTGGGCGGGGCCGACGTCCCGCAGCCCTTCCAGCGGCCACCGCTCGGGGAGCCATCCCCGCGTGGGCGGGGCCGACGGAGGTGAGAGGCCCCGGACCTCGGTGGGCTAGGAGCCATCCCCGCGTGGGCGGGGCCGACGTCGGTGAGGACGGCCGCGTGCGCGGCCTGGTGAAGCCATCCCCGCGGGTGCGGAGCCGACCGCCCATGATGGCCCAGAGGTCGAGTGGTGGGGGAGCCATCCCCGCGTGGGCGGGGCCGACTCGCGGCAACCCCCAGCACCGCGCCCTATCTGCGAGCCATCCCCGCGGGTGCGGGGCCGACGGCATCTGGGCGTCCGAGGGCGAGCACACGAGGGAGCCATCCCCGCAGGTGCGGGGCCGACGTCGCGCGGGTGCCGACGTCGGAAAGGAAATGCGAGCCATCCCCGCAGGTGCGGGGCCGACCTGACCTGATGGACGCCCGCACCTACCCGGAGAGAGCCATCCCCGCAGGTGCGGGGCCGACATCGCGCATCCGCCAGTAGACCCGATGGGAGTAGAGCCATCCCCGCAGGTGCGGGGCCGACCGCTGGGCCTCGGCGCGGACGGCGTAAACCTGGGAGCCATCCCCGCAGGTGCGGGGCCGACCCCGGGGTGGGAACACGGGGCCTCACAGGGGAGGAGCCATCCCCGCAGGTGCGGGGCCGACGATGACGAGCGCATGACCAGCCCGACCCGCACGGAGCCATCCCCGCGTGGGCGGGGCCGACACTTGCTGACCTGGGGCTTCATCGTGCTGGGGCGCGGGTTCTGACCATTTGCTGTCGCGATCTGTAGGGCGGGCGGGACGGTTCGTCGCTCCATGATCGCGCACTTGTCGCGCGGCTCGATCACACCCTCTTGTTTCAGGTACTGCCGGGCGTTGATCCACGGCCAGTACGGCGAACGACGCAAGGCCGAGATTCCCCGCGACCACCGCGTCACGTGATCACTGGCCGCCGCCTGAGGAGTTGAGGAGTTCGGTCACGAGCCGGCGGGCGTACGCGGCGTCGAGGCCGGACGGGCGGAAGAGGATGCGGTACATCAGGGGTGCGACGACGCCGTCCATGACCGTCTCGACGTCGGGAGCGCCCTCGCCGCGGTCGAGCGCGCGGGCGAGGATGACCTGGACCTGGTCGGCCGCGTAGGCCGAGCACTGGCCGGCGTTGCCGCCGTCCGGGTCGCCGAGCAGGGCGTCGCGGACGTAGGCGCGCCCCGAGGGGGAGGCCATCTCGTCGAGGAACTGCTCGGCCCACGCCGTCAGGTCGGAGGCGAGGTCTCCGTGGTCCTCCGGCGGTGTCTCGGGGCGCAGGCGCTCGACCGCCACGTCCGACAGCAGTTCCTGGAGGTCGCCCCAGCGGCGGTAGATCGTCGACGGGGTGACGCCCGCCCGCTGGGCGACCATCGGCACCGTGAGGGCGTCCCGGCCCACCTCGGCTTCGAGTTCGCGGACGGCGGCGTGCACCGACGCCTGCACCCGGGCGCTGCGCCCCCCGGGGCGCACCATCTTGTGGCGACTCACGAAACCCACCCTAAAGCAAAGTTGTTGCGTCTAGAGTGACGCGCGCCCCACGAGCAGCCGAGATCAGCGCTGGTGGCGCGCGGCGCGTCGCCGCGTTGTCCTCCTGGCCAGGCGCGGTGGGAGGAGCGCGCGGGCCGGCCGCGTGGGCCTGGCCGGAACCTCCGGCCAGGCCCACGCGGACGCGCTCAGACCACGGGCGCGAGCGCCCGGGCCGGCTCCGTCAGCTCGTACGCGTGACCGACCCGCAGGATCGTGGCCTCCCCGAAGGGGCGCCCGAGCAACTGCATGCCGATCGGCAGTCCCGCGGAGTCGTGGCCGACCGGCACGGAGAGCGAGGGCACGCCGGTGATGTTGGCCGGGGCCGAGAGGCGCACGTACAGGTCGGCGACGCCCTCGACCGTGCCGTCGGGCCAGGTGACGGTCTCCTGGTCGGCCGGCACGGCGGTGGCCGGAACGGTCGGGGCGGCGATCACGTCGACCTCGTCCAGCATCCGCGCCCACTCCTGCCGCATCAGGGTCCTGGCGCGCTGGGCGCGCAGGTAGTCCCCGGCGGGCACCAGTTCGGCGGCCTCCAGGAGGATGCGGACGTCCGCCTGGTACCGGTCGGGAATCGTCCGCAGGGTTCGCTCGTGGTAGGCGCTGGCCTCGGGGGCCATCAGAGCCCACTGCGTCGCCTGGACGTAGCGCGTCATGGGGATCTCGACCTCGACGAGGCGCGCGCCGAGATCCGCCAACCGGTCGATGGCGCGCCGGACCGCGGCCTCCACCTCCGGGTCGACGTGCTCGAAGTAGTAGTTGCGTGGCACGCCGACGCGCAGCCCGGCCAGCTCGGTGTCCCGGCCGGGTCGGTAGTCCCCGACGGGGGCGGGCAGGGACGCGGGGTCGCGGGGGTCGTGTCCGGCCAGGACGGACAGGACCAGGGCCGCGTCCTCGACGGTGCGGGTGATCGGCCCAACGTGGTCCAGCGACCAGGACAGCGACGTGACGCCGTGGCGGGGCACGAGGCCGTAGGTCGGCTTGAGGCCGACGACCCCGTTGAGCGCGGCGGGCACCCGGATCGACCCGCCGCTGTCGGTGCCCAGGGCGAAGGTCGCGGCGCCCGAGGCCACGGCGACCGCCGACCCGCCGCTGGAGCCGCCGGCGACCCGCCCGCGGTCCCAGGCGTTGCTGGTCTGCGGGGTGGTCAATCCGTAGGCGAACTCGTGCGTGTGCGTCTTGCCGACCAGGACCGCGCCGGCCGCCCGCAGGCGCGCGGCGACCGCGCTGTCGGCCTCGGCGCGGTGGTCGGCGCGGACCAGGGAGCTGGCGGTGGTGGCGACGCCGGCCACGTCGATCAGGTCCTTCAGGCCCATGGGGACGCCGTGCAGCGGGCCGTGGGGGTGGCCGGTCGCGATCGCGTCCTCGGCCTCGCGGGCCGCCCGTCGGGCCTGGTCGGCGGTAACGGTGACGTAGGCGTCGAGGTGCGGTTCCACCTGTTCGATGCGGTCGAGGACCGAGTCCACCAGGTCGACGGGGGACAGCTCCCGCGCCTGGATCGCGTCGGCGGCCGCGGCGAGGGACAGCTCAAACGGTCGCATCGTGCTTCTCCTCTCCCACGCGGTAGGCGGCCGCGGGCGGGGTGTCCCCGAAGTCCAGTTCGCGCAGGACCGCGATGACGGAATGGATGTGGTTGGCCACGGCCGCGACGTCGGTGTGGCGGTCGGCGGGTAGGGGGAGTCCGGCGCGGTCGGCCCAGCGGGCCGCCTCCGGAGGGGTGAGTGCGGTGGTGGACATGGCGTTGTCTCCCGGTCGGGGCTGGAGCGACGAACCCTCGCGCTCCAAAAGCTAACGGTTTGCTTTAACCGACCGTACGCGCCTACGCTGGCTTAAAGCAAACCCGTTGCGTTTAGTGGGGAGTCCCCATGATCCGCGTCGCGTCCGACGCACCAGCATCCGGCCCACCCGCGCCCGCGCCCTGCCGCCTCAGAGCCGCCCCTGTCCGCGCGACCGGCCACCCGGCTTCCTTCGTCCTGACCGCGTCGATCCTGGTGGCCCTCCTGGCGGCGTCCGGCGCCCCGACCCCGCTGTACCCGCTCTACCAGGACCACATGGGCCTTTCCGCGCTCGACGTCACCGTGGTCTTCAGCGCCTACTCCCTGGCACTGCTGCTGGCCCTGCTCACCACCGGGGCGCTCTCCGACCACCTCGGGCGACGTCCCGTCCTGGTGGGAGCCCTGGTCGTGGAGGCGGCCGCCATGCTCCTGCTGGCCTCGGCGGACGGCGGCGGCCCCCTGATCGCCGCCCGGGTCCTCCAGGGGATGGCCACCGGCGTGGCGACCAGTGCCGCCGGCGCGGCCCTGCTCGATCGGGAGGACCCCCGGCGCCCGGGTCGCTCGGCCCTGACCAACAGCATCGCGCCGGTCGCCGGCATGGCGGCGGGCGTCCTCGCCGCCACCCTCCTCGTGCGGTTCGCCCCCGCCCCGGCCGTCACGGTCTTCGTGCTGCTGGCGGTGGTGTTCGTCGCCCAGGCGATCGCGATCTCGTTCACGACCGAGACAGCCCACCGGCGCCCCGGCGCGCTGCGGTCACTGCGTCCTCGGCTCAGCGTCCCGCCGACGACGCGCCGCGCCCTGTCAGTGGTCGGGACCGGGGTGGTCGCGATCTGGGCGCTGAGCGGTTTCTACTCCTCGCTCGGCCCGGCACTCGTGCGCCTGGTGGCCCCGCACGCCCCGCAGGCGGCCGGCGGCATGATCTTCTTCGTCCTCAGTGCCACCGCCACGCTCGCTGTGTGGATGCTGCGGCGCACCGCACCCCGCGCCATGGTGATCGGCGGATGCCTGTCCGTCCTGCCCGCCGCGATCCTGATGCTGGTGGGTCTGCACGGCGGCGGACTGCCCACCCTTTACTGCGGTGCGGCCCTGGCCGGCGTCGCCTTCGGGGCCGTTTCCCAAGGGGCGCTGCGGATGATCCTCCCCTCGCGCGACGAGCAGGGCGGCGCCGCGACCGTGGCCTCCTACTACGTCCTCAGCTACCTCTCCATGAGCCTGCCCGCGATCGCCGCGGGTGCGGCCACCCAGCACTACGGGCTCGGCACGACCTCCCACGCCTGTGCCGTCGCCGCAGCCCTTCTCTCCGTGGCGGCCCTGGCCGTGCTCGCCGCGACACGGCGCGGCCGGTGATCCCACGCAGGACCATCCCTCCCAGGACCACCCCTCCGAACAACACCGAAAACACTGGAAAGCAAAGGAAACGACCGGTCATGAACGCTTCCCTCACTGCCCCGATCCCGTCCTGGACCGTCGGCGACATCACCGTCCACCGCGTCGACGAGGTTCTCCTGCCGCCCGCGACCGGGCCGTGGCTGCTGCCCGACGCCACGCCCGAGGTGGTGAACGGCCAGGACTGGCTGCGGCCCCACTTCGCCGATCACGAGGGCGTCCTGCGCATCGACAGCCACAGCTTCGCGTTCGTCGTCGGCGGTCTGCGCGTGCTCGTCGACACCGGCATCGGCAACGGCAAGGAGCGGGCCAACCCGGCGTGGCACGACCTGCGGACCGACTTCCTGGAGCGCCTCACCGCCGCCGGGTTTCCCCCGGACTCCATGGACCTGGTGATCCTCACCCACCTGCACGCCGACCACGTCGGGTGGAACACGCGGGAGGTGGAGGGCGAGTGGGTCCCCACCTTCCCCCACGCCCGCCACCTCACCTCCCGCGCCGAGCGGGAGTTCTGGGCCACCTACGACATGGAGGAGGCGCGCGCGCAGATGTTCCGCGACTCCGTGATCCCCGTCGAGGAGGCGGGTCTGCTGGACCTGGTCGACGTCCCGGCCGAGGGCGTCGAGATCACGCCGGGCCTGCGCCTGCTGCCCACGCCCGGCCACACCCCCGGTCACGTCGCGGTCGAGCTGACCAGCCAGGACGCGAGGGCCGTGATCACGGGCGACTGCGTCCACCACCCGGTCCAGCTCGCCCACCCCGCCATCGGGGCCTGCGTCGACATCGACCCGCGACAGTCCGAGGCCTCGCGTCGCGCGCTGCTCGATTCCCTCGCCGACACGGACACCCTCGTCCTGGGCACGCACTTCGCGCCGCCCACCGCCGGCCGCGTGATCAGGCAGGGGGGCGCCTACCGGCTCCTGCCCGTCCCCGGCGCGTGACCGCGCTGGCCGGGCCTCCGCCGTGCCCGGCCGGCGGGTCGGGTGATCACCGTTCCCCGCGAGGCGCGGGTCATTCCTCCAGAGCGTCGGCCATGCGGTCGAGGTCCTCAAGGAGGGCGCGCAGGCGCCGCGCGGGAATGTCCCGGATCATGCGGGCTTCGAGGGCGTAGACGCGGGACTGGACGGCGCGCAGGCGACGGAGCCCCTCGTCGGTGAGGTGGATGGGACGGGCCCGGCCGTGCTCCACGGCGTCGGGGCGGGTGACCAGGCCCGCGTCCTGGAGCCCGCGCAGCACGACGTTCACCGACTGTCGGGTGACGAAGATGGCGCGGGCGAGTTCGGCGTTGCTCAGGCCCGGTCGCAGGGCGAGGACTTCGAGGCAGGCGTACTGCGGCACGGTCAGGTCGTGGTCGCGCAGCGCCCTGTCCATGGCGCCGCGCAGGGCGGCGTGCGCGCGCTTGAGCCGGTAGCCCACGTGGCTGGTCACGTCGCTGGCGGTGTGCGGCGTCTCGCCCGTCTCCGGGTTCTTCATGTCAGGAGTTTGACATACCGGCCCGGTTCGCCCTAGCGTCGCCTATGTCAACTTCCTGACATCAATCCGAGGAGGACCCCATGACTGTCGCCGTCGACGGCCCCGACTTCGTGGCGTTGCAGGTCCACGACGTCGAGGCGGCCGCCGCCTTCTGCGAGCGGCACCTCGGCCTGCGCCGCAACCCCGTCTCACCTCCCGGCGCGGTCGTGTTCGACACCAGGCCGACCCCGTTCGCGGTGCGGGAACCGCTGCCGGGGACCGACCTCGACGCCGGCCGCCCAGGGCTGGGCGTCGCCCTGTGGTTCGCGACCCCCGACGCGCACGCGCTGCACGACCAGCTCGCCAGGGGAGGGGTCGAGGTCACCCCGGTCAACGACAGCCCGTTCGGCCCGGTGTTCTCCCTCACCGGCCCCGAGGGCTACGTCCTGACCGTCCACGGCGCACGTTCGTGACCGTGGTGTCGCCGGGGCCTGACTCCCGGTGCTCGCCCGAGCCCGAGAGGAAACCCGGTGTGGTGAGGCCGGCGTCCCTGGCGAGCAGTGCCGCCTGCGTGCGGTCGCGGACGCCGAGCCGGCCGAGCAGGCGGGAGACGTAGGTCTTCACGGTGGCCGGCGTGAGGTCCAGTTCGGCCGCGATCTCGGTGTTGCTGTGGCCGCGACCGAGCAGGCCGAGCAATCGGATGTCCGATGTGGACAGATCCCTGAGTCGCGGGTCGCCGCACGGGAGGGTGGGGGCGACGGTGCTCAGCAGCGTGCGGGTGACCGTCGGCGACAGCCAGGCCTGCCCGGCGGCGACCGCGCGGATCGCGCTCACGACCTGGTCCGGCGGCGCGTCCTTGACCAGGAAACCGCTCGCGCCGCCGCGCAACGCCGCGTGGACGTAGTCGTCGCGCTCGAAGGTGGTGAGGACCAGGACCCGGGTCTGGTCCACCACCGACGCGATCACCTCGATGCCGTGGAGCCGGGGCATCTCCAGGTCGAGCAGGAGCACGTCGGGCCTGGTGCGGCGGACCTGCTCCAGCGCCTCGACGCCGTGGGCGGCCTCGGCCACGACGTCGAGGTCGTCCTCGGCGGCGACCAGCATGCGCAGCCCCATGCGGACGATCGGCGCGTCGTCGCAGATCACCACGCGGATCATCGCGCCTCCACGGGGAGTGACGCGCGCACCGCCCAGCCGCCGCCCTCCCGGGGGCCGGCCGAGAGGTCGCCACCGAGAAGCCGGGCGCGTTCCCGCATCCCGGTCAGCCCGTGGCCGAGACGGCACGGGGCGACCGGGGGTCCGTCGTTGCTGACCTCGACGGTGACGCCGTCGGTGGTGTCGACGCTCAACCGGGCCGCCTGGCCGGGCGCGTGCCGGAGGCAGTTGGTGAGCGCCTCCTGCACGATGCGGTAGGTGGTGTGGTCCACGGACTCCGGCAGCGGTCGTGCGACGGTGACGGCCAGTCCGGTCCTGCGGAACCGGTCGAGGAGCGCGGCGAGGTCGTGGGGGCTGGAGCCGTCGGAGCGGAGGCTGGCCAGAAGCTGCCTGACCTCCTCCATGGCGTTCCGCCCGGTGTGCTCGATCTCGGCCAGGGCGCCCTCGGCGTCGGCCGGGCGACGGGCGGCGGCGCGGCGGGCTCCGCCGGCCAGGACGACGATGCCGCTGAGCGTGTGCGTCAGGACGTCGTGCAGTTCCCGCGCGATCCGGACTCGTTCCTCGGCGGCGCCGCGCTGGGCGGCCTCGGCGAGATAGGCCAGGTGGGCGTGGCGGTAGCCGGCGGCGGCCAACGCCGTTCCGAGGTAGGCGGCGGCGAGCACGACCGGGGCGAGGAACGTGGACTCGCCGTGGGGGGCGTTCACGGCGAACAGGCACCCGAGGACCGCGATCCCGACGAACACGGTGCACAGGCCCATCGCGAGCGCCGCGCGGCGCTCCAGACGGGCGCAGACGTTGTAGATCGCGACCCAGCACACGGCGAGCAGGCACAGCGCGCCCGGCAACCGGGCGAGCATCCAGACCGCGCAGGCCGGCACGAGGACCCAGTAGACCAGCCGGGGGAAGCGCCGCCGCCAGACCAGGACCACGCACCCGAGCACCGCCGTCGTGTGGGACACGACGAGGTTGGCGGGTGCGTCGATCAGGATGCCGTTCCTGGCCCACGGCCAGTGCAGGGCGACCAGGGACGCGGCGAGCCCGCCCGCGAGTAATCGATCCCTTGTGGCGAGGGAGAAACCGCGTGTTTCCCAGTTCCGCATGCCGCGGAGCATAACGGTGTCACCAAGGGTTGGTCCCTGGATCGACCCAGGTCAACCAGCATGTCAGACCGCGGGCCGACGCGTTCGGTTGTCAGTCGTTGAGCACCGCACGACCAGAGGGCAGGAAAGTGTCCATAGTGGAGGGAATGTGTGGTCGTGGCCGTTGCGGCCCGGCGGGTGGGCGCCCACCCGCCGTCGACCCGGTTCACCACGTTCACCACTCAGTGGCGGATCAACCCGGGAGAGCGGTTTCCGTCACTGGGGGCCACGCCCATCATCTGTGTCCTCTGTGGACGATCCCTGTGCTCAGGCGTCGCGGTGGGTGGTGGCGAGCACCCGGTTCGCGGCCGAGGCCAGCGCGGCGTCGTCCGGGGTGGTTCCGACCCACGCGACGTGGCCGTCGGGTCGGACCAGGGCCGCGCGGACCCCGGACCACGTGCTCGGCGTCTCGGCGAGCGACCGGGAGCGCACGACGAGCCCCGGCCTCGCCAGGTCGCCGAGCGGGCTGACCGCCGCGCCGGTCAGGTCCAGCAGGACGTAGCTGTCCGCGCGCAGCAGGGCGAACAGGGAGGACTCGCCGGCCTCGGCGTCCGCGTCGGCGAAGACCAGGTCCGGAGCGCGCGTGCCCGTCAGGGGGTGGGCCGACGGGTCCTGGGGCGGGTAGCTGACCGCGAGCCCGGTCAGGCGCTCGGCCAGCATCCGGTTGAACGAGGGCTGGGTGGCGATCGCCCGGCTGATCAACGCGCGCAGGTCGGTCCCCTCGGGGGAGAAGCCGGTCATCAGGGCGACCTGGGCCCGGCTTCCCTCGGCCAGGTCGGCGCCGACCGGGTGCCGCTCGGCGTGGTAGGTGTCCAGCAGGCCGTCGGGGGCCCAGCCGCGCAGGGTGGCGGCGAGCTTCCAGCCGAGGTTGTGGGCGTCCTGGATGCCGACGTTCATGCCCACGCCTCCCGCGGGGAAGTGCTGGTGCGCGGCGTCACCGGCGAGCAGGACACGGCCGAGGCGGTAGTGCTCGGCCAGGCGGGTGGCGTTGCCGAACCGGGAGAGCCACACCGGGTCGCGCATGCCGAAGTCCTGACCGGTGATGGCGACGGTCTTGGCCCGGAGTTCGTCGAGGGTGAGGTCGCCGGGCCAGTCGGTGCGCAGGTCCTCCGGGGTGATGCCGACCAGCCGGTGCAGGCCGCCGGGCAGCGCCGCGATCATCAGCACGCCGGCGGACGTGAAGGCGGTGAAGCCGGGCGGCGGCGGGCTGTCCAGCGTGACGTCGCCGAGCCAGCCCAGGACGGTGGACGGGGTGCCGGGGAAGTCGATGCCCGCCGCCGCGCGCACCGTGCTGCGGGTGCCGTCGCAGCCGACCACGTAGTCGGCCGTGAGGTCGTACGGCCCCTCGGGGCCCTCCACCCGCACGGTCACCGCCGTCGCGCTCTCGGTGAGGCCGGTGACGCGGTGACCGCGCCGGAGCCGGACGCCGGCCGCGAGCGCGTGGGCCTCGATCAGCTCCTCCGTGCGCGCCTGGGGGAGCGCCAGCGTGTAGGGGAACGGGGAGTCCAGCCCGCTGAAGTCCAGCCGGTCGTCGAGCGTGCCGAAGTGGCCGCCGGGGAAGGGCGTGCCCTCGGCGAGGAAGGGCCGGTGCGCGTCGCGCGAGGCCAGGATCTCCAGGGTGCGGGGGTGGACGGTGAGCGCCTTGGACCGCGCGTCGCGCTCGGTGCGCTCCTCGATCACGGTGACGGACGCTCCGCCGAGCCGAAGCTCGGCCGCCAGCCACAGTCCCACGGGACCGCCGCCGGCGATGACGACCTGCTGTTCCACGTCTCCTCCTCGAACGGGGGTGGCCACGACGACCACTCGGTCTTGGTCAGTGACCAAGTCGAACCGGGGTGCAGTAAACTAGGTCAGTGACCAAGAAGCAAGGGGGTGGGGGCCGCGCCACGCGGCTCGACCTGGACGCCGTCGTGCGCGCCGCCGTCGAACTCCTCGACGACGAGGGCCTGGACGCCGTGTCCACCCGCGCCGTCGCCGACCGGCTCGGCGTGCGGATGAACACGGTCCTGTGGCACGTGAAGACCAAGGCCCGGCTGCTGGAGCTGATGGCCGACGCCGTCGTCGGCGAGATCCCCTTCGACGACCTGCCGGACGCCTGGGACGAGCGGGCCCGCGAACTCGCCCGACGCCACCGCCGCGCCCTGCTCGCGCACCGCGACGGCGCGGCCCTGGTCACCGGCACCTACACCGCCGAGCCGCACACCCTGCGCTTCGCCGACGCGCTCGTCGCCGCCCTGCTCGACGGCGGCATGGACGAGCGCGAGGCGGCGTGGACCTCCTGGGCCGTCACCTACTTCACGCTCGGGCTGACCCAGGAGGAGCAGGCCGCGCCCGGGTCCCTCGACGACCGGCTCACCCGTGCCGTGTCCGAGGACAGCCACCCCGCGCTGCGCCGGGTGCTCCCGCACCTCGACGCCGCGTCCTTCGACGAGCGCTTCGAGCACGGCCTGTCGGCGCTCCTCAGCCGTGGCCGCGCCGGATGACGAGCCCGGCGGCGTGCGGGGCGCGCCGGCGCGTCGTCGGGCCGGGCGCTCCGCTCGCGCCGCGGGTCACGGGCGGAGGGCCACGGTGAGCCGAGTTCACCCGGAACAGGGACCTTCGACTCGGGCCGTGCGCCGGGCCGGCGCGTAGGTTCGGGAGGGAAAGGCGGTGCGGGGATGAGTGTCCGGGTGTTCCTCGTGGACGACCACGAGATCGTGCGGCGGGGGATCGCCGATCTGCTGGAGTCCGATCCGGAGCTGACCGTGGTGGGCGAGGCGGCGTCGGTGGCGGAGGCGCTCGCCAGGGTGCCGGCCAGCCAGCCGGACGTGGCCGTGCTCGACGTGCGGCTGCCCGACGGCAACGGCGTGGAGCTGTGCCGGGAGCTGCGGTCCCGCATGCCCGAGCTGCGGTGTCTCATGCTGACGTCGTTCGCCGACGACGAGGCGCTGCTGGACGCGATCATGGCGGGTGCCTCGGGGTTCGTGCTCAAGCAGGTGTTGGGCGGGGACCTGGTGACCGCCATCCGCACCGTCGGGGCTGGACAGTCCCTTTTGGACACCCGGACGACCTCCGCGCTGCTGGCGCGGCTGCGCCGCGACCAGGAACGGGCCGACCCCCTCCGGGAGCTGACCGACCAGGAGCGCACCGTGCTGGAGTTGATCGGGGAGGGCCTGACCAACCGGCAGATCGCGGAGCGGATGTTCCTGGCCGAGAAGACCGTGAAGAACTACGTCTCCCACCTGCTGGCGAAGCTGGGGATGCAGCGGCGGACGCAGGCCGCCGTGCTGGCCACGGAGCTGCGGAGGGAGAACCGGGAACGGCCCCGCTGACCCACCGTGGCTGACCACCCGTGGCGGTGTCACCCACTCGACGGTGAGTGTCCCCGAGGGAGTGTCACCGGCCTGAGGTGAGCGGGGCGCGCCAGCGCAGCGTGGTGCCCCCGCCGGGTTCGGCCCTGACGACGAACGACCCGCCGGCCTCCGTGGCGCGGTCCTCAAGGTTCCGCAGGCCGCTGCGGGCCGTTTCCGGGTCGATGCCCACACCGTCGTCGGCGACCTCCACCACGAGGTCGTTGGCCACGTCCACCGTCACCGTGACCTGGCTCCCCCCGGAGTGCCGCACGGCGTTGCTGACCGCCTCCCGCAGCACGGCCACGGCGTGGTCGGCCAGCTCGGCCTCGACCAGGGTGTCGATCGGGCCGGACAGGCGCACGGTCGACGACAGCGCCGAGTTCGCGGTCGCGTCCGCGACCACGTCCAGCAGCTTCCGGCGCAGTCCCGACGCGGTGTCCTCGTCGGGGGCGTGCAGGTCGAAGATCGAGGTGCGGATCTCCCGCACGGTCTGGTCGAGCTGCTCGACCGCCGCGTGGATGCGTCGGCGGAGTTCGGTGTCGTCGGTGCGGTGCATCGTGCTCTGGAGGCCCAGTCCGGTGGCGAACAACCGCTGGATGACGTGGTCGTGCAGGTCGCGGGCGATGCGTTCGCGGTCGGCCAGGACGTCGAGCTGGCGCTGCGCCTGGCTCGTGGTGGCCAGCTCCAGCGCGATGGCGGCCTGGTCGGCGAAGGAGGTCAGCAGCGGCAGCTTGTGCGGCAGGAACTGCTCGCCGTCCTTGCCGCGCAGGGCGAGGATGACCCCGGTGGTGCGATCCCCGGCGCGCAGCGGGATCGCGATGAGCGGCCCGACCTCCGGCAGCACGCGGCGGATCTCCCCGACCCCCTCGTCACCGCGCCCGGCGACCAGCACGGGCGTGCCCTCGCGCAGCGCCTGGCCCACCACCGGTTCGTCGACGGTCAGGCGCAGGTCCTGGGCCGGGGTGGCCTGCCCGGCGGCGGCGCCCACGACGAGGTCGGCCTCGCCGGGCGGGTCGCGGAGCACGATCAGCGCGCCGTCGGCTCCGGACAGCTCCATCGCGCGCTGGGCGATGAGCAGGAGCGCGTCGGCCGGCTCCGCGCCGGACAGCAGCTCGGTGGTGATCTCCCCGGCCGCCTCCAACCAGCGTTGCCGGAGTTTGGACTGCTCGAACAGGCGGGCGTTGTCCACGGCGATGCCCGCCGCGGCGGCCAGGGCCTGGATGACGACCTCGTCGTCGGCGGTGAAGGTGCCCCCGCCCTGCTTCTCGGTCAGGTAGAGGTTGCCGAACACCTCGTCCCGCACGCGCACCGGGACGCCGAGGAAGGTGCGCATGGGGGGATGGTTCGGGGGGAAGCCGACCGAGGCGGGGTGGGCGCTGAGGTCGGTCAGGCGCAGTGGCCGGGGGTCGCGGATGAGTTCGCCGAGCAGGCCCCTGCCCTCGGGGAGGTGCCCCATCCGCGCTCGTGTCTCCGGGTCGATGCCGACGTGGACGAACCGGGAGAGGGTGGATTCGGCCCCCAGGACACCGAGGGCGGCGTAGCGGGCGTCGGCGAGGTCGGCGGCGGCGGTGGCGATGCGCAGCAGGGTGGCGTTGAGGTCGAGGCCGGTGGCCACGGCGAGCATCGCGTCCAGCAGGCCCTGGAGGCGGTCGCGGGTGCGCACGATCTCGGCGAGCCGGTCCTGCACCTCGCCGAGCAGCTCGTCCAGTCGCAACCCGGACAGCGAGACGCCCACGACGGGACGATCCGGGTTCTCCTCGGCCATGCGCGCCTCTCCCTCTGGCTGCCGGTCAGCCGAGTACCTCCAGGCTGTCACCGCTCGTGGATGGGCGCAACGCCCGGGGAGACAGGGGGCGGCGTGCCCGTCGGGTACGGGACCTTCGCCCGTGGGCCCGCCCCCCGGCCCCGGAACACGCTGGTTGTCGAGCGTCGGGACGCCGAGGTCCGGCGTTCGCGCCAACCGAGGAGGTGTGCCATGAACGCGGTTCCCGAGGCCCTGGGTCTGCGGCCGGACCAGGTCGAGGCAGTGCTCGCGGCCGCGGGGGCGGCCCCCTCCGTGCACAACACCCAGCCCTGGCGGTTCCGGGTGACCTCGGAGGGCATCGAGCTGCACGCCGACCCGACGCGTCGGCTGCCGGTGGTGGACCCGGAGGAGCGGGAGCTGCACCTGTCGTGCGGCGCGGCGCTGTTCAACCTGCGGGTCGCGTTGGAGTCCTTCGGCGTGCGACCCCTGGTCAGCCTTCTGCCCGACGCGACGCGTCCCGGCCTGCTGGCGATGGTCCGTCAGGGCGGGCGTGCCCGCCGCTGCCACGAGGTCGAGGCGTTGGCGCGGGCGGTGCCGCTGCGCCGGACCAACCGGCTGCCGTTCCGGGATGAGCCCGTCCCCGCTGGTCATCGTCAGGCGTTGGTCCGGGCCGCGCAGGCGGAGCGGGCCTGGCCGCACGTGGTCGAGGACCGTTCCCAACGCGCGGAGCTGCGGAGGCTGGTGGCCCGGTCCCACGACACGCTGACCCGCGACCCGGGGTACCGGGTGGAGCTGGCGGAGTGGACGGGCCGGGAGTCCGGGCACGCCGACGGGGTGCCGGTGACCGCTGGTGGTCCTCGTCGGGAGCCGCAGGACGAGTGGGTGTTGCGGGACTTCACCGGGGGACAGGCACGGCCGCGTGCGGTCGGCAAGGACTTCGAGGCCGACCCGCTGCTGGTGGTGCTCTGCACGTTCTATGAGGGGCGGTTGGCCGAGGTGCAGGCGGGTCAGGCGATGGAGCGCGTGCTGTTGACCGCCACCTCGCTGGGCCTGTCGGCGTCGTTCCTGTCGCAGGTGGTGGAGGTGCGACCGGTGCGCGAGGAACTGCGGCGGCTGCTCGGAGGAGGCTTGGAGCCCCAGATGCTGTTGCGGATCGGGTTCGGCTCGCCGGTGCCGGCCGTGCCACGACGCCCGGTGGCCGATCTGCTGGTGCAGGACAGCAAGGTCGGTTGAACCGGTCCCGGGGCGGGAGCAGCGCCTCCCCAGACGCTCCCGCCCCTTCTTCTTGCCCACCGCGTGGTCCGGAGCCACCGATTGCCTCATGCCCGGCAGCGCGATGACGTGATCGTGACGAGGAAGAACCAGGAGAACGCGATGCGTGCCAAGGATGTCATGACTCACCCCGCCGTCACGGTGGGTCCGGAGACCCCCGTCAAGACGGCGGCCGCGATGCTCGCCGAGCACGGCTTCACCGCGCTGCCGGTCGTGGACGAGGACGAGCGGCTGGTCGGCATCGTCACCGAGGCCGACGTGATGCGGGGCCGCATTCCGCGCGACCCCCGCAGCAGGCTCTACCGCGAGGCCCCGCCGCCCGCCTCACCTCCGGCGACCGTGGGCGAGGTGATGACCACGACGGTCACGGCCATGCCCCCGGGAGCGGACCTCGCCGACATCGCGACGGTCATGCTGGAGAAGAACATCCGCAGCGTCCCCGTCGTCGAGGGTTCGCGCGTCGTCGGCGTCGTCACCCGGCGCGACCTCGTCCGTGTCCTCGCCCGCGAGGACACCGTGATCGCCGCCGACGTGCGCCACCGGTTGGAGATCTACGGCGGTCTCGGCCGCTGGACCGTGCGCGTCGAGCACGGCGTGGTCACCGTCGAGGACGAGTTCGACGACCCGACCGACCAGCAGGTGGCCAGGACGCTGGCGTTGGCCGTGCCCGGGGCGCAGGACGTGCGGACCCTGGTGCGGCGCAAGGAGGAATGGGGCTGATGGGTCCAGACGCGGCCGCCCGGTCGGCACCAGGGGCTCCTGGACATGGCGGAGTCCATAGTGGACACTCGTGCGGGCGGGGGAGGAGGCGACCGCGCCGGCGACCGCTTCCGCGATTCCCCGCCGCCGGAGCGGCCGATGAGGGCTTTCGACCCTGCCCGGCATGAACCTTGGACGGTGTCCTCCGCCTTCCGACACGACCTAGCGTCACATCGTGACCAGCGGGAACCTCGACCACAGTCCGGGTGCCGACGCGGAGCCGGACACACGCGCACAGGACGGAACCTGGTTGATCGCCGAACAACGGGTCGCCCCCGGCTCGGAGCTGGGGTGAGCCATGACCACCACGAGCCACGTGATCCGAGGCGTGTGGCGCGCGCGGCAGGACCGGCGCGGACCCGCGGTCGCCGCCGCGCTCGGCCTGGCCGCGCTCGGCCTGGCCGCGCTCGGCCTGGCCGCGCTGGGCCTGGTCCTGGCGGCGGGTGAGCCGTCGCTGGTCGTCGTGGCCGCCGTCGTGCTCGTCGGCGGCCACGTGCTCCAGGTCCTCGCGCGCCGCTGGGCGGGGCAGGACCTGCGGCGGGCGCTGGCCGCCACACCGCGATGGGCGAACCAGCGGCTGTCCCACGCGGTCCGCACCGTTCCGGTCGCACGGGTCGCACACGGAGACCTCCTGGTGGTGCGCCAGGGCGAGCTGGTCCCGGTCGACGGCAGGATCGCGGGCGTCGGGCTGTTCGACGAGTCCGCGCTCGGCGGGGGAGCGCCACCCGTGTGGCGTTCCCCAGGCACCGTCGTCAGGGCGGGCGCCACCAATCTCGGTCCGACCGTCGAGTTGTGGGCGACCGCGAACGCCGACGACAGCGCCCACGCCGCCCTGCGACGCGCGATCGAAGCGTTGCGTGTCGCCGAGGACGCCCTGGCTGGCAATCTGCGTCGCCTCGGTGTCGTCCTGAGCGCCCTCGCGGTGCTCACCGCTGCCTTCGTGTGGGTGTCGACGGGAGAGCCGTCGCGGTCCGCCGCGATCCTGCTCGTCGCCACACCGGTGCCGCTGCTGTCGGCCTCCTTGGTCGCCGTGACCGCCGGCGCGTCGCGCGCGGTCCGACGCGGTGTCCTGAATGACGCGTCGAATCCGTTGGCCGTGGCCATCACCCGGCGTGCCAGGCGGTGCGCTCTCGCCGCCGGAAGCCTCACGCTCGTGACCGGGGCGGCCGCTGTCGTGGCGGCCTTCGGTCAACTGGCGCCCGCGGCCGCACTGGCCGTCCGTGCCGTCGTCGACGTCGCCGCCCTCGGCGCGGCGCTGGCGGCCCTGTTCCCACCCCTGATCCCGACACTGCGAACCCTGAGTGCTCCTCGGGAGGGCGACACCGCGAGGGAGTCCCTCGACGCGCTGCTCGGCCTTCCGGGCTGATCACACCACCCGCCCGCGACGTGCGGCGCCCCCTGTCCTGTCCTCCCCGGACCTTCGGCCGCGGAGACAGGACTTTCGTCCACGGTCCTGCCACCGCTGGTTCCGGCAGGCTTGGTGGTGGCGACGAGGGGACCGCCTTTCCCCGGGCGGGGGCCAGAGGGGACAGGGCGGCGTCGCCGTGACCGGTCACGTTCCGGTTCCGTCAGGTCGGGCCTGACGGAAGCGCCAGTGACGGGAGTGACGAGGCGGGGTGGCCAGGGACGAGGACGGCCACCCCGCCTCCTCCGCTGCCCGGTGCCCCCGGCTCTGTCCTCCGACGTGTTCCTCGGCGTTGAGCGCGCGGTGAGCGGTCCCGGGGCGTTCGCGGTGCGTCACGGGACCTTCGGCCATGTCGGAGTCGTCGTGCCGCTTCCTACCGTCGGAAGACCGGGAACGAGACCGGGAACCGTTGCGAGGAGTCCGGATGAGCATCGAACGCGCCACGTGGCTGGGAGAGATCATGGGAGTCGCTGTCCAACGCCAACTGGACGACTACGCGGGGGCGTACCGCTGGATCGCGCACGTGTCCGGCGACGTCGTCACCGTCCACGGGACCTTCGAGGACGAGGCGGAACGACGGATCGTGCTGGCGCTCGTCCACGCGGTGCCCGGTGCGGAGTCGGCCCACGTCGTGCTCGTCCCGAACCCCCGCCCCGCCTCCTGACCGCGCCCGCACCCACGACCACCGGCCGCCGCCTGGTCAGGTGGGGTGATCTTCGCCCGAGGGGTGTTCGTCGCGCCGGGCAACGGGTACTCAGCCGCCCAGACACCGGCTCCCCGGCGTCGTCGGCGACAGGCCTCGTCCCGCGGTCACCAGTGACCGCCGCGAGGGACCGTTACCAGCACAGCCGGCACGGCCAGGGCCGTCCGACGCGCCGCCGGGCCGACGCCGTCCCTCCCCGACGACCCCACGGAGGCACCGATGCCAACACCCACCGTCTCCTCGGTGATGACGCGGGGCGTGGTCACCATCCGCCCTGACACACCGTTCAAGGACATCGTGGCGTTGTTGAACGACAAGGGGATCAGCGCCGTCCCCGTGACCGACGACGACGGCCGGCTCCTGGGTGTGGTGTCCGAGTCCGACCTGCTCGCCAAGGAGGAGTACCGGTCAGGGCTCGACCGCGCGCCAACGCTGCTGTCCACCCGCGACCCGGAGGAGCGCTGTCGCAGGGCCGAGGGGCGCACGGCCGCCGACGTGATGACCCCCGGTGTCGCGTGCGTCCGCGAGGACGACCCGGTCGTGGCGGTGGCTCGCCGGCTCGCCGAGGCCAACGTGCGCCGCATGTTCGTCGTCGACGAGTCCGGGAGCCTGGTCGGTGTGGTCGCCCGCCGCGACCTGCTCCGCCTCTACCTGCGGCCGGACGAGCGCATCCGCGACGACGTCCGCGCGCTGCTCGACGAGATCGCCGCGTCGGAGGCGTCGGCGATCGAGGTCAGGGTCGAACTCGGTGTCGTGGCACTCCTCGGGCGGGCCCCGAGCCGGGTCGGCCAGGAGCGGGTGGTCCGCGCCGTGCGCGCGCTCCCCGGCGTCGTCGGGGTGCGCAACCAGCTCATCCCGGGCCAGGGCGTGCCGTCGAGCCCGGCGGAGGCCGCGCCCACGGCCCCGGCCACCGCCACGACGACCACGTCCGCGTCCGCGTCCGCGTCCGCGCGAGCGGAGCGCGCCGGCGGCGGGGCGCGTGCCGTGAGGCGTCCGGAGGGGCGCGTGGTCGCCGGCATCTCCGGAGCCGAGGAGGACGACGCCAAGGTCGTCGCGTGGGCGGCGGAGGAGGCGGCCCGGAGGGGCCTGCCCCTCCACCTGGTCCACGTGTACGCCGCCATGCCCTACGCCATCCCGGTCACCCTCGGCGGGCCGCTTCCGCCGGTGGACGATCTCGCCGTGCGCGAGGCAGGACGGGTCGCCCTCGATCACGCGGCGCGCCAGGTCAGGGCGGCGCACCCCGCGCTGGGCCTCACCGCCGAGCTGGCCAGTGGCCGCCCCGACCTCGCCCTCCGCGAGGAGTCGGCCAGGGCGGCGATGCTCGTCCTCGGCGCGCGGCGGCACGGGGCGCTGGCCGAGGTGGTGCTGGGCTCGATGGCCGGCGACATGAGCGTGTCCGCCACCTGCCCGGTGGTCGCCGTCCCCGTGGACCGGCCGCCCGCGCCGCGCGGCGGGCCGGTCGTCGTGGGCGTGAACGACGCGGCGACCGCCACCGACACCCTGCGGTTCGCCTTCGCCGAGGCGTCCTCGCGCGGTGCGGAGCTGCACGCCGTGCACTGCCTGGCCACGCCGTCCACCACCCCGGGCGGGGAGGGCGCCGAGCGGGACGAGCACGAGCGGAGCCTCGCCGGCGTGATCACCGCCGTGGCCGAGGGTTACCCCGACGTCCGGGCCTACAGCGCCTCGGTGCCGGGGGACGCCGTGCCCGAACTCCTCCACCGCTCGGAGGACGCCTCCCTGCTGGTCGTCGGCACCCACGGGCGGCACCGGGTCGGCGCGGCCGTCCTCGGCTCGGTGAGCAGGGCGCTGCTCCGCTCCGCCGAGTGCCCCGTCGCCGTGGTCCGCCCGACGCACTAGGTCGTGTCCTCAAAGCCCGATGAGCAGGGTGGCCCGATTGATCGTGCCTGGGTAGGAGGTGGCGGTCTTGTCGTGGCGGGTGGCGGGAGCGCGCCCCTGGTTGAGCCGGCTGAAGCAGCGTTCGACCACGGTGCGGCGTCGGTAGGCGGCGGGGTCGAAAAGGCGGGGGACGACCACCTGTCCGGCCGCGACGCAGTCGGTTGGCCCGCTGATCCCGGGGTTCGGGAATCGTCGCGGGGATACGGGCGTCCCACGCAGGGGAGGAGCGGATCGCTCGGCTGGAGTAGCCGTTGTCCGCGATCACCCGGCTCGCCCCTGGTGGCGGGTCGGCCCGGACCGGGGCGCCGGAACACGACCACGGCCGTCACCTGCTCGAACAGCACGCGGTCGTTGATGACGCCACCGGTCAACACCACCGACAGAGGCCGGCCATGGCCGTCGCAGGCGAGGTGGATCTTCGTGGTGAGGCCTCCACGGGGAGCACCTGACGGCGTGATCAGCCTGCTCACGGTGCCCGCCGCACGATCGACCTTCCCCGGTGTGGGAGGCGAAGGTGCGGCGGGCGCCGGCGGCGTGCTGGTGCGCATCGCCCGATGCTGGAGTCGATCGCCACCCTCGCGCCGACGCCTTCTCCGACTACCTCGCCGACCGGATCGGCTCGCTGCCCGGGCTGCTCCAGGTGGAGACCGCGCCGATCGTGCGCCGCGCCAAGCGCGCCGGGTCCCTCCTGATGCCCAGCACGCGTTAGGGCCTCTCCTCAAAGCTGGTGCGCCTGGTGTGATCCCAGGTGTCGACGACCGGTTCTGGCGGTGGTCGTGCACCGCCGCCCTGACCGCTCTGGTGACAGGGCTGCGGGTGATCGCCGAGGTGATGAACGAACTCGACTCCCGGTCGACTCTGACCTGGCCCCGAGGACAGGACATCTCTTTCCACGAGTTCCGTGTCCACAAGTTCCGTGTCCAGGGGCCGTGCCGTGCCCGGCTCCGGCGACGTCGAGGGGCGTCTTCCCTGGTCTCAGCTCTGCTCGCGGTAGAGGTCGGTGAGGAGGGCGACGACCTCGTGCGTGGCGGGGTGGGGGTCGTGCCGGCGCCAGATGAGGCGGACGGGAACGGGGGCGGCGTCGCGGAGGGGGCGGTAGACGATGCCGTCACGGCGGTACTGGGTGGCCGTGGCCTGCGGTGTCACACCGACGCAGCGGCCCGTGGCGATCGCGGCGAGCCAGTCGTCGACGTCGTGGATGTGCTCCACGGCGGGCCGGACGTCTTCCGGCCACAGGTCCAGCGTCGTGGTGCCGGTGCGGCGGTCGACGACCAGGGTTCGGCTGGAGATCTCCGCCAGGCGGACGGCGCGCCGCCGGGCCCAGGGGTCGTCGGCGGCGAGGGCGACGTAACGGGGTTCGTGGCCGACCACGGCGTGCGACCAGCGGCGCAGGTCGAGGGAGGCGCGGATGACGGCGAGGTCGCACAGACCCTCGGCGAGGCCGGCCGTGGGGGAGTTGTGGCGGACCAGGTGGAGTTCGACCTCGGGGTGGCGCTCGTGCCAGCGGCGTTGGAATTCGGCGGTGTGGCGGCCCATGGCCGACCAGGCGTGGCCGATCCGCAGTCGCGTGTGGCCGGTGGAGACTTCCCTGACCAGCTCGTCGGCGCCGTGGAGCAGCATCCGCGCGCGGGCGATGACCTGCGCGCCCGCGCTGGTGGGGCTGACCGTGCGGCTGGTGCGGTGCAGCAGCCGCACGCCGAGGACGCGTTCCAGCGCGAGCAGGGTGCGGGAGACGGCGGCCTGCGAGACGCCGAGGTCGACGGCGGCGTCCGTGAAGCTGCCCGCGTCGACGATGGCGACGAGGTAGCGCAGGTGCTTCAGCTCCAGCTCAGCCTGCCGACCACGACGCTTATCCATACGCCCAGCGTATAGATGGTGTGTCGAGCGCATTTTGTGCCCGGACGCCGGCGTCGGACGGTGCGGGCATGGTGGTCCGTTCGTCACAGGAAGGCGCGCCCGGTCCCGTCCTCGCCTCAAAGGTGGGGTCCGGCCGCGCTGTCGGTGTGTCCCTGATGCTCGGCAGTGGCCTGTCCACCCAGCTCGGGGCGGCGGTCGCCGCGTTGGCGTTCCCCGTGATCGGCCCGGTGGGCGTGGTCGCGGTGCGCCAGTGGGTGGCTGCCGTGGTGCTCCTGGGAGTTGGTCGCCCGAGGCCGCTTTCGTTCACCGCGGCGCAGTGGTGGCCGGTGCTGGGACTGGCCGCGGTGTTCGCCACGATGAACCTGGCGCTGTACACGGCGATCGAGCGGATCGGGCTCGGCCTCGCGGTCACGCTGGAGTTCCTCGGCCCGCTCGCGGTCGCGTTGGCCGGTTCTCGTCGCCGCACCGACCTGGCCTGTGCGATCGCCGCCGGCGTGGCCGTCGTGGTGCTCACCCGTCCCCAGCCGTCCACCGACTATCTCGGCATCGGTCTGGCGCTGTTGGCGGCTGTCTGCTGGGGTTGTTACATCCTGCTCAACCGGACCGTGGGTGAGCGCCTGCCTGGTCTGGAGGGGTCGGCCGCCGCCGCTGGGGTCTCCGCCCTGGTGTACCTCCCCGTGGGTGGGCTGGCCCTGTGGCACCACCCGCCGACGCTGCCCGCCCTGGCCTGCGCGTTGGCCGCCGGAGTGCTGTCCTCAGCCGTGCCGTTCCTGTCGGACCTGGTGGCGTTGCGCCGAGTGCCGACCCACTACTTCGGCATCTTCATGAGCGTCAACCCGGTGCTGGCCGCGCTGGTCGGCGTGGTGGTCCTCGACCAGCACCTCGACGTGACCTCCTGGGCCGCCGTCGCCGTGATCGTCTCCGCGAACGCTGTCACCGTCACCACCACCACCACCACCCGCCCGGCTGGCGACCAGACACACCGAAGCTGAAGGCCGTGCGCGGAAGCCTGCCCTCCTGAGCCCGCACGCGCGCCCGGAAACCCTGCCAAGACGGTGTGACGCCCTGGCGCATGTCGATGACGGGCCAGCTCGCGGCACCGCGGGGAGGGCGGTCCGTCTGGTCGGCCGGCGCGGTGGCCGACCAGACGGACCACGCGGGGCGGGAAGGTCCTGGTCAGGCGCTTCCCGTGGTGTGGCGGGCGCTCACAGGTTCCGCTCCAGTTCGGTCAGGTGGTCCTCGCTCATCGGCCGCTGGCCGGTCTCGACGTCCCGGAGGCGGGCCAGCATGGCGGTCAGCGTGGGCACCGCGATGCCGCGGTCGGCGGCCTCGGCCAGCACGGGCCGGTAGTGGTGGTGCACCTCGACAGGCCGGTGACGCACGGCGATGTCTCGCCAGATCCCGCTGCGGTCCTTGGACTGCGTGCGCAGCCACGCCACCAGGCGGTCCGTGGCCGCCTCCCGGTCGGCAGGGTCAGCGCTGGGCAGGTACGCGGCGGGGTCGAACTGGTCGAACGCCTCAAGGTGGCGTCCGCCCGCCGTCGCCACGGCGAACACCTCGGCGGCGACGGTGGCCATCAGCGGCCGGTGCCGGTCGATCAGGTCGGCCATGGGGGCGTCGGCCAGGGCGGTGGTGGCGAGCATCGCGCCGAACCCGAGTTTGGCCCACAGGAAGCCCTCCACGTTGTCCGTGGCCTTGGCCGGTCCCCACGCCTGGAGGTCGGCCACGACCCGCTCGACCCGAGGCGTGACGCGCCCGTCCGGCTCGCCCACGACGAGGGCGCCCTCGCCGCCGTCCCGGATCACGCCGGGCTCGACGACGTCGGCGAAGAGGTTGACGAACGCGCCGATCGTGCGCTCGGGGCCGACGGCGGCCGCGATCGTCGCCTCGTTGAGCCCGTTCTGGAGCGACACCACGAACCCGTCGGGGGCCAGCCGGGGCGCCAGCCACGGCAACACCTGCTCGGTGGCCTGCGCCTTCACCGCGAGCAGCACCCGGGACAGCCGCGCCGGCGCCTCCTCGGGCGTGACCGCCTCGACCGTCACCCGCTCGTCGCCGCCGGGGTGCCGCAGCACCAGGCCGTTCCGGCGGATCGCCGCGACGTGCTCGGCGTCGACGTCGACGACGCGGACCGGGTGCCCCGCGCGGGCGAGGTGGAACGCGAGCGTCCCGCCGATCGCGCCACCGCCGACGACGGTGTAACCCTCAGTCATGAGCGGCCCTTCCTCCTTCGGTTCCCTCCTGGACGGAGGTCGTGCCGGTCCAGTGCCGCGGCAGGTGGGGAGCGCCGGCGGTGGAGCCCCCGTCGACCCGGAGCACGGCCCCGGTGATCCAGTCGGCCCGGTCGCTGGCCAGCCAGACCACGGCCTCGGCGATGTCGCCGGGCAGGCCGCGCCGGCCGAGCGGGTTCACCGAGACCGCCGCCGCGTACTCCTCCGTGACCGGGTTGGCCGTGCTGTCGACGGTGACGAACCCGGGGCTCACGGCGTTGACGCGCACCCCGTGCGGGCCGAGTTCGACCGCGCACGCCTTGGTGAGCATCTCCAGCGCCGCCTTCGACGTGGCGTAGTGCGCGGCGCCGGGCCGGGCGCGGGTCGCGGCGCCCGAGGAGATGTTGACGACCACGCCCGGCCTGCCCGAGGCGACGCACTGCCGTCCGAACGCGACGGTGGTCAGCATGGCCGCGCGGACGTTGACGTCCTGCACCCGGTCCCACGCGTGGGCGGTCATCTCCAGCAGGGGAGTGGCCGGGTAGATCCCGGCGGCGTTGACCAGCACGTCGAGTTCGCCGGCACGGTCCACAATGGACTCGGCGAACGCGGCGTCGGCGAGGTCGCCGGCCAGGTGGGCGGCTCCCCACCGCGCGGCGGTCGCCGCGAGTTCGGCCTCGCGGTAGTCGGTGAGGGTGAGCCGGCAGCCGTCGGCGGCGAAACGGGCCGCGATCGCCGCGCCGATCCCACCGGCGGCCCCGGTCACCAGGACGTGGCGCACTAGAGTTCCTTCCCCTTGGTCTCGGGCATGGTGGTGTAGACGGCGAGGCCGACCAGCGCGGCGACCGCGACGTAAACCCACACCAGGTGCCCGAAGTGGTGGGCGTTCATCCACGTGGTCACGTACGGCGCGGTCCCGCCGAACACCGCGACGGCCAGCGCGTAGGGCAGTCCGATCCCGGTCGTGCGCACCTCGGCGGGGAACTGCTCGGCCATGATGACCGCGCAGTTGGCCGAGTAGCCGACGATGAGCACCATCCCGGCGATCTCGATGACCAGCAGGGACCAGAAGTTGGCCGCCAGGAAGTGGAACGCCGGCCAGGAGAACAGCAGGAACCCGCCGGCGAACGCGGCCATCGTCGGCTTGCGGCCGATCCGGTCGGACAGCAGGCCGCCGAAGGGCAGCAGCACCAGGAACACCACGATCGCCAGGGTGTTGGCCAGCAGCGCCTCGCGCAGCGGGATGCCGGTCGCCAGGTGCGCGTAGGTCGGCATGTAGGTGACCCACACGTAGTAGATGAGGGTGCCGGCGATGGTCATCCCGACCACGCGCAGCGCGGCGCGCGGGTGATCGCGCACCATCGTGACCAACGGGTTGCGCCGAGGACGGTCCTTGATGCGCGTGAACGCCTCGGTCTCGTGCACCGAACGTCGCAGCCACAGTCCGACCAGGCCGAGCAGCCCGCCGATCCCGAACGCCAGCCGCCAACCCCAGCCGTGCAACTGCGCCTCGTCCAACGCGGAGTTGAGGATCGTGCCCAGCAGCGAGGCGATGAGCGCGCCGGCGCCGACCGAGACCTGCTGCCACGACCCGGCGAAGGCGCGCCGTCCCCGTGCCGCGGACTCGATGAGGAACGCCGAGGACGAACCGAACTCGCCGCCGGCCGAGAAGCCCTGCACCAGCCGTGCGAGCAGCAGCACGAGCGGGGCGAGCACACCGATCTGGGAGTAGGTCGGGCACACCGCGATCACCAGCGACGCGCCGGCCATCAGCGAGATCGTGAGCGTGAGGCCCTTCTTGCGGCCGTGCCGGTCGCTGTACGCGCCGAGGACCGCGCCGCCGATGGGGCGCATCACGAAGCCGACGGCGAAGACGGCCAGGGTGGACAGGAGCGCGGCGGTCTCGTTGCCCGGCGCGAAGAACTGCTGGGCGAAGACCGGGGCGAAGGTGGCGTAGACCGCCCAGTCGACCCACTCCACGGTGTTGCCCACGGCGCCGGCGAGGATCGCCCTGCGCTGCGCGGGGGAGAGGCGGTGGTCCTGGCCGGTCCCGACCTCGACGCTGGTCCCGGTGCCGGCCTCGGTGGTGGTGGTCATGGAGCCTCCTGCGCCAGAACGTGGTCCACGACCTGGGCGTGCGTGGCGAACCAGACGCCGTCGTGGCCGGCGATGTGCTCCAGCAGCTCGGTGAGCACGATCATGCGGGAGCGGTGGCCGATGATGTGGGGGTGCAGCGTGAGCTGGAACAGCCCGCCCTCGGCGTAGGCGGCGTCGAACTCGTCGCGCCAGATCGAGAGCACACCGCGCGGCGGCGTGTAGGGGCGCAGCGACGCGAACCTGTCCATCATGAAGTACGGCGCGTCGTCGCGGATCCACTCCACGGGCAGCTCGACGACGCCGGTGGGCTCGCCGTCGGCGAGCAGCTCGTAGGGCTCGTCGTCGGCCATGAGGGAGGAGTCGTAGCGCAGCCCCAGCTCACGCGTGATCGCGAGGGTGTGCGCGGAGAAGTCCCAGGAGGGCGTGCGGATGCCCACGGGCCGGGTTCCCGCCAGCCGCTCCAGGGTGTCCGCGGCGCGGAAGGCCAGCTCGCGTTCGACGGCGGGCGGCAGGGAGGTGTTGCGCTCGTGGATCCAGCCATGCAGCGCGACCTCGTGCCCTCCGTCCACATAGGACTTCACCTCGCCGTCGTGCAGGAGCGCGGACACGGCGGGCACGAAGAACGTCGCGGGGGCGCCGAAGCGGTCGAGCAGCCGCAGAACGCGGGGGACGCCGACCCGGGCGCCGTACTCGCCCTGCGCGAGCTTGCCGGGCAGCACCTCGCCGTCGCGCAGCGCGGGGGTCTCGTGGTCGGAGTCGAACGACAGGGCCACGGCCACCCTGGCCCCGCCGGGCCACGAGGCGGGGCGCAGCGAACGCCCCGCGCGGACGCGCTCCACATGGCCGCGCCAGGTGGCCTCGTCCCACTGCCAGGGCTGGAGTTGCTCGGTCACACGTCCTCCAGGGTCGTTCGTGTTGCGGGGGTGGGGGTCCAGGCGCGCTTGAGCGTCGACACCTGGAGGGTCACGTCGGCGGCCTGGAGTCCGGGCAACGCGCCGACGACGTCGGTGGTGTGCCGGTACAGCTCGCCGAAGTGGCGCAGCGCCACCTGGCCGACGAGGTTGAACCGGCCGGTGGTGGCCGACAGGTACCGGGTGCCGGGGTGGGAGGCCAACTGCTGTCCGGCCTCGTCGAGCCGGCCGGGCAGCACCGACAGCCACAGCATGAACTCGACGGTGAAGCCGAGGATGTCCGGCTCGGCCAGCGTGCGGAAGCGCAGGCAGCCGCGGCGAACCAGCGAGTCCACCCTGCGCGCCGCCGTCGACTCGCTCGCGCCGACCTGCCGGGCGAGTTCCTTGTAGGGCATGCGGCCGTCCTCGCCGAGCGCCGCGATGATCGCCAGGTCCAGCTCGTCCAGCCGCTCCGGCGGCCGCTCCCAGAGCTGTTCCTCGAACGGCCGGACGTCGGTCCCGCGCAGCCCGGCCACGGCGTCGGCGTCCAGCACCCCGGAGTCCCAGTCGTGGTTGGACGTGAACGTGCGCATCACGGCCAACGTCTCGGTCTCCAGGACGTCGTCGCCGCCCGCGAGCCGGTGGACCTCAAGCCGGGCGACGTCCTCGTGCGAGGGCAGGACGATCTCGGCGGTGCAGTCGGCGCTGCCCGTCAGGACGCTCGCGTAACGCGTCTCCGGTCGGGCCGCGACGGCCTCGGCCACCGCGGTGGCGGTGCCGGGTCGGCACCGGAACCGGACCAGGACGGGCACGCCGAGGCCGCAGCGCAGCACGTCGACCACGCCGATGACCCTGAGCTGCCCGCTCTCGGTCAGTTGCGCGGCGCGCCGGAGGACCGTGGACTCGCTGGTCCCCACGTACCGGGCGATCGTGCCCCACGGCGCCCGACCGTTGAGCTGGAGGGCCGCGACGATGCGCCGGTCCAGCTCCCGTCCCCTGACGTCGCTCTGCATGGGCAGATCCTGGGTGCAGGAATCCATCATGTCAAGGCTTGAGATGAAGGAACCCTGCACGAAGCGCGGTCCCGGTGCGATGATCACGCAACCTGCTGGATGGGTTCGGCGTGGGGCAGGCCCTGCGCGGCGCCCCCGCGCTCACCGCCCGGCACCACACCCCGCCGGGGGAAGCGCCTCGTGGCCGAAGGCGGTCCACGACACCGCGACCTACCCTGTACGCAGCGCGCTCGCCGGATTACCGAAATCGACCTGGGAACGTCGTCACGCGTGCCCTGTGGGCCGGTGGCCGACTCTGACGCTGTCCCGGATCTGCGGAGGTGGTGGCGCGTGTGCGGGTGAGCAGTTACGTGATCGGCGCACCGCTCTCTGACGAACGCTTCTACCTTCTCCTGCACGGCATCCGCGGCACCCTGGACAAGGTCCCGGCGCGAACCGGCGCCTTCCTGGTCGAGAACCGGGGAAAGCCCCTGGTCTCCCCGCCATGGGATTCCGACGACCGGGCCCGGGCACATCTCACGGAACGCGGCTACCTGACCGACCTCCCGGAGGAGAACGAACGCCAACTCCTGGTCGAGGTCGCGACCGCCCTCCACGACGCGGCGCTGGCGCTGAGACCGCCCAGCTTCTTCTTCGTCCCGGCCTACACCTGCAACCTGCGTTGCCCCTACTGCTTCCAGCCGCACGAGATGCACGCCGGCAGGGGCGTCTACGCGAAGATCATGAGCCACGAGCAGGTCGACGACGCCTTCCGCGTCATCGACCACTTCGACCGTCCCGGCGCACTGGCCGAACACCTCGACCTGTCCCAGGAAGGGCAGGGCACGGCGGACAGCGGAAGCGTCCGCCGAGGCGCGCTCGGGCTGTTCGGCGGCGAACCCCTCCAGGAGCAGACCCGCGACGTCATCGGCCACATCGCGCGACGCGCGGCCGAGCGGGGCGCCACCCTGCGCGCGGTCACCAACGCAGTGCAGCTCGACCTGTTCACCGACCTGCTCGGACCCGACGGCCTGGCGGAACTCCAGATCACCCTCGACGGCATGTCCGACCTGCACGACCGGCGCCGCGTCGGCCCGCGGTTCCGGAAGACGTTCCAGCGCATCGTCGACAACATCGACCTGGCCCTCGCGCGCGGCGCGCGGGTGATGGTCCGGGTCAACGTGGACCGGAGCAACGCCGACGAACTCGCGCGGATGAACGCGTTCTTCCTCGAACGCGGCTGGGGAAGCCACCGCGCCTTCTCGGCGGAGGCGGCCGTGGTGACCGGGGACGCCGGGCGCGAAACGCTCGTGACACGGCCGGAACTGGTCGAGGTGCTGGACACGATCCGCGCTGACCAGGAGAGCTGTCTCGCGAGCTACGAAGGCTACGCCCACGGCGTCCTCTCCCGCGCGCTCTCCGGGAGGTACCCCTTCACCCAGGTCGCGAACTGCGGGGCCGAGACCGGCATGTTGATGTTCGATCCCCGGGGGGACGTCTACTCCTGTTGGGACGAGGTGGGATTCGCCGAACACCGGGTCGGCACCTACCACGGCGGCACGCTCCACCTCGACCACGAGGCCGCGCGCGCCTGGCTCTCCCGATTCCCCGGCGCCATCGACCAGTGCTCACGGTGCCCCTACGCGCTCATTCACACCTCGGGGTGCGCCAAACAGGCCCGGGACAACACCGGCTCCCTGTTCGCCGCCGCCTGCGAGGGATTCCAGAGCTACTTCCCACGCACCCTGGCCACCATCTACGAGCAGGTCGAGTCCTGTCTGCTCGGCGAGGCCGAGCGGCCAGGTCCTCGGCCTCCCACCCGCACCCTGCCGATCGTCGACGTCACCCACGGGCGAACCCGTCCACCGCGAGATGAGGTGTTGAGATGATGGACCAACAGTCCTTCTCCGTATCCCTGAACGAGGCCGCGGACATCGTGCGACTGATCCGGGAGAACAGGGATCTCGCCGACCTGGTCGGGGAGGCCCTGGCCGCCGGATGCGGGGACTGCCACGGCTGCAAGGGCACCAAGGGCGCGGTCGCCGAGGAGATGATGGCCACCCTTCCCCTCGCGACCCAGTTGATGCTCAAGCGGGAACGCATGAGGCAGTTGCAGCAGCAGATCGAGGAGGCCGAACAGCAACTCGCCGCCCAACGCCCGATGTCCCAGAGGTAGTGCGCGTCAGGACTTCTCGATGACGACGCCGGCGACCCACTCCTCCGACAGGCCGCTCGACTGGGCCAGCGTCCTCCCCGGCGTGTCCTGGCTCGGGTTCACCGCGCCCCGTCGTCCTCCGCCCCACCCGGCGGTGCTCGACGTCGTGGAGTCCGCGCTCCGACGGCGCCCCAGCCCCCTCCTGGAGACCGTGAGCGCCGCCCTGGCGCCCCCGTGGGAGGAACTGGGCGACGCCCGTGACGCGGCCGACCTCCTTCCCGGCGACGTTCCCGCCGAGGGAAGTACCCCTGACGACCGGATGGCGCTCTACGCGGCGGCGCGGGCCGTCAGCGAACTCGGGGCGCCGCACGGGTGGGCGGTGGTGGTCGGAACGGACCCCGGACCCGACGTGCGCCACTTCCTGCGGCACCTGGCCCGCTTCTCCCGCGCGACAGGGTTCACGCTGGCCTGCGTCGGGGGGAGAACCGCACTCCGGACACTGCTCGGACCCGACGTCCGCATCGTCGAGCGGCTCCCCACGCGGAGCGACGGACAGCCCGAGGGGTTGTCCCCGGCGGACCGGCGGGCGCTGACCGTGGTCGCCGCGTGCCCGATGGGAGCGCCACTCGTCGCGGCGCTCCGCCTCGGCCTGTCGGAGGAGGCGGCCCAGGCCCTGGCCACCACCGGGCCGGACGGCACTCCCTGGATCGTCCTCAGTAGACAGACGCGTCGGGAGATGCGTGACGGGCTCGACGCGCGGGCGCGGCGCCACCACGCCGCCGAGCTGTTCGACGCCTGGCCACCGGACGGATGGGGCTACCTGCGTCGTTCGCACCTGGCGGTCAGGAGCGGGGACCGGACGCGGCTGCGCGCCCAGAACCTCGCCCTGTTCGCCGGGTTCGCCACCGTCGGATGGGAGTTCCTCCAACGCCACGTGGCCGCCATGGCCGACTCCCTCGACACCGCCGACATCTCCGAGGCGTCACGACGCCACCACCTGGCCGCGCACTTGGCCGCCGCCCGCCTGGCTCCACGCCTCCGGCCCGCCGAGCGGGCCAGGACGGCCGCCGTGCACCACCTGCGTCGCGCGCGGTCGCTCGCCGAAGGCCCCGTTGAGGAACTCGACCTGACGGCCGAACTGGCCAACGTGTTCGCCCTCACCAGGACCGAGGACGGCCTCGCGACGGCGCGAAGGCTCTACGACGAGGCGTTGGCGGCTGTGGCGTCCATTCAGGACCGGGTGCAGCGCACCAGAGTCGAGATCATCCTGCTGAACGGCCTCGCCCTGGTGGAGTACTTCGAGGGGAACAACCACGCCGCCCTGGAGTTGGAGGAACGCGCCGAACGGCTGGCCTACGGCGTGGGCGCGGAACGCCCGGAGCTGACCAGGTGGGCGGTCTCCCTGATCGGGCTCAACACCGCGAAGTTGCTGACCGTCCGGTTCGGGGACCGCCGTGGCGCGATCGCGAAACTGACCGCCGCACTCGCGACCACCCGTTCCTCCCCCGAGGATTCCCGGGCCGTCCGAGGGCAGCTCGCCCGGCTCCACTTCCTCGAAGGCGACTATCCCGACGTCATCCGGGTTCTCGACGACCTCTACCCGGATGACCGGCTGGCCGAGGGCAACCAGCGGGAGGAGTTCCGGGACCGGCTGCTGTTGGCGTTGGCCCGGCTCAACGTGGGCGACGCCGAAGCGTGCCAGGCGCAGGTGGGTCCACTGCGACTGTTGGCGACACGCATCGGCAGCGACCTGGCCAGCGCGATCGTGGACGTCCTGGCGAGGTCATCACCGGAAGCGTCGGACCGGCCTGAGGCTGTGGCAACACTCGGCAGCTCGGCCCGCTCCCGCTGATCATTTCCAATGTGAAGAACCACCAGGCCCGGGGTGGGGCGAGTTGGGCAAAGCCCCGGAGGGGCCGTGTCGTGTCGACGGGTCGCACGACACCTCCGGGACCAACCCAGCTCGAACGGCGGCAGCTCACTCCGTCGGCGGGTGAGGGAAGAGGGCGCCGTTCTCCGGCCGCGCCGATCCGTTCTGGTGGGGGTCGGGCGCGGGCTCGTCCTCGGGCTCGGCGTCGTCGGTCGCCTCGGGCTCTTCTGGTTCGGCGGTGTACCTCTTCAGGAGTTGGGTGAGCTGCGCCTCGAACAGAGGACGTCGCGGATCCTCCGGGTCGGGGAAGTGCTTGTCCAGGAGCGCCTGCTCGGGCTCGGGTCGCGTCACCACCGGCTCGTCCACGTGACCGTCCACCACCCTCGGTTCTCCGTTGAGGGCAAGGGGAGCGGGTGTCGACGCGGCCGCGCCGTACTGGTACTCCCCGTTCCCGTTCGCCTGCGCCCACCCGTGCCCGGCCGGGCTCGCGACCAGGTGGCGGAACAACTCCGGAACCTCCCTGTTGTTGGCCGCCGCCGAGAGCTGGGCGAACGTGCCGATCATCTGGACGGTCTCCTCGACCTTGCTCGTGTCCCGCGAGAGCCACCAGACGAGCGCGCTGCCGGCACTGGCCAGCACGTCGTTGCCCAGGTAGGCGCGCACGTTCCGCTCCAGCGCCCGCTCGTGCTCCCACACCTCCTGCTGCTTGCGGATGTCGGCGAGCTGCCGCAGCCGTCTGGCGTCCTCCTCGGGGATCTGGACGCCGACGCTGTCGGCCCATGTCGCCAGTTGCCCGGCCGGATCCTGGATCATGGCCCCGAGCGCCGCGCTCAGCTTGTGCTGCGCGAGAACCGGGTCGCTCGGGTGCTCTTGAACGGTGATGGCACGGGCGCGACGCAGGATCAGGTCCGCGGCGACCGCCCCGAGGTTCGCGTGGTGCTGCGCGTTCCCCGTCGGTCGCCAGAACACGCGGGCGGAGAAGAGGAACTGGTAGTCCGCGACCGCACTCGGCAGGGGAGTCTCCGGAATGATCGTCGAATCGTCGACGTGCCGCATTCGAGGCACCTCCTGCTGCTGCTGGTAGAGCGACCGAAGATGGTGCTGGTGATGTCGGTGCCTGATCCTGCGGGCGAGGACCAGCGACGCGCAGAGCAGGACCACGGCCAGCGGCAGCCACAACCATGCCGGCCATCCCAGGCCGAGGCCCAACGTCAGCGACACCGCGACGGTGGACAACGGGAGGACGACGGAGAGAACCGGATCGTCACGGTTCATCGGGCTGACTCCTTCTCGGACGGGTCCACGACGTCCACGCGCAGACCCATCACGTCGTTGATCTTGTCAAGGACCTGCTGCCGAAGGCGGTCCCGCCGCGCCTGGTCGCCGGGGTCGTCGGTGGCCGACGCCCACCGGGACGTCGCCTGGAAGAGCACACCGAGGAGCCGGGTGTCCCTCCCCGCCGCGTTGAACAGGACGTCGAGCGGAACACCCGTCGCCTCGTCGAGCGTCGTCCGCAACCAGTCGTCCAGCAGCGGAGACCACGCCTTCTGCTCCGGAGAGCGGAGCATCGCGTTCCACAGGAGTTCGAGCTGGGCACGGACGTCTCGGTCGTCGATCAACCGCCGGGCGCGCGGGGAGTCGTCGAGGAGGCGCTCCGCGCGGGCGACGCGAGTGAGCAGCATGACGTCGACCGACGAAAGGAACTTGTCTCCTGTCGCGACCCACCGTGCGAGCCGATCCACGAGCCGCCGGAAGAACCGCCGGTTCTCGGCGAGCGAGGTGAGGGCGTCGACCGCTTCCGCGCTTACCTCGCGGTCACGATGCCTGGTGAGGTGGTGGAGCCGAACCAGGGCGCGATCGGGCAGTGACGGCGCGAGGACGTCCCGGCACAGCGCGATGACGATCCGCGCGAGGTTCGGATTCAGGGATGCCTCCCTGGACCAGTAGTAGAGATGTCGACGGAACGTGCCGCCGAAGGCCTCGTGACTCAGCCCCTGCACCAGCAGGACGGTCGCCGCGGACGCCAGGCGGGGCACCCCCTTCTCCGCCCATCTCTTGGCCACGGGAACCACGTCGTTCGGCTGTCGCCAGCGGAGGCACTGCTCGACGAGGCGGTGGGCGATCCGGTCGGTGTCCTCCTCGTCCAGGTTCGCCGTCTCGACGAGATCAGCCGCCCAGGTCAGGAACTGGGGACGCATGGTCGAGTACACGAGCCAGAAGTGACTGCGCACCGCCGAATCCCATGCGAAGCCGGGGAACCGGACTCGACGCCCCGGGTCGACCTGCGCCCCGATGCCGGACAGACGCTCGACCAGGTCCGGTCGGTCGAGCACGTGTGTCTCGTCATCGGGGAAGTCGAGGGCGCGGAGCAACCTGTTCTCCGCGTCCGGAACGACGTCGACCGGACCGCCGTGGAGGAAGGCGGTGACGAACATCAACGCGCGGTCCTGGCCGGACTTGCCGCGGACCCTGGCCGCCACCTCCGCTCCGCGATCGGTGAGCCCGGCCAGTGCGGTGCGCAGCCAGGCGCGGAACGGCTTCCGCCCGTTGTCCTCGCGCGCCCTGCGCATCAGGCGCGCGAGATGAGCGAGCTGTCCCATGCTGCCCGTGGAGAGCTGCGGTCGCAGCATCTCGTCGTTCAGATCCTGGAGGGCGAACGGAACCCGTTCTTCTTGGAGGTGCCTGCGCAGCACCTCCACCGCAGGCGGACGTGAGATGTCGGTGGCGAGCGGGCGAAACTCGGCGGTCACGATGCCGTCGTGCGGCCCTGGCAGCACGACGGCGAGGTGCGCCTCCTTCTGGAGGAGGGTCGCGCGGAAGCCACCGAGTTGACCGTGCAGGAGCTCAAGAGCGTCGTCGTCCCCGTTGGTCAGGTCCAGGAGGAGCCGCTCACCCTGCTCGATCTCGTCCGGATCGAGAAGGACGTTCTCGTCGGCGTCCGGTGGGAGACAGCGAACCGTCGCGTGCCCGGGGAGCCTGGCGAGGAGCATGAGCGCCGCACTTCGACGCCCGCTCCCGGGCGGGCCGCCCAGGAGCACGGTTCTCCGGTCGCGCAGCAGGACCCCGGCCTGGGAGAAGTTCCCCGGCTCGACGAAGCGCCTCGCGAGCCACTCGATCTCGTCCTCCGCCACGGCCTGACGCGGGCGGGGGCGGTACCCCTCGGTGGACTCCCACGCTCGGATGATCGCTCGCTCGATGGCGACGTTGACCTGGGTGCCGGGCCCGGTGTTCACGGGGGCTTGCGGGTCGCTGATGACGTCCCTCGCGTTCCCGGCGACGTCCACGCCGCCGTCGCGCGTGGCGTAGTCCTCGACCTCGTCGTTCATGACTGCTTCGGGTTCCTGCGCTTGGTGTTCTCGAACCGCTGCTTGACGTCACCGGAGTTGTTCCCGGCGGTGTAGGTGACCCCGTCCCCGTAGAACTGGGGCGTGTGGTGCTGCGTGCCGGTGATGACGGGGCCTCGGGCGTCGGTGATGACGTCCCTCGCGTTCCCGCCGATGTTCACGCCGCCGTGGCGGTGGTACTCCCTGGCCTGCACGACCGAGCCGTCCACGTCTCCGACCGAGTTCGTGTGCTGGTCCGGACGGGTGTCCGTCATGCTCTCCTCCGCGGCGTCGGTGGCGGCGTCGGTGGCCTCCGCCGGGCGGAAGCCGTGCCGGAGCAGGTCCCCGGACGGCTTCGGCACGCGCAGGTAGGCCGTGCCCTGGTAGCGCTTGACCTCGACCGGGGCCGGGACGTAGAGGTCGGGGTCGTCCGCCGCGTACCCGGACAGGACGGCGTCCTCGAACGCGCGCGCGGAAATGATCGCGGCGACGCAGGTGGTGCCGCTGGAGCGCGCGAGGAGGTCCCGGACTGGCTGGGAGTCCAACAGCCGGTGCGTCTCGATCCGCGCCGTCCCGCTGCCGTCGCTGAGCAGTTCGCCGCCGGAGTCGGTCACCGGCCCGACGTTGATGCTCACCCGCATCCGGATGGGGCCTTCCTGACCGGACAGCGGTCGCACGGTGTTCCGGTAGTCCAGCTCGTCCTGGAGCGCGCCGAGGAACGGGTTGATGAGGAAGGGGAGCAGGGCGGCGCGGAAGCCGAGGACGTGGCCGTCGCCGGTGGTGCGGGGGAAGCGCGCCTCGTCCCACATCTCGGCCAGACCGCACCGCAGGAACGCCTGCTGGAGGATTCCGGGGATCGCGTCGGTCAGCTCGGCGTGGTGGCGGCCTGCCAGGCCGCTGAAGTCCTTGACGTCCACGACGAGCATCGCGCGGTAGGGCGGAAGTTCCGTGACGCTGGTCGGTGACTGGATGGCAGGCATGGGACGGTTTTCCTCCCTGGCATGGGTACTGGCGCGACCGGAAGCCTGTCCGACCGGGGTGTGACGGAATGTCCGCGGTCGGACGTTTTGCGTGTGACGCCAATCACAGAGGATCAGGTCGTGATGCCGGAGTGGTGCGCGAGCCGGCGGCTGTCCGACACGACGAGCCGTCGTCCGCTCGCCAACGCCCCTTCGCGGCGCAACCTGGCGATCTGCTCGGCGACGGTGCTCCTGGCGAGGCCGAGCGCGGCGGCCACCGCCTCCTGCGAGAAGGGCACGCGGAACCGGTCCACGGCCGTGGCGTCCGCGAGGGCGACGACTTCGAGGAGCAGGCGCGCGACCCGTTGCAGCGGGGTGAAGTGCACGAGCTGCACCTGGTAGGGAACGGTCTCGCTCAGCTTGGCGACCAGGTAGTCACTGAACCCGCCCTGGGCGTCGTGCTCCTCCAGGAACCGGTGGAACGTCTCGGCCGGCACCCGGTGCGCCACGCACCGGTCGATCGCCTCGACCGTGGCCGTTCGCCGGGACGAGGGGCGAACCGCCATCTCTCCCAGGAGATCGCCCGCGCCGCGGAGGGACACCAGGAGTTGGGCGCCGTCCTCCTGCCGGGCCAGCACCGCCACGCGTCCGCTCGCCAACGCCCACACGAAGCCGCCCTCGTCTCCCTGCCGGACGAGCGTGGAGCCCGGGGAGAACGTGTGCGGGAACCCCGCCCGGAGCAGGGCGTGCCATCGGCTGTCCCCGAGCAGGGCGTGAAAGCCGCGGCGTGGCGGTGCGGTCCCGTCGTGCACGCTGCTCTCCGTACCGGTGCCCCGGCGTCCGATGGGCAGGGTTCGGGCAGTTTCCTTCGATCGGCCCAATGATTCGTTCGGCTACGACCACCGGGGCCGCGGATTCGTGCGGCGGGTGCGTCCGTGATCGGTTCGCGTCGCCGTGGTGTCGTCAGGCGGGCTGGTCGTGGGGAGGTGGCGTGTTTTCCAGGCAGCAGTGGACGAAGTCCTGGACGACAGGGTTGTTCTGGGCGGACGGTGTCCAGGCGACGGCCACCTGGCTGGGGCTGACGCCGGTGACGGGGCGGTAGACGATGCCAGGTCGGGCGTAGAAGCGGGCGGCGGACTCGGGGGCGAGGGCGACGCCGTAGCCGTTGGCGATCGCGTTGAGCCAGTCGTCGGGCTGGTCGGTGACGGCGCCGATCCGGGGAGCGCGGCCTCGGCGTTCGCCGGTGGCCAACCAGTAGTCCCGCCACGCGCCGGTCTCGGCCGGGGCGGCGACGAAGGGCTCGTCCCACAGCTCGTCGAAGCGGATCTGGTCGCGGGTGGCGAGGGGATGCCCCTCGGGGAGGGCCACCCAGCGGGGTTCGGTGAACAGCACCCGCACGCGCAGGGCGTCCTGGCCGGGGAACGGCAGCCGCACCAGCGCGACGTCGACCTCCCCGTCGGCCAGCCCGGCGGTGGGGTCGGTCCACGCGGCCTGCCGCATGTCCACCCGCCAGCCCGGTCGGCGCAGGGAGAAGGCGGCGATGATCCGCTGGGTGGCCTCGTTGGCCGCGCTGGCCAGGAACCCCACCCGCAGCACGCGGGCGGCCCGGCTGGCGGTCTCCCTGGTCTCCCGCAGTGCCTGCTCCCACGCGGCCAGCAGGGCGGGCGCCCGGTCGGCCAGGGTCCTCCCCGCCTCGGTGAGCGCCATCCCGGTCCGTGACCGGACGAACAGTCGCACGCCCAGCAGGTTCTCCAACTGCCGGATCTGCTTGGTCAGAGCGGGCTGGGAGACGTGCAACCGTTCGGCGGCCCGGGTCAGGGCACCCTCCTGCGCGACCGCGAGGAAGTAGCGCAACAGCCGGGTGTCCACATCCATGCCAGAAGGTTATACACGCAGGTATTGGACGTGAATGCCTGACCCGAGCAGAGTGGTGGGCAAGGGGGACCGCAGTCGCGGACACGAACGACGCGACGGGGCCGTGCGCAGGGGGAGACCTCCCGTCACCCGGCGCACCACGCCGCCCCGAGCCAGCGGACGAGTCGGCCGAAACCCCGCCACCGCTCGAAGGGCGTGAGGCGGTCCCCGAGACTCATCAACCGGAGCAGCCACAATGCACATCGCCTATGTCGTCGTCATCGTTCTCACGGTCCTGATCAATGCCGGCATGGCCGTCGCCGACTTCGCCCGGTCGAGGTTCGTCCTCGCCAACTCGGCCGAAGTGGGTGTGCCGGTGTCCTGGATTCCCCTGCTCGCCACGCTCAAGATGGCCGGAGCCGTCGGCCTGCTCCTCGGGCTCGCCGGTTTCCGGCTTCTGGGCGTGGCCGCCGCGACCGGCCTCGTCCTGTTCTACGTGGGCGCTCTCGTCGCCCACGTCCGTGCGCGCGTCTTCTACAACATCGCCTTTCCCGGGTTCTACTTCGCTTTCGCCGTCGGCTCCCTGGTGCTGTCCGTGCTGTGACTCGCCGCCGGAGAGAGTCGTGGTGGCGCGGCCGAGGTGGAGGTAGCCGAGCCCGATGGCGACCATGGCGTCCAGCCTGTCCCTCAGAATGGCGCCGTCCTCGCTGCGTTCCGCCATGGCCGCGACGGTACGAACAGATGCGGCCAGCATCTGTCCGCAATGGACACTGTTGCGGACTCGTGGACAGCGTCACGCGTCCCGGCCCGGCAACGGGAACACCGCCCATGTCGGAGAGCCGAGGTATGTGGGTAGGCCACATGGCGGCGCTGGTGTGACCTGGATAACGTTCTCGCACAGAGCGAACCGGAACGCTCGGCCGCCGCCGTTTCCTGTTGTTCCTCGGCAAGGGGAGGCCGGTCCATGCGCAGACGACACCGCGAGGCCCCACGTGACCGGGGCAGGACTCGGAAAACCCGTCCTCACCAGTGACGAAGCGTCTCGTTCCAGAGACGGTCCCTCTCGTTCCACCACACAGCCGGAAACGGCGTGAAGCGTTGGTGTTCCGCATGGCGTTCGGCGAAATCGGAGCCTTGCGTTCGTCCCTGCGATTTCTGATTCCCCTGGAGGTTCGTGTCATGTCCTCAGGTCGTGTGCGCACCGCGGGACGCGGGCCGCTGACGGTCCTGGCGGCGGTGCTGGCCGTGCTGACGGCCGTCGCGTGGAGCCTGGTCGCGTCGCCGCGTCCGGCGCAGGCGTCCTCGTCGCGCGAGGCGTCGTCGCATGAGGTGTCGTCGCATGGGGCGTCGTTGCACGAGGTGACCGGGTTCGGGTCGAACCCCGGGAACCTCCAGATGTTCCGCTACGTCCCGAGCGGGCTGTCGCCGGGTCGGCCGGTGGTCGTGGCGATCCACGGCTGCACCCAGGACGCCCAGGGCTACGCCGCGAGCACGGGGTGGATGCGGTTGGCCGACCGGCACGGGTTCTCGGTGGTGTTCCCGGGACAGCGGATGGCCAACCACGCCAACTCGTGTTTCCACTGGTACCTGCCGGGGGACGTCCAGCGGGGCCGCGGCGAGGCGCTGTCGATCAAGCAGATGGTCGACCGGGTCAGGCAGGACCAGGGCGCCTCCTCGGCCTTCGTGTCCGGCCTGTCGGCCGGTGGGGCGATGGCCGCCGCGATGCTCGCCACCTATCCCGACGTCTTCGCCGGCGGCGGTGTGGTGGCGGGCCTGCCGTACGGCTGTGCCAACTCGATGATGACCGCCCTGTGGCCGTGCATGTCGCCCGGTGTCAACAAGTCGCCCCAGGAGTGGGGAGACAGGGTCCGCGCCGCCTTCCCCGGATATGTCGGGCCGCGGCCGAAGGTCTCCGTCTGGCACGGCACGGCCGACACCAAGGTCAGGCCGCTCAACGGCATCGAGCTGGTCGACCAGTTCACCAACGTCAACGGCGTCAGCTCGACGCCCACCAGGACCGAGATCGTCTCCGGTTACCAGCGCAGGGTGCACGGCGACAGCGTGGAGTACTTCGAGATCACGGGCATGGCCCACGGCCAACCGATCGACCCGGGCAGCGGTCCCGAGCAGTGCGGCAGTCCGGCCGCCCACATGCTCAGCGTCGGGATCTGCTCCGCCTACCACATGGCCAAGTTCTGGGGCATCACCGACAACGGCGGCGAGTGAGGAGCAGCAGCAGTCGGGAAAGCCTGGCCCACGGCCTGAAAAGGGCAGGGGAAGGGGTGGTCTCGTCTCTACGGCGAGACCACCCCTCACCTCCCCATAGGCGCGCCGCACGCGATCTGCGGGCGCTCCGGGAGTTCCACCGAGAGTTGGCGGATCAGCGGTTGCCGTTCGCCACTCCCGAGATCCTGGCCGTGGAGGAACAGGGCCGCGAACAGCGCACGGTCAGCGTCGAACGCTGGCTGGGGGGAGAGCCCCTGCTGGGGCTGGTCAAAGCCGGCGAGGCAACCGTGTCCGCAGGGATGGACGGCGGCCGTCGCGGTGGTGACGGCACTCCGTCGCACCGTGGCTGACCCTGCGGCCAGGGTGTTGAGCGTTCTGGACGAGAACGTGTCGCTGTGGCGGGCGCCAGGGGAGGTCGATGATGTGCTGATGGGAGAAGAGAAAGCCGTGAACGTCGGTCCTTCAGCCGTCGAGATCGCCTACGAGCGCCTCGGCGACCCCCAGGCGCCGCCGGTTCTCCTGATCATGGGCGGCGGCGCGCAGATGATCAACTGGCCCGACGGGTTCTGCGCCGAGCTGGTCCGGCGTGGCCTGTACGTGATCCGGTTCGACAACCGCGACAGCGGTCGCTCCTCGCACTTCGCCGACGCGCCCGTCCCCGACCTCCGGGCGGCCATGGCGGGCGACCTCTCCTCGGCGGCCTACACGCTGTCGGACATGGCCGCGGACACCGTCGGCCTGCTCGACGCGCTCGCCCTCGACAGCGCCCACCTGGTCGGGGCCTCCCTTGGCGGGATGATCGCGCAGACGGTCGCCATCGAGCACCCCGAACGGGTCCGGTCGCTGACCTCGATGATGTCCCGCCCCGGCGACCCGCACACGGGCATGCCCGACCTCGCGGTGATCGGCTCCCTCGGAACGCCGCCCGAGGACCGCCAGGGCTTCGTCGACTGGCAGGTCCGCGCCCTCCGGGCCGTGGCCTCGCCCGGGTATGCGTTCGACGAGGCCGAGGTGGCCGAGCGGGCCGGACGCGCCTACGACCGGGGGCGTGACCCGGTGGGCGCGACGCGTCAGGCGGTCGCGGTCCTGGCCTCCGGGGACCGCACGCCGAAGCTGCGGCGACTGCGGGTCCCGACGCTCGTGATCCACGGAGCCGACGACGTGATGTGCCACGTCAGCGGCGGGCGGGCCACGGCGGCCGCGATCCCCGGCGCGAAGCTGGTGGTCATCGAGGGCATGGGCCACAGCCTCCCCCGACAGCTCTGGCCCGAGCTGGCCACCCACATCGCCGAACTCGTCCACCGCGCCGAATCGAACAGGTCCACCGCGTCGTGACCTCACCGCGTCACCGACCGCCTGGACATGGGGGCCCGTGCCCGTCGGTGTCCGCCGTCGGGCACGGGGCCGGGTGTCACGTCGTCAGGCGTTCCAGGACCAGCAGCACGCCGATGACGATCATGGCCACGCCGGAGAGTCGGCTGACGACGCGGGCGGCGGTCGGGCGGGCGTGCAGGACGAGCCGGGCGAACGAGCCCAGGGCGAGGTAGAAGACGGCGCAGGTGAGGACGAAGACCAGGCCGAGGACGCCGATCTGGCCGGCGATCGGCCACCCGCCGTCGGGGTCGGTGAACTGGGGGAGCAGGGCCAGGAAGATCAGCAGCCCCTTGGGGTTCAGGCCGCTGACCCCGACGCCCCTGACGAGGACGGCCCAGTCGGTCTCCGCCGCCACCTCGGCGGCCGTCGGCGTCGCGGGCGCGGCGGCGGTCCGCGCGCCGTGCCAGACCAGGTAGACCCCGCCCACGAGCGTCAGCCCGGTCAGGACCGCCGGTGATCCGGCGACCAGCGCGCCCACCCCGGCCGCGACGATCGCGGTGATCCCGGCGTAGCCGATCACCAGGCCGGCCACGGCGGGCAGCACGGAACGGCCGCGCAGCCCGGCGCTGATGGTGAACGCCCAGTCCGCGCCGGGGGCGGCGATCAGCACGACGGCGACCCCCCAGAACGCGGCGATGGAACCGATGGCCATGGACCGTTCCTCCCTCGGGTGGCGTGCGGCAAGGCTATGGCCCGCCTCCCGGGAAGTGCTGTCCACTTTCACCACGGATCGCGCCGTCCGTGGAAAGATCTTCTCCATGGACGCGATCGATCGGAAGATCCTTGCTCTGCTTCAGGAGGAGGGCCGCCTCACGATCACCGAACTCGCGTCGCGGGTGGGCCTGTCGGTCTCGCCGTGCCACCGTCGGCTGCGGGAACTGGAGCGCGGCGGCACGATCCGGGGCTACCGCGCGCTCGTGGACGCCAACGCGGTCGGCCTGACCTTCCAGGCGCTGGTGTTCGTCACCATGCGCCAGGAGGACCGCGACACCCTGCTCGGCTTCGAGGCGGCGGTCGCGCGGATCCCCCACGTCGTCCAGGCCCAGAGGTTGTTCGGGGATCCGGACTACCTGCTGCGGGTCGTCACCGCCGACCTGGCCGCCTACCAGCGGCTGGAGGACGACGAACTCGCCACCCTGCCCGGCGTGCAACGCCTGAACTCCACGTTGGTGATGAAGGAGGTCGTGGCGGACCGTCCACTCCCCGCGTGACGCGGCCGCACCCGGCTCGGGCTTTTCCGGGAAACGCACGCGGATTCCGTCCCCGCCTGGTGAATCCACAGGCCACGTCACCGAGCCGCTGGCACCGGCGGTGGTCACCTCGGGAACGAGATCGTCTTATGCTGCGAACGTCAGTCGTCGTGTCATGGAGAACCCTTGGAACTGGCCGTCACCGTCCATCACGCACGTCTGGGGCCGAGGCAGTTCACGGTGATCCGGCCCCGGCGGCCGCTCACCCGCGCGGTGCTCATCGACCGTGACCGGCACCTGGACGTCCTCCTCGACCAGAACGCCGCTCGGTGCGTGGGTGGCCTCTGGGAACTCGCGGCCTCCTCACCGCGCTCGCTGGTGCACCTGCCTCTGCGGGGCAACGCGACCCCGCCCCTCGACCCGACCGAGGACGCTCCGCGTCAGCTCGACCTCGTGCTGCTGCACCACTCGTTGCAGTTCGCGCCTTCGCGCTGGAAGGAGATGCGCGCACGGTTGGGCGCGGGCCGGCCGCGCACGGTGACAGTGCCCGCCACGGGCCGGCCTGTCGGCTCCGTGATCGGCGTGGACGAGCGGCACTACCGGGAGAACCGCGACCTGATCGACGAGCAGGTCCACGCCGAAACGCTGTTCCTGACCGGCAGCGCGAAGGTGTTCAGGGAAACGTCCGGGCGGTTCTTCGACATCGCCCTCCACGGGTTCGCGCACGTCCGCGCCCACCCTCGTAACCCGCACTACTGCACCGAGTTCCACTCCACGGAGGGCGTTCTCGGCAACGCGCGTGAGATCCACGTCCAGTACTGCGAGCAGTGGCGCTCGTGATTCGTGCGCCTGACGCTGGATGAGCCACTGCCCATGACACACCACTGGCTCTGATCCGCGCCGCGATCACTCCACAATCGACCACCCGTCAGGCCTGGCAGCCGAAGCGGGACGAAGGGGCGTGAGCGTCCGCGCGGTCCATGGTGGATGGTCGAACGGCGGTGACGTGCCCTCAGCGCGGCCATGTGCCGCAGGATGTCCGATTTCGGTGTCCGAATCCTCCCGGTTCGGCTCTGGAGTGGGGCCAGCCCCACCACCCCGTGCGCCCAGGCCCATACCGCCCCAGGTCCACGTTCCCTAGTTTTGAGTCCACACCGGACGAACAAGGGAAGAAGGGGAAACGGAAAATCGCCAACGCGGCGACCGGGAGTGAGTCAGAAAGTCCAACCGCCGATCATGGCGGACGTGGCGCTCCCGGCCTGGTTCACCGTTTCCCCGGCATTCGCAGCGCGCTCCGAGATCCCGCACAACGCAAGAAGAGGAAGAATCATGGGAAACGCCGCCCACACCACCGCCGAGGCCTCCCGCGTCAACCACCCGACCACGCAGAACGCCCTCGGCAAGGTGAAGAAGCTCGTCGCGATCTACACCGTGTTCGCCGTCGCGGTCCTCGGTGTGGCCGTCATCCTCTCGGTCATGGGGCAGGAGGTGTCGTCGTTCATGTGGGGCCGCGCAGGCGGGATGTTCGCCAGCGCCGTGGTGGCCTACTGGCTGACCGGCCTGGCCGCACGCGGGTCGCGAGCGGCGTACATCAGGATGCGCATCATCGCCGTCGTCGTGCCGATCGCGGTCATCGCCATCGACAGCATCCCCGGCGCGCTCCCGATCTGGTTCGTCGTGATGCAGATCGTGGGGGCCGTGGCTCTCATCCCGGCCGCGTTCATCCTCAACGGGGCCGGACCGCGCGCCGCCTTCCGCAAGGCGCACTGATTCCTCAGCAGCCCGGCGGCGTCGCGTTCGCTGGTGGGTCGGCCGGCCCCGCACCGGGGTCAGCGGACCCACCAGCGATCATCGCTTCCCTCTTCCGGCAGGTGCGGTCGGGACGGACTGGTTCCCCGCGGTCAGGGAGTCGGATCGCCCCCGTCGGTCACGGTCGGTGGGGGCAGGAACGGGGACTCCGCGCTCGTGGCCGGCTCCTGCTGGTCCAGCAGGGTGCTGCCGGTGATCAGGCCGGCGAGGAGGGCGGCTGCGGCGACACCGGCGGCCGCGGGGCGCGACCAGCGCCGCGTCGTGTTGTGGTTCATTGGCTCCCCCTGATGAAGTCGAGTGTGAAGGGGTGCGCTCTGACACCTGGGAATCGCGCCTCTGGACGCCCCTCGTTACCGGTTCGCTCGGCCACCACCCGTCTGGCCCCTGCCCGCGCTGGCGCGCTGACCGGCGTCATCCGATCTCTGTTGTGGTGACGCCGGAAGGTTCAGAGGAACAGGTGGGCGTTCTCCATCGCCCACTCGTCGAACCCCCGCGGCGGGCGCCCGATGATCTCGCGCACCGACGGGCGCTGGTCGAGCGTCCACCGGGTCAGTTCTTCGAGGCGTTCGCCGTACTCCTCCAGGGCGTACAGGGTGACGTCGATGCCGCTGTCCGGCCAGCCGCGACGACGCCAGGTGGCGCGACTGTCGTCCGGGCTCACCTCGACGGCGGCGATGTCCTGGCCGATGGCCCTGGCGATGCTCGCCACCCGCGAGCGGGTGCTGATCGGCAGCCCGACCGCCTCCAGAACGGCACCCACGTGGTCGTCGGTGCGCAGCGCCGCCACCGCGACGGCGGCGAGATCGTCCTCATGGATGAAGGGGTAGTGGCCGCCGTTCAGGAACGCCTCGCGCACGACGCGCTCGCCCCTGATCGTGTCCTGCCAGTCCGATCCCGTCGCCGGATACGTGCCCTCGATCATCGCGCCCATCACGGCCGACGGGCGGATGTGTGTCCACTCCAACCCCGAGCGTTCCACGGCTCGCTCGATCGCCAGCCAGAACCACGTCTCTGGCGGGTAGGCCTCCTCGTACTCCGGGCCGTGGGAGGACAGCACGACGACGCGGCGCACTCCGGCGTCGCGCGCTGCTCGCAGCGCGTCCGTCACGGTGGTGGGAACGGCTCCGGCGAGGAAGACGCCGTCGACGCCGGTGAAGACCTCGGCGTGCTCCCGGGGCCGCGTGATGGACCCCTCGACGACCTCGACCCCGTCCGGCCAGCGGTCGACCTGGTCGGGCTCGGCGAGGACGCGCACCCGGTCCCCGGCGTCCAGCAGTTGCCGCGCCAGGCTCCGCCCGACGATCCCGGTGGGGCTGCTCCCCGCGTCCTTCCTCGGGCTGACAACGGTCAGCAGGTGCAGGTGGGGGTGTGGTGCGTTCGTGACCCGCTTGGTTCCGCCCATGGCAAGACCCTCCGACATGACTGGTGGAGATCTTGCGCCGCCCCAGGTGATCCCGGGGAGGTTGCGGATCTGAGGCCATGGACGTTACCAGGCCAGCTCCGTGTGCGGGCAACCCGACCTGATCATCGGGCAACCGTCGGCGGAGGCGATACGAGGATGACGGGATGTACCTGCGAGCGGTCATCGCGTCCGAGCGTGTTCTCCGCGCGGTGGCCGGTTCCACCGAACACGCGTGCATCGTCCCCCTCCGGCAGGGCCTATCCCTGCTGCCGACGACCGACGCGTCGTTGGACGCGATCACCGTTCCTGGCGCGGCGGAACTCGCCGGGTTCTGGAGGCGCCCGCCGGGTTCGACCACCTGTTGGCTGATCACTGACTGCTCGCTGCCTGATCGGCCCGTGGCCTCCGTCGAGGCCGACTACTGCGGCGGGATGGGCGCCCAGTCCACGCAGGTGTGGGACGGCGGGACATCCATCCTCGGTCCTCTGACCCTGCCGCCGGGAAAGGAAACCGAGCCCGGGTTCCGACAGCCCGATCTCCCAGGCTCTTCGGCGACTCGGCGTTGCCATGCGCCCGACACGGCGACCAGAGGGACGTCACCAGGTCTCCTCCCGCCACCTCGGGTCGCCCGAGGGCCACGTGCGTTCCCGCACCGCCGCGAAGATCCCGAGCACCTGGGCGAGCAACTCCTCGTCCAGCGGTGTCTCCAGTGCCCGGAGGTTCGCCAGGAGGTGCTCGGTGCGGCCGGTTCCGGTCAGCACGCAGTCCGCCCGGCTGTGCGTGAGGGCGTACTGCATCGCGAGGAACGCGAGGTCGACGCCGTGTTCGGCGCAGAGGGCGGCGGCGTGCCGAGCCGCCGACCGGAGCCCGGGCGAGGCGGGGTGCCAGCGCGGCGGCCCCGCGGCGGTGAGCAGACCCATCGCGACGGGGCCGCCCAGGACGATCCCGACGCCCCGCTCCCGCCACCTCTCGGCGGCCGGGGCCATGGCCTGGTCGTGCAGGCCGAAACGGCAGTAGGACAACACGACGTCCACGACTCCGGTCTCCACCGCCGCCGTGAGAGCGGGAAGAACCAGGCCGGACACGCCCACGGCCCGGGCCAGGCCCTCCCGCCGCAGATCGGCCAGCAGCGGGAGGACCTGCCCCAGAACCCGCTCCGGCTCGCCGAACTCGATGCCGTGGGCGAGCAGCACGTCGACGTGGTCGGTGCCCAGCCGGCGCAGGCTGTGGGCGAGTTCCTGTCTGATCCGGCGCGGCGAGAGGTCGAACTCCTCGTGGGCGTGGCAGCCGACCCTCGTGACCAGGACGACCTCGTTCCGTCGCCCCCGCAACGCCCTCCCGGTCATCTCCTCGGCCACGCCGGCGCCGCAGGAGGGACCCGTGTCCACGACGGTGATCCCCAGGTCGAGGCCCAGACGCAGGGCGCGTGACGCCTCGTCCGGATCACGGCGAGGGTAGGTCCCACGGAACGCGGTCGTTCCCAGTCCCAGAGCCGAAACGGCGAGTCCGGTCCGGCCGAGCCTGCGATGTCTCACGACGCAAGTCCCTCCGCCTCCGCGACCTGAACGTCGGACACCACCCGGGACGACGAGAACGCCGGCGGCACGCGCCGCCACCGGCCAACGCGGGTGCCGGGCACTTCACCGCAACGGGAGTGTGCGCTGAGCCTGGCACGAACGGCACGTCCTCACATCGTCTTGTCGGGTGAGCGCGCGGTGGCACGGATGACGGATTGACCGTGATCACCGGAGGGTGGTCGGATGCCGGAAGGGGGTTGGGCGCGGCGGGCGGCGCGTCGATCCCGCTGGTGACTCCACTCTGGACCAGGACGCCAGGAAGCAGTCGTGCGGCCAGGGCGGCGTCCGGGGACGGGGCGCCGGGCCTGGCTGGCGAGCTGGGTGATGGGTGGTCGGGGTCGGCGGCGGTGACGACGGGGTCCGGCAGGTGGGTTTCGAGTGGTTCCTCGCGTCGTGTCCTGCGGGAGCGGAGCGTGTCGAGGCAGATGCGGCTGACGACGGTGGTGAGCCAGCCGGCGGGGTTGGTCAGCTCGCTGGTGTCGGTGCGGGCCAGGCGCAGCCAGTCCTCCTGGACGGCGTCGTCCGCCTCGGTCAGTGATCCGAGCATGCGGTAGGCGGCCGCACGCAGGTGGTCGCGGTGTGTCTCGAACCGTGGGGCGAGGGACTCGTGCTCGTCCACTGTCGCGTTTCTCCGTCATCCTCCCTCGCAGGGATGACGAATGAGATCCAACCGATGTGACAGGGCGGGGAAACACGCGGGGTGGAGGCGCGCCCGGGCCGCCTGTCGCTGCTGTTCCAGCGGCGGCAGGCGGTGGCGCCGGCGCGGGCTCTCGATGCCGCCGGGCAGGCACGACGGGTCTGGTGGCCTGCTCAACCTCAGGGGCCTGGTGTCAGGATGAAACCGGTACGGGCAGCGTGGCTCGGAGTGTGTCGGCGGTGCGCCGCGCGTGGGACAGGCACTGGGCCAGTCCCGCCCCGCCACACGCGGCCCCGGTCAGGAACACGCCCGGTAGGTCGCGCAGGGCGTGGGCGACGCGGCGCAGCCGGTCGCCGTGGCCGAGCGTGTACTCGGGGAGCGCCCGGGGCCAGCGTGACACGACGAACTCGGTCGGCGGCTGGGTGATGCCCATGGCCTCGGCCAGCTCCGAGTGCGCGTGCCGCACGACAGTCTCGTCGTCCACAGTGGAGCACCAGCCGACGTTGCCGAGGGAGCACCGGAGGAGGACGAGGTCGGGACCGGACAGGTGCGGCCACTTCGCCGAGGACCACGTACACGCGGTGACCAACCGGTTCTCGCTGGGCGGGACCAGGAAGCCGGTCGCGTCCAGCGGTCGGCGCAGGGCGTGGCCGGGATAGGCCAGCGTGACGGTGGTCGTGCTGGCGTAGCGGATCTCCCGCAGGTCGTTCGCGGCGGCGGGGGACAGCGCGTGGAGCAGGTCGGCGGACACGAAGGCGGGCGTGGCGAGCACGACCGCGTCCGCGTCCACACTGGTGCCGTCGGCCAGCGTGACGACGTACCGGTCGACGTGCCGCGTCAGCGAGACCGCGCCCACCCCGGTGCGGAGGTCGCAGTCATCGAGGCGTTGTCGCATCGCCTCGACCAGGTCCTCCAGCCCTCCGGGCAGCGTCATCGTGGAAGGGGTGGTGGTCCCGCCGCTGGCGCCCCGCAGTGCTCGCAGCCGCGGGTATGCCGGTTGACCTGGGCGGAGGAGGTCGAGCAACTGTGGTGCCACGAGACGTGCGCTGAGCATGTCGGGAGAACCGGCGAACCGTCCGGCCATCAGGGGCGCGACGAGCCGGTCCAGGACCTCCGGGCCGAAGATCGACCGGACGACCTCGCCGACCGAGGGTTCGGTGTCGGCCACGGTGTTCCGGGTGCGCAGCAGGCCGAGGCCCGCGCGCAGGAGACCCGTGGGGGAGAGCACGCGTGAGCGCAGCAGCGGCCACAGCCGACCCGGCACACCCAGCTCCATCCCGTCGGGCAGGGGACGCAACCGCCCCCGGGACCACAGGTAGGCCCCGCGCGCGGCGGGCGGCACGAGCCGGGACCGCAGGTCCAACTCGTCGAGCAGGGCGCGGACCGAAGGATCGCGGACCACCAGCGTGTCCGGCCCGGTGTCGACCGGCAGCCCGGACAGGACGCGGGTGCGCACCTTGCCGCCCAGCCGAGGTGACTCCTCGACCAGGCACACCTCAGGGGCAGGTTCGCCGCCGGAGCGCAGGAAGTACGCGGTCGCCAGACCGCTGACACCGCCGCCGATCACGACGACTCGCGAACCTGGCAGCACTGCGACCTCCTCATCATCAGGGCGCGGGTGTCCGGATCTGCTGGGCGTGGAGACCCGGAACACCGACGTTCGGCACGATCCCCAGCTTCGACCGCCCTCCCGGCTCTTCCCAGAGCCCTTGGTCCCGGAGATCGGGTGGCCACTGTGCTGATTAGTCCACAATGGACTATGGGGTCACCGTGGAGCCGACGGGACGCCGGAAGCCGCCGGGACGGTAGACACACCAGGGCTCCTCGGCCAACGGATCACCGGTGAGGGCGTAGGCCCGGGACCGCGAGCCGCCGCACAGCGTCCGGAACTCGCACCGTCCACACCGTCCGGTCAGCGCGTCCGGATCACGGAGCCGCTGGAAGAGCGGTGAGTACCGGTAGATGTCCGGCAGGGCGCGCTGCCGGACGTTGCCCGCCGAGAGGGGCAGGAACCCGCTGGGATGCACCTCACCGGTGTGGGAGACGAACACGAACCCCCGTCCGGCGTTGACGTCCAGGGGCGGCCGGCGCACGCGGCGCGAGGCCGTGAGCCCGAGCGTCTCCATCCGGTCCCGCAGCAAGCGGTACAACGGCCCGAGGCCCAGGTCAACCTCCGGGTCGCGGCCCTCGGCCATGGCCGCGCGTTGGATCGCCACCCGCCGGAAGTGCGGAGCCTCGGTGGTCTTGGTCGGCAGGAGGGCGCCGACGTCGTGGGCGAAGTGCAGCACGTCCTCGACCTCGGGCGCGGACAGCCGGGCCATGGCGCGCCCGCGCCCGGTGGGGACGAGCACGAACAGGCTCCACAACTGCGCGCCCCGCGCGTGCACCAGCGCCGCGAGGTCCGCCAGCTCGGTGAGGTTGGTGGCGGTGACGCTGGTGTTGATCTGGACCTTCAGCCCCAACTCCTGGCACGCGCGCCAGGCGTCGAGCGTCAGGTCGAACACGCCGGGCACGCCGCGGAATCCGTCGTGGCTGGCCCTGGTCGCCCCGTCCAGGCTCAACGACACGGCGGTCGCGCCGGCCTCGTGGACGGCGGCGAGGTTGTCGCGGGTGAGGGTGGGCGTGCCGGAGGGGGAGACCGCCACCCGCAGCCCCAGCTCGGTCCCGCGCCGGACGAGGGTCGTCAGGTCGGGGCGCTGGAACGGGTCCCCACCGGTGATGACGAACAGCGGGGCGGGTCGGCCGAAGGTCGCCACCTGACGCATCAGCTCGACAGCGGCGGCGGTGTCCAGCTCCGCCGGGTCCCGGTGGGCCACGGCGGTCGCCCGGCAGTGCCGGCAGACCAGCGGGCACGCCCTGGGCGCCTCCCAGATCACCAGGAACGGGCGGTCGGCCACGTCGTGCCGGAACCGGCGGACGGCGTGGCTCACCGGTGGTCCTGCCCGGACCCGACGAGCGGCCAGCCCTGGCCGACCCGCGCCCGCACCGCGTCCACGCGCTCCCACTGGTCGGCGTTGAGGGTGGCCAGCGCGGCGGGGAACAACCCGTCCTGCTCCGCCAGGATGTGTTCCCGCAGCCGGTCCAACGCGGTGAGGAGCCGGTCCGGCCAGTCGGGGTCGGCGGGTGTCGCGCCCTCCGCCTCGGCGAGGACGGCGTGGATCGTGCGGTGGTCGTCCACCAGGTCGGCCACGTGCTCGGGGAAGTCCTCCGCCATGGCGGGAAACAGGCCCTCCTCCTCGACGGTGGTGTGCGGACCCAGGATCGCGTTCACCTGCCGGACCAGGGCGGCGGCCGCGTCGCGGTCGTCCTCGGCGAGCCGGGTGCGGATGCGGCTGATCAGGGCCACGACCTCGTCGTGTTCGCGGGTCAGGTCGCCGATCGCGGTGATCGCCTGACAACCGCAGTACTCGCACATGACGTCCACGTCCTCCTCGTTCGGCTGGTGGCGGGCACTCTCACCGTGCGCGCGCCCGCGCGCGGGCGTCAGAGCACTTCGGCCTCTGCGGCCGGGGCCTTGCGGCCCCACCGGTCCGGGTGACCCGGTGAATCCGCGGACCTGGGTGGACTGGACCTGGGTGGACTCACGGCGCACGACGCCCAGGTGGCTCGCGGACCAGCAAGGCTGAGCGTCCTCACCCGAGGGGACCAACGTCCCTGTCGGAGCGGGCGTCCGGACGTGTTCCCTCAGATGCCGTGGACCTCCGACCGCTGGCGGTGGCGTACGCCGCGCACCTGCTGAGGGCGAGCCGAAAGGCGTTGTCCCCGCGCTTCCGGGTGTTCAGCCTGGCCCCGGCCGAGGGCGGCTTCGTCGAGACCGTGTTCCCGGAGGCGGGACGATATCCCTTCGTGGACCACGACATGCGACACGCCAAACGCCGCGCCCACGGCGTCGTCGAGGTCAGGGAGCGGCCATGACCTGGGCTGTGATCCGGTTCCTGCACGTGCTCGGCGCGGCCCTGTGGGTCGGCGGGCAGTTGACCCTCACGCTGGTGGTGCTTCCCCCGGCGCGTCGGGCGCTCGCCGCCGAGGGGCGGACGGAGCTGCTGCGGGCCGTGGGGCGGCGCTTCGCGGTCATCACCATGGCGGTGTTCCTACCGATCCAGGTGATCACCGGGGTCCTGCTCGCCGCCCGGCACGGCGTGACCTGGGGTTCGCTGTGGGAGCCCGGCTACAACCGCGTTCTCGCCGCGAAGCTCCTGCTGTTCACGGTGGTCATGATCGCCACCGCCGTCCACGGGATCACGCAGGCGAAGGGCCGCTCCGCGTGGTCCCGCGCCGCCACGCTGGTCGCTCTCGTCGGCTCGGTCGGGGTCGTGCTGCTCGCGACCGGCCTCGTCGAGGGCCTCGCCCCCTGACCACCAGCGCTCACGTCCCCGTCGCGGAGGGGCCCCGACACCAGGGTGATTCCACGGTGCCGAGGCCTCTTCGCTCACTCCTCGTTGTCGTCTTTCGGGATCTTCGGGATCTTCGGGTTCTTCGGAATCTCGGCCGTCGGCGACTCGTCGGCCGGAGGGTTCTTCGGGTCGTCCATGGTCAGCCCCTCCCGGTCCTCGTCGTCGGGTACGGGTGTTCGGCGATGAGGACGGTGATGTCGTCCTGACTGCACTCACGTGCGGCCTTCAGGAGTTGTTCGGCGCAGGTGGTCAGGTCGGTCTGGTGCTGCCCCCAGATCTCGGCGATCTCGTCCTCGGACAGGCGCAGGCCGTCGGAGGCCAGCAGCACGTGCGGCGCCGCCGTCTCGACAACGGGAATGCCCTCGTGAACGCTTCTGAAAATGGAGTTGTAGATGACGTTGTCGTACTTTCGCGCGGCCTCCTCGGGTTCTCCCCGGTCCCTCATGCGCTGTCCCTCGGTGTGCGGAGTGGTCAGCCGCGCGACCCTGCCCGACCCGCCGATCCCGTATGCGGCGCAGTCGCCAGCCCACGCGATCACCCAGCCACGACGGGACCACGCCTTGGCCACCACGATCGCGCCGGACGGCGGAGTGGCGCAGAAGTCAGGCTCGCCACCGAGCTGTGCCGCCATGACGATCCCCTCCAACGGCGTCCGTGCGGCGGCCGTGAGGGCAGCGGTCGTGGCGGCTTGTTGGGCGAGTTCGGCGATCTCCGGTGTGGACCCGGTTCCGTCCACCACCACGGCGGCGAGGTGGTCCTTGTGGGTCTGGTGCGCGTGGGCGTCCGCGTTGCGGGGCCGGTTCGGGCCCTTCTCGCTGGCGCAGCCGACGGCGGGGGCGAAATCCTCGGTCATGTTCACGCTTTCTACCGGACCTGGTGACTGAGGCGAGAATCTCGCGACCTGCCAAGGTGAACAATCCGTCTTCCGAGTGGCGGCGAGTGGCGGTAAAGGGAAACGTGCCGTTACCCGCCAGGCCCGGACCTGACGGGTAACGGCACAACATGAAGGAAAGTCGTCGTTTTCTCGTGGGGCGAGAATGCGACGACCGTGGCCACCACATGGTGTGCTGTGCGGCTCGCGGTCTCGCGGTGGTGGCCAGACGCAGTGTCGTGAGGCGCCTCCTCTCCATCCGCGCACGCGGATCACAGGCCGATCGGAGAAAGCGGTGTCCACAAGGTCGGGCCGGTCGCCACGACCAGCCGGGGAGCCAACCGATCCCCGGGCGCCTTGACGGACACCGGTGTCATCGTCGCCTGCGGGTAGTCCTTCGCCTGGCGCCACCGCGTCCGCGGAGCTGGACTCCGGCCTCGATGAGGACCTTGTGCACGAACCCG
>NZ_JAMTCP010000033.1:39014-78572 GCF_024171885.1 Streptoalloteichus tenebrarius | reverse complement strand
CCGCCGCAGTTCTCGGCTCGCGCCTTGGCCTCGCGCACGAACCCGGAGCTGCGCCCCGGCTGCTCGGCCCGGCCTCCGCATTGGCGCGCCTAGCAGCCACCGGTAGTTGCCGGCTTGCGTACTCACCTTCGGGCCCACAGCCTGGCCACTCACCCCGGCTCTCGCATTGGCCGCCTAGACGGCATCGGCTCCCTGACGATCACCAACACCGGCTACCAAGCCTGGTCGGCCCGGCACCGCCACAGTTCCGCACGCTGGCTCTGCCGCCTTGCGCCTTCGTCTCGCGCACGGACCCGTGCCGCGTCCCGGCTGCCCGGCCTGGCTTTCGCGTTGGCGCGCCCAGCACCCATCCCGGACTCGCAGCTTGACCATTCACTCCGGCTGTCACATCGCTGACGATCGCCGTACGCCGGTCGCCAAGCCGGTCGCCCCGGCGCCGCCACAGTTCCCGACGCCGGCTCTGCCGCCTTGCGCCTTCGTCGCGCGCACGAACCCGCGCCCCGGCTGCTCGGCCCGGCCTCCGCATTCGCGTGCCTAGCAGCCACCGGCAGTTGCCGCTCGCGCACGCACCTCTGGGCCCGCAGCCTGGCCACTCACCCCGGCTCTCATATCGGCCGCCTGAGCGCACCGGCGCCGGACGGCCACCGAATGCCGGCCGCCACACCTGGTCACACCGACGTCATCACCTCGCGTCTTCGTCTCGCGCATAGCGCCGGCCCTGCCGCAGGCCGCCTCGGTTCCGCATGTTGCTTGTCGCAGTTCCCCGTCTCGCGCACGGACCCGTGCCGCGTCCCGGCTGCCCGGCCTGGCTTTCGCGTTGGCGCGCCCAGCACCACCGGCAGTTTCGGCTCGCGTGCCACCCCGGACTCGCAGTTTGACCATTCACCCCGGCGCTCGCATTGGCGCTTGATGGCACTGGCTCCTGACGATCACCTCACGTCGGTCGCCACGCCTGGTCGCGCTGGTGCCCACAGTTCCGCATGCCGGCTCTGCCGCCTTGCGTCTTCGTCTCGCGCATAGCGCCAGCCCTGCCGCAGGCCGCCTCGGTTCCGCATGTTGGCTTGTCGCAGTTCCCCGTCTCGTGCGCGAACCCGAGCTGCGTCCTGGCTGCTCGGCCCGGCCTTCGCATTGGCGTGTCTAGCAGCCACCGGCAGTCGCCGGCTTGCGCACCCACCTCCAGGCCCGCAGCCTGACCACTCACCCCGGTCTCACGTCACCTGGCTGACAGCTCTGGCTTTTGATGATCACCGACGCCGGATGCCAAGCCTGATCAAGCCGGCGCCATTTCAGTTCTCTACGCCGGCTCTGCCACCTTGCGCCCTCACCTCGCTCGCAACCCCAGTGCCGCACCCCATGCCTGGCCTTCACGTTGGCATGGCCCAGCACCTACCCGCCGTTGCCCAGCTTGGACGGTTGCGCCGGTCCCGCGACCCCAGCCGCTTACCCTGACTCTCACATTGGCCGCCTGATGGCACCGGCTTCTGACGGTCACCGCACGTCGGTCGCCAAGCCTGGGTCACCTGGACTCCATCACCTTGCGTCTTCGTCTCGCGCATAGCGCCAGCCCTGCCGCAGGCCGCCTCGGTTCCGCATGTTGGCTTGTCGCAGTTCCCCGCTTCGCGCCTTCGTCTCGCGTGCGAACCGGAGCTGCGCCCCGGCTGCTCGGCTTGGCCTCCGCATTGGTGCCCAGCACCCACCCCGGACTCGCAGTTTGACCATTCACCCCGGCTCTCACAGGGTCGCCTGACGACAGTGGCGTCTGACTGCCGCCCGAATGCCGGTCGCCACGCCTGGTCACGCCGGTGCCCACAGTTCCGCACGCCGGCTTTGCCGCCTTGCGCCTTCGTCTCGCGCAACCTCAGTCCGCCGCATTCCCGCCTCGTGCGCGAACCCGAGCTGCGCCCCTGGCTGCTCGGCTTGGGCTTCGCATTGGCCACCCAAGTACTCAGTCGTAGGTGCCCACGCGCGGCCCACGCCGATCCCGCAGGTCCAACTGCTCGGTCTAGCTGTCGCATTGGTTGCCCAGCAGGAGCCACAGTTGCCCACCTTGGCGGTCACGGGGGTTGTGCGGCTCCCGCTGCTCGGCCGCGTCCTTACCTTGGCTGCCTGGGCTCCAGCGCCGCTTCCCTGCCTGAGTCCTCGCCTCGCGCGTGAGGACAGCCCTGCCGCAGTTCTCCATCTCGCGCTCTGTGTCGCGCGGTAGTCCTGGCCCCGAGTCGACTGCTCGGCCTGGCCTTCAGATTGGCGCACCGAGGACCTACCCGCAGTTGCCCAGGTTGGACACTCACGTTGGCCCAGCCGCCCGAGCTGCTTACCTTGGCTCGCACTTCAGTCGGGTCGACCTCAGCGCGGGTCGCGACCTCGCGCCTCCCTGCCGCAGCCCTAACCGCTTAGCTCGATCCTTGGTCTGGTCATCCCGCCTTCAGCTCAGTTGCGCCGCTCGCACGGCCTGTGCTCGGCATGCCGTCGGCCCCTGGCTACTCGTTCAGATCCTGGGGTGGGTTGCTGTTGTTCGATGGGTAGGCGGCTCGCGCACGTCCGCAGCCGAGCCTCAGCCAGCCAGCCGGCGCACCACGCGCCCTACGAACCTCAGCCCCAACTACTCGATCTCGCCTTCGCGTTGGCCGCCCAGCATCGAGTCGCGGTTGCCCGGCTTGGCGCTCACGCCGGTCCCGCACCTTCATGCTTGACCCTCTCCTCGGCCATCTCGCGACCGAGGCAGTTGCCCCGCTCGCCGCGTCCTCTCCGCCGCAGACCCCCGCTACTTGTCAGGTCTTGGGGTGGGTTGCTTGTTGTTCGTTGAGTAGGCGGCTCGCGCACGTCCGCAGCCAATCCCCAGCCAACCTGCCGGCGCACCACGCGCCCTACGAACCCCGAGCACTCAGCTCGACCCCTGCGCTGGTCATCCAGACCCTGGCAACCTGCCCTCTTCGTGCACCCACATTGGACCCGCAAACCCTCCACTCGGTCTGGCCTTGATCGTGCCGACCGACTCCAGGGCAGTTTCCCGTCCCGCCTTGCGACGCACCCCCAGACACTCGGTCTGGACTTCGCCTGGGCCGCCCAAGCCGCCTGTCGCAGTTGCCGGCTTGGGCACGCATGCCGCTCCCGCGACCCAGCTACGCCATCCAGTGCGCTCGATGGTCAGTCAGCAGCCTGGCCCTCGCCTTGCCACCCTGAGTTCAGCGCAGATCCTGACGTTGCGCCTCGCGTCGCTGTGGCTCCGGCTGCTCAACCTGACCTTTGGTGCATTGACCCCCAGCGCTTGGCGGGGTTCCCTGCTTGCGCACCTGCCTCGCGTCGCGCACCGCAGCCACTCGGTCTGGATCTTGCTTTGGTTGCGGTCAGCTTCCCAGCGCCGTACACGCCTCCGTGTCGGGGAAGATCCTTTCAGGACTGTGGCAGCCGGCGTGGTGAGGAGCCGCCTTTGCCGTGCGCCGCAAGCACCTTCCGGCAAGGGAGGGTTCCACTTGCTGGCGCATGCACTTCGTTGGGTGCGCGTGCAGCGGTCGAGCGTTGAGGAACACACCGGACAGAGCAACGCCGTGACGGCCAAGTGTCCGCTGTCGCGGGTCCACTTCGCCCAACAGACGTCGATCCCGCCCCGGGCCCCGTCTTGTCTCTGTCCTCTGTGAGCACTCGCGGCGCGTTCGGCGCTGGAACGGGGAAACCCCGGGCGCGCAGGGTGAGCGCGGCCCGGGGTTTCGGGAGAACGGTGTTCCTTTTGGGGCACCAGGGGTTCAGGGGGTTGTTGGGATCAGAGGCGGGACTGGAGGGCCTCCGCCGCGGCGAGGAGGTCGGCGGCCCAGCGCGCGCCGGGACGGCGTCCCATCCGGTCGATGGGCCCGGAGACCGAGACCGCGCCGATCACGGCGCCCGAGCTGTCGCGCACCGGGGCGGAGACGCTGGCCACGCCCGGTTCCCGTTCGGCCACGCTCTGGGCCCAGCCCCGGCGGCGGACCTCCAGGAGGGTCCGCTCCCCGAACACGGCCTCGGTGAGGACCGCGCGCTGCGTCCCCGGGTCCGCCCACGCCGCCAGCACCTTGGCGCCGGAACCCGCCGTCATCGGCAGTCGCGCTCCGATCGGGACCGTGTCCCGCAGGCCGCTCGGCGGCTCCGCCGTCGCCACGCAGACGCGCTGCATGCCGTCCCTGCGGTAGAGCTGCACGCTCTCGCCCGTGATGTCGCGCAGGCGTGGCAACACGGCGGACGCCGCGTCCAACAGCGGGTCCGTCGCCCCGCCGGCCAGTTCGGCCAGCGCCGCGCCGGGGCGCCACCGACCGTCGGGGCCGCGCCGGAGCAGCCGGTGCACCTCCAGACCGACGGCGAGCCGGTGCGCGGTCGCCCTCGGCAGGCCGGTGCGGTTGCACAGCTCCGCCAGCCCACACGGATCCTTCGCCACTGCCTGCAGGACGGCCACCGCCTTGTCCAGCACGCCGATACCGCTATGCTGTCCCACAACCCGATACTAACTTCCCGACATGTGGGAAGTCTAGCTCGATCGGGTCACTTCGACCGAAGCAACCTCGAACGACACCTCGACGGGGAGGAGCGATGGGTCGCACCCTCGCGGAGAAAGTCTGGGACGCGCACGTGGTGCGCCGTGGTGATGGCGACGAGCCCGACCTGCTCTACATCGACCTCCACCTCGTGCACGAGGTGACGAGCCCGCAGGCGTTCGACGGGCTGCGCATGGCCGGCCGACGGGTGCGCCGCCCGGACCTGACGATCGCGACCGAGGACCACAACGTCCCCACGGTCGGCATCGACCTCCCCATCGCGGACCCGGTGTCGCGGACCCAGGTGGAGACGTTGCGGCGCAACTGCGCCGAGTTCGGCGTGCGGCTGCACCCCATGGGCGACGCGGAGCAGGGCATCGTCCACGTGGTGGGCCCGCAGCTCGGCCTGACGCAGCCGGGGATGACGGTCGTCTGCGGCGACAGCCACACCTCGACGCACGGGGCCTTCGGCGCGCTGGCCTTCGGCATCGGGACCTCGGAGGTCGAGCACGTGCTCGCCACCCAGACGCTCCCGCTGCGGCCGTTCCGCACGATGGCGATCACAGTGGACGGTCGGCTGCGGCAGGGCGTGACCGCGAAGGACATCATCCTCGCGGTCATCGCGAAGATCGGCACCGGCGGCGGGCAGGGGTACGTGCTGGAGTACCGGGGCAGCGCCATCGAGGCGCTCTCCATGGAAGCCAGGATGACCGTCTGCAACATGTCCATCGAGGCGGGCGCGCGGGCCGGGATGATCGCCCCGGACGAGACGACGTTCGAGTACCTCAGGGGACGCCCGCACGCCCCGAAGGGCGCGGAGTGGGATGCCGCCGTCGAGTACTGGCGGACGTTGCGCACGGACGAGGACGCCGTGTTCGACCGCGAGGTGCGGATCGACGCCGACGAGCTCACGCCGTTCGTCACCTGGGGCACCAACCCCGGCCAGGGGCTGCCGTTGTCCGAGCGGGTGCCCGACCCGTCGACCATCGCCGACGAGGTCGAGCGGACCGCCGCGGAGAAGGCGCTCGCCTACATGGGCCTCGCGCCCGGCACGCCGCTGCGGGAGATCGGTGTGGACACCGTGTTCCTCGGCTCGTGCACCAACGGCCGGATCGAGGACCTGCGGGCCGCGGCCGCCGTGCTGCGGGGCCGCCGGGTGGCCGAGGGCGTGCGGATGCTCGTGGTCCCCGGCTCGATGCGGGTGCGGGCGCAGGCCGAGAGCGAGGGACTGCACGAGGTGTTCCTGGCGGCCGGCGCGGAGTGGCGCGCCGCCGGCTGCTCCATGTGCCTCGGCATGAACCCGGACCAGCTCCGGCCCGGCGAGCGCAGCGCGTCCACCTCCAACCGCAACTTCGAGGGCCGGCAGGGCAAGGGTGGCCGGACCCACCTGGTGTCGCCACTCGTGGCCGCGGCGACCGCGGTGCGCGGCACGCTCTCCTCGCCCGACGACCTCGACTGACGACCCGGCGCCGGCCGGCGGCCGCCCGTCGCGGGCGCCGGCCGACCCCCTCTCCCCGCAGGAGGCTTGCAGCAATGGAACCGTTCACCACCCACACCGGCGTCGGCGTCCCCCTGCGCCGGTCCAACGTGGACACCGACCAGATCATCCCGGCCGTCTATCTGAAGCGGGTCAGCCGGACCGGGTTCGCCGACGGCCTGTTCGCCGCGTGGCGGGCCGACGAGGACTTCGTGCTCAACGCCGAGCCCTACCGCTCGGGCAGCGTGCTCGTCGCCGGCCCGGACTTCGGCACCGGCTCGTCCAGGGAGCACGCCGTGTGGGCGCTGGCCGACTACGGCTTCCGGGTGGTCGTCTCCTCGCGCTTCGCCGACATCTTCCGGGGCAACGCCGGCAAGCAGGGCCTGCTGGCCGCCCAGTGCGAGCAGTCCGATGTGGAACGGCTCTGGAAGGTCCTGGAGGCGGAGCCCGGCGCCGAGGTGACCGTCGACCTCCGCGAGAAGACCGTGAGGGCCAAGGAGTTCGTCGCGCCCTTCGCTATCGACGACTACACCCGCTGGCGGCTGTTGGAGGGACTCGACGACATCGCGCTGACGCTGCGGCACGCGGAGGAGGTCGACGCGTTCGAGCGCCGCCGTCCGTCCTGGTTGCCCTCGACACAGCCGGTGGCCGGCTGAGCCGCCGGAACCGGCTGCGCACGGTGTCGAAGGCGTCGCGGACCGCCGCGATTCCCCGTCGCGACAGGGCTTTGCGGCCGTCCGCAACGCCGTAACCAGCGCCTTTCGTCACCGTCCCCCTCGCCTCCGAGGCCGCCGCGCGGCGGCGCGGCCGTCCCTCGGAGGAGCGGAACCACCAGCGCCCCAACGGGATTCCGGGCGTGGCGATTGGAAATCCGCAGCTCTTCGGCTTACCGTGACCAAAGTCGGTCCGACGGGGCCGTTGAGTGTGTTTTCCCTCGGGAGGGACTGAAGTGAACAAGGCCCAGCTCATCGAGGCGCTCGCGGAGCGTCTCGACGGCGACAAGAAGACCGCGGCCTCGGCGGTTGACGGCCTGGTCGACATCATCGTGCGCACCGTGCACAAGGGCGACAAGGTGAACGTCACCGGCTTCGGCGTCTTCGAGAAGCGCGCCCGTGCCGCCCGCACCGCGCGCAACCCGCGCACGGGCGAGGCCGTGAAGGTGAAGAAGACCAACGTTCCGGCCTTCCGTGCCGGCACCACCTTCAAGGAGGTCATCGGCGGCACCCGCAAGCTGCCGCGCCTGGCCGCCCCGAAGAAGGCGGCCCCGGCGAAGGCGGGCGCCACCGCGACGAAGGCGGCTCCGGCCAAGGCCGCCACCGCCACCGCCAAGGCCGCGCCGAAGAGGGCCGCCGCCACCAAGGCGACCGCCGCGAAGGCGACGACCCGCACGACGGCCAAGGCCACCACCGCGGCCGCCGGCACGACCAAGGCCGCGCCGAAGCGAGCGACCGCGGCGAAGACCACCGCCGCGAAGTCCACGACCGCGAAGGCGGCGCCGAAGCGCGCCACCACGACCAAGGCGTCCACCGGCACCGCCAAGGCGGCGCCGAAGCGCGCCACCCGCACCAAGAAGAGCTGACTGGGCTCAGTCGAGCCCATCGCCCCCGCGGCGCGGCCGTTCGGGGCCCGGCCACCGGCGTGGCCGGGCCCCGGCTCTTTCTCCGCAGGAGAAGCCGGGGCCGTGGCGGGGTCTCCCCGCGACGGCAGCGGCCGTGCGTCCGTCCTGTCGGGAAAGGCTCCAGAAGGCTCTGTCGCCGCTCTGTCCGCAGGGTCGGTCGCCTTCAGGCCGGCCCGGCGTCTTCAGCGCTCCAGCGCGCGTTCAGGGCCGTCGCGGCGGGTCTCCCGCGAGCGCGGCGCGGTGGCTTCCCGTGCGGGCTTCCCGCTGACGGAGTTCGTCACGACGCGCTCGTGCTTGCTCCCGCACCTTCTTTCCGCGCACCCGCCCGCGCCGGCACAGCTCGGCGGAATTCCGTTTCAAACATCCCGATCGGGTCCCGCTGCCCTCGGATCGGGTGGCTTCCCCACCGCACTCGGCAGGGAAGAGAACGACGGCGATGCGGCAATCGTGGTGAACGAGTGGCGGAGTACCGCCGAAGCGGTCGCTTCTCATTCGTCCCGCCGTCCCGCCCGACTTGTCGTCGTGCGGTGGGGCGCCTTCGACATCACGGGACGAAGAACATCTCGCGCGACATTCGCGCGGACGCGAGTTCGGCGCGCCGGGCGCGAGATCAGGAATCGGGGAACGGCTGGGAGAAGTAGTCGGCCGCGAGAAGACGCGGCGCGCCCTCCCCGCGCGGTGTGAAGGACAGCACCCACAGGCTGCCCTTCCTGCTCGGCACCGCGCCGTCCTCGTCGAGCGACGGGGACAGGTCGACGCCGCCCGCGGCGGCCAGCCGCCCGACGAGGTCCGGGATCACCCCGCCCTGGCTGGAGACGACCGGGACCCCGTCCTCCGACACGAGCGCGAGGAGCCGGGCGAGCCCGGCGTCCGGGTCGGGCCAGTAGCCCTCCTCGGACAGCAAAGGTTCGGGGTGGACGGGCACGCCGAGGTCCTCGGCCAGCCCCGCCACCGTCTGCGCGCAGCGCACGCGGGGCGCCGCGTGCACGCGCGCCGGCCCGAAGAGGGGCAACAGGACCCGGAGGGCCTCGGCCTGGCGCCGTCCGCCCTTCGTCAGCGGCCGGAGGTCGTCGTCCCCCATCCACTCCGAGCGCCGGCCAGCCTTGGCGTGCCGGACCAGCAGAAGCGTCCTGGTGCGGGCGGGAAGCGCGGTGAACACGCCGAGCACCCGCCGGTCGGCCGCGCGCGTCAGCAGGCGTTCGGCCTTCTCCGGCTGGAGCCACCGCACCTCGTCGACCTCGCCGGTCTCCTGGAAGCCGTCGGGGGAGGCGCCGACGGCCCGCGCGGCGAAGTAGTCCACCCGCTTGCGCTCCTCGCGGCCGTCCGCTGTGGACACCGGGTAGTGCACCGCGCCCAACCGGCGGCCCAGCACCGCGCGGCACCCGGTCTCCTCGGCCACCTCGCGCACGGCCGCGGCGGGGACGGTCTCGCCCTCGTCCAGCTTGCCCTTGGGCAGCGACCAGTCGTCGTAACGGGGGCGGTGCACCACGGCCACCTCGACGGCCTCCCCGTCACCGGCGCAGCCGTCGGAGCCGTCGGCGGCGTCGCGCCACAACACGGCGCCCGCCGCCCGCACGCTCGCGCGGTCGGTCCGCTCGGTCGCTGTCATGCCCTCGCCCCGCCTCCGCTCGTCTCGTCGTCCCGCGCCGTCCCGCGCGTTCCTTCCGGCACGGGCACGCGCGGCGCCCGGCGGTGGCCGTGGCCCCGCCGCTGGCGCTCCCTGGTCGGCCTCACACCTTCGCGCCGTGCAGCCGGGCGAGTTCGGTCTGGTGGTCGCGCACCTGCTGGCCCTCCTCCGGGGAGGGGCGCCAGGCCCCGGTCGGCTCCAGGACCCAGCACCGGGTCACCCGGTCCATCGCGGAGTCGAAGATCGTGTCCAGCTCGTGCGTGAGCTTCGGGTCGGTCACCCGCACCAGCACCTCGACCCGGCGGTCGAGGTTGCGGTGCATCATGTCGGCGCTGCCGATCCAGTGCTCGTCCGAGCCGCGGAAGTGGAAGACCCGGGAGTGCTCCAGGAACCGGCCGAGGATGGAGCGGACGCGGATGTTCTCGCTCAGGCCGGGAACACCCGGCTTCAACGCGCAGATCCCCCTGACCACGACGTCCACCGGGACGCCGGCCTGGGACGCCCGGTACAGCGCGTCGATGACCTGCTCGTCCACCAACGCGTTGGCCTTCAGCCGCACGCCGCAGGGGCGGCCGGCCGCGGCGTGCTCCATCTCGCGCTCGATCCGCTGGACGATCCCGCGCCGCACGCCGTGCGGCGCCACCAGCAGGCTGCGGTAGGTGTTCTGCCGCGCGTAGCCGGTGAGGACGTTGAACAGGTCGGTCAGGTCCGCTCCGATGGACGGCTCGGCCGTCAGCAGCCCGAGGTCCTCGTACGTCCTGGCGGTCTTGGGGTTGTAGTTGCCCGTGCCGATGTGGCAGTAGCGGCGGATCGTCGACCCCTCCTGCCGCACCACCAACGCCGTCTTGCAGTGCGTCTTCAGCCCGACGAGGCCGTAGACGACGTGGACGCCCGCCTTCTCCAGCGCGCGGGCCCACTTGATGTTCGCCTGCTCGTCGAACCGCGCCTTCAGCTCCACCAGCGCCACGACCTGCTTGCCGGCCTCCGCCGCGTCGACGAGGGCCTCGACGATGGGGGAGTCGCCGGAGGTCCGGTACAGCGTCTGCTTGATGGCCAGCACGTTCGGGTCCGCCGCGGCCTGCTCGATGAACCGCTGCACGCTCGTGGAGAACGAGTCGTACGGGTGGTGCACCAGCACGTCGCCCTCGCGCAGCGTCGCGAACACGCTCTTCGGCGTCTCACCCTCGCCGAAGGCGCGGTGGGTGGCCGGGACGAAAGGGGCGTCCTTGAGCGGAGGCCGGTCCAGCGAGTGGAGCTGCCACAGGCAGGACAGGTCGAGCAGGCCGGGCACCTCGACCACGTCGTGCGGATCCACGTCCAGCTCGCGCAGCAACAGCTCCAGCACGTGCTGGCTCATGGTGTCGGCCACCTCCAGCCGCACCGGCGGGCCGAAGCGGCGGCGGGCAAGCTCGCGCTCCAACGCCTGCAACAGGTCCTCGTCGCGGTCCTCCTCGACCTCGACCTCGGCGTTGCGGGTGACCCGGAAGATGTGGTGCTCCACCACCTCCATGCCGGAGAAGAGCTTGCCGAGGTGGGCCGCGATCAGCTCCTCCAGCGGCAGGAACGTGGCGAGGTCGGACTCCCGGTCGGTCTCCACCCGCACCAGGCGCGGCACGTTGTCCGGCACCTTGATCCTGGCGAACCGCTCGGTGCCGCCCTCGGGGTCGCGCACGGTCACGGCCAGGTTCAGCGACAGCCCGGAGATGTAGGGGAACGGGTGCGCCGGGTCGACCGCGAGCGGCGTCAGCACCGGGAAGATGTGCTCGGTGAAGTAGTCGGTCAGCCGCAGCTTGTCGGGATCGTCGAGGTCGTCCCACGCGACGATGCGGATGTCGTGCTTCTCCAGCTCGGGCAGCACGCTGCCCAGGAACACCTTGGCGTGCTGCTCGACGAGGTCCTGGGTGCGGGTGGCGATGCGGGCGAGCTGCTCGCGCGGGGACAGGCCGTCGGCGCTGCGCACCGACAGCCCGGTCTCGTCACGGCGCTTCAGGCCGGCGACCCTGACCATGTAGAACTCGTCCAGGTTGGACGCGAAGATCGCGAGGAACTTGGCCCGCTCCAGCAGCGGCTGCGAGGGGTCCTCGGCCAGCGAGAGCACGCGGGCGTTGAAGTCCAGCCAGGAGGTCTCGCGGTTGAGGTAGCGGTCCTCCGGCAGGTCGGTCGCCTGGAGGGGCCGGGTGACCGCCGGCGGCACGGCCGGGACGGTGGGGGCGGCGGCCAGCGGCGTGTTGTCCGTCTGGCGCCGAGTCGCGGTGGTGGCCCGGCCGCCGTCCCGCCGGGTGGAGGCGCGGGGCGTGCGCCGCCGCGTCGTGGTCCGGCGTCCGTCGCCCGCCGCCGAGCGGGAGGAGGCGGAGGCCGAAGAGGACGCTGTGGACGCTGCGGGCGCTGCGGGCGCAGTGGACGCCGCGGATACAGACGGCACGGACCGAGCGGCTGGGAGCGACGTCTTCGACGTCTTCGACGTCGCCGCCCTCTCCGCCGCCGTCGACGAGCCCGGTGCCGATGCCGTCACCTGTTCGTCGGATCGATCCGTCACCCGGTCTTCGGGATTGCCGCTGCTCACAGCTCCGATTCTCCTCCATCACACACACGCGAGTGCGACACGGACGTTACGCGCGGGTGACTGGGGGAAGCACTGCGCTGATCGTGCCCTCCCGGCGACGCAGCGTCACCCGCTGCCCCTGGCGCGGCGCGCGCCACCCGCCCGCCGCGACCGCCGAGGCCGACGCGTCGACCAGCACGCCGTCGTCGCGAAGCAGCACCACCGAGCCGTCCGGGTGGACGGTGTGCACAGTGGCCTGTTCCAGGTGCGGGTTCACACCTCCGATCGTAAGCCGCCGCATGTCGCCGTCGGCCGCCGCCGAGCTGGTCCGAACGCCGTCCGCCGGCCCGGCTACGACCCCACTGGCCGGATTCCCCGCGCTGGTCGGAGTGATGCGCCCGCTGTGACGAGACGCACGCGGACCGTGCTCCCGCGATGCGGTCGGCTGGGCCGGAACTGTCGACGCCGCGCGCCCCGCGCGGTAGAGGAAACCAGCCGCGGGCGCACGGGTTCTCCTAACTCGCGGCGACCAGACGGGCCCTGGTGTGCGGGCCCAGGCCGAGCCGGGCGGCCAGGCGGAGGTCCGCCTCCGTGTCGACGTCGCACCGCAGGGACGGCCACGGCCCGTCGAGGGCGACCGCTCCCGACTCCGCGTGCGCCAGGGCCGACCCCGGCCCGAACCGCGGGTCCCAGCGCCGGCCGCGCCCGGCCACGAGCAGGGTCGTCCCGGTCCCCTGCCGGTCAGGGCAGAACGCGTGCCCGGCCTCGACGGCGGCGGCGAGGGCGGCGTCGAGTTCGGACGCCCGCAGGGCCGGCAGGTCCGACTGGAGCGCGGCCACGGTGGCCGAGGGGTCCGAGGAGCGCAGCACCTCGGCCCCGTGCCGCAGCGCCGGGTTCAGCCCGTCGTCGGGCAGGTCCCTGACGACCTCGACGCCCTCGCCCCGCACCATCTCGGCGACCAGCGGGTCGGCGGTCACCACGGCGAGGCGGCGCACCAGCGCGGCCGACCGCGCCGCGGCCACCGTGTCCATCGCCAGCGCCAGGGCCAGCGCCGCGTGGGCCCCCCGGTCCTCCCGCGCCCCCACCGCGCCCCGCAACCGGGACTTCGCGGCGCCCAACCGCTTGATCGGGACGAGCATGTCCACCACCGCACGCACGGTCCCATCCTCCGGCACGCGCGCGCCCCGCCGGCCACCCGGCTGGACTCGACGCACACCAGCGGGGAAGACTCACCGGGGTCCGCCGGCGCGGGCCCGGCAGGTGAGAGAGGAACGAGGAGGACGGGTGGCGAAGGAGAAGGGTGGCTTCTGGGTGGGAGTGGCCGCCGCGCTGTTCCACCCCGGCACGAGGCTGCTGGCCCGCCGTCGGTTCGAGGGCCTGGAGAAGGTCCCCGCCGAGGGGCCGGCGTTGCTGGTGTGCAACCACATCTCCTACCTCGACCCGCCCTACACCGCGGTGTTCGTGCACAAGCGCGGGCGCGTGCCGCGCTTCCTGGCCAAGGACAGCCTCTGGAAGATCCCGGTGCTGCGGACCATCCTCGTGGCCACCGGCCAGATCCCGGTCCGGCGCGGCAGCGTCGACGCCCAGCAGAGCCTGGCCGCCGCGCACGACGCGTTGTCCGCCGGCCGCGTCGTGGCGATCTACGCCGAGGGCACCATCACCAGGGACCCCGACTTCTGGCCGATGCGGTCCCGCACCGGGGTCGCGCGCCTCGCGCTGGAGCACGACGTGCCGGTCATCCCCGTCGTCCACTGGGGAACGCACCAGGTCTACGACCACTACCGCAAGCGGCTCCGGCTGTGGCCGCGCAGGACGGTCGTCGTCCGCGCCGGCGAACCCGTCGACCTCTCCGAGTACCGGGGCCGGCCGGTGACGAACGCGTTGCTGCGCGAGGTCACGGACCTGCTGATGACGAAGGTCCGGCTCCAGCTCGCCGAGGTGCGGGGGGAGGAGCCACCCGCCGAGTTCCACTCCGGTCGCGCCGCGAGCGGGGAGGCCCGGTGAGCGCGGCGCGTCCGGTCGAACGGGTGGCGGTGCTCGGCGCGGGGTCGTGGGGGACCGCCTTCGCCAAGGTCCTCGCCGACGCCGGGCGGGACGTCGTGCTGTGGGCGCGGCGGCCGGAGGTCGCCGAGGCGGTCGGGGAGCGCGGGGAGAACCCCGAGTACCTGCCCGGGGTCCGGCTCCCCGACGCGTTGCGCGCCACGGCCGACCCCGTGGCCGCGCTGGAGGGGGCCGACGCCGTCGTGCTCGCGGTGCCGAGCCAGACGCTGCGCGCCAACCTCGCGGCGTGGCGGGACGCCCTGCCCGCCGACGCCACGTTGGTCAGCCTGGCCAAGGGCGTCGAACTCGGCACGCTCGCCCGCATGAGCGAGGTGATCCGCGAGGTGGCCGGCGTGACCGAGGACCGCGTCGCGGTGGTCAGCGGGCCGAACCTGGCCAGGGAGATCGCCGAGGAGCAGCCCACCGCGACGGTGATCGCGTGCGTCGACCACGACCGCGCCGTGGCGTTGCAGCACGCGTGCTCGACCGGGTACTTCCGGCCCTACACCAACACCGACGTGGTCGGGTGCGAGGTCGGCGGGGCGTGCAAGAACGTCATCGCGCTCGCCTGTGGGCTCGCCGGCGGCCTCGGCTACGGCGACAACACCATGGCGACGCTGATCACCAGGGGACTCGCCGAGACCTCCCGGCTGGGGGTCGCGCTCGGCGCGGACCCGCAGACCTTCGCCGGCCTGGCCGGCCTCGGCGACCTCGTGGCCACGTGCGCCTCTCCGTTGTCCCGCAACCGCACCTTCGGCGAGCGGCTGGGCAGGGGCGAGACCCTGGAGCAGGCGCAGGAACACGCGCACGGCCAGGTCGCCGAGGGCGTGAAGTCCTGTTCCTCCATCCGGCAGCTCGCCGCGCGGCACGGGGTGGAGATGCCGATCGCCGACGCCGTGCACCGGGTGTGCCACGAGGGCCTCAGCCCGCGCGTCATGGCGGCTGATCTCCTGGGGCGGCAACGGAAGGCGGAGTTCGCATGACCAGACAGGACCAACGGGGCGACGCGTCGGCGGGGCGGCGACTCGCCGAGGTGGACCCGGGGTGGGGCGACGGAACCCGGTGCGTGCACGCCGGCCATCCCGTCGCCGTTCCCGGCGAACCCGTTGTGGCGGGGCCGGTTCTGTCCACCCAGTACCACCTCGCGCCGCCGGCCGAGGCCGGGGAGGCCGACATCTACGGCCGTTCCGGCAATCCGACCTGGCGCGCGCTGGAACAGGCGATCGGGGAGCTGGACGGCGGACGGTGCGTGGTCTTCCCCTCCGGCATGGCCGCGATCGCCACGCTGCTGAGGGCACTCCTGCGCCCCGGCGACGTTCTCGTGCTGCCGTCCGACGGCTACTTCGGGGTCCGGGAATGGGTGCGCGCCGAACTGAGCTGGGTGTCGGTGCGGGAGGTCCCCACGGCGGGACCGTGGTCCGACGACGTCTTCGACGACGCCGTGCTCGTGCTGTTGGAAACCCCGTCCAACCCCGGGCTCGACGTCTGTGACATCCGGGAGCTGTCGCGGCGCGCGAACACGGCCGGCGCGATGGTCGCCGTCGACAACACCACCGCGACCCCGTTGGGTCAGCGGCCGCTGGAACTCGGCGCGGACATCGTGGTCGCCAGTGACACCAAGGCGTTGACCGGGCACAGCGATCTCGTGTTGGGACACGTCACCGTCCGCGACGCTGACCTCGCCGACGCGCTGCGCCGCGCGAGGACGCTGGGCGGCGCGATCCCTGGGCCGTTCGAGACCTGGCTGGCCCTGCGCAGTCTGGGAACCCTCGACCTGCGGCTGGGTCGTCAGGCGGAGAACGCCCGCGCCGTCGCGGAACTCCTGCGCGACCACCCCGCCGTGCGCGGATTCCGTTGGCCCGGCTGGGAGGGCGACCCGGCGCACGCCGCCGCGGCACGGCAGATGCGGCGGTTCGGCGGGGTTCTCGGCTTCGAGCTGCCCGACGCGGACGCGGTGCGGCGGTTCCTGGAGCGCTGCCGACTCGTCGGCTCGGCCACCTCCTTCGGCGGCCTGCACACGACCGCGGACCGGCGCGCCCGGTGGGGCGACCCGGTGCCGGAGGGGTTCCTGCGGCTGTCGGTGGGCTGCGAGGACACCGACGACCTCGTCGCCGACCTCCGGGCCGCGCTCGACGGCATCCGCTGGCCGTGACCGGGGCCGGGGTGGGGCGGCGCCCACCCGACGCCTCACCCCGGCTCCTCACCCCCTCGGGTGTTCCAGCAGGTGGACCAGCTTGACCCCGGCGGTGGCCGCCTGGTTCCCTCGTGGGCGTGTTGACGCGCGCCATGGAACTCCGGAGGGGTCACATCGACCTCCGCCGCGTGGCCAGCGCGCTCTGTCCGACCCGGTGATGCCCGTCCGTCCCCTCCCGTCGACGGACCGAGCCGGGTCGTGACCTCCTCGCCCTGAGGAACGGCGCGCCGCGGCCGGTCCGCGCCGCACGCGCCCGGAGCCCACCGTGTTCGCCGTTCCCCCCAACACCGTCGCCGCCACCGCCTCGCACACCGTCGCCCACCCCGCGCTCGTCGCCATGGCCCACGCCGCCGACAACGGCTGGCGCCGCCTGCTGCGCTACGACCCCGACCGCCGCTGGACCGCGCTGCTGGACAGCACCGAGGACCACGAGGTCTGGCTCATGTCCTGGCTGCCGGGGCAGCACACCGACCTGCACGACCACGCCGGCTCGACCGGCGCGTTCACCGTGGTCTCGGGCGTGCTCTCCGAACGCGTCGCCCGCGCCGCCGCCGACGGCGGGCCGCCGGAGGCGACACACCTCGTGCGGGCCGGGCAGACCAGGGTCTTCGGCCCGGGACACGTCCACCGCGTGGCCAACGAGGGGGTCGACCCCGCGGTGAGCGTGCACGTCTTCCGCCCGGGCCGGCGCGGCATGAACCGGTACCGGACGAGCCCCGCCGGCCCCATCCGCCTCCCGTAACGCCCACGAGGCGTCGCGGGCGGACGGACGCCTGGCCCACGGACCGCTGGGAGGTCCGTGGGCCAGGCGTGCCTCTCGGCGCGTGAGCACCGCTCGCTGGACGAGCTTCTCCGTGCTACGGCCGGGCTCCCGGTGTTCCGGGTCCGGTTCGAGGCCATCGGCGCATCGGGTCGGACGACCGTCTCGCGGACGCCGTCTCAGGTCGCCATCTCGCGGTCGCCGTCTTGAGGTCGCCGTCTTGAGGTCGCCGTCTTGAGGTCGCCTCTTGAGGTCACAGTCGCGCGGTCACCTGGGAAAACCGCGTGGGCGGCGCCGCGGGCGGAGGGAGAGCGGAGGCGCCACCCACGCGGCGTCTCACCCGGCGCGGCGTCGCACGTGCTCCGGCACCGGCGTGCCCTCGGGCAGGAGAACGCACGGCTCCGGCGCGCCGAACACCTGGCGGACGGGCAGCACGCCCGCCCACGCCGGAAACCCGGCGACGTCCTCCTCGTCGTCGACCGGCCCGCCCGTCCGCACCTTCAGCGCGGCCTCGGTCAGGTCCAGCGCGAGCACGGCGGTCGCGGCCAGCTCCTTGTGGTTCGGCAGCCGCGCGTGGTCCCACGACCCCGGCGCGATGTGCTCCATGATCACCCGGAGACCGTGCCACTTCTCCTCGTCGTCGGTCACCGGCCTCGCGGTGCCGTGCACCACGGCCGAGCGATAGTTCATGGAGTGGTGGCGGACGGACCGCGCGTAGACGATGCCGTCCAACAGCGTCACGTTGACGCACACGTCGACCCCGTCGGCGGCGGCGCGCAGGCTGCGCGCACCCGTCGAGCCGTGGATGTAGAGCGTGTCGCCGTCCCGGCCGTAACCCGTGGGCAGCACGAGCGGACTGCCGTCGACCACCACGCCGAGGTGGCAGACCAGACCGGCGTCCAGCACGTCGTGGAGCGCCGAGCGGTCGGTGACGGCCCGGTGCTTGCCTCGCTTGATCGTGGACCGGTCGGTGGGGGAGAGGTCGGAGCGGGTCACGACCCCAGGGTGCTGGCCCGAGGTGGCATCGTTGAAGGGCCATTCTCCGCCGAAGACGAAAGGCCACCGCGTGTCCGTGTCGCCCTCGCCGTCGCCCTCGCCGCTGCCCGCCGAGCTGCCCATCGCGCTCGACAGGGGGCGGGGTGTGCCGTTGGCGGTCCAGCTCGCGGACGCGCTGCGCGCCGCCGCCGCGGCGGGACAGCTCCGCAGCGGCGACCGCCTGCCCTCCACCCGAATGCTCGCCGCCCACCTCGGCGTCAGCCGGACCGTCACGGCGGCCGCCTACGAACAACTCCACGCGGAGGGGTGGATCGACGGGCGGCACGGCTCGGGGACCTTCGTGACCACGACCCCGCCCGGGGCGCGGGCCCGGCCCGCGCCGGCGCCGCTCCAGGAGCCGCGACAGGACGACGTGGTGCACCTGGTGCCCGGCGCGGCCTGGGCCGAGGGGCTGGACCGCGCGGCGTGGCGCAGGGCGTGGCGGGCCGCGGCGGACGAGCCGCCGCTGATCCTGCCCCGCCGCGCCGGCCTGCCCTCCTTCCGCGCCGCCGTCGCCGAGCACCTCCTCCGGCACCGCGGCCTGGTCGTGCCGGACGAGTCCGAGCGCCGCGACCCGGTCCTGGCCACGGCGGGCACCACCGCGGCCGTGACCGAGCTGGCCCACGCCGTGCTCCGCCCCGGCGACCGCGTCGCGGTGGAGGAGCCCGGCTACCAGCGTGCGGTCGGGGCGTTCCGCGCCGCGGGGATGGAGGTCGTCGGCGTCCCGGTGGACTCCGACGGCCTCGTCGTGGCGGCGGTCCCCGACCGCGTGCGGGCGGTGTTCTGCTCGCCCGCGCACCAGTACCCCCTGGGCGGGAGGATGCCGGCGGCGCGCAGGGTCGAGCTGGTCGCCCGCGCCCGCGCCGAGGGCTGGTTGGTGATCGAGGACGACTACGACGGCGAGCTTCGCTACGACGTCGCGCCCCTGCCGCTGCTGGCCGCGCTGGCCCCGGACGTCGTCGTCCACCTCGGCACCACCAGCAAGATCCTCAGCCCCGTGCTGGGCGTCGGCTGGATGGTCGCCCCGCCCCCGGTGGCCGCCGCCGTGCTCGCGCACCGGGAACGCACCGGCACCAGCCCCGCGCCCGCGGGGCAGCGGGTGCTGGTCGCCATGGCGCGGCACGGCGACCTCGGCCGCCACCTGCGGCGGCTCCGCCGGGAGCTGGCCGCCCGCCGCGCGTTCGTCGTCGACGCGCTGACCTCGGCCGGTCTCCCCGTGCTCGGCGACGACGCCGGCGCCCACCTGCTGGTGCCGGTGCCCTCCGCCGAGGCCGAGCGACGGGTGGCCGAGGCGGGGGCGGCCCACGGGCTGCGCCTGGACGTGCTGGGCCGGCACTACAGCGGCACGCCCGACCGGCACGGCATCCCCGTCGGCTACACCGCCCCGACCAGGGCCCAGTTGCGCGCCGCCGTGCCCGTACTGGTCGACCTGCTCCGCTCGGCGCGGTAGCCCCTCTGCGCGGTAGCCCCTCCGTGCGGGGCGGCGCCCCCTCGGCGCGTGATGGCGCGCGCTCGCGCCGGTCCGCGCACCGCCGTCCGGGTAGGGTCGGACCTCATGACCGAGCGGAAGATCCGGGTGGCTGTCGTCTTCGGTGGCCGCAGCACCGAGCACGCCATCTCCTGTGTGTCGGCGGGCAACATCCTGTCCCACCTGGACCGGGACCGCTTCGAGGTGGTGCCGGTCGGCATCACCCGGGAGGGCGCGTGGGTGCTCGGCGCCGACGACCCCGAGGCCCTCGCGATCCGCGACCGCGAGCTGCCCTCGGTCGACGCCGGCGGCGCGGCCGTGGCACTGCCCGGCGACCCCACCCGGGGCGGTCTCGTCCTGCTGGAGCCGGAGCGCGCCGGCCAGGTGCTCTCCGGCGTCGACGTGGTCTTCCCGGTGCTGCACGGCGCCTACGGCGAGGACGGCACGATCCAGGGTCTGCTGGAGATGGCCGGTGTCCCGTACGTCGGGCCCGGCGTGCTGTCCAGCGCGGTCGCGATGGACAAGGAGTACACGAAGAAGCTGCTCGCGGCCGAGGGGCTGCCCGTCGGCGACTACGTGGTGCTGCGACGCGGCGAGGACGCGCTGACCGAGGAGCAGCGCGAGCGCCTGGGGCTGCCGGTGTTCGTGAAGCCCGCGCGCGCCGGGTCCTCGGTCGGGATCACCCGGGTGACCGAGTGGGACCAGCTCGCCGACGCGGTCGCGCTCGCCCGGCGGACCGACCCGAAGGTGCTGGTCGAGGCGGCGGTCGTCGGCCGCGAGGTCGAGTGCGGCGTGCTGGAGTTCCCCGACGGGCGGGTCGAGGCGTCGCTGCCGGCCGAGATCCGGCTCGTCGGCGAGGGCGTCGAGTGGTACGACTTCGAGGCCAAGTACCTCGACGACGTCTGCGAGTTCGACATTCCGGCGAAGCTGGACGACGAGGTCGCCGAGCGCCTGCGGGAGATGGCGGTGCGGGCGTTCACCGCGCTGGAGTGCCAGGGCCTGGCCAGGGTGGACTTCTTCGTCACCCCGGACGGCGGGCTGGTGGTCAACGAGGCGAACACGATGCCGGGGTTCACGCGCGGCTCGATGTACTGGCGCATGTGGGCGGCGACCGGGGTGGACCTGACCAAGCTGCTCACCACGCTGGTCGAGACGGCGCTGGCGCGGGGCACCGGCCTGCGCTGAGCCGACGCGTCCACGGCCTCCGGCCGGGGGCGTTGCGTTGCCCATGTTGGGTCGGGGACCGCGTGCTCTGGTAGCGCCGCCAGGCATCAGTTGAGTGGGTTGATCGGGCCGTCTTCTCCGTAGGGGAGGGCGGCCCCTGCCCTGCTACCGGCCGCGCCGGCCGGGCGGCACCCGCGTGAGAACGCCTCCGACGCCGCGGTCCTGAGCGGTCCGCGTTCGCGGGGCATCTCCTCCGACGCGGCGAGCCCTGCGCCAGTCGGACCGGCTTCCTCGCCGAGGTGCGGAGCGAACGCCCCGACCCCCTCACCTCAGGTCAGCCCCCACCCGCCCTGGGGGGCGAGCCCCGCTCCAGCCTATCGGCCCCACCCCCGCCGGCCCAGGGCGAAACCGTGGCCTGTGGACAACTGCCCCGCCGCCGGCTCCGGTTCACCCGACAATCGGGTCACCGCGAGCGAACCACCCCGCCCCTGTGGATAACTCCGGGAAATGACTTGACAGCCAGGCGCGAAGCCTCACCGCCCCGCCCGCGTGGCGCATGCCCCAACGATCACCGGTGTCCGGCCGGCTGGTGCCCACCGCCCCGCCCGCGTGGCGCACAAACCCCGGTGATCAACGGTATCCGGCCGGGCTGAAGCCCACCGCCCGCCCGTGCCGTGCACACCCCGGCGATCAATGGTGTCGGGCCGGCTGGTGCTCGCCGCCCCGCCAGTGCGGCGCGCACCCGCGAGACGCGGCGGCGCGGAGAACACGCTCACCCGAACCGGGGCTACCAAACCCCGCCGCTGTCACCGAGAAAGGCGACGTTCGTCCTAAGAGGATAGTCCGATGTGGACGAACGTCGGGGTCAGCGGTTCGGGTCGACCGGCTGCTCCGGCAACGTGCGCCTCACCACGGACGACAGCTCCTGGATCGGGCCGGTGCCGCTCGCCTCGGGCAGGTTCACCGCCACGTACACCGGCCGGTCCACGACCGTCCACAGCACGCCCGCCGGGCTGTAGTCGCTCAGCCACGACACGCCGTTCACGACCGTGAGCTGCGACGTCTGCACGAGCGACGCCGGGCGGGGGACGCCGCACCGCAACACGACGGGGTCGTACTCCGCCCCGCCCCACGCGGCGGTCCCCACCGGCGCGGGCTCCGCGAGCTGACGGCGCGGCAGGGTCCCGTTGGGCACCGGGAGTTCGGCGGGCAGCGCGCCGAGCAGCGCGGAGCACTGCTCGGCGCCGGCCTGCGGGGCCGGCGTCGCGGTGACCGTCAGCGGGCCGGACGCGTTCGGGCGCGGCGTGGCCGGGCCGGACGCGCCCGACGCGGGCTGGTCCGAGTCGGTCGAGCCGGAGAGGATCCCGGCCACGGCCACCGCGCCCGCGAGCACCACGGCGAGCCCCAGGGCCACGCCGACGAGCGCTCGGGGTGGCCCCGGGGGCCGGGGTGCGGTGTTCGGCTGTCCGGTGGGCTCCTCGTGCGTCACCCGCTCACTACAGCACGCGGCTCACTTGATGTGGACGACAGGGCAGGTCAGCGTGCGGGTGATGCCCTCGACCGCCTGGATCTGCGCCACCACGAGCTGGCCGAGGTCGTCCACGGTGTCCGCCTCGGCCCTGACGATCACGTCGTACGGCCCGGTGACGTCCTCGGCCGTGATCACACCCGTGATCTGGCCGATCCGCTCGGCCACGGCGGCAGCCTTGCCCACCTCGGTCTGGATCAGGATGTATGCCTGGACCACGGCGCGCCCCTTCGTCTCGACGGCGATGCTCGGGGTAGGAACAGTGACGAGCAAAGTACCCCAGCAGGTGAGCGCGACGCTCGTGATCGGAGGCTGAGTTGGGCGCGGACGGACCGTCATCGGCGGACACCGTCGCTGGAATGGGTGAGTTCGGCGTCATCCGTCGGGTGACGGAGGGGCGCGTTCAGCCACCGAGCACCCTGCTCGGCCCCGGCGACGACGCCGCCGTGGTGGCTGCCCCGGACGGTCGGGTGGTGGCCAGCACGGACGTGCTGGTCGAGGGCGTCCACTTCCGGCTCGACTGGTCCACTCCGGAGCAGGTGGGACGCAAGGCGGTGGCGGTGAACGTGGCCGACGTGGCCGCGATGGGAGCGGTCCCCACCGGCCTGCTGGTCGGCCTCGCCTGCCCGCCCGACACCCCCGCCTCCGTGCTGGACGAGGTGGCCAACGGCATGTGGGCCGAGGCCGCCAGGGCCGGCGCCGGCGTCGTGGGCGGGGACATGGTGACCTCGGACAGCCTGGTGATCTCGGTCACCGTGCTCGGCGACCTGGAGGGCAGGGCCCCGGTGACCCGCTCGGGCGCCCGCCCCGGCGACGTGCTCGCGGTGGCCGGCCGCCTGGGCTGGGCGGCCGCCGGACTGGCCGTCCTGGGGCGGGGGTTCCGCTCGCCGGTGGCGGTGGTGGGGGCCCAGCGGGCCCCGGAGCCGCCGTACGCCGCCGGTCCCCAGGCCGCGGCGGCCGGCGCGACCTCGATGATCGACGTCTCCGACGGCCTGCTCGCCGACCTCGGGCACGTGGCCGAGGCGTCCGGCGTCGGGATCGACGTGCGCACCGAGCTGCTGGAGGTGCACCAGCGCCTGGTCGACGTCGCCAACGCGCTGGGCGCCGACCCGCTGCACTGGGTGCTGACCGGTGGCGAGGACCACGCGCTCGCGGCGACCTTCCCGTCGGTCGAGTCGGTGCCGGCCGACTGGCGGGTGATCGGCTCGGTGCGGCAGGGAGAGGGCGTGACCGTGGACGGCCGGCCCTACGAGGGGCCGCAGGGGTGGGAGCACTGGCGCTGACCCGGCACCTGCATACGTATGCACTAAAGGGGATTGTTACGCGCCGCTGTTCTGTCTAGGGTGCCGCACATGGAGCTGCGCGCGGTCGCCTACGACCATCCGCACGCCAGGAAGCTGGTCGCCGAGGTGCAGCAGGAGTACGTGCGCCGCTACGGCGAGGGCGACATCACCCCGGTCGACCCCGCCGACTTCTCCCCACCCCGAGGGCTCTTCCTCGTCGCCTACGTCGACGGCGTCCCGGTCGCCTGCGGCGGGTGGCGCGCGCACGACGGCGACGAGGAGGACTTCGTCGACGGCGACGCCGAACTCAAGCGCATGTACGTCGTCGAGGCCGCCCGGGGGCGCGGCTTGGCCCGCGCGGTCCTCGCCGAACTCGAGCGCACCGCCATGGCGGCCGGACGTCGACGCCTGGTGCTGGAGACCGGGACCAGGCAGCCCGAGGCGATCGCGCTCTACACCTCGTCCGGCTATACCCCCACGGCCAAGTTCGGCGTCTACAAGAACGAGTCGGGCAGCCGGTGCTTCGCGAAGACGCTCGACGCGTCCCTCTCCGGAGCCGGGCGCGACGAGGGGGCGGCCTCGGTCGGGCTCGCGGCGGGATGACCCCCACCTGTTCCCCGCTCGCCGCCTGATCAGCGCGGAGTCGCGCCCGCCCCGGAGAGGGCGCACCACTCGCGGGACGCGACGACCGCGATACGTACGGTTGTGCGATCACTGTGGAGGTCGAGCCGAGAGGGAGCGACCCATGCCCATCTACGCGTTGGGTGACGTCGAGCCGCGCATCCACCCCGACGCCTACGTCCACCCGGACGCCACCGTGATCGGTGACGTCCGCATCCGCGCCCACGCCTCGGTCTGGCCGCGGGCCGTGCTCCGCGGCGACTACGGCCGGATCGAGGTCGGGGAGCGCACCAGCGTCCAGGACGGCACGGTGGTGCACTGCACCGAGTTCCACCCCACCGTCATCGGGGCCGACTGCGTCATCGGCCACAACGTCCACATCGAGGGCGCCACCATCGCCGACCGGTGCCTCATCGCCTCGGGCTCCGTCGTGCTCAACGGCGCCGTGGTCGAGACGGGCGCGGTCGTCGGCGCGGGAGCCGTGGTCTCCTTCGACGGGCACGTGCCCGCCCGCGCCATGGCCCTCGGCGTGCCGGCCAGGATCAGGGAGGGGTACGAGGTCCCGGACGGCGCCTTCCAGTTCGCGGTCGACAAGTACGTCGCCAACATCGACCTCTACTGGCAGAAGCTCCGGCGGCTCGACTGACCGCCGGCCCCGCGCCCGCCCGGCCCCTGCCCGTCCCGGATGTCCCAGATGCCCCAGAACTGTCAGTGGTCGTGGGAACACTGACCCACTGATGTCGACGGAACGCGGTGACGTGACGTCGCGGAGACACGGACAAACTCGGGACAGGCACAGGACAGGGGGTTCCCTCCGATGGCAGTGGCCGGCGTCAACCAGCCCACCGACCGGGGTCAGCGGATCGACGGGGAGGGCGACAGGGACGAGCAGGGCGTTCGGCTAGGGTCACTGCCCGTGAGTGGACGTCCCCTGCACGAGATCGTGGAAGCCGGCTGGGCCGAGGCGTTGGCTCCGGTGAGCGAACGCATCGCGGCGATGGGTGAGTTCCTGCGGGCCGAGATCGCGGCCGGGCGCAGGTACCTGCCGGCCGGCGAGCACGTGCTCCGGGCGTTCCAGCAGCCGTTCGACGACGTCAGGGTGTTGATCGTCGGGCAGGACCCCTACCCCACGCCCGGCCACCCCGTCGGCCTGAGCTTCTCGGTGGCCCCGAACGTGCGGCCGCTGCCGAAGAGCCTGATCAACATCTTCCGCGAGTACACGGCGGACCTCGGCCACCCGACCCCGAGCAACGGCGACCTCACCCCGTGGGTGGACCAGGGCGTGCTGCTGCTCAACCGGGCGCTCACCGTCATGCCGGGCCGGCCCAACTCCCACCGGGGCAAGGGGTGGGAGGAGGTCACCGAGCAGGCCATCCGCGCGCTCGTGGCCCGGCGCAAGCCCATGGTCGCCATCCTGTGGGGGCGCGAGGCCCGCAACCTCCGGCCGTGGCTGGAGGGTGTGCCGTGCGTCGAGTCGCCCCACCCCAGCCCGATGTCGGCCGACCGGGGCTTCTTCGGCTCCCGTCCGTTCAGCCGGACGAACGCGCTGCTGGAACAGCTCGGCGTGGAGCCCGTCGACTGGAAGCTGCCCTAGTCGGCACGGGGCCGGCGCTGGCGGAGCCGCGTCGGCCCCGTGGAGCCGCCCCGCGACGTCACCATCCCCCGGCCGGCGCGCTGATCAGGGAGAACAACGCTCCCTGCGGGTCGCGCACCACGGCCATCCGACCGTACGGGGAGTCCTGCGGGCCGACCACCGTGCCGCCGCCGTGCTCGTCGACGACCCGCACGGCGGCGTCGGTGTCGGGCACCGCGAAGTAGACCTGCCAGTGCGACGACATCTGGGCGGGCCAGCTCGTGTCCATGGTCATGATCCCGCCGACCTCGCGGTCGCCGGCGCGGAACGTCGTGTAGTCGAACTGCTCCGACATCGGCGGGGAGATCTCCACCCCGAACACCGACGCGTAGAAGCGGCGGGCGGCGGGGGCGTCCCTGCTGGCCAGCTCGTTCCAGACCATGGCGCCGGGCTGGTTGACCACCCTGGCCCCGATGTGCGTCCCCGCCTGCCACACGCCGAACACCGCCCCGGCGGGGTCGACCGCCACGACCATCGAGCCGAAGTCCATCACGTCCATGACGTCCATCAGCAGCCGGCCGCCGTGGGCGGTGACCGCCTCGGCGGTCGCCCGGACGTCGTCGGAGGCGAGGTAGGTCAGCCAGGTGACCGGCTGCTGCTGGTCAGGGGGTGGCGTGTAGAGGGCGGCGACGGGCTTCCCGTCGACCAGCGCCTGGGTGTAGTGCCCGGTCTCGGCCGGACCCACGGCGTAGTCCCAGCCGAGGAGCTCCCGGTAGAAGTCCATCGCCCGTTCCCGGTCCGAGGCCGAGAGGTCGACCCAGCAGGGGGTCCCCTGGACGTAGGACGTGACCTCGCTCATGCCCGGACCTCCCACCCGCGCGGGGCCGCTGTCGGGCCGATGCTGGCACCGCCACGGGCGCGCCGCCAGCCGAGCGGGCGGTCGCGGGGCCGGTCGAGCGGGAAGTGGCGCACGCGGAACGGCCCGGGTGGCGAGCCACCCGGGCCGTTCGACGAACTGGCAGAACCGTGTCGCGTCAGCCGCGAACGACCTTGCCCGCCTTGAGGCAGGAGGTGCACACGTTCATGCGCTGGCGCTGCGAGAGGCCGACCTTCGCGCGCACGGTCTGGATGTTCGGGTTCCACCGGCGGTGGGTACGCCGGTGGGAGTGCGAGACCGACATGCCGAAGCCCGGCCCCTTGCCGCAGACGTCGCAGACGGCAGCCACGTCAGACACTCCTTACGTCGTTCCTTGGACGCGCGGCCGCACCACACGGGATGCGGGGCGCGGAAAAGTGCACGTGCCCGGGCCGGGCCGGGCCATCAACTCGGACAGGGTAGCCCGAGACGACTGGGGCAGCCAAACCGCCCCCTCCGCCGGCGTCTAGTCTCGCCTGGTCTGCCGATCACCATCACCAGCGAAGGGCGGAGCCGTGCTGCGGGTGCTCGACGCGGCGGCGCTGCGCCGCTGGGCCGCGGCGTGCGTCGAGGCGCTCGACGCCGACCGCGAGGACATCGACCGCATCAACGTCTATCCCGTCGCGGACGGGGACACCGGGACGAACCTCCTGCACACCCTGCGGGCGGCCCTGGACGCCCTGCTCCGCGTGGAGTCGGGCGCGGAGGTCGGCGTCGCCGCCGCCGCGCTCGCCAGGGGCGCGCTGGCCGGCGCGCGCGGCAACTCCGGCGTGATCCTCTCGCAGGTCCTGCGCGGCTTCGCCGAGGCGTTCCGCGACCGGCCGACGGCGGACGCCGCCGCGTTGCGCTCCGCGTTCGCGCGGGCCGCCGACCTGGCCCACGCCGCCGTCGCCGACCCGGCCCCCGGCACCGTCCTGTCCGTGCTGCGCTCCGTCGCCGAGGCCGTCGCCGAAACCGACGCGGTCCCCGAATCCGGGGCCGCACCCGGGGCCGGAGCGGAGGACGCGGCCGGCCTGGCCGAGGTCGTGGTCACCGCGGCGAGGACCGCCGCGCACGCCCTCGCCGAGACCCCGCGCCAGCTCGCGGCGCTGGCCAGGGCCGGCGTGGTGGACGCGGGGGGAAGGGGACTGGTCGTCATCCTCGACGCGCTCGTCGCGACCGTGACCGGCCAGGCGGCGCGCGCCGACGTTCCCCAGCACCGGGTTCCCCGCTCGGCCGCCGTCCTGCACGCCGAGCGTGAGAGCGGCTCGACCGAGTTCGGGTACGAGGTCATGTACCTGCTCGACCGGACCGACGACGCTAGGGCGGCGTGCCTGCGCGCGGAGCTGGCCGAGCTGGGCGACTGCGTGTCCGTGGTGTCCGACGGCACACCGGGCGGGCTCGGCCTGTGGACGGTGCACGTCCACACCAACGACGTCGGCGCCGCGGTGGAGGTCGGGATCGAGGCGGGTCGTCCGCACCGGATCACCGTCGTCCGCTTCGCCGACCAGGTCGCCGCCGAGCCCAGCCGGTTCGCCAGGGACCGGGCCGTGGTGGTGGTCGCCGACGGCGCGGGCGCCGCCGAGCTGTTCCGGGGAGAGGGCGCCGTGGTCGTCGTCGGCCGGCCCGGCGTCGCGGAGCTGCTCGCCGCGATCACCGGAAGCCGGGCGCGGCACGTCGTGGTGGTGCCCAACGCCGACGAGCTGACCCCGGTCGCCGAGCAGGCCGCCGACCAGGCGGTGCGGTCCGGGCAGGACGTGATCGTGGTGCCCACCGCGTCCCCGGTGCAGGGGCTGGCCGCGCTGGCCGTGCACGACGCCACCCGACGGCCCGGCGACGACGTGGTCGCGATGGCCGAGGCCGCGGCCGCCACCCGCAGGGGCGAGCTGGTCGTGGCCCAGCGGGAGGCCCTGACCTGGGTCGGCCGCTGCCAGCCCGGCGACGTGCTGGGCATGGCCGAGGGGGAGGTCGTGTTCATCGCCGAGCCCGCCGACCTCGTCGGGGCCGCGTGCCGGCTGGTCGACCTCATGCTGTCGGTCGGCGGGGAGCTGGTGACGGCCCTGGTGGGCGCGGAGGCGCCGGGCGGGCTGGCCGCGGAGCTGGAGGAGCACCTGCGGCGGACCCACCCGGAGGTCGAGCTGACCGTCTACCCGGGCGGGCAGACCGAGGCGATCCTCCGACTGGGTGTCGAGTGAGCGGTGGGACGTGCGGGCCTGGCGGGGCGTCGACCCGCGCCGGTGTCGGACGCGCGGGGTTGAATGAGTCCCGATGACCACGCTGGACGACAAGCTGGACCGGGTGCTCGGCGCGAAGAGCGGCAAGGCGCTGGAGACGGCGCTGGGCCTGCGCACGGCCGGCGACCTGCTGCGGCACTACCCGAGGCGCTACGCCGAGCGGGGCGAGCTGACCAGCATCGCCGGTCTGGAGATCGGCGAGCACGCGACGGTGCTGGCCCAGGTGGAGCGGGCCACGACACGGCGCATGCGCAGCAGGCGGGGCAACATCCTCGAGGTCCGCATCACCGACGGTCACCGGCACATGACGTGCACCTTCTTCAACCAGTCCTGGCGCGAGCGGGAGCTGCTGCCCGGCAGGAAGGGCCTGTTCGCCGGGAAGGTGACCGCCTACCGCGGCCAGCTCCAGCTCGCCCACCCCGAGTACAAGCTGCTCGACGCCGTCGACGAGGGCGAGGAGCGGTCGGAGGCCGAGGAGTTCGCCAGCACGCTGATCCCGGTCTACCCGGCGGCGCAGGGACTGCCCTCCTGGTCCGTCGCGCGGTGCGTGGAGCAGGTCCTGGACACCCTCGACGACCCCGACGACCCGTTGCCCGAGGAGCTGCGGCGCCGGCACCGGCTGCTCGACCTGGGCGCGGCGCTGCGGAACATCCACCGGCCGGAGGACAGGGCGGCCGTCGAGGCGGCCAGGGACCGGCTGAAGTGGGATGAAGGGCTCGCCGTGCAGCTCGCGCTCGCGCAGCGCCGCCGGTCGGCCCAGTCCCGGCCCGCGCCCGCGTGCCCGCGCCGGCCCGGCGGGGTGCTGGACGCCTTCGACGCCCGGCTGCCGTTCCGGCTCACCGCCGGCCAGCGGGAGGTCGGCGAGGCCGTCGCGGCCGACCTCGCCGGCGAGCACCCGATGAACCGCCTCCTCCAGGGTGAGGTGGGCAGCGGCAAGACCGTGGTCGCGCTGAGGGCGATGTTGCAGGTCGTGGACGCGGGCCGGCAGGCGGCGATGCTGGCGCCGACCGAGGTGCTGGCCGCCCAGCACGCCCGCTCGCTGCGCGAGATGCTCGGCGACCTGGCGATGGCGGGCGAGCTGGGCGCGGCCGAACAGGCCACCAGGATCACCCTGCTCACCGGGTCGCTGCCGGCGGCCCAGCGCAAGCAGGCGTTGCTGGACGCCGCCTCGGGCGCGGCGGGCATCGTCGTCGGCACGCACGCCCTGATCCAGGAGCGGGTGTCCTTCGCCGACCTCGGCCTGGTCGTGGTGGACGAGCAGCACCGCTTCGGCGTCGAGCAGCGGGACGCGCTGCGGGCGCGCGGCGGGGAGGAGACCAGCCCGCACGTGCTGGTCATGACCGCGACCCCGATCCCCCGCACGGTCGCGATGACCGTCTACGGCGACCTGGAGACCTCGGCCCTGCGCGAGATGCCGGTGGGGCGTTCGCCGATCGCCACCACGGTCGTGCCCGCCGCCGAGAAGCCGGCGTGGCTGGACCGGGTGTGGCAACGCATCGTCGAGGAGGTCAGGGCGGGGCACCAGGCGTACGTGGTGTGCCCCCGCATCGGCGACGGCGGTCGGGACGAGGAGACCCCGGACGCCGCCTCCGGCGCCGCCGAGCCGGAGGCGGGGCAGGACGAGGGCGGGGCCGACGGCGAGCGCCGGCCGCCGCTGGCGGTGCTGGAGGTGGCCCCCGCGCTGGAGACCGGCCCGCTGGCCGGGCTCCGGGTCGGGGTGCTGCACGGCCGGCTGCCCTCGGACGAGAAGGACGCGGTCATGCGGGCCTTCGCCGCCGGCGAGGTGGACGTGCTGGTGGCGACCACGGTCGTCGAGGTCGGCGTGAACGTGCCGAACGCGACGGTGATGGTGATCATGGACGCGGACCGGTTCGGGGTCAGCCAGCTCCACCAGCTCCGCGGCCGGGTGGGCCGGGGCAGCGCGCCGGGGCTGTGCCTGCTGGTCACCGAGGCGCCCGGGGGCACGACCACGAGGGAGCGGCTGGACGCGGTGGCCTCCACCCTGGACGGTTTCGAGCTGGCCCGCCTCGACCTGGAGCTGCGTCGGGAGGGCGACATCCTCGGCGCGGCCCAGTCGGGGCGGCGCTCGACCCTTCGGCTGCTGTCGCTGCTGCGGGACGAGGACCTGATCGCCGAGGCCAGGGTCGAGGCCCAGCGGATCGTGGCCGCCGACCCGGATCTCGTCGAGCACCCCGGGCTGGCCCGGATGGTCGCCGAGCTGGTCGACGACGAACGCGCGGAGTATTTGGAGAAGGCCTGAGGCGGACCCCTGGGAGCGTGGTTCACCGTGCTCTGGCGTGACCGTAGGTGTTAGGCGAAGGTGGATGGGGCAGTTTCCCCGTCCCCGGCCCAACAGCGTGTCCGGTGGCCCGTCAAGCGGTGGCCTCGGTGACCGGAGATGATGTCCGTCACCTGGGATAATCCTCCCGAAGCGCGGGACACTCGGGGTACGGTGCGGGCCACCCACCCCTGACCACCTTCGGGAGGAACCGGGATGTTTCGCAAGGTCCTCGTCGCGAACCGCGGCGAGATCGCGATCCGCGCCTTCCGCGCGGCGTACGAGCTGGGCGCGAACACCGTCGCCGTGTTCCCGTACGAGGATCGCAACTCGCTGCACCGGTTGAAGGCCGACGAGGCTTACGAGATCGGCGAGCCCGGGCACCCGGTGCGCGCCTACCTCTCGGTCGAGGAGATCATCAAGGCCGCGCGCGAGGCGGGAGCCGACGCGGTCTACCCCGGGTACGGCTTCCTGTCGGAGAACCCGAAGCTCGCCGAGGCCTGCCGGCAGGCCGGCATCACGTTCGTGGGCCCCACGCCCGAGGTCCTCACGCTCACCGGGAACAAGGCGACGGCGGTGGCGGCGGCCAGGGAGGCCGGGCTGCCCGTGCTGCGCTCCTCGGCCCCGTCGTCCGACGTGGACGCGCTGGTGGCCGCCGCCGACGAGGTGGGCTTCCCGGTGTTCGTCAAGGCCGTGGCCGGCGGTGGCGGTCGCGGCATGCGGCGGGTGGACCAGCCGGGCGCGCTGCGGGACGCGCTGGAGGCCGCGATGCGGGAGGCCGACGCGGCCTTCGGCGACCCCACGGTGTTCCTGGAGCAGGCCGTGGTGGAGCCCCGGCACATCGAGGTGCAGGTCCTCGCCGACGCCGAGGGCAACGTCATCCACCTGTTCGAGCGGGACTGCTCGGTGCAGCGGCGGCACCAGAAGGTCATCGAGATCGCCCCCGCCCCGAACCTGGACCCCGAGCTGCGCGAGCGCATCTGCGGGTACGCCGTGGCCTTCGCGCGGCACATCGGCTACGTCAACGCCGGCACCGTCGAGTTCCTGGTCGACCGGGAGGGCAACCCGGTCTTCATCGAGATGAACCCGCGTATCCAGGTCGAGCACACGGTGACCGAGGAGGTCACCGACGTCGACCTGGTGCAGTCGCAGCTTCGCATCGCCGCCGGCGAGACCCTGGCGGACCTCGGCCTGAGCCAGGACGCGATCCAGCTCAGGGGAGCGGCGTTGCAGTGCCGGATCACCACCGAGGACCCGGCCAACGGGTTCCGGCCGGACACCGGCATGATCAGCGCGTACCGCTCGCCGGGCGGCTCGGGCATCCGGCTGGACGGCGGCACGGTGCACGCGGGCGCGGCGATCAGCGCGCACTTCGACTCCATGCTGGTCAAGCTGACCTGTCGGGGCAGGGACTTCTCCCTCGCGGTGGCCAGGGCCCGGCGGGCCGTCGCCGAGTTCCGCATCCGCGGCGTGTCCACGAACATCCCGTTCCTCCAGGCCGTGCTGGACGACCCCGACTTCCGGGCCGGCCGGGTCACGACCTCGTTCATCGAGCAGCGGCCGCACCTGCTGACCGCCCGCCACTCCGCGGACCGGGGCACCCGACTGCTGACCTACCTCGCCGACGTGACGGTCAACCGGCCCCACGGGCCTCGTCCGTCCACTGTAGACCCAGCACTGAAGCTGCCGGCCGGTGTGGACCTGTCCGCCGAGCCGCCGGCGGGCTCGCGCCAGAAGCTGCGGGAGCTGGGGCCGGAGGGCTTCGCCTCGTGGCTGCGGGAGAACCCGGCCGTCGGCGTCACCGACACGACCTTCCGGGACGCGCACCAGTCGCTGCTGGCCACCCGCGTCCGCACGAAGGACCTGCTGACGGTCGCCCCGCACATCGCGCGGATGACCCCGCAACTGTTGTCCGTGGAGGCGTGGGGCGGCGCCACGTACGACGTGGCGCTGCGGTTCCTCGCCGAGGACCCGTGGGAGCGGTTGGCCGCGTTGCGCTCCGCGCTGCCGAACATCTGCATCCAGATGTTGCTGCGCGGCCGCAACACCGTGGGCTACACGCCTTACCCGACCGAGGTCACCAAGGCCTTCGTCGAGGAGGCGGCCACGACCGGGATCGACATCTTCCGGATCTTCGACGCCCTCAACGACGTCGCGCAGATGCGGCCGGCGATCGAGGCGGTGCGGGAGACCGGGACCGCCGTGGCCGAGGTCGCGCTCTGCTACACCGCCGACCTGTCCGACCCGGCGGAGAAGCTCTACACGCTCGACTACTACCTCCGACTGGCCGAGCAGATCGTCGACGCCGGCGCGCACGTGCTGGCGATCAAGGACATGGCCGGCCTGCTCCGGCCGCCGGCCGCGGCCCGGCTGGTCTCCGCGCTGCGCTCGGAGTTCGGCCTGCCCGTCCACCTGCACACCCACGACACCCCCGGCGGCCAGCTCGCCACGTACCTGGCGGCGATCCAGGCCGGGGTGGACGCGGTGGACGGCGCGGCCGCGTCGCTGGCCGGCACCACCTCGCAGCCGGCGCTGTCGGCGATCGTGGCCGCGACCGACCACACCGAGCGGGCCACCGGCCTCGACCTCCAGGCCGTCTGCGACCTGGAGCCGTACTGGGAGGCCGTGCGGCGGGTGTACGCGCCGTTCGAGTCCGGCCTGCCCTCGCCGACCGGCCGCGTCTACCACCACGAGATCCCCGGCGGCCAGCTCTCCAACCTGCGGCAGCAGGCGATCGCGCTCGGCCTCGGCGACCGGTTCGAGGACATCGAGGCGATGTACGCGGCGGCCGACCGCATGCTCGGCCGGCTGGTCAAGGTGACCCCGTCGTCCAAGGTGGTCGGCGACCTGGCGCTGCACCTGGTGGGCGCCGGGGTGGACCCGAAGGAGTTCGAGGCCGAGCCCGGCAGGTTCGACATCCCGGACTCGGTCGTCGGCTTCCTGCACGGCGAGCTGGGCGACCCGCCCGGCGGCTGGCCGGAGCCGTTCCGCAGCCGCGCCCTGGCCGGCCGCAGCGCGCCCCGGCGCCTGGTCGAGCTGACCGACGAGGACAGGGCCGGGTTGGCGGACGACCGCAGGGCCACGCTGAACCGGCTGCTGTTCCCCGGCCCGGCCAGGGAGTTCGCCGCGCACCGCGAGGCCTACGGCGACACCAGCGTCCTGCGCAGCAAGGACTTCTTCTACGGTCTGCGGCCGGGTGAGGAGTACTCGGTCGACCTGGAGCCGGGCGTGCGGCTGCTGATCGGGCTGGAGGCCATCGGCGAGGCCGACGAGCGCGGCATGCGCACGGTGATGGCCACGCTCAACGGCCAGCTCCGGCCGATCCAGGTGCGGGACCGCTCGGTGGCCACGGACGTGCCGGTCGCGGAGAAGGCCGACCGGACCAACCCGGACCACGTGGCCGCACCGTTCGCCGGCGTCGTCACGCTGTCGGTGGCCGAGGGCGACCAGGTGGAGACCGGCCAGACCATCGCCACCATCGAGGCCATGAAGATGGAGGCCGCGATCACCGCGCCCAAGCAGGGCGTGGTCAAGCGGCTGGCGATCGGCTCGGTCCAGCAGGTCGAGGGTGGTGACCTCCTGCTGGAGCTGGCCTGATGCCGGTCGAGCTGCTCGCCGTCCCCCAGCACCAGGGCGCGGTCGTCGTCGACGGCGGCCGACTGCCCACCGGCTGCGCCGCGCTGGCCGAGCTGGCCGGCGCGGCGCTGGGCCGGCCGCCCCGCGTGGTGGCGGTCGCCTCGGGGACCACGCCCCTGACCGGGGGAGTGGCCAGTTTCAGCGGGTTGGTGGCCAACCGGTGGGCGCAGCTCGCCGTGCTCCGGCGGGTGCGTGAGCCGGTGCTGCTCGTCGGCGGGGACTGCGGCGTGGAGACCGCGGCGCTGGCCGTGGCGAGGGCGCGTTGGGGTGACGGCCTCGGGGTGGTGTGGTGGGACGCGCACGCGGACCTCAACACCCCGGGGTCGTCCCCGTCCGCCGCGTTCCACGGGATGGCGTTGCGCGCGGCGCTGGGGGAGGGTGACCCGGCGCTCGTGGCGGACCCGCCGGTCGTCGCCGGTCAGGTGGTGCTCGCGGGCGTCAGGGCCCTCGATCCCGACGAGCGCGCGGTGATCGCGGAGGGCCTGGTGACGCACCTGGGGCCGGACCTGGCGCGTGACCCGGGTCGGGTCGCCGCGGCCCTGGTCGGGAGCGGCGCGAGCCACGCCTACCTGCACGTCGACCTGGACGTGCTCGACCCGGACGAGTTCGGCGGCGCGTGCTGCCCGGAGCCGGGCGGGTTGACGGTGGACGAGGTCGTCGCCGGGATCGAGGCGGTGGCGGCCGCGCTCCCGGTGGTCGGGGTTGGGGTGACCGAGTGCGTCACCACCGACCCCGTTGAGCTGCGTCGGATCATGCCGATCCTGGAGGCCGCGCACGCCGCCCTCGCGCGCTGGAGCGACTGAGTCGGAGCGAGAGCCCGACGGCGGCAGTGCTTCCGGTGGCCGGCCCACCGACAGCTCATGCGCTGAGGGGAACGCCCCGGCCTGACCGTCGTGGTGCAGAGGTGGTGCCAGAAGGTGCCGCTCAGGAGGGGCGGGGTACGTGCGGCAAGCCACTCTGTCCACAAGTGATCCGAAACCAGCTCCAAAAACGAGGGGGCGGCGCGTAGGCGCCGCCCCCTGTTCGTCGACCGGGTCTCCTACTTGAGGATGTTCTTCAGGTCATCGAGGATCTTGTTGGCGGCCAGCAGGCCGAGGCCGACGTAGAAGTGGTCGTCGTCGACCCGGTGAGCCTTGCCCGCCTGGACCGCGCCGAGGGACTTCCACTGCGGCATCTCGGTCACCGTCTTCTCCCCGGACTTCTCCGGGTCGCCGAAGGACGCGTAGAGCAGCACGTCGCCGTCGAGCTGGCCGATGTTCTCCCGCGAGACGTCCTGGAAGACCTTCTGGCCCTGCTGGGACTGCGGCCGGCTGACGCCGGTGTCGGCGAGGACCGTGCCGAGGAACGAGTTCGGCGTGTAGGCCCGGATGGTCTGCGAGCCGGTCACGAACCGCACCGCGCTGACCTTCTTCGTCGCGGGGTCGCCGAGCTGCTGGCCGACCTGCCTCGCCCGGTCCCGGTACTGGCCGAGGAGCTTCTCCGCCTCGTCCTTCTTGCCCAACGCCTCGGCGTCGAGCAGGAAGGTCTCCTTCCACGTCGCCCCGATCTGGTCGGCGAACACCGTGGGCGCGATCTGGCTGAGCTTGTCGTAGAGCTGTGCGTGGCGCACCTTGTTGGACAGGATCAGGTCCGGTCGGGCCTCGGTGATCTTGTCGAGGTTGGGCTCGGGGATGGTGCCCACCCGCTTGGTGTCCCTGAGCCGGTCCTTCAGGTACGCGGGGAAGTCCGAGGAGACCTCGGTGGTCACCGCGCCCACCGGGGTGATTCCCAGCGCGAGCACGCTGTCCAGCTCCCCGGTGTCCAGGACGACGACCCGCCGGGGGTTGGCGGGGACCTTGGTCTCGCCCATCGCGTGCTTCACGACGCGCTCGGCGCCCTGGCCCGAGGACTCGCCGCCGGCCGGGGCGGAGCCCCCGTCGCCGCAGCCGGACAGGGCCAGCCCCGCGGCGGCTGCCAGGGCGATGAGGGTGGTCAGCGGACGGATGCGACGTCGGCGCACACGGTCCTCCTTCGGCGGTCGCGCTCCTCGTGGTCGACCGCCTCCCGGACGGTCCCCGGGAGGTTAGCCTGACCTAACCCGGGCCGACCATGGGCCGACCGGGTCGGCGAACGTCACAATTCGGGCGGCGACCGCCCCGTCACCGCTGGTCGCCGACCTGCCCCGGTTCGTCCGGCGCGCCGAGGCGCGCCCTGAGCCCGCCCAGCAGCACCCGGAGGAGGTCGGCCAGCAGCTCCTGCTGCTCGTCCGTGAGGTGGTCGATCAGGTCCTGCTCGTGGCCCAGCAGCCGGTCCACCGTGCCCTCGATCACGCGGTGCCCCTCGTCGGTCAGCGTGACGTGCCGGGTGCGGCGGCCGGAGGCCGTCCGCTCCGCGCTGACCAGGCCGGCGGCCTCCGCCCTCGCCACCCGCTGGGTGATCGCCCCCGCGCTGACCAGGCACGCCCCGGCGAGTTGGGCGGGGGTCATCCGGTAGGGCGGCCCCGCGCGGCGCAGGGTGGACAGCAGGTCGAGGGTCGCCTGGTCGACGCCGAGCGCGGCGAGGGTGCGCCGCCGCTCGTCGCCGAGCAGCTTGGCCGCGTGCCAGATCCGCGAGATCACCCCGATCGAGCGCACCGGGGTCGCGGGGCGCTCCCGTCGCCACGCGTGCTCGATCGCGTCGACGGCGTCGAATCCGGGTTCCCCCGCTGAGTTCACCTGATCTAGCCTACCGGGGGGATGTTTAGGTCTAAACATCGTCGAACGAGTCCATCCGAGGGAGGAACGATGACCAGGACGGCTGTCGTGACCGGGGGCGCCACGGGCATCGGGAGGGCGGTCGCCGCCAAGCTGGCCGCCGCCGGCACGGACGTCGTGATCACGGGGCGGCGGGCCGACCGCCTGGCCGCCACCGCCGCCGAGCTGGGCGACCGGGTGCGGGCGGTGGCGTTCGACGCCGCCGATCCGGACGCGGTGCTGGCCGCGCTGCCCGAGCTGCCGGAGCGGATCGACGTGTTGGTCAACAACGCCGGCGGCAACGTCGAGAACCACCGCCCCCTGCCGGAGAACCCCGACCTGGCCCAGGTCCGCGCGGCCTGGCTGGCGAACCTGGAGGCCAACCTGCTCACCGCGGTGCTGGTCACCACCGCGCTGCGGGACCGCATCGCCCCCCACGGCCGCGTGATCAGCATCGGCTCGATCGGCGCCCGCACCGGCGGCGGACGCGGCTACGGCGCGGCGAAGGCGGGGCTGGAGGCGTGGAACGCCGAGCTCGCGGCCGACCTCGGTCAGCGCGGCGCGACCGCCAACGTCGTGTCGCCCGGCCTGATCGAGGAGACCGAGTTCTTCGGGAACGCGCTGCCCGAGGAGCGGCGGCGGTGGCTCGTCGCCCAGACCGCCACCGGCCGCGCCGGCCAGCCGGACGACGTCGCCGCCACCGTCGCGTTCCTCGCCTCACCGGACGCGGGGCACGTCACGGGGCAGGTCGTGCACGTCAACGGGGGCGCGCACCGGGGGCTGTAGCCCGCCGACGCTCCCCCGGTCGGGCGAGTGGGGCCATCCGGGGGTGCGACGATGGGCGGGTGACGCGGATCGTGGCCGGGACGGCCGGTGGACGACGGATCGCGGTGCCACCCCGCGGCACCCGCCCCACCTCGGAGCGGGTGCGGGAGGCCCTGTTCAGCGCGTTGGAGGCGATGCTCGACCTCGACGGCGCGCGCGTGCTGGACCTCTACGCCGGCTCCGGGGCTCTCGGGCTGGAGGCGTTGTCGCGCGGGGCCGGCCACGCCCTGTTCGTGGAGGCCGAGCGCAGGGCCGCCGACCTGCTCCGCCGCAACGCGGCCGACCTGCGGCTGCGCGGCGCGGAGGTCCGCACGGGCTCGGTCGCCACCGTCCTCATGGAGACGCCCGCCCTGCCCTATGACGTGGTCTTCGCCGACCCGCCGTACGCGCTGGGCGAGGCCGAGCTGCGGGAGGTGCTCGGCCGGCTGGTCGAGCGGCGGTGGCTGGCTCCCGGCGCGGTGCTCCTGGTCGAGCGGTCGGTCAGGAGCGCCGACCCGGAGTGGCCCGAGCCGCTCACGGCGCTGCGCAGCCGCCGCTACGGGGACACGGCCGTGCACTGGGCGGAGTACCTCGGGCCGGACGCCGACACGGCCGGCGCAGGCAACACGGACGCAGGCGGTGCCGACGCCGGGCGACGCTGACGCCCGCCACGGGCGACACTGACAGCGACACCGAGACGGGTACGGACGCCGACATCGGCACCGAGTCACTGACGCTGGGTGACTCCGCCGCCGGGACGCCGCGACCGATGCCGACGCCGATCCACGCATGGACGACAGCGACACCGACACGGGCACGGACACTGATACGGCCGACACAGTCGCCACGGCGAACAGCCGCCACGGCCGGCGCTGACGCCCGCCACGGATGACACCGACTGCGACAGGGACACGGACGCCGGCACAGTTGACGCGGTCGACGCGGGCAACCCAGACACAGATGGTGCTGGCGCCGGGTGGCGCTGACGCCCGCCACGGGCGGCACCGACTGCGACATGGGCACGAACGCCCGACACGGCCGGCGCGAACAACATGGAGAACACAGTCGACGCGGCCGATGCGGGCGACACAGGCACAGATGGTGCTGACGCTGGGCGACGCTGACGCCCGCCACGGGCGACACCGGCTGTGACATGGGCACGGGCGCCGACGCGGTCGACGCGGTCGACGCAGACACACGCGGTGCTGGCGCTGGGCGACGCTGACGCCTGTCGCGGGCGACACCGACAGCGACACGGGCATGGACGCCGACGCGGACGGCGCGAAACAACACGGCCAAACACAGTCGGCACAGTCGCCACGGCGAATACAGCGTGCGGCCGGCGCTGACGCCTGTCGCGGGCGGCACCGGCTGTGACATGGGCACGGGCGCCGACGCGGTCGACGCGGCCGATGCGGGCGACACAGGCGCAGGCGGTGCTGGCGCCGGGTGGCGCTGACGCCCGCCACGGATGACACCGACAGCGACACCGGCACGGACGACGCGAACAACATGGAGAACACAGTCGACGCGGCCGATGCGGGCAACACAGGCACAGATGGTGCTGGCGC
>NZ_JAMTCP010000033.1:0-39004 GCF_024171885.1 Streptoalloteichus tenebrarius | reverse complement strand
GTCGACGCGGCCGATGCGGGCAACACAGGCACAGATGGTGCTGGCGCTGGGCGACGCTGACACCTGTCACGGGCGCCACCGGCTGTGACACGGGTACAGACGCCGACACGGACGACACGGACGACACGGTCGCCACGGCGAACAGCCGCCACGGCCGGCGCTGACGCCTGTCGCGGGCGACACCGGCTGTGACATGGGCACGGGTGCCGACACGGTCGACGCGGTCGCCACGGACACAGATGGTGCTGGCGCTGAGCGGCGCTGACGCCTGTCACGGGCGGCACCGACAGCGACACCGAGACGGGCACGGACGCCGACGCGGACGGCGCGAAACAACACGGCCAAACACAGTCGACGCGGTCGCCACGGACACAGATGGTGCTGGCGCTGAGCGGCGCTGACGCCCGCCACGGGCGACACCGACAGCGGCATGGGCACGGGCGCCGACGCGGTCGACACGACCGACACAGTCGACGCGGGCAACCCAGACGCAGACGGTGCCGACGCTGGGTGGCGCTGACACCTGTCACGGGCGGCACCGACAGCGGCACCGACAGCGACACCGAGACGGGCACGGACGCCGACATCGGCACCGAGACACTGACGCTGGGTGACTCCGCCACCGGGGCGCCGCCACCGATGCCGATGCCGATCCACGTACGGACGCGGAGCCCGCGATCCGGGGCTGAACCCCGTCGGGCGGTCGGACGTGCCGCTTTCCCCCGTTCGCGCCGTCCCGCGGGTGTTCGCGCCGGCGCCGCCCGCCGCCCGCGACACGGCCAGGTGACAACGGTCACGCTGCGGGTTCGGCCCGGTGGAGATCGCCCGTTCGGCTGCTACGGTCCGGGCTCATGAGGCGTGCCGTCTACCCCGGCTCCTACGACCCGGTCACCAACGGTCACCTGGATATCGTGGAGCGGGCGGCTCGACTGTTCGACGAGGTCGTCGTCGCGGTAATGATCAACAAGAGTAAGCGCACGCTGTTCACCGTCGAGGAGCGGATGGACATGCTGCGCGAGGTCACCGCGCACCTGCCGAACGTCAGGGTGGACTCCTGGCACGGGCTGCTCGTCGACTACTGCCGGCAGCACGAGATCAACGCCATCGTCAAGGGTCTGCGCGCGGTCAGCGACTTCGACTACGAGCTCCAGATGGCGCAGATGAACCAGCGGCTGTCCGGGGTGGAGACCCTGTTCATGGCCGCGAACCCGCTCTACAGCTTCCTCGCCAGCTCCCTGGCCAAGGAGGTCGCCCAGTTCGGCGGCGACGTCTCCGGACTGCTGCCCCCGCTGGTGGAGAAGCGCGTCCAGCAGCGGCTCGCCGAACAGGCCTGATCCGCCCGTTGCCGGCGGGTGCCCGTCCCGTTCCCTCCGAGCGTGAGCAGAGGACGGGCCGTTCCCCGCTGAACACGGCCCCCGCCAGGGCACACATCTGTCACGGAACAGTCGCCGCCGACGTCCCCGCCAGGGTGCTTTCCCACGGGGAACCAGCCTGGCGTCGACGATTTCACGTGATCGACAGCGGTTGATCACCCGACGCCGCTACCGTCCGCGGCCATGGGTCACATCACCGCTCGCGCCGTCAAGGCGTTACTCGTCTCCCTGCTCGCGATGGTCGGCATGGTCGGCGGCGTCGTCGCCCCCGCGTCGGCCGCCCCGGACGCCGCGTCGACGCTCGCCGCCGCCTGCGGCGACACCTCCGGCTTCCGCAAGGTCGCGCTGTCCAGCCTGCCCAGCCAGGCCACCGACACCGTCCGGCTGATCAAGAAGGGCGGGCCGTACCCGTACCCGCAGGACGGCACGGTCTTCCGCAACCGGGAGAACATCCTGCCCCGGTGCTCCACCGGCTACTACCACGAGTACACCGTGAAGACCCCGGGCAGCTCCACCAGGGGCGCGCGGCGGATCGTCACCGGGAACGCCGGGGAGTACTTCTACACGGCCGACCACTACCGCAGCTTCGTTCTGGTCAACATCTACGCTTGATCGCACCGGGTGCCTCCCCGCGCGTCGGACACGCGCGGGGAGGTAATCCCCGGGGCCGCTGAGCATGGGGGGCAGACTGGTGCGGAAGATGCCGCCGGCGGGCGAGGAGACGGACGTGTACCGGGTGTTCGAGGCGCTCGACGAGCTGGTCACCATCGTCGAGGAGGCGCGCGGCGTTCCCATGACCTCCGGCTGCGTCGTCCCCAGGGGGGACGTGCTGGAGCTGCTCGACGACGTGCGGGACGCCATCCCCACCGAGCTGGACGACGCCCAGGACGTGCTCGACCACCGGGACGAGGTCGTCGCCAACGCGCGCAACGAGGCCGAGAAGCTCGTCGGCCAGGCCCGCGCGGACGCCGAGCGGACCATCGCCGAGGCCCGCGCCGAGGCGGAGCGGCTGGTGTCCGAGGCCAGGGCGCACGCCGAGCGCATGGTCACCGACGCGCGGAGCGAGGCCGAGCGGGCCGTCGCCGCGGGCAGGGCCCACTACGAGGAGCTGGTCGGCAGGGCGCAGGCCGAGGCCGACCGCATGTTGCAGGCCGGCAGGGAGTCCTACGAGCGCGCCGTGGAGGACGGCCGCGCCGAGCAGGCTCGGCTGGTCTCCCAGACCGAGGTCGTGCAGGCCGCGCGCGCGGAGTCCCAGCGCATCGTGGAGTCGGCCACCGCCGAGGCGCAGCGGCTGCGTGGCGAGTGCGACGCCTACGTCGACAACAAGCTGGCCGACTTCGAGGACCTCCTCGGCCGCACGATGCGTACCGTGGAGAAGGGGCGCCAGCAGCTCAGGAGCCCGGCGGGCGGCGGCAACGGCATGGTCGGCTTCGACTACCAGGTCTGATCCGCCCCGTCGGCGCGCGCCGACGCGAGACGGCGTGGGAACGGCCGGCGACCCCGCCGATTTCCACAAGCGCCGACGCGTCCCGTACCCTGGGCGAGCTGGTCGCGTCCGTTCACCAGCGAGCCAATCTGGAGAAGATGTCCGAGTCAGCCATGCCCGAGCACACCGCCGCACCGGCCCACCCCGCTCCGACGAGCCCCTGGGTGATCGACACCAGGGACCTCGGCCGTCGCGCGGGCAACAGCCGTCGGCAGGAGCGGACCGCGCCGGCCCCGTCCGGCTTCGGCTTCCCCGGTGTGATCGAGGTGCCCGAGGGCGCCGACGTCGAGCTGAACCTCCTGCTGGAGTCGGTGGTGGAGGGGGTCCTGGTCTCCGGGACCGTCACCGCGCCGACCGTCGGCGAGTGCTCGCGCTGCCTGGACGAGCTGTCCGGGCGGCTCACGGTGGACATCACCGAGCTGTTCGCCTACCCGGACAGCGCGACCGAGGCCAGCACCGACGAGGACGAGGTGAGCCGGGTCGTCGACGACCTGATCGACCTCGAACCCGTGGTCCGCGACGCCGTGGTGCTGGCGTTGCCCCGCATCCCGCTGTGTTCGGCGGACTGCCAGGGGCTGTGCCCGGAGTGCGGCGGCAAGCTGGCCGACCTCGGCCCCGACCACGGGCATGAGAGGATTGACCCTCGCTGGGCCGCGCTGAGGGAGCGGTTCGGCGACACCGAGGAGGAGAACTAGTCGTGGCCGTCCCGAAGCGGAAGATGTCGCGTGCCAACACCCGCTCGCGTCGCGCGCAGTGGAAGACGAGCGCGCCGGTCCTGGTGGCGTGCAACAACCGCGCGTGCCGGCAGCCGAAGCTGCAGCACGTGGCGTGCCCGCACTGCGGCACCTACGACGGCCGCCAGGTCGTCCAGCCGGCCTGAGCGGGGTAGCGCTCGTGGGGGGTAGGGCGTCGCGGGGCAGGACCGTTGACCGCGCCTCGCTGCTCGAAGCGCTCGGCGTCGAACTCGACGCCGAGCTCCTCACGCTCGCGCTGACCCACCGTTCCTACGCGTACGAGAACGGCGGCATCCCGCCGAACGAGCGACTGGAGTTCCTCGGCGACGCGGTGCTCGGCCTGGTGGTCACCGACCACCTGTACCGCACGCACCCCGACCTCGCCGAGGGGCAGCTCGCCAAGCTGCGGGCGAGCGTGGTCAACATGCACGCGCTCGCCGGGGTGGCCCGTGCGCTGGGACCGGGCGGGCTCGGCGCGCACCTGTTGCTCGGCAGGGGTGAGGAGCTGACCGGCGGCCGGGACAAGGCGAGCATCCTCGCCGACGGCCTGGAGGCCGTGATCGGGGCCGTCTACCTGCGGCACGGCGTGGAGACGGCCAGGGAGCTGGTGCACCGGCTGTTCGCCACGCTGCTGGCGGAGGCGCCCCGGCGGGGCGCGGGGCTGGACTGGAAGACCAGTCTCCAGGAGCTCACCGCGGCGGAGAACCTCGGCGTGCCGGAGTACCGGGTCGCCGAGGAGGGTCCCGACCACCGCAAGGAGTTCACCGCGACCGTGTTGGTGGGGGGCAACCCCCTGGGCACGGGGGACGGGCGGACCAAGAAGGAGGCCGAGCAGAAGGCCGCCGAGGCCGCCTGGCGCGCGCTCTCCGTCAGCGGTGACGAGGCCGGAGCCGCCGGGGACGCCGTGCCTGGTGACACGGCGCCGGACGCGGCCGACGCCGCCGCGCGCAACGGCGTGACCAGCGACGGAGGGGCTTCCGGCTCCGCCGGCTGAACGGCGCGATCGACGGCGTGCGATCGACGCGTGCGATCGACCACACGACCGGGTCGGGGGTTCGCCCCCGGCCCGGTCGTCGTCGTTCGGGGGTTGTGGGTTCGCCCACCCCGGGCGGAGGTCGTCGGTGGCCGCGACGACAATCGGGGGCGTGCCCGAACTGCCCGAGGTCGAAGTCGTCCGCCGCGGACTCCACCGGCACGTCGCCGGTCGGGTCGTCGCCGAGGTCGAGGTGCGGCATCCCCGCGCGGTGCGCCGGCACGTCCCCGGCGCGGCCGACTTCGCGGCGCGGCTCGCGGGCCGGCGGTTCGAGGCGGCCCGCCGGCGCGGCAAGTACCTGTGGCTGGACCTCGACGGCGGGGCCGAGGCGGTGATCGCGCACCTCGGGATGAGCGGGCAGATGCTCGTGCGACCGGTGGGCGCCGCCGAGGAGACGCACCTGCGGGTGCGTTTCCGGTTCGCCGACGACGGCCCCGAGCTGCGGTTCGTGGACCAGCGCACGTTCGGGGGCATGGCCGTCGCGGAGCTGGTGCCCTCGGCGGGGACCCTGGTCCCGGCGCCGGTCGCGCACATCGCGTTGGACCCGCTCGACCCGGCCTACGACCCGGAGGCCGCCGTGGTGGCGTTGCGCCGCCGGCGGACGGAGCTGAAGCGGGCGCTGCTGGACCAGACGGTGGTGTCGGGCATCGGCAACATCTACGCCGACGAGGCGTTGTGGCGGGTCGGGTTGCACGGCTCGCGCCCGACGGCGTCGTTGCCGCCGGCCGAGGCGCGTGCGGTGTTGGCCGCCGCCACCGAGGTGATGACCGAGGCGCTGGGTGAGGGCGGCACCTCGTTCGACGCGATGTACGTCAACGTCAACGGCGAGTCGGGGTACTTCGACCGCTCGTTGAACGTCTATGGGCAGGAGGGGCGCCCGTGCCGGCGGTGCGGCGCCCCGATCCGGCGGGACCCGTTCATGAACCGGTCGTCGTTCACCTGTCCGAGCTGCCAGCCCCGGCCGCGTACCGCCTGATCGGGCTGCCTGCTCCCGCCGCACGGTGACTCGCGCGGGTCTCCACGCCGTGAACCGCTCGGTCACGTCCTCCGTTCGGATGTCCTGCGGGGAGGCTTCGCGCGTCTCGGCTGAGCGCCTTCGCCGCGCGCTGACCTCTCCGCCCTTCCCCTGACCAGGGTGTCTCCCGGGACGAGACCCTCTGTTTGCACGGTACCGCGCTATGCGTAGTACTGTGTGCCGCGCGACAGAGGAGAGGTGACGTGGACACCAGTCAACTGCTCAAGGGTGTGCTCGACCTCGCGGTGCTGGCCGTGCTGCGCGAGGAGGACGGCTACGGCTACGACGTGCTCCGCCGGCTCCGCAAGGCCGGTCTCGCCGAGGTCGGCGACGCCTCGGTGTACGGCACGCTGCGCCGGCTCTACCGGGCCGGCCTGCTGACCTCGTACGTGGTGCCCAGCGAGGAGGGCCCGCACCGCAAGTACTACAGCCTGAACGCCCCGGGACGGGAGCGGTTGGCCGAGGCGGCCACCACGTGGCGGGTGTTCGCGGCGGCGATGAACGACCTGGTGGAGGCGGCATGAACACGACGGTGGGGAACGGCGTCGGGGCCTACCTGGAGCGGATGCGCGCGGCGCTGTCCGACCTCCCGCCGGGGGAGGTCGCCGACGTGCTGGAGGACGTGGCGCCGCACCTCGCGGAGGTGGCGGCGGAGCTGGGCGGCGCGCCCACGGTCCAGGCCCTCGCCGAGAGGTGCGGCGAGCCGGAGGCGTACGCCGCCGAGCTGCGGGCGGCGGCCGGCTATCCGGAGCCGAGCGCGGGCGCGACACCCGGGACCGGCGGGGTGATCGCCGCCCGGGTGGCGGTCTGGAGCGTCGCCGCCTACGCCGCGCTGTTCCTCGCGGCTCCGCCGCTGCTGGTCGCCTTCGAGGGCTTCTACGGCGGCTTCCGGAAGCTGCTCGCGCTGGCGGTCCTCCTGCTGGCCGGGGTCGCGGTGGTCTCCACGCCGTTCCTGCGTCGGACCTCCGCCGGTGTGCCCGAGGTGAAGCGGCTGCCCGAGGTGCGGTGGGCGCTGAGGTGGCACGGTGAGCTGAGGCGGCGCGCCCAGAGCGTCACGTCCTTTCTCGCGTCGTTGCAGCCGGCGTGGTGGGTGGTGCGCGCGGTGGTCGCCGGTCTGCTCGCGTCCTGGCTGGGGCCGGCGAGGAGTCACGTCCTCACCGCCGTGGTCGTGGCCGCGGTCGTGCTGGTGCCCTCGCTGTGGCTTGGCGGGCGGAGCAGGGCGGACCGCCGCTGGCTGTGGCTGGTCGTGCCGGCCAACGCGCTCGCGGCCGGCCTGTGCCTGACCGTGGTCAACGTCGGCTCGCTCGCCGTCCCGTCCTACGAGATCGGCAACGTCGCCAGCCGGACGGGGCTGTGGCACGACGACCGCCACGTGGCGAACCTCTATGTCTTCGACCGGGACGGCAAACCCCTGACCGACGTGTACGTCTACGACCAGGACGGCCGGCCCATCGACCTCCCCGGCACGTTCTGCGACGCCACGCGCCCGGCCGAGGAGGGGAACCAGTACCCGCGCCCCATGGCTGACTACGGGGGCAGGGGACGGTGCCACCAGGTCGAGGGGGTCCCGTTCTCGGTGGCGATCCCGAAGTCGACGCCCAGCTCGTCGGCGAAGCCGCCGACCAGCGCCACGCCGGAGCCGCCGGCGTCCAGCGCTCCGTCGTCGTCGCCAGCCCCGACCACCACGGCGGGTCGCTGAGACCGCGAGCGCCGGACCACCCGCGTGGTCCGGCGCTCGCGGTGCGCGTGCCCGGTCGGTGTCCCGTGCTGGCGCGGGTGGTCAGGAGGCGGCGGGCTCCACGAGGTGGACGGGCGGCCGGCCTCCGGTGGTCCCGCGCATGGTGTCGATCAGGGCGAGGACCGCGCGTGCCCGCGGCAGGACGCGCTGCCCGTCCGGGGTGAGCCGGGAGCCGGCCGGCTCCCGGTGGAACAGGCGGACGCCCAGGGTCCGCTCCAGGCACCGGATCTGGTAGCTGATCGCCGGCTGGGAGTACCCCAGCGCCCTGGCCGCGAGGTCCATCCGGCCCAGCTCGGCGATGCGGACGAACGCGCGCAGCTCCCGCTCGTGCACCGTCGTTCCCCTCTCCTGACCCTCGACCGAGGGAGTGAGGTGAGCGATTCACCACCCACCGAAGGTGGGCGGAACATTAGCAACGGAGCGGGCCGCCGCTCCACGAGATCCGACGTCTTCTGGCCGAATCCGGCCGGTCGGTCTTGTCGCGGGGCGCTCGGGGTGCTAGGCCGGTCAACCGCCCGCCAACCGGCGCAGCAGCGGCGTGGCCGCCAGCACCACGCCCCGTTCCTCCGGGGTCAGCTCGGCCATGCGGAGGTCCAACAGCTCCGCCTCGCGTCGCGCGACCCAGACGACGCGCTCCTGCCCCTCGTCGGTCAACGTGATCAACACGGCTCTGCCGTCCGCCGGGTCGGGCTGCCGCCGCACGAGCCCCGTGCCCTCCAGCCCGGCCACCACCGTGGTGGCGGTCGGCTGCGAGCAGGGGACCCGTGCGGCGAGCTCGCCGATCCGCGTCGGGCCGTGCTCCATGAGCAACGACAGCACGATGAGCTGTGTCGGCGGGAGGTCGGTGGTGGACACCCGCAGGGTCCGGTTCAGCCGATGCACCGCCAGCACGAGCTGGAGGGCGTCCTCCTCGGTCACCTGCCGCACCACCGGCCACTCCCGTCTGTCCGACTTCTCCCGGTCAGGACAGTTTGAGCACCGGACGCCGGATCTCCAACCAGGTGGCCACGTCGAGCAGTCGCTCCAGGCGGCTGCGCTCACCGGCCACCACCTTCTCCGGATCGCGTCGCGCCAGCTCCAGCACGGCCTCCCTGTCGACCAGGTCCAGCGCCGGGCTGTCGCCGGCCAGCAGGTCCTGGACCTGATGCTGGAGGTCGACCAGGTACTGGACGTCCTGCGTGGACGGGTAGGGGCTCTTGACCCGCTCCACCACCGAGCGGGGCAGCACGTCCTGGGCCGCCGCGCGGAGCAGGCTCTTCTCCCTGCCGTCGAAGGTCTTCATCGACCACGGCGTGTTGAAGACGTACTGCACCAGGCGGTGGTCGCAGAACGGCACCCGGACCTCCAGGCCGACCGCCATGCTCATCCGGTCCTTGCGGTCCAGCAGCATGCGCACGAACCGGGTCAGGTGCAGGTAGCAGATCTCGCGCATGCGCCGCTCGTGCTCGTCCTCGCCGTCGAGCACCGGGACCTCGGCCAGCGCCTCGGCGTAGCGGTCCCTGACGTAGGTCCCCAGGTCCAGGGTGGCCGTCAGCTCGGGCGAGAGCAGCGCGTTCGGCCGGAGCTGGCTGGACAGGGCCGTGGCGATCCACGGGAACATCTCCGCCTTCTGCACGGCGGGGTCGTGGAACCACTTGTACCCGCCGAACACCTCGTCGGCGGACTCGCCGGACAGCGCGACCGTCGAGTGCTCCCGGATGGCCCGGAACAGCAGCAGCAACGAGTAGTCGATGTCGCCGAAGCCGATCGGGAAGTCCCTCGCGGCCACGGTGGCCCTGCGGACCTCGGGGTCGGCCAGCGTGGAGTGGTCGAGCACGATGTCCCGGTGGTCCGAGCCCACGTGCTGGGCCACGTCCCGCACGAACGGCGCGTCCGGGGTGCCGCGCAGCTCGTCGGGCCGGAAGTTCTCGGTCTGCCCGACGAAGTCGACGGCGAAGCTGCGCACCTTCTCGCCCTGCTCGGCGAGCTGCCGCCCGGCCAGCGCGGTGATGGCGCTGGAGTCGAGCCCGCCGGAGAGCAGCACGCACCGGGGCACGTCGGCGACGAGCTGGCGACGCACGATGTCGTCGAGCAGCTCGCGCACCCTGGCCACGGTCGTCGGGACGTCGTCGCGGTGCTCGATCGCCTCCAGCCGCCAGTAGACGCGCTCCCGCAGCCCGTTGCGGTCGACGGTCACGACGGTGCCGGGGAGCACCTCGCGCATGCCCGCGTAGATGGCGTGGCCCGGCGTCTTGCTGAAGCTGAACAGCTCGCGCAGACCGTCGGCGTCGACCACCGGCTCGGCCAGGGGGTTGGCCAGGATCGCCTTGGGCTCCGAGCCGAACAGCACGCCGTCGGGGGTGGGGTAGTGGTAGAGCGGCTTGATGCCCATGCGGTCCCGCATGAGCACGAGCTTCTCCTCGCGGCCGTCCCAGATCGCGAAGGCGTACATGCCGTTGAGCCGCTCGGCCAGGCCCTCGCCCCACTCCAGGTAGCCGCGCAGGACCACCTCGGTGTCGCTGTCGGTGCGGAACTCGTGGCCCCTGCTCCGCAGCTCGGAGCGCAGCTCGGTGAAGTTGTAGGCCTCGCCGCTGTAGGTCAGGGCGACCGGGCCGGCGGGGGTGTCCACCACCATCGGCTGGCGCCCGCCCTCCAGGTCGATGATCGACAGTCGGCGGTGCCCGAGGCCGGCGTGCCGGCTCAGCCAGACGCCCGAGGCGTCGGGGCCCCGGCAGAGCATCGTCTCGGTCATGGCGTCCAGCGCCGGCCGCTCGGTGGTGAGGTCACGCTCGAAGGACACCCAGCCCGCGATACCGCACACGGTGTCTCTCCTCCTTCACGCAGGGATAGATACATAGCAAATCTATGTACTTGAGCGGACGGTAACAGCCCCGCAACTGGGTGGTCATCCGGGGGAGATCTTTTACTGACCGTGACCGCTGGTCCGGTCGGTCCTGTTTGTTCACCCGGAACGGGTGAATCGGGGAGGCGAGGGTCACCCCGGCCGTCAAGAACCCGTCAACGCGGATCAGGGGCGCGTCAAGAGGCCGTCAGACGCCCCTGAACGGGTGCAGGGGCGGAGCACTCTTTCGGCGAACCGGTCACCAGAAGGGGTGACCCGTCACCGAAGAGGGGTGCACGCAGATGGCCGATCTGGCCTACGCCGTGCTGCTGATTGGTGTGTTCCTGCTCCTCGCGCTGACCCTGCGCGGACTGGAGCGGCTGTGAGCACCGGCCTCGCGGCGAACGTCGTCGGCGCCGTCCTCGGCCTGCTGCTGGTCGTCTACCTGTTCGTCGCCCTGATCCGCCCGGAGAAGTTCTGATGTCCCCCACCCTGGCCGGCCTGGCCCAGGTCGGCCTCCTCGTCGTGGCCCTGGCCGTGTGCTACCGGCCCCTCGGCGACCACATGGCCCGCGTCTACACCGCCGAAGGGCACTGGAAGGTGGAACGCGCGCTGTACCGGATCGTCCGGGTCAACCCGGACTCCGAGCAGCGCTGGACCACCTACGCGGCGGGCGTGCTCGGGTTCTCGTTCGTCTCGATCGTGCTGCTCTACCTGCTCCAGCGGCTCCAGCCGCTGCTGCCGCTGGACCTCGGTCGCGGCGCGGTCGACCCCGGCATCGCCTTCAACACCGCCGTCAGCTTCGTGACCAACACGAACTGGCAGTCCTACTCGCCCGAGGCGGTGCTGGGACACACGGTGCAGATGGCCGGCCTGACGGTGCAGAACTTCGTCTCCGCTGCCGTCGGCATGGCCGTCGCCGTGGCCCTGGTGCGCGGCTTCGTCAGGGCGAGGACCGACCGGCTCGGCAACTTCTGGGTCGACCTGACCCGGGGCGTCACCCGCGTCCTGCTGCCGATCGCCTTCGTGGCCGCGATCGTCCTGGTCGCGCTCGGCGCGGTGATGAGCCTGGCCAGGGGCGTGCAGATCACCGGCGTCGACGGCGTCCAGCGGACCCTGGCGCTGGCCCCCGCGGCCAGCCAGGAGGTCATCAAGGAGCTGGGCACCAACGGCGGCGGCATCTTCAACGCCAACTCGTCGCACCCCTTCGAGAACCCCAACGCCTGGACCAACCTCTTCGAGATCTTCCTGATCCTGCTCATCCCGGTCGCGCTGACCAGGACGCTGGGCACGATGGTCGGCGACCGCAAGCAGGGCTACGTCCTGCTGTCGGTGATGGGCCTGCTGTGGGGCGCGCTCCTGACCGTGGCCTGGTGGGCGGAGTCGCACCCCAACGGGGTGGCCTCGCTCGCCGCGGGCGCCGCGATGGAGGGCAAGGAGGTCCGCTTCGGCATTCCGAGCACCGCGTTGTTCGCGGTGAGCACCACCGGAACATCCACCGGCGCGGTCAACGGCATGCACGACAGCCTCACCGGTCTCGGTGGCGGCGTCACCCTGCTCAACATGCTCCTCGGCGAGGTCGCGCCGGGCGGTGTGGGCGCCGGCCTCTACGGCATCCTGGTGATGGCCGTGATCGCGGTGTTCCTCGCCGGCCTGATGGTCGGCCGCACCCCGGAGTACCTGGGCAAGAAGCTGGGCCGCAGGGAGGTCACCGCCGCCGCCATCGCCATGCTGTCCATGCCGACGGTGGTCCTGGTCGGCACCGGTGTCGCGCTGCTGCTGCCCAGCACCACGGGGTTTCTCAACAACCCCGGCGCGCACGGGCTGTCCGAAGTGCTCTACGCCTACGCCTCCACCGGCAACAACAACGGCAGTGCCTTCGGCGGCCTCACCGTGACCAGCGACTTCTTCCAGTCCACGCTGGGCCTCGCGATGCTGTTCGGCCGCTTCCTGCCCATCCTCGCGGTGCTGGCGCTCGCCGGTTCCCTCGCCCAGCAGCGGAAGGTGCCGCCCACCGTCGGCACGCTGCCCACCGGCAGCCCGCTGTTCGCCGGGATGCTCCTCGGCACCGTCGTCCTCGTCGCCGCGCTGACCTTCCTGCCGGCGCTGGCGCTCGGCCCCATCGCGGAGGCTCTGGCATGAGCACCACCACCCCGCTCCGCACCCCGGAGCACGACCCCTACACCCCGGAACAGGCGCGGGACCTGCACGCCGAGCGCACGGGGCGCAAGATGAGGGCCGGCGCGTTCAACGCCCGGCAGCTCCTCACCTCGCTGCCGGACGCCTTCCGCAAGCTGCACCCCAAGCACCAGCTCCCCAACCCCGTCCTGTTCGTCGTGTGGATCGGGTCGGTGCTCGTCACGGTGTTCGCCGTGCTGGAGCCCAGCGTCTTCAGCATCGCCGTCGCCGCGTGGCTGTGGTTCACCGTGCTCTTCGCCAACCTCGCCGAGGCGGTCGCCGAGGGCAGGGGCAAGGCGCAGGCCGAGTCGCTGCGGAAGATGCGCAGGGACACGGTCGCGCGCCGGCTGCGCGAGGACGGCACCGAGGAGGAGGTCCCCGGCAACGACCTGCGGGTCGGCGACCTGGTGGTCGTGGAGGCCGGGCAGATCATCCCGGGCGACGGCGACATCGTCGAGGGCATCGCGACCGTCGACGAGTCGGCCATCACCGGCGAGTCCGCCCCGGTGATCCGGGAGTCCGGCGGCGACCGCTCCGCCGTCACCGGCGGCACGACCGTGCTGTCCGACCGGATCGTCGTGCGGATCGCCACCAAGCCCGGCGAGTCCTTCGTGGACAAGATGATCGCGTTGGTCGAGGGCGCCGAACGGCAGAAGACGCCGAACGAGGTCGCGCTGACCATCCTGCTGGCCACGCTGACGATCATCTTCCTGCTGGTCACCCTGGCGTTGCAGCCGATGGCCGCCTACTCGGGCCGGCAGGTGTCGGTGATCGTGCTGACCGCGCTGCTGGTCTGCCTGATCCCCACCACGATCGGCGCGCTGCTCTCCGCGATCGGCATCGCCGGCATGGACCGCCTGGTGCAGCGCAACGTGCTGGCCAAGTCCGGCCGCGCCGTCGAGGCGGCGGGCGACATCGACACCCTGCTGCTCGACAAGACCGGCACCATCACCTTCGGCAACCGGCGCTGCACCGAGCTGATCCCGGTCGGCGGCGTGGGCGTGGCCGAGCTGGCCGCCGCGGCCCGGCTGTCCAGCCTCGCCGACGAGACGCCCGAGGGCCGCAGCATCGTCGAGCTGTGCGCGCGGGACCACGGCCTGGCGGCCGAGGCCGACGCCGGCGAGCGCTCCGCCGAGTTCGTCCCGTTCACCGCGCAGACCCGCATGAGCGGCGTGGACCTCGACGGCGCCCAGGTCCGCAAGGGCGCGGCCGGGTCGGTGAAGGCGTGGATCCGCGAGCACGGCGGCGTGGTGCCGCCCGAGGTGGACCAGGTCGTGGACGCGATCTCCGCCGAGGGCGGGACGCCCCTGGTGTGCGCGGCGGCCCGCGACGGCTCCGCCAGGGTGCTCGGCGTGATCCGGCTGTCGGACGTGGTCAAGCCCGGCATGCGGGAGCGGTTCGAGGAACTGCGGGCCATGGGCATCCGCACGGTCATGGTCACCGGCGACAACCCGTTGACCGCCAGGGCCATCGCGGAGGAGGCCGGCGTCGACGACTACCTCGCCGAGGCCAAGCCCGAGGACAAGATGGACCTGATCCGCAAGGAGCAGGAGGGCGGCCGGCTCGTCGCGATGACCGGCGACGGCACCAACGACGCGCCGGCGCTGGCCCAGGCCGACGTGGGCGTGGCCATGAACACCGGGACCATGGCGGCCAAGGAGGCCGGCAACATGGTCGACCTGGACTCCGACCCGACGAAGCTGATCGAGGTTGTCGAGGTCGGCAAGCAGATGCTGATCACGCGGGGCGCGTTGACCACCTTCAGCATCGCCAACGACCTCGCGAAGTACTTCGCGATCCTGCCCGCGATGTTCATGGCCATCTACCCGCAGCTCGACAAGATCAACATCATGCGGCTGGCCACCCCGGAGTCGGCCATCCTCTCCGCGGTCATCTTCAACGCGCTGGTGATCGTGGCGCTGATCCCGCTCGCGCTGCGCGGCGTGCGCTACCGCCCGTCGACGGCCTCCGCGCTGCTGCGCCGCAACCTGCTGGTGTACGGCCTCGGCGGCATCGTCACGCCGTTCGTCGGCATCTGGCTCATCGACCTGCTGGTCCGGCTGATCCCGGGAATCGGGTGATCGAGAGATGAAGTCCCTCACCAACCTGCTGCGCCAGACCGCGGCCGGCCTGCGGGTCCTGCTGGTGATGACCGTGCTGCTCGGCGTGCTCTACCCGCTCGCCGTGTGGGGCGTCACCCGGCTGCCCGGCCTCCGGGACAACGCGGAGGGGTCGATCGTCAGGGTCAACGACACCGCCGCGGGCTCCGAGCTGATCGGCGTCGACCCGGTCGACCCCAGGGCGAAGGACGACCCCACGGCCGACCGCTGGTTCCACACCCGGCCCTCGGCCACCGTGCCCCCGGCCGACGGCCAGTCCCAGCTCGGCCCGGACGACGTCCTGCCCTCCGGCGGCTCGAACAAGGCCGGCGACAACGACGACCTGCGCAAGGCGGTCGAGGAGCGGCGCGCCGCCGTCGCCGCCCGCGAGCGGGTCGACCCGGCCAGGGTGCCCGCCGACGCGGTGACCGCCTCGGCCAGCGGCCTCGACCCGCACATCAGCCGGGACTACGCCGAACTCCAGGCACCGCGCGTGGCCAGGGAGAACGGCATCCCCGAGCAGCGGGTGCGCGACCTGGTCGCCGAGCACACGCAGGGCCGCCCGCTGGGCGTGCTCGGCGAGCCCGGCGTGAACGTGACCACGCTCAACCTCGCCGTCCAGCGCGAGGCCGGGCGTTGACAACCGCAGGGGGACCCCGCGGCCGGCTGTTGCGGCTGCGGGGTCCCCTCGCCGTCGAGGACGAGACCGTCGGCGCCCCCGCGCGGCGCGACGCCGACGGCCTCACCGACGGCCGACCCCGGCCAGGAATGGCGGACACTGAGAACGTGAGCACCGACCGACCCACCCGACGACGACGCGGGGAGCTGCGCATCTACCTCGGCGCGGCCCCCGGCGTCGGCAAGACCTACGCGATGCTCGGCGAGGCGCACCGACGCGCCGAGCGGGGCACCGACGTCGTCGTCGGCTACGTGGAGACCCACGGCCGGGCCAGGACGGCGCGGCTGCTCGAGGGGCTGGAGGTCGTGCCACGGCGCGTGCTGGAGCACCGCGGCGTCGAGCTGACCGAGATGGACGTGGACGCGGTCATCGCGCGCCGCCCCGCGGTCGCCCTGGTCGACGAGCTGGCGCACACCAACGCCCCCGGATCACGCAACGCCAAGCGCTGGCAGGACATCGAGGAACTGCTCGACGCCGGCATCGACGTGCTGTCCACGGTGAACGTGCAGCACCTGGAGAGCCTCAACGACGTCGTCGAGAGCATCACGGGCGTGCGGCAGCAGGAGACCGTGCCCGACGAGGTCGTCCGCCGCGCGGAGCAGGTGGAGCTGGTCGACCTCACCCCGGAGGCGCTGCGCCGCCGGCTCGCGCACGGCAACGTCTACCCGGCGCACAAGGTCGACGCGGCGCTGTCGAACTACTTCCGGCCGGGCAACCTCACCGCGCTGCGCGAGCTGGCGCTGCTGTGGGTGGCCGACCAGGTCGACGTGGCGTTGCAGCGCTACCGGGCCGACCACGCGATCACCGACACCTGGGAGGCCAGGGAACGGGTCGTGGTCGCCATCACCGGGGGGCCGGAGAGCGAGACCCTGATCCGCAGGGCGCGCCGGATCGCCAACCGCGCCGGCGCCGAGCTGCTGGTGCTGCACATCCTGCGCGGCGACGGGCTCGCCGGCGCCCCGCCGCAGGCGGTCATGCGCTACCGCAGGCTCGCCGACGACGTGGGCGCGACCTTCCACACCGTCGTCGGCGACGACGTGCCGACCGCGCTGCTGGACTTCGCCAGGGGCGTCAACGCCACCCAGCTCGTGCTCGGCACCTCCCGGCGGTCCCGCCTGGCCCGCCTGTTCGACGAGGGCATCGGCGCGACCGTGGTGCAGGAGTCCGGGCCGATCGACGTCCACATGGTCACCCACTCCCAGGCCGGGCACGGCAGGGCCATCCGGTGGGTGCGCAGCGGCCTGAGCTCGTCGCGCAAGCTGCTCGGGTGGCTGCTCGCGGTGCTGCTGCCCTCGCTGGCGACCGCGTTGGGGCTGTGGATGGCGCAGGACCTGCTGCTGTCCACCAACGTCATCGACTACTTCCTGGCCACCGTGGTCGTGGCCCTGGTGGGCGGGCTCGGGCCGGCGCTGCTCGCCGCCGCCCTCAGCGGGCTGATGCTCAACTTCTTCTTCACCGAGCCGGTCTACACGCTCGGCATCGCCACCCAGGAGAACATCATCACGCTGGTGGCGATGGTGGTGGTCGCGGTGATGGTGGCGATCGTGGTGGACAGGGCGGCCCGCCGCGCCGAGCAGGCCGCGCGGGCCGGCACCGAGGCCGCGCTGCTGGCCTCCTACGCGCGGACCGTGCTCACCCACCCGCACCCGGTGGCCCGGCTGCTGGAGAAGGTGCGGGAGAACTTCGCGCTGGACTCGGTGGCGTTGCTGGAGCGGCGCGACGGCCGCTGGGACCGGGTGGCGTGCGTCGGCTCCGACGGCTGCCAGAGCCCGGACGAGGCCGACCTCGACATCCCGGTCAACCAGGACGTGCACCTGGCGCTGCGGGGCCGCAAGCTGGCCGCCGCCGACCGCAGGGTGCTGGAGGCGGCGGCCGGCCAGGCGCTGACGGCGTTGCGGCAGCAGAGGATGGCGGCGGCGGCCGTGGAGGCCGAACGCAGGGCGGCCACCACGGAGCTGCGCACCGCGCTGCTGTCGGCCGTCGGCCACGACCTGCGGACGCCGCTGACGTCGATCAAGGCGGCCGTGGGCAGCCTGCGCGACCACGACCTTCGACTGTCCGAAGAGGACACCCAGGAGCTGCTGGCCACGGTGGAGGAGTCGGCGGACCGGCTCACGGCGCTGGTGGACAACCTGCTGGACTCCTCGCGGCTGGCCACCGGCGCGGTGCGGCCCCGGCTCAGGGCCGTCGGGTACTACGAGGTCGTGGCGCGGGCGCTGGCCGGAGTGGAGGGACGGCGCTGGGTCAGCGTCGACGTCGACGACCACCTGCCGCCGGTGCGGGCCGACGTCGGCCTGCTGGAGCGGGTCGTGGCCAACGTCGTCGACAACGCGCTGCGCTACGGCCGGCGGCGCGACCAGCTCAGGCCGGAGGTCGCGGTCAGGGCCAGCGCCCACGCCGACCGCGTGGAGCTGCGGATCGTCGACCACGGGCCGGGCCTGCCCCGCGGCGCGGCCGACTCGGTGTTCGCCCCCTTCCAGCGGCTGGGCGACCGGGACTCGAGCACCGGCGTGGGGCTGGGGTTGAGCGTGGCGAAGGGCTTCACCGAGGCGATGGACGGCACGATCAGGGCCGAGGACACCCCGGGCGGGGGACTCACGGTGGTCATCTCGCTGCCCGTCGCCCGGCGACACGAGCGCGAGGAGGTCGCGGGAGCATGACCAAGGTCCTGGTGGTGGACGACGAGCCGCAGATCGTGCGCGCGTTGCGGATCAACCTCGCGGCGCGCGGGTACCAGGTGCTCACCGCCCACGACGGCGCGGCGGCGCTGAAGGCCGCGGCCGAGGGCCGACCGGACGTCGTCGTGCTCGACCTCGGCCTGCCCGACGTGGACGGCACCGAGGTGATCGCCGGGCTGCGGGGCTGGACGACGGTGCCGATCATCGTGTTGTCCGCGCGTACCGACTCCGCCGACAAGGTCGAGGCGTTGGACGCCGGCGCGGACGACTACGTGACCAAACCGTTCGGGATGGACGAACTGCTGGCGCGGCTGCGGGCCGCCGTGCGCCGCTCCACCACCTCGGCCGGCGACGGCGAACCCGTCGTGAAGACCGCCTCGTTCACCGTCGACCTCGCCGCCAAGAAGGTGCTGCGCGACGACACCGAGGTCCACCTCACCCCGACGGAGTGGGGGATCCTGGAGGTGCTGGTGCGCAACAGCGGCCGGCTGGTGGCGCAGAAGCAACTGCTGAAGGAGGTCTGGGGGCCGGCCTACGCGACCGAGACCCACTACCTCCGCGTGTACCTGGCCCAGTTGCGGCGCAAGCTGGAGCCGGAGCCCTCGCGCCCGCGCCACCTGATCACCGAACCCGGCATGGGGTACCGCTTCGAGCCATGACCGGCCGGCTCGGCCACCCCGACCGTGGACTGCTCTGGGCGGGTGGAATCGGGCGGCCAGCGGGTGAACGTGGACGGCGGTCCTTGCCGGCTCCTCCACGCCGACCACGCTCACCAGTGTGACCACACCGGGGGACAGGCTCCGCCGCGAGAACCGGGACCTGCTCGCGGCCGAGGGAACCCGTCGCCTCGTGCGCCGGGGGACGGTGCTGTTCCGGCAGGACGAGGAGTCTGACTCCGTCCTGTTGGTCGAGCACGGGCTCCTGCGCGTCTGCGCGGACACCGTGGACGGTCAGCGCCTGGTGCTCGCCCTGCGCGGGGACGGCGCGCTGGTCGGCGAGTTCGGTGTGATCGGCGCGCGCCGCCGCTCGGCGACGGTGGACGCGGCGGTCGACTCGGTCGTCGTGGCCGTGCCCGCCGAGCGCTTCCGCGTCCTGCTCGGACAACGCCCCGCCCTCGCCCACGACGTGCTGTGCCTGCTGGTCGCCAGGATCGACGAGTCCGACCGGCGACGCGTGGAGGCCGGCACCTGCCTCGTCTCCCGACGGTTGGCCCGCCTGCTCGTCGACCTCGTGCGCAGCAGGGGGCGCCCCGCGCCCGGCGGCGGGTACGAGGTGACCGTGCTCAGCCAGGAGGAGCTGGGCGGCGCCATCGGCGCCACCAGGGAGACGGTGTCCCGCTCCCTGGCCGAACTCCGCGCGGCGGGGGTGCTCAGCACCTCGCGCCGGCGGATCACCGTGCTGCGCCCCGGCGAACTCGCCCGGTTGGCGAGGGCGCCCGACTGACCGACGGACCCATCGACGCGAGGCCGGACGGGCCGCGTCCGTGCGCTGGATCACGGACGCGGGCGGCGTTCCGGCGTACACAGGACGCCCGGAGAGGACGGCCGGAGCCCGAGCGGAGGCGGTATGCGACACCTGCCGGAACACCGATCCATCGTCGTGGTCGACATCGCCGAGTTCGGGCGGCGGGACAACCGGTTCCAACTGTGGTTGCGCGAGGCGCTGTCCACGGTGGTCCGGTACGCCGCCGACAGCGCGGGGATGCCCTGGGACGAGCTGGCCGTGGAGGACAGGGGCGACAGCAAGATCCTCGTCGTCCCGGCGACGGTGTCCAAAGTGGACATCGTGGACGGGTTCGTCCGGCACCTGGTCGACGCGCTGCGCCACCACAACGACCGCTCCAGCGACCCGGCGCGGATGCGGATGCGGATGGCGGCGCACGCTGGCGAGGTGCACCGGGACGCCGAGGGCTGGGCGGGAGCCGACCTCAACCTGGCCTGCCGGCTGGTCGACAGCGCCGCCGCCCACCGCGCGCTGCACCGCGCTCCCGACGCCGACCTCGTGGTCCTGGTGTCCTCCCCGATGTACGACGCGGTGGTGCGGCACGGGTACGGCGGCATCGAGCCCTCCCGCTACCACCCCGTGGAGGTGGGGGAGAAGGAGGTCCGGACCACCGCCTGGGTGCACGTGCCGGGGCTGGGCCGCCTCCCGGCGCCGCCGACGCGGGACACGCCCGTGCCCGACACCACCGAGCAGCGCCCGCGCGAGGGAAACGGCGCGGGAGGCGCCCCGCGGGCCGGCGGCGGTGTCGGCGGCGGTGGTGTCGGCGGTGGTGTCGGCGGCGGGGGCGGGGGCGGGGGCGGGGGCGACGTGAGCATCAACCACATCGGCAGCGTCGGGCAGGACGTCGTCGGGCGGGACAAACACGTCTGGGGCGCGCGGTGATCCAGAGGGACGGCTCGGAGCGGGCGCGGGACGAGGAGACGGTCGTGCGCGGCCGTGACGACGGCGGCCGCGCTGTTCATGCCGTCCACTCCGCTCACGTCGTTCACGGCGACCGCGCCGTCCGCGCTGTCCGCGTCGTCCGCGTTGATCCCGCCGACCGTGCCGACGGGGGCCGCCGTGACGGTCAGGCTGATCGCGCCGGCCCCACCGTCGGCCTGGAGGCCTCGGCCGAGGAACCCCCCGGAGAGTCCCCTGACAGGCGGGAGACGGGCCGCGCCCCGGCCGCCGACCCCGATCCCGCCGCCGGCCGTGCCGGGGACGGGCAGGGCGAGGATGAGGCGGAGGAGAGGGACGACGCCGAGGACCGAGAGGACGTGGACGTCCTCGACGCGGGTGTCGGCGTCGGCGTCGAGGTCAGCGTGGAGGCGGTCGAGGCGGTCGAGGTCGTCGGGTGGGCCGCCGCCTTCGCCTCGGCGGAGCAGGAGGTCGCCGAGCGGCTGCACGACGAGGTCCAGCACCAACGGACCCGGGCGCGGCGCGAGCACACCGACGACCTGGTCGACCGCTACCGGCCCGCCTCCCTGAACGTCTACACCGTGCATGGCGACATGGCCGGTCGCGACATCCGGCACGGTCGCGGCGTCGTGGGAGGGCGCTTCGCGTTGTCCGTCGACGAGACCGACCTCGCCGCGCTCGGCGAGGTCTTCGTCGCGCCGCCCTGCGTCAACCGCGTGCGGGAGCGGCTCAGGGAACCCGGGCTGTGGGTGCTGACCGGCCCGCGCGGCTGCGGCAAGGCCACGTTGGCCACCGTCCTGCTCGGCGAGGTCTGCGGGACGAACCTGCGCCTGCTCGGCCGCCTCGCCGACCTCGCCACGCTCGGCGTCGGCGTCAGCGCGGACGCGCCGACACCCGCGGGGACCGGACCGCCGCGCGGGGTCCTCGCCGTCGACCTCGACCCGCAGCGCGCCGCCCGGACCGACGAGCACACGTTCCGCCGGCTGGACAAGGAGGCCCGCGCCCACAACGTCCGGCTCGTGCTCACCGTCGCCGGCGACCTCCCCGCGCACCACCGCGTGCCGGCCGAGCGGGTGGTCGAGGTCGACGCGCCGCCGGCGCGGGACGTCGTCACGGCGCACCTGCTCGCGATGGGCGCGTGGGAACGGGCGCGGACCCTGCTCGCCCGCGACGACGAGATCGCCGAGCTGTTCGAGCAGCGCTGCGCCGGCCAGCCCGACGTGGGCGACCTCGCCGAACTGGCCAGGGTCCTGGCCACCAGCCCCGAGGAGGGGGCGGGAGCCAGGCTCGCCGAGACCGTGCTCCTCCAGGTCCGGCGCTGGCTCACCGAGTTGCCAGCGGCCGACCTGCCGTTCCTGCTCGGCACCGTCATCTGCCACGACCTCGGCTACACCGTGGCGATGGAGATCACCGAGGACCTGTTGCGGCGGATGCGGGCCCCGCGCCCACCGGCCGGCCTCGACCAGAGCCGCACCGCGCGGGCCCACCGGCTGCGCGCGGGGTTCGTCCTCGACTGGCGGAACGGCGACCTGGGCAGGGTGCCCGTCGAGATCGTGCGCTGGGAACGCCCGAGGGAGGCCGCCGCGGTCGTCCGCCTGCTGTGGGCCGAGATGGACCGCGCCCGCCCCGCGCTGCTGCGCTGGCTGCACAACCTGGGCCGGCACCCGTCCTGGCTGGTGCGGGACTCGGTCGCGGCGGTCGTGGGCGTGTTGATGTCGGAGGACTTCGACGTCGTGCGGGAGGCGGTGCTGGAGCCGTGGGCGACCAGTCCCGACCGGGCGCAACGGGAGACGGCGCTGACCGCGTTGGAGCTGGTGGCGGCCGACCCCCGCCTCACCGACGTCGTCGAGCGGATCGTCGAACGGTGGGCGAGGGGGAGCCAGGAACAGCGGTGGACGGCCATCCGCGCGTACGGCGGGCCGCTGGGCCGCACCTCCTTCGACACCGCCCTGACATGCCTGGACATACTCGCCGGCTCCGACGAGCGGTCCCTCCGGCCGGCGGTGGTCGACGGCGTGGCGGAGCTGGTGGACAAGGCCGACTCCGAGCAGTTGCACGAGATCATGGCGATGATCGACGACTGGGTCCGCTCCCCGAGAAAGGAACGCCACATGACCGGGGTGCTGACGATGATGGCCGTGAGCATCGAGCAGGCCCAGGTGGGCGCCGCCCGCGCCCCGGTCCTGCTGACGTGGGCCGACGACGACGACAGGGCGCGGGAGGTGCTCGCGGCGCTGTGGCGCCGCCTGCTCAACGCGTCCTTCTGCCACTACGTGACGCGCGACGTGCTCACCACCTGGGCCAGGACCTGCGAGGGCGACCACGAGGCGTGCGGGGCGCTCGCCCGGCTGCTCGCCGAGGTCGTGCGGTCCTCGCGGGACCTCGCGATCCTCCAGCTCGTCGCCCGAAGCTGGCTCCGGCCGGGGCCGACGCCGTGGTTCTGGCGCCAGGTCGAGCCCGGCACCCGGTGCGCGCCGCCGGAGTTCCGGTCGGCCGCGCCGAACGCCTCCGCGGCCGTGCTCGCCCACCTCCCGAGGCGAGCCCCCCACGCCCAGCTCCCCGCCCGGTCCACCCGACCGTCCTTCCCACCACGTCGACCGTCAGGTTGAGGAGGAGCCCGTGTCCGAGGCCGACCCGACCCCGGGGACCGGGGTGGAGCCGAGCCCGCCGGCCCAGCCAGAACCCGTGACGCCCCCGGAGCCCGCGCGGGAGGCCGCCGACCGGCCCCGGCCGGAACCCGACCCCGCGCCCTCCCCGATCCTGGAGGTGACCGACCTGCCGGGCCACCGGCGGTTCGGCCGCGTTCCCGTGCCCACGGCGCACACCGCGCTCGTCTTCGACACCGCCGACGGACGGCTGGTCTGCCTCCGGCGCGCGCCGACGCGGGAGGAGTGGCGCTCGGCCGGGCTGACCCGCTGCTCCCGCGTCGACCTGTCCGACCACCACTGGACGAGCGAGCCCCTCGACCTGCCCACCGCCAGGGTCGGCCTGCGGTTCGTCGCCCAGGTGCGGTTCGGGTGGCGGGTGGACGACCCGGTGCGCGTCGTCCAGCGCGCGCTCCACGACGCGGCCGGGCTGGGGCTGCGCCACCTCGTCTCCCTGGTGTGGCCGGTCGCGCGGGCCTTCGACCCGTTGGCCGTGGCCGACGCCGAGGCGCATCTCAACCGGATGATCGGGCACGGCCCCGTCCGCCTCGACGAGGGCGTGTCGCTGTTCCACTGCTCGGTGCGGCTGGACGCCGACCCGGTCCTGCGCGAGCACGCGTTGACGATGGCGAGGGAGCGGCAGCGGGCCGAGCTGCACGACTACCGGTGCGCGCGGGTCGCCGGCGCGGTGCGCCAGGGGCAGCACGCCCTGCTCGCCCGGCACCTCGCGCAGCAGCCGGGGGACGTCGTCGGCGTCGTGCGCCTGCTCGCCGAGCAGGAACGCACCAGCCTGGAGGCGGCGAGGGAGATCGTGGCCCAGTTGCTCGACCGCAACCTCGCCAGGGACGTCGACCTGGAGGGCATCGGGATCGACGAGTTCGGCGTCGAGGCCCTGCGGATCGTGGTCCGGCACCTGCGGGCCGGGGCGGGCAGGGCGCTGAGCGACCTGGGCTGCGCCTCCCCCAGCCTGGCCGACGGACCCGAGGGCCTCCCCGGCTCCGCGCCCGACGCCTGCCCGCACGGACCGGCGGGGGACACCACGGGCACTCCGTGACGGCGGAGCCGGGGCAGCGGTGTCCCATGCCGTCGGCGTTCCTACGGCGCGATGATCAGCCACACGGTCAGGCCCGTGACGCTGATCAGCCAGGACACGAACGCGCACCGGAGGTTGGCGTACTTCCGGCGCACGATCCGCGCCAGGGTCAACGCGCTCAGCCACGCCTCGCGCCGGTCGCCCTCGGGGTCGGTCGCCATCAGCCCCGACAGGCTCGTGTCCGCCACCGTGGGCCACGAGTAGCGGCTGAACCCGTCCTGCCGCACCCTCGGCGCCACCGCGCGGATCAGGAACAGGGTCGTGACCACGACCCCGACCACGGACAGGCCGAGCCCGACGAGCGCCACGACCCGCCACCCCGTGGGACGCGTCAGGGCGGCCACCACCGCGGCCCGCTGCCCGACCACCGCGCCGGCGAGCACCGTGGTCGCGGCGGCGAGCAGGCCGGCCTTCGTGTCGGCGTTGCCGATCCAGGACGCGAAGTGGGTCATCGCGAAGCGGGCGTCCTCAGTGGACAGTGGACCGCCAGGGACCGGGGCGACGGGGGCTCTTCCGGCCTCCACGACCTCGCACGGCTCGTCGCACGCGCCCACGCCGCCGCCGTCGTCCCGGTCGGGCCGGTCGGGCCGGTCCCGGCGTCGCCCGCCGTCGGGGGACGTGGCGGCGCCACGCGACGGCGGGTGCATCACGCCTCCTCGGCCGGATGCTCGCGGCGGGCGCGTCGGGCGACCACGCCCCCTTCACCCTCGCAGCCGGCGCGGAGGCGTCGAAAGAGCCGATGGGGTGAGAAGATCAGGTTGCCTCGTCGTCGCCCCGACGCGCCACCTCGGCCCGCACCACGTCCGGGATGCGCCCGTCCGCGTCGATCGGCGTCCACGGTTCCGTCCGCACCCACTGCGACCCACACCCCCGGCACGCGAGCACCGGCAGGCCGTCGCGCTCCACCCGGGTGCGGTGCCACGAGCACAGCGACCGGCAGGGGTGGATCGCCAGCTCGGTCATGTCGATGCCGTGGCGCTCGTCGGCCGGGGTTCGGCCTGTGTGGTCGATGGAGGCATCGACGAGATCGACGTGGTGGGCACGGGAGCTTCGCCGCCCTGCTCAGCGCCACCGCCCGTCTGGCCGCCCGACCCCGGGGTGGGCCGAGGGTCGTGGTGGACGGGCTTCGGGGTGGTGGTCACGGCCTGCCGACGCGGCGGTGGCGTGGTCGTGGTCGTGGTGGTCGACGAACTGGCCGTCGTGGTCGTCGTGGCCGTGGTCGACTCGCCGCTGGTCTCCGTCGCCGGGGCTGGCGCGCCGGCCGGGGTCAGGGGAGCGACGGCCGCGGTGGTGGCGGGGACCCGTGCGGGACCGGCGTCGGGCTCGGGCGGGGCGGCCAGCGCGGCGACGCCCGCGAGCACCGTCGCGGTCAGGAGTCCGGCGACACCCAGCGAGACGGCGGGTGGGAGGTTGAACGGGTTGCGGAGCGCGGACGTCCCGTCGTCGCCCGACGACCGCGTGGCGTGCTCGCTCATCTCCCGACCACCCGCGTCCGGTGGCTCCGGGTGCCCGTCGGGAGCACGGCGGAAGCGCGGTGGGGGAGGGCGACCCGGTGGCCGGGTGAGTTCATCCAGGACTCCATGACCTGATCGGCGCTGTGTTGTCCCCTGACGATCGTCACGTCACCGGGGTTGGCGTGCCCGACGGCGCACGGCCGTCGCGCGGATGTCGGGACCTCGGGGCTCGCGGGCGGGAAGTGCCGGTGTCCCGCCCTGTCCGCGCCCCGGCCGCCGCCGGTCAGCCCGGTCGGCCGCGGCTGGTCCGGCGCGCCAGGGGCCGGGAGCGCCGTCAGGGCGGACACGACCCGGACGCGGTCGGGACGGGGCGCGTTCACGGCGCGGCAGGCTACACGAAGGAGTGATCACGAGGGTGTCCCTGTCAGCGAGGTCATCCCGGGAGACCAGGAGGAGCCGGAGCGAACCCCCGCCGAGAGCCGGGCCGCGACAACGCATCCGCGCATCTGCCCGCCTTCGCCATGCTCGACGAGTACTGGGTGCACGCGGCGGCGTCGGCCACGCCGGTCGACCCGGTGGGGGCGGGTGGTGGTCGGGTCTTGGGCGCGGGGCGGGCGAGCCACAGCGCCGCTCCGGCGAGCACTCCTCGCGAAAGGGACCGGCACGGTCCGACCACCGTGTTGTCCACCGCCCAACTCCACGCCGCCGGCCCGCCGTCGGCATCACCATCGAGGACGGGCGCCTCGACAACACCGTTGAACACCCATGCCGACATCGACGCACCAAGCCGACCTGATCCACGGCATCAAGGACCGTGCACCTGAGCTGTTCGTCAACGCCAGGACCGTCCGGTGTGGGACGTCGCCCACCAGCGCCACTCGGCGGTGCTGACCGGGCACCCCAGTCCCACAACCGCCCAGTCGCATCCCCGCGCCCGGTCGCGTCCGCGTGCCCGGTCGCGTCCCCGTGCCCGGTCGCGTCCGCGTGCCCGGTCGCGATCTGTGGTGCCGTCGGGGCCGAACGCGACCGTGCGCGCCGGCGGCCTCCCCCATGGTCAACAAGCTCGCTTGATGCGGTGACCCACCCGATGCGGTCCACCCCAGACGGGCGGGTCACGCCACCAGGGCGACGGGGACGGGCACGGTCGGCGGCCCACCGCGCCGTGCGGCACCATGCCCGCGTGGCAGACACCGAGACGGACAGGGGTGGGGGAGCGCCGGCGCCCACACCGGAACCGGACGAGACCGTCCGCCTGACGGCGTGGGTCCACGGCGCGGTCCAGGGCGTCGGGTTCCGGTGGTGGACCCGGGCGAGAGCGCTGGAGCTGGGCCTGGTCGGCAGCGCGAACAACCTGCGTGACGGGCGGGTCGAGGTGGTCGCGGAGGGGCCGCGCGACGCCTGCCGGCGGCTGCTCGACCGGCTGCGCTCACCAGACACCCCGGGCGTCGTGACGACCGTGGTGGAGCGCTGGTCCGAGCCCCGGGGCGGGCTGACCGGGTTCGTCGAACGCTGAAGCGCGTCGCGCGTGCCGCGCCGCACGTCGAGCACCCGACGCCCCGGGCAGGAGGAAGGCTGACCGCCAGACCCCGGGAGCCGGCCGGCTAGGGGCCCCGGCCCCGACACGGCGCGCGGTCGCCGAGCCCGTCGGCCCCACCCAGTACCCTCTCTGCCGGACCGGTCCCGCCGACCTCGCACGTCCCCGGCGTCCCGGCGCGGGTGCCCCGCACCGTCGCGGTGCGGCAGCCCGTCCGGCGCCCGGTCGGGGCGTGCCGGCGGGGAGACGCGACACCGGCGAGAACGAGACCGTGAGCCGGGAGGCCGCCCGACCGTGCACCTGAAGAGCCTGACCCTCAAGGGCTTCAAGTCCTTCGCCTCCAGCACGACGCTGCGCTTCGAGCCGGGCATCACCTGCGTGGTGGGCCCCAACGGCTCCGGCAAGTCCAACGTGCTGGACGCGCTGGCCTGGGTGATGGGCGAGCAGGGGGCCAAGGCCCTGCGCGGCGGCAAGATGGAGGACGTGATCTTCGCCGGCACCGCCGGCCGGCAGCCCCTTGGGCGGGCCGAGGTCACCCTCACCATCGACAACTCCGACGGCGCGCTGCCCATCGACTACACCGAGGTGTCGATCACCCGCCGGATGTTCCGCGACGGGGCCAGCGAGTACGAGATCAACGGCTCCGCCTGCCGGCTGCTGGACATCCAGGAGCTGCTCAGCGACTCCGGCATCGGCAGGGAGATGCACGTCATCGTCGGCCAGGGGCAGCTCGCCGACATCCTCCAGGCCAAGCCGGAGGAGCGCCGCGCGTTCGTCGAGGAGGCCGCCGGCGTCCTCAAGCACCGCAAGCGCAAGGAGAAGGCGCTGCGGAAGCTCGACGCGATGCAGGCCAACCTCACCCGGCTGACCGACCTCACCGCGGAGCTGCGGCGCCAGCTCAAGCCGCTGGGCAAGCAGGCCGAGATCGCCCGCAGGGCGCAGCAGGTGCAGGCCGAACTGCGGGACGCCCGGCTGCGCCTGCTGGCCGACGACCTGGTCACCGCCAGGGCCGAGCTGGCGCGGGACGAGGCCGACGAGGCCGCGGCGCGCGCCCGCCGCGCCGAGGTCGAACGGGCGTTGCAGCTCGCCCACGCCGAGCAGAACGCGTTGGAGGAGCAGGTCGCGGCGGACGCGCCCCGCCTGGCGAGGGCCCAGGACACCTGGTACCGCCTGTCGGCGCTGGAGGAGCGGCTGCGCGGCACCGTGCGGCTGGCCGCCGAACGGGCCCGGCACCTGTCCGCCGAGGTCGACCAGCCCCGGCCCGGCAGGGACCCCGACGAGCTGGAGGCCGACGCGGAGCGGGCCGCCGTCCAGGAGGAGGAGCTGGCCGAGGGCGTCGCCGTCGCCAGGGAGACCCTGGCCGAGGCGAGCGAGATCCGCGCCGAGCTGGAGGAGCGGCTCAAGGCCGCCGAGCGCGCGCACCTGGCCGCGGTCAGGGCCATCGCCGACCGGCGTGAGGGCCTGGCCCGGCTCTCCGGCCAGGTCGAGGCGCTGCGCAGCAAGACGGAGGCGGGCGCCGAGGAGATCGAACGGATGTCCGCCGCGCTGGCCGAGGCGGCCGAGCGCGCCGAGCTGGCCAGGGCGGAGCACGAGGAGGCGCGCGCCGCCAGCTCCGCCGAGGACGAGGGCGAGGTCGACCTCGACGACCGCCGCCGCGCGGCCGACGAGGCGCACCGCCAGGCCAGGGCCAGGGTGAAGGAGCTGGTCGCCGCCGAACGCGCGGCCGAGAAGGAGATCGCCTCGTGGCGGGCCAGGGTCGACGCGCTGTCGCTGGGCCTGACCCGCAGGGACGGCGCCGGCGCGTTGCTGGCCGCCGGCGCCCGGCTGCCCGGCCTGCTCGGCTCGGTGGCCGCGTTGCTCACCGTCGAGCCCGGCGCCGAGGTCGCGCTGGCCGCCGCGCTCGGCGCGATCGCCGACGCCGTCGCGGTGGCCGACCCCGACGCCGCGCTGGCCGCCCTGGAGCTGCTCAAGGCCGACGACGCCGGCCGCGCCGGACTGCTCGTGGGCAGCGGGAACGCCGGCGACGACCCCGACAGGACGGGGTGGCCGGCGCTGCCGGAGGGCGCCCGCTGGGCGGTCGACCTGGTCACGGCGCCCCGCGAGCTGCGGCCCGCCCTGGTGCGGGCCCTGGACCGGCTCGCCGTCGTCGACGACCTCCCCTCGGCGCGGTCCCTGATCGACACGCACCCCGGCGTGCGCGCCGTCACCGTGGACGGCGACGTGCTCGGCGCGGACTGGGCGGTCGGCGGGTCCAGCAGGAGCCAGAGCGTCATCGAGGTGCGGGCGGCCGTCGACGAGGCGCGGGAGCGGTTGGCCGCCGCCGAGCGCCAGTGCGAGCAGGCGTCCGCCGCCCTGGCCGGCGCCAGGGCCGAGGAGAAGGAACGACGGGCCGCGGTGGCCGCCGCCCAGGAGGCCGTCAACGACGCGCGGGTCCGCAGGGCGCGCGGCTCCGAGCGGCTGGCCCGGCTCGACCAGGCCGCCCGCTCCGCCGAGAACGAGGTGGAGCGGCTGACCCGGCAGCGGGTCAGGGTCGAGCAGGCGCGCGAGGAGGCGCTGGCCCGGCTGGCCGAGCTGGAGGAGCGGCTCGCGGCGGCCCACTCCGAGCAGTCCGCCGAGGACGAGCCGGACACCGAGGAACGGGACGAGATCGCCGCCCGGCTCGCCGCCGCCCGCCAGGAGGAGGTGGAGGCGCGGCTCGCGCTGCGCACCGCCGAGGAGCGGCACCGCTCGGTGCAGGGCAGGGCCGACCAGCTCCGCAGGGCCGCGCGGGCCGAGCGGGAGGCCAGGGAGCGCGCCGAGCGGGCGAGGCGGGCCAGGGCCAGGGGCGCGGCCGTCGCCCAGGCCGTGGTGGCGGGCGGCGAGACCGCGCTCGGCCGCATCGCGGTCTCCCTCACCAGGGCCACCGAGGAGCGGGACGCGGCGCAGCGGCAACGCGCCGAGCACGAGGAGGCGCTGGCCAAGGTGCGCGCCCGCGTCAGGGAACTGGCCACCGAGCTGGAGAAGCTCACCGACGCGGTGCACCGCGACGAGGTGCTGCGTGCCGAGCAGCGACTGCGCATCGAGCAGCTCGAGGCCAAGATCGCCGACGACCACGGCATCGGGCTGGAGGACCTCGTCGCCGAGTACGGCCCCACCGTCCCGGTGCCGCCCAGCCCCGGGGAGCTGGCCGAGTACGAGGCGGCCAAGGAACGCGGCGAGCAGGTGAGCGCGCCCCAGCCGGTGCCCTACGACCGGGCCACCCAGGAGCGCAGGGCCAAGCGCGCCGAGCGGGACCTGTCGTTGCTGGGCAAGGTCAACCCGCTGGCGCTGGAGGAGTTCGCGGCGCTGGAGGAGCGGTACAAGTTCCTGTCCACGCAGCTTGAGGACCTCAAGGCCAGCCGGCGCGACCTGCTCACCGTGGTCAAGGAGGTCGACGAGAAGATCCTGGAGCTGTTCGGCTCCGCCTTCGAGGACGTGGCCCGCGAGTTCGAGGTGGTCTTCCGGACCCTGTTCCCCGGCGGCGAGGGCCGGCTGCTGCTGACCGACCCGGACGACCTGCTCACCACCGGCGTGGACGTGGAGGCCCGGCCGCCGGGCAAGAAGGTCAAGCGGCTGTCGCTGCTCTCCGGCGGGGAGAAGTCGCTGACCGCCGTCGCCATGCTGGTGGCGATCTTCCGGGCGCGGCCGTCGCCGTTCTACGTCATGGACGAGGTCGAGGCCGCGCTGGACGACACCAACCTGCGCCGGCTGATCGGCCTGCTGGAGGAGCTGCGGGAGACCTCGCAGCTCATCATCATCACCCACCAGAAGCCGACGATGGAGATCGCCGACGCGTTGTACGGCGTGAGCATGCGGGGCGACGGCATCTCGGCGGTCATCTCGCAGCGCCTGCGCGGTCGCTGACGTCGACGCGGTCGTTGACGTTGACGCGGCCGTGGCGGTCCGGGGCGCGGACCGGCGGGCGGGGCGCGAAACAGTCCAAAGTGGACTTGAAGCGGAACGGGAGCCGCGCCGGTCGGGCGACGTCCGGGCTCCTGCCCCTGCCGGCGCGGTCCCTGGTGTCGCGGTGCGGCGCGTGGTGGTGGGCGGAGTGAAGGCTCGGCACGTCGTGGGTCCCTGGCGTCCCGGTGCGGCGCGTGGTGGTGGGTGGAGCGAAGTCCCGGCACGTCGTGGGTCCCCGGCGTCGCGGTGCGGCGCTCCTCCGATGGGCCACGGCACACGGAAAGGCGGTGGGGGCACGCCATCCGACGCGTCCCCACCGCCCTCACCCCGTGCCCACCCTGACAAGTCCACAGTGGACGAAGTCCCCCACCGTCCCCCAGGGGACCGCGTATTTCCTGTGTCATCACCAGGGTTTCCTAGGGGGGCAACCCCCCACTCCGGAACATCCCACACGGGTCTGACAGAACCCGGCGGTCGGGAGCGGGGCAGCCGAGGAATTCCGTCAGCCGGGTGACCGTGCTTCAGCGCCGACCCGCCACCGGGCACCTGATCCGGTGCGTGGGCACAAAACCGTCCAGCACCGGAGGCGGCCACGCCCGACCCTTCACCAGACGCCACCGGACCCAGCCGACGCCAGCCAGCACCCGACCTGGCCGCCACCCGACCCAGCGCCGGCCGCCACCGACAGCACCGGACGCGAGCCGACCCCGTGCCGGACGCCGGGCGACCTGGCGCCAGAAGCGAGTTGACCAGCACCAGAAGCGAGTTTGACCCAGCACTAGATGCGAGTCGACCCGGTGCCGGACATCAGTCGACACAGCACCGGACGCGAGCCGACCCCGTGCCGGACGCCAGCCGACCCTTCGCCAGACGCGAGCCGACCCGGTGCCGGACGCCAGCCGACCCGTGTCCGTGGCTCCGGTGAGAAGCCCTGGAGCCGACGAGAAGCCACGGACACGGGTCAGGCGCGGTGGCCTGCCAGGAGGCGACTCGGGAGAGGACCCGCGCGGCGGGGCGCGACCGGGCGCCCGGCCGACGTCACCAGCGGCTGGAGATCATGAAGGAGTCGCCGTCGTCATCGTCGTCGCCCCCGCCGCCCGTCGCCGGCCGGGGCTGGCCCGAGGCGATCACCTCGTCGAGGTCGGCGCCCTCCTGGAGCTGGGCGTAGGCCCGCTGGAGGTCGGGCAGCCCCGCCGACAGCGCGTTCCGCACGCGCTCGTCGTCCCATCCCCGGCCCTCGGCGATGTCCTGCCAGGACAGCTCGCCCTCGTCGACGAGCCGCTGGAGCTCGCGCAGCTCCTTCGGGGCCTTGTCGCCGCGCGCGAAGCGCTCCATCTCGGCGATGTCCTCGGCCGTCACCTCGGCCGACGGCCGGGGGCGCTCCATCATCTCCTTCGCCATCTGGTCGAGGTCGGCCATCCTGCGGTCCAGCTCGGCCTGGAGCTCCTGGAACCGGGGGTCGTCAAGCGGGTTGGTCACGTCGTTCGCTCCTCGTCAGTGTCCGGTCAGTGTCCGCCGCCGTCGCCACCGCCACCGCCGGCGCCCCCGCCACCAGCGGCCCCGGCCCCCGCCCCCGCGCCGCCGGCCCCACCGGCGCCCGCGCCGGCCGTGTTGCCGAACGAGGTCTGCATCTGGTTGTAGCTGTCCCTGGCGCCCTTCACGTGCTTGTTCAGCTTGAAGCCCGCCCTGACCGCGCCGAAGGCGCCGGACTTGGCCGCCTTCGCGCCGTCCTGGTAGGTCTGCTGGCCGTCCTGGTAGTCGTCGAGCACGTCGGCGGCGTCGTTGAGGTCCCGGACGTCCTTGAGCTTCATCAGGGCGGTGCCCATCTCCTTGACGCCCTGGATCATGGTCTGCACGCCCTCGATGAGCATCTGGATACTGTTGATCAACTTCCGGATGTCGTCGACGATGTTGATCGCGTCGTAGACCAACGTCACCGCCGAGGCCCAGCCGGGGCCGGGGATGCACGCCTTGATCGCGGCCTTGATCAGGATGTCGATGAGCTTGTCCAGCAGCATCAACGCGCCCTTGACCGCCAGCCGGCAGGTGTTGGCCACGGACTGGAACTTGTTGCCGATGATCCTGGCGAGCTGCGAGTCGGCCTCGATGGCGACCGTCCACAGCACCTGGATGTGCCGCTCGAACGACTGGGCGGCCTCGCCCTCCCAGTGCGGGTCGAGCTGCTTGAGGCCCTCGTTGAGGTTGTGGCGCACCGAGTCCAGGGACGCGGCGACGTTGTCCCACGCGGCGGCGTTCTTGTCGATCTTCTCGAAGTCGCCGACCAGTGGTTTGATCAGCGTCTCGATCAGGTCCTCTCCGGCGATCTTCTCGTAGACCCAGTTGACGCTGCGCAGCCGCCACCCGGCGGCCTTGATCAGCTCCTCCGAGCTCTGGTTGCCAGGGCGGTCCCTGGCCTCCGGCTCCTTCAGCGCGGCGCGCGGGTCCTCGACGTCGGCGTAGGGGGTCATCGGCCGTTCCCCCCAGGAATGGCTCGGGTGCTCTCCAGCAGCGTGTGGATCTGGTCGGCGCGCTCCTGGCCGGACCGGTCGGCGCGCTCGTAGCCGCCGGCGGCGCCCTCCAGCGAGACCGCGACCTTGGTCAGCCGCTCGTTGGCGAACTCCAGCGTCCTGCCGAACAGCTCGGCCACGCCGGTCACGGCCGGCTGGAGCAGCGAGAGCACCCCGGTGAACCCGCTGGTGTCGCCGCCCTTCTGCTCGCCGTAGTCGCGGATGGCGAGGAAGTGCTCGGCGTTCCGCTTCAGCAGCTCCGAATAACCACGTAGCTCGTCGGGGACGACCCTGAATTGCTCTGCCACGCCGACCTCCGTCTTGACGGGTCCTTGATGTGCCGCGGGGTCCGACGGAGGGAGGTGGGTTCTGGTTCCCTCTGGTTCGTCCGAAATGGGGATTACGGCCCTCACACCTGTCACGCAGCGTGAGAAGACGCTGATCTGTGTCGCTGAGCCGGGTGGTCGGCGAGGTGGACGAAGGAGTACGGCAGCCGGCCGGCGAGGGACGGCTCGGCCGAGCCGACCCCCGCCGGCCGGGACCACCAGGGACGAGGACCGCGACGAGGGCCGATCAGACCCCGCTCGGAGAAGGGCCGCTCAACGGGCGGGGTGGGTCACCTTGTCGTGGTCGACCGGGTCGACCAGGTCCAGGTAGTCCGGATGCCGCCGGATCCAGTCGGCGACGAACGGGCACAGCGGCCGGACCACGCGCCCCGCCACCCTGGCCGCGTCCAACGCGTGCCGGGTGATCGCGCTGGCCACCCCGGCCCCCTCGAACTCGTCGCCCACCTCGACGTGGGTGAACAGCAGCTTGTCGCCGAGCCGGACGTACTGGGCGAAGCCGGCCAGCCGCCCGTCGACGTGCGCCTCGAACCGGGCCCGGTCGGCAGCGTCGGTCACCACCACGTCCACCGCGGCCTCCTCCCGCTCGGGCGGCCCTTCCCGAGCCGGGGCGGCCGCTGTCGTTCACGGTGCAACGGCCGCCGCGCCACCGCCATTCCAGCGACTCACGGGTGTTCGGAGCGGGTGGCGGACGCCGCGACCGCCGCCTCGGGCGCGCGCGGCGCGCCCCGGTGCCGGGCGGCGAGCAGCCCACCCACCAGCAGCGTCACCGCCACACCCAGCGGGGTGTACCACGGGAACGCCAACGGGACGCTCGCGCCGCCCGGCGCGGGGAACCGGGGCACGAGGATCACCACCGCCATCGCGGCGACGGTGACCACGAACGCGACGACGGCGTCGAGCTGCGTGGCCCGCCGCACGAGCAGGCCCAGCAGGAACGCGCCGAGCAGCGCGCCGTAGGTGTAGCCGGTGACGCTCAGCCCGAGCTTCACCACCGGGTCGTTGTAGTTGGTGAACATCGACGCGAAGCCGAACAGGACCACGCCCCAGATCAGCGTCCACACCTTGGCCTGGCGCAGCACCGCCGCGTCGCTGAGCCGGCGTCGACTGAACTTCAGGTAGATGTCGGTGACCGTCGAGGTCGCCAGCGAGTTCAGCGACGACGTCATCGCCGCGGCCAGGATGCCGGCGATCAGCAGGCCGGACACCCCCTGCGGCAGCTCGTGGATGATGAAGGTCGGGAACAGCTCGTCCGGCTTGGCCAGGCCCAGCGACGCCGGCGCCGCCCCCCGGTAGAACGACCAGAGCATGGTCCCGATCAGCAGGAACAGCGCGAACTGGAGGAACACCACCACGCCGCTGGTGACCAGCGCGCGCTGGCCGTCCCGCAGGCTCCGGCAGGCCAGCAGCCGCTGCACGATGAGCTGGTCGGCGCCGTGCGAGGCCATGGACAGGAAAGCGCCGCCAAGGACCGCGATAATCAGCGAGTACTCGTTGGTCAGCGGGTTGGTGGTGTCGACGAGCTGGAACTTGCCCGCCTCCAGCGCGTGGCCGAACCACCCGTCGGGCAGCCGGCCGGCCAGCACCGCGACCGCGACCAGCGCGCCGCCCACGTAGAGCAGCATCTGGACCGCGTCGACCCAGATCACCGCCCGCGTCCCTCCCAGGTACGTGTAGACGATCGTGACGACGCTGATCACCAGCACGATGTGCCAGTACTCCACGCGCACGTCGTAGGCCGACAGCATCACCTTGATCGGGATCGCCGTGGCGAACAGGCGGACGCCGTCGGCGAGCAGCCGGGTCACCAGGAAGGTCGCGGACGCCGTGCCCTGGAGGACCGGACCGAACCGTTTGCCGAGGAAGGCGTAGGCGGTCACCAGCTCGCCCGCGAAGTACCGGGGCAGCAGCACCAGCGACACGACGATCCGGCCCACCACGTAGCCCACGGCCAGCGCGAGGAACGTGAACGAGCCGAGGTAGGCCGTGGCGGGGATGCTGATCACCGTCAGCGTGCTGGTCTCCGTGGCGACGATCGCGAAGCACACCACCCACCACGACAGGTTGCGGTCGCTGACGAAGAAGTCGGCGGCGGACTTCTGCCGCCCGCCGAGGACGATGCCGAGGACAGGGGCCGCCAGCAGGTAGACGACGATCACCACCAGGTCGAGCGTGTGCACGGTTCCTCCTGCTCAGCGGCCGGTCGGGGGTGTGAGGCGCAGCCTCCTGGGGGCGTGGGTGGCCGGGGAGGGCTGACGCGGGGTCCGCCGACCGGGGGTGATCGAGCCGAGCACCCTGGGGCCGTCGGCTCCGGTGGCCGACGGCAGGTTCCCGGGAAGCCCGTGCCAGGTCAGGAAGCCGAGCATGGCCGCGAGGTAGGCCTCCTTGGCGTCGGCCGGCAGCCCCAGCGCGTCGCTCACCCGCAGGTCGACGCCGGCGAGCCGACGCCGCAACGCGCGGAGCAGGACGGGGTTGCGCACTCCTCCGCCGGAGGCGACGACGAGCCGCGCGCCGTGCCGGTGGCAGGCGTCGGCGACGGTCACCGCGGTCAGCTCCGTGAGCGTGGCCAGCAGGTCGACGTCCCGCACCGGGGGCAGGCCCGCCAGCGCGGCGTGCACGTGGTCGAGGTGGAAACGCTCCTTGCCCGTCGACTTGGGCGGCGGCAGGGCGTAGTAGGGGTCGGCGAGGAGCCGGTCGAGAAGGTCGGCGCGGACGCTGCCCGCGGCGGCCATGACGCCGTCGGTGTCCCGGGTGGCCGAGCCGCCCGACAACCATCGGCACGCCGCGTCCAACAACGCGTTGGCCGGCCCCGTGTCGTAGGCGAGGGTCTCCTCCTCCGGACGGACGACGGTGATGTTGGCGATGCCGCCGAGGTTCACCGCCACGGCGGGGGCGTGGTCCCGCAGCCACAGGTCGTCGAGCAGGGCGACGAGCGGCGCGCCCTGCCCGCCGGCGGCGACGTCGCGGGCCCGCAGGTCCGCGACGACGGGCAGCCCGGTCGCCTCGGCGATCCACGCGGCCTGACCGAGCTGGAGCGTGCCCAGGCACCGTCCGTCCTCCACCCAGTGGTAGACGGTCTGGCCCAACGAGGCCACCAGGTCGGCCCGGCCGTCGGCCAACTCGGCGAGGCCGCGCGCCGCCGCCTCGGCGAAGGCCAGCCCCAACCGCGTGTCCAGCTCGCACAGCCGACGCGCCGAGCAGGGGCCGGGCGGCAGCGCGGCGAGGACCTCCTCCCGCAGCCCCCCGGGGTGCGGGACGGTGAGCGCGCCCAGCGGCGTCAGGTCGAGGACGTCCCCGACCAGGTGGAACTCGGCCGCCGCGACGTCGATCGCGTCGACCGACGTACCGGACAGCAGGCCGAGCACGCGACACCGGGACACAGGGGTGTGGTCTACGGCACAGGATGTCGTGGTGGCAAGACGCTTCGTGAATAACTACCTGAATGTTGGCAGAAGTAGTCACAATCTGACACAGCGTGGGCCGCGCCGGGGTGCGCTCGGAGGGGCCGGACGGATGCGAGGATGGCGGTGTGTCCACTTCGACGCTGATCTGGATCGGCGCGGTCGTCGCCGCGGTGCTGTTGGTCGCGCTCGTGACCGGCGTGGTGCTCGCCCGCCGCCGGCGCATCAGGCTGACCGCCCAGCAACGCCCCGCCGCCCCCAGGGGGGGTGGCTACCGCGCCGGCGGCGGGATCAGCCTGTCGCCGGGCGGCCCGACCGCCACGGCCGCGCCCCCGGGCACGCCCCCCCACCCGGTCGAGGACCGCACCGAGGTGGACGGCCAGCCAGGGGTCGGCGACGACGCCGCCGTCCCGAGGGACACCCCCCGGCGCGGCATCGTCGACGTGACCCTGCCCGAGGGCGGCGCGCCGACCACCGAGCCGACCGTGGAGGAGGTGCCGGCCCCCCGCACGGAGGCCCTGCCCCCGACGGTGAAGGAGGCCCCGGCCGAGGCGCCCCCGGCGCCGCCCGTCGAGGAGACCCGGGTCGAGGAGCCCGTCGAGGCGCCGGCCGAACCGGCCCCGGCGGTCGAGATCGAGGTCGAGCCGGTCCCCGAGGCCCCAGCGCCCGAGGCCGGCGGGGTCGTCGAGGAGATCGAGCCCACCGCCGGCCGGCTGGAGCGGCTGCGCGGCCGGCTCTCCCGGTCCCGGGGAGCCCTCGGCCAGGGCCTGCTCGGCCTGCTCGGCGCCGGCGACCTCGACGAGGACTCCTGGACCGAGATCGAGGACACCCTGCTCATGGCCGACCTGGGCGCGGCCACCACGATGGAGATCACCGAGGCGCTGCGCACCGAGATCGCCGCGCGCGGCGTGCGCACCCCCGGCCAGGCGCGCCAGGCGCTGCGGGACGTGCTGGTCAACGCCCTGCACCCGGAGATGGACCGCGCCGTGCGCGCGCTGCCGCACGACGGCAAGCCCGCCGTGGTCCTGGTCGTCGGCGTCAACGGCACCGGCAAGACCACGACCACCGGCAAGTTGGCCCGCGTCCTGGTCGCCGACGGCCGGCAGGTGCTGCTCGGCGCGGCCGACACCTTCAGGGCCGCCGCCGCCGACCAGCTCGCCACGTGGGCCGAGCGGGTGGGCGCCGAGGTCGTGCGGGGCAACGAGGGGGCCGACCCGGCCGCCGTGGCCTTCGACGCGGTCAAGCGCGGCGTGCAGACCCACGTCGACGCGGTGCTGGTCGACACGGCCGGCCGCCTGCACACCAAGACCGGCCTGATGGACGAGCTGGGCAAGGTCAAGCGCGTGGTCGAGAAGCAGGCCGAGGTGGACGAGGTGCTGCTCGTGCTCGACGCCACGACCGGCCAGAACGGCCTGACCCAGGCCAGGGTGTTCTCCGACGTCGTCGACGTCACCGGCATCGTGCTGACCAAGCTGGACGGCACCGCCAAGGGCGGCATCGTCTTCCAGGTCCAGCGCGAGCTGGGCGTGCCGGTGAAGCTGGTCGGGCTGGGCGAGGGGCCGGACGACCTGGCCCCGTTCGAGCCGGCCGCCTTCGTGGACGCCCTGCTCTCCTGACGTCGGTTCGCTCTCCTGACGTGGGTTCCCGGAGGCGCCGGAGGGGCATCCCCTCCGGCGCCTCCGGCTTCTCCGGCCTTCCCGCACGAGTGTGGCGGGTGTGTCCATCGCCAGGACCCGGCCGTGGTCCATGATCGCGACCCGGTCGCAGAGGATCTCAGCCTCGTCCAGGTAGTGGGTCGTGTACACGATCGTCTTGCCGCGCTGCTGGATCACCCGCAGCACGTCCCACAGGTTGCGGCGCGACTGCGGGTC
>NZ_JAMTCP010000032.1 GCF_024171885.1 Streptoalloteichus tenebrarius | reverse complement strand
TCCTTGACCAGAGGCAACGCGGCGCGCAGGCGGCGGTTGTAGCCGGACTGGCCCGGCAGGTCAGGAAACGCCCCGGGCAGGTGGTCAGGCACGAACCGCAGCCACCGTGCCTCGGAGGTGAACCCGAGCAGCGCCTGGGCCACCGCGAGGGTGATCAGCTCCGCATCGGTGAGCTTGGGAGGTCGGCCCCACCGGGGCCTGCCAGCCAGGTAATCGTCGATCTTGACGTAGAGTGCGGTGAGAAGGGTGTTCAGGTCGGTCGTCACAAACTGATCTTGAGCACTCTTCGTCCGTCTCCCGGCACCACCCCGGACTTACGCATTACTCGTCTAGGCCGTGTCCGGTCATTGATCTTGCGGTGCGTCGTGGTGAGCTGACCGAACAGGCGTGAGCACGGATCGAGCCGTTGCCGCCCATGGCGGGACCTGCCCGAACGCTCAGGGCGATGACAGTCGGTCGACGACCGGTTCCAGCGTGGACAGGCGAACCGCGGGCTGAGCGCGGTTACCGGAAGCACGCGGCGGGTTCGCGACAACGGCCACCGGCAGGGTGGAGCAGACCACCAACATGGACTCCACCGTGATGCGGGCGCACCAACACACCACCGGAACGACGAAAGGGTGGGCTGCGTCGGCCGCCGCGTCAGCCCGCGAAGCGCCCAGCCCCCACGCCAGGGCTGAGCACCCAGACGCACCCGGCCCGCGACCAACACGGCCCACCACTGCCCCTCGTGCTCACCCCCGGCCAGGCCGACACCGCGCCGCGCGTCGACGATCTGACGGCCGACATCCCCTGCCACACCCGGCCTGGACACATCCACACCCACCCAGACCGGGTACGGCCAGATCGATCATGCTCTGGTAAGAGGTCGCGATCTTGTCGAACCGGGTCGCGAGGGCACGGAACCGCGTGAGACGGGTTGACGCACCGCTCAACCGCAGCGCGGCGGTGGTAGGCAGTGCGGTCGAACGCCGGTGGGCGCCCCTGTCCGGCTGCGGCGCAGCCGGTGGGCCTGCTGGTCCCGGCGTTCGGGAGTCGTCGCCTGAGAGATGCCGTCGGCGCAGGTGGGAGCGGATCGGCTGGGGTAGCCGTTGTCCGCGCTCACCCGGCTCGCCCCGGGTGGCGGGTCGGCCCGGAGTGGTCAGGGTTCCGGTGCGTGACCACCGCCAGAACCGGTGGTCGACACCTCTTCCACGGCCCGCGCGCGGGGCCGGGGCCAGGCAGGGCTAGGGCCGGCGGACGAGTCCGGCGGCCACCATGTGGTCCAGGATGATCTGGACCACCCGGGACGCCCGGTCGCGGTCGCCGTAGTCCAGCCAGGCCAACTCGGCGATCTCCGCGCTCGGGGCGAGTGTCCCCTGGTAGTCGGCGGTGTAGCAGGTCATCCGCACCAGCACGTCGGCCTGCCGCCCGTGCGCCTCGGCCTCGAAGGTGCCGAAGTGCTCCGCGCTGGACCGGTCGATCTCCACGGTGAGCTCCTCGCGGACCTCCCGCGCCAGCGTGTCCAGGTCGGACTCACCGGCCTCGCGCTTGCCGCCCGGGAAGTAGAAGACGTCCTTGCCGTGCGACCGGGCGGCCAGCACGCGCCCGTCGGCCAGCAGGACCCACGCCACCTTGTCGATCACTCGCGTCGGTTCCACCCCGGCTCCCTCCGTCCTCGGCACACCCGGCTCCCGACACGCCGGAGGGGCCCCGTCCCCGGGGCCCCTCCGGCGGTCGTCGTCCCAGCGGCAACCCAGGTCTCAGCCCAGGCCGCGGCCCTGTGTCTCAGCAGCCCAGCAGGCGCTCGCCGAGGTAACGCTCGATCTGGTCCATCGACACCCGCTCCTGGGACATCGAGTCCCGCTCCCGCACGGTCACGGCGTGGTCGGTCAGGGAGTCGAAGTCCACGGTGACGCAGAACGGGGTGCCGATCTCGTCCTGGCGGCGGTAGCGACGGCCGATCGCGCCGGCGTCGTCGAACTCGACGTTCCAGTGCCTGCGCAGCTTCTGCGCCAGGTCCCTGGCCTTCGGCGACAGCTCCGCGTTCCGGGACAGCGGCAGCACCGCCGCCTTCACCGGGGCCAACCGCCGGTCCAGGCGCAGCACGACCCGCTTGTCGACGCCGCCCTTGGCGTTGGGCGCCTCGTCCTCGGCGTAGGCGTCGAGCAGGAACGCCATCATGGCGCGGCCCACACCCGCTGCCGGCTCGATCACGAACGGGCGGTAACGCGAGTTGGTGGCCTGGTCGAAGAACGACAGGTCGACGCCCGAGTGGTTGGAGTGCGTCGTCAGGTCGAAGTCGGTGCGGTTGGCCACACCCTCCAGCTCACCCCACTCCTGGCCGCCGAACTGGAAGCGGTACTCCAGGTCGACGGTCCGCTTGGAGTAGTGCGACAGCTTCTCCTTGGGGTGCTCGTAGTGCCGCAGGTTGTCCTTGTTGATGCCCAGGTCCAGGTACCAGCGGGTGCGCTCGTCGATCCAGTACTGGTGCCACTCCTCGTCGGTGCCCGGCTCGACGAAGAACTCCATCTCCATCTGCTCGAACTCGCGGGTCCGGAAGATGAAGTTGCCCGGCGTGATCTCGTTGCGGAACGACTTGCCGATCTGGCCGATGCCGAACGGCGGCTTGCGCCGGGACGTGGTCTGCACGTTCAGGAAGTTGACGAAGATGCCCTGCGCGGTCTCCGGCCGCAGGTAGTGCAGGCCCTCCTCGGACTCCACCGGGCCGAGGAAGGTCTTCAGCATGCCGTTGAACAGCTTCGGCTCGGTGTACTGGCCGCGGTTGCCGCAGTTCGGGCACGGCACGTCGGACAGGTCGCCCTCGGCGATCTCCTTGCCGGTGCGCTCGGCGTACTCCTCGGCCAGGTGGTCGGCGCGGAAGCGCTTGTGACAGGAGGTGCACTCCACCAGCGGGTCGACGAACGCCTCGACGTGGCCGGAGGCCACCCACACGTCGCGGGGCAGGATCACCGAGGAGTCCAGGCCCACGACGTCGTCGCGGCCCTGCACCACGGTCTTCCACCACTGCCGCTTGATGTTGTCCTTCAGCTCGACACCCAGCGGACCGTAGTCCCATGCCGACTTCGTACCGCCGTAGATCTCCCCGCACGGGTAGACGAAGCCACGGCGCTTGCAGAGGCTGACGACTGTCTCGATCCGATCGGCGGGCACGGACGCTCCTGTGGTGATGACTCGACTCGGCGGTGCGGTCAGGTCGCGCGGACGCAGGTCCAGCAGGCTTGACATACGAGGAGGACAGCCTACCCGGTCGCGACCGCCGCCCACGCGCGGCCGCCCGCGCCCGACACGCCCGGGCGCCGACCGGAGGGGCGGCTCCGTGCCCACCGCCCCGCCGGCCGGCGTCGGCGCGGGAGGAGCGCGGGAGGAGACGGGCGGACCAGGTCAGGCGGCGGGCTCGGCCACGACGATCCGGTTGTCCCGGTAGCCGTCCGTCCCGCCGACGTAGTCCCCGCCACAGGTGACGAGCACCAGCCGGTGCCTGCCGTCCTGGCCGAACAGCGCCTCGGCCCGTGCCGGCAGGTCGTCCTTGTGCACCGTCACGATCTCGCTCACCTGGTAGGTCCACCGCCGGCCCGAGGTGTCGACCACCTCCACCCGCTGCCCCTTCTCGGCCCGCCACAGCTCGTCGAACGGCCCCTTGGCACCCTTCCAGTTGACGTGGCCGGCGAGCACGGAGGCCCCGGCCGGCGCGCCGAGGCCGGCTCCCCACCAGGTGGCCTCGTCGAGGCCCTCGGGGATCGGCAGCGTGCCGTCCGCCGTGACCTCCCGGCGCACCAGCCGCGCGGTGCCGCCCTGGGCCAGGCGGACCGTTCCCGGCTGTTGTCCCCGCACGGTGGTGGTCGTGGTGGCCTCGGCCTCCGCCGAGGGGGCGGAGGGGTTCGCCGACTCGGACGCCGCCGAGGGCGATGTGCTCCGGTCCACCAGCACGAAGGTGGTGACGCCGGCCGCGACGAGCACCGCGGCGGCCAGCGCGAGGAAGATCCAGGCCTTCCGTCGCCTGTTCGGCCTGTTGGGCTCGGTTGGCCCGCTCGGCCCGCTCGGCGGCGGCCCGGCGGATAACGCGTCGTCTCCGGTGTTGTCGTTCGTGGTGTTCACAGCGCTGTTCTGCCCTCCCCTGGTGGTGCGGGCGGTAGGGACACGTCCGTCGTGTCGTCCGTCACGGCTCACGGTCGCGCTCGGCCCGAAGGCGTCGACCCCGGTGTCGGCCCAGACCTGGTGGGACCGTCTCGGGTTCTGGCCGTGTCCGTTCTGACCGCCCCGACCGCTGGTCACCCCACCGAGGGTCGCCCTCCGTGACGCTGCGTCATCGTCCGTGACGGGAGGGACCGTAGTTCAGCCGGGCGCACCGGCGCGAGGACGGTTCCCCAGGGTCATCCGATCGGGGCAGTCGGCGACCGGGCCGGGTCCGCGGCCCGCCAGGAGGGCAACACTGGCTGGCACGGAGGTCGACGCCGGAAGACGCTCGGCGACCAGGGCGCGCACCAGCGAAGGAGGGGCCATGACGAGCATGCTCGACCACCGGCCCGCCGAGAGCCACCACCACACGCACGGGCCCGGGTGCGGGCACGACGCCGTGATCCACGGCGACCACGTCGACTACCTGCACGCGGGCCACGTCCACCGGGAACACCGCACGGACGAGGGAGTGCACTACGACGAGTGCACGGACTGCCAGTGCGAGCACTGCGCCGACGCGTGCGCCGTCTGCAACTGCGCCGACTGCGCGTGCCCGACCTGCAACCACGCGAAGTGCGAGTGCGCGTCGTGCTCGGACTCGTGCGCGCACTGCTCCTGCGCGGACTGCACATGCCCGACCTGCCGGCACGCGGCGTGACGCGACCGCGCTACCGGGGCGGGACCTCGGGGCCGGCGGCCTCGCCGATCCGCACCGAGCCGGAGTCGGCGGCGAGCAGGCTCTCCCGCCGCTCGACGGACCCGCCGGACGCGGCCGCCACCACCTCCAGCACGGACGCCTCGTCGGTCAGCGCCTCGGACAGCAACGGGACGACGTGCTCCCGCACCGGGAAGGGCGACAGGGCACGCCGGTAGGCGACGACCGACTCGAACTCGACCACCAACACCCAGCGCGCGGGGTCCTCGGTGGCCCGCCCGAGCCGGCCGCCGAGACAACCCGGCTGCGCGGTGAGCAGCTCCAGCGCGGTGCGGGCCCGGGCGGCGAACCGCTCGGTCTCCTCCGACGGCACGGCGAACCGGCAGACCAACAGCACCCTGGCATCCTGCCCGTCATGGACCGACAGCGATCGACGAGGGCCCCGCTGCTACCGGGTGACGGCCCGCTCTCCCGCGTCCCGCCAGTGGTCGCGTTCCTGGTGGTGTTCGGGTTGTTCGGGCTGGGCGTGTGGCTGCGGGGTGTGGTCGGGGCCGTCCTGCTGGGCGTCCTGACCCTGCTCGTGTTGGCGCTGCTGGTCGCCACGTGGCCGCGGCTGCGCCCCGCCGAACGGCTCGGCCGGGTCCTGGTGATCGCGGTGCTGGTGGGGGTCGCGGTGTCGGTGCTCTTCTAGCCCTGCCCGTTCTTCCCCGCTCTTCCGTCGGCATCCCGATCTTCGGCGGCGCGATCCGGGCGGGTAGGCGTCGTGGCGGGCGCTGGCGGGGTCTCGGTGGGTTGCCACGCCGAGTGTTGTCGCGGTTGTCACGCGATGTGTCGTCCAGTCCGGTGTGCGTCGACTTGTTCGGTATTTGTCGCTCACTCCGGTGCGCGCCGTGCTGTTCGGCGTGTGTTGCCCTGTTCGGAATTTGTCGTTCAGTCGGGTGCGCTGCGCACTATTCGGTATTCGTCGCCGAGTCCGGTGTGTGCTGCCCTGTTCGGTGCGTCGTCCTGACGGGTAGGGGCAGCCCCTTGGACGTGCGGGGATCGCCCACGTGGTCCTCACCCTGCCCGGCGGGGCCCTGGTCGTCCCCTCGATGTGCGGGGATCGCGGAGGCGCGGCCGCGCCGCCCTTGACCGGTCGGGGCCGCCCCGTTCGGTCGTCCTGTTCTTCCGGCGGCTCGCGGGATGTCGGCGCGCATCACCCCGGCGGTTGAGTAGCCTCGCGCCGGATTTGTCAAGTCGTTGTCCACAGGCCCCCCAGGATTTCATGATCAACTCCCACCGCGGGGTGAATGACGCGCGTGTGCGGCGGGAGTTATCCACAGGCTTGAAATTCAGCCTGGTCCGGGCGCGTTCTCGCTGGTTAGGCTGGAGCGGGGCTCGCCCCCCAGGGCGGGTGGGGGCTGTCCTGAGGGTGGGGTGAGTCGTTCAGGCGGCGGCCCCGGGACGGAACATCCGGAGGCCGCGCCCTCCCCAGGAGGCGAGACGCTCCTCCACGTCGAACCGACCGTCCAGCAGTGGTCGCCCCCGGGCAGGCGGGGCATACACCCAGCCACGCAGTGGGCACCGCAGTGGGCAGGTCCTCAGATCCGTAGGTCGGCAGGTCGGTAGGCCGGCAGGTCCCCAAGCCGGGGCAGGGTGCGTCGTCCCCGCTCACCCCCGGGCTGGGCGTGCGGAACCGACCAGGGCGATCGCAGGTGGTGGGGCGGACGGGTGGGGCGGAGCGCGGCATTCGCAGCAGCGCGCGGCGTCCGGACGCCCGGGGTCCTTGGTCAGGTGGCCCGTAGGATGGCGGGAGAGCCTGGTCGCCCGGGCGGGCGACCACCACGCCGGAGCGTTGGAGACGACATGCCGACCGCAAGCCCCGATGCCGCGCCACGACGCGCGGTCGCGGGCGCCGACGAGCGGGTCCCATCCCACGACCACGACCGAGGGGCCGTGCGCCCGGTCCCCCCTCGGGACCCCAGGACCCTGGCCGCGGCCGGCGACCTGCTGCGTGCCCTGGCCGCCCCGGTGCGGATCGCGATCGTGCTCCAGCTCCGCGCCTCGGAACGCTGCGTGCACGAGCTGGTGGACGCGCTCGGCGTCGCCCAGCCGCTGATCAGCCAGCACCTGCGGGTGCTGAAGTCCGCCGGCGTGGTGCGCGGCGAGCGGCACGGGCGCGAGGTCGTCTACCGCCTGGTCGACGAGCACCTGGCGCACATCGTGGTGGACGCGGTCGCGCACGTGGAGGAGGCCGAGTGAGCGCACAGCGACCGACCACCCGCCGGCCCACGACGGCCGTCCCCGGCCTGCGGGCCACCCGGCAGCGCGCCGCCGTCTCCCGGCTCCTGGACCAGCTCGACGACTTCCGCTCGGCGCAGGAGATCCACGAGGAGCTGCGCCGCCGGGGCGAGGGCATCGGCCTCACCACCGTCTACCGCACCCTCCAGACGCTGGCCGACGCGGGCGAGGTCGACGTGCTGCGCACCGGCACCGGCGAGGCGATCTACCGGCGGTGCTCGGCCCACCACCACCATCACCTGGTGTGCCGGGGCTGCGGCCGCACCGTGGAGGTGGAGGGCCCGGCCGTGGAGAAGTGGGCCGACCGGGTCGCGTCCGAGAACGGGTTCACGCACGTGAGCCACACCGTGGAGATCTTCGGGACCTGCGCGGACTGCGGCGGTGGGGGCGACGGCGCCGCCCGAGGCACCGACCGCAGCGCAGAACGCAGCACCGAACGAGGTGCCGACCGCGACGGTGACGGCAGCTCCTCCTGAGGGCCCGGCGCCGCCTCTGAGCCCGCGCCTCCTCTGAGGCACGCGCCGCCCTGCCGCACCTCCCCGCTCGGCTACTCGTAGGGGTCGGTGGGGGCGGCGACCGGCCGGACCGACTCGACCGTGAAGGTCGGCGTGTGGTCGACGCTGGCCCTGCCGCTCCCCGGGACGACCTTGCCGACCACCTCAAGCCAGGTGTCGGGCGCGTAGCCGGCCAACTGGGCGTCCCCGCCGCTCAGCAGGACCGTGCGCGGTGAGGCGTCCGCCGCGCAGCAGCGGATCACCATGCGCGCCAGCAGCGGCCGACCGTCGTCCCTGCGGACGAGGAAGCCGGTGAGGCGCAGGGTGCGGTTGTCGAGCGAGCCCGAGTCGTCCCAGACGGTGCGCGTGACGACCTCGCCGATCGGCAGGGGGATCGCGTCGCCCCCGGGCAGAGGCGGGAACATCGGCGACCCCGAGGACCGCTGGCGCGCGGCCTCGTCGTTGCCGGCGCCGGCCCGGTTGACGGCGTCCGAGCCGAGCGCGGGCGGCGCGACCAGGAAGATCGCCAGCACCGGGAGCAGCAGCAGCCATGGGCTCCGCGGCTCACGGTGGCCGTGGCCGTGACCGTGTCCCTGTTCGTGATCGTGTCCCTGTTCGTGATCGTGTCCCTGTTCGTGATCGCGTCCCTGTTCGTGATCGCGTTCCCGTCCACCGGCGTCCTCCGGCGCAGGCGTGTCCGACGCTGTCCGGGCCTCGACGGCCGAGGACGCCTCCGTCCGCGCCAACCGCGCCGGCGTCTCCGTCTCTCCGCTCACCGCGACATCCGACGGCTCCGGCTGCCCGTGGGGGTGATCACCGGCGCAAGCCGGCGCCGGGACGGCGCGCCCCGTCCTGGCGGCGAGCACGTCCCTGACGATCGCCACGGCCGCGAGCGCCACCATCACGACGCCGGTCGCGACCAGCCACGGAAACAGGCCCGGCTTGACGTAGCGCAGGTAGGTGCCGTTCCAGGCGATCTTCAACAGCGCGCCGCCGAGCAGCGCCAGCACGACGTTCTGCGTCTCCCGCCTCATCGGGCGCCTCCCAGGACGAGCAGGCCGGCCACGACCCCGCACACCACGGCCACGAGGAAGGTCAACGGGGCGAAGCGGACGGCGAACGCGCGGCCGAAGGTCCCCGCCTGCAACGCCACCAGCTTCACGTCCACCGCCGGCCCGACCACCAGGAACACCAGCCGGGGCAGCAGCGGCAGCGCGGACAGCGAGGCGGCGACGAACGCGTCGGCCTCGCTGCACAGCGCGAGCACCACGGCGAGCACGGCCATCACCACGACGCCGAGCGCGACCTGACCGGCGAGCGAGGTCACCCAGGAGGCCGGCACGGCCACGTTGAGCACGGCGGCGGTCAGGCCGCCGAGCACCAGGAACCCGCCGGCCTCGACCAGGTCGTGCCGCGCGGTCTCGGCGAAGACCGCCCACCGCGACGCGCCCGGCCGGGGGACGATCCGCCGCAGGGCGCGCTCGGCGATCCACTCGGCCCTGCCGATCCTGACCCACAGCCAGCCCGTCACGACGGCGGTGGCCAGCGACCCCAGGAACCGGGCGAGCACCATCGCGGGCTCGCCGGGGAAGGCGACGGCGGTGGCGACCAGGACGACCGGGTTCACCGCGGGGGCGGCGAGCAGGAACGCCAGGGCCACCGCCGGGGGCACGCCCTGCTGCATCAGCCGGCGGGCGACCGGCACCGACGCGCACTCGCAGCCCGGCAGCGCCAGTCCGGCCATCCCGGCCACGCCGACCGCGGCCGCCGTGTTGCGGGGCAACACGCGGCGGAGCGCGCTCGCCGGCACGAAGGCGGCGATCATCCCGCTGATGAGCACGCCGAGCGCGAGGAACGGCATCGCCTGCACGCAGACCGCGACGAACACCGTCGACCCGGTGCGCAGGGCGGGCGCGTCGAGGGCGGCGACCACGCGGTCCTGCCACACCATCGCGGCGATCAGGAGCACGCAGAGCACGAGGAGGGAGTCGACCCGTCTGCGGCGCGCCGGCGAGCGCGGCGGTCCGCCGGTCGTGGTCGGGGTGGTCGTCACCCCGATCATGCTGCCAGTTCGCTATCGATAACCGTTACGGGTATCCCTTGTCGACGCGAACCCGCTGGTCAGAGCCTTGTGACCGGGAAAAAGAACCCGTGGGGGCGAGCCGGCCGCCGCTGGCCGGCTCGCCCCCACGGGTCGCGTCGCCTCAGTTGCCGGCGGCCTCGGCCAGCAGCTCGGCGCGGAGCTGGGAGGCGGTGGAGACGACGAGCATCAGCAGCGTGCTCAACGCGGCCGGGCTCAACCCCTCGGCGGGGAAGGCGTACCGGAGCAGCACGTCCATGCCGCGCTCCTCGCGCACCACGCCCAACGTGCCGAACAGGCCCTGGCCGGCGCGTTCGGCCGCCGACTGGGCCAGCCGGGGGTCGTCGGGCAGGTCCCAGGCGACCACGCAGGTCAGGCTGAGCACGACCAGGCCCTCGGCGAGCTGCATCGCCTGGACCGCGCACGGCACCTCGCCGTGCCGGAAGCTCAGCGCGCCGTCGTCGTCGACCTGGACGTCGTGGTACAGCTCCAGCGCCTCCTTGGCCGCCGAGAGCAGGCGGGCGGTGGTGCTGGCCTCGTGGTTGGTCATCGGGCTCCTCCCCCGGTCGGTCCGGCCTCCCCGGACCCGGCCACGGCGTCGACGGCGCCGCCGAACCGGCGGTCCCGGCGCGCGTAGGTCTCGCACGCCTCCCAGAACCGGATGCGGTCGAAGTCCGGGAAGAGCACGTCCTGGAACACCATCTCCGCGTACGCGGACTGCCAGATCAGGAAGTTCGAGGTGCGCTGCTCGCCGGAGGGCCGGATGAACAGGTCCACGTCCGGCATGTCCGGCTCGTCCAGGTACCTGGCCAGCATCTTCTCGTCGACCTTCTCCGGGTTGATCTTCCCGGCCGCGGCCAGCCTGGCGATCTCCTTGGCGGCGTCGGCGATCTCGGCCCTGCCGCCGTAGTTGACGCACATCGTGAGGGTCAGCACGTCGTTGTTCCGCGTGCGCTCCTCGGCGACCTCCAGCTCCTTGATCACGCTGCGCCACAGCCGGGGCCGCCGCCCCGCCCAGCGCACCCGCACGCCCAGCTCGTCGAACTGGTCGACGCGGCGGTGGATCACGTCGCGGTTGAAGCCCATGAGGAAGCGCACCTCGTCCGGGCTGCGCTTCCAGTTCTCGGTCGAGAAGGCGTAGAGGGACAGCCACTTCACCCCGAGTTCGATGGCGCCCTGCAACACGTCGAGGACCACGGCCTCACCCCGGCGGTGGCCCTCGGTGCGGGGCAGCCCGCGCTGGTTGGCCCACCGCCCGTTGCCGTCCATCACCAACGCCACGTGCCTCGGCACCAGCTCCGGTGGGATGGCGGGGGGCCGGGCCCCCGAGGGGTGCGGGTCGGGTGGCCGGACGCTCGGGTCCCCGCGTCCGCGCAGCCGACGTCGCAACATTGGTCCTCCTGGCGTGCTACTCCTGCCGTGGCGGGCCTATCAGACCATGTCGGCCGACGGTGTCCGATCACCGGTCGCGGCGTGCTCCACCGGCCGCCGGCCGCCCGTCGCGGCGGCGCGCCGCTCCACCAGCGGCAACGACCGGAGCTGGCGCTCCATGTGCCACTGGAGGTGGGCCGCGACCAGGCCGCTGCCCTCGCGGCGGGCGGGCTGCCCCACCGCCTCGGCGGTCTCCCAGTCGCCGTGCAGCAGCGCGTCGAGCAGCCGCAGCGTCTCGCCGGCCGGCCTGGCCGAGCCGGCGGGCCGGCATCCGGCGCACACCGAGCCGCCGGCCGGCACGCTGAACGAACCGTGCGGGCCGGGCAGGCCGCAGCGGGCGCACTCGGCGAGGGCCGGGGCCCAGCCGGCGAACGCCATCGCCCGCAGCAGGAACGCGTCCAGCACCAGCGACGGGTCGCGCTCCCGGCCGGACAACGCCCGCAACGCGCCGACGACGAGCAGGTAGAGCCGCAACGCGGGCTCGCCCTCGTCCAACGTCAGCCGGTCGGCGGTCTCCAGCACGGCGCAGGCCGCCGTGTACCGGGAGTAGTCGCCCACCAGGCCGGCCCCGAAGGCGTCGAGGGTCTGCACCTGCGTGACGACGTCGAGCGTGCGGCCGGTGTGGAACTGGACGTCCACGTGCCCGAAGGGCTCCAGGCGCGCGCCGAACCGCGAGGTGGTGCGACGCACCCCCTTGGCGACGGCACGCACCTTGCCGTGCCGGCGGGTCAGCAGGGTGATGATCCGGTCGGCCTCACCGAGCTTCTGCACCCGCAGCACGACGCCGGTGTCCCGGTACAGGCTCACACGTCCATCCTGTCACCCATCCCCGCTGGTCAGACGCGCAGGGGTGCGGAGGCGGGGTTCACACGCGGAGCGCGAGGAACGGGTCGACCGGGATGTTCCGCACGACCCACCACACCACCAGCACGGCCAGCACCGCCATCGGCGCGCGGCGGTGGTGCTGCCACGAGCGCACGGGCCGCCCGGCGAGCCGGCCGCGCGTCCAGCCGACCCACGTCCAGACCAGCAGCGGCAACGCCACCAGGGCGACCGCGTTGTAGTGCGCGGCGGCGAGCAGGTCGCCGTGCAACAGGCTGTAGGTCATGCGCAGCGCGCCGCAGCCCGGGCACACCAGGCCCAGCCACGCCTTGGTGGGGCAGGTGGGCAGGGGGTTGCCGGGGGCCGTCGGGTCGGCCCACAGCACCACGCCGCACCCGACCGCCGCGAGCGCGGCCACGCCCAGCGGCGGGGCCAGGGCGGTGAGCCGGGAGAGCGGACCGCCGCGCCCGCCGGCGCGGCGGTCCGCCCCACACCCGGTGGTCGGGCTCGGGGCGCCCGACGCGGGGTTCCCGGTCACGAGGTCCCCCGCTCAGTACCGGCTGGAGGAGGAGACCGCGGCGGCGATCACGACGACGTAGAAGATGATGATCGCGACGATCAGGATGCCCTGGACGATCGCCGACCACATGGCGAACTTCTTGGCGTCGTCGGCGGCCTTGCGCGCCTCGTCGTACTGGCCCTGCGCCCACAGGTTGTTGACCTGGTTGGCCTTCACGATCGAGACCACGCCCAGCGGGAGGCAGCACAGGATCGTGGTCAGGATGCCCCAGACCAGGTTGTTGTCGGGCGGGGTGGCCGGCTGGTAGCCCGGCTGGGCGCCGTAGGGGGCGCCGAAGCCCGGCTGCTGCTGCTGGTAGCCGCCGGGCGGCGTGCCGGGGCCGGGCTGGCCGAACTGGCCGGGCTGCTGCCCGTAGGGACCCGGCTGCTGGCCGTAGGGGTTGGTCACGGAATCTCCCGGTGACGTGCGGTCGAGGGAATGCCGCCGTCGGCGACACCGCCGACAAGCGGGCGACAATGTACCGAACGGGTGAAGGGCGAGGGGGCGAAACCGGAAAACCCGTCGGAACGCACGTCGGGAACGGGGAGGGGAACCGCCCGACCTGGGCGGTTCAGAAACCGAGCCGGCGGAGCTGTTTCGGGTCGCGCTGCCAGTCCTTGGCCACCTTCACGTGCAGGTCGAGGTAGATGCGGCAGCCCAGCAACCGCTCGATGTGCCGGCGCGCGGTGCCGCCGACCTGGCGCAGCCGCTCGCCGCCCCGGCCGATGATGATCGGCTTCTGGCTGGGCCGCTCGATGTAGATGTTGGCGTGCACGTCGACCAGGTCGGGGCGGTCCTCCCTGGGCAGCATCTCCTCGACGACGACCGCGATCGAGTGCGGCAGCTCGTCGCGCACGCCCTCCAGCGCGGCCTCGCGGATCAGCTCGGCGACCAGCGTGGCCTCCGGCTCGTCGGTCAGCTCGCCCTGCGGGTAGAGCGGCTCGCCGTGCGGCAGGCGCTCGACCAGCAGGTCGGCCAGCACCGTGACCTGGAACCCGTCGACGGCGGAGACCGGGACCAGGTCGGCGAACTCCATGACCTGCTGGAGGGCCAGGAGCTGCTCGGCGACGCGTTCCTTGGGCACCAGGTCGGTCTTGGTCACGACGCCGATGACGGGGGTGCGCCGGGCGACCTTCTCCAGCTCGGCCGCGATGAACCGGTCCCCTGGGCCGACCTTCTGGTCGGCGGGGACGCAGAACCCGACCACGTCCACCTCGGACCAGGTCTCCCTGACCAGGTCGTTGAGGCGCTGGCCGAGCAGGGTGCGCGGGCGGTGCAGGCCAGGAGTGTCGACGATCACGAGCTGGGCGTCGGGGCGGTGCACGATGCCCCGGATGGTGTGCCGGGTGGTCTGCGGCTTGCTGGAGGTGATCGCCACCTTGCTGCCGACCAGGGCGTTGGTCAGCGTCGACTTGCCGGCGTTGGGCCGGCCCACGAAGCAGGCGAACCCGGACCGGTACCCCTCAGACGTGCTGGTCATCCGTCCATTGTCGCCGTTGTGCCCAGACCCGACGCGCCGGTGGGGTGACGCGGTGGAGTTCCAGCGCGTCGGGCAGCGGGGCGCGACCCGGCCCTCCGGCCGCCAACCACCCCTCCAGGTCGTCCAGCACGGTTTCGTCGAGGACGAAACCAAGCCACACCGGCTTCGCCCCCGAGGCGTGCACGACCACCAGGTTGGAGTGCTCGCACGCGTCGAGGCAGTCCGAGGTGCGCACCTCGACCCGGGTGGCGGCGGAGGCGGCCAGCGCGCGGAGCCGCTGGAGCTGCCAGTCGTGGTCGACCCCGGGGTGCTTCCGTCGCGTTCCGCAACAACAACCCCGGCACACCGTCACCCGCACAGGCTTTTCCGACACGACGCGCCAGCCTAACGACGGCGACCACCCGCAGAACGGCCCCGCACGATCGCGCACGTCCTGACAACAATCGGCCCAGGACGCAATCCGTGCCACCATTGAGGCCGTCCCCCAGCCCCGAATTCCACCAAAACACCGTTACCAGGGGGAACCCCTAATCTCAGGGTGGCGGAAAAACGACGCGGCGCGCAAGGCACCGAAATGGTGGCTCCTCGCCCCCCGACCAGGTCAGACACCACCAGACATGATCAGGCACGGTCAGGCGCCGTCGAACAAGACGCCGGAGGGAGCCGCGCACCCAGGCGCGAAAGGCGTGAACACGCGGAGGCGGGGCCGAATGCGGCGGAGAAAATCCCCCGCGTCCGACCCCGCCTCACAGCGCCGATCTTTCCGGCCAGCCTCCCGCAACGCCCGCGAAACCCGCGCCGCGCGGCAGGCCAGCCGGAAAATCCTCAGCTCACGACGTCCAGCACCGTCCCGGCCGCGTCGGCACGCAGCACCGGGGCGTCCTGGGCCAGGTCGCGGACGGCCGCGAGCGACTCGCCGTCCACCTCGCCGGCGTCGGTGACCACGGCGGCGGCCTCCAGGCCCTCGGCGCCGCTGGCCACGGCGGCGGCCACCGCCGCCTGCAACGCGGTCAGCCTCAGCGAGGGCAACGCCACGGTGCACGCGGCGTAGGTGCGGCCGTCGGTGTCCCGCACGGCCGCGCCCTCGGCGGCTCCGGTGCGGGCGCGGGCCGATCGGGCCAGCGTGACGATCTTGGCGTCCTCCGGGTCCACAGCGGTCGGCTCAGCCACGGCTGTCGCTCCCCTCCTCCTGCGCGGTGCGCTCGTGTCCGGTCCCGCCGTCCTGGCGGGCCGCCGGCTCCCCGGCGCGGCGCACCAACACCGTGGTGATCCGCATCCGGCCCCGGCTGTCCTTGCCACCCTCGGCCCGCAGCCGCAGGCCGGCGATCTCCGCCTCCGCGCCGGGCAGCGGCACCCGCCCGAGGCGCTGGGCGAGCAGTCCGCCCACGGTCTCCACGTCCTGGTGGTCCAGTTCGAGGTCGAACACCGCGCCGAGGTCCTCCACGGCCAGCCGGGCGCTGACCCGCACCGAGCCGTCGTCGAGGCGCTCGACCGGGGGCCGCTCGGCCAGGTCGTACTCGTCGGTGATCTCCCCGACGATCTCCTCGAGGATGTCCTCGATGGTCAGCAGGCCCGCCGTGCCGCCGTACTCGTCGACGACGATGGCCATGTGGTTGCGCGAGAGCTGCATCTCCCTGAGCAGCTCGTCCAGCCGCTTGGAGTCGGGGACGAAACTCGCCGGCCGCATCAGCTCGCCGACCGTGGGCCCGCGCTCCCTGAGCTGGTCGAAGCCGCCGAACTCGACGGCCACCCGCACCAGGTCCTTGAGGTTGACCACCCCGACGACGTCGTCGACGGTCTCCCCGATCACCGGGATGCGGGAGAACCCGGTGCGCAGGCACAGCGCCAGCGCCTGCCGCACGGACTTGCCCTGCTCGATCCACACCAGCTCGGTGCGGGGCACCATCACCTCGCGGGCGATGGTGTCCCCCAGCTCGAACACCGAGTGGATCATCTCGCGCTCGCCGGCGGCGACCACGCCCCGCTCCTGCGCCATGTCGACCAGCTCGCGCAGCTCGACCTCGGAGGAGAACGGCCCCTCGCGGAAGCCCCGCCCCGGGGTGATGGCGTTGCCGACCAGGATCAGCAGCCGGGTGAGCGGGCCGAGCAGCCCGGCCAGCACGCGCACCGGCCCCGCCGCGATCAGGCCGACGCCGTAGGGGTGCTGCCGCCCGACCGTGCGCGGCCCGACGCCGACCAGCACGTAGGACACGACGAGCATGGTCAGCCCCGCCACGAGCAGGGCCAGCCAGTCGGGGTCGATCCAGCGCAGCGCGACCACGGTGACCAGCACCGTGGCGGCCAGCTCGCAGCCGAGCCGGAGCAGCAGGAGCAGGTTGACGTGCCGGGGCCGGTCGGCCACCACGAGCTGGAGCTGGCCGGCGCCGGCGCGGCCCTGCCGGACCAGCTCGTCGACCCTGGCGCGGGAGGTGGCGCCCAACGCGGCGTCGGCGGCCGCGAAGGCCCCCGCCGCCAGCACGAGCAGCACCGCGAGCACCAGCAACGACGTCGACCCGGTGATCACGGTGTCCGTCCTCAGCCGGCCTGACCGCCGGGTCGGCCGTCCCCGCCCTCGGGGCCGTCCTCCGGCTCCTCCCGCCGGTCGGGGGCCGGGGCCTCGTCCTCGGCCTCGGTGAGCCCGACCGCGCCGAGCACCCGGTCGTCGGCGTCGCGTTGCGCGGCCAGGCGCTCGGCCTCGGCGCGCGCGGTCCGGAAGTCGGCGAGGATGCGGTTCTGGAGGGAGAACATCTCCCGCTCCTCGGCGGGCTCGGCGTGGTCATAGCCGAGCAGGTGCAGCACGCCGTGCACGGTGAGCAGGTGCAGCTCGTCCATGAGCCCGTGGCCGGCCTTGCGGGCCTGCTCCCTGGCGAAGGCCGGGCACAGCACGATGTCGCCCAGCAGCGCCGGCCCGAGCCCGGCGGCGTCCGGCCGGCGGGCCGAGTCCAGCTCGTCCATGGGGAAGGCCATCACGTCGGTGGGGCCGGGCAGGTCCATCCACCGTTCGTGCAGGTCGGCCATGACGTCCAGGTCCACCAGCAGCACGCTCAGCTCGGCCAGGGGGCTGACACCCATCCGGTCGAGCGCGTAGCGGGCCGCGGCGACGATCGACGCCTCGTCGACCGACACCCCGGACTCGTTGGCGATCTCGATGCTCACGTTGTCCCGTCGTTCTCGTCGCTTGCTCGTCGTGCCGCGCGCCCCGCCGACCGCCGGCCGACGGGGACGCGCCGTGCGCTCACGCCTGCCGGCCGCGCCGGCCGTGCACGTGCTGCCGCCGCCCGTGGCCCGCCGCGGCGGGCGTGGGGCGGTCCTGCCGGGTGGCGTCCCAGCGGGCGTAGGCGTCCACGATGTCCCCGACCAGCCGGTGCCGCACCACGTCCTGGCTGGTCAGCTCGGCGAAGTGGACGTCGTCCACGCCGTCGAGGATCTCCTGGACCACCCGCAGGCCGGAGACCTGGCCGCCGGGCAGGTCGATCTGGGTGACGTCGCCGGTGACCACGATCTTGGAGCCGAAGCCCAGCCGGGTCAGGAACATCTTCATCTGCTCCGGCGTGGTGTTCTGCGCCTCGTCCAGGATGATGAACGCGTCGTTGAGGGTGCGGCCGCGCATGTAGGCCAGCGGGGCGACCTCGATCGTGCCGGCCTGGGTCAGCCGGGGGATCGACTCCGGGTCGACCATGTCGTGCAGCGCGTCGTACAGCGGCCGCAGGTACGGGTCGATCTTCTCGTAGAGGGTGCCCGGCAGGTAGCCGAGCCGCTCACCGGCCTCGACCGCCGGCCGGGTCAGGATGATCCTGGTGACCTGCTTGGCCTGGAGCGCCTGCACGGCCTTGGCCATGGCCAGGTAGGTCTTGCCGGTGCCGGCGGGTCCGATGCCGAAGACGATGGTGTGCTCGTCGATCGCGTCGACGTAGTGCTTCTGGTTGAGGGTCTTGGGGCGGATGGTGCGGCCGCGCCGGGACAGGATGTCCAGGCTGAGCACCTCCGCCGGCGACTCCTCGGTGCCGGCCGACAGCATCGACACCGTGCGGCGCACGGCGTCCGGGCCGACGTCCTGCCCCCGGTTGGCCAGGGTCACCAGCTCGGCGAACACGCGTTCGGCGAAGGCCACGTCGGCCGGCTGCCCGGTCAACGTGATCTCGTTGCCCCGCACGTGCACGTCGGCGGTCAACAGGTCCTCGGCGACCCGCAGGTTCTCGTCCCGCGAGCCGAGCAGCGCGAGCATCGCGCTGTCGGGAACGGCGATCCTCGACTGCGCGTCCCCGGGCGTCCCGCCCCCGGGGCTCGTGGTCTGCGTTGTGTTCCGGCCTGCTCCAGATCGGGCGGCTCCACCCGGCGCGGTCCCCGCCACCAGCTCTCGGGCCTGCTTTCTGCGCGTTCGCGCTGCGTTCGGTACTCGGTGCCCCTTGATGCTAGACCGCGACGGCGACGCCGCCCCAGCGACATTGGCGCGTGTGGGGGGCGGCCCGGGGCCGTCCGGCTCAGCCCACCTGGGCCATCCCGCCGAGGCGCTCGCCGCCGATGACGTGCAGGTGCGCGTGGAAGACCGTCTGGCCGGCGTCCGCCCCGGTGTTGAACAGCAGGCGGTAGCCGCTGGCGGCGACGCCCTCCCGCTCGGCCACCGCCGCGCCGGCGCGCATCACCTCGACCAGCAGCTCGGGGGCCTCGGCGGCCAGCGCGGCGGCGTTGGGGTGGTGCTCGCGCGGCACGACGAGGACGTGCGTCGGCGCCTGCGGGTTGATGTCACGGAAGGCGACGGTGCGGTCGTCGGAGTGCACGATCGTCGCGGGGATCTCGCCGGCGACGATGCGGCAGAACAGGCAGTCGGACGCGCTCGCGCTCATGAGCGCAGGCTAGTGCCCGGCGGCCGTTCCGCGCGCCTCGGGATCTTGCTCCGTGAAGACTCGGTCAAGATGGTCGTCGAGGATCGCCACGATGACGTCGTTGTCGTACTGGTGCGGTCGCAGCAGGGCGTGCACGGCCAACCCGTCGACGAGGGCCTGGAAGGCCCTGGCCTCGCGTCTCGGTTCCAGACCCGGCCGCAGCGCGCGGATGTCCCTGGCCCAGGCGAAGATCTTCTCGTAGTTCTCGACGGCCTCGCCGTTGATCCGGCGCTCGATGGCGCGCAGGGACGCGTCGACCCGGGCGCGGTCCACGAACGCCAGCCAGACGGCGATCTCGGCGCGGCGCTGCTCGTCCAGCGGGAGCAGCTCCAACCCGACGGTGCGCATCACCAGCCGCGGCCCGCGCTCCTCGTTGAGGCTCTGCCGCAGGCGCGCGACGACCTTGTCGGCCGACAGTTCCGCCGCGAAGCGCAGCAGGGCGTCCTGAGTCGGGAAGTAGTGGCGCAGCGAGCCCGTGGACCAGCCGGCCTCGGCGGCGACGGTCCGCACCGAGGCGTGCTCGACGCCGTCGCGCAGGACGATGCGCCACACGGCCTCGGCCAGTTCCTTGCGGCGTTCCTCGTGGTCCACGACCTTCGGCATGCCCTCTTCCTAACACATTCGTGTTGCCAACCCACCGGTGCGCGTGCTATCCAGAACGGGAATTAGCACGACTGTGTTGAAACGGGGGGGCGTCGTGTTCCTGGCCGTCGTCATCGGCTGTGAGATCGGGTTCTGGGTGCTGCTGCTCGCCGGACTGCTCACGCGTTACCTGCTCAGGGCGCCCCGCGTCGGCGCGGCGCTGCTCCTGCTCGCGGCGGGGACCCAGGTGGTCCTGCTCGTCTCGGGCGCCGTCGACCTCGCCAGGGGCAGCACGGCGTCCATCGCCCACGTGATCGCGGCCATCGCGGTCGCCATCGCCCTGGTCTCCGGACGCCATCACCTGCACACCGCCGACCGCTGGGTCCGCCGCAGGCTGGGCCGTGACCACGAGGCGGCCCCCGAGGCCCCGCTCTCCCCGCGCGACCACGCCCGCAAGAAGCGCCGCGAGTTCCGCCTCCGCGCCCTCGAATGGCTCGTCGCCATGGCCCTGCTCGCCGGCGGCGCCGCGCTCGCCGACTTCGAGGTGGACCGCGCCGGTGCCCTCTTCGGCGGCATGGCCGTCTGGACGATCGTCCTCGCCTTCGACTTCCTCGACGCCCTCGTCCCCACCGTGAAGGCGGCCTTCACCCGCTGACCCACCCCAACGCACCCGCACATGCAGGAAAGACGCAGCATCGAGGCATGGCGTGCGGCCCTGTCCGACTCGCCCCCCGCCTGCGCGGGGAACACTTCGATGTCGACGCCGAGCAGGAGCGCGCCGACGACTCACCCAGGCGGACGCGGGGAAAACGCGGGCAGTCTGCCGAAGAATCGTCGGCGGTTGACTCACCCCCGCGCGGGGGAAGACACCAGCCCAGGCGAGCCCTGGTGTCGGCCAGGGACTCGCCCCCCCGGAGCGGGGAGGACAGGTCGTCGGGTGCCAGGCGGGACGCGGCGTGACTCACCCCGGGCACGTGGGGAAGACGGCGGTGCACCGCATGGTCCGCGCGATCGACGGGACTGACCCCGGCGTACGCGGGGAAGACACACCTCGCCGATGCGGTCTCACCGGGGTGTCGGACTCACCCGCGTGCACGGGGAAGACCGCGTCGGCAGCGCCAGCGTGCGACGAGGCCGCGACTCACCCCCGCACGCGCAGGGAGGACAGTGCGGTGGCGGGAATCGGCGCGGCGGATGGTGACTCACACCCGCCTACGCGGGGAGGACCCCAGCACGACGTCCTGTTCGGTGACCCGCGTGGATTCACCCCACGTACGCAGGGAAGACCAGGCCGCCGCCTCTCACGAGCGGCACGCCACCGACCTACCCCCACATGCGCGGGGAAGACGCCTTCGACGCGTCCCCTCGACCCGTCGCCCACGACTCACCTCCGCGCGCGGGGAAGACATCGTGCATCTCGAACATCGGCGCGCTGGCCTGGACTCACCCCCGCATGCACAGAGAAGACCCGATGTCGAGCTGGTCCTCGTGCCGGGTCTGCGACTCTCCCCATGTGCACGGGGAAAACGAGGCGGACGTCAGCGGCGGCACCGTGAACCAGGACTCACCCCCGCGTGCACGGGGAAGACCCACGCTGACGCACCCGCGTGGTCGACTCACCCCGCGTGTGCGGGGAAGACACGTGGGCGCGGTGGTCATACCCGTGCCACTCGGACTCACCCCGGCGTGCGCGGGGAAGACAGGATTCCCTGGAGGGTGGTTCGCGTCCACAGCGACTCACCCCCGCGTGCGCGGGAAAGACACGTTGATCAGCGACGACTTGCCCGATCGGGACGACTCACCCCCACGTGCGCGGGGAAGACGGACAGGGGAGATCCGGAACGCCCTACCCCCCGACTCACCCCCGCATTCGCGGGGAAGACCCATCCAGACCTACCCGCACGGCGCCACCGGTGGACTCACCTCCGCGTGCGCGGGGAAGACCCATCCAGACCTACCCGCACGGCGCCACCGGTGGACTCACCCCCGCGTGTGCGGGGAAGACACGTGGGCGCGGTGGTCATACCCGTGCCACTCGGACTCACCCCGGCGTGTGTGGCGAAGACGGCGTGGCCTTGGTCTCGTTCTCGGACTCACCCCCGCGTGCGCGGGGAAGACGCTACGTCCTCGTCGAGAACGTCCCCGGTCTGCGACTCACCCCCCGCGTGCACGGGGAAGACCGGCCTCGTCTGTGGTGATCAGGGCTTTCCCTCGACTCACCCGCGTGTGCGGGGAAGACTGCCGCCGGGCGTGCCCCGAGATCGCGCTCGGGGACTCACCCCCGCGTGCACGGGGAAGACGCGCTCAGCGGGGGCGTGTTCGACGAGTACGACGACTCACCCCGCGTGCGCAGGGAAGACATGCTGGCGCTAGGCATACGGTTGTTCCGCCTCGACTCACCCCGCTGTGTGCGGGGAAGACAGGCCCCCGCCGGCCCGGGGTGCCCGCACACGAGGGACTCATCCCCGCGTGTGCGGAGAAGTGACCAGCCCATGCGGCACAACCCTTGCCCACGGCGACTCACCCCGGCGTGCGCGGGGGGAGACGACGCCCGGGTTCGACCCGTACGGGATCGCGACGACTCACCCCCGCGTGCGCGGGGAAGACGGACAGGGGAGAGCCGGAACGCCCTACCCCCCGACTCACCCCCGCATCCGCGGGGAAGACCCACGCTGACGCACCCACGTGGTCCACTCACCCCGCGTGCGCGGGGAAGACACGTGGGCGCGGTGGTCATACCCGTGCCACTCGGACTCACCCCGGCGTGCGCGGGGAAGACTCCCGGAGCGCGTCGTCACCATAGAAGATCGACGACTCACCCCCGCGTGCGCGGGGAAGACCTCGACCCCGCCAAGGGCGAACAGTCCGTGGGGGACTCACCCCCGCGTGCACGGGGAAGGCCGATGGGGGCGTTCAGCGGCGGGGTCACGGGCGGACTCACCCCCGCGTGCGCGGGGAAGGCCCTTCGTGAGCTGGGGTAACAGGGCGGCGTTATCAACTCTTGATCTGCGAGAAGGAGGCGCGGGGTGACCTCCTCAGGCTCACGGGGTGGTGGGCCAATGGCTCCTGAGTAGATCACGAGCGCCAGGACCGCAGGGCAAGGCCGAGCGGAGGTTGGGGTGCGGCGGCCGGGAGGTGCGCGGGGCGGCGTGATGCGAGAGGGGCGGTGGGCGCAAGGGCCGCCAGGCCCTCTGCGCCGTGAAGCACCGGAGCGAACAGGAGCAGAGGGGCCGCCAGGCCCCGAATGCGACCCCGAGAAAACCGTGCTGGTGAAGTGCCAGAGGGACCAGCTCCGCCAGGGCGAGGAGCTCGCACCGTGGGGGGGTGTGGGGGGCTCGGCCCCCCACAGCGATCGAGGAGAGAGGGAAGGCGTGCCCGCCGACATGGAGCGCCGCGGCGGGGCCTGGGGGTCACCCCGCCGCGGCGCGGTCCGCCGGACCGAGGGGGGAGGTGTCCAGCGGTCCTTCGGGTGCCCGTCACCCGAGGTCGGCGTCGGTGGGCGCGGGGCGCGCGCTCCGGGTGGGGCGGTCGCGCTCAGCACCACCGATGGCAACAGAGCGTAGCCCCGTGGCGGGGGTCACGCCAGCGCGCCGGCGGGCGATCAGACCATTGAGGACAGTGAGGCCGCCGCAGGGCGACGGGCGGCGGCCGCCGGTCGACCCTGGGTCGCCAGAGTCCACCCTGCCGCCGGTCTCAAGGCCTCCACCTGGGGGTGAGCACGCCGAGGGCACCCAACGCGACCGCGGCCGCCGTGGACGCGCGGAGGACGGTGGGGCCGAGCCGGACGGGTTGGGCTCCGGCCTCGGCGAGGGTCGCCAGTTCGTCGTCGGTGATGCCGCCCTCCGGCCCGACGACGATGACGAGGTCACCCTCCGTGGCCAGGGTGGCCTCGGCGATGGGGACGGTGGCGGACTCGTGGAGCACGAGCGCGGCGGCGGCGGAGCGCACCACGTCGGCGAGCTGCCGGGTGGAGACCGGCTCGGTGACCTCGGGCAGGCGGGCGCGGCGGGCCTGCTTGCCGGCCTCCCTGGCGGTGCTGCGCCAGCGGGCGAGGGCCTTGGCCCCGCGCGGCCCCTCGTCCCACCGGGCGACGCAGCGGGCGGCGCGCCACGGCCGTACGACGTCGACGCCGGCCTCGGTGGCCAGTTCGACGGCCAGTTCGCCGCGGTCGCCCTTCACCAGGGCCTGCGCCAGGACCACCCGGGGGCTGGGCGCGGGCTCGGTCCAGCTCTCCCGCACGTCCAGCCGCAGGGAGTCGCGTTCGGCCGCGCTCACCACGCAGCGGGTGAGCCCGCCGCGACCGTCGGAGAGCAGCAGCTCCTCCCCCGGCCGCAGGCGGCGCACGGTGGCGGCGTGCCGGCCCTCCGGGCCGTCCAGCACGGCGTGCTCACCGGCCGGCAACGCGTCGACCAGGAAGACCGGCAGCGTCGACATCGCGTCCCGCTCCGCCTACCGGCCCCGCAGCCGGGAGAACAGCCCGCCGCCCCTGGCCTTGCCGTTGGCGGCGACCTCGGGCTGCTCCTCGCCGCGCAGCGCGGCCAGCTCGCGCAGCAGCTCGGTCTGCCGGGCGTCCAGCTTGGTGGGCACCACGACCTCCACGTGCACGTGCAGGTCGCCCCGGCCGTCGACGCGGCCGGAGGAGCGCAGCCTCGGCATGCCCTTGCCGGTCAGGAGCAGCTCGGTGCCGGGCTGCGTGCCCGGGTCGAGCTGGAGCTCCTCGGTGCCGTCGAGGGTCTCCAGCGGCAGCACCGCGCCGAGGGCGGCCGAGGTCATGGGCACCCTGAGCCGGCAGTGCAGGTCCGCGCCGTCGCGGGTGAAGGTCTCGTGCGGCAGCTCGTCGACCTCGACGTACAGGTCGCCGGCCGGTCCGCCGCCGGGGCCGACCTCGCCCTGGCTGGCCAGGCGCACCCGCATGCCGTCGCCGACACCGGCCGGGATCTTGACGGTGACGGTGCGCCGGGCCCGCACCCTGCCGTCGCCCTGGCACTGGCGGCAGGGGTCGGGGATGACCTCACCGTAGCCGCGGCAGACCGGGCAGGGGCGGGAGGTGACGACCTGGCCGAGGAAGGACCGCTGCACGGACTGCACCTCGCCGCGGCCGCCGCAGGTGTCGCAGGAGACCGGGCTGGTGCCGGCGGCGCAGCCGGAGCCGGAGCAGGTGTCGCACAGCACGGCCGTGTCGACGGTGATCTCCCTGCTGACCCCGAAGGCGCACTCCTCCAGCGTCAGCTCCAGCCGGATCAACGCGTCGGCGCCGGGCTGCACCCGGCTGCGCGGGCCGCGCCCGGTGGTGCCGCCGAAGAAGGCGTCCATGATGTCGCCGAGGCCGAAGCCGGCGAACGGGTCGCGCATGCCGGCGCCGCCGCCCATGCCGCCGCCCGGCTCCAGCGGGTCGCCACCGAGGTCGACGATCTGCCGCTTCTTCGGGTCCGACAGGACCTCGTAGGCCGCCGAGACCTCCTTGAACCGGTCCTGCGCGTCCGGGGACGGGTTCACGTCGGGGTGCAGCTCGCGCGCCAGCTTCCGGTAGGCGCGCTTGATCTCCTCGGGCGTGGCGTCGCGCCCCACCCCGAGCGTGCCGTAGTAGTCCCTCGCCACCGTTTCCAGTCCTCCTGCCGCACCCGACCGCGTGGCGCGGCGCGTCCGAACATCTCAGCTCGCCGGGCCTACCGCCCGGCGAGGATCTCCCCCACGTAGGCGGCGACCGCGTGCACGGCCGCCATGGTTCCCGGGTAGTCCATCCGGGTCGGTCCGACGACCCCCATGCCGCCGAGGACGTCGCCCGAGCGGCCGTAGCCGATGGAGACGACCGAGGTGCTGCGCAGGTCCTCGGCCTCGTTCTCGCCGCCGATGCGGACCACCACGTGGGCGGCGTCCCTGGCGGCGGCGAGCAGCTTGAGCACCACGACCTGCTCCTCCAGCGCCTCCAGCACCTGGCGCAGGGAGTTCGGGAAGTCCGCGGCGTTGCGGGTCAGGTTGGCCGTCCCGCCCAGCACCAGGCGTTCCTCGGGGTGCTCGACGAGCGACTCGATGAGCACGGTGCACACCCTGGTCATGGTGTCGCGCAGCTCGGGCGGCGCCTCGTCCGGCAGCTCGGAGACCCGCGCGGAGGCGTCGGGCAGCCGCTGGCCGACCATCGCCGCGTTGAGCGAGGTCCGCAGCCGCGCCACGTCGTCCTCGCTCACCACGTCGCCGAGGTCGACGATCTTCTGGTCCACCCGTCCGGTGTCGGTGATGAGCACCAGCATCAACCGGGCCGGGGTGATCGTCACCACCTCGAGGTGGCGGACCGTCGAGCGGGTCAGCGTCGGGTACTGCACGACCGCGACCTGGCGGGTGAGCTGGGCCAGCAGCCGGACGCTGCGGCGCAGCACGTCGTCGAGGTCGAGCGCGCCGTCGAGGAAGGTCTGGATGGCGCGGCGTTCCGCCGACGACAGCGGCTTGAGCTGGCTGAGCCGGTCGACGAAGACCCGGTAGCCCTTGTCGGTGGGGACCCGGCCGGCGCTGGTGTGCGGCTGGGTGATGTAGCCCTCCTCCTCCAGCGCCGCCATGTCGTTGCGGACAGTGGCGCTGGACACACCCAGGTTGTGCCGCTCCACGATGGCCTTCGACCCCACGGGCTCGTGTGAGGAGACGTAGTCGGCGACGATGGCTCGCAGCACCTCGAAGCGCCGCTCCTCGGCGTTCACCCGCGTCACCTCCCAACGCACCGTACTGTTCCGACCTACCGGCCAGTCTAGTGAGCCGTCGCGGGCGCGGACCGCGTTCGCGTGGCCGCCGCCACCTGAGCCGGCCGGGGGAACGTCGGCGGCGGTCGTGTCCGGTGGCGCGCGGAGGCCGACACGGCCCGGCGTCGTCTGCCTCTACGCTCACCCGCGACGGGGTCGCACGCGGCCCACCGGACGGGGAGGTGTCGCCAGCCAGTGATCTTCAAGGACGTGCGGGACGGCCGCCCCTACCCCGACCACGGGCTGTCCGCGCGGGACTGGACGAGGATCCCGCCCCGGCAGGTCCGGCTGGACCAGCTCGTCACCACCAAGAAGGTGCTGGAGCTGGACCGCCTGCTCAGCTCGGACTCCACGTTCTTCGGCGACCTGTTCCCGCACGCCGTGGGGTGGCGCGGTGAGCTGTTCCTGGAGGACGGGCTGCACCGGGCGGTGCGCGCCGCGCTGCAACAGCGCCTGGTGATCCACGTCCGCGTGCTGGAACTGGACGCCCTCCAACCGGGTGGGGCGCCGGACCGGATGGGCGTGTAGGCGTTCGGCTGTTCGGGTGGAGCGCCGTCGGCCGTCCTGTCGTCATCGGATGACTCCCCCCTGACCCACCGGGTCACGCTCGGGCGTTGCCGGATTCCGTTGCCCGCCAAGGGTTTCGCCGTCCTGGGGCCGCTCCGAGGAGCGGTCCCGGAGCCGTGCCGCCCGGCCGGGGCCGGCGGGGCGGCACGGCGCGGGGATCAGGCCTCCTCGTCGTCGCCGAAGAAGGCGTCGCCCACCTCGTCGATCACCTCGCCCGCGATCATGCCGCCGACGAAGCCGGCGGCGGCGCCGGCGACGACCGCGCCCGCGCCCATCCCCCGCCGGTGGTGGTGCTCCTGCGGGTGCCCGTAGTGCCCGTGGTGGTCGTAGTGCCCGCCGTGCGGGTACCCGTGGTGCTCCGGGACGCCGTAGCCGTGGTGGGCGGCGCTGTGCCGGGACGCGACCTGCTCCAGCCAGGAGTGGAGGTGGCCGGCCCAGTCGACCGTCAGCGCCTCCTCGTGCGAGACGTGGAACCGGCCGACGACGTCGCCGCCGGACCGGAACATCCCGCCGCGCTTGTCGGCCTCCAGCACGACGTCGACGCCGACGGGGCTGGTGACGAAGGTCAGCTCGACCTCGTTGATCCGCCCCGCGTACTGGCCCGGCGGGAAGAACTCGATCTCCTGGTAGAAGGGGAGCTGCTGGGCCACCCCGTGGATGTGCCCCAGCTCCAGGTCGGCGCGGCGGAACTGGAAGCCGAGCTGGCCGAAGGCGTCCAGCACCCGGTCCTGGGAGGGCAGCGGGTGCACGAACACGGGGTCCATGTCGCCCTTGTCGACCGCCTTGGCCACCGCCACCTCGGTGCGCAGGCCCAGCGCCATGCCGTACAGCGGCTGGCCCGAGACGGTGGTGAGCGGGGTCTCCCACGGCAGCGGGATCTGGAACGGGATCACCCTCGGCTCGCGCGCGCCCAGCCGGAGCGGGCCGGAGACGACCGCCCGGTGGAACTCGACCGCACCCTCGCGCTCGCTGTCGCCGTGCTCCCGCTCGACCCGGGTGACCAGGGCGAGCGCGATGTGCTCGATGTCGACCTCGTGGTCCCCTCCCTGGACGCGCACCTCCCCGACCAGCGTCTCGCCCGGCCGGACGTTCGGGTTGGGCAGCACGGTGTCGACCGTCGGCCCGCCAACGCCGAACGCGCGCAACATCCGTTTGAACACCACCGATGTACTCCTCACTCGACTCCGAGGGGTGCGCCGCACCTGGCGGAGGTCGCCTCTGGTCGCGCTCCGACGTGGCGGCGCCCGGGGGAGGCCACGACCGCCCGAGGCGTCCCGCCAGATCAACTGTCCCGCCAGATCAACTGGGGAGGGGCGTGAGGAGTTCCCGACATCCCGTCAACATCGCGACAATTCCGCCGCCCGGTCGCGCGACGACCGGACGCGGGCAGGCGTGGCCCACGGGCGACGTGCGCGTGTCAGGGGCGAGCGCGACGCGGAGCGCCCGCCGCCGGACGTCAGGGGACGCCGGGGGACGCCGCCGGACGTCAGGGGACGTCAGGGCAGGAGGCGGCGGACGAGGGCGTCGGCGAGCAGGCGGCCCGGCCGGGTCAGGACGCACCGGCCGGCGGCGAGGGCGCCGGGGTCGAGCAGGCCGTCCCCGGCCGCGCGCCGCGCCTCGGCGGCGCCGTCGGCGTCCAGCGCGGCGAGCGGCAGGCCCTCGGCCAACCGCAGCTCCAGCAGGACCCGCTCCTCGTGCCGCTCGGCCTCAGTGAGGACCTCGCGCCCGGCGGCGGGCGACAGCCCCTCGGCCAGCAGGCCGGCGTAGCGCGCGGGGTGCTTGACGTTCCACCACCGGACGCCGCCGACGTGGCTGTGGGCTCCCGGGCCGGCGCCCCACCAGTCGCCGCCGAGCCAGTAGCCGAGGTTGTGCCGGCACCGGGCGGCGGTGGAGGACGCCCAGTTGGACACCTCGTACCAGCCGAGCCCCGCGGCGGTCAGCGTGTCGTCGACCAGCTCGTACCGGTCGGCGAGCACGTCGTCGTCGGGGGCGGGCAGCTCGCCGCGGTGGACCCGTCGGGCCAGCGCGGTGCCCTCCTCCACGATCAGTGAGTACGCGGAGACGTGGTCGACGCCGGCGGCCAGCACCGCGTCGAGGGAGGCCCGCAGGTCGTCCTCGGTCTCCCCGGGGGTCCCGTAGATCAGGTCCAGGTTGACGTGCGCGAAGCCGGCGGCCGCCGCCTCACGCGCCGCGGTGACGGCCCGCCCCGGCGTGTGCCGGCGGTCGAGCACGGCCAGCACGTGCGGCGCGGCGGACTGCATGCCGAGCGAGACGCGGGTGTAGCCGGCCTCACGGATGGCGGAGAAGAAGGCGGGCGAGGTCGACTCGGGGTTGGCCTCGGTGGTCACCTCGGCGTCCGACGCGAGGCCGAACGCCGAGCGCACCGCGTCCAGCACGTCGCCGAGGCCGTCCGCGCCGAGCAGCGAGGGGGTGCCGCCGCCCACGAACACGGTGTCGGCGGGCGGCGCGGAGCCGAGGACGCGCGCGGCGAGGTCCAGCTCGCGGCGCAGGCCCTCCAGCCAGGACTGGGGCGAGGCCGACGAGCCCAGCTCACCCGGCGTGTAGGTGTTGAAGTCGCAGTAGCCGCATCGGGTGGCGCAGAAGGGCACATGCACGTACACCCCGAACGGTCGGTTGCCGAGACCGTCGAGGGCGGCGGCCGGCAGTACGCCGTCCGGCGGAGCCGGGTCGCCCGGCGGGAGTGTAGAGGGCACACGACCAGTGTCCCAGCATCCGAACGGTGCTAGACGACCCCCGGACCTGGTGGCACTCTGACCGCCGTGACCGCGCTCGACATCCGCCTCGTGGCCCGCCGCCACATCGACTACCGGCGGGTCTCCAGCGCACTGTGCCGACGGCTGGGTTAGTCCCGCCGCCGCGCGTTCAGATCATCACCAGCCGGCGCCGGGAGCGTCGGCTGTCACCACCCCAGGCACCCGTGTGACCAGGGGAACCATGCCGCCGCCCCGGTGCGAGGACACCCCGGAGGTCGCCAGATGGTTCCCCCTACGACGGCAGCGCCGGCCCGCGTGAGGCGCCGTCGCGGCGAGGGCCAGTGGGCGCTCGGCTACCGCGAACCGCTCAACCCCAACGAGCGCACGAAGAGGGACGACGACGGGCTCAACGTCCGCGCCAGGATCGAGACGATCTACGCGAGGCACGGGTTCGACTCGATCGACCCGGCCGACCTGCGGGGCCGTTTCCGCTGGTGGGGGCTGTACACCCAGCGGCGGCCCGGGATCGACGGCGGGCGCACCGCGGTGCTGGCCCCCGAGGAGCTGGACGACCGGTACTTCATGCTGCGGGTGCGGGTGGACGGCGGTCAGCTCACCACCGAGCAGTTGCGCGTCGTCGGGGAGCTGTCGCAGACCTACGCGCGGGACACCGCCGACATCACCGACCGGCAGAACGTGCAGTACCACTGGATCCGGATCGAGGACGTGCCGGCGGTCTGGGAGCGGCTGGAGGCGGTGGGCCTGTCCACCACCGAGGCCTGCGGCGACACCCCGCGCGTGGTGCTGGGCTCGCCGGTGGCCGGGATCGCCGAGGACGAGGTCGTCGACGGCACCCCCGCCATCCGGGAGATCACCCGGCGGTACGTCGGCGACCCGGCGTTCTCCAACCTGCCACGCAAGTTCAAGACCGCGATCTCGGGCCTCCAGGACGTCGCGCACGAGGTGAACGACGTCTCGTTCGTCGGGGTGCGGCACCCCGAGCACGGGCCGGGCTTCGACGTGTGGGTGGGCGGCGGCCTGTCGACCAACCCGATGATCGCCCAGCGGCTGGGCGCGTGGGTGCCGGTGGACGAGGTGCCCGAGGTGTGGGCGGGGATCGTCGGGATCTTCCGGGACTACGGCTACCGCCGGCTGCGGCACCGGGCGCGGATCAAGTTCCTGGTCGCCGACTGGGGTGTGGAGCGGTTCCGCGAGGTGCTGGAGAAGGAGTACCTGGGGCGGCCGCTGGTGGACGGGCCCGCCCCCGAGGCGCCGGCGACGCCGCAGGACCACGTGGGGGTGCACCGGCAGAAGGACGGCCGGTTCTTCGTGGGCGTGGCCCCGGTGGCCGGGCGGGTGTCGGGTTCGACGCTGGTCGCGGTGGCCAAGGCGGCGGAGCGGGTGGGCTCGCGCCGGGTTCGCCTGACGGCGCAACAGAAACTGGTCGTGCTCGACGTGAACGAGTCCGATGTGGACAGTCTGACCGGCGAGCTGGCCGCGCTGGGCCTGACCGCCGAGCCCTCGCCGTGGCGGCGGGCCACGATGGCCTGCACCGGCATCGAGTTCTGCAAGCTGGCGATCGTCGAGACCAAGGCGCGGGCGGCGACGCTGGTCGAGGCGCTGGAGCGCCGGCTGGCCGACGTCAACGCCACGCTCGACCCGCCGGTCTCGGTGCACCTCAACGGCTGCCCGAACTCCTGCGCCCGCATCCAGGTCGCCGACATCGGCCTGAAGGGACAGATCGTCACCGACGCCGACGGGAACCAGGTGGAGGGCTTCCAGGTGCACCTGGGCGGCGGGCTCGGCCTCGACGCCGGGTTCGGCCGCAAGCTGCGCGGTCTGAAGGTCACCGCCGAGGAGCTGCCGGACTACGTGGAGCGGGTCGTGCGCCGGTTCGCCGACCAGCGGGCCGAGGGCGAGCGGTTCGCCCAGTGGGTCGCCAGGGCCGAGGAGGACGACCTGCGATGAGCGAACGCGCCACCCCCTTCTACTGCCCCTACTGCGGCGACGAGGACCTGCGGCCGGAACCGGAACCGCACGGCGCGTGGCGGTGCGCCGCCTGCCGCCGCGTGTTCGCCGTGAAGCTGGTCGGCCTGGTCACGACGGAGGTCTCCCGATGATCACTCCCCCGGACAGCGACCTGCGCCGGCTGGCGGAACGGGCCGGGCGCGAGCTGGCCGACGCCCCCGCCGAGGAGGTGCTGGCCTGGACGGCGGCGACCTTCGGCGACCGCTGGATCGTGGCCTCGAACTTCCAGGACGCGGTGCTGGTCGACCTCGCGGTCAGGGCCCGGCCCGGCGTCCCGGTGCTGTTCCTGGAGACCGGCTACCACTTCGCCGAGACCATCGGCACCCGCGACGCGGTGGCCAGCGTGTACGACGTGCCGATCGTCAACGCCCTCCCCGACCGCACGGTGGCCGAGCAGGACGAGGCCGAGGGCCCCCGGCTGTACGAGCGCGACCCGGACCGGTGTTGCTTCCTGCGCAAGGTGATCCCGCTGCGCCGCACGTTGGCCAACTACGACGCCTGGGTCACCGGCGTCCGCAGGGTCGACGCGCCGACCAGGGCGAACACCCCCGTCGTCGGCTGGGACGAGCGCAACGGGCTGGTCAAGGTGAACCCGTTGGCCGCGTGGACCGACGAGGACATGGACGCCTACGTCGACCGGCACGGCGTGCTGGTCAACCCACTGGTGCCGGCCGGCTACCCGTCGATCGGCTGCGCGCCGTGCACCGCCAGGCCCGCGCCCGGCTCCGACCCGCGCAGCGGCCGCTGGGCGGGCCGGGCCAAGACCGAGTGCGGCCTGCACGGCTGAGAAGGGGACCATCATGAGCACGGACACGGTGGACACGCCGCCGGACCTGGCCGGGGCCGCCCTGGACGCGTTGGAGTCCGAGGCGATCCACATCTTCCGCGAGGTGGCCGGCGAGTTCGACCGGCCGGTGATCCTCTTCTCCGGCGGTAAGGACTCGACGGTGCTGGTGCACCTGGCCCGCAAGGCGTTCTGGCCGGCGCCCATCCCGTTCCCGTTGCTGCACGTCGACACCGGGCACAACTTCCCTGAGGTGCTGGAGTTCCGCGACGCCCTCGTCGAGGAGCTGGGCGCCCGGCTGGTGGTCGCGCGCGTGCAGGACTGGATCGACGACGGCCGGCTGACCGAGCGGCCCGACGGCACCCGCAACCCGTTGCAGACCACGCCGTTGCTGGACACCATCGCCGAGCAGCGGTTCGACGCGGTGTTCGGCGGCGGCCGCAGGGACGAGGAGCGGGCGCGGGCCAAGGAGCGGGTCTTCAGCCTGCGCAACGCCTTCGGCCAGTGGGATCCGCGCCGGCAGCGGCCGGAGCTGTGGAACCTCTACAACGGCCGGCACCGGCCGGGCGAGCACGTGCGGGTCTTCCCGCTGTCGAACTGGACCGAGCTGGACGTGTGGCGCTACATCGCCCGCGAGGGCATCCAGCTCCCGTCGATCTACTACGCCCACCGCCGCCACGTGTACCGGCGCGACGGGATGTTGTTGACCTCCGGACCGTGGGGCGGGCCCCGCGAGGGCGAGGTCGTCGAGGAACGGACCGTCCGCTACCGCACCGTGGGCGACGGCTCCTGCACCGGAGCCGTGGAGTCCGAGGCGAGGACCGTCGCCGACGTCATCGCCGAGGTGCAGGCCAGCCGGCTCACCGAGCGCGGGGCCACCCGCGCCGACGACCGGCTGTCCGAGGCCGCCATGGAGGACCGGAAGCGGGAGGGCTACTTCTGATGGACCGTCAACGATCACACGGCTCGGCCGACCTGCTGCGCCTGGCCACGGCGGGCAGCGTGGACGACGGCAAGTCCACCCTGGTCGGCCGGCTGCTGTACGACACCAAGTCGGTGCTGGCCGACCAGCTCGACGCGGTGCGCAGGGCCAGTGTGGACCGTGGTCTGTCCACTCCGGACCTGTCGCTGCTCGTGGACGGCCTGCGCTCGGAGCGCGAGCAGGGCATCACCATCGACGTGGCCTACCGCTACTTCGCCACGCCCCGCCGCTCCTTCGTGCTCGCCGACACCCCGGGACACGTCCAGTACACCCGCAACACGGTCACCGGCGCGTCGACCGCGCAGCTCGCGATCCTGCTCGTGGACGCGCGCAAGGGCGTGGTGGAGCAGACCCGCCGGCACGCCGCCGTGCTCGCGCTGCTGGGCGTGCCCCGGCTGGTGCTCGCGGTCAACAAGATCGACCTGGTCGACCACGACGAGACCACGTTCGCGTTGATCGCCAAGGACTTCACCGCCCACGTCACCGCGCTCGGCTACGAGGAGAGCGCGGTGCAGGCGGTGCCGGTGTCCGCGCTGCTCGGCGACAACGTCGTCGACCGCTCGGAACACACCCCGTGGTACGTCGGGCCGACCCTGCTGGAGCACCTGGAGACCGTGCCGGTGCGGGAGGACCCGCACGACGCGCCGTTCCGGTTCCCGGTGCAGTACGTGATCCGGCCGCGCACCGCCGAGTACCCGGACTACCGGGGCTACGCGGGCCAGGTCGCCTCCGGCGTCGTGCGGACCGGCGACGAGGTCACGGTGTTCCCGTCCGGCCTGCGCAGCCGGGTGGAGCACATCGACACCCCGGACGGCCCGCTCGCCGAGGCCAGCGCGGGCCAGTCGGTGACCCTGCTGCTCGCCGACGACCTGGACATCGGGCGCGGCGACCTGATCGCCGGCGGCGCGCCCCCCGAGGTGACCGACGAACTCGACGCGACCCTGTGTTGGCTCAGTGAGAAGCCGCTGCGCGCCGGCGCGCGGGTGCTCGTCAAGCACGGCACCCGCACCGTGCCGGCGATCGTCACCGAGCTGACCGCGTTGTTCGACGAGCAGACCCTGTCCGTCTCGGACGCGCCGCGGTCCCTGGCGCTCAACGAGATCGGGCGGGTGGCGCTGCGCACCGCCGAGCCGCTGCCCGTCGACCCCTACACCGACCTGCCCCGCACCGGCGCGTTCCTGGTGATCGACCAGACCGACGGCGGCACGGTCGCCGCGGGCCTGGTCGGCGCGCCGCTCCCCGTCATGGACACCCGTCGCGACCTCGTCTCCCCCGGCCCGTAAAGGAGATCCCGTGCGTCTGGCCGCCGCCCCGCGTCCCCCTCGCCGCACCCGCGCCGTCCTGGCCGTGTTGGCCCTCGTCCCCCTGCTCACGACGCTCGGCGCGTGCTCCCGTGCGGACCGCGGCCCCAGCGCGGACGCCGCGTCGGACCGGGGGCCCGCCGCCGAACTGCGGCTGGGCTACTTCCCGAACGTCACCCACGCGTCCGCGCTCATCGGGGTGGACAAGGAGTTCTTCGCCAGGGAGCTGGGGTCGACCAAGCTAACGACGCAGACCTTCAACGCCGGCCCCGAGGAGGTCAGCGCGCTGCTGGGCGGATCGCTGGACGCCGGGTTCATCGGCTCGGGCCCGGCGATCAACGCCTTCGCCAAGTCCGAGGGGGAGGCCGTGCGGTTGGTGGCCGGGGCGACCTCCGGCGGCGCGCAGCTCGTGGTGAAGCCGGGCATCACCGCGCCCGAGCAGCTCCGGGGCCGGGTGGTGGCCACGCCGCAGCTCGGCAACACCCAGGACGTCGCGTTGAAGAAGTGGTTGGCGGACAAGGGGTTGGCCATCGGCGACGGGCCGGACAAGGTGCGCGTCACCAACGCCGACAACCCCCGCACGCTGGAGGCGTTCCGCGGCGGCGAGGTCGACGCCGCGTGGCTGCCCGAGCCGTGGTCCTCGCGGCTGGTGCTGGAGGCCGGCGCCCAGGTACTGGTCGACGAGCGCGACCTGTGGGAGGGCGGGCAGTTCCCCACCACGGTGCTGATCGTGCGGACCCAGTTCCTGCGCGAGCACCCGAAGACGGTGGAGGCGCTGCTGCGGGGCCAGCTCGCCGCCACCGAGTGGGCGGCGGGCAACCAGGCCGAGGCGCGGGCCGTGGTGAACAAGCAGTTGGAGAAGCTGACCGGCAAGGCGTTGAGCCAGCCCGTGCTCGACCGCGCGTTCACCAACATCCAGCTCACCACGGACCCGCTGGCCCGCACCTTCCCCAGGCTGGCCAAGGACGGGGTGACCGCCGGCGTCACCAGGACCGCGCCGGAGCTGGCCGGGTTCGCCGACCTCCGCCCCCTCAACACGGTGTTGGCCGCCGCCGGGAAGCCGGGGGCCGACGCCGCAGGACTTCAGAAGTAGCCGCAGGGACCAGCATCCACTCTCAGGAAGGCAGGCCGGGATGACCGCCACACTGGAGATCGCACCACCGCAGTCCCCCGCGAGCGTGGCCGTGCGGCTGACCGACGTCCACAAGTCCTACGGGCACGGCCCGCGGGCCGTCACCGCGTTGGAGGGGGTCGACCTGCGGGTCGGCCTCGGGGAGTTCGTGTGCCTGCTCGGGGCCTCGGGCTGCGGCAAGACCACCCTGCTGAACCTGGTCGCCGGGCTCGACAGCCCCAGCTCCGGCCAGGTCGTGACGCACACCGCCCGCCCGGCGGTGATGTTCCAGGAGGCCGCGCTGCTGCCGTGGCTGACGGCGGCCCGCAACGTGGAGCTGCCGCTGCGACTGGCCCGGGTCCCCAGGGACCGGCGCAGGGCCAAGGCGAGCGAGCTGCTGGAGCTGGTGCGGCTGGCCGAGGTCGGCGACAAGCGCCCGCACGAGCTGTCCGGCGGCATGCGCCAGCGGGTGGCGCTGGCCCGCGCGCTGGCCTCCACCCTCGGCGCGACCGACGACGGGGAGCCCGGCCTGCTGCTGATGGACGAGCCGTTCGCCGCGCTGGACGCGATCACCAGGGACGTGCTCCAGGCGGAGCTGCTGCGGATCTGGCGCGCCACCGGCACGGCCGTGCTGTTCGTGACGCACGACGTGCGCGAGGCCGTGCGGCTGGGGCAGCGGGTGGTCCTGCTGTCCTCGCGGCCGGGCCGGGTGGTGCGCGAGTGGTCCGTCGACGGGCTGCGCGGCGCCGACGAGCTGGCCGCGGTGGAGGAGATCAACGCCCGCCTGCGGGAGGTGATCAGCACTCATGCCTCGGCCTGACGTGGTGGACGAGCCGGCCCTGCCCGGTCAGCGGGACCCGGGGCTGGCCACGGTCGAGGCCGGGCTGGACGCGCTCGACGCGCCGGCACCGGCCGTCCAGGGGCGGCGGGGGTGGCGCCGGGTGCTCGCGGCGGCGCTGCCCCCGCTGCTCGCCCTCGTCGCGTTCGTCGCGGTGTGGCAGGCGCTGTGGGCCTCGGCCCTGTGGCCGGAGTACAAGCTGCCGGCGCCGGTCGCGGTGTGGGACGTCGTGTGGGAGGCGGTCCGCGACGGCCAGGCGGTGGGCATCCTGTGGACCTCGGTGCACAGGGCGGTGATCGGCTTCCTCGTCGCCGTGGTCGTGGCGACGCCGTTCGGGATGCTGCTGGCCAGGGTGCGTCCGGTGCGGGCGGCGATCGGGCCGCTGGTCACCGGGTTGCAGAGCCTGCCGTCGGTGGCCTGGGTGCCGGCGGCCGTGCTGTGGTTCGGCATCAACGACGCCGCGATCTACTTCGTGGTGCTGCTGGGCGCGGTGCCCTCGATCACCAACGGCCTGGTCGCCGGGATCGAGCAGATCCCGCCGATCCTGCCGAGGGTGGGGGCCGCGCTGGGCGCCGGCCGCTGGGACTCCGCCCGGCACATCCTGCTGCCGGCGGCGTTGCCCGGCTACCTGGCCGGGCTCAAGCAGGGGTGGGCGTTCTCGTGGCGGTCGCTGATGGCCGCCGAGCTGATCGCCGTGTCCCCCCAGCTCGGCCTGGGCCTCGGCGCGTTCCTCCAGAACGGGCAGGCGCTCAGCGACATGCCGCAGGTGATCGCGGCGATCCTGCTGATCCTGCTGGTGGGCGTGGGCGTGGAGCTGCTGGCCTTCCGGCCGGTGGAGCGCAGGGTCCTGCGGGCCCGCGGCCTCGGGGGGCTGGTGTGAGGACGGCAGTTCCCCTGGTGGCGGTCGCGCACGGCAGCCGCGACTCGCGCTCGGCGGCCAACGTGGCCGCGCTGGTCGAGGTGGTCAGGGCGCTGCGGCCGGGTCTGGACGTCCGGCTGGCGTTCCTCGACCTGTCCGCTCCCCGGCTCGGCGACGTGCTCGCCGCCGTCGCCGGGGAGGGGTGTCGGCGGGCGGTCGTCGTGCCGCTGCTGCTGGGCAGTGCCTACCACGCGCGGGTCGACGTGCCCGCCGTGGTGGCCGAGGCGCGCTCCCGCCACCCCCGGCTGGAGGTGCTGGTCTCCGACGTGCTCGGGCCGGACCCCCGGCTGGAGTCGGCGGCGCTGCGGCGGCTGGCGGCGGCGGGCGCGCGCCCCGGCGACCCCGACCTCGGTGTCGTGCTCGCCGCGGCGGGCTCGTCGCACCCGCCGGCCAACGCCGTCGTGGCCGAGGTGGCCCGGCGGTGGGCCGACGGCGCGGGATGGGCGGGCGCGGAGCCGGCCTTCGCCGCGGCGGCCGCGCCGGACGTCGCCACCGCGGTCGAGCGGCTGCGGGCGCGCGGCGCGCGGCGGATCGCGCTCGGCTCGTGGTTCCTGGCGCCGGGGCTGCTCCCGGACCGGGTGCGCGAGCAGGTGCTGGCGGCGGACCCGCGCGCGGTGGTGGCGGACCCGCTCGGACCCGACCCGGAGGTGGCGGAACTGGTGGTGCAGCGCTACGCGACGGCGGAGCCGTCCATGACGGCCCGCTACGCCTGATCCGAGTCCCGCCGCGCGCGGGCGCGGGGCCTCACCCCAGCCCGAGCCCCGCGTCCGCGCGCGGCATCCCCGGCGCGCGGTCCGCCCCGCCACCGCCGGTCGCCCCCGTGACCACCCCGAGGCCCCTCGGATGATCACCGGGTGTCGCGGCCGGCGGCCAGGTTGGGCCGACCGCGCGCCGCCGCGTGCCCGCTTTGCTCACAACGGGTGATTGGCGCGGGGTTACCTGCGAGTAACACTCGGGTCTGCCGCCGCCGTACCTCGGGGAGCACTACGGAGCGGGACATCATGAGACGAACCACCACGGCCGCCGTGCGCGGCCTCCTCACCACCGCACTCGCCCTCGTCCCGGTCGCCGCGCTGGCCGTCCCGGCCGCCGCCACCACGACCGTGACCTACCAGTGCCGGGGCAGCGCCGCCGGCAGGACCGCCGAGTTCACCCTCACCCAGCCGCTCGACGCCAGCGCGCCGGCCACCGTCGCCCCCGGCGGCGCCCTGACCGTCGTGCTGGACCCGGCGCCCAACAAGATCCCGGGGACCGTCGGGAGCTACACGGTCAAGGAGGTCAGGAACGTCCAGCTCAGGGTGGCCGTGCCGGCCAACGCGAGCTACGCCTCGGCCAGCCTCTCCGGCGGGGCCGGGCTGAACAGCACCCCGTCGGTGGCCCACCAGGGCTCCGACATCGTGGTCACCATCCCCGGGCCGATCAAGGGTGGCGCGGACATCGAGCTGCCCACCCTGCACCTCGGCCTCACCGCCGGCGCCCAGGGGACCATCGAGTCCCGGCTCGCCGGCTCCGGCTACGACGCCCCCGGCCTGACCTTCACCGCCACCATCCAGGTCGCGGTCTTCCCGGTCAACGCGCCCGTGTCCTGTTTCCCCAACCCCAACCCCGCGCTCACGTCGACGACCATCGGCTGAGCCGCGCCGGCGCGGGCCGCCTCCCCTGCGCGGCCCGCGCCCACCGGCGCCCGCGTCCGCACGGGCTCGTCCGTCCGGCGGCTATGTCCGTCCTCACAGCACCGTTTCACCCGAACACCCCGCGTCACTGATCACCATGTGCGAGAGTGCCGCACCGAACGGAGAACGACCAGCGGCACGCGCGCGACGCGACGTGGTATCCACTGTGGACTGTCCTTGAGGGACTGTCCGTCCGGTGGGCGCGCCGCTGGTCGTCGCCCGGTCCGGACGCCGTGGGGGCGACGTGGACCGGGCGGACGCGACGGAACGTCCGGTGCGGACGCGGGGGAGACAGGTGGCTGAGGGGTTCGACGTCCTCGGTGGGGAACTGGCCACGCACACCGAACGACATGGCGCACAGGCCTGAAGACCTCCTCACGCGAAAGATCCCCGTCAGGCTGGACGATCTCGACGACTTCATGAAGAAGTTCGAGAAGGGCAGCACCTACACGGACCACGGATTCATGAGCACCAGCCTCGGAGACATCGAACGCCGGGGAAACGTCACGCTGACGATCGAGTCGAGGTCGGCGGTGGACATCTCGGTCTTCAGCGGCTTCGAATGGGAGATGGAGCGCCTGATCGGCCCCGGGGCGCGTTTCCGTGTCGCGGACGTCGTGTGGCACGGCCCGTTCCAGCCGGAGATCACACTGAGGGAGATCGAGCCCCCAGGGCTCAGGCACCTGGCCGAAGCCATTCGTTCCGGCGCGGGCCACCGTGCCGGCGGTGGCGGTCTCCTCGACGTCCTCGGCGGATGACCGAGGGTGGCCGACCCACGCCTGACACGGACGCGACGATAGGATGAGCGCGGCGATGAACAGCGAAAACCCGTCACGGCCCCACCCCGGCCAGCTTCCCGACGACGGGGCCGAGGCGCGCTTCCTCGCCCTGTGGCGGCGTTTCTGGAACGACCGGGAACCCGTCCAGCCCCAGGCCAGGTCGTTCCTGCTGGGAGTGGCCCGTGCCGCCCTGGGCGAGCAGGCGTACCGGGCCCGGTACGACGAGATCTCGGCGGCGGAGGCGACCGAGGCCGAGCCACGGGAGGAGGCCCCGCCACCGACCCCCGAGGAGGAAGAGGAATTCCGTCGTTCCCGGTTTCTCGACCGGATTCACGGGTGTCTTCTGGGCGGAGCGGTCGGCGACGCCTTCGGCGCCCGGATCGCCTTCATGGACATCGCGGCCATCCGGGAAAAGCACGGACCTCAGGGATTCGTCGACCCCGGCCCCTTCCCCAAGCGGGTGGACCACGCGACGAGCAACACCCAGATGACCCTGTTCACGCTCAGTGGCCTGATCGGCGCATACGATCTCGCTCGCCGGCGCGAGCCTGACGCCGCGCGCAGGACCGCGGCTTTGTACGCGTATCTGAGCTGGCTGCACACACAGGGGACACCGTGGCGGGACCTGTGGCCGGAGGACAAACGCGAGCTGCTTCCACGGGAACCGGACGGCTGGCTCGTGAACGAGCCCGCCCTCCACGCCGAACGCAATCCGAACCCGACCTGCGTCGCCGCCCTGCGTCTTTTCGGGCAGACAGGGAGGAGGGGCACGCTCGACGCGCCGCTGAACGACGCCAAGGACGCGGGCGCGCTGGTGCGCTCCGCCCCGATCGCGCTCTGGTCCGACTCTCCCACGGAGGTCTTCCGCGCGGCGGTGGAACTCGCGGTCCTGACCCACGGGCACCCGACGGCGTACCTGTCGGCGGGCGCGTTCACCGTGATCTGCCATGCGTTGCTCCGCCGGGAGTCCCTGCCGGACGCGGTTCGCGAGGCCGTCGACCAAGCTCGTCACTGGCCGGGGCACGAGGAGACCCTCACGGCGCTGACCAGGGCCACGGAGTCCGCCGAGCGGGGAGCGCTCACGCCGGAGGAGATCGAGACCGAACTGGGCTCCGGGGAGTCCGCCGACTCGGCCCTCGCGATCGCCCTCCACGCCGCGCTGGCCCGTCCGGACAGTTTCACGGACGCTGTCGTCCTGGCCGCCAACCACTCCGGTCGGAGCGACCACAGCGCGGCCCTGTGCGGAAGCCTGATGGGCATCCAGCACGACGTCGCCGGAATCCCCTGGCAGTGGTGGGAACCGCTCGATCTCCGGTTCCTGGTCGAGGAGATCGCCAAGGACGCCCGGAGCGCGTTCACCGTGTTCTCCCGTCGACACGGGCACGACAGAAGAATGATCGAACGGTACCCGCGGTGAGGGTGGAGAGCACAGATGAGCGGCAGTGCGGAGACAGGTGGACTGGACGCGACGGAGCGCGCCGTCCTGGCTGAGTGGCGACGGCGCACCAGCCCGACAGGCCTCTCCGTGGAGTACGCGGACTTCCTCCACTACCTCGAACGGTATGACCCGGTGGGCGGTGAGAGGGAACTCCCCCCGCACCGCCAACAGAACCACGTCGCTCCCTACCCGTTGCCGCTGCACACGGGCGGGGAACGGCTGCACGAGAACAACGCCCGCATCCTCGGGATGCTTCTCGGTGGAGCCATGGGTGACGCCATCGGCCGCGCAGTCGCGGCCACGTCCTTCGAGGAGACCCTGGAACGCCTGGCCGCCGCCGACAGCGATGCCTCCACGCTCCAGATCTCCGAGAACACCCAGCTCGCGCTATTCACCGCCGAAGGACTGATCCGCGCCCACACCCGGCTGCGACGTCACGGCGAGGACGACGCACTCGGCGCGATCCGCCACGCGTTCCAACGGTGGCTACACACCCAAGGTGTTCCCTGGGACGACGCCCGCACCACGGACACCCCGAACACGCCCGACGGCTGGCTGGTCACCGAACGCCGCCTGTTCGCCCGACGCTCCAGCACCGCCACCGCGATGTCCGCGTGTCACCGCTCCAGCGCCCTGGAGCGCACGGGCTCGCCGGAAGAGCCGATCAACGACGCGCGCGACGCCGGCGCGCTCACCCGTGCCGCCCTGCTCTCCCTGTACTGGGAGGAGAAGAGCGGTGAACGCCTGTCCTGGCAGGAGGCGGGAGCCCGACACGCCGACTTCGCCGCCCGCGCGGCGTCCCTCACCCACGGCCATCCCGACGGATACCTCCCCGCCGCCGCCATGGCCCTCACCGCCAGGGACCTGTTCTCCGGGCACTGGCTCCTCCGCTCCACGGCGGTCGCGGCGGATCATCTCGCCACGCTGGAGGGGCACGAACCCACCGTGGGCGTTGTCGCCGCCGCGCGGGACCTGTTGCGTGCGACCTCCCACCGCCTGCCCGTCCGGCAGGAGCTGGAGGACCTGGCCGATCCGACCTCGGCGCTCGGCGTCCTGGCGATCTCGATCTGCGTGGGCAACCTCCACCACGACTTCGAGAGCGCGATGCGGATGGCGACGGACCACTCCGGCGACATCGTCGCCACCGCCACGGTCACCGGACAACTCATGGGACTGGAACACGGACCAGCCATCGTCCCCGCCTCCTGGTGGCAGGCGCTGGAACTACGCGACGTCGTGGAACGGATGGCACTGGACCTCTGCGCCGAGTTCGGACCACAGGCACCCGACACGCCGGACTGGATCGACCGGTATCCGATCCCCTGAGCGGGAGAGCGATTCGAAGGTTGCCGACGTGGACCGCGAGAAATTGATCAGGGAGCACGAAAGGCCCTACCCGTCGCCGCCCGACGAGCGGCCCCTCCGAAGGGAGATGGAGGGCCGGAACGCTCCCACCAGAAATGACGGGCAGGACCCATACCCCTTTGCGCAGAGTGGAGGGGAGTCACCTCAGAGCACGGGAAAGAGCGGCGAGGATGCGAGGTTCCTCGCCCTGTGGCGGCGTTTCTGGCGCGACGGGGAACGGGTGCACCCCGACGCCGAGCCGTTCCTGCTGGACGTCGCCCGTTCCGCGCTCGGCGAGGAGGTGCGCCGGCGAGGGATTGACGAGGTCCCCGCGTCCGACGCCGCGAGCGCCGGTGGACAGGGCGAGGGCGAGGCGCCCACTCCCGAGCAGGACGCGTCCTTTCAGCGGTCCAGGTTCGCCTATCGCTTTCATGGGTGCCTGCTCGGCGGCGCGGTGGGTGATGCCTTGGGCGCCCGGATCGCGTTCACGGACCTCGCGACCATTCGGGAGAAGTACGGGCCGGACGGATTCGTCGACCCAGGCGGCTTTCGCGAGCACGTGAACCACGCGACGAGCAACACGCAGATGGCCCTGTTCACCGTGAGTGGTCTGATCACCGCCTACGACGCGGCGCGGGAGAGCGACCCCGTCATCGCCCGTCAGACCATGCCCCTGTATGCCTACCTGGGCTGGCTCCACACGCAGGGGACACCCTGGCGGGACCTGTGGCCCGAACCCACGCGCCGTCTCGTGCCCGAGGAACCCTCGGGTTGGCTCGTGCGTGAGCCGGCTCTGCACGCGCGACGCAACCCGAACCCGACCTGCCTGGCGGCGCTGCGCGAGTTCGGGCAGAACAACAGGAGAGGCAGCCTCGACCACCCGCTGAACAACGCCAGGGACGCGGGCGCGGCGGTGCGGTCGGCCCCGGTGGCGCTGTGGTCCGACTCGCCGTCGGAGGTGTTCCGCGTCGCCGCCGAACTCGCGGTGTTGACCCACGGCCACCCGACCGCCTACCTGTCGGCGGCCGCGTTCGCCGTGATCTGCCATGTCCTGCTCCGCCAGGAGTCCCTCCCTGCCGCGATCCAGGAGGCGAGGGAACACCTCCGGGTCTGGCGAGGGCACGAGGAGACCCTCGCGGCGCTGGACGAGGCGGTGCGCCTCGCCGCGGGAGATCGGCCGACGCCGGAGCGGATCGAGGAACGCCTCGGGTCCGGCGAGTCCGCCGAGCAGGCCCTCGGGATCGCCGTCTGCGCCGCGCTGTCCTGCCCGGACAGTTACGCCGACGCGGTCGTGATGGCGGCCAACCACTCGGGTCGGAGCGACTACAGCGCGGCCCTGTGCGGAAGCCTCATGGGCGCGCAGCACGACGTCGTCGGAATCCCCTGGCAGTGGTGGGAACCGCTCGATCTCCGGTTCCTGGTGGACAAGGTCGCCCACGACGTGACAGCCGTGTTCGGGTACACCTTCTCGACCCCGGACCGCTCCCGCCGCCCGGTCGAGCACTACCTGTGGCGATGAGGGAGCGAACCGGATGAGCGGCGAATTCGCGGGGGAACTCGACGCGACGGAGCGGGCGGCCCTCGCCGAGTGGCGACGCCGGTCGAGCCCCACGGGGCTCTCCGTGGAGTACGCGAGGTTCCTCCACTACCTCGAACGGTATGACGCTGTGAGCGGTGAAAGGGAGCTTCCCCCGCACCGCCAGGACGAGTACGTCGCCCCCTATCCCCTGCCGGTGCCCACCGGAGGAGCCCGGCTGCACGAGAACCGGGCGCGCATCCTGGGCATGATGCTCGGTGGGGCCATGGGCGACGCCATCGGCCGCTCAGTCGCGGCCACGTCCTTCGAGGAGACCCAAGAACGACTGGCCGCCGGCAGCGACACCTCCACGCTCCAGATCTCCGAGAACACCCAGCTCACGCTGTTCACCGCCGAGGGGTTGATCCGCGCCCACACCCGGCTGCGCCACTCCGGAGAGGACGACGCAGTCGGCGCGATCCACCACGCGTTCCAACGGTGGCTGCACACTCAAGGTGTTCCCTGGGACGACGCCCGCACCACAGACACCCCGAACACGCCCGACGGCTGGCTGGTCACCGAACGCCGCCTGTTCGCCCGACGCTCCGCGACCACCACCGTCATGGCAGCCTGTCACCAGGCCAGCGCACTCGAACACCTGGGCCAGCGGAAGGAACCCGTCAACGAGGCACGTGACGCCGGCGCTCTCACCCACGCCGCGCCACTCGCGCTCTTCTGGGAGAAGAGGGTCGGCGAGCAGCCGAGTTGGCGGGAGGCGGGAACCCGGCACGCCGACCTCGTCGCCCGCGTCGCGTCCCTCACCCACGGCCACCCCGACGGATACCTCCCCGCGGTCGTGATGGCGCTGACCGCCAGGAACCTGTTCGCTGGCGAGCCACGCCTCCGCGCGTTCGCCACGACGATCGGGCACATCCGCAAGCGGATGGGCAGCGAGAACACGGTGAGGACGTTGGGGGCGACCGCCGAACTGATGCGGGCGACCGAACACCGCGATCCGACGCGACAGGAACTGGAGGACGTCGCCGACCCACGCCTCGCGCCCGGTGTGCTGGCGGTCGCGCTCTGCTCCGCCAACGTCCGGTCGCGGAGTTTCGAGAGCGCGATGCGGATGGCGACGGACCACTCCGGCGACATCGTCGCCACCGCCACGGTCACCGGACAACTCATGGGACTGGAACACGGACCGGCCATCGTCCCCGCCTCCTGGTGGCAGGCACTGGAACTACGCGACGTCGTGGAACGAATGGCGCTGGACCTCTGCGCCGAGTTCGGGCCACAAGCCCCCGACACGCCGGACTGGATCGACCGGTATCCGATCCCCTGAGCGGGAGAGTGGGAGAAGCCGACGGCGCGCCCACCACCCGACACCGAACGGTCACGATGAACGAACACCAGCTCCCGCCTCCTCCGGTCACCGAGGGCATGCGCCAGCACGCCCTCGCCAACCCAGGACGCTGGATCTACGTCATCGACCCCGACATCCCCGACCCCCACGGCCACGTCCCACCCTGGGCCATCCGCGGCGGCTACCCCACCACCCCCGACGGCCACATCGACGAACACGGCTACGTCCCCAACCACGACTACCGACCCGGACCCCGCACCCTCGGCCTCCCCCAGCCCACCAACCACCTCGAACGCGCACTCGAACTCGCCGCCACCGGATACGGCTCCTCCCAGGACCTGCTCCATGCGCTCGCCAGCGCCACACTGCGCATGCGCGCACTCCCCGAGAAGCCGGACCACCTGCTCATTTCGGACGAGGACGGGCACCCGACGCTGTTCGGCCACACCTCGCCCGAGCGGGTCCCGGCCGGCGCCGCGGTCCTGCACATCCACGTGGCGGCCCTGTTCCGCGAGCGCACCGGCGCCCTCCTGCGGCTCAACCCGGACACGCGCCCCGGCCTGACCCTGCCGGCCGACGAGATCACGCAGTACCTGAAGCAGCAGTCGACGCGCACGGACCACGACGGCGGCGGCTCGTCGCCCGCCGAGGGCAGCCACGACGAAGTGATCAGCAAGTACCACGTCCCGCTGTCGGACACGGCGCCCGAGGAACAGGCCACGCGCCTGGACGTGACCGAGGTGCCCGAGGGCCTGTCCGCGACTCCGGAACGCCCCTCGCCGGAGGCGCGCGGCTGGCAGCATCCGCCGGGTGGACTGGACGACGACCTCAAGCCCTTCCTCCTGCGAGATCAGGAGACCGCTGCCGGCGCCGAAGGGAACGGAACGTCCCCGGAAATCCGGTTTCGCCCGGCCACGACGAACGGGTCAGGGAGCACCGCATTCCCTTCCCCACACTGACACCAGAAGAACAGGCCCTCCGTCTCGAAGTCATGGAACGCCGACGACGGAACATCGAGAAGCGCGGTGACACCTCACCGGAGAGCCTGGCTCGGCAGAACGTCCCCATTGGGCACGACGACACCTCGTCGACTGTCCACGTTGGACAGACCGGGTCGGGGGCGGCGGGGCCGCGTAGTGTTCCCTCGGCCTCGTCCCGGATCCGCGCCGTCCCACGTGGACGGCACGACCGAACGAGGAACAACCGTCCTGGCGGTCCGGCACCGGAACCGACACGGGACACCCGCACCGCGGACGCGCGGAGCGCGTGACGAGGGTGGACCGGGGAAGCGGCACCGTCCGTCGACCGCCGATCCGGGAATGCCTAGGGTTTGGAGGCCAGGACGTCAGCGCAGGGGAAGTGGAGATGCGGCAGCACCGACAACCGGAGATCACTCCGGAGATGCGACGGCGCGCCCGTGCCGTGCCCAACAACTGGCTGCTCGTCACCGATCCCGCCTACGACACCTCACGGGGCGTCCCCGCGGAGGCGGTCATCGGCCGTTACCGGGTCGACGCGCAGGGGAACATCACCGGCGAGTACGTCGCCAACCCCCGTTACCGCCCGCTGGCGGAACCGAAACCCGAGCGCCCGACGTCGACCCCTCCGCCGAGGATGTCGCCGACCAACGACCTGGAGCGCGTGATCCAGGCCGTCGCCAGCGGCGCCAGCCCGGAGTCGGCGTTGGTCGAGGCCCTGCTGGAGGACGAGATCCTCGTGCTCATCCGGGGGCAGAACGAGCGGGGCGGCCTGGTCGCGGCGGTGGAGACCGAGAACAGCGACAACCCCCCGGTCGTGCTCGCGTACACGTCCTACCTCCGCCCGCCGGCCGGAGCCGGGGTCTACCGGTGCAGGGTCGGGGAGTTCGTCGACCTCTTCCGCCGCGCCGACCTGCGGCTCAACCCCGGCTACGAGCCGTCGGTCGTGGTCAGGGGAGCCCAGATCGTCGCGGCGACGGAGGCGAGGTCCCCGTCCACCCCGCAGGGGCCGGTGCTCAGCGAGGCCGCGCGCGAGCAGGCCCGGCAGGCGCCGAACGGCTGGCTGTACGTCGCGGACCCGTTCTTCGAGGACTACGACGAGGAGATCCCGAGCTGGGGGTACGTCGGCGGCTACCGGGTGGACGAGCACGGCGAGGTCACCCACGAGTTCCACCCCAACCCCGACCACCGGCCCTCGCCGCGCAGCCGGGGGTGGCCGGAGCCGACGACGAAGCTGGAACAGGTGGTCCAGCTCGTCGCCGCCGAGTACCTGCACCCGTCTGCCCTGGTCAACGCCCTGCTGCGGCACCACTTCGTCGTGCCCGTTGACCGCGTCTCCGCGCCGGATCTCCGGATCGCCGCGCCGGCGGAGGAGGGGGCCGACCTGCCGGCCGTGCCCGTGTTCACCTCGGCGGACCTGGTCCCGCCGGAGGCGGGCGAGACCCGGCAGGTCTCGGCGGGGGAGGTCCTCTCCCTGCTCCGGTCCGCCGACCTGCGCGTCAACCCCGGTCAGCCGGCGTCGGTCCGCGTCTCCGGCGCGGAGGTCGCCGACGCCTACGAGCGGGCGCTGGCGGAGCGTCAACGGCAGGAGGCGGAGGCGCCGACCCAGCTTCTGCCGCCCGCAGACGCGGCGCCCCCCGCCACGTCGCCCGAGCTGGCCGGCGAGCCGAAGCCGCCGGCCAACGACGGCGCACCCGCCGGTCCCCCGCCCAACGCACCCGCACCCGCACCCGCAGCCGCTCCCGCGCCGACGCCGGCACCAGCACCGGCACCGGCACCGGCACCGGCAGCAATCGACCAGGCGCGGACGCAGGTCATGGAGAAGCCGCCGGCACCACCGGCACCACCGTCCCCCGCCACCACTCTCGACCTGGGAGAACGGTTCGTCGGCAGCATTCTGGGCGGCGCGGTCGGCGACGCGCTCGGTTTCGAGGTCGAGTTCCTCAGCATCGAGCAGATCCGCCAGCGCTACGGCGACGCCGGCATCACGGAGTTCGACCTCTCCCACGGCCGGGGCGGGGAGATCTCCGACGACACGCAGATGACCCTGTTCACGTTGGAGGGGCTGATCAGGGCGCACGTCCGCCGGCGTCGGCAGGACCAGGACGACGTCCGCGTCATCCAGCACGCCTACCAGCGGTGGCTGCACACGCAGGGCGCCGACTGGGCCAAGGCCGGCGGCTCCTTCGCGCGGGGGGCCGAGCGGCCGGACGGCTGGCTCGTCCAGCAGGAGGGGCTGTTCGCGGTGCGCGCGCCGGGCAGCACCTGCCTCGCCGCGCTCAACCTCTTCACCCGCACCGACGAGCCGGGCTCCCCCTCCCACAAGATCAACGACTCGAAGGGCTGCGGCGGGGTCATGCGCGCCGCCCCGGTGGCGCTGTGGTCGGAGGACCCCGACGAGGTGTTCGACCTGGCCGCGCGGACGGCGGCGCTGACCCACGGCCACCCCAGCGGGTACCTGTCCGCCGGCGTGCTCGCGGTGATCGTGCACCAGCTCGTCCGCGGGGTGGCGCTGCCCTCCTCCGTGCGGGTGGCCCGCTCCCTGCTCGTGACGCGCGAGGGCCACGAGGAACAGCTCAGGGCGCTGGACCACGCGGTGGAGCTGGCCGGACGGGGTCGGCCGACGCCGGAGCAGCTCGCCGAGCGGCTCGGCGGGGGCTGGGTCGGCGAGGAGGCACTGGCGATCGGCCTGTGCGCCGCCCTGGCGACCGACACCGTCGCCGACGCCCTGGTCGTCGCGGTCAACCACAGCGGCGACAGCGACTCCACCGGCGCGATCTGCGGCAACATCGTCGGCGCCGTGCACGGCCCAGGGGCGCTCCCCCCGGCCATGCTGGAGCACCTGGAGCTGCGGGACGTGATCGAGACACTCGCCAGGGACGCCGTCCGTGAGTTCGGCCCCGAGCCACCCACGTCCGCCGACTGGCTGCGACGCTACCCGGCGTGGTGATGACGACGAGCTGGGAAGACAGGGTTGTCGGCCTCCTGCTGGGCGGGGCGCTCGGCGACGCGCTCGGCGCGCCCGTGGAGTTCGCGCCGCTCGCCGAGATCCGCGCGCGGTTCGGCCCCGGAGGGCCGGACGCGCCGGCCGAGGCGTTCGGCCGGCGCGGCGCGATCACCGACGACACCCAGATGACACTGTTCACAGTGGACGGTCTCGTGCGGGCGAACGTCGCGCGGCGGCTGCGGGGCGAGCGGGACCACCTGACTCCCGTGCAGCACGCCTACCAGCGGTGGCTGCACACCCAGGACGTCCCGTGGGAGCACGCGGCTGGGCCGTTCCACGCCGACTGCCCTGAGCCCGACGGCTGGTTGGTGCGCGAGGCCGGGTTGTTCCGGCGCAGGGAGCCGGGCAAGACGTGCCTGCGCGCGCTGGACGCCTTCGCGCGCACCGGTGTCCCGGCCACCTTCTCCCGTCCGGCCAACGACTCGAAGGGCTGCGGCGGGGTCATGCGCGCCGCGCCCGCCGCGCTGTGGAGCACCGACCTGGCCGAGGTCTTCCACGTCGGGGCGGCCGTGGCCGCCCTGACCCACGGCCACCCGAGCGGGTTCCTCCCGGCCGGGGCGCTCGCCGTCGTCGTCCGGCAACTGCTCTGGGACCAGCCGCTGGAACGCGCCCTGTGGGCGGCGATGGCGGAGCTGCGGCGCTGGCCGAGGCACGAGGAGACGGCGACGGCCCTGAACCGGGCGTTCCAGCTCGCGCAGCGGGGCGTCCCCGCGCCGGAGGAGATCGAACAGCACCTCGGTGGTGGCTGGGTCGGCGAGGAGGCGCTGGCCATCGCCGTGTGCGCGGCCCTGGCCGCCGGCGACGACGTCGAACTGGCCCTGCGGATCGCGGTCAACCACAGCGGCGACAGCGACTCCACCGGCGCGATCTGCGGCACCATCGTCGGAGCGAGGGTGGGCGCGCGGCGCCTGCCCGAGCGCTGGTTGGCCGAGCTGGAACTCCGCGAGGTCATCGAGGAACTGGCGCGGGACGCGGCCGCCGAGTTCGGCAGCACCCCGCCGCGGGACGAGAGGTGGCTGCGCCGCTACCCCGCCTGGTACGACGGCTTCTCCCCCGCCCCCGCCCCGGTCGTCCCGGCCGCCGTCGCCACCGCGACGCCGGCGCCCACGGCGGCTCAAGCGTCCACACAGGACAAGCCTGACCGGGCGGAGCGGATGCTGGGCTGCGTTCTCGGCGGGGCCGTCGGGGACGCGCTCGGCTACGCGGTCGAGTTCGACCCGTTGCCCAGGATCAGGGAGAAGTACGGCGAGCGGGGCCTGACCGACTTCGTCGACGCCTACCGGCCGGCGGGCTCGATCAGCGACGACACCCAGATGACGCTCTTCACGCTGGAAGGGCTGATCCGCGCGAGCCTGCGCCGGCGGCTGACCGGCGAGGACCACACGCTGCGCGAGATCCAGCACGCCTACCAGCGGTGGCTGCACACCCAGGGCCAGGAGTGGGCGGAGGTGGCCGGCGAGTTCCTGGCCACCCACCCCGAGCCGGACGGCTGGCTCATCGCCAACGCGGGGCTGTTCCAGCGGCGCGCGCCGGGCCACACCTGCATCTCCGCGCTGCGACACTTCGCGGCCGGCAACCCGCCGGGGTCGGTCACGAACACGATCAACAACTCGAAGGGCTGCGGCGGGGTCATGCGGGCCGCCCCGGCGGCGTTCGCGACCGGCGACCGGGCCGAGGCGTTCCGGCTCGGCGTCGACCTCGCCGCGATCACCCACACCCACCCCAGCGGCTACCTCTCCGCCGGAGCCATGGCGGTGATCGTGTGGGAGCTGCTGCGGGACGTCCCGCTCGTGGACGCCGTCCACAGTGCACTGTCCGAACTGGAGGGATGGGACGGCCGCGAGGAGACCGTGCGCGCGCTGCGCGGAGCCCTGCGGGTGGCGGAGGACGGCGTTCCCACCCCCGAGGAGGTGGAGGCGCGCCTCGGGCTGGGCTGGGTCGGCGAGGAGACCCTGGCGATGGCCGTGTGCGCGGCGCTGGTCGCCGGCGACGACGTCGAACTGGCCCTGCGGATCGCGGTCAACCACAGCGGCGACAGCGACTCGGTCGGCGCGGTGTGCGGCAACATCCTGGGCGCCGCCCTCGGCGCGCGGCGCCTCCCGCAGCGCTGGCTCGACCGGCTGGAGCTGCGCCCGGTGATCGAACGGCTGTCCCTGGACGCGGTGGCCGAGTTCGGCCCGAACCCACCGGAGGACGAGGACCACCTCCGCCGCTACCCGGTCGGCGTCAGCCAGGCGCTGACGCGCGCGAAGGAGCCCCAGCCCGCGCCGGTCCCCGAGCCGCCGTCGACGCCGGAGACCCAGGACGGGCACCGGGCCGAGCACGACGACGCCCCGGCACCGGTCGAGCTGACACCGGAGGAACACCGCCTGCTCGGGCTGTGGCGCGAATTCCGACGGGACGCCGACGGTCTGCCGAAGACCGTCGCACTGGCGCTCCACGTCCTGTCCGACGTGATCACGTCCGGCGCGGACGGGGACGACGCGCTCGGGCATTGACACCCCGGTACCGCCCAGTAGGGTCCGGGCACATGGCTGAGGAGCTGGTGCACTACACCCTGGAGCGCGGCGTCGCGACCATCACGTTGGACTCGCCCCACAACCGCAACGCCCTGTCGAGCGCGGTGCGGGGACAACTGCGGGACCACCTGGCCCGCGCCGTCGAGGACCCCGCCGTCCGGGTGATCGTGCTCAGCCACACCGGCCCGGTCTTCTGCTCCGGCATGGACCTCAAGGAGTCACGCGGGGCCAACGCCCAACAGCAGGGCGTCAACGAGTTCCCGGCGATCCTGGAGCGGATCTGGACCAGCCCCAAGCCGGTCGTGGCCCGGCTGGCCGGCCCGGCGAGGGCCGGCGGCGTCGGCATCGTCGCCGCCTGCGACATCGCCGTGGCCTCGGTCGACGCCACGTTCGCCTTCACCGAGGTCCGCCTCGGCGTGGTCCCCGCGGTGATCTCGGTGACCGTGCTGCCCCGGCTGCTCCCCAGGGCCGCGCACGAGCTGTTCCTCACGGGCGAGAAGTTCGACGCGCGCCGCGCCGTGGAGATCGGGCTGCTGAACTCGGCGGTGGGCGCCGACGAGCTGGACGCCGAGGTGCGCCGGTACACCGACATGCTCGCGCTCGGCGGTCCGAACGCGCTGGCCGCCACCAAGGCGATGCTGCGCCGGGCGCCGGCCAGCAGCCTGGCGGAGGACTTCGCCGACATGCTGGAGCTGTCCGCCCGGCACTTCGCCAGCGAGGAGGGGCAGGAGGGCATCCGCGCGTTCGCGGAGAAGCGCTCCCCCTCCTGGGTGCCCCAGGACTGAGCGCCAGCCCGTGGGCGCGTCCGGCCGGGACGCGCCCACGGGCGGGTCGGGTCAGGAGTCGGTGAGGACGACCGAGAGCCGGGGATTGGCCTGCGCCGCCTCCGCCAGGACCGTGCGGACGGCCTCGTACGCGGGCCGGTCGACCCCGCCCAGGGCGCGGTGCCCCGGCCAGACCAGGACGTGCTCTCCGGCGGGCAGCCAGGACAGGTCGGTCAGGCAGTCGTAGAGCGCGTCCAGGTTCCTGCCGTACCAGGAGGGGAAGGACAACGCCCTGCCGAAGGCGTCGAGCGCGGCGTCCTTGCCCCGGGAGGCGGAGGCGTCCACCTCGTGCGGGACCGCGCCGCGACGTCGCGCCCGCGCGGCGACCTCGGCCGCCGTCGTCCCGTGCGGCGCCTCCTCGAAAGCACCCACCGCGCTCCCCTAGTGCTTGGTGTCGACCACGACGAACGAGCCGTAGTGGTCCCCCGTGTAGTAGACCTCGCCGCCGCCCCCGGTCACCAACCGGCGGGCGCCCCGGTCCCGCTCCCCCGGCGTCGGCACCGTGTACTCCTTGTAGTACCCGGAGCCCTTGCCCGGCAGCCGGCGCTCGAAGTTGCCGAACACGCTGCCGTCCTTCTCGGGGTAGGGGAACGGTCCGCCCCGCTCGACGAGCCGCCAGGTCTGGTCGGCCTCCTTCGGGAGCTGCGACAGCGGTTTGACCGGCAGCCCCGACTCGGCTCCGGGCACCGCGCCCTGGCCGCGCGAGGTCGACGCGCCGGCGGTCGCGCTCGCCGTCGCGGCGGCGCCGCTGGTGGGGGCCGGCGTCGGGTCGCCGCCCTGGCCCCGCGCCAGCCACACCACGAGGACCAGTGCGATCAGCCCGAACAGGCCGGTCAGGATCCGCTTGTGGGGTGTCACGAGCCGAGCCTACGGACGCGCGTCGGACGCGCTCGTCCCGCCCCGCGCGGTCACGCCGCCCTCCGGGTCGTCGTAGCGGCCGCCCAGCGGCGGCTCCACGTCCCGCACCCGGGTCAGCCGGGCCGACGCCCGGTCCACCACCCGGTCGATCAACCAGGCCACCGCCCAACAGGCCGGCAGCAACACCGCCAGGACCAGGGTGATCTGGAACGGGTACCAGAGCTGGGCGAGCCACAGCTCGACGTCGTCCCACCACTCGGTCAGCCAGGCCAGCACGACGGAGAGGGTACGCGTCACCGCGTGGAGTGACCGCCGTCACGCGCCGACGCGCGGGACGGCCGGTAGGTTGCCGACATGTTCGCCGTCTACGCCGCTGAGCCCAAGCCCCAGGACCCGCTGGCCGCGCTGGTGGTCGGCGAGCGGCCCGAGCCGGAGGTCCCCGAGGGCTGGGTGCCGGTGCGGGTGCGCGCCGCCAGCCTCAACATGCACGACCTGTGGACGCTGCGCGGGGTGGGCATCAAGCCCGACCGGTTCCCGATGATCCTCGGCTGCGACGGCGCGGGCACCCTGCCGGACGGCACCGAGGTGGTCATCCACTCCGTCGTCGGCGACCCGGACTGGACCGGCGAGGAGACGCTCGACCCGAAGCGCACGCTGCTCACCGAGCTGCACCAGGGCACCTTCGCCGACGTCGTCGTGGTGCCGCGCCGCAACGTGCTGCCCAAGCCCGCGTCGTTGTCCTTCGCCGAGGCCGCCTGCACCGGCACCGCCTGGCTGACCGCGTACCGGATGCTGTTCGTCAACTCCGGCCTGCGGCCGGGGCAGACCATGCTGGTGCAGGGCGCCTCCGGTGGCGTGGCCACCGCGCTGGTCCAGCTCGGCAGGGCCGCCGGGCTCCGCGTGTGGGCGACCGGCCGCAACGAGGCGAAGCGGGCGCTGGCCGAGGAGCTGGGCGCGCACGAGACCTTCGAGCCGGGCGCCCGGCTGCCCGAGCGGGTGGACGCGGTGTTCGAGACGGTCGGCCGGGCCACCTGGTCGCACTCGGTGAAGTGCGTGCGCCCCGGCGGAACGATCGTGATCTCCGGGGCCACCACGGGCGACGCCACCGCCGCCGAGCTCCAGCGGATCTTCTTCCTCCAGCTCCGCGTGGTCGGGTCGACCATGGGCAGCCGGCAGGAGCTGGCCGACCTGCTGTCCTTCCTGGACCTGACCGGGCTGCGCCCCCGGATCGGCAGCGAGCTGCCGATGGAGCGGGCGGCCGAGGGCGTCCGCGCGATGCTCGACGGCGACACCGCCGGCAAGATCGTCTTCACCAGGGACTGAGCCGGGACCCGGCCGCGCGGGAGACCCCCGCCCCACCAGCGGGGGTCTCCCTCCGCCCTGGCTTCGTGTTTCGCCTGCGAAAGGCGCACCTGCCCTTTGGCGAACATCGGCACGGAGATCGCGGCGGCTCGCGCGCGGCCCCAGGCCACGGCGCACAGGAACTCGCCGAACACCTCGGGCGACGGAACGCCCCTCCTCACCACGGCGAAGGCCGGTGTCGCCCGCACCCAGAAACGCCCGGCCTCGACCACCGCCCGGTCCACGCCGGGCAGCCCGACCTCGAGTTTCCAGGTGTCCAGCGCCGCGTGGCCGCCAGGATGCGGGCCGCCGCGAATCGCGCCCACATCAACCGCTTCCTCACCACGCCCGCGACTCGGATTCGCCCCGCTCATGCGGGATGTCCACTACAAGGGTGACGTCTCGAAGGTGTTCGCCCGCCCCGCATCCCACATCCCGACCCGGAGGCTCTCGATCACCGCGACGCTGGTGACCTGCCACTCACTCCTCCCGCTCCGCCGCCTCGGGACCGCTTAGCTGTCCGGCCAGGGCCTCGGCCGTGGGCATGCCGCCCACACGCGAACGTTCCGCAACACCTTGGTGACGACTTCCGTGATGCGGCTCACTCCGCTGGTCTACTACCGTCGCGCCGACACCCGAGGCGCGGTGGGGAGGGAGTGCCCATGCATCGGCCCCTGGGAGGCGGCTCCGGCATCTTCCGGCGCAAGCCCGTGGAACAGATCGCCAGCGAGCACGAGGGAGAGCTGAACCGGTCACTGGGGCTGTGGCAGCTCACCGCGATCGGCATCGGCGGCATCATCGGCGCCGGCATCTTCTCCCTCGCCGGAGCGGTCGCCAACAAGACCGCCGGCCCCGCCGTGCTCATCTCGTTCCTGGTCGCCGGCATCGCCAGCGCCGCCGCGGCCTTCGCCTACGCCGAGTTCGCCGGCCTCATCCCCAAGGCCGGCTCCGCCTACACCTACGGCTACGCCGTCCTCGGCGAGATCGTCGGCTGGTTCATCGGCTGGGACCTGCTGCTGGAATACATCGCCATCGTCGCCGTCGTCGCCATCGGTATCTCCGGGTACTTCGGGTTCTTGGTCGGCGCGATCGGCCTCGCGCTGCCGGCGTGGATGCTGGGCGCTCCGGGCACGGGGGAGGGCCACAAGGTCGACCTGTTCGCGGCGCTGCTGTGCCTGCTCATCGCGTGGCTGCTCAACCTCGGCATCAGCAACGCCGCGAAGTTCGAGACGGTCCTGGTGTGGCTGAAGGTCGGCCTGGTGCTGCTGGTGATCATCGTCGGCTTCTTCCACATCAACACCGACAACTACACGCCGTTCTTCCCGTTCGGCTTCGGCGGCGCGATCACCGGCGCGGCCACCGTGTTCTTCGCCGTCTTCGGCTACGACGCCATGAGCACCGCCGCCGAGGAATCCAAGGACGCCCAGAAGCACATGCCCAAGGCGATCGTGCTGTCCCTGGCCATCTCCATGGTCCTCTACGTCCTGGCCTGCCTCGTCCTCACGGGGATGCAGAGCTACCGGGACATCGACAGCGAGAGCGCGTTCGCGAACGCCTTCGCCGCCGTCGGCCTGCCCGGGCTGGCCACGGTGATCGCCGTCGGCGCGATCGTCGGCATCATCACCGTGCTGTTCACGTTCATGCTCGGCGTGACCCGCGTGTGGTTCTCGATGAGCCGCGACGGCCTGCTGCCCCAGTGGTTCGCCAAGACCCACCCCGTGCGCAAGGTCCCCAGCCGTGTCACCTGGATCGCCGGCGTCGCCTCGGCCCTCATCGCCGGCTTCCTGCCCATCCGGGAGGCGGCGGAGCTGACCAACATCGGCATCCTGCTCGCGTTCGTCGTGGTGTCCGTCGCCGTGATCGTGCTCCGCTACCGGCGCCCCGAGCTGCCGCGCACGTTCCGCTGCCCGGGGGTGCCGGTGGTCCCGCTCATCGGCATCGTGTTCTCTCTGTGGCTGATCACCGAGCTGACCGCGACGACCTGGCTCCGGTTCGGCGCCTGGTTCGCCCTCGGCCTCGTCATCTACTTCGCCTATTCACGCCGGAACTCGGAGCTGGCCCGACCCGAACGGCCGGGCGTGAGCTGAGACGGGTGGCCGGGGACACCAGGGCCGTCGGGCGGCGCCCCCGGCTCACCGCTCACGCCTGTGTCGGTCGCGCGGTCACCGCGCGCCGAGACGACGCCGGGCGACGTCCAGCGCCTCGACGGCCTCCCGGTGCAGTCGGGTCACCAGCTCACCGGCCGGCAACGCCTCGGCGAGCGCGTAGGTCTGGCCCGCCCACAACGACATCGCCTCGGGGTCGTCGGCCCTGCCCGCCGCCGCCCGCAGGGGTTTCGTCATGTGATGAAGCTGGGGGTAGGCCGCCGGTGCGTGCCGGCTGTGCTCCACCATCACCCTGTTCACCAGGCCACGCGCGGGCCGGCCGGTGAAAGCCCTGGTCAGGGCCGTGCCCCTGGCGGCGTCGGTGAGCGCGGCGCGCTGCGTGGGCTGGGTGCCCGCCTCCGGGCAGCGCAGGAACGCCGTGCCGAGCTGGGCCGCGGCCGCGCCGGCCGTGAGCACCGCGGCCACGTCCGCGCCGCGGACCAGGCCACCCGCCGCGATCACCGGGACGTCCACCGCGGCGAGCACCAGGCGCAACGCCCCCAGCGTGCCGAACAGCTCCCCGCCACCGGGCGACAGGCCGTCGTCCCGGAAGACGGCGCGGTGCCCACCCGCCTCGGAGCCCTGCACGCACACGGCGTCCGCGCCGGCGCGCACCGCCACGCGGGCCTCGGCCGGCGTGGTCACGGTGACCACGACCTGCCCGCCCGCCTCGTGCACCCGGCGCACCACGTCGGCGTCGGGGCAGCCGAAGGTGAACGACACCACGGGGACGCGCTCGGCGAGCACCAGCTCCAGCTTCGCGGGGTAGTCGTCGTCCTCCCACCGGGGCTCACCCAGTTCGACCCCGTACCGGCGGGCCTCGGCGCCCAACCGCTCCCGGTACGAGGCCAGGTCGGCTCCGCTGTCCGCGCCCGGCACGAACAGGTTCACCCCGAACGGCGCGGGCCGCCCGGAGCGGCCGGCCCCCAGCAGGGCGCGGGTGCGGGTGATCTGCTCCGCCAGCGCGTCCGCGCGGAGGTAGCCGGCGGCGAGGAAGCCGAACGCGCCCGCCTCGGTCACCGCGGCCACCAGCTCCGGGGTCGACACGCCACCGGCCATGGGGGCGGCCACGATCGGGATGCGAACGTCATTGATCACAACCGGACCCTAGTGAGGACGGGCGCGCCCCGCCGGGCAGTGCAGCCCAGGCCACACGGCGACGAACGTCTCGTCCCCGCTCCGGTGACGGACGAGGATCGCCCGAGAAGGCGAAGCCCCCAGCGCTGTGTTTCCCAGGCTCCCACCATTAGGCGGAACGGGTGACGACGCTTGGCCGCCCCGTGCGACGCCGCCAACACTGATCCGATGCGTTCCGTGTTGTTGGCCTCACTGGTGAGCCTCGTCCTCCCGCTCGCGGCCGCCGCCCCGGCCGCGGCGGACCCGGCGGCGGAGACCGCCCTGCCTCCCTACTTCGCGATCGCCCGGCCGGTCACGGCCGAGAAGCTGGGCGCCACCTGGCGGCCGGAGTGCCCGGTCCGACCCGACGAGCTGCGCCTGGTCACGCTCCGGCACGTCGGCATGGACGGCCGCGCGCACACCGGGGAGCTGGTGGTGAACCAGGACCGGGTCGCCGAGACGATCACGATCTTCGGCGAGCTGTACCGGATGCGGTTCCCCATCGAGAAGATGCGCACGCCCGACCACTACCCCAACGCCGACGACGAACTGTCCATGCGGGACAACAACACCTCGGCCTACAACTGCCGGGGCATCGGGAACAGCGGCCGCTGGTCCTACCACGCCTACGGGCGGGCGATCGACATCAACCCGAAGATCAACCCCTACCTGGACGACAACGGCGTGCAGCCGGCCAACGGCGGCCCGTGGCTGGACCGCACGCGCCAGGACCCCGGGATGCTGCACGACGGCGACCCGGCGGTGCTGGCCTTCACCCAGCGCGGCTGGGACTGGGGCGGCCACTGGACGACCCCGCTGGACTACCAGCACTTCGAGAAGCCCTGAGGTCTCGACGGCGTGGGGAGGAGCGGTGCGCCCGCTCCTCCCCACCACCCGTCACGCCGCCGCCCGCTCCCGTGGCGGACGGACGCCGAACCACCAGGCCAGTCCGCCGAGCAGGAAGAACCCGGCCGCCACGGCACAGGCCGCACCCCACCCCGTGGCCGAGTAGGCGGCCGACCCCACCGTCGCGCCCAGCGCGCCACCCAGGAACGCCGACACCATGTAGACCGCGTTGCGACGGCTGCGCGTCTCAGCCTGGCCGATCATCACGTGCGCCTGGTGCGCCACCTGGCACACCTGCATGCCCACGGCGAGGAGCAGCACGCCGGGCACCAGGGCCAGCAACCACCTCCCGCCGAGGAACAGCAGCGGGGCGGCGACGAGCAGCGCCAGCACACCCGCGCCGGCGACCCGCCGCGCGCCAACCCGGTCGACTCCCCGTCCCGCCAGGGGCGCGGCCACCGCCCCGGCCAGGCCAAGCAGTCCGACCAGGCCCGCCACGGACGCGCTCAGCCCGTGCGGCGGACGGGTGAGCACCAGCGCGAGCGTGGTCCACAGCGCGTTGAAGCCGGCGAAGACCGCCGCCTGGGCGAGACTCGGCCCGAGCACGACGGGTCGCCTCACCAGACCGGGCAACACGGCGAGCAGATCCCGGTACCGCTGCCGGGGGCGGGGCGCGTCGACGGGCAGGGTCCGCACGGTGAGGACGACCACGAGCGCGGTCAGCGCCGCCGCGACGAGGTAGACCGCGCGCCAGCCGAACGCGTCCCCGACCGCGCCGCTCACGACCCGCGAGGTCATCATCCCGGTGATCAACCCGGCCTGGACCCAGGCCACGGCGGAGCCGCGCCGCTCCGGCGCGCTCACCTCCGCCACGAGGGGCACGAGCACCTGGGGGACCACCGTGGCCGCGGCGGCCAGGCCGACCAACGCCGACAGGACCGGCACCGACGGCGCGACGGCCGCCCCCACCAGCAGCAGGGGCGTCGCCGACCCGAGCAGGACGACGAGCCGCCGGCGGTCGACCAGGTCGCCGAGCGGGACGAGCAGCAGGATGCCCACGGCGTAGCCGAGCAACGCGGCGGTGACCACGCCGCCGGCCGCGCCCGCGGGCACGCCGAGGCTCGCGGCCATGAGCCCGAGCACCGGCTGGGCGAGGTACACGTTGCCGACGGTGACGCCGGCGCACAGCGCGGACGCGACGACCAGGCCGCGCGGGCCTCGTGTGGCGCGTGCCGCCGGGGCTTCGGCGAGTGTCGTCACGCGTCCTCCCCGGCGAGCTGCCGACCGACGCGCTCCAGGTCGCCGTAGACGACCGCCTCCCGCACCAGCCCGCCGGGGCCGAGCGAGAAGGTGGTGACACCCGACCAGGACACGGCCGCGCCCGTCGGGCTCGCGCCGTTGCCCCGCCAGACCACCGCGACGTGATCCCCGGTCTGGTGCGCCTCGACCGGGGTCAGGCCGTCGAAGCGCCCGAACCCGGCGACCGCGTCGGCGATCAACTTCCGGACGGCCGCGCGGCCCCGGACCGGCGGCGCGCCGACGGGGTGGTGGAAGGCCGCGTCCGGCGCGAAGGCGTCGGCCCACGCGTCGACGTCCGTGAGCCGGGACGCGGTGAAGAAGCGCTCAACGGCGGGAGGGAGCAGCACGGCGTTCCTCTCTCTAACCAACTGGTTGGTTAGAAGCTAGGGCGCGACCGCGCGCGGTGTCAACCAGACGGTTGGTTACCCGTCGACTAGCATCACGCCGTGCCCAGGGACGCCGAAGCCACCAAGGCGCGGATCTTCGCGGCGGCCTCCGCCGAGTTCGCCGCGCACGGCATCGCCGGCGCGCGCGTCGAACGCATCGCCCGCGCCGCCAACGCGAACAAGCAGCTCATCTACGCGTACTTCGGCGACAAGGAAGGGCTGTTCAACGCGGTGCTGGAGCACGCGCTCCGCGAGCTGGCCCACTCGGTGCCCCCCGACGGCGACGACGTCGAGGACTACGTGGACCGGCTCTTCGACTACCACTCGCAGCACCCGGAGGTCAGCCGGCTGCTGCTGTGGGAGGCGCTGGAGTACGGCGACCGACCCGTGCCCTCCGAGCCCGAGCGCACCGCCCACTACCAGGACAAGGTCGACGCGATGGCCAGGGCCGGCAGGAGCGGCGACGCGCTCGGGCCCGACGTGCTCACCCTGTTCCTGCTGGGCCTGGTCGGCTGGCCGAACGCCGTCCCCCAGGTCCGGCGCATGCTGCTCGGCCCGGACGGCCCCGAGCAGCGCGAACGCCTCCGGGCGGCCGTGCGCGTCGCCGCCCGCCGCCTGACCCGCCCGGCGTGACCGCCCGGCCTGACCTGGTCTGGCCTGACCGCTCGACCTGACCCGCCCGGCCTGACCTGGTCTGGCCTGACCGCTCGACCTGACCCGCCCGGCCTGACCTGGTCTGGCCACTCGGCCTGAGGAGCCGGCCCACCAGCGACGACGGTGTGCGTACCCGGCGGCGATGCGTCGTCGGCGACGACGACCCGGAACGGACGACGCCCCGGAACGGACGGCGACCCGGAACGAGAACGGCGGGCCGCCCCCTGAAGGGAGCGACCCGCCGCTGACGGACCGAGGGCGGTCCCGAAGGACCGACCTACTTCTTGCCCTTGGCCTTGTCGCCGGCCTCGTCGGTGGACAGGGCGGCGACGAACGCCTCCTGCGGCACCTCGACACGGCCGATCGTCTTCATCCGCTTCTTGCCTTCCTTCTGCTTCTCCAGCAGCTTGCGCTTCCGCGAGATGTCACCGCCGTAGCACTTGGCGAGGACGTCCTTGCGCAGCGCGCGGATGGTCTCCCTGGCGATGACCCTGGAGCCGATGGCCGCCTGGATTGGCACCTCGAACTGCTGCCGGGGGATCAGCTCGCGCAGCTTGCTGGCCATCTTGGTGCCGTAGGCGTAGGCGCTGTCGCGGTGCACGATCGCACTGAACGCGTCCACCGCCTCGCCCTGGAGCAGGATGTCGACCTTGACCAGGTTCGCGGTCTGGGTGCCCGCCTCCTCGTAGTCCAGGGAGGCGTAGCCGCGGGTGCGCGACTTCAGCGCGTCGAAGAAGTCGAAGATGATCTCCGCGAGGGGCATGGTGTACCGCAGCTCCACGCGGTCCTCGGACAGGTAGTCCATGCCGCCGAGCTGGCCGCGCCGGCTCTGGCACAGCTCCATGATCGCGCCGACGAAGTCGGACGGCGCGATGATGGTGCACCTGACGATCGGCTCGTGCACCTCGCCGATCTTGCCCTCCGGCCAGTCCGACGGGTTGGTCACGACCAGGTCCGTGCCGTCGTCCATCACCACGCGGTAGACCACGTTCGGCGCGGTGGAGATCAGGTCGAGCCCGAACTCCCGCTCCAGGCGGTCCCTGGTGATCTCCAGGTGGAGCAGGCCGAGGAAACCGCAGCGGAAGCCGAAGCCCAACGCGGCCGAGGTCTCCGGCTCGTAGGTCAGCGCGGCGTCGTTGAGCCGCAGCTTGTCCAGCGCCTCGCGCAGCTCCGGGTAGTCGGAGCCGTCCACGGGGTACAGGCCCGCGTAGACCATCGGCTTGGGGTCGCGGTAGCCGCCCAGCGGCTCGGTCGCGCCCTTGCGCTCGGCGGTCACGGTGTCGCCGACCCTGGACTGGCGCACGTCCTTCACGCCGGTGATCAGGTAGCCCACCTCGCCGACGCCCAGGCCGTCGCACGGCTTGGGCTCCGGCGAGATGATGCCGACCTCCAGCAGCTCGTGCGTGGCGCCGGTGGACATCATCTTGATCCGCTCGCGCGGGGTGATCCGGCCGTCGACCACCCGGATGTAGGTGATGACGCCCCGGTAGGTGTCGTACACCGAGTCGAAGATCATCGCCCGGGCCGGGGCCTCGGCGTCGCCGGTGGGCGGCGGCACCTGGCGCACGACCTCGTCGAGCAGCTCGCGCACGCCCACGCCGGTCTTGGCGGACACCCGCAGCACGTCGTCCGGGTCGCAGCCGATGATGTGCGCCAGCTCGGCGGCGTACTTGTCCGGGTCGGCGGCGGGCAGGTCGATCTTGTTGAGCACCGGGACGATGGTCAGGTCGTTCTCCATCGCCAGGTACAGGTTGGCCAGCGTCTGCGCCTCGATGCCCTGCGCGGCGTCGACCAGCAGGATCGCGCCCTCGCACGCGGCCAGCGACCGGGACACCTCGTAGGTGAAGTCGACGTGGCCCGGCGTGTCGATCAGGTGCAGCACGTACTCCACATCACTGCCCGACTCGTCCCTGGCCACCCACGGCAGCCGGACGTTCTGGGCCTTGATCGTGATGCCGCGTTCCCGCTCGATGTCCATCCGGTCGAGGTACTGCGCGCGCATGGCGCGCTCATCGACCACGCCGGTGAGCTGCAACATCCGGTCGGCCAGCGTCGACTTGCCGTGGTCGATGTGCGCGATGATGCAGAAGTTCCGGATGCGCTCCGGCGGCGTGAACGTGGTGTCGGCGAACGTGCTCACTCAGGGTCCCTCGCAAGCGAATGGGTGACGACTCATCGTCCCACGAGTTCGGGGCGGCGACGCACACGTATCCGGGGCTTCCCCGATGTGCCCGTCCGCCGGGGGTGCTGCGATGGGTCCATGCGGGATGTGGTGCTGCGGGTCCTCGACCCCTTCTTCGGCCACCCGAGGGGCCTGCCGGGCCGGCTCGGCGGCGCGCTGATGGCGCGGTCCAACGCCAGGAGCGAGCGGCACCTGGTGGCCCTGGCCGCGCTCCGGCCCACCGACTCCGTGCTGGTGGTCGGGCCGGGCCCCGGGGTGGGGCTCGCCGAGGCCGCGCGGGTGGCCAACCGGGGGCACGTCGTCGGCGTGGACCCCTCCGAGGAGATGCTGGACCGCTGCCGCCAGCGGTGCGCCGACCTGATCAGGACGGGCCGGGTGGAGCTGCGGCGCGGCACGGCGGAGGACACCGGGGCGGCCGACGCCTCGGTCGACGTCGTGCTGAGCGTGAACAACGTGGTGTTCTGGTCGGACCGGGCGGCCGGGCTGGCCGAGCTGCGCCGGGTGCTGCGGCCGGGCGGGCTCCTGGTGTTGTCGATGCACCGGACGGCGCTGGACGCCCAGGGGCTGACCGCGGAGCGGCTGCGGGCCGACGTCGAGGCCGCGGGCCTGGCCGAGGTGGTGGTGCGGGAGCGGCCGGGCGCCACCGCATGGGGCCCGGCCGTCGACCTCACCGCGCGTCGCCGCTGACCCGCCCCCGCGCGCCCACCTCCCCTCGCCCGGCTACCCCTCGCCTCGCCCGGCTCCCGCTCACGCGGCGGCCAGCATGGCGACGCCGACCAGCACGACCAGGGCGCCGCCCAGGCGCCGGCCGGGCTGCGGCTCGCCCAGCAGCTTCCACGCGACCAGGGCGCTCATCACGATGCTCAGCTCCCGGGCCGGCGCGACCAGGCTGACCGGCGCGAGCCGCATCGCGAACAGCACGAGGCCGTAGGCGAGCGTCGACAGCACGGCGATCATGAGGATCGCGACGCGGTGCCGGCGCCAGACGTCGACGACGGCGGGCCGGTCGCGCAGCGCCCACGGCGTCAGCAGCAGCACGCGCACGAGGTTGTCGCCGCAGTAGTAGATCAACGGGGAGAGGGCGAGCGTGGTCACGGCGTGCGCGTCCCACAGCGTGTAGCCGGCGATCATCACTCCGGTCAGCAGGCCGTAGCCCGCGCCCAGCAGTCGACGCCGGCCGCCGACGGCGGCCCCCGTGCCCGACCCGATGACCAGGACGCCGAGGACGACCGCCACCGCGCCGAGCAGGCCGAGCGGGCCGGGCCGTTCGTCGAACAGGAGCACGCTCGCGGTCACCGCGAGCAGCGGCCCGGTGCCCCTCGCGAGCGGGTAGACGACCGACATGTCGCCGACCGCGTAGCCGTGTTGCAGCAGCAGCGAGTAGCCGATGTGCAGCACGCCGGTCGCGACGACCGCCGCCACCGCCTCCCAGCCCAGCCGCGCGCCGGCCAGCCCGTCGCCCACGACGACGGCGACGACCGCGAACGGCAGCAGCAACACCGCGCTCACCAGGCAGATGAGCCAGGTGAAGGGCAGTCCCTTCACCCCGGCCGCCCGCTTGGCGAACAGGTTCCACGCGGCGTGGGCGACGGCGGCGAGCACCACCAACGAGACGGCGACGGGACCCATCGCGAAACCCCTCTGGCCCCGCGTGGGCACGCGGCGGCCGGGTTCCTCCAGGCTTTTGGTCCCGTCAGATGGCCGGCCGCCGCCCGTGGCGGCCGGTGGCGCCGCTCGGTCCAGTCCTCCCGGCCCTGGTTGTGGGGGCTCGTGGCGGGCGGGAGCGGAACCCTAGGCGCTGTCGATCATCACCCTAACGCCGGAGACGGCGTGACGGCGGGATGGCCGCGTCACACCGTCTCCGACGCGGGCCGTCGGCCCGCCGGCGGTCAGCGGGACCGCACGGTCGCCAACAGCTCGGGTCCGCGCTCCTCCAGGCGCCGGATCGCGACCCGCCCGAAGCCCCACCCGGTCAGCAGGCCGACACCGACGCCGACCGGCACCGCCGCCCACCCGAGCACGGCGGAGTCGACGAGGGTGCCCGCCAGCACGAGCGCGATCTCCGGCAGCGCCACGACCAGCAACAACAGGCTGATCACGATCTGGAGCAGCCCCTTGGAGCAGCCCGGCATGCCCCCGGCGGCGAACGGGTTGGACCGCTGCGTGGGGACCGGGTAGGCGGCGAACACCGACAGCACCATGACCACACCGGAGGCGCCGCCGAGCAGGGCGGGAACCAGGGACAGCAGCCACGGGTAGGCGTCGGTCCTGCCGGTCAGCGCGGGCAGCGCGAGCGAGGCCACCACCGCCACCGGCGCGACGTAGGCCAGCCACCCGAGCTGGCGGCCCCGCACGTCGGCCCGCACACCGTCGGGCTGCACGAGCGTGTGCCACAGGGCCGTGCCGTCGAAGCCGTAGAGGTTCCCGGAGTTCATGCAGGACAGCAGGATGACCAACAGCGGACCGTAGGCGAGCATCCCGAACCCGCCGAGGCCCCGGTCGTCCCCGAGCACCGCCGGCAGGACCGGCAGGACCAGCCCGAGCACCAGCCCCGGGATCAGGACGGACCGGCGCCGGGTGTCCCGCCACCAGGTCCGCACCTCCTTGACGGCGACCGCGCCCACGGGCGTCGCCGGCACCAGCGCCGACAGGGACCGCCCGGCGCGGCCGGCCCGTCCCGCCCGCGTCGGCGTGCTCGCCGACGGCGGTGTGGTCATCCGTCGCACCAGCAGCACCGACCACGCCCACGCGAGCAGCGCGACGAGCAGCGCCAGACCGACGAGCGCGCCGACGGCGAGCAGCCAGTTCGACCGGGCGGCGGCCTCCACGGCCACCGGCGCCCAGCCGGACGGCAGCGCCCGCAACACGGTGACGAAACCCGGTGAGCGGCGCTCGACGAGGATCGGGGCGAGCGCGCTGAACGCGTACTGGGCCGGCGCGATCATCAGGGCCGCGCCCGTGGCCAACAGCACCCCGAGGTCGCGGCCGCGCCGCGAACGCAGGACCGCCCCCAGCGCGCCGACCACCACGCGGGACAACGCCACCACCAACGCGAGCTGCAACGGCACGCCCACCAGGGCGACCAGGAACGGTCCGACGCCGAGCGTCGCACCCCGCACCGCCAGGCCGGAGAAGGCGACCAGGCTCACCAGGGGCGGCACGCCGACGGCGGCGGAGACCAGCAGCCCGGAGGCCAGCCGACGCGGGCCGACCGGCAGCAGCCGGAAGTGCTCGGGTTGCAGGGTCTCGTCGCTGCCGGCGACGACCACCGGACCGGCGACCCAGCCCAGCGTCCAGACCCCGAGCAGCGCGGCGGCCACGTCGGTGCCGATCGTGAGCTGGTCCTCGGCCGGGACGCCCGGCAGGCCGACGGCCAGCGCGAACGCGGTGAACAGGCCGCCCCCGACCCCGAAGAGCGCGCCGACCACGAACGGCCCCGCCCTGGTCGCCCCCCGCAGCGAGTGCCGCAGCAGGCGCAGGCGCATGCGGATCAGGACGCCAACCACGACAACCCCTCCGCGCCCCCGGTCCGACCGCCGACGAGGTGGACGAACGCCTCCTCCAGGCTCCCGGTGCCCCGCACCAGCTCCAGCGGGCCGCTGGCCGCCACCCGGCCGGCGGCGATCACCGCCACGTGGTCGCACATCTGCTCGACCAGCGTCATGACGTGGCTGGAGAGCACGACCGCGCCGCCGGCGTCCACGAACCGCCGCAGGATCGTGCGGATGGTCGTGGCGGAGACCGGGTCGACCGCCTCGAAGGGCTCGTCGAGCACGAGCAGCCTCGGCGCGTGCAGCAACGCCGTGGCCAGCCCGATCTTCTTGCGCATGCCCGCCGAGTAGTCGACCACGAGCGTGCGCTCGGCGTCGGCCAGCTCCAGCACGGCGAGCAGCTCCTCGACCCTGCGGACGACGGTGTCGGCCGGCAGGCCGCGCAGCAGTCCCATGTAGGTGAGCAGCTCGCGCCCGGTCAGCCGCTCCGGCAGGGCCATGCCGTCCGGCAGGACCCCGACCAGCTCCTTGGCCCGCGCCGGGTCCTCCCACACGTCCACGCCCAGGATGTGGGCGCGCCCGGCGTCCGGGCGCAGCAGGCCGACCGCCATCGACAACGTCGTGGTCTTGCCCGCGCCGTTCGGCCCGACCAGCCCGAAGAACGACCCCCTCGGCACGGACAGCGTCACGCGGTCCACCGCCGTCCGGCCGTCGAACGCCTTGACCAGGCCGGACAGGTGCAGCGCCGGGGTGCTCCCGCCGCGTTCGCCGCGGCCCCGTCCCGCCTCCGGCGCCACGGCGCCCGCCGTGCCCGTGGTGCCCGTGGTGCCCGCCGCGAAGTCCGCCGGCACGGGTCCCTCCCGCGTCACGTCCACGCGTCCTCCCCTCGTCACCGGTCGACGCCCTCGCCGCCCGGCGAAAAAAGTGATATCACTTTGCTAGGTGGTCGGGCAACGACGGACCACCCGGAGCGAGGAGGACGAGGGCGATGACGGACACGAGGGCGGGCGTGGCCGCACCGGACCGCGACGCGGTGCGGGAGCGGCCGGCGTTCGCGCCGAACGGCCTGGTCGGCGGCGGGCTCGGGCTCGCGATGGTGCTCGGCGGGCCGGTCGCGGGCACGGTGATCCAACCGGAGGAGATCGCGGCGGTCCTCACCGTGCTGCTGGTCCTCGCCGGACTGATCACCCTGCGCGGCCTGGTCACGGTCTCCCCCGGCCAGGCCAAGGTCCTCCAGTTCCTCGGCCGCTACGTCGGCACCCTGCGCAGGGCCGGGCTGTACTGGGTGAACCCGCTGACCACCAGGAAGTCCGTCTCGACCAGGATCCGCAACCACGAGAGCGCGGTGCTGAAGGTCAACGACGCCGACGGCAACCCGATCGAGATCGCGGCGGTGGTCGTCTGGCAGGTGGAGGACACCGCCCAGGCCGTCTTCGACGTGGACGACTTCGTGACCTTCGTCCAGGTGCAGACCGAGACCGCGGTGCGGCACATCGCCAACAGCTACCCCTACGACGCCCACGGCGCCGACGACCTGTCGCTGCGGGAGAACGCCGTGGAGATCACCGAGCGGCTGTCCGCCGAGATCGCCGACCGGGTCGCGGCCGCGGGCGTGCGGGTGATCGAGTCGCGGATCACGCACCTGGCCTACGCTCCCGAGATCGCGCAGGTGATGTTGCAGCGCCAGCAGGCCAGCGCGGTGGTGGCGGCGAGGGCGCGCATCGTCGAGGGCGCGGTGGGCATGGTCGAGATGGCGCTCGACCGCCTGGCCGAGCGCGACGTCGTGGACCTGGACGAGGAGCGGAAGGCGGCGATGGTGAGCAACCTGCTCGTGGTCCTGTGCGGCGACCGGTCGACGCAGCCGGTGGTCAACACGGGGTCCCTCTACCACTGACGTCGGCGTGGTCGAGCGCAAGAGCTTCCTGCTCCGCCTGGACCCGGCGGTCCACGACGCGTTGGCCCGCTGGGCGGCGGACGAGCTGAGGAGCACCAACGCCCAGGTCGAGTTCCTGCTGCGCCGGGCACTGGCGGAGGCGGGCCGGCTCCCGGCCGACGCCGGTCGCCCGCCCCGCCGGGGCCGGCCCCGCAAGCGCCCCCAGGACCCGGATCCTCCCGAGCCCGATGCCCCGCCCTGAGGCGGGGCGAGCGAACGGGTGGGCGGCCCGCTCGCGTCGAGCGTGCCGCCCACCCGTTTCCCGTTCCCGGCGGTTCTCCGGTTCGGGATCAGGTCCCTGGCGGGGGTTCGGGATCAGGCCCCTGGCGGGCCGGCCTCCGTCGCGCTGCCGGCAGCACCGGACAGCGCGCCGGCGGCCCCGCGCACCACGCGGATGGTCCCGAGCGTCACCAGCGAGAACAGGACCAGGTCCAGCACGGCGACCAGCGGCCCGCCGTACCGCAACTCCGCGTCGCCCCACCGCAGGCTCAACTGGCGCAGGTCCTCCTGACCCAGCGCCGACGCGAGCCGCCCGGTGAGCGCGCTCAGGACCAGCGCCTCCAGCAGCCCCGCGACGAGGACACCCAGCGCCGCCCCCAGGAGCAGCTCCCCGAGCCCGGAGCCCGACGCGCGCCCCACCGCCCGCGCCGCCCTGTCCGCCTCAGTCGTCACCACGTCTCCCACACCACCACGAGAGGTCATCAAGTGATCACGAGGAGTATGTGATCATCGGGAGTCGCGGCGACAGCTCGCGCGGGGTCATTCCCGCCACCGTCCCTGGCAATCCGCCGTCCGAAGGATCTCGGAGACCACCCATCCGTGCCGCGTGCCCAGGGTGTGGTCCCGGCACCGGCCGGCGTCGTCCAGCCCCCGCCACCGCTGCGTGCTGGACCCGTCGGCGTAGGTGAGCGCGCCGTCGGTCCGGCCGAACCCGCCGGCCGTGGTCATCCGGTCGTCGCTGAACGCGACCGTGCGCGTGGGCCGCTCGCGTCCCACGGACGTGCGCATCACTCGACCGAGCTGGACGCGACCGTCGATCCGGTAGTTGTTCGCGTCGGTCTGGTGCGTGGTCGACTCGACGTCCAACGCGTGCTCGAAGCCGTCGCGCCGCACCGAGGGCGGTCCCTGGCGCCCGCGCTCCCGTTCCTCGGCGGCCCCGCTGACGCGGTGGCGCGTGGTCTGCTTCCGCGCGGCGTCGCGCAGTTCCGTCGTGTTGTCGAACGTCCACTCCCCCGACGCGCTCACGGTCACCTCGCCGGCGGACGTGCGCACCACCCCTTCGGTGCGCCACCGTCGCTCCGCGTGCGTGGTGACCCGGACGTCCAGCCCGTCGCCGGTGCTGCGCGTCACGGGCGCGGCGTCCGGCACGTCGACCACCCGGGGCTCCCCGGTCACGCGCCTCACGGCGGGGTCGGTGGTGGCGAACAGGGTGCCGCCCAGCGTCCACGCGTCCACGATCCCCACCGGCGGCACCAGCTCGACGGTGTGCGGACGACCGTCGGTCATGAGCCCGACGAAGGGAGTCAGGTCCACGCGGTACGGCAACGTCACGATCGCGTCGACGGCCGAGATCGGCCGCCACAACATGGGAGCGACCCCACCGGTGTAGATCACGGGGTAGGGCGCGACGACACCGGCGGGACGGCCGTCGACCCGGACCGTCACCTCACGGTAGGTCCCACCGCCGCACAGGCCCGCGTCCGGATGCGCCCTGGCCAACTCGGTGGGGACGTTGGACCACCAGAACTCCTCGCAGCCGCCGCCGCGCGCGTAGACGTCGGCGGTCAGCCGCGCGGTGTTCGCCGGCACCACGACCTGGGTGGCGTGCGTCTGGCCGGCGGTGACCGCCCGCCAGCCCGGCTGCCTGGGGTCGGCGCTCAGCGGGACCACGACGTCGGCCTGACTGGGCGCGGGATGCCGCTCGTCGACGCCGTAGTACGTGATGGTGACCTCGATGTCGTACGCGCCCGTGTAGGTGTCGTTGACGATGTTGCCGAGGTCGACCACCAGCGGTTGCGGCTCCCTCAACAAGGGCGCGAACGGCGTGATGTCCCGGTCGAAGTGCCAGGTGATGCCGGAGGGATCGGGCTCGGGAGTGGAGGTGCGGAGCACCTCGGCGCCCCCGATCCACAACCCGGCGAGCCGGTCGTACTGCCGGCCCCTGCTGCGGCCCGTCCAGTCGAGCACCACCTTCGACCAGGGGCCTGGGCAGTCGGGCGGCGGCGTGAGCGTCCCGACGTAGGGCCTGCCGTAGGAGTTGGCGAACGTGTGCCGCATCGCGGTGACGGCGCACGACCGGGTCGGCGGGCGGGACACGGGCGGCAACGCCTGCACCGGGTCCTGGTAGTCGGTCACGACGCGGTCGGCCGACGGCGGCACGGGCTCGTCGGCGGCCGCCGGTCCGGCCAGGAGGCCGAGCCCGGTGGCGGCGGCGAGGAGGGCGATCCACGAGCGGCGCACGTCGCCGGACGCTAGCCGGGGCGGGCGGTCCGCCACACCCGCCGAACGACCCTTGATCGAACGAGCGCCGCGGGCACGGCGTGCCCCGGACCGCGCCCCTCGCCCTCCCGGTCAGGCGCCGACCGCGAACTTCCAGCCGATGGTGACGACCAGCGCCGTCACGACGCCCAGGAACACCCGGCGCACGAACGCCGAGCCCCGGTTGACCGCCACCGAGGCGCCGATCACCGCGCCCGCGAGGTTGCACGCGGCCATGGTCAGCCCGAGCCCCCACAGCACCTTGCCCGCCGGCACGAAGTACACCAGGGCGCCCAGGTTCGTGGCGATGTTGACGATCTTCGCCGTGGCCGAGGCCCGCAGGAACGCGAAGCCGAGCAGGCCCACCAGCATGAACACCAGGAACGACCCGGTGCCGGGGCCGGTCATCCCGTCGTAGAAGCCCATGACCGCGCCGCCGAGCACCATCAGGGCCAGCTCCTGCGGCCGACCGAAGCGGGAGTGCTCGTGCGCGCCCAGTTCGCGCCGGCGCCAGGTGTAGTAGCCCACGCCCACCATGGCGACCAGCACGACCCCGTTGAGCACCCCCGGGGCGAGGCGGTCGGCCACCCTCGCCCCGCCGATGGCGCCGGCGAGCGCGGCGGCGGCCATCAGCAGGGCGGAACGCCACTCGATCCGGGTGCTCCGCGCGTACGTCCGCAGCGCCGCCGTGGTGCCGACCATGCTCGCGACCTTGTTCGTCGCGAGCGAGTAGATGGTGTGCCCGCCGGGGGAGAGCAGCATCAACGCCGGGAGCTGGATCAGGCCGCCACCGCCGACCACCGCGTCCACCGTGCCGGCGGCGAACGCCGCCACGCAGAGGAACAGCAACCCCACCAGCGACACGTCGGCGAATCCTGGCCACCCCAGCGAGGTCATCACGCGGGAAACCTTATGGGACGAACGTCACGCCCGAACCTTCCGATGACCCAGCTCACTCCCGCCGCCCCGGCCCGCCCCTGGTCCCGTCCGCCCGGCCGAGCGCGAGGCCACCCGATCGGCGCTGCTAGGATGGTCAGCCGTGCCGTGCGGCATTCCGCCGTGGAGGAAACCCCCCGGGGGACGTCGCCGATCCCGTCGACGTCGTCGCCCCGAGGGCGCCGAACCAGCGCGGCACGATCCGAACCGAACGAGACCAAGGGGCTTCGCGTGGCCAACATCAAGTCGCAGGTGAAGCGCAACCGCCAGAACGAGGAGCGGCGTCTGCGCAACAAGTCCGTCAAGTCGGCGGTGAAGACCGCGATCCGCAAGTTCCGCGAGGCCGCCGAGGCCGGGGACAAGGACAAGGCCCTCGAGCTGCTGCGCGAGGCCGGCAAGAAGCTGGACAAGGCCGCCAGCAAGGGTGTCATCCACCCGAACCAGGCCGCCAACAAGAAGTCGGCGCTGGCCCAGCGCGCGAACAAGCTCTGAGCGAGCAGCTCGCCGCGAACACGACGACGGCGCCGCCCTCTCCGGGGCGGCGCCGTCGTCGTCTCACGCAGGGGAAGGTGTCGAGGCGTCCGCGCGCCCGGCCCGTGGCGCGGACGGACGCCGCCAGTCGCTAGCTGACCCGCCGGACCCGGCGGCGGGCCCGGCACCGGGCCCGGCTCGCCGCCGACTCGCTGGCCCTGGTGGTGATCCCCAGCTCCCTGGCGATCTCCCGGTGCCCTTGCCCGCTGGCCAGGGAGAGCAGGATCCGCCGCTCCCTGTTGCTCATCGGACCGCAGCGGCGCAGCAGCCACCGGGCCTCGGCCCGGTCGCTGACCAACTCCGCCGGGTCCTCGACGTCGCACGGCAGCAGCCGGGGGTGCTCGCCCAACTGGCGGGCGACGCTGCGCCGTCGGAAGCGGTCCACGCACAACCTGCGGACCACCGCGACGAGGAACGGCCGCATCCGGTTCCGGTCCAACCTCGGGAATTCCGCCGCCCGCACCAACGCGTCATGGACGACGTCCTCCGCCTCGTACCCGCTGCCGCAGTAGTGGGTCGCCATTTGGACCAAGAGCGGACGCAGTTCCACGCAGGCCTGCCAAAAACTGGCTTCCGCACTCCGTGCCGAAGCACCCTCACGCATGTCCATCCCCTGTTTCAGTGAAGTTAAACGCGACGCGACCCGCTGGCCCGGGTCCCGCCGGCGCCCATGACCACGCCGGCCACGAACAGCCAGCATTGCCCCCTCATTGCACAGAGTGCAACTCGGCGACGGCAAGTGGTAGTTGCGACCGAAAGCAATCTCCACAAACAGGTGATTGAGATCCGAACTGGTTGACCCGCGCCGGAACACCTCCGTAGACCTCGCTATGAGAATGCTCACCGCGAGTGGGACGCCAGCCGGCCCGTATTACGGGTGGAGGCGCTCACGAGGCGCCCCGTCTCCCGGTAGGTCAAACCGTTTCCGGAAAGGAACCATGATGGTGAGAAACCGGCTTGTCGGATTCGCGCTCGCCGCCGGTGGCGCCCTGGTGTGCGCCGGCCTGGCGGCGCCCGCCCACGCCGCGGCGCCGGACCCCGCCACCCAACCCATGGTGCCGGCCTCCACCCTGGTGCTGAGCGCGAACCCCGGCGAGCAACCCTCGCCCTTCGCCAAGCACGTGGTGCTCACCTGCGAGCCGGCCGGCGGCACCCACCCGGACCCCGGCCAGGCCTGCGGCCAACTCGCCGAGGCCAACGGCGACTTCACCGCGCTGAAGACCCGCACCGACCAGGCGTGCACCTTCATCTACGCCCCGGTCACGGTGACCGCGACCGGCTACTGGCGCGGGCAGAAGGTCTCCTACCAGGAGACCTTCCCGAACGACTGCGTGCTCAGCGCGACGACCGGACCGGTCTTCCGCTTCTGACGGGTCCGCATCGACCACCATCCGGTGGCGCTGCCCCGACTCGCCGCCCGGGGCAGCGCCACCTCCCGTCGTCGCACCCTTTCCGCCCGCCTTCCCGGGACCGATCGCGGTCGCCGCCCTGCGATGCCCTCCGTGACCACCCAACGCAGGACACGCACCCGATTGGCGGAACAGCGCCCTCCTTTTCAGCGCAATGATCCGCCCATTCGGCTCCAGAGTGAAGCAGGGGTCACACAGAAAGCGGAAAGGGCACCGCCTCACACCGACGAGAAAGCACGGCCCACCGAAAGACCTGACGCGACTCCGCGCCCCACCCGAAATCCCCACCCAGATCCATCAGGTCAGGGGACTTGCTCCCCCACCCTCCCCACCCCCACCATGAAATTTGGGGGTTCCCCCCGACATAACAGCGTTTTGGGCGTACGCGTCACCAAGGCCGCCGCTTCGGCGGGCACATCTCGCCATTTCGACGTCTTCCGGTGCGCTTCCCGCGTGGATCCCCCGAATGGCGGCACACGCCGGGGGCGTGCATGACCGGAATCACCCTCGGCCCGCCCCGCCGCGTGACCGGTTCCGGCCGACCACCGCGAGCTGAGCGCGGGCCGGACCCCGGGTCAGGACCGCTGACGGGCGTCGATGATCCGCATCACGGCGCGCTCCAGCGCGTAGTCGGGATCGGCCGCCGCGCCCTTCACGTCGGCGTTGAGGTCGGCGACCAGGCCCATGGCCGTCGCCAGGCCCTCCGGCGTCCACCCCCGGGACTGCGCCTGCGCCTTCTTCACCTTCCACGGCGGCATGCCCAGCTCACTGGCCAGGCGGAACGGGTCGGCCCGCCCCACGGCCGCGACCCGCGCGACAGTCCGCACCGCGTCGGCCAACGCGTCGGCGACGAGGACGTGCGCGACGCCGAGGTGCATCGCCCACCGCAACGCCTCCAGCGCCCCGGCGCGGTCGCCGGTCACGGCCTTCTCCGCGACGGCGAACCCGGTGACCTCGGCCCGGCCCCGGTGGTACCGGCGCACCGCCGCCTCGTCGATCCGCCCGTCGGTGTCGGCCACCAACTGGCTGGCCGCCGCCGCCAGCTCCCGCAGGTCCGAGCCGACCGCCTCGATCAGGGCGGCCACCCCGCCGGCGTCGATCCGACCGCCGGCCCTGCGGACCTCGTCCTTGACGAACGCCTCGCGCTCCGCCGGCTTGGTGATCTTCGAGCACTGGGTCACCCTGGCCCCGGCCTTGCGCAGCGCCTCGACCAGGTCCTTGCCCGGCTTGCGCCCCCCGCCGTTGTGCAGCACCACCAGGCTCACGCCCTCGGCCGGCTGCCGCGCGTAGGACACGACCGCCTCGGCGATCTCCTTGCCCGCCTCCTGCGCCGCGTCCAGCACGATCACCCGGCCCTCGGCGAACAACGACGGGCTCAGCATCTCGGCCAGCTCGGGCGGGGACAGCTCGGTGACCCGCACCCGGCGCAGCTCCGCCGTCGGGTCGGCCAGCCGCGCCGCCTCCAGCGCGCCCCGCACCGCCCGTTCGGCCAGGAGCTCCTCCTCGCCGAGCACCAGGTGCAGCGGGTCGGGCGTCACGGCGGGCGAACTCACCCCCGCATCCTCCCACGCGACCCCGACCACGCTGGGCCCTCCCGCGATGTGGACGAGTCGGTGGCCGGTGATCGGGCGCTGTCGTAGCGTGAGCGCCACAACCGAACATGGCAGCTCATCCAGAGGGGCAGAGGGATTCGGCCCGAAGAAGCCCCGGCAACCAGCGCCGGTCGTCGCGACCACCGCGAGGCCCACCGGCGTCCACGGTGCCAATTCCGGCCCGCCACCGCGCGGGGAAGATGAGGAGAGAGACCTCGCGATGACGACCTCCGTCGGTACGCCCCCCACCCTCGACCTCGGCCCGGCCGTCGGCCTGTCCTGTCGCGAGTGCGGACACCAGGTCCCGCTCGCCGCCGAGTTCGCCTGCGCCGAGTGCTTCGGCCCGCTCGAGGTGGCCTACGAGTTCGGCGCGGTGCGCAGGGAGGACATCGAGTCCGGCCCCCGGTCGATCTGGCGCTACCGCCGGCTGCTGCCCGTCCCGTCCGACGTCGACCGGCACCCCAACACCGACCCCGGCTGCACCCGCCTGGTGCGTGCCGACCGCCTGGCCGCCGAACTGGGCGTGCGCAGCCTGTGGATCAAGGACGACACCGGCAACCCCACCCACTCCTTCAAGGACCGCGTGGTGGCCGTCGCCCTCGCCGCGGCCCGCACGCTCGGCTTCACCGTGCTGGCCTGCCCGTCGACCGGGAACCTGGCCAACGCGGTGGCCGCCGCCGCGGCCCGCGCCGGCTGGGAGTCGGTCGTGCTCATCCCGTCCAGCCTGGAACGCGCCAAGGTGCTCACCACCGCCGTCTACGAGGGCGCGCTGATCGCCGTGGACGGCACCTACGACGACGTCAACCGCCTGGCGACCGAGCTGGCCGCCGAGCACGAGGACTGGGCGTTCGTGAACGTCAACGTGCGCCCCTACTACGCGGAGGGGTCCAAGACCCTCGGCTTCGAGGTCGCCGAACAGCTCGGCTGGCGGCTGCCCGGGCAGGTCGTGGTCCCGGTCGCGTCCGGCTCCCAGCTCACCAAGGTCGACAAGGCGTTCCGCGAACTCGGCCAACTCGGCCTGGTCGAACCCACCCCGTACCGGGTGTTCGGCGCGCAGGCCACCGGGTGCGCGCCCGTCTCGGCCGCGTTCAAGGCGGGCCAGGACGTCGTGGCCCCGGTGCGGCCCAGCACCATCGCCCGCTCGCTCGCGATCGGCGCGCCGGCCGACGGCCCCTACGTGCTCGACACGGTGCGGCGCACCGGCGGCGCGGTCGAGGACGTCACGGACGAGGAGGTCGTCGACGGCATCCGGCTGCTGGCCCGCACCGAGGGCATCTTCGCCGAGACCGCCGGCGGCGTCACGGTGGCGACCGCCAAGAAGCTGATCGAGACCGGCCAGCTCGACCCGGACGCGGAGACCGTGCTGCTCATCACGGGCGACGGCCTGAAGACCCTGGACGCGGTCGCCGACCAGGTCGGCCCCCGCGCGACCGTGCCGCCCTCCGCGGCGGCGGTGCGTGCCGCGCTGACCTCCTGATCCCTCCCTGGCCCGCGCCGGCCGTCGACGTGGACGGCGGCCGGCGCGGGCGTTCTCCCGCCCCACCCGTCCGACGGGAACGCGTCCCTCCGGTGTCCTCCGCGCCGCGTGGTTCGGACCACTCCACCTAGGATTTCCGAGCGTTTCCCCTCACTCGGATCCGGGAGTACGTCATGGTCTGCGCCCTCTGCGGGACACCCCTGTCTCCGCACACCACGACGTGTGAAGGGTGCGGCACGACCAACGCCGGACCGGCGCCGGGCGTGGCGGTGCCGCCCGCGTCCGTGCCACCCGCCCCCGCAGCGGCCGCCGCGCCCGTGCCCGCGGCCGCGCCCATGCCGCCGGCCGTGTCCGTGCCGACGGCTGCGCCCGAGGCCGCCCCTCCGATCGGCGGCCTCCCCTCCGTCCCCCAGCTCGGCGCGCTCGGCGGCACCCCGCCGGCGCCGCTGCTCCCCATCCGCGGTCTCGCCATCGCGGTGATCTCCCTGCTGGGTGTCTGGGTGGTCGTGACGCTGGGCCTGATGGCCGTCAACATCCACCGCATCTGGTTGATCAGCCGGCTGTTCGACGCCGACGCCGCGGTGGACATCGACGGGCTCGACACCAACGACACGCTGCACGTCGCGGCCACGATCCTCCAGTTCATGGCGCTCGTCGCCACGGCGGTGGTCTTCATCGTCTGGATGTTCCGCGCCAGGGACAACGCCGAGGCCACCGTCCCCGCCCCGCACCGCCTCGGCCGCCCGTGGCTGGTCCTGGGCTGGGGCGTCCCCGTGGTCAACCTCTGGTTCCCCAAGCGGATCATGGACGACATCTGGCGCGCCAGCCACCCCAGCACCCCGGCCGGCTCCCGCGACCTCGACGTCACCGCCCGCCCCGCCCTGGGCTACGCCTGGTGGGCGGCCTGGCTCACCCAGCTCCTCCTCGACCGCGTGGTGAGCCACCTCCTCCGCTCGGACTCCCTCGACGACATCCGCCTGGCGGCGGTCGTCGACGCCAACTCCGCCCCGATCGGCATCGCGGCCGCCGTCCTCGTCTCCCTCCTCGTCTGGCGCACCAGCGACTTCCAGGAACGCCGCCGAGCCCGCATCCTCGGCCTGTCCTGACCCACCTCGCCCTCCAACACCCTCCGTCACCACCTCCCCGTCAACCACCCCTCCGAGCGACAACCCCAGCCTGGGCCCCCCCCCCCCCCCCCCCCCCCCCCCCCCCCCCCCCCCGTGAGTGTTGGTTTTGGGGCGCGTGGCCGCC
>NZ_JAMTCP010000031.1 GCF_024171885.1 Streptoalloteichus tenebrarius | reverse complement strand
GTTGGGTGTGGGTCAGCCGGATGAGCGGGACTTCGTGAAGCGGGTCATCGCGGTGGGTGGCCAGACGGTGGAGTGGGATCCGGAGGCGAAGCGGGTCAGGGTTGACGGGAAGTTGTTGGATGAGCCCTATGTGCACTGGGAGGAGGGGACGGGGCCGGAGAACGTGGAGGCGTTTGGTCCGGTGACTGTTCCGCCTGGTCGGTTGTGGGTGATGGGGGACAACAGGAACTTCTCGGCGGATTCGCGGGCGCATATGGAGGATGACGCGCAGGGGACGGTCCCGGTGGAGAATGTCATCGGGAAGGCGCGGGTGATCGTGTTGCCGCCGTCGCGGTGGCAGGGGATTGATGATCATAATCCGCAGGCGTCGGTGTCGGCGTTGGGTGTTGGGGTGTGGCAGGCGGCGGTGCCGGCTGGTGTGGGTGTTGTGGGGGCGTTTCCGGTGTTGTGGGCCGGCCGCCGGATCGGCCGACGACTGCGTGACCGGCTCCCGGTCCGGCGTGGGAGGCGCGACCAGGAGTGACGGCGGGACCCGAGGTCCTGCGCCCGCCACGGGCCGTCGTGCGGCGGAGCACGGGGAGTTGGGCGCTACAGGGCGCGTTGGATCGCCGGGGACTCGGCCCGGTCGCCGGTGTGGACGAGGCCGGCCGCGGCGCGTGCGCCGGCCCGCTCGTGGTGGCCGCGTGCGTCCTGCGCCCCGGTGACGGCCGGCGCCTGGCCGAGCTGACCGACTCCAAGCTGCTCACCGCGCTGGCCAGGGACCGCGTGTACGACGCCGTGGTGGCCAGGGCGCTGGCCTGGTCGGTGGTCGTGATCCCCGCGGCCGAGGTCGACGGGCTGGGCGTGCACGTGGCCAACCTGGAGGGCATGCGCCGGGCGGTCGCCCGGCTGTCGACGCATCCGGGCTACGTGCTCACCGACGGCTTCCCCGTCCCCGGCCTGACCGCCCCGGCCACGGCGGTGGTGAAGGGCGACCGGGTCGCCGCCTGCGTGGCCGCGGCGTCGGTCTTGGCGAAGGTCACCCGGGACCGGATCATGGCGAAGACGCACGCGGACCACCCGGTCTACGGTTTCGACGTCCACAAGGGTTACTGCACGAGCGAGCACACCGCGGCCCTGGAGGAGTATGGGCCGTGCGCGGAACACCGGTGGTCGTACGTCAATGTGGCCACGGCGGGCGTGCGGCACGGCATGCGGCCGCCACACCGGGTGGCGCGCGGCGGTCTGGTCGCGTCCGTGGTGAACAATGAGGCACCCCGCGCCGCGGGGTCCGGCGGTTGGTGACGAGGAGGAGCGCGGGGGCGATGAGCGCGGAGGATCTCGAGAAGTACGAGACCGAGATGGAGCTACAGCTCTACAAGGAGTACCGCGACATCGTCGGCCAGTTCTCCTACGTCGTGGAGACCGAGCGGCGCTTCTACCTGGCGAACGCGGTCGACGTGCAGGTGCGCAACGCCGAGGGCGAGGTCTACTTCGAGGTGCGCATGTCCGACGCGTGGGTGTGGGACATGTACCGCCCCGCGCGGTTCGTGAAGAACGTCCGGGTGATCACCTTCAAGGACGTCAACGTCGAGGAGCTCGACAAGCCCGAGCTGCGGCTTCCCGAGGGCGGGCCGTTCGGGAGCTGACGCCTTTCCCTCACCCGGCGACGTTTTTCACCTGTTCCGGGTGTTGGTTGGTCGGGTCAGTGACCGCCGAGACGGACACTGTCGCCCCATGAGGCGATCAATCGCGTGAGCAGAAGGGCCGCCCGTTCACTACGGGTGGCCCTTCTGTCGTTCTGCCCGTTCTTCCGTTCTGCCCGTTCTTCGCGGGCGCGCACTAGCGCATACCACTGACATTTCCGTCCTTCCTCACCCATCCGTGGAGGCAGTTGTCCACAGGGCCCTGAGCTGTCCACAACCAGCGGTTTCACCCTGGCCCGCAGTCCCGCCAGCCGGCACCTTCGACGTGACCACCGACGAAGGGAGCCCCCGTGACCACCGAAACCGTGACCACCGAAACCGTGACGACCACCCCGGCACCCGCCCCGGGAGGGACCCCGGCCCGCCGACGAACCGCCGACCTGGGCCGGCGCGGGGAGGACCTGGCCGCCGCCCACCTGGAGCGACGGGGCCTGGTGGTGCTGTCGAGGAACTGGCGGTGCCGCGACGGCGAGCTGGACATCGTGGCCACCGACGGCGACGGCCTGGTCTTCTGCGAGGTCAAGACCAGGGCGGGCCCCGGCTGGGGGCAGCCGGTGGAGGTCCTCACCGAGGCCCAACGCCGGCGGATCCACCTCGCGGCCCTGGCCTGGATGACGGCCTTCCGCGTGCCCTGGTGCCCCATCCGCTTCGACCTCGTCGGGGTCACGTGGCCGCACGACGGCCCCGCCCACCTTCAGCACGTCGAGGGGGCGTTCTGACATGCCGCTCGCCAGGACATGGTCGGTCGCGTTGTCCGGAGTGGACGGCGTGCCCGTCGAGATCGAGGCCGACATCGGCAGCGGCCTGCCCAAGGTCCGGCTGGTCGGCCTGCCCGACCCGTCCCTCACCGAATCCAAGGAGCGCCTCAGGGCGGCGGTGCGCAACAGCGGCGAGGCCTGGCCCTCGCAGCACGTGACCCTCGGGCTGTCACCGGCGACCCTGCCCAAGAACGGGTCCGGCTACGACCTCGCCCTCGCCTGCGCGGTCCTGGCCGCAGCCGGCGTCGTCCCCGAGGGCGCCTGGGAGTTCACCGTGCTCGTGGGCGAGCTGGCGCTCGACGGCCGGGTGCGCCCGGTGCGCGGGGTGCTCCCGGGGCTCCTCGCGGCCCGGCGGCACGGGCTCCGCCGAGCCGTGGTGCCCGCGTCCACGCTGCCGGAGGCGGCGCTGGTCGACGGCATGGAGATCCTCGGCGCGTGCACGCTGGCGGACGTGCTCGCCTGGGCCCGCGGCGAACAGGGCCGCCTCGCCCTGCCCGAGGAGCCGGCGCCCGCGGCCCCGCCGCCCCGCCCCGACCTCGCCGACGTCGTGGGGCAACCCGAGGCCCGCTGGGCGCTGGAGGTGGCGGCGGCCGGAGGGCACCACCTCCTGCTCCTCGGCCCACCGGGGACCGGCAAGACGATGCTCGCCCACCGCCTCACCGGGCTGCTGCCGGAGCTGACACCGGCCGAAGCCCTCGAAGTGACCGCGATCCACTCGGTCGCGGGGCAGCTCGACACCGACGCGCCCCTGGTCAGCTCCCCTCCGTTCGTCGCTCCCCACCACTCGACCTCGGTGGCGGCGTTGGTGGGCGGCGGTGGGGGCCTGGCCAAACCCGGCGCCGTCAGCCGGGCGCACCGGGGCGTGTTGTTCCTCGACGAGGCGTGCGAGTTCGGCCCGCGTCGCCTGGAGGCGTTGCGGACCGCGCTGGAGGAGGGCGAGGTCCGCCTCGCCCGGCGGGACGGCGTCGTCCGCTACCCCGCCCGGTGCCAGTTGGTCCTCGCGACCAACCCCTGTCCGTGCGCCCCGGCCAGGGACTCGGACTGCGTGTGCCCGCCGAACATCCGTCGCCGCTACCTCTCACGCCTGTCCGGCCCCCTGCTCGACCGCGTCGACCTCCGGGTGCACATGCGGCCCCTCACCGCGATGTCGGCCGTCGGTGTGGAGCCGGAGAACACCGCCGCGGTGCGGGACCGGGTGAGTCGGGCGCGGCAGGCGGCGGCCGAGCGATGGAGCGACCACGGCTGGCGCACCAACGCGGAAGTCCCCGGACCCGCGCTGCGTCGGGAGTTCGCCCTGCCGCGCAAGGTGACGGCCGTGCTCGACCGCGGCCTGAGCCTGGGCACGATCACCGGCCGCGGCGCCGACCGGAGCCTCCGGGTGGCGTGGACCCTCGCTGACCTGGCCGGCGCCGACCGTCCTGACGCCGACCACGTGGCCGCCGCGCTGGAGTTCCGCGAGCGGAGGGCGGCATGAGCACCGCCGACCAGGAGGTCCGTGTCGCCAGGGCCTACCTCTCCCGCGTCGCCGAACCACCGGCACCGGCCCTGGCCGCGTTCGTCACCCAGGCCGGCCCGGTCCTCGCGGCCCGGCTGGTGCGGGACGGGGAGGTCCCGGCGGAGGTGGCCAAGGAGACCGACGCCCGCCGACTCGTCTACCAACCGGAGCAGGACCTGGCGTCGGCGGCCGCCGTGGGGGCACGTCTGGTGGTACCCGAGGACGAGGAGTGGCCGGCCTGGCCCCTCGCCGCGTTCGACCTCGCGACCGCGCGCGGCCTGGTCGCCCCGCTGGCGCTGTGGGTTCGCGGCGCCGCACCCCTGGCCGACCTGGTCGAGCGCGCCGTCGCGGTGGTCGGGGCGCGGGCGGCGACCGCCTACGGCGAGACCATGGCCGCTGAGATCGGCCACGGCCTGGCGAGCCGAGGGATCACGGTCGTCTCGGGAGCCGCCTACGGCATCGACGGCGCAGCCCATCGGGGTGCGCTGGCCGCCGAAGGCGCGACGGTGGCTGCCCTCGCGTGCGGCATCGATCTCTGCTACCCGGCCGGGCACACCAGACTCCTCGACCAGATCGCGCGGTCGGGCGCGGTCGTCACGGAGTACCCGCCCGGTGCTGTCGCCGCCCGCCACCGCTTCCTGGTCCGCAACCGGCTCATCGCGGGCCTGACGGAGGGGACGGTCGTGGTGGAGGCCGGGATCCGCAGTGGTTCCCGCAACACGGCGGCCACCGCACGGGCCCTCGGCCGCATCGTGATGGCGGTCCCCGGGCCGGCCACCTCCGCGATGTCCGTGGGATGCCACGCCCTCATCCGTGAGGAGGCGGCGTTGCTGGTGTCCCGGGTCGAGGAGGTCGTGGAGTCGGTGGGGCGTTTCGGCCTCGACCTCGTGGACGAGGCCGAGGGCACCCACCGCCCCACGGACAACCTGGACCCCGAGGCACTCCGGGTACATGAGGCCCTGCCCCACCGGGGTGGCCGCAGCGCGGAGGAGGTCGCCGTCGAGTCAGGTCTGCCCCTCAACCGGGTCCGGGCGCTCCTCCCCACCTTGGAGCTGTCGGGCCACGCGGAGCGTTGCGACGAGGGCTGGCGCTGCGCCCGCAGGCGTCGCGAACCCTCGACCCCCTCCTCACCGAACGCCGCGCCCGCCGCTACTCGCGCTCCACCGCGCACTCCCGACTGAGCCGCCACAGGAATCACGACGCCACCGAGCCAGGGCGTGGGACCGCGGCCCCGCCCGCTCCGGCAGCACCCCGCTCTCCCAACCCATGCTCACTTCCCACACGAAGGGAGTAACCACACCCCCAACCCACAGATCCGCTCCCCGATCTACGGCTGGCGCCCACACCAGCACCTCTCGGGGGACAACGCCACACCGCCCAGCAGTGGCCACACCACCACTCGGGCATCCACACGATCGACGGACATCTGGGCCGATCCCAGTGCCCGACAACCACACACACCAATAGCCACAACCACACCAGCAACACACCAGGGGGCAGGGGCGGGGAGGGGTGGGGGGAGGGGGAGGGGCCCCCGGGGGGCGAGGGCGAAGCGGTGGACGGGGGTTGGGGTTGGAGGGGTGGCTGTGGCTGCGGAGAGTGATGTGATCCGAGGGTTGTGAGTTCGGGATGGGGTGGCGGAGGAGTGCGGGGCGGGGTGGGCAAGGGGGAAGCCAGAAGATCACTGATCTTGGGGGAAGGGCGTGGCGATGCTTGACCCGGCGGGGTGGGGCGCGCAGCGTTACGGGGCGTGACCGCCGCGCATGGTTCTCGGGGCAGGGTTGATCTGCGGGGTGCTCGGGCTCGTCTTCCGGTGGCGTTCGGTGAGGCGGTGAGCGGGTTCGAGCGGTATCTGCGGGCCGAGCGCGGGTTGTCGGCGCACACGGTGCGGGCCTACGTCGGGGATGTCGTGTCGTTGCTCGACCGGCTCGGGCGGAGCGGGGCCGAGGCGTTGGACGCCGTTGACCTCGGGGCGTTGCGCGGATGGCTGGCCGGGTTGCGGGAGGCGGGGGCGAGCCGGACGACCCTGGCTCGGCGTGCCGCGGCGGCCCGCGCCTTCACCGGATGGGCGAACCGGTCGGGGTTGTTGGCGACGGATCCGGGGCGGCGGCTGGCCGCGCCGAAGGCGGAGCGACGCCTGCCCACGGTGCTGCGACCCGACCAGGCGGCGGACGTGATGGCGGCGTCGGCGTCGGGTGCGGTGGAGGAGGACCCGGTTGCGCTCCGTGACCATGCGGTGGTGGAGTTGCTCTACGCGTCCGGGGTCCGTGTGTCCGAGTTGTGCGGCATGGACGTCGATGACGTGGATCTCGATCGCCGGGTCGTGCGGGTGCTCGGCAAGGGAGGACGGGAGCGGGTCGTGCCGTATGGACAGCCGGCGGAGCGGGCACTGCGCGCGTGGTTGGCGCGGGGTAGATCCGCGCTGGTCACACCGGGTTCTCCTGCCGCGTTGTTCCTTGGCGCGCGGGGCGGTCGTCTCGACCCGCGCGCGGCCCGTCGGGTGGTGCGGGAGGCGGTGGCGGCGGTGCCCGGCGCCGGCCGGATGGGGCCCCACGGGTTGAGGCACTCGGCGGCGACCCATCTGCTGGAGGGCGGAGCCGACCTCCGCAGCGTTCAGGAACTACTTGGTCACGCTACGCTCGCGACGACGCAGCTCTACACCCACGTCACCGTTGACCGGTTGAAGGCGATCCATGACCGAGCCCACCCCCGTTCCTGACGACGCCGGGGGAGGTTCCCGCGCGACGGCGGCGCCCCGGGTGCCGACGGCGTCCTTGGCGGGCCGCCGTTCCACGCGGGACGACCGCCCCGGCAGCGCGGTTCCCCTGCGTGCCGCCCCGGCTCGGGGTGTTGGTGATGGCGTGACGGCTGACACCGTCGTCACAGGGAGTGGCGGGGAGTGCGGACGGGTGCGGGCGACGGGTGCGCGGACGATGGGTGCTGAGGGGCGACGGGACGGCGGTGACCAGCGCAGCGCGGACGACGTCGAGGCCGGCATCGTGGCCCTGTGGCGGGCGTACGGCCGGAGCGGGGACCAGGCGTTGCGCGACCGGTTGGTGCTGCACTACGCGCCGTTGGTGAAGTACGTGGCCGGCCGGGTCGGAACGGGCCTGCCGTCCCACGTCGACGTCGCCGACCTGGTGCAGTCGGGGATCTTCGGTCTGGTCGACGCGATCGAGAAGTTCGAGCCGGAGCGGGGCCTGAAGTTCGAGACGTACGCGATGCAGCGGATCAGGGGCGCGATCCTCGACGATCTGCGTGCCCAGGACTGGGTGCCGAGGTCGGTCCGCAGTCGGGCGCGGGACGTCGAGCGCGCGCTGGAGCGGCTGGAGGCCCGGTTGCAGCGCACGGCGACGGACGCCGAGCTGGCCGGCGAACTCGGGATCGGCCTCGGTGAGCTGCGGGAGCTGTACGCGCAGTTGCAGCTCACCAGCGTGGTGGCCCTGGACGAGCTGATCGCGGCGGGCCGGGGCAGCGCGTCGCTGGCCGAGACGTTGCCGGACGACCGCGCCGAGGACCCGGTGGCCACGCTGGTGGACCAGGACAGCCGGCGGCAGCTCGCCGACGCGATCGCCCAGCTCAGCGAGCGGGACCGGATCGTGGTGACGCTCTACTACTTCGAGAACCTCACCCTGGCCGAGATCGGCAGGGTGCTCGGGGTGACCGAGTCCCGGGTCTGCCAGCTCCACACGCGTGCCGTGCTGCGTCTGCGCACCAAGCTGGCGGAGCAGAACGACAGTTGAGGCCCGGCGGGGCAGAACGACGGCTGAGGCCTGGCAGCGCAGAACGACGGCTGAGGGCTGGCAGCGCAGGACGACGACGCAGGCGGCCGGAGCCGCAGCGGACGATGCGGGTGTCGCCTGGCGGGCTCGCACCTCCCGGTCATCCCCCTTTCCAGGGCAGGAGCCGGACGCGGTGGGGCCGGAGCAGGCGGAGCGGGTCGAGGTACTCGCGTTCGCGGCGCACGCCCCAGTGCAGGCAGGCCGCGCCCTCGCCGCTGGCGGCGCACCCGGCGTGGCCAGCCTCCAGGACGCCGATGACCTGGCCGCGGCGGACGCGTTGGAGGGCCTCGACGCGGGGTGTGACGGGTTCGTAGGTGGTGCGGAGCCCGCCGGGGTGCTCGATGGAGATCACGTTGCGGTTCACGACGTGGCCGGCGAGCAGCACGATGCCGTCGCCCGCCGCCAGCACCGGCTGTCCCGCCACGCCCCCGAGGTCGACTCCGCGGTGGCCCGGCCCGTACGCGTGCGGTGGCGGCACGAAGGGGCGGAGCACCGGGGGCGGGCCGGCCAGGGGCCAGTCGAACTCGGGTCGGGGCGCGGGGGCGGGCGGACCGGCGCGGGCGGCCTGGGCCGGCCGCGGGTCGGCGGCGGACGCGCTGGCCGTGGTGAGGCAGCAGGCCAGCAGGAGGGTGAGCAGGGCGCGGATCGCGGGGACCACGGGTTCGACCATGGGTTCACGGTGCGGCAGGTCGTGACCCAGGGCTAGTGCCCGGTCGCGTTCTGTGGACAACTCGGCGGCCTGTGGACAACTCCGGCCCCGACCGGGACCTCGGGATGAGGTTCGTCGGACCGACCCACTACACTTTCTGCGGCGGTCCGTGTGTGCGCGGACCGACTTCGCGTGCCGGCGCACGCCCCAGCGGTCGCGGGGCACGACGCCCGGCGGTCCCGGCGGACGACCCAGCGACAGGGTCGCCGGTGGGTCCGGGCGGCGGCGCGGCACCAGGGCGAGGGGCCACCCGGCCCGTCGCGTCAACCGAACCGCGTGTCGGCTCACCCCGGCACGCCCGAGCCACGAGGTGCGGAAACCGGCCATGGCCGTCGTCACCATGAAGCAGCTGCTCGACAGCGGCGTGCACTTCGGACACCAGACCCGGCGCTGGAACCCGAAGATGAAGCGCTACATCCTGACCGAGCGCAACGGCATCTACATCATCGACCTTCAGCAGACGCTGACCTACATCGACCGGGCCTACGAGTTCGTCAAGGAGACCGTGGCCCACGGTGGCAGCATCCTGTTCGTCGGCACCAAGAAGCAGGCCCAGGAGGCCATCGCCGAGCAGGCGCTGCGGGTCGGCATGCCGTTCGTGAACCAGCGCTGGCTGGGCGGCATGCTCACCAACTTCCAGACCGTCCACAAGCGCCTCCAGCGCCTCAAGGAGCTGGAGTCGATGGAGCAGACCGGCGGGTTCCAGGGTCTCACCAAGAAGGAGATCCTGATGCTGACCCGCGAGAAGGACAAGCTCGAGAAGACGCTGGGCGGCATCCGCGACATGCAGAAGGTGCCGAGCGCCATCTGGGTCGTGGACACCAAGAAGGAGCACATCGCCGTCGGCGAGGCCCGCAAGCTGGGCATCCCGGTCGTGGCGATCCTCGACACCAACTGCGACCCGGACGAGGTCGACTACCCGATCCCGGGCAACGACGACGCCATCCGGTCGGCCGCGCTGCTGACCCGCGTGGTGGCCGACGCCGCCGCCGACGGTCTCATGTCGCGCTCCGGGCGCGGCGCCGCCGAGGGCGAGGAGAAGCCGGAGCCGGGCGTGGCCAGCGAGGAGCCGCTGGCCGAGTGGGAGCAGGAGCTGCTGACCGGCGCCGCCGAGGGCGCCCAGGGCTCCGAGCCCACCGCTCAGGCCTGATCCGTTCCGCCCGGGCCGCCGCCGGTCGGCGGCCCGGGCGGGTCGCGCCCCGTACCCCACATCCCCGCCGCGTACACCGAAGAAGGACGGACAACGCACGATGGCGAACTACACCGCGGCCGACGTCAAGCGTCTCCGCGAGCTCACCGGCTCCGGCATGATGGACTGCAAGAAGGCGCTGGAGGAGGCGCAGGGCGACTTCGACAAGGCTGTCGAGATCCTGCGCATCAAGGGCGCCAAGGACGTGGGCAAGCGCGCCGAGCGCACCACCGCCAACGGCCTCGTGGCCGCGGACGGCGGCGTGATGATCGAGCTGCGCTGCGAGACCGACTTCGTCGCCAAGAACGCCGACTTCCAGGAGCTGGCCTCGCGGATCGTCGCGGTGGCCAAGGCCGCCAAGCCGGCCGACGTCGAGGCCCTGAAGGCCGCCGAGTTCGACGGCAAGACCGTCGACGCCGCGGTGCGGGAGCTCTCGGCCAAGATCGGTGAGAAGCTGGAGCTGGCCCGCGTCGCCGTGTTCGACGGCCCGGTCGCCACCTACCTGCACAAGCGCGCGGCCGACCTGCCGCCGGCCGTCGGCGTGCTGGTCGAGTTCACCGGCGACGACGTGGACGCCGCCAAGGGCGCCGCCATGCAGATCGCCGCGATGAAGCCGCGCTACGTCACCCGTGACGAGGTCCCGGCCGACGTCGTCGCCAACGAGCGCCGCATCGCCGAGCAGACCGCGCGCGAGGAGGGCAAGCCGGAGCAGGCCCTTCCGAAGATCGTCGAGGGTCGCGTGAACGGCTTCTTCAAGGACGTCGTGCTGCTGGACCAGGCGTCCGTGCAGGACTCGAAGAAGACCGTGAAGGCCGTGCTGGACGAGGCGGGCGTGACCGTGACCCGGTTCGCCCGGTTCGAGGTCGGCCAGGCCTGACCCACCCGAGGACGGGGCCGCCGTGCGGCGAGACGACGCGCGCTGGCGGCCCCGTCTTCGCGTATCCGCAACGCGATCACGCCGTGACGGCGACAAGGAGGAGGACGGGTGACCGAGAACGGCGGACAGCGGACCGGCTACAGGCGGGTCCTGCTCAAGCTCGGCGGTGAGATGTTCGGCGGCGGGAGCGTCGGCGTCGACCCGGACGTGGTCCACTCGGTCGCCCGCCAGATCGCCGAGGTGGTGCGCGACGGCGTCCAGGTGGCCGTCGTGATCGGCGGCGGCAACTTCTTCCGCGGCGCCGAGTTGCAGCAGCGGGGCATGGAGCGGGACCGCGCCGACTACATGGCGATGCTCGGCACCGTGATGAACTGCCTGGCCCTCCAGGACTTCCTGGAGAAGGAGGGCGTGCCGACCCGCGTGCAGACCGCCATCACCATGGGGCAGGTCGCCGAGCCCTACATCCCCCGGCGCGCCGAGCGGCACCTGGAGAAGGGCCGCGTCGTGATCTTCGGCGCCGGTGTGGGCATGCCGTACTTCTCCACCGACACCGCCGCGGCCCAGCGCGCGCTGGAGATCGGCTGCGAGGCGGTGCTCATGGCCAAGGCCGTCGACGGCGTCTACACCGCCGACCCCAAGCTGGACGCGGCCGCGGTGATGTTCGAGAACATCACCCACCGCGAGGTCCTGGAGCAGGGGCTGAAGGTCGCCGACGCGACCGCCTTCAGCCTGTGCATGGACAACAACATGCCGATCATCGTGTTCAACCTCCTCACCGAGGGCAACATCGGCCGCGCCGTGCGCGGTGAGAAGATCGGGACCCTGGTCAGCACCCCCGGCGGTGCGGCCACGGCCTGACCGTGCTGGGATCGGCCTCACCGCGAGCGTCCACCCCGCAGCAGCAAGCACAGAAGGAGCAGCCGTGATCGACGAGACCCTCCTCGACGCCGAGGAGAAGATGGAGAAGGCGGTGTCGGTGGCCAAGGAGGAGCTGGCCACGGTGCGCACCGGCCGGGCAAACCCCGCCATGTTCCACGGCATCACGGTCGACTACTACGGTGCGCCGACGCCGATCAACCAGGTGGCCAGCATCTCGGTGCCCGAGGCGCGGATGGCGGTCATCAAGCCCTACGACGCCAGCCAGCTCCGCACCATCGAGAAGGCGATCAGGGACTCCGACCTCGGCGTCAACCCGAGCAACGACGGCACCATCATCCGGGTGGTCATCCCGGCGCTGTCCGAGGAGCGCCGCCGCGAGATGGTGAAGATCGCCAAGGGCAAGGGCGAGGACGCGAAGGTGTCCGTCCGCAACGTCCGGCGCAAGGCCAAGGACGAGCTCGACCGCATCGTCAAGGACGGCGAGGCCGGTGAGGACGAGGTCGCGCGCGCCGAGAAGGAGCTCCAGGCCCTCACCGACAAGTACGTCTCCCAGATCGACGTGCTGGTCAAGCACAAGGAATCCGAGCTCCTCGAGGTCTGAGTGGTGACGGCCAGCCAACGGGGGGATGCCGCCGACGCGTCGGGCGGCACGTCAGGGAAGAAGCCTTCGCGGGCTGGCCGGGACCTCCGGGCGGCGATCGCGGTCGGCGTCGGGCTCGGCGCGGCGATCCTGGTGGCGCTGCTCACCGTGCGCGAGGTGTTCATCGGGATCGCCGCCCTCGCCGTCGCCGTCGCGACGTGGGAGCTGGACGGCGCGTTGCGCAGGGGCGCGGGTATCCGGCTCCAGTTGCCCGTGCTGTTGGTCGGCGGCCAGGCCATGGTCTGGCTGTCCTGGCCGTTCGGGCGCAGCGGGGTGTTGGCCGCGTTCGTGGTCACCATCCTGTGCTGCCTGGTGTGGCGGATGCGGGCGGGCGCGGAGGGCTACCTCAGGGACGTGGCCGCGTCCGTGTTCACCGCGGCCTACGTGCCGTTGTTCGCGTCGTTCGCGGCGATGCTCGTGGTGCCCGACGACGGCCAGTACCGGGTGCTCTGCTTCATGATCGGGGTGGTCTGTTCCGACACCGGCGGCTACGTCGCCGGGGTGTTGTTCGGTCGCCACCCGATGGCCCCGACGATCAGCCCGAAGAAGTCGTGGGAGGGCTTCGCCGGGTCGATGGTGGCCGGCGTGGTCGGGGGCGCCCTGTCGGTGAGCCTGTTGCTCGGCGGGCAGTGGTGGCAGGGCGTGCTGTTCGGCGCGGCGCTGGTGGTCACCGCGACCGTCGGCGACCTCGTCGAGTCGATGATCAAGCGCGACCTGGGGGTGAAGGACATGGGCACGTTGTTGCCGGGCCACGGCGGGTTGATGGACCGCCTGGACTCGTTGCTGCCCTCGGCCGTGGTCGCCTGGTTGTTGTTGCGCGCGTTCGTGCCGGCCTGACCGGGGCCGGCACGGCGCCCGCCGGCGGTGGTCGGCGGTGGTGGGGGCGGCCGGGGCGTGGTCACGTCCTGGACGCGCTGTCCCGCACGGCGAAGGTCGCCCCGGACGGGTCGGTGAGGACGGCGACGCGGCCCTCCCGGGTGGTGAACGGCGCGAGCGCGACGTGTCCGCCGTGCCGCAGGGCGCGCTCGGCGAGGCGGTCGACGCCCACCTCGGGGTCGACGTCGAAGTACACCATCCAGTGCGGGGGCATCTCGCGCGGGAACTCCGGCCCCATCCCCAACCGGCCGAGTCGGGTCGTGCGGCCGCCCAGCGACCAGAGGGTGTAGTCGGTGGTGCGGGGGTCGTCCCACGGCTCCTGGGTGTAGCCGAACAGGGCGGCGAAGAACGTGTCGGCCATCGAGCCGTCCCGGGAGTGCAGCTCGCCGCGGCTGACCGCGCCGGGCAGGGCCATGGTGAACCGCCAGGCGCCGGTGGGCTGCCAGAAGCCGACGACCGCTCCGGTCGGGTCGGCGGCGATCAGCATGTGCCCGCGCCCCGGCAGCTCGACTGGGCCGTGCACGAGCTGGCCGCCGAGCAGGCTCACCTGTTGCGCGGTGCGGCCGGCGTCGACGGTGGCCAGGTAGAGCATCCACGTGGCCAGCTCGTTCGGCGCGCGTCCCTGGCAGGTGTAGAGACCGGCCACGGGCCGGTCGTGGAGCAGCGCGAAGGTGTAGTTGCCGGTGGTCGGGTCGGGGTTGATGGCGTAGCGCCAGCCGAACAGGCCGGCGTAGAACTCGCGGGAGGCCCGGGGGTCCGGGCTGGCGAGCTCGACCCAGCACGGGGTGCCCGGCGCGAAGCCGGCCGGGTCGGCGTGGACCATGGGCGCCCTCCTCTCCTGCACGGCGCCGAGGGCCGTGTGATCAGCGGGAATCCGTGTCGGACCCTAGGCCGGCGGGGGGACCTTCCCCGACCGCACCGCGCCCGGACATCCCCCGATCAGGGGGCCGGTGGTCGACCACGGGGTGACCCGCTGGGCGGTGACCCGGGGATCGGACCCACCCCTAGCGTCGAGGTGTGGCGGGGCTCGTCCCCGCCGCCGGACCTGGCAGGGGACGGGGCGGCCACCACCCGTCCGCCGTTCCCGTTCCCTGCCGGGGCGGGCGACGCGAGGGGCCCCGGGCAGCGCCCGGGCCCGGTGGGAGGTCCTGGCGATGGGTGGGTTGAGCCCCTGGCACTGGCTGGTCGTCGTGCTGGTGTTCGCGATGCTGTTCGGCGCGAAGCGCCTGCCGGACGCGGCGCGGTCGGTCGGCCGGTCGCTGCGGATCTTCCGCGCGGAGATGGGCACCGCCGGGCAGTCCGGCGAGCACGCCGCGGCCTACGATGGGGCCGCCGGAGCGAAGCCCGAGGCGGCGGGGGACCGTGGTCTTCCCGCGTCGGGGCCCGACCCGGTGTCCTCGGTCGACCGGCGGGCGGAGGGCGCACGGCCGCCGGCCGCTGGGCCGGCGGGGCGGTGAACGGGGGATTGCGGACGTGAGCGGCGACCGGGTCCGGGTGGTGATCGCCGAGGATCACCCGATCTACCGGGACGGACTGAGCCGGGCCCTGGGCTGGAACCACGACATCGAGGTGGTGGCGGCGGTCGCCGACGGCGAGCAGGCGTTGGTGGCGGCGCGGGAGCACGCCCCCTGCGTGCTGATGGTCGACTACAACCTCCCCGGCAGGAACGGCGTCCAGGTCGCGGACGCGGTGACCAGGGACGGGCTGGACTGCCGGGTGCTGTTGATCTCGGCGACCACGGACGGGCCGGTCGTGTTCGAGGCCCTGGAGCGGGGCGCGGCCGGGTACCTCGGCAAGGACGCCGACCGTGACCAGATCATCGACGCGGTGCTGCGGGTGGCCAGGGGCCAGGCGGTGTTGCCGCCGGAGGTGGCGACCGGCCTGGCCGGGCAGATCCGGATGCGGGGCGGTCAGCACCGCCCGGTGCTGACCGACCGGGAGCGGGAGGTGTTGCGGTCCTTCGCGGCCGGCCTGACGATCCCGCAGGTGGCGCGGAACCTGCACCTGAGCCCGAGCACGGTGAAGAGTCACACGCAGCGGCTGTACGAGAAGCTCGGCGTGGGCGACCGGGCGGCGGTGGTGGCCGAGGCCATGCGCCGCGGCCTGCTGGAGTGAGGTCGGCCGGGTCGAGGGGACCGGCGTCCGTGCGCGGCGCCGGGTGGGCGCGCCTGCTCCTGGTGCTGCCGTTGTCCCTGGGGGGCCTGACGGCCACCGAGGGCGAGCACCGCGTCGTGTTCTACTCCGTGGTCGCGGCCTACGTCCTGTGGGCTCTGGGCTGGCTGCGGTTCGTGACCCGGCCCGAGCGGGTGGGGCCGATGGCCGCGGTGGTGGCCGCGGTGGTCGACCTCGTCGTGATCACCGTCCTTGCGGCGTTGTCCCGGGGCCCGGGTTCGGAGGCGCGGTACGCGTACTTCCTGTTGCCGGTGGCGGCGATCCCGTGGAACCGCGCGTGGCTGACGGCGGGGGTGGGCCTCGCCGGTTTGGTGGGGCACGGGGTGCTGGTCCTCGCGCCGCTGCGCCCCGAGGACGTGGCGAATCTGGACCCGTCGCGCGGGCTTCCGTACGACCTGCTCCGCGCCGGCACCGACGCCAGCTACCTGTTGTGGCTCACGGGTATGTGCACGTTGTTGACGGTGGCCCTGGGAAGGCGCAGCGAACGCATCCAGAGCCTGGTGGACGAACGGGAGCGTCTGCTCGCGGAGGTCCTGCGGGTGGAGGACCGGGAGCGGGCGGCGTTGGCCGAGGCGTTGCACGACGGCGCGGTGCAGAACCTGCTGGCGGTGCGGCTGGATCTGGAGGAGGTCGCGCCGGAGCAGCGGGGCGCGTGGTGGCACCGGGTGCGTGAGGTGGTGACGGACACCGTGCGGGAGCTGCGGGAGGCGGTGTTCGAGCTGCACCCGCGCGTCCTGCGGGAGGCCGGTCTGGCCCAGGCCCTGCGCAGCCTGGGGGAGCGGGCGGCGAAGCGGGGCCGGTTCACCCTGGAGTGCCGGATTGACCCGGTGCCGAGGCATCCGGCCGAGCAGTTGGTGTACTCGGCGGCGCGCGAGTTGCTGGCCAACGTCGAGCGGCACGCCAGGGCCTCCCACGTGGAGCTGCGGTTGAGCGCGAGCGCCGGGCGCCTGCGGCTGTCCGTGCGGGACGACGGGGTGGGCATCCAGCCCGGTGTGCTGCGGCGGCGCATCGCCGAGGGGCACATCGGGCTGGCCAGTCAGCAGGTCCGGATCACTGGCGCGGGCGGCGCCTTCCAGGTGTGCCCGCGTGAGGGCGGGGGCACGGTCGTCGACGTCGAGTTGCCCTACTGAGCCGTCCCGCCGGGGTGGGGGACGCGCGCGACCGGGAGGAGCGGCTGACCCCGCGTGGCCCGGTCGGCCCCGGCCGATCGGCCCTGCCCGGGCCGACCACGCTCCGTCCCGTTGGGCGGAGGAGCCGACGGGGCGGCTCCCGGGACAGTGGTCGACGATGCGACGTGGGACGACCGCTGCGCGGGGTGACGCGCGGCACCGCCTCCGGCTGGTGCGGCGCGGCCGTTGGCTGCGCGGGAGCCTGGTGGGGCTGGCGGTCCTCAGCCTGTTGCTCGCCGGCTCGTTCGGGCTGACGTGGTGGCGTCTGGACGCCGCGATGCGCCGGGTGAACGGAGTGCTCCAGGTTGATCACCCGGACGTCGTGGGCGTCGCACGACGGCGGGGCGCGGAGAACGTCCTGGTCATCGGCGTGGAATCGCGAGCAGGCGGAAGTGCCGGGACGCGCGGGGCCGGGACGGGCGGGGCTGGGACGAGCAGGGCTGGGACGAGTGGGGTCGAGGGCGCCCGGCCCGACACCACTGTCCTGGTGCATGTGCCGGCCGACCGCGCGAGTGTCACGGCGGTGAGCATTCCCGGGAACGCATGGGTGGAGGTGCCGGCCTGCCCGCGCCAGGGCGGCGGCTGGACCACTCCCTACACGGGAGCGCTCGACTCCGCGTTGTCCACCGGTGGTCCGGCCTGCGCCGTGCGGACGGTGCAGAAGCTGACCGGCGTGGTCGTCACCCGGTACGTCCAGCTCGACGTCCACGCCCTCGGGGCGGTCGTGGACGCGCTCGGCGGTGTGGAGATCGACTACGACGGGGTGTGGCCGGCGCCCGACCCGGACAGCGGCCTGGCGCTGCGGCCGGGGCGCAACGAGTTGGACGGCGAGCGAGCGCTGGCCTACGTGCGCGAGTGGCGTGGTCCCGGAGGTGCGGTGGACTCGCACCGTGTTCGGCGGCAGCAGGAGCTCGTGAGGGCGGTGGCGCGCAAGGCCCGTGACGACGCCCCGCTCGACCCGGTCCGGCTGCGGCGCGTCGTGTCGGACGTCCTGGCTTCGTCCACTGTGGACGAACGCGCCTCGCTGGTCGACCTGGAGGGGCTGGTCGCGACCCTGCGATCCGTCCCGCCGGAGCGGTTCGTCCTCCTCGCCGCGCCGATCGCCTCGATCGGCACCGGCACCAGCACCGGCCCCGATCACGGCTCTGATCCCGGCTCCGAGGGCGGTCTCCGGCAGGGCGGCGACCGCGTGCTCCTCGACGTCGAGGCCGGCCGCCGTCTCTATCGCGCGCTCGCCGCCGACGCGCCGCTTCCCGGATGAGTCGGCCGGCACTGGCACGCCCGCGCATCACCTGGTAGAGCGAAAGGGTGAGGAACTTCGTGCGGGCGGCCCTGTCGGCGTCGACGTCGTCGGCGGCCCGTGCTCCCGAGGTCGTGCCCAGCCCGAACATCTGGCACTGGCCCGAGGTGTACGAGGTGGAGAACCACGCCCAGGACTCCGGTGGGGCGATCTGGAGCGCGCTGCGGGAGGCGTACGACTTCGCCGGCCGCGACGTGGTCGACGTCGGCTGCGGCGACGGGTTCCACCTCCCGGTGTTCGCCGCCACCGCGCGATCGGTGACCGGCGTCGAGCCGCACCCGCCGCTGGTGGAGCGGGCGCGGCGTCGGGTCGCCGCTCTGGACAACGTGACGGTCCTGGTCGGCCCGGCCCAGCGGCTGCCCGTGGCGGAGGCGAGCGCGGACCTGGTGCACGCGCGCACCGCCTACTTCTTCGGGCCGGGCTGCGAGCCGGGGCTGCGTGAGGCCGACCGGGTCCTGCGACCCGGCGGGGTGCTCGCGGTCGTCGACCTCGACGCCAGCAGCGCGCCGTACGGGAACTGGATGCGCGCGGACATGCCGCACTACGACCCGGTGGCGGTCGAGGCGTTCTTCGCCAGGCACGGTTTCGACTGCCGCCGCGTCGACACCCTGTGGCGGTTCCCGGACCGGGCGAGCCTGGAGGCGGTGCTGCGGATCGAGTTCTCGCCGAAGGTGGCCGAACGGGCCATCGCCGAGACCCAGGGCCTGACGATTCCGGTTCGCTACCGCCTGCACACCCGGACCAAGCCTGAGGGAATCGTCCTCGGCTGACGCTGGGCGGTCTCCTCACCTTCCCCGCGTTCCGGCGACCGCCGGGGCCGGAACGCGGGCTGCGGCGGGCGTAACACCGGACGCCGGCCGGGTCACGCGCGCGATCTGGAACACTGGGACCGTTATGACTTCGCTCCCGCTCGTGTTCGACGCCCCGCGCCGTGGCCGGCCGCCGCGGCACCTCGCCGACCTCTCCGCCGAGCAGCGCCAGGCGGCCGTCGTCGAGCTGGGGGAGAAGCCCTTCCGGGCCAAGCAGCTCTCGCACCACTACTTCGGGCGGCTCACCGCCGACCCGGAGGCGATGACCGACATCCCGGCCACCACCAGGGCCCAGCTCGTGGAGCGCCTGCTGCCGCCGCTGCTCACCCCGGTGCGCCACGTGACCTGCGACGACGGTCAGACGCGCAAGACGCTGTGGAAGGCCCACGACGGCACGCTGCTGGAGAGCGTGCTCATGCGGTACCCCGACCGGGCGACCGTGTGCATCTCCAGCCAGGCCGGCTGCGGCATGGCCTGCCCGTTCTGCGCCACCGGCCAGGGCGGCCTCCAGCGCAACCTGTCGACGGCCGAGATCGTCGAGCAGGTGCGCGCGGCCGCCGCCGCCATGCGGGACGGCCTGCTGCCCGGGATCGACGGCGGTGAGGACGCGGGTCGGCTCACCAACATCGTGTTCATGGGCATGGGCGAGCCGCTGGCGAACTACCGCCGCGTGGTCGACGCCGTGCACCGCATCTGCGACCCGGCCCCCAACGGCCTCGGGATCTCGCAGCGGTCGGTCACCGTCTCCACGGTCGGCCTGGTCCCGGCGATCCACAAGCTCGCCGACGAGGGCCTCCAGGTGCGGCTGGCGGTGTCGCTGCACACGCCGGACGACGAGCTGCGCGACACCCTCGTGCCGGTGAACACGCGCTGGAAGGTCCGGGAGGTGCTGGAGGCCGCGCGTCACTACGCCGACCGCACCGGCCGGCGCGTCTCGATCGAGTACGCCCTGATCCGCGACGTCAACGACCACGGCTGGCGGGCGGACCTGCTGGGCCGGCTCCTGCGCGAGCACCTGGGCCAGCTCGTGCACGTCAACCTGATCCCGCTCAACCCGACGCCGGGGTCCAAGTGGGACGCCTCGCCGAAGCCGGTGGAGCGGGAGTTCGTGCGCCGCGTGCAGGAGCAGGGCGTGGCCTGCACGGTCAGGGACACCCGGGGTCAGGAGATCGCCGCGGCCTGCGGCCAGCTCGCCGCCGAGGGTTGATCACCCGGCCCGGCGGAAGCCGGCGAACCCTCTGGCGCTCCCGCCCCACGGACGCCAGAGCCCGCACTGTGCTGGTAGTGACAGCGTCAGAGGGTTCGTGCATGGCGGCCTTGTCCATCCGCGACGTGGACGAGGGCCTCAACGCGGAGTCGCGCGTCCGCGCCGCCGAGCACGGTCGGTCCATGGATGCATGGAGGTGGAGGTGCGGGCGATCCTCATCTCCGCCCCCACCAGGCCGACCCGCGAGATGGGGATGGGGACCCGCATTCGCCGTAGGTCCTCCGGCGCGGGGCCGCGGCGCTCGAACTCCCGGAACGGACTGAGCCGGCGCGCGTCGTGGACCTCCCCGAGTGATCACCCTCGGCGCGAGCGGCCTTTCCGAGCTGGTGTGGCGTTGACCTGGCCACGAGGAACGCCCGCGACTTCGCGAACACCAGGGCCGAGGTGCTCGACCCGTGGAGTGGTGACAGCCCGGCGACCAACGCGCTGGTCGGTGGAACGACGGAAGGCGCGCCCGGGACCGTGAGAGGTCCCTGGACGCGCCTTCGGTGTGGGCTCGGGCGACCGGTGGTCGATGGCCGGGGTCAGCGCCGCCAGTGGGTGCGGCGCTTGACGATGTCGCGCACCAGCATGAAGGCCATGGTCACGGCGATCAGGACGAGGAACACGTCCTCGACGCGGCCGCGGTGGTTGCCGATGAGCATCAGCAGCATCACGGCGGCGGTGAACCAGCCGGCGATCTGGGTGGCGCGCGGGAAGGTGCCGTGCCAGCCCCACTCCGCCGACGGCTCCTGCTCCAGGTCCAGCTCCGTCACGGCGCGCCGCTGCTCCAGCTCCGCGGTGGACGGGCGGGACGAGTTGGACGAGTTGGACACAGTGGCCACTACCTCTCCTGCGCCAGCATCACGGTCGGGTTGCGCCGGCCATCGTCGCACACGATCGGGTGGCGGACGCGTTGGGCTCGGTTCGCTGTGACCGGGTGAACTCGTCTACCCTGGCGCACCGCGGGCCCGCCCGCGCCCGTGTTCGCGGGGCCCGCCCGGTCGGTGCCCGCGGGCGGAGGGGACCACGGCCCGACCGTGGCCGCCTCCGACGAAGCCGGCGCGCCTCGCGCGACCCGTCCCGTTCCCCCAACCGCACGGCCCGTCGTGGCCGAAGACTGCCTGGAAGGTGCCCGGATTGACCGATGAGCCGCCTGGTGGGTTCCACCCGGCAGAGGAGCGCACGCCCGACACGTTCGCCCCGGTCGAGGTGGGGATCTACGGGGTCACCAAACGCTTCTCCGACCAGGTGGCGGTCGATGGCGTCTCGCTGCGGGTGCACGAGGGCGAGTTCTTCTCGGTGCTCGGTCCGTCGGGCTGCGGCAAGACCACGCTGCTGCGGATGATCGCCGGGTTCGTCGACCCGGACGCCGGCCGGATCGAGCTGGACGGCGTGGACATGGTCGGCGTGCCGCCGTTCCGCCGTGACGTCAACACGGTCTTCCAGTCCTACGCGCTGTTCCCGCACATGAGCGTGTGGGACAACGTCGCCTACGGCCTGCGCCGGAAGCGGATCAAGGGCTCCGAGCTGCGGGAACGCGTCGGGGAGCACCTGGAGCTCGTGCAGTTGTCGGCGTTCGCCAAGCGGCGCCCCACCGAGCTGTCCGGGGGCCAGCAGCAGCGGGTGGCCATCGCCCGCGCGCTGGCCGCCCGCCCCCGCGTCCTGCTGCTCGACGAGCCCCTCGGCGCGTTGGACGCGCAGCTCCGCAAGCAGATGCAGATCGAGCTGATGCGCATCCAGCGCGAGGTCGGCACGACGTTCCTCTACGTCACGCACGACCAGGAGGAGGCGCTGGTCCTGTCGCACCGGGTCGCGGTGATGAACGCCGGCCGGGTGGAGCAGGTCGGCTACCCCGAGGACGTCTACGAGCGGCCGGCGACCCGGTTCGTCGCCGGGTTCATCGGCACGTCCAACATCCTGGACGCCACCGTCTCGGGCCTGGCCGACGGCGCGGTGGAGCTGACCGCCGACGGCGTGGAGCGGCTGCGGGCGAGCCTGCCGGCCGGCCGCGCGGTGCGTCACGGGCAGCGACTGGCGGTCACCGTGCGCCCCGAGAAGCTGCACCTGTACGACGCCGACGGCGACGAGCAGCCGCCAGCGGGCTGGTGCTCGCTCACCGGCACCGTCGCCGACGTCGTCTACACCGGCATGTCCACGCAGTACGTCGTCGACGTGCCCGGCGGCGGGTCGCTGGTGGCGTTCGTGCAGAACGCCCGGCGGATCTCCGACGCCGGCACGCCGGGCCAGCCGGTGCGGATGGCGTGGGACCCCGAGTTCACCGTCGTGCTGGACGCCGAGCCGGTCGGGCAGGACCGGCGTGAGCTGGTCGAGGAGGTGCGCTGACCCGATGGGTGGCAACGAGCGGACCGTGCGCGTCGCGCGGCTGTGGGACGCCGGCAGCCCGAGGATGACCCGCCGGTCGATGCTGCGGTCGATGGCCTTCTTCGCGCTCGCCGCGCAGGGCGCCGCGGCCTGCGGCATCTCCGAGGCGCCGCCGGCGCCGAGCGGGTCGGCGACCGACGTGAAGGCGACCAACGACGTCGACGAGAAGAAGCTCAACTTCTTCAACTGGACCGACTACATCGCCGACGACACCGTGCCCGGCTTCCAGGCGGAGACCGGCATCCAGGTGACCTACGACAACTTCAGCTCCAACGACGAGCTGGAGGCCAAGATCGCGTCGGGGGCCGCCGGGTACGACCTGGTCGTGCCCAGCGACAACTTCCTGCGCCGGTTCCTGCGGTCGAACCTGGTCCGCCCGTTGGACCACGACCTGATCCCGAACCTGCGCAACCTGGAGCAGCGGTTCAGGGAGGCCGACTACGACCCGGGCAACCGGTACTCGATCCCGTGGGCGTGGGGCACCACCGGCCTGGCCTACTCGCGGTCGCAGGTCGGCGCCGAGGTCACCGGGTTCTCCGCCTACGACCTCGCGTCGGTGAAGGGGCGCGCCACCATCCTGGACGAGGCCAGGGACGGCATGATGATCGGCCTGCTGTCGCTGGGCCACGACCCGAACACCAAGGACGCCCGGCAGATCGAGGACGCGACCCGCTACCTGCTCGACCTGAAGAAGAAGATCGGGCAGATCACCTCCGACGTCATCGAGCCGCTCACCTCGGGCCAGGTCCCGCTCGCGCAGTGCTACTCGGGCGACGCCTTCCAGGCCAGGAAGGCCAACCCCGACCTCGCCTACGCCATCCCGCGCGAGGGCGGCATGAGCTACGTCGACCTGCTGTGCATCCCGGCCAAGGCCCCGCACGCCGAGAACGCGCACCGCTTCCTCGACTACGTGCTCCGGCCGGACGTCGGCGCGAAGCTGGCCAACGCCATCCGCTACGGCAGCGCCAACGCCGCCGCCAAGCCGATGATCGACAAGGAGCTGCTGGACGACCCGCTGGTGTACCCGCCGGCGGACGTGCTCGCCAAGCTCCCGTTCACCAAGGACCTCGGTCCTGACGTGGAGGCCAGGTACGCCGACGCGTGGACCAGGGTCAAGACGGGCTGATGGCACGGCGTCGCGTTCCCCGTTGGCTGTCGGCCAACCTCCTGCTGCTGCCGACCGGGCTCTGGTTGGCGTTGTTCCTGCTGGTCCCGCTCGCCCTGGTGGTGCAGTACAGCTTCGCCACCAGGGACACCGGGCCGCTGCGCGTGGTGTTGCCCTGGACCGCGCAGGCGTACCGCACCGCGCTGGACCCGGCGTTCCTGCCGATCTTCGGTCGGACGCTGGCCTACGCGGCGCTGACGACGGTGGCCTGCCTGGTGCTGGGCTTCCCGCTGGCGTGGTTCATCGCGCGGCACGGCGGCCGACACCGCAACGCGCTGCTGGCGGCGGTGCTGGTGCCGTTCTGGGCGAGCTACCTGGCGCGCATCTACGCGTGGAAGGCGCTGCTGGACGGCGACGGCCTGGTCAACCGGCTGCTCGGCGCGGTGGGGTTGGGCCGCGAGGGCGGCTTCCTGCTCACCGACGGCGCCGTGGTGCTCGGGCTCACCTACGGCTTCCTGCCGTTCATGGTGCTGCCGCTGTACGTGGCGTGCGAACGGTTCGACTACCGGCTGGTGGAGGCGTCCTACGACCTCGGCCACGGCCGGGTGTCGACGTTCTTCCGGGTGGTGTTGCCCGGGGTCCGGCCGGGTGTGCTCGCCGGCTCGCTGCTCGTGCTCGTGCCCTCGGCCGGCGACTTCGTCACGCCGAAGCTGCTCGGCGGCGTCGACCAGTCCACCTTCGGCAGCGTCATCGACGACCAGTTCCGGGGCGGCAACAACTGGCCGCTGGGGTCGGCGATGGCGGTGTTGCTGATGGCGTTGGTGGTCGTGGTGCTCGTCGTGCGTGGCCGTCGAGGGGAGGACGTGCTGTGAACGCGCACCGCGCCGACGGGCGCGTGACCGTGGCGGGGGAGCCCGCTCCCCGGGGCCGCCGTCGCCGCGGGGCCGGCCGCCGGCCGTGGGCGCTGGTCACCGCGGTGGCCCTGGTGTTCGTGTTCCTCTACGCCCCGATCCTGTGGCTGGCGCTGGTCTCGTTCAACGACTCGCGCACGGTCAGCCGGTTCACCGGGTTCTCCACCCACTGGTACGCGGAGCTGGTCGCCGACGAGCGGGTGCGGTCCGCGTTGGGCCTGACGCTGCGGCTGGCGCTGAGCAGCGCCGCGGTGTGCACCGTCGTCGGCACGCTGGCGGCGTTCGGGCTGCGCCGGGTGTTCCGGGGGCGCGGGCTGTGGACGGTGGTGCTCAGCCTGCCGCTGGTGGTGCCCGAGGTCGTGATGGGGGTCAGCCTGCTGGCGTTCTGTGTGAAGCTCGCCGGCATCCCGCTGGGCTTCGGCGCGCTGCTGGCCGCGCACGTCGCGTTCTCGCTGAGCTTCGTGGTGGTCGTGGTGCGGTCCCGGCTGGCGGGGATGGACGTGCGGCTGGAGGAGGCCGCCGCCGACCTGGGCGCCGGCCCGCTCACCGCGTTCCGCACGGTGACGTTGCCGCTGGTCGCGCCGGCGGTGGTCGCGGGGGCGGCGTTCGCCTTCCTGCTGTCCTTCGACGACCTGGTGATCTCCAGTTACCTCACGGGCGTCGGCTCCACCACGTTGCCGGTGTTCATCTACGGCCAGGCGAGCAAGCGCGGGGTGTCGCCGGAGATCGTCGCCCTGTCGACGCTGATGGTCGCCGTGAGCGCCGCGTTGTTGCTCGTCGGGGTGGCGGTCGTGTCGTGGCGGGCGCGCCGGGCGGGAAGGCGCGCGGACCTGGCGCTGCCGGGCTGACAGACGGCTGCCAGGTCGGGCGGGCCGGTGGAGAGGTAGCCGGTGAAGAGGTCGAGGTGGCGCGGGGCTCGTCCCCTGCGCCGCCGAGCTGGAGAAGCCCCCGCCGGGGTGCTGACGACGGCGTGCGCCTGGTGTCGTCCGACCGGCGGCTCGGGCGGCTCGGGCAGCTCCGGCGGCGAGGCGGCGGGGCGGCGGGGCCCCCGTGGTCGGCGGGGACGAGTCCGGACAGACGTCGACCGCGGCGCCCCTCGGGGAAAGGGGCGCCGCGGTCGGTGCTGACGGACCTGGCCCGTCAGTGGGTGACGCGCCTGCCGACGACCGCTCGGTAGATCGCCAGCACGACGATCGAGCCGAGGATGGCCAGCAGCCAGGTCCGGATGTCGAAGAACTGGCCCAGGTCGGTGTTGAAGATCAACCGACCGATGAAGCCACCGACGAAGGCGCCGACGATGCCCAGCAGCATCGTCACCAAGATCCCACCCGGGTCCCTACCGGGCATGATGGCCTTGGCCAGTGCGCCCGCGAGCAAGCCAAGCACGATCCAGCCGATGATGCCCACCGGTGTCTCCTTCCTCGGCGCGCCCGGGGCGCGCCCTCGGCGATCACTACCGCCGCTACTGAGTTGCCCGTGCGCGGCGTCCTCACGCTCCCCTGGGGTTCGTCGTTATCAGGACGTTATCTTGGGGCACCTCAACGGGGGTTTACCCCGGTTCGGGGACAATGGGGGCGATGGAGTCCGCCAGCAGCCAGGGCCCAGCGCCCGCAGCACCCCAGACGCCCCCCTCCCAGCAGCGCGGCGTGCTCGTTCTCGGGTCAACCGGGTCGATCGGCACGCAGGCGCTCGACGTGGTCCGGCGGAACCCGGACCGGTTCCGCGTGGTCGGCCTGGCCGCCGGCGGCGCCGACCCGGCCACCGTGGCCGAGCAGGCGGTCGAGTTCGGCGTGTCCGCCGTCGCCCTGGCCAGGGCGACCGCCGCCGAGGACCTCCAGCTCGCCCTGTACGCCGCCGCCCAGCGGCGCGGCTACGAACGCGGCGAGTTCCGCCTGCCCCGGGTCCTGGTCGGCCCGGACGCGGTCACCGAGCTGGTCGCCAGCACCCCGACCGACGTCGTGCTCAACGGCGTCGTCGGCTCGCGCGGCCTGACCGTGACCCTGGAGGCACTGCGCACCGGGGCCACCCTCGCGCTGGCCAACAAGGAGTCGCTCATCGCGGGCGGCCCCCTGGTGCTGGCCGCCGCGCGGCCCGGCCAGATCGTGCCCGTGGACTCCGAGCACTCGGCGCTCGCGCAGTGCCTGCGCGGCGGCCGCGCCGACGAGGTCGACCGGCTGGTGCTCACCGCGTCCGGCGGCCCCTTCCGCGGCCGGCGCCGCGAGGAGCTGGACGAGGTCACGGTGGAGCAGGCGCTGGCCCACCCCACGTGGGCCATGGGGCCGATGAACACCCTCAACTCGGCGACCCTGGTCAACAAGGGCCTGGAGCTGATCGAGGCGCACCTGCTGTTCGGCGTGCCCTACGAGCGGATCGACGTGGTGGTGCACCCGCAGTCGATCGTGCACTCCATGGTCGTGTTCGCCGACGGCTCGACGCTGGCCCAGGCCAGCCCGCCGGACATGCGGCTGCCGATCGCGCTCGGCCTCGCCTGGCCGGACCGGGTGCCCGGCGCGACCCGGCCCTGCACGTTCCAGGTGCCGACGGCGTGGACCTTCGAGCCGGTCGACGACGAGGCCTTCCCCGCGGTGGCGCTGGCCCGCGCCGCGGGCTCGGCGGGCGGCTGCCTGCCGGCGGTGTACAACGCGGCCAACGAGGAGGCCGCCGAGGCGTTCCTCGCCGGCGGCATCCGGTTCACGGCCGTCGTGGACACGGTCGCCGAGGTGTTGTCCGAGGCCGACGGCTGGCGCGCGGCGCCGGCCGACGTGGCCGACGTGCTCGCGGCCGAGGAGTGGGCGCGGGCGCGGGCCAGGGAACTGGTGGGGGCGGCCGGCGCGGCCGCCGGGGCGGGGAGGAACACGCGGTGACGTTCGTGCTCGGGGTCGTCCTCTTCGCGTTGGGCATCGGCGTCTCGATCGCCCTGCACGAGTTCGGCCACCTGCTGACCGCCAAGGCCTTCGGCATGAAGGCCACGCGGTACTTCGTCGGCTTCGGGCCGAAGATCTTCTCGTTCCGCAGGGGCGAGACCGAGTACGGGCTCAAGGCGATCCCGGCCGGCGGGTTCGTGCAGATCGTGGGCATGACCGCGCTGGAGGAGGTCGACCGCGAGGACGAGCCGCGCGCCTTCTACAACAAGCCGGTGTGGCAGCGCGTCATCGTGCTCGCCGCCGGGTCCATCACGCACTTCCTCATCGGCATCCTCGTGTTGTTCGTGATGGCCGTCTCGATCGGGCTGCCCAACCTGGACAACAAGGCCATCGTCGGCGAGGTCAGCGCCTGCGTCCCGGCCACGCCCACCCAGAAGGAGTGCCGGCCCGGCGACCCCGCCCCCGCGCGGCAGGCCGGGCTGCGGCCGGGCGACGAGATCCTCGCCGTGGGCGGCAGGAGCACCCCGACCTACGAGGACGTCCTGAGGACGACCAGGGAGATGTCCGGCCCGACGCCGTTCCGCATCCGGCGCGACGGGCAGGAGCAGACCCTCACGGTGGACGTGGCGAAGGTGCAGCGCGCACCGCTGGACGCCAAGGCCGGCGACACCCAGTTGGTCAGCGTCGGCGCCGTGGGCCTGTCGAACTCGCGACTGCTCCAGTACGGCGTGCTGGAGGCCGTGCCGGCGACCCTGGGCCTGACCGGGCAGATGTTCGAGAACACCTGGGAGGGCATCAAGCGGCTCCCCCAGAAGGTGCCGGCGGTGTGGCGGGCCATCATGGGGGAGAACGACCCGGAGCGCCCGGTCAGCGTGGTCGGCGCCAGCGTCATCGGCGGCGACGCGGCCGAGCGCGGCCTGTGGGAGCTGTTCCTGATGCTCCTGGCCGGCCTGAACTTCTTCGTCGGCGTGTTCAACCTGCTGCCGCTGCTGCCGTTGGACGGCGGCCACATCGCGGTCAACGTCTACGGCAGGGTGCGGGACTGGGTGCGCCGGCTGCGGGGGCTGCCCGCGGGCGCCCCCGTCGACTACACCAAACTGCTCCCGATCACGTACGTGCTCATGCTCCTCGGCGGCGCGATGATGCTGCTCACGGTGACCGCCGACATCGTCAACCCCATCCGGCTGCCCCAGTAACCTGGACTGGCCGACGCACTGCTGAGAGGACCCGATGACCGTCGACCTGGGCATGCCCGCCACCCCGCCGCCGGTGCTCGCCGAGCGGCGCAAGACCCGCCAGCTCATGGTGGGCTCGGTCGGGGTCGGCAGCGAGTTCCCCGTCTCGGTCCAGTCGATGACCACGACGGTCACCGCCGACGTCAACGCCACGCTCCAGCAGATCGCGGAGCTGACGGCGTCCGGCTGTGACATCGTCCGCGTGGCCTGCCCGTCGCAGGACGACGCCGACGCCCTCGCCGCGATCGCCCGCAAGTCCCAGATCCCGGTGATCGCCGACATCCACTTCCAGCCGAAGTACGTCTTCGCCGCGATCGAGGCCGGCTGCGCGGCCGTGCGGGTCAACCCCGGCAACATCAAGAAGTTCGACGACAAGGTCAGGGAGATCGCCCAGGCCGCCCGCGACCACGGCACGCCGATCCGGATCGGCGTCAACGCCGGCTCGCTGGACCCCCGGCTGCTGGCCAAGTACGGCAAGCCGACGCCGGAGGCGCTGGTCGAGTCGGCGCTGTGGGAGGCGAGCCTGTTCGCCGAGCACGACTTCCACGACATCAAGATCTCGGTCAAGCACCACGACCCCGTGGTCATGGTGCGGGCCTACGAGATGCTGGCCGAGCAGTGCGACTACCCGCTGCACCTCGGGGTGACCGAGGCCGGTCCGGCGTTCCAGGGCACGATCAAGTCGGCGGTGGCCTTCGGCGCGCTGCTGTCGAAGGGGATCGGCGACACCATCCGGGTCTCGCTGTCGGCGCCTCCGGTGGAGGAGGTCAAGGTCGGCATCCAGATCCTCCAGTCGCTCAACCTGCGGCCGCGCAAGCTGGAGATCGTCTCCTGCCCGTCCTGCGGCCGGGCCCAGGTGGACGTGTACAAGCTGGCCGAGGAGGTCACCGCCGGCCTGGAGGGCATGGAGATCCCGCTGCGGGTCGCCGTGATGGGCTGCGTGGTCAACGGGCCGGGCGAGGCGCGCGAGGCCGACCTGGGCGTGGCCTCCGGCAACGGCAAGGGCCAGATCTTCGTCAAGGGCGAGGTCATCAAGACCGTGCCCGAGTCCAAGATCGTGGAGACGCTCATCGAAGAGGCGATGCGGATCGCCGAGGAGATGACCGACTCGGGTGAGATCGAGGTCGGAACCGGTCAGCCCGTCGTCACGGTTTCCTGACCCGGTTGCTCCGAACGGGTGCTCTGAACCGCTCCGGTCAGGGGTCACCGTACGCGTGCCCCTGGTGACGTCTGGCAGGCTGGGGGCGTGCTGAAGCTCGCCGCCGCCCGGCTGCTCGACGACCGGGACGCACGTCAGGTCTCTGGGGTGTTGCGGGCCGATCCCGTCGCCTCCTGCATGGTCGCCTCGCGGGTGGAGGTGGCCGGCGTCGACTCCTGGCGGCTGGGCGGCGAGTTGTGGGGCTACGGCAGCCGGTTGGACGGGCTGTGCTTCTCCGGTGCCAACCTGGTGCCGTTGCGGGGGGAGCGGCCCGCCATCAGGGCCTTCGCCGACCGCGCCCTGCGGCGCGGGCGATGTTGCTCGTCCCTGGTCGGCCCGGCCGAGCAGGTGCTCGCGCTGTGGCAGGAGCTGGAGCCGGAGTGGGGGCCGGCCCGCGAGGTGCGTGGCGACCAGCCGCTGCTGGCCATGAGCGGCGCGCCCAGGGTCGCCCCCGACCCACTCGTCCGGCCGGTGCGGCCGGACGAGCTGGAGCGGTACCTGCCGGCGGCCGTCGCCATGTTCATCGAGGAGGTCGGGATCGACCCCCGGCTCGACGACGGCGGCGCCTGCTACCGGGCCAGGGTGGCCGAGCTGGTCGCCGCCGGCAGGGCGTTCGCCCGGTTCGAGGGCGGCGAGGTGGTCTTCAAGGCCGAGATCGGCGCGTTGTCGACCAGGGTGGGCCAGATCCAGGGCGTGTGGGTGCACCCCTCCCGGCGCGGGCACGGGCTCGGGGCCGCCGGCACCGCCGCCGTCGTGGACCGCCTCGTGCGCGGTCTCGGCCGGGTCGCCAGCCTGTACGTCAACGCCTACAACCTGCCGGCCAGGACCACGTACCACCGCGTGGGGTTCCACCAGGTCGGCAGCTACGCCACCGTCCTGTTCTGACCACCCCGACGATGGCCACGCCGGCCCCGCCGCCCGCCTCGTCCCGGGTGCCGCGCACAGCCGATGCCGTGCGGGACGCCCTCCCCGGCTCCGGGCATACTGCGGCGGTGCACGGAAGACCCGCTCGGCGCAGGATCGGCGCGATCGGCACGGTGATCGCCCTCGGGCTGCTGCCCGTGGCGGGCTGCGGGTGGTTCGGCTCCGACTCCAGCCCCGAGGACGCGGTCCGCGTCTTCTACGAGGCGGTCGCCGGCGGCGACACGACCAGGGCCGGCCAGGGCACCGACGACGGCGTCAGCGCGAAGAACCTGCTGGACCGGGTCAGGGAGGCCCTCGCGCCCACCGGCCTCACCCACCGGGTGGAGCAGGTGCGCAGGCCGTCCTCCGAGGCGGGGACCGCCGAGGCGACGGTCGCGTTGGCCTGGAACCTCGGAAAGGACCGCACGTGGTCCTACCAGAGCACCGTGGAGCTGCGGCGGCACCGCGGGGAGTGGCAGGTGCACTGGTCTCCGTCGGTCGTGCACCCGAAGCTCGCGGTGCAGCAGACGCTGGCGCTGCGGGAGCTGCGGCCCGACCCCGCGCCCGTGCTGGACCGGGACGGCGTGCCCCTGCTGTCGCCGCAGAAGGTGATCTCGGTCCTCCTCGACAGGAAGGCGGCCGGCGACCTCGGCGCGGTGGCCGACGGGCTGGCCGGCGCGCTCCAGCAGTTCGACTCCTCGATCACCCGGCAGTCCATCCTCGACGGCGCGGGGCGGGTCGCCGAGGGCGAGCCCTACGCCGTGATCAGCCTGCGGGAGACCGACTACCAGCAGGTCAAGCCGCGCATCTACGAGCTGCCGGGGGTGCGGTTCACCACCGAGACCCGCCTGCTCGCCCCGGACCGCGCGTTCGCCTCCCAGGTGCTGCCGGCCGTGCGCCGCGCGGTCGAGGACCAGGTCGCCGGCCGGGCCGGGTGGCGGGTGGTCTCGCTCAACGCGGCGGGCGCCGAGGTGGAGACGCTGCACGAGCAGCAGCCCGAGCTGGCCGCGGCGGTGACCACGGGCCTCAGTCGGGCCGTGCAGTCCGCGGCCGAGGACGCGGTGGAGACGGTGCCGCAGCAGGCGATGGTGGTGGCCATCCAACCCTCCACGGGGGACGTTCTCGCGGTCGCCCAGAACAGCGCGGCCGACCGGGCCGGGGCGCTGCCGTTGAGCGGGCGCTACCCGCCCGGCTCCACCTTCAAGATCGTTACTGCCTCGGCGGCGCTCCAGGCGGGCGCGGTGGCCGCCGACGCCCAGGTCCCCTGTCCGGGGTCGTGGGTCGTCGACGGCTACCGGATCCCCAACAACGACGGCTTCGACCTCGGCACGGTGCCGCTGTCGGTGGCGTTCGCCAGGTCGTGCAACACCACGTTCGCGCAGCTCGCCGCCGGTCTGCCCGCCGACGCGTTGACCAGGGCCGCCCAGCAGCTCGGCCTCGGGGTGGACTTCGAGCTGCCCGGGGTCACCACGGTCACCGGGTCGGCGCCGCCGGCCGGCGACACCAGGGAGCGGGCCGCCGACGGCTTCGGGCAGGGGAAGGTCGTGGCCAGCCCGTTCGGCATGGCGCTGGTCGCGGCGTCGGTGGTGCGGGGGTCGATGCCCACGCCCGCCCTGCTGCGGGGCGTGGAGACCAAGGCCGACGCCCGACCGGACGCGCCGCCGCCCGCGGTGCTGGACGCGGTGCGCGCGATGATGCGCGCGGTCGTGACGGAGGGGACGGGGTCCCGCCTGGCCTCGATCCCCGACGTGCACGGCAAGACCGGGACCGCCGAGGTCGGCGACGCGACCACGTCCCACGGCTGGTTCGTCGGCTACCAGGGCGACCTGGCCTTCGCCACCCTGGTGGTGGACGCGAACAGTTCGGTCCCGGCCCTCGACGTCACGGCCCGGTTCCTGTCCTCCGTCAGGTGAGGTCACCAGCCACCCGATAGTGGAGTGAAGGAGCTGGGTGGCGAGGGAGGTCGAAGCACGGTGTAGCACGTGGAGTTGATCTCCGCGGAACACGTCGGCGTGCGGGAGCTCCGGCAGAACGCCAGCGCGTATCCGCGGCGCGTCGCCGAGGGCGAGTCCTTCACCGTCACCGACCGGGGCGTTCCGGTCGCCCTGCTGCGGCCCATCGCCCCGGGGCGACCTTCCGGGAGCAGTTGATCGCTAACGGGGAGCTGGTCCCCGGCCGTGGGGGCCGTTCCCCGAGCCCCTTCCACCGATCCCCCGTGTGAGCGCCTCCGAGGAGCTGCTCCGACTTCGGGACGAGGAGCGCTGGTGATCTACTTCGACTCCTCGGCACTGGTGAGGCTGGTGCGTCAGGGAGGCGGAGACGCCTGCCTTCGCGCGATGGGTCGCCCCGTTTCCCGACCAGGCGCGGGTCACGAGTTCCCTGGCGAGGGTGGAGGTCGTCCGACCGGTGCGGGGCCAGGGCGACGACGCGCTCCGCCAGGCCGGCGCCGTCCTCGTGGAGATCGACCAGACGCCGATGACCTCCGACGTTCTGGACGCCGCCGGCGCGCTCCCGCTCCCCCTGCGGTGGCTGGACGCCGTCCACCTCGCGTCCGCGATCCACCTGCGGGAGCGGCTGTCCGCGTTCGTCACCGACGACAGGAGGTTGCTGGCCGCCGCGGAGGAGGTCGGTCTGCCGGTCGCCGTACCGGGCGCCCCGTAAGGTGGGGGACATGTCCGTGAGAGCACCGCTCGTGCCGGGCCGGCAGTCCCCGCGTCGCCCGGTCCCGGCCACCATCGAGCGTCCCGAGTACGTGGACCGGCCCGCGCCGGCCAGGAACACGGACCCGTGGACGCAGCCGCCCGAGGTGATCGAGGCCATGCGCGTCGCCGGCAAGATCGCCGCGCAGGCGTTGCAGGAGGCCGGCAAGGCGGTGCGGCCCGGCGCGACCACGGACGAGATCGACGCCGTCGTGCACGAGTTCCTGTGCGACCACGGCGCCTACCCGTCGACGCTCGGTTACCGCGGGTTCCCCAAGTCCTGCTGCACCTCGCTCAACGAGGTGATCTGCCACGGCATCCCCGACTCGACCGTGATCGAGGACGGGGACATCGTCAACGTCGACGTCACCGCGTACATCGGGGGCGTGCACGGCGACACCAACGCGACCTTCCTCGCGGGCGAGGTGTCCGAGGAGGCGCGGCTGCTGGTCGAGCGCACCCACGAGGCGACCATGCGGGCGATCAGGGCCGTGCGGCCGGGCCGCCAGCTCAACGTGGTCGGCCGGGTGATCGAGTCCTACGCGCGGCGCTTCGGCTACGGCGTGGTGCGGGACTTCACCGGGCACGGCATCGGCCGCTCGTTCCACAGCGGGCTCGTGGTCCTGCACTACGACGAGCCGGGCGTGGAGACCGTGCTGGAGCCCGGCATGACGTTCACGATCGAGCCGATGATCACTCTCGGCACGATCGACTACGACATGTGGGACGACGGCTGGACCGTCACCACCAAGGACAAGAAGTGGACCGCCCAGTTCGAGCACACCGTGGTGGTCACCGAGGACGGCGTGGAGATCCTCACCCTGCCGTGAGCGCGTCGACCAGGGCGAGCAGCGCGTCGGCCACCGGGCCGGGCTCGGTGGCCGACGCCAGGTGGTGGCCGGGCAGGTGCCGCACGGGCCAGCCCGCCCGGTGCGCCGCCCGCGCGGCGTCGCCGTAGGCGGTGGCGCTGAGCAGCAGGTAGCCGATGCGGCCCGGCCAGGACACGTCCGGTCGCGGCTCGTCGAGGAACGCCGCGGGCACCCTGGGTTGCTCCCGTGCGATCCGCTCGCGCAGGGCGGGGTCGTCCACCAGCTCGGGCAGCGGGTCCGGCTGGAACCACGCGCTCCACGGCGGCAGGTGGTCGTCGGCGACCAGCCCGCGCAGGAGGGTTACCAGCTCGGCCGAGGCGGTCTGGTTCCAGGAGCGGCCGGGGGTGGGCAGCTCGGCGTCGAGCAGGACCAGGGCGAGGACCGGTCGGTCCAGGGCGGCGGCCAGGCTGGGCAGCAGCGGCCCCGCTCCGCTGTGCCCGACCAGGACGAGCGGCCCCGACGTGGCGTTGGTGTCGACGACGCTCGCGAACACGGCGGCCAGCCGCTGGTGCGTCGGGCTCGCGGTCCCCGCCCCCGCTCCCGCCTCCCGCTGGGTCAGGGCGGGCCGCAGGTCCGGGACCAGGGCGGGGCGTCCCTGCCGCAGGAGGGCGGCGGCCAGCGGTCGCAGGCTGCTCGGCCCCAGGAACGGGCTGTGCACGAGGACGGTGGTCGTCGGGGACGGCGGCATGCCCCGGATGATGTCACCCGACGAGGGTCGCGTGAGGGGAGGTCGCGCCGTGGGCGGTGCGTTGCTGGTCGCCGGAACCACCTCGGACGCGGGGAAGAGCGTCCTGGTGGCGGGGCTGTGCCGGTGGCTGGCCCGCCGGGGGGTGCGGGTCGCCCCGTTCAAGGCCCAGAACATGTCGAACAACTCGGTCGTCACGCCGGACGGCGGCGAGATCGGCCGGGCCCAGGCGCTCCAGGCGGCCGCGGCCGGGCTGGAGCCGAGCGTGCGGTTCAACCCGGTCCTGCTCAAGCCGGGGGGCGACCGCAGCTCGCAGGTCGTCGTGCTGGGGAGGGCGGTCGGCGAGGTGACCGCGCTGTCCTACCGGGAGCGCAAGGCCGAGCTGGCCAGGACCGTGCACGCCACGCTCGACGGGCTGCGCCGGGACTTCGACGCCGTGGTGTGCGAGGGCGCCGGCTCCCCGACCGAGATCAACCTCAGGGCGAACGACATCGCGAACATGGGCCTGGCCAGGGCGGCCGGCCTGCCGGTGCTGGTCGTCGGGGACATCGACCGGGGCGGCGTGTTCGCGCACCTGTTCGGCACGCTGGCCCTGCTCGACCCGGCCGACCAGGCGTTGGTGGCCGGGTTCGTCATCAACAAGTTCCGGGGGGACCCCGCGCTGCTCGAACCGGGGCTGCGGCAGCTCCGCGCGCTGACCGGCCGGCCCGTGCACGGCGTGCTGCCGTGGCGGGAGGAGCTGTGGCTGGACGCCGAGGACTCGTTGTCCTACGCGGCGGACGGCGTGGTCGGCCGGCCGAGGCCGCCGGTCGGTGGTCAGTGGCTGCGGGTGGCCGTGGTCCGACTGCCCCGCATCTCCAACGCCACCGACGTGGAGGCGTTGGCCGCCGAGCCCGGGGTCTCGGTCCGGTTCGCCACCGAGCCCTCCCGGCTCGCCGACGCCGACCTGGTGGTGCTGCCCGGCTCGAAGGCCACCGTGACGGACCTGGACTGGTTGCGGCGCACCGGGCTCGCCGACGCGGTGCGGGCGCACGCGGAGCGGGGGCTGCCCGTGCTGGGCGTCTGCGGGGGGTTCCAGATGCTGTCGCGGCGCATCGACGACCCGGTGGAGTCGGGCGCGGGCGTCGTGCCGGGGCTGGGGTTGCTTGACGTCGACGTCGCCTTCGCGCCGGACAAGACGCTCACCCGGCCCGTGGGTGAGGCGTTCGGGCACGCCGTCACCGGGTACGAGATCCATCACGGGCGGGTCGTGCGGCGAGGCGACGGCCTGGCGCCGCTGGTGACGTTGCCGGGCGGGGAGCCCGAGGGCGGCGTGCGGGAGAACGTCGTCGGGACCCACTGGCACGGGCTGTTCGAGAACGACGACTTCCGTCGGGCGTTCCTGCGCTGGGCGGCGGAGCGCGCTGGCCGTGACGGGTTCGTGCCGGCGCCGGACGTCGCGTTCGCGGCGGCGCGCGCGGCCCAGCTCGATCTGCTCGGGGATCTCGTCGAGCGGCACCTCGACACGGACGCGGTGTTGCGGCTGCTCGACGAGGGCGCGCCCGCGGGCCTGCGCACGGTGCCGCCCGGCGCTCCGCCGATGGAACCCTGAGGGCCTGGAGAAGACTGGGAAGGCCGTGACGAGGCCTCAGGAAGCCTGGGGAACTTCGCGGCGAACCAGAACCTGTCACCGATCCGCACGAGGAGCCTGCCGATTCGCCCGACGTGGCCGCGTTTTCGGCACCCTCAGCGCGCCAAATCATCCAAAACAGCGTTACTTGGGGGAACCCCTAAATTTATGATCGCGCGGCGCGAGGGCGGCTGACAAGTCGCTGGTTCGGGGTGTCGCGGCGGGTGGGCCGGCGCGCTGGTTAGTCCATTGTGGACGGATGTGTTGACGTGAGCCCGGGAGGATCAGGCGCGTTCGCCAAGCCCTGTGGAAGCCCGCGAGTCCCAGTGGCCGGAGATCCTCGACAAAGTGGCCGGAGATCCTTCGACAAAGCGGAAGTCGGAGACGCGTCCCGTTCGATCAGGCCGCCCTATCCGATGGCGCGTACCGCGCCGAACAGGGCGGCACCGGGCGAGCGACCCCGGGACCAAGTTGTCGTGGCAGCGAACGATCACCTACTGCTCACGATCCTGGTCGACGCGCTCACCGCGTTCCCCGCCGCCGGATTCAGGCGGCACAGGACATGTCTCGCGTGGGCACTTCGCGCTCTCCCGACGGAACGGCCAGCGGGGGGGCGGGGCGAGTCATGTCGGGAGACCAGCCCCGGCCCGTCGCGCCGTCAGTCCTGCTCGGTCTGGCCGAGCCGGCACAGGATCTCCTCCAGGAAGCCGCCGGCCTCGACCGCCGCCCGTTCCGGGTCCTGGTCGCGCACCGCGTCGAGCAGCGCGGTGTGGGAGATCAGCTCCTGGGACTGGGCCCTGAGGTCGAACGTGGTCACCACGCTGGCCCGGACCGCCTCGGTGAACCCCCGGTACAGCTCGGTCAGCACCGGGTTGTGCGCGCACTCCACGAGCAGGAGGTGGAAGGCGGTGTCGGTCTCGGCGACGCGCTCGCCGTCGCCCTCCTCGGTGGCGGCGTCCCTGGCGGCCAGCGACTCCTCCAGTCGGCGCAGGTCCTCGTCGGTCCGGCGGACGGCCGCGAGTCGCGCTCCCTCGACCTCCAGCGCCCGGCGGACCTCCAGTACCTCGCGCAGCTCCGAGCCGCAGAGGCGGCGGACGGCGCCGGACAGCTCGCTGGTGGCCCGCACGAAGGTGCCGTCGCCCTGACGCACCTCCAGCAGCCCGGCGTGGGCGAGCGCGCGCACCGCCTCCCGCACGGTGTTGCGCCCCACGCCGAGGGCCGAGACCAGCTCCGGTTCCGGCGGGATGCGTTGCCCGACCGGCCATTCGCCGCTGGTGACCAGCTCCCGCATCTGCTCGATCACCTGCTCGACGAGGCCGGCTCGCCGGGTTGTGGCCAACGGCACCGTCTCATCCTTTCATCCAAACATCCTATGTTTGCCACACTATGCGGCGTGACCGTCGAACCACAGGTGCAGCCCGACATCCGTCAGAAGGACAACCCTGCCATTCCGGACGCCGGCGTGGCAGAGGGGACGACGGAAACTCGGCTGTCCGCCCGCCCCGCGGTCGCGGTCACGGGCGGCGCGCTGCTCGTGGCCGGCGTCGTGCTGGCCGCGGCGAACCTGCGGCCGGCGGTCACCAGCCTCGCCGCGGTGCTGTCCGAGGTCACCTCCGCGCTGGCCGTCTCCGACACCTGGGTCAGCGTCGTGACCGCCGTGCCGACGCTCTGCTTCGGCCTCGCCGCGATGGGCACCCCGTGGCTGGCCAGGAAGCTCGGGGCCAGGGGCGCGATCGGCCTGGCCCTCGCGCTGTTGATGGCCGGACTGGTGGTCCGCGTGCTTGGCGGGCCCTCGGTGCTGATGGCCGGCACGTTCGTCACCAGCTCCGCGATCGCGGTCTGCAACGTGCTGATCCCGGTGGTCGTCAAGGAGTCATTCCCTGGCCGGATCGGCCCGGTGACCGGCGCGTACAGCGCCTCCCTGACCGCCGGCGGCGCCGTCGCCGCCGCGGCCACCGTGCCGCTCGACCATGCCACCGGCGGCTGGCGATGGGCCGTGGGCGCGTGGGCGCTGCTGGCGTTGGCCGCGCTGCTGGTGTGGCTGCCGTCCCTGCGGAGCGCGCGGCGGACCGCCACCACGCGAAGCGCGCCGGCCGAGGCCCGGCGCTCGCTGCTGCGGAGCCCGCTCGCCTGGGTGATCACCGTGTTCTTCGGACTCCAGTCGCTGATCGCCTACACCGTCATGGGCTGGCTGCCGAACATCCTGCGGGACGTGGCCGGGGTGGACGCCGCCACGGCCGGCGTGCTGCTGGCCGTGGTCATGGTCATCGGCGTGCCGATCAGCTTCGCCGCGCCGCCGCTGGCCGCCCGCTACCGCTCGCAGTCCGGCATGGCCGTGGCGCTGGTGCTGTCCGGCCTGGCCGGCTTCCTCGGCCTGCTGCTGGCCCCCGCCTTCGCCCCCGGCCTGTGGATCCTGCTCATCGGCATCGGGATGGGCATCTTCCCGCTGGCCCTGACGTTGATCAGCCTCCGCGCCCGCACCGGCGCGGACACGGCGGCGCTGTCGGCGATGGCGCAGAGCTTCGGCTACCTGATCTCGGCGACCGGCCCGTTCCTGGTGGGCAGCCTGCACGGCGCCACCGGCGGCTGGACCGCCTCGCTGGTGCTGCTGGTCGCCGTGCTGCTGGTGCAGATCGTGCTCGGCTGGCTGGCCGGCCGTCCGCGCCACGTCTGAGCGACAATCGACGTCCGAGCGGCACTGAACGGCACTGAACGGCACTGAGCGGCACTGAACGGCACTGAGCGACGTCTGATCGCCTCTGAGCCGCGTTCGGCGCGCGTCTGAGCCGGGTCGGGGGACGCCCGACGACACGACGACGGCCAGCGGCCCGGCGGGAGTCCCGCCGGGCCGCTGGCGTTCGGTGGCTCAGTTGACTTGGTTGACTTGGTTGACTCAGTCGTCCAGCGGCAGGTTGAGCAGGGCGTTCTCCACCAGCTCCGGCATCGACGGGTGGATCCAGTACTGGCCGCGCGCCATCGAGCGGGCGTCCAGGCCGAAGTGCATCGCCTGGACCAGCGGCTGGATCAGGGTCGGCGCCTGCGGGCCGATGATGTGCGCGCCGAGCAGGCGGCCGTCGGCCGGGTCCGCGAGCAGCTTGCAGAAGCCCGTGGTGTCCTCCATCGCCCAGCCGTAGGCGATGCCCGCGTACTGCTGGGTGGCGGTCACGTACCGCACCCCTCGGGCCCGCGCCTGCTGCTCGGTCAGCCCGACCGAGGCGACCTGCGGCGAGGAGAACACCGCGTGCGGCACGAACCGGTGGTCGGTGCTCACCGGGGCGTCGGGGTGCAGCAGGTTGTGCTGCACGACCCTCGCCTCGTGGTTGGCCACGTGCTTGAGCTGGTAGGGCGAGCTGAGGTCGCCGAGCGCGTAGATCCCGTCCACCTCGGTCCGCTGGTGGCAGTCGACCACGACGCGGCCGTCGGGATGCGTGGTGACACCCGTCGCGCCGAGGTTGAGCAGGTCGGAGTTGGGGCGGCGGCCCACGGCGACGAGCAGCGCCTCGCCCTCCACCACCTCGGCGCCGTCCGGCCCCTCCAGGTGCAGGCGGGTGACGTCGCCGTCCCGCTCGGCCCGCACGGCCTTGCGGTTGCGTCGCACGTCCCAGCGCCGCTCGGCCAGTTCGGTGAACCGGGTGGCCACGTCCAGGTCCTGGCCGCGCAGCAGGAGGTCGGACCGGGCGACGAGGGTCACGTCCACCCCGAACGAGCCGAACACGTGGGCGAACTCGGTGGCGACGAACCCGCTGCCGAGGATCACCATGCGGCGGGGCAGCTCGGCGAGGCGCATCACGTCCTCGTTGGTGTGGAAGCCGACCTGCTCGATGCCGACCACGTCCGGCACGATCGGCCGGCTGCCCGCGGCGAGCACGAACCGGTCCGCGGTGATCACCTCGTCCTCGCCGGAGCCGGTCGAGACGGCCAGCCGCTTCGAGCCGACGAACCGGCCCTCCCCGGCGTAGACGGTGACGTTGGCGCACTCCTCGGCCCGGTAGCGCCGGCCGCCCTCGGCGATCGGGTCGATCCGCCCGAAGATCCGGTCGCGGACCTCGGGCCAGCGGACCCCGGTCAGCCGGGCGTCCACCCCGAGCCGGGCGCCGGCGGCGGGGGCGTTGGCCAGGTCGGCGGTGTGCACGAACATCTTGGTGGGGATGCACCCCACGTTCAGGCAGGTCCCGCCGAACACGCCCTTCTCGACGATCGCCACGTTCCAGTCGTCGAACCGCGGGTCGAGGATCGAGTTGCCCGAGCCTGTCCCGATGATCACCAGGTCGAAGTGCCGCACGTGCCCATCCTGTCCTCTCGCTGGGGCTCCTCCACGCCAACCAGGGGGACGCCACGCCGATTCCCGCCGCCGAGGTGGGCGGGCACACGGGGGACACCGAAGGACACCGAGCGATACCGAAGGACCGAGGGATACCGAAGGACCGAGGGATACCGAAGGACCGAGGGGCGCCGAAGGACCGAGGGGCGCCGCCCGCGACCCGCGCGGACGGCGCCCCTGTCGGCGAGCCGCTCAGCTCTGGTAGGTCGGCGTGATGACCGCCCTGGCCAGGGTGTGGAAGGCCAGGTTGAAGCTGACCACGGCCGGCGTGACCGTCTCGTCGACGTCCAGCCGGTCCACGTCCACCGCGTGCACCACGAAGTAGTACCGGTGGGCGCGGTCGCCCTCGGGCGGGGCGGCGCCGCCGAAGCCCGAGAACCCGTAGTCGTTGCGCACGTGGAACGCGCCCTCCGGCAGGCCGGAGCCGTCCTTGGCCCCGGCGCCGGCCGGCAGCTCGGTCACCGAGGCCGGGATGTTCACCGCCACCCAGTGCCAGAAGCCGCTCGGGGTGGGGGCGTCCGGGTCGAAGCAGGTGACGGCGAAGCTCCTGGTGCCCTCGGGGAACCCGGTCCAGCTCAGATGCGGCGAGGTGTTGCCGCCGGAGAACGCGTGCTGGTCCGACATCGGCTCGCCGTCGCGCACGTCCGTGCTGGTCACGGTGAACGAGCCGACGCGGGGCAGCAGCTCGTAGGGGTCGGGGGCGACGGGACGTTCGAGGCTCATCGGCGCTCCTCCACGACGTGCTTTCGGGACACCCGCCCCCGGCCACCGGCCGGGGGCGGGTCGAGGACGATGATCGCCCACGGCTGTCGTGTCCCGCCGTGCGGGACACCCGCGCCAGGTGGCGGGGGCCGCCGCCGCGCCCCGGTGTGCGCCGCCGTCCGGCGGTCAGACCCGGGCTGCGGGGCCGGGGGTCGGCCGAGGCTCGGTCGTGATGCCCGCCGCCGTGGCTCCCGCCGTCGTGGCGCCCACGGCCCTGGCGTCCGCCACCTCCAGCCCGGCGGTGGCGCAGGCCAGTCCGCGGTGGCCCCGGCTGCGCCACGCGGCGAGGACGCTGGCACAGCCGAGCAGGAAGGCGAGCAGCGCCGCGACGCTCCAGCCCATGGTGGTCAGGCCGGCGAGCACCGAGAACCCGCCGATGCCGAAGGCCCAGCGGACCACCCGGCGGACGACGCCCGGTCGCCCGCCCGACCGGGTGGTGGCCCGGACGCGGACGACACGTTCGCCGAGGGTGGCGTCGCCGGCGAGGACGAGGCCGAGTTGCGCCAGCGCCGGCAGCCAGTACGAGACCGTGGCCAGCAGCACCACCGAGGGTCCGTCGAGGTCGCTCTCGCCGCTGCCCCACAGCGCGATGTTCACGACGACCATCAGGGTCGACCCGGTGAGCACGACGGCGAGCAGGTCGCACAGCATGCCCAGCAGGCGGCGCGCCGTGGTCACGGGCCGGGGTTCCTCGGCAGGGGCCTCCACGCGCTGGCCGGGGACCAGCCGCAGCACCGGCGCGAGCAGCGCGCCGAGCACGGCCCCCGCCGTGTTGGCCAGCAGGTCGTCGACGTCGAACAGCCGGTACGGGCAGGGGTAGAGGAACCACACGCCGGTGACCTGCGTGACCTCGATCAGCAGCGAGGCGGAGAAGCCGATCAGCGTGGTGACGGCGACGCCCCTGCGGAACAGGTGCCGGACGAACATTCCCAGCGGCACGAAGAGCGCCACGTTGAACGCGACCTGCTGGAACGCCGGGTTCCGCAGCAGCGCGGCGACACCGCTGCCGACCTGCTCCTTCTGGATGTCCGCCAGGAAGGTGAGCGGGTGGAGCTGGAGGCTGGACCCGCGCCCTGAGCAGAAGTCGGGCGTGATCTGCGGCAGCGGCAACAGCACGTAGGCGATTACCGCGAGGCCGTAGACCAGCAGTCCGAGCGCGAGCACCGCCCGTCCCGGCCCCAGCTCGCCCCGTCGCCGGTACTGCCGGGCGACGTAGGGCACGAACAACAACACCGCCAACACCGCTCCGGCGAACACCGCCACGAGTGCGGGCAGCAGACGGTCGCTCAACTCTCCTCCGATCAGGCCGGGCCGGAGCACACGCTAATCGACCGTTCGGGTGATCATCGGGTGCTCCGTCGGGGTGATCGCGGGGGTCCGCGGGCGCTCGGCCCGCGCCCCGTGGCCGCGGTGCTCTCCTGGGTCAGTGGCGCGCCGGAGCGGGCATCAGCAGCGCGAGCACCAGGTAGAGGAGGAACTGCGGGCCGGGCAGCAGGCAGGAGAGCACGAACGCCAGTCGGACCTTGCCGGGGCTCCAGCCGAAGTGCCGCGCGACGCCGCCGGCCACGCCGAACAGCACCCGGTCGTCCGAGCGGGTCATGCGGATCGCCATCTCAGCCTCCTTGAACGTGCACCGACGTGCACCGTCACGCACGCTGGGGTCGCGTGCTCCTCGTTCGACGAGATCCACGATCACCGGCGGCGTCCCGCGCGCGCGTCGCTCCCGGGGCCAGTTCCCCGGTACTCCCCGGGCGGTAGCCCGCTCCGCCCACGGGTGGAGGGCGCGTGCGTGCCCTCGGGGTAGGGTGACCTGGCTCTCACCGCGCGCAACGCCCCCGCCCGGGCGGCGTCTTGTCGAGTCGGGTGTCGCTGGAAGGGGGCTCGGAGTGGGTGGCAGCGGCTGGGTCTGGCCGCGGCGCGTCCTCGCCGTGGCGGCCGCGTCGGCGCTCGTCGCGTGTGGCTCTCCCGCCGACCCGGTGGCCGCGCCGAACAGCCAGGCGCCCGTGCGGCAGGACAGCGCCACGGCCACCACCACGCCCGCGCCGTCCGGTCCGGCCGTCCCCTCCTTCTCCGCCCCCTACCCCGTAGGGGAGAAGCAGGCGAGCGCGCCACCCGCCAGGGACGGGAGGGCTCCGGTGGTGACCCGGATCGAGACCACCAAGCCGGTGGTCTTCATCACGATCGACGACGGGGCGGTGCGCGACCCGGCCGCGATCGACCTGGTCCGGCGCTCCAACGCCCGGCCGACCCTGTTCCTGACGGACCGCTACGTGGAGAACGACCACGAGTACTTCCGCCAGCTCCGGGACGCGGGCGCGACGATCGAGAACCACACGCTCAGCCACCCCGACCTCAAGGGGCGCCCCTACGACGCGCAGCGCAGGGAGATCTGCGCGACCGCCGACAAGTTCGGGCAGGTCTACGGGCGTCGTCCTGTGTTCTTCCGTCCGCCGTACGGCAAGTACGACGGGACCACGCTGCGCGCCGCCGCCGACTGCGGCATGCGGGCGGTCGTGAACTGGACGGCGGCGGTCAACGACGGGGTCGTGCAGTTCCAGGCGGGCAACCGGCTGCGTCCCGGCGACATCGTGCTCATGCACTTCCGGAAGACGTTCGTCGCCGACTACCAGGCGTTCCTGAACCGGGCGGCGCAGGACGGCCTGACTCCGGTGCCGCTCGGCGACTTCCTCGGCTGAGGGCCGACGTCCGCGCCCGCCACCGGCGACGGCGCCAGCGCTGTCCATTGTGGACTCTCGGCTGCCGTGCGTGGCCGCGCCCGGCACGCCCTCCCCGCGGACGCGCCCGTTCCGCGCCGGCCACCCGATGTCATCCGATAGGTTGAGGCAGCCGTGATCGACGGCGGTGGGCGGTTCGACACGAGACGGCGGTCCCCGGTGGTGGACCCGTCGCGGTACCCGAGGGGGAAGACAGCATGAGCGAGTCCCGTCCCGGCAACGACGTCCAGGCGGTGGAGGGCCGCTCCCTGGTCCGTTTCCCCGAGATCAGCCCCAGGGCCTACGAGCACCCCGCCGACAGGGGCGCGCTGGCGACCGCGCGGGCGCTGCCGGGGTTCGACGCGATCCTCAAGGCGATCTCGGGCGCGGTGGGCGAGCGCAGCGAGCGGCTGCTCGCGCTGGCCTCGTCGGTGCGGGTCTCCGAGCGGCAGCACCCGAGGCTGGACCGGCTGCGCCGCGAGTGCGCCGAGGTCCTCGACCTCGACCCGGTGCCGGACCTGTTCGTGCAGCGCGACCCGCGCCCGAACGCCTACACCATCGGCATGGACCAGCCGTTCATCGTGCTCACCACCGGCCTCGTCGAGCTGCTCGACGAGGAGGCGCTGCGCTTCGCCGTGGGGCACGAGATGGGCCACGCGTTGTCCGGCCACGCGCTCTACTACACGGTGCTGCGCCGTCTGGTGCAGATGGTGACCGGACTGTCCTGGATGCCCGTGGGGTACTGGGGCATGCGCGCGGTGATCGCGGCCCTCACGGACTGGTACCGCAGGGCGGAGCTGTCCGCCGACCGCGCGGGCCTGCTCTGCGTGCAGGACCCTGGCGCGGCGTTGCGCGCGCACGTCATGATGGCCGGCGCCTCCCAGGCCGACGAGGTCGACACCGCCGCCTTCCTCCAGCAGGCCGCGGAGTACGACGCGGTCGAGTCGGTCTGGGACAGCGTGCTCAAGCTCGGCCACCTGGACGGCCTGGTCCACCCGCTGCCCGTGGTGCGGGCCGCCGACCTCCAGCGGTGGGCGGCGGGCGAGCAGTACCGCGCGATCCTGACCGGCGAGTACCCGCGTCGGGGCGAGGACCCGACCTCGACGTGGAAGCAGGACGTCAAGGACGCCGCCCGCTCCTACAAGGAGGCGCTGTCCACCTCGGCCGACCCGTTGGCCAAGGTGCTCAACGAGGTGGGCGACACCCTGGCCGGCGCGGCGAGCAAGGTCTGGCAGCGGTTCAACGGCAGGGACGGCAGGGACGGCGCCGACGGCGGACAGCGCGACGGCGACGCCGACCGGAAGGAGTGACGGTCAGCCACCTGGTCCACGGGCGGTTCCTCCGTCCACCGCTCCCGACGCCCGGCGTTCGGCGTTCCACCGCCGCGCCGGGCGTCGGCGTGTCCGGCCGCCGCCCAGCGGGAGCGGAGGGGGCCCGCTCGGCCTACGACTTCCGGCTCTGGTGCGACCCGTATTCCTTCGGTTGCACTGTGCACACCCCGGATTCCCTGGTCGGGCAAGGAAATCCGGGTGTGTGGACCGAAGGTGACAACTGAACAAAGGAGACAGCCATGGCGGAAACCCTGCGCCGCCTGGCCGCGCTCGTGGGCGCCCTCGGCGCCGCGGTCGCGGTGTTCCTCTCCTCCGGAGTGTCGGCGATGGCGGCCCAGCCGTCGGACGTCACGCCGTTCATCGTCGGCGGAAGTCGGGTCAGCACCAGCACCTATCCGTGGGTCGTGCACCTGACCACCGCGAGTGGGTTCCAGTTCTGCGGAGGAACCCTGGTCAGACCCAACAAGGTCGTGACGGCCGCGCACTGCACCGCGGGCGACTCGCCCAGCGCGGTCCGCGTCGTCGCCGGCCGCGACGACAAGCAGAGCACCGCGGGTGTCGTCGCGAAGGTCACCAGGATCTGGGTGCACCCCCGGTACGACGTCGAGGCGGGCAACGACGTGTCCGTCCTGACGCTGGACCGGAACCTGCCGAACGCGACGTTGCCCCTGGCGTCGGGTTCGGACACCGCGCTCTACGCGCCGGGCACCAACGCCACGATCCTCGGCTGGGGGACCACCCGTGAGGGCGGCTCCGCGTCGCGTTACCTGCTCGGGGCCACCGTGCCGGTGACCTCGGACAGCTACTGCGCCTCGGCCTACCCGAGGGAGTTCGCCGCCAGGGGCGAGGTCTGCGCGGGTTACGAGAGGGGCGGTACGGACACCTGCCAGGGCGACTCCGGCGGTCCGCTCGCGGCCGGCGGCAAGCTGATCGGGGTGACGTCCTGGGGCCAGGGCTGCGCCAGGGCCGGCAAGCCCGGCGTCTATGCCCGCGTCTCGGCGCACCACGCCGCGCTGTCCGAGCAGCTCGACTCCTGACCGGCGGCGACACGGCCGGCTCCGTCCACAATGGACGGAGCCGGCCCGTCGCCGTCCCACCGGATCATGGGCTGGTGCAGCTCGCGACGGCGAAGGGGCCCTCGGCGCTGGCGGTCCTGGGTTCCCCGTCCTCGCTCCGGACGCCGCACGTGACCCTGCCGCCCTCGGCCCCGGCGCTCACCGTCAGCGTGGCGCCCCTGGCCGACCCCTCGACCACGACCTCCTTGGTCCACGGCAACGACACGTTCTGCTCGGTGTGGGTGCCGCTGTTCCCGTTGGTGATGGTCGAGTAGCCGATGGTGACGTTCTTGGCGGTTCCGGTGACCTCGTAGGTCAGCTTCACCGACTTCGCCGTCCGGTCGATTCCCCTGCCGAACACGACGAAGCCGGCGCCGACGACGAGGACGACGGCGGCGGCGAGCACCACCCACGGCCACCTCCTCCTCGTGCTCTCCGGGGTGGCCGCGCCGGGAAGGGCCTGGGGGTCGGACATGGACCTGCCTCTCTCGTCGGGTCGCCGTTCCGTTTCCCGGCCTCGGCCGGCGGACGGCGTGGATGGATCGGGGGAGTCGCGCGGGAGACCGCGCACGGGCGCTCGGCCGCGTGTCTCGTCCTGGCGGAGCGGGGCCGGTCGGGCGGGGTCACCCGAGCACGCCGTCCAGCCATCTGTCCACTTCGGACAGAGCGTGCTCGCGGACCGGCCGCGCCGACAGGAACAGGTCGTGCATGCCACCCTCGACCGGCGTGACCGTGACCCTGCGGCCGATCTTCGGCGCCCAGCGCGCGATCTGGGCGACGTCGAGCACCGTGTCGGCCCGCATCACGTCGTCCTGCCACCGCCGTTCCCTGAGCCGGCGCTCCCTGCCCACGATGCTCCTGGTGGAGTGCATGACCAGCACCGGGACCCGCACGTCCAACCCGCGGTGCACGCGGGCGTGCCCCCGGCGGATCGCCCGGAGCCATCCGGCGCGCACGGGGAAGCCGTCGACCGGCTTCCACTCGGTGCGGAAGTCCCACTCCCCGCGGTGGTCCACGTGGATGCTCTGGCCGTAGACGGGGGACAGTCCCTTCGGCAGCACCCAGGTCGGCCACACCGCGCCCACGAGGTCGACCAGCGCCGTGCCGAGCGTGCGGGCCAGCCAGGGCTCGGCGAGGTCCAACCACGGGCTGTTGAGGACGAGCGCGTCCAGCACGTCGTCGTGGCGGCGCTCGTGCGCCCACAGCGAGGAGACCAGCCCGCCGGTCGAGTGGCCGAGCACGACCAGGCCCCGGTGCCCGTCCTCCTCGCGGATCACCCGCGCCGCGGCGTCCATCTCCTCGAAGTACAGGCTCAGGTCCGTGACGTAGTTGGGCATCTCGCCGGGGCGGAGGGACCGGCCGTACGCCCGCAGGTCGACCGCGTAGAAGTCGAAGCCGCGCGCCGCGAAGTGCCGGGCCAGGTCGACCTGGAAGAAGTAGTCGACGAACCCGTGGACGTAGAGCACCGCGCCTCGGGTGGGGCCGTCCGCCGCGGTGGCCGGGTGGCGGACGAGCGTCGCCGAGGCCGGGCGGTTGGGCTCGCCACCGAGCGGCAGGTCACGGGTCTGGAACGGGTCACCAAGGATGTCGGGCTGCACGCCTCCCAGTCTCCTCCTCGGCGGCGGACGCTCCCTTCGGCGCGGCCGGGCCAGCCCGGCGCGGCGTCGGCGGGACCCGCGTCCGCGCGGTCGGCCCGCCTTCGCCCGACCGAATGATCCACTCCACCGGTGGGTGGAGTGCTCTCCACGGCGCACGGTAGAGATCCGTTCTGCGTAACGTGCCGGTCGTCGCCGGCGCGCCCAGGAAGGAGAGCACCATGGCGCAGGTCCGCCGCGGTCCCCGTGCCCTGATCGGAACCCTGCTCGCCGTCGTGGCGATCGCCGGCGCCGCGGTGCTCACCGCCGTGACGGGCGCTCCCGCGACGGCCGGCGCGGACACGGGTCCGCCTCCCGCGTCCACCGCGGTCCGCCCGTCGCCTCCGGACGGGTCGGGAGCCGAGGAACTCCTCACGGTCCAACCGTTCGTCGTGGGCGGTCAGCGGGTGAGCATCCAGGACCATCCGTGGGCGGTGCACCTGACGACCCGCGCCGGGTACCAGTACTGCGGCGGCGCGGTGGTGGCCCCGACCAAGGTCCTCACCGCCGCGCACTGCGTGGCCAACCGCGCGCTGTCCGACCTCCGGGTGATCGCCGGCCGCGAGGACAAGCTGTCCGGTGAGGGCATCGTCGCCGGCATCGCCTCCGCCTGGGTGCACCCGTCGTTCCAGTCCACCAACCGCGGCGACGACGTCGCGGTGGTCACGTTGGACCGCGCGGTGCCGTACCCGGCGTTGCCCGTGGCCGGCGCCGGCGACGCCGCGCTCTACCAGCCTGGGTCGGTCGCCGCCGTCCTGGGCTGGGGTGACACCGCCGAGGGCGGGCCGTCGGCCCGCTACCTCATGCGCGCGTTCGTCCCGATCATGGTCGACGCCGAGTGTGCCGGGGCCTATCCGGAGTTCGACGCGGCGCGCATGGTCTGCGCGGGCTATCCGGAGGGGCGGATCGACGCGTGCCAGGGCGACTCAGGGGGGCCGCTCGTCGCCGGTGGCAAGCTGATCGGCGTGGTGTCGACGGGCGAGGGGTGCGCCAGGGCGGGACGGCCGGGCATCTACACGCGACTCGGCGTCTACGAGGAGCTGCTGCGCCCGCAGATCTGATCCCACGTGGCCGTCGCACCCGCCGTCGCTGATCGCGTGGGAAGCGGGATTTTCCCGCGTGGCAGCGCTTTTCCGTCAAATCTGATCATCATGTCGTCGCGGTCGCGCGGGGATTTCCCCGACAGGGAACGAAAAGGACGGACGGGGACGGACGTGATCCTCTCCGCCTCGATGGCCCGTGCCCGCTCGTGATCCGTTTCGTCAACTTCCCGGAGGCGCCCGGCTTTCGGTCGGACGGGAGACGTCCGTGGCAGGCCGGCGACGACGGCCCCGCGTCCCCGGTGACGCCGCCGGTGGCGCCGGTCGGCCGTTGACCATGGGTTAACCCCGGTCCCGAGCTGACCTTTCCGGGTGGTCCGCGGGTCACACGTGGGGGTCGAGTTCTGGATCTCGGTTTGTGTCTGATCCCCACCGCTGTTCCCGTGGAGAGGCACCGGAATCGTCGGTAGCGGAAGGGAGACCGTGATGGGGAGTACCGCGCGTCGTCGGGGCGGCCCGCGTCGGATGGTCAGGTGGGTGTGGAGCACGGTGGCGGCCACGGTCGTCGCGGCGTTGTCGGTGGTCCCGGCCACCGCGGCGACCCCGACCGGCGATGATCCCGGCGGGCGGATCGTCAACGGCCAACCCGTCTCGATCGAGCGCTTCCCCTGGATGGTCGCGGTGGCCACGGAGTCCGGCCAGCCGTTCTGCGGGGGGTCCGTCGTCGCACCGACCAAGGTGCTCACCGCCGCCCACTGCGCGGAGAAGGCGAAGGCCAACGACCTCCGGGTGATCGCGGGCCGGACCAACCTGGAGTCCGAGGGCGGGACCGTCGCGAAGGTGGTCAGGACCTGGTCCCACCCGAAGTTCCACGATCCCACGCCCTACGCCAACGACGTCGCCGTGCTGACCGTCGACCAGCCCCTGTCGAAGTCCGCGCTGCGGCTGCCCGCCAGGGACAGGGACCGCCGGTACTACGAGGCGGGGCGGCGCGGGGTCATCCTCGGCTGGGGCCGGACCTCCGAGGGCGGTGACGCCTCGCCGCGCCAACTGATGGGCGCGGTGGTCCCGGTGCTCTCCGACCGGATGTGCGAGAAGGCCTACGGCAAGGAGTACGTGCCGGAGCGGATGATGTGCGCCGGCTACGAGAGCGGCGGCATCGACGCCTGCCAGGGCGACTCGGGCGGTCCGCTGGTCGTCGACGACCGGGTGGTCGGGATCATCTCCTGGGGCACCGGGTGCGCGCGGCCGGGCAAGCCGGGCGTCTACGCCAAGGTGCTGAGCTACTCCCGGCAGCTCCAGCAAGAGATCAGCGACTGAGCGGGTGATGGCGATGACCCGTCTCCGCCACCGGTGGCCCCGCTCGGCGCTGCCGTCGCTGGTCATGTTGTTGTCCCTCGTCCTGCCCGTGTTCCTGCCGACGGCGGCGCACGCCGCGTCGGAGGGCCGGATCATCGGGGGAGCGCCCGTCGACGTCGCCGACCACCCGTGGGTGGTGGCGCTGGTCGACACGGCGTCCCGCCGGGCGTTCTGCGCGGGCGCGTTGGTCGCGCCGACCAAGGTGATGACCGCGGGGCACTGCGCGGCCACCAGGGAGCCGCGTCGGTTGCGGGTCGTCGCCGGCCGGACCGACCTCGTGGCGGCCCACACCGGCAGCGTCGCCCGCGTCTCCGACGCGGTGGTGCACCCCGACCTCCACACGCCGCTGGCCTACGGCCACGACGTCGCGGTGCTGACGCTGGACCGCCCGCTGCCCTACCCGACGCTGCCCTGGGCGGAGCCGGGGGACGAGTCCCCCTACCAGCCCGGCGGCACCGCCTCGGTGTTCGGCTGGGGGCGGACGGAGGAGGACGGGACCGCCTCGACGCACCAGCTCAGAGTGGCCTCGGTCCCGATGTGGGACGACGAGCGCTGCGCGGCCGCCTACCCCGGCCGGGTCGACCGCGAGTCGATGGTCTGCGCGGGGGCGGGCGGTGCCGACGCCTGCCAGGGCGACTCCGGCGGTCCGCTCGTGGTGGACGGCCGGGTCGTTGGGCTCGTCTCCTGGGGCACCGGGTGCGGCCGACCCGACCGGCCCGGGGTCTACACCCGGCTCAGCCACCTGGCCGACTGGGTGGACGCCGCGGTGCGGTCCGCGTGAGGCGGGGTGGGGCGGGGGCGACGCGTCACCCCCGCCCCACCCCGACCACGAACAGGTGCCGAACCGGTGCCGAAGAGGTGCCGAACAGACGGGAACGGACACCGGACGGGCCGCGCGCCTCCGGCGTCACTGGACGGCGAGCGCCACCGACATCGCGAGGAACGCGGTCGCGCTGAGCGCCTCCAGCGCGGTGTGCACGGCCGGCCGCCGCAGCCGGGGGGCGACCCGCGACGCGGTGAGCACGAGCATGAGTTCCCAGCCGGCCGCCAGCGCCGTGAACACCGCGCCGAGCAGCGCGAGCTGCGCGGTCGGGCTGCTCGCCGCGCCGATGAACTGGGGCAGGAACGCCAGGCAGAACAACATCATCTTCGGGTTGGTGATGTTGCAGAGGAAGCCCTGGGCGAAGCCGCCGCCGGTGGGCCCGTCGGCGGTGTCGACGACGGCGCCGGTGCGCCAGCTCCGCGCGAGCGTCCGCGCCGTGCTCAGGGCCAGGTAGCCCAGGTACGCCGCGCCCAGCCAGCGCAGCCCGGTGAGGATCGCCGGGTGCTGGGCCAACACGATGCCCAGCCCCGAGACCACGAGCGCCACCTGCGCGAGTCCGGCGGTGTGGATGCCCAGCAACGTCCGGAGCCCGGCGTCGCGGCCCGCGCGGAGCGAGGTGCGCAGCAGCAGGAACGCGTCCAGGCCCGGGGTCAGCACGAACACGACGGAGGCCAGCAGGAACGCCGGGAGCAGACCGAGGTCCAGCACGGCACACCCCTCCCTTCTCTCCCTCACGGGCCGAACAAAGCACTGTGAACTAGGCCACTTGCCCGAGGAATCTTCGGCCGAGGGGGAGCTTAGCAGAAGGATTTACGGATCCTTAGCTGTTGTGAGGCAGATCTTGACGCCCGCGCGCTGGAGCGGCCGGAGAATCCGCGGTGGCAGGGGTGAGACGCCGGAGGATCCACGTCCGCGCTCCGTCGGGGGAGAGCCGCTCGGCACGGCCTGGTATCCAGGGGGTGTGACCGTCGAGCACCTCGCCACGACCCTGCACGTGGCCCGGCCGGACCAGCTCTCCGTCTCCACGCTGTACGCGCTGCTCAGGCTGCGGGCCGAGGTGTTCGTGGTGGAACAGGGATGCGCCTACGCCGACCCGGACGGCCGTGACCTCGAACCGGGCGTGCTGCACCTGTGGATCTCCCCGACCGGCGCGCCCGAACACGTGTTGGCGGCCCTGCGCGTCCTGCCCGAGCCGGACGGCGGCTGGCGCATCGGCCGGGTCGTGACGGCGAAGGAGGCACGGGGCCGGGGGCTCGCCAGGGACCTGATGACCGGCGCCCTCGCCGAGATCGGCTCCGCGCCGTGCGTGCTCGGCGCGCAGACCTACGTCAGGGACTTCTACGCGTCGTTCGGCTTCGAGGTCGTGGGTGAGGAGTACCTGGAGGACGGCATCCCGCACGTGGAGATGCGCCGCGTCGTGCGCTGAGAGCCCGTCTCGCCGCGCCCCTTCTTGAGGCGCGCCCGCTCACTGGAGCCAGGACAGAACGGTGCGGAGGCTGTCCGCCCACTTCTCCGTGACGAGCTGGGCGGCGCGTTCGAGGTCTCCTCCGCGGAGCGCGGCGAGGATGTCCCGGTGCCACTGGTCGGAGTGCTTCTGGTGGTCCGCCTCTCGTGCTGAGGCGAGTTCGTAGCGGGACAGGTTGGTGCGCAGTGCCCGCGTCATCGTGCTCAGGGGCGGGTTGGCCGCCGCGTCGACCAGGAGGTCGTGGAAGGTCGTGTCGAGGCGCCAGCGCCCGAGCGGGTCCCCGCTCCTCGCGAGGTCCTGCGCGAGGTTGGTGAGCGCGGGCACGTCGAACCCCGCGGGGTTCGCGCCGCGGACGGCCAGGGCCTCCAACGTGCCGAGGATCGGGTAGAGGTTCGCCGCCTCACGGCCGTCGAGGGGGCGGACCGCGAAGCCCCGCGCCAACGCCGACTGGAGCACGCCCTCGGCCTCCAGGCGCAGGAGCGCCTCCCTGACCGGTGTGCGGGAGACGCCGAGCTGGCGGGTCAAAGTGGCCTCGGTGACCGGGCTGCCGGGGGCCAGCTCGCCCCGCGCGACCATGCCGGCGATCCGGGCGTAGACCGCCTCGCGGAGGGGTTCGGAGCGGGGGATGGGGGCCTCGACCGTGTCAACCGCGTCGGCCATGGCGGGCATCGTATGCGATATGCGATAACGCCCACGAGCGGAACGAGAGGAGATCACCCAAGCGTTCGTCGAGCGTGCGGGGGCCGGCGAGTGTCCCGCTGGGGGTCGCGCCCCGCTTTCGGCTGGTCGCAACGGGTATTTCGTATACGAAAAGCGAGCGCTAGCCTGCGATCATGTCGAAGAGCGTCCCCGCGCTGTCGCCGGAGCACATCGAGCGGGCCGCGCGCGAGATCGACCCCGTCTTCCGGAACACCCCCCAGTTCACCGACGGCCACCTGAACGCCGCGCTCGGCCGCGAGGTCGTGGTGAAGGTCGAGACCGTCAACCCGATCCGCTCGTTCAAGGGCAGGGGAACGCACTTCTTCCTCCGTCAGCTCGGCGAGGTCCGCCAGGTCGTGTGCGCCTCCGCCGGCAACTTCGGCCAGGGCGTGGCCCACGCCGGCCGGGCGCTGGGCGTCGACGTCCGCGTGTTCTGCGCCGAACACGCCAACCCGAACAAGGTCGCGCGGATGCGGGCGCTCGGGGCCGTCGTCACGCTCACCGGAGCCGACTTCGACGAGGCCAAGGAGGCGGCGCGGGAGTACGCGAGCGAGCACCCCGACTCCGTCTTCGTCGAGGACGGCCGCGAACCCGCCATCGCCGAGGGCGCGGGAAGCATCGCCGTGGAACTGTTCGACCCCGCGCGCGGGGCCGAACCACTGGACGCCGTGGTCATCCCGCTCGGCAACGGCGCGTTGGCGGCCGGCATGGCCAGGTGGATCAAGGAGGTCTCGCCCGCGACGCGGGTCGTCGGCGCGTGCGCCTCCGGGGCCCCGGCCATGGAGCTGAGCTGGCGCGCGGGCGCGCCGGTGCGCACCGAACGGGCCGACACGATCGCGGACGGCATCGACGTGCGGGTGCCGGTCCCGGCCGCCGTGGAGTGGATCCGCGGGCTCGTCGACGACGTGGTCCTGGTCGACGACGACGAGATGCTGGACATGGTCCGCGTCGTCCGGGACAGCCTCGGCCTCCTCGTCGAGCCGGCGGCCGTCAGCGGGCTGGCCGCGATCGGTCGGCACCGCGTGCCAGGTGACCGCGTGGCCACCGTGCTCACCGGAGGCAACGTCGCCCAGCGCGTCCTGGCGCGGCTGGGCTGATCAACGCCGGCGCGCGGCCCTCAGCAACGCCAGGACGGCGGCGCGCCCCAGGCTCTCCCTGTCGGCCCCCAGCGCGTCGAGCGTGATCGACTCCCGCTCGGCGTTCGGCAGCGCCGCCGCCCACCGCTCGGCGACCTCCCTGGGGTGCACCGGATCGTCCACGCAGCACACGACGGCGGCGGGGGCGGTGATCCGGCGCAGCGTTCCCACGTCGGGCGCGGGGTGACGCGCGGCGGCCCGGAGCGAGTCGGCCAGCCCGGTCCCGTGCCACCGCCACGAGCGGTCCAGCTCCTCGGCCAGCCAGTCGGGGACCCCGTCCGTCGCGGCCCGCAGGGCCGCCTCCAGCCCCAGCCGGTCCACCGACCCCGCGCTGGCCAGCGCGGCCAACGCCGCCGGAGCCGCGTCATCGCCCTCCCCGGCCGGCCCCGTCCACCCCGGCATGGCCAGGAGCAGGCCGGCGCACGACCCCGGGTTCCGCGCGGCCCACTCGGCGGCGAGGTGCGCGCCGAGCGACACACCGCCCACGACCACGGGGTGGCCGGCCGCCAGCGCCGCCCGGTCCAGCGCGGCGAGGTGCTCGTCGACCAGCCGCGGCCCCGGTCGCGGCGACACCGCGACGAGCCGGAACCCCAACGCGGCCAACGGACCCGCGAACGCCCGCCGCACGAACTCCGCGTCCGAGCCGGTCCCCGGGACGAGGACCGCGACCCGCCGCCGCGGCGGACTCACCCACTCCATCCGTCGATCATCTCGTGGAGGGACGCGTCCACCGCGCGCGCATGGTTACGCTGGCGAGTGGACGGCTCGTCCGGGACGACGGGCCCCGAGGCGCACGGGAGCGCGAGATGACGGGCAACGGGGGCGGCTACTGGCGCCGCCTCGTGCGTCGGCTCACCAGCGACGTCAACGAGCTGGACGCCGACGACCTGTCCCGACGGGTGGAGGCGGTGGGCGCGCGCCGCGCCGCCGACTGCCGGTCGGGGGAGGAGGCGACCGTACTCGGTCGGCTACGCAGTGTGGAACACTGTCCGCGCGACGCGGTCGCGACGCTGGAGGCGGAGCTGTTCGACGGCACCGAGGGCGTGACGCTGGTCTGGCTGGGTCGCCGGCGGATCCCCGGCATCGAGCCGGGCCGCACGATCAAGGCCAGGGGCCGCATCGCCGTGCGCGACGGCCGCAAGGTGCTCTACAACCCCTACTACGAGTTGCAGACGACGACCGCATGACCGACTCGACCGCCCGCCCCGCCACGGACGTCCCCGACGTCCCGGTCGCCGCGGCGCCGCTCCCCGGGAGGGACATGGCCCAGGACAGCGTGCAGGAGCCCGTGCCGGACACCGGGCGGGAGACCGAGCGGCAGCAGACGCTGCTGGAGATGATGGGCGGCGTCCACGGTCTGATCTACTCGTCGGTGCCCGTCCTGGTGTTCGTCCTGGTCAACGTGCTGACCGGGCTGACACCGGCGATCTGGGCGGCGCTGGGCGCCGCGGCCGCCATCACCGTGTGGCGCGTGATCCGCAAGGAGCCCGTGCAGCCGGCGATCTCCGGCCTGTTCGGGGTGGGCATCGCGGCGTTCATCGCCCACCGGACCGGTTCGGCCAAGGGCTTCTTCCTGTTCGGGATCTGGGTGAGCCTGGTCTACGGCGGGGTGTTCCTGGTCTCGGCGGTGGTCCGGTGGCCCCTAGTGGGCGTGGTGTGGTCGGCGCTCAACGGCACCGGGTTCGGCTGGCGGTCCGACCGGCGGGTCCGCCTCGCCTACGACCTCGCCACCCTGGCCTGGGTGGTGGTGTTCGCCGCCAGGTACGTGGTGCAGCAGTGGCTGTACGACAACGATCTGACCGGCTGGCTCGCCGCCGCCCGGTTGGGCATGGGCTGGCCGTTGGCCGGTCTGGCCCTGCTGGTCACCGTGTGGGCCGTGCGCAGGGACACCCAGCGGGTGGCCAGGGAGAAGGAGCGGGACGAGCAGGCCGCCACGCCCTCGGCCCCGTCGCCGTCCTGACGACCGCGCGGGCGACGCGCCGGCCGACGGCGGACGGCCTGACCGCTCACCGACGGACACCGACCGCCCCCGGCTGACACGGGAGGCCAACGGGCGGACCAGAAGCGAGAACGACGGTGCCCCTGTGGTGTGGGACTCCACACCACAGGGGCACCGTTCCGTCGTGGGCCCCGGCGGGCTCAGCAGTCGAGCGCGGCCCTGATCTGCTGCTCGACGTTGGCGGCGGCCACGAACAGCAGCTCGTCGCCGGCCTCCAGCGGGTCGTCCGGCTGCGGGACGATGACCCGGCCGCCGCGCAGGATGGTCACCAGCGCGGCGTCCTGCGGCAGGTCCAGCCGCCCCACCGGCCGGCCGGACAGCGGGGTGTCCTCCGGCAGGGTGACCTCCACCAGGTTGGCCTGGCCCTGGCGCAGCGTCAGCAGGCGCACCAGGTCGCCGACGCTGACCGCCTCCTCGACCATCGCGGCGAGCATGCGCGGCGTCGACACCGCCACGTCCACGCCCCACGCCTCGGTGAACAGCCACTCGTTGCGCGGGTCGTTGACCCTGGCGACCACGCGGCGCACCGCGAACTCGGTCTTGGCCAGCAGCGACACCACCAGGTTCACCTTGTCGTCGCCGGTGGCCGCGATGACCACGTCGCACAGCTCCATGCCGGCCTCCTCCAGGGAGGTCAGCTCGCAGGCGTCGGCGTGCACCCACTCCGCCTGCTCGACGCTGTGCGGGTCGAAGTGGGCCCGGTCCCGCTCGATGAGCATGACCTGGTGGCCCGCGGTGAGGAGCTCCTGGGCAATCGAGCGGCCGACGGCGCCGGCCCCGGCGATCGCGACGCGCATCAGTGGGCCTCCTCGGGGGGCTGCGCGGCAGCGCTACAGACGACGGTGACCGTGCCGGACAGGGCCGCGACGTAGACGTCGTCGTCGGCCTGCACCACGGTGTCCGCGGTGGGCAGCACGCCGGTGCCGAACCGCATGATGAACGCCACCCGGCAACCCGTGGTCTCCTCGACCTCGGCCACCCGGCGCCCGACCCAGTCCTCGTGCAGCGGCAGCGGCAGCACCGCGACCGTGCCCGAGGGGTCGCGCCAGGCGGTGGCCACGCCCTCCGGCAGCAACATCCGCATCAGGCGGTCGGTGGTCCACGGCACGGTCGCGACGGTGGGGATGCCCAGCCGCTCGTAGACCGCGGCGCGCTTGGCGTCGTAGATCCTGGCGACGACGTGCTGGACCCCGAAGGTCTCCCTGGCCACCCTGGCCGAGATGATGTTGGAGTTGTCCCCGTTGGAGACGGCGGCGAACGCGCCGGCGCGCTCGATGCCGGCCTCGACCAGCACCTGCCGGTCGAAGCCGTTCCCGACCACCTGCTGACCGTGGAACTCGCCGCCCAGGCGCCGGAACGCCTGGGCATCCTTGTCGATCACGGCCACGGTGTGTCCGAGCCGTTCGAGGGCAGTGGCCAGCGATGACCCCACGCGACCGCAGCCCATGATCACGACGTGCACGACGTGCCCCTCCTCGATGACGTGGGCTGTGGCAACTTACCCGTCGTCGCGTCCGGCGTCATGCCGGGTACCCCGGTGTGCTCGGGAGCACGCCGACGGGCGTTGATGCGCCAACGAGGTGATGGGAGCGCCTACGCTACGCCCCGTGTCGAAGTTCGCTACCGCGGCGAAACGCATCCTCGTCGGTCGCCCCTTCCGGAGCGACCGGCTGGCCCACACCCTGCTGCCGAAGCGGATCGCGCTTCCGGTGTTCGCCTCGGACGCGATGTCCTCCGTCGCCTACGCGCCGGAGGAGATCTTCCTCGTGCTGTCCGTCGCCGGTCTGTCGGCGTTCGCCTTCGCGCCCTGGGTCGGTCTGCTGATCGTCGTCGTCATGCTGGCGGTGGTCGCGAGCTACCGGCAGAACGTGCACGCCTACCCGTCCGGCGGCGGGGACTACGAGGTGGCCACGGTCAACCTCGGCCGGCCGGCCGGCCTGGCCGTCGCCAGCGCCCTGCTGGTCGACTACGTGCTCACCGTGGCCGTGTCGATCTCCTCGGCCATGGCCAACATCGGCTCGACGATCCCGTACGTCGGCGAGCACAAGGTGCAGTTCGCGGTCGCGGCGATCGCGATCCTCACCGCCGCGAACCTGCGGGGCATCCGGGAGTCGGGCTCGGCCTTCGCCGTGCCGACCTACGCCTTCCTGGTCGCCATCATCGGCATGATCCTGTTCGGCCTGTTCCGCGCGTTCGTGCTCGGCGACGAGATGCGCGCGGAGAGCGCGGGCCTGGAGCTGCGGCCCGAGGGCGACCACCTCGCCGGCCTGGCCTTCGTCTTCCTGTTGCTGCGCGCCTTCTCCCAGGGCTGCGCGGCGCTGACCGGCGTCGAGGCGATCAGCAACGGCGTGCCGGCCTTCCGCAAGCCGAAGTCCCGCAACGCGGCGACCACGCTGCTGATGATGGGCCTGATCGCGGTGGTCATGTTGATGGGCCTGATCGTGCTGGCCCAGATGACCGGTGTGCGGATGGCCGAGGACCCCACGCGTCAGCTCGTCAACGCGCCGCCCGGCTACGAGCAGAAGACGATGGTGGTGCAGCTCGCCGGCGCGGTGTTCGACCACTTCCCCGCCGGCCTGTACTTCGTCGCCGGCGCGACCGCGTTGATCCTGGTGCTGGCGGCCAACACCGCCTTCAACGGCTTCCCCGTGCTGGGCTCGATCCTGGCCCAGGACCGCTACCTGCCCCGCCAGCTCCACACGCGGGGCGACCGGCTGGCCTTCTCCAACGGCATCCTGTTCCTGGCCGGGTTCGCGATCCTGCTGGTCGTCGCGTTCGACGCCGAGGTCTCGCGGCTGATCCAGCTCTACGTGGTGGGCGTGTTCGTCTCGTTCACCATGAGCCAGACCGGCATGATCCGACACTGGAACCGGGCGCTGCGCGGCGAGACCGACCCCGCTGCCCGGCGCAGGATGCGGCGCTCGCAGGCGATCAACGCCTTCGGTCTGTTCATGACCGGCTCCGTGCTGGTGATCGTGCTCATCACCAAGTTCACCAAGGGCGCGTGGATCGCGCTGGCGGCGATGGCCGCGATCTACGCCCTGATGACGGCGATCCGCCGGCACTACGACCGGGTCGCCGAGGAGCTGGAGACGCAGGAGCGGACGGCCGTCCTGCCCTCCCGCAACCACGCCATCGTGCTGGTCTCCAAGCTGCACATGCCGACGCTGCGCGCGATCGCGTACGCCAGGGCGACCCGGCCGGACGTGTTGGAGGCGGTCACGGTCAACGTGGACGACGCCGACACGCGCGCCCTGGTGCGGGAGTGGGAGAAGCAGGACATCCCGGTGCCGTTGAAGGTCGTGGAGTCGCCGTACCGGGAGATCACCAAGCCGGTGCTCGACTACGTCCGGCGCGTGCGCAGCAACAACCCCAGGGACGTCGTGACCGTGTTCATCCCGGAGTACGTGGTCGGCCGCTGGTGGGAGCAGTTGCTGCACAACCAGAGCGCGTTGCGGCTCAAGGGCCGGCTGCTCTTCCAGCCGGGCGTGATGGTGACCAGCGTGCCGTGGCAGCTCGCGTCGTCCGCGCGCGTGCACGAGAAGGAGGTGCACGCTCCCGGGTCGGTGCGCCGTGGTCTGGACGGCGTGGAGACCGAGCGTGCCCGCGTGAGTGAGAAGCCGTGACCGGGGGACGTGACGCGGCGTCCGACGCCGGCGACCGGCTGACGGACGACCGCTCGACGGATGGCCGGCCGACAGACGACCGGCTGACGGACGACCGGCCGACGGGGAAGGCGGACCGCCCCGACTGGACGGGCCGCCGCCTGGAGCTGGAGGTGGGCGCGCCGGCCCACGGCGGCCACTGCGTGGCCCGGTTCGAGGGCCGCGTGGTGTTCGTCCGGCACGCGCTGCCGGGGGAACGGGTGCTCGCCGAGGTCACCGAGGACCACGGCGGGTCGTTCTGCCGGGCCGACGCGGTGCGGGTCGACACGGCCTCGCCGGACCGCGTGCCGCAGCCCTGCCCGGTGGCCCGGCCGGGCCTGTGCGGCGGCTGCGACTGGCAGCACGCGAACGCCGACGCGCAACGCCGGATCAAGGCCCAGGTGGTGGCCGAGCAGTTGCGGCGCATCGCGGGCGTCGAGTGGCCGGTGGAGGTCGAGGCGCTGCCGGGCGGCCTGCTGGACTGGCGGAGCCGGGTGCGGATGGCGGTGGACCCGACGGGACGCCCCGGGTTCCGCAAGCACCGGGGGCACGAGGTCGTGCCGGTCGAGCACTGCCCGATCACCGTGCCGGGCGCGGTCGAGGCCGTGACCGGCCGGCGCTGGCGACGCGGGGTCGAGCTGGAGATCGTCGCCGACGACGCGGGCGAGGTCCACGTCAGCGAGCTGCGCCCTGACCGCCCGGCGCGGCTGGTCGCCGGGAGCGGCGTCGTGCTGGAACGCGCCGTCGGCCGCGAGTGGCGCCTGTCGCCCGGCGTGTTCTGGCAGGTCCACCCCGCGGCCGCCGACACCCTGGCCGACACCGTGCGCGAGTGGGCCCAGGCTCCCCGGGGCGGTCTGGCGTGGGACCTCTACGGCGGGGTCGGGTTGTTCGCGGCGGTGCTGGCCGAGCAGGTCGGCCGGGACGGCTCGGTCCTGGTGGTCGAGTCGGCGCGGCGGTCGGTGGCGGACGGCGTGGCGAACCTGGCCGACCTGCCGCAGGTGCGGTGGAAGGTGGGTCGCGTCGAGCGGGTGTTGGGCTCGCCCGACCTGGCCGACGAGCGGCCCGACGTCGTCGTGTTGGACCCGCCGCGCAAGGGCGCGGGCCGGGCCGTGGTCGACGCGGTGGCCGAGCGGGACCCGGAGCGCGTGGTGCACGTGGCGTGCGACCCGGCGGCGCTGGCCAGGGACGTCGGCCTGTTCCTCGACCAGGGCTACACGCTGTCGGCGCTGCGGGCGTTCGACGCTTTCCCGATGACCCACCACGTGGAGTGCGTGGCGCTGCTGACCCGGTGAACCTGATCGGGTACCGACGGCGTGCCCGCCGGGCGCGAGGGTGGGTCCCCATGCCGCTCGAACAGCGGCCGGCGGTGCAGGTCCTCCCCACACACGCGGGGAGGGGGAGTCCAGGTCATGGGGCAGCTTGGCCACTGCGTGGCCCTCATTCCCCGCCGATCGTGTTTTATGAGGCCATGACCACAGACCCAGCTCGCCCTGCGCGAGATCAAGAACCGGTAACGGCCTTGTCTTAGTCCAGGTCGCGAAGGGTCTTCCCCGCGCACGCGGGGGTGAGTCCACGTTCGGGTATCGCTCGTCGAGATCTGCCGTGTCTTCCCCGCGCACGCGGGGGTGAGTCCACGGCGACGCCGCCGTCATCTGCGCGTCCTCAGTCTTCCCCGCGCACGCGGGGGTGAGTCTCAACGGGGGCTGGCCAGTGATCAGCCGTGAAGTCTTCCCCGCGCATGCGGGGGTGAGTCGCCGTGGACCTCGCGGCGCGGGTGGACGCGGCCGTCTTCCCCGCGCACGCGGGGAGGGGTGAGTCCAGGTGTTGGGGCAGCTTGGCCACTGCGTGGCCCTCATTCCCCGGCGATGGTGCTTCCTGGAGCCATGACCACAGACCCAGCTCGCCCCGCGCGAGATCAAGAAACGGTAACGGCCTTGTCTTAGCCCAGGTCGCGAAGGGTCTTCCCCGCGCACGCGGGGGTGAGTCCGTTCCGTCCGTCAGAAACGCGCTCAGGCCCTGGTCTTCCCCCGCACACGCCGGGGTGATCCACCGACTCGCGGGTCCGGGCGCGGCTTGTGTCGTCCCCCCGCGCACGCGGGGGTGAGTCGGTGACCGGACTGTCAGTGACGTGCTGGTTTTGGTCTTTCCCGCACACGCGGGGGTGAGTCATGTTCACCGGCAGCTCCGCCAGCGGCGGGATGGTCTTCCCCGCGTACGCGGGGGTGAGTCGTCGACCACCACGCCCAGAAACGGAGCGAGCCCGTCTTCCCCGCGTACGCGGGGGTGAGTCGGCCGGAGAGTTCGACCACCTGACCTGACGGATGTCTTCCCCGCGCACGCGGGGGTGGGTCCGCTAGCGGCTGGAACTTCTTCACCACCGGTTGGGACGGGCCGGGGAGGTCAGCCAAGGCGAGCGCTCAGGTCATGGGTGGGGAGGACGCGTCGGCCCTAGCTTCGGCGCATGGGCGATGCGTTCATTCTGGACGCGGTGCGCACCCCGCGTGGCAAGGGCAAGCGCGGCGCGCTGCACAGCGTCAAACCCGTGGAACTGGCGGCGACCGCGTTGCGCGGGCTCGCCGAGTGCGTCGAGCTGGACACCGGCCTGGTCGACGACGTGGTGTGGGGCTGTGTGACCCCGGTGGGCGAGCAGGGCGCTGACATCGCCCGCGCCGCCGTGCTGCACGCGGGCTGGGACGTCGACGTGCCCGGCGTGCAGGTGAACCGGTTCTGCGCCTCGGGGCTGGAGGCGGTGAACCTGGCGGCGGCGAAGGTCGCGTCCGGGTGGGAGGACCTGGTGGTCGCCGGCGGCTCGGAGTCGATGTCGCGGGTGCCGATGGGCTCCGACGGCGGCGCCTGGTACGGCGACCCCGAGCTGAACCTGGCGACCGGATTCGTGCCGCAGGGCGTCTCCGCCGATTTGATCGCCACCATGGAGGGATTCGGCCGCGCGGAGCTGGACGCCTACGCCGCGCGGTCGCACCAGCGGGCCGCCGCCGCGCGGGCGGCGGGGCGGTTCGACCGCTCGCTGGTGCCGGTGGTCGACCGGCTCGGCGCGGTCCTGCTCAAGGAGGACGAGGCGATCCGGCCGGAGACCACGGTGGAGTCCCTGGCCGGGCTCGCGCCCAGCTTCGCCGGCGTGGGCGCCGCCGGGTTCGACGCCGTGGCCGTCGACCGGTATCCGATGGTGGAGCGGATCGAGCACCGGCACACCGCGGGCAACTCGTCGGCGATCGTCGACGGGGCCGCCGCCCTGCTGGTCGGCTCCGCCGCGGCCGCGGAGCGGATCGGCGCGCGGCCGAGGGCCAGGGTGTTGGCCACCGCCGTGGTCGGCACGGAGCCCACGATCATGCTGACCGGTCCCGCCCCGGCCGCGCGCCGCGCGTTGGCCAGGGCGGGCATGGGTTTCGGCGACATCGACCTGTTCGAGGTCAACGAAGCCTTCGCCGCCGTGGTGCTGAAGTTCCTCAGGGACACCGGCGTGGACGAGGACCGGGTGAACGTCAACGGCGGCGCGATCGCTCTCGGCCACCCGCTCGGCGCGACCGGCTGCGTGCTTGTCGGCACGCTGCTGGACGAGCTGGAGCGCCGGGACCTGACCACCGGGTTGGCGACCCTGTGCGTCGGGGCGGGCATGGGCGTGGCGACCGTGGTCGAGCGGGTCTGAGGGGGCTGGCGATGAGCGAGATCTTCCGGTGGGAACGGGACGCGCGCGACGTCGTCGTTCTGACGATGGACGCGCCGGGCCGGTCGGCGAACACCCTCGACGCCGCGTTCCGGGCGGCCTTCGCCGCGACGGTCGAGCGGCTGGAGGCGGAACGGGACGAGATCGCGGGGGTGGTGCTCACCTCGGCGAAACGCACCTTCCTGGCCGGCGCCGACCTCGACGAGATGCTGGCGGTCACCGACGAGCACGTGCCGAGGCTGACCGCCGAGCTGGACGGGTTCAAGGGCCTGTTGCGGCGTCTGGAGACGCTGGGGCGTCCGGTCGTCGCCCTGCTCAACGGTTCCGCGTTGGGTGGTGGGTTCGAGTTGGCGTTGGCCTGTCACCACCGGATCTGCGTGGACGATCCGGAGCTGCGGGTCGGCCTGCCCGAGGTGATGCTCGGCCTGTTGCCCGCCGGCGGCGGGGTCACCCGGTACGTGCGCCTGCTCGGCCTCGCGGCGGCGCTTCCCCTGTTGCTGGAGGGAAAACGCCTGCGGCCGGGCCGCGCGCTGCGGGCTGGGCTGCTGCACGAGCTGGCGCCCGACGTGGCGACCGGGCTGGACCGGGCGAAGGAGTGGATCGCGGCCAACCGGGACGCCCGGCAGCCCTGGGACACCCCGGGGTACGCGATCCCCGGGGGCGGGCTGGACGACCCCGTCGTGCGGCAGGTGACGGCGGCCGCGCCGGCGATGCTGCGGAAGCGGACCCACGGCACGCTGCCCGCGCCGGAGCGGATCCTCGCGGCGGCCGTGGAGGGCATGGCGGTGGACGTCGACACCGCGCAGCGGATCGAGACGCGCTACTTCGCGGACCTGGTCTCGGGGCAGGTCGCCAAGAACATGATCACCGCGTTCTGGTTCCAGCTCAACGAGGTCAACGCAGGGCGGTCCCGCCCGGCCGGCGTGCCGGAGCGGGCCGTGCGCCGGGTCGGCGTGCTCGGCTCGGGGATGATGGGCGCCGGCATCGCGCGGGTCACCGCCGAGGCCGGGATCGAGGTCGTGCTCAAGGACGTCTCCGCCGAGGTCGCCGAGCGCGGCCTCGCCAGGATCGCCGGTGAGCTGGCGGAGTCGGTCGAGGCCGGCCGGCTGGCCGGGGCGGAGCGGGACGCCGTGCTGGCCAGGATCACGCCCACCGGGTCCGACGCCGACCTGGCCGGCTGTGACCTGGTGATCGAGGCCGTGCCGGAGAACCGTGAACTGAAGAACGCGGTGCTCGCCGCGGCCGAGGAGGTGGTGGCGGAGACCCGCCCGGACGCGGTCGTCACCTCCAACACCTCGACGTTGCCGATCACCGGTCTCGCCACGGCGGTGCGGCGGCCGGAGCGGTTCTGCGGACTGCACTTCTTCTCTCCCGTCCCGAAGATGCCGCTCGTCGAGATCATCCGGGGACGCGACAGCGGGGACGAGGCGCTGGCGACGGCGTTCGACTACGTGCGCCGGATCGGCAAGACGCCGATCGTCGTCAACGACGGCAGGGGCTTCTTCACCTCCCGGGTGTTCGGCACCTACGCCACCGAGGGGGTGGCGATGGTGGCGGAGGGGGTGCGTCCCGCGCTGGTCGAGAACCAGGCCAGGCTGGCCGGGTTCCCGGTCAGCCCGCTGGCGGTCTCCGACGAGGTGTCCCTGTCGCTGATGTGGCACATCAGGGAGCAGACCGCCGCCGACCTCGCCGCCGAGGGGAGGGCGCTGCCCGACCACCCCGCGTTCCCGGTCATCGACCTGATGGTCAACGAGCTGGGCCGCGCGGGGCGGGCCGCCGGCGCGGGCTTCTACGACTACCCGCAGGACGGGCCGAAACGGTTGTGGCCGGAGCTGACGACCCGGTTCCACCGGCCGGAGCGCGACGACGTGGACGGGCGGGAGCTGCGGGACCGGCTGCTGTTCGTCCAGGCCCTGGAGGCCGTGCGGTGCCTGGAGGACGGCGTGCTGACCTCCGTGGCGGACGCCAACGTCGGCAGCATCATGGGCATCGGGTTCCCGCCGTGGACCGGGGGCGTGCTCCAGTTCGTCAACGGCTACGGGCTGTCGGCGTTCGTCGCCCGCGCCGACGAGCTGGCCGCCGCGCACGGGGAGCGGTTCGCCCCTCCCGCCCTGCTGCGGGAGCGGGCCGCGGCGGACAAGCCGTTCTGACCGCCACGTCTCCCGCGCCCCGCGACCCCGTGTGGCTTCAGCGGGGCGCGGGGGAGCGGGAGGCCCGGTACGAGCCGGGGCTGGCGCCCGTCCACCGGCGGAACGCGCGGTGGAACGCGCTGGCCTCGGAGAACCCGAGCCGGACCGCCAGCTCCTCGATCGACTCCCGCCCGGCGACCAGGGCCGCCACGGCGGCGTCCCTGCGGACCTGGTCCTTGATGCGGCTGAACGCCGTGCCCTCCTCGCGGAGCTGGCGCCGCAGGGTCTGCGGGCTGACCGACAGCCGCGTGGCCACCTGCTCCAGGCCGGGGAGCCCCGCGCCGCCGGGGCCGGCCGCGCCCGCGTGCACCGCCCTGGCCAGCAGGGTGTGCACGCGGGCGCCCGTCGTGCTGCCGTAGTCGCGGCGCGCCAGCAGGTCGGCGGGGGAGCGGTGGAGGAACCCGGCGAGGCTCGCCTCGTCCTGCAACACCGGGCGGTCGAGGTGGGTGGCGGCGAAGCTGATCGCCGTGCGCGGCGCCCCGAACTCCTGCGGGCAGCCGAAGATGAGGTCGTACTCGGCGCGGTGCGCCGGCTGCGGGTAGTCGAACTCCGCCAGCAGCAGGGGGATCCGGGTCCGCACGAGCCAGTTGGCGAAGCGGTGCGCGATCACCAGCACCGACTCGGTGAGGAAGTGCTCTGGATCGTCCACCATGGACAGACGCGTGACCAGGCGGGCGGTGTCGCCCTCGACGTCCAGGCGCACGGGCTCCTCGTCGGCGAACAACGCGTAGAACGCGGACGCCCGCCGCAGGGCCGTGCCCAGGTCGGGGCTGTGCACCGCGAGCAGCCCCATCGTCGCGAAGGTCCCCCGACGGCCGCGGACCGCGCCGAAGCCGAGGAACTCGTCGTCCAACGCGTCCCACAACTTCTTGACCAGCCTGGCGAACTGGTCCGGCGTCACCCTCGCCCTCGGTTGGGACAACAACACCGGGGCGATCCCCGCCGCCGTGAGCAGCGCGTCGACGGCCAGGCCGCGGCGCCGCGCCCCGCGCAGCGCCGCGGTGACGTGGTGGATCGCGATCGTGCGGGTCGTCATCGCCTCGTGCTCGCCGGGACGCCAGGACAGGGCCGGGTGTGACCGCTGCGGTCACCCGGATCGAGCGGCGACGCCATGGGCGACGGCCGCCGGGTGGGCCTAGCGTGCCAGACGGCGACCGGAGGTGATCGACGTGCGGCGTGTGCACTACGAGCCTGGGCACGAGGAGTACCGCTCGGCCTTCCGCGGCTTCCTCCAGCGGGAGGTGGTCCCGCACCAGGAACGCTGGCTGGCCGAGGGCATCGTCGACCGGGAGGTCTGGCGGTCGGCCGGCAAGCACGGCTTCCTGCTGCCGTGGGCCGACGAACGGCACGGCGGGCTGGGGCTCACCGGGTTCCGCTACGAGCAGGTGCTGATCGAGGAGCTGGCGGCGATCGGCGAGACCGGGCTGGCCATCCCGCTGCACTCCGCCGTCGTCGCGCCCTACCTGGCCGCGCACGGCACCCCCGAGCAGCGCGACCGCTGGCTGCCCGGCGCGGTCAGCGGCGACGTGGTGCTCGCCCTCGCGATCACCGAGCCGGGCACCGGGTCCGACGTGGCCGGCATGACGACCAGGGCGGAGCGGGACGGCGACCACTGGGTGATCACCGGCTCGAAGACGTTCATCTCCAACGGCGTGCACGCGGACCTGGTGATCGTGGCCGCCCGCACCGATCCCGAGCAGCGGCACGCGGTCGGGCTGTTCCTCGTCGAGTCGGGGGCCCCAGGGTTCGCGCGCGGCCGCAAGCTGGACAAGCTCGGCATGCGCTCGCAGGACACCGCCGAGTTGTTCTTCGACGGGGTGCGGGTCGGCCCCGACGCGGTGCTCGGCGACCCGGCCCAGGGCTTCGGCGCGATCATGGGAATGTTCGCGCAGGAGCGGCTGACCGTGGCCGCCGGCTGCGTCGCGGGAGCCGAGGCCGCGTTGCGGCTCGCCGTGGAGCACGCGCGGCGGAGGGAGGCGTTCGGCCGACCGCTGGCGAAGTTCCAGGACATCCGGTTCCGGCTCGCCCAGATGCGCACCGAGGTCGACGTGGCGCTGGCGTTCGTCGACCGCTGCGTGCTCGCGCACGAGGCCGGCGACCTCGGACCGGCGGACGCGGCCGAGGCCAAGCTGTTCGCCAGCGAGGTGCTGGGCCGGGTGGTCGACGAGGCCGTGCAGATCCACGGCGGCATGGGCTTCATGTGGGAGCACCCGGTCTGCCGGGCCTACGCCGACGCGCGGGTGCAGCGGATCTACGCCGGGACGTCGGAGATCATGAAGGAGATCGTCGGCCGGGCGATGCTCGGCTGACGCGGGGGGAGGACGCGGCGTGCCAGGACCGTTGCGCGGACTGCGGGTGGTGGAGATCGCGAGCCTCGCGCCGGCTCCGTTCGCCTGCACGGTGCTGTCCGACATGGGGGCGGAGGTCCTGCGGGTCGACCGGGCGGCCCACGTGCCGGCGGACCCGCCGGCCGCCCCGCCGCCCGACCCGCTGGCGCGGGGCCGCCGTTCGGTGGCCGTCGACCTCAAGCACCCCGACGGCGTGGCCGCCGTGCTGCGCCTGGTCGAGCGGGCGGACGTGCTGGTCGAGGGGTTCCGGCCAGGGGTCTGCGAGCGCCTGGGGCTCGGCCCGGACGTCTGCCTCGCCCGCAACCCCCGCCTCGTCTACGGGCGGCTCAGCGGCTACGGCCAGGACGGCCCGCTCGCGCCGGTCGCCGGGCACGACATCACCTACCTGGCGATCTCCGGGGCGCTGTGGCCGGTCGGGCCGGCCGACGCGCCGCCCGTGCCCCCGCTGAACTACGTCGCGGACTTCGGCGGCGGCGGGATGGTGCTGGTCGCGGGGGTCCTGGCCGCGTTGTGGGAGCGGGAGCGCTCCGGGAGGGGCCAGGTCGTCGACGCCGCCATGGTGGAGGGCTCGGTCCTGCTCACCGCCATGCTCCACGGCTTCCGCGCCGCCGGGATGTGGCGTGACCAGCGGGAGGGCAACCTGCTGGACGGCGCGGCGCCCTTCTACCGCTGCTACACCTGCGCTGACGGTCGTTACGTGGCCGTGGGCGCGCTGGAGCCCCAGTTCTACGCGGCGCTGCTCGCCGGGCTCGGCCTGACCGGGGCGGACCTGCCCGACCGGCACGACCGGGCCGCCTGGCCCGCGCTGGGCGACCGCCTCGCGGCCGTGTTCGCCACCAGGACCAGGGACGAGTGGGCCGAGGTGTTCGCCGCCCACGACGCGTGCGTCGCCCCGGTGCTGAGCCCGGCCGAGGCGGTCGACCACCCGCACCTGCGGGCCCGCGCGGCGTTCGTCGACGTCGCGGGGATGCCGCAGCCGGCGCCCGCGCCCCGGCTGTCGCGGACCCCCGGCGAGGTCGCCGGACCCGCGCCCCACCCGGGCCAGCACACGACCAGCGCGTTGCTCGACTGGGGCTTCACGCCCGAGGAGGTCGACGCCCTGCGCGCGGCGGGCGCGGCCCGCTGACCAGTCCGGCCCGCCGCGTCGACGGGGGGCCGACGGCCGCGCCGGCGCCCTGCGGCGCCGTCGCGCTGGTCGGCGTGGCCTCGCGTGGCTTCCGCGTCCCCTCCGTGTCCCTCCCGCGCCCCTTCCCAGGAGGGAAGGCCCCGGCCCAGGCCGGGGGTGAGACGCATCTCACTTCGCCCATCCGGGTGGCTTATCCCCCGATGACGGGAGATCCGGTCTGGAGATGTTCACTCGGTCACGCGCGGGAAATGCCCGGTAGCGAGGCGTGACGCCAACCTCGGGCCCCGGTCGGACGTCCCACTACCGGTCGCCGAGAGCACCCGAATGGGTCTCCGTAGACTGGCCGGAAGTCGCCCACCGGGCGGCAAGTCCGGCGACACGGCACGACGACAACGGCCTGACAGACAGCCCGGTACAGGAGAGGTGGAGCGGTGACGCTGCTGGAATCCGTGCAGAGCCCTGCCGATCTGAAGCGGCTGGAGCACGGGGAGCTGACGCGGCTCGCCGAGGAGATCCGCACCTTCCTGGTGGAGAAGGTCTCCCGAACGGGTGGTCACCTCGGCCCGAACCTCGGCGCCGTCGAGCTGACCCTCGCCGTGCACCGCGTGTTCGACTCGCCGCACGACGCGGTGGTCTTCGACACCGGGCACCAGGCGTACGTCCACAAGATCGTCACCGGCCGGCACGCCGACTTCGACACCCTCCGGACCAAGGGCGGCCTGTCCGGCTACCCGTCGCGGGCCGAGAGCGAGCACGACCTCGTCGAGAACAGCCACGCCTCGACCGCGCTGTCCTACGCCGACGGCCTGTCCAGGGCCTTCCAGCTCCGCGACGCCCGGCGGCACGTCGTCGCGATCGTCGGCGACGGCGCGCTGACCGGCGGCATGTGCTGGGAGGCGTTGAACAACATCGCCGCCGACCAGGACCGGCCGGTCGTGATCGTGGTCAACGACAACGGGCGCTCCTACTCGCCGACCATCGGCGGCCTCGCCGACCACCTCGCCGCGCTGCGGCTGCGCCCCGGCTACGAGAAGGCGCTGGAGAGCGGGCGCCGCGCGTTGCAGCAGACGCCCGTCGTGGGCAAGCCGCTGTACGCGGCGCTGCACGCGGCCAAGCGCGGGATCAAGGACGCGCTGAGCCCGCAGATCCTGTTCGAGGACCTGGGCATGAAGTACCTCGGCCCGGTCGACGGCCACGACCTGCGCGCGCTGGAGGCCGCCCTGCACAGGGCCAAGGCGTTCGGCGGGCCGGTGATCGTGCACGCGGTGACCCGCAAGGGCAACGGCTACGCGCCCGCGGAGAACCACGAGGCCGACCAGATGCACGCCACCGACGCGATGGACCCGGCGACCGGCGAGCCGCTGGTCCGGAAGAAGACGTCGTGGACCTCGGTGTTCTCCGACGAGCTGGTGAAGCTCGGCGCGGAGCGCGAGGACCTGGTGGCGATCACCGCGGCGATGCTCGGCCCGACCGGCCTCCAGCGGTTCGCCGACACCTACCCCGGGCGCTGCTTCGACGTCGGCATCGCCGAGCAGCACGCGCTGACCTCGGCGGCCGGCATGGCCATGGGCGGCCTGCACCCCGTGGTCGCGGTCTACGCCACGTTCCTCAACCGGGCCTTCGACCAGCTCCTCATGGACGTCGCGCTGCACCGGCAGCCGGTGACCGTGGTGCTGGACCGCGCCGGCATCACCGGCAGCGACGGCGCCAGCCACAACGGCATGTGGGACATCTCGATCCTCGGCGTGATCCCGGGCATCCGGGTCGCCGCGCCGAGGGACGCGATCACCCTGCGCGAGGAGTTGCGGGAGGCGGTCGCGGTGACCGACGGCCCGACCGTGCTGCGCTTCCCCAAGGGCGGCGTGATCCCCGAGCTGCCGGCGGTCGAGCGCGTCGGGCAGGTCGACGTGCTGCGCAGGGGCGAGAGCAGGGACGTGTTGCTCGTCGCGGTGGGCGCGTTCGTCAAGCTCGGCGTCGCGGCGGCCGAGCGGCTGGCCGACCAGGGCATCGGGGTCACCGTGGTGGACCCGAGGTGGATCACCCCGGTGCCGGAGGAGCTGGTCGGGATGGCGGCCGAGCACCGGCTGGTCGTCACCGTCGAGGACGGCGGCCGGCACGGCGGCTTCGGCTGGGCGCTGGCGGCCGCGCTGCGCGACGCCGACGTGGACGTTCCGCTGCGCGACCTCGGCGTGCCGCAGCGGTTCCTCGACCACGCCTCGCGGGACGAGGTGCTGGCCGAGCTGGGGCTCACCGCGCAGGACGTGGCGCGCCGGGTGACCGGCTGGGCCGCCGGCCTGCTCGGTGACGTCCCGTCCGAGGTGGACCAGGAGTCGCTGCCGGCCCCCGAGGACGCCGACCACCGCTGAGCCCCCGGCCCCGCCTCCTCCGCTGAGCCCTCTGGCCCTGCCTCCTCGGCGGGGCGGTCCTCGCCTGTCCTCGTGCGTCGGGTTTCCCGCGTGCGGTGACCCAGCGCGACCTGCCCGTCCTGTCAACCCGCTCGTTCAGGGCGCGGATGTGGCGGGTGTGGCTGCGGGAAGTGACGAACGGGCGGCAATCTTCCCCGAGTCGTGTGGCACCTTGGAGAGGTGCGCATCCTGGTCGTGGAGGACGAGCAGCCACTCGCGGACGCGGTCGCGCGGGGGTTGCGGCGGGAAGGGATGGCCGTGGACGTCGCCTACGACGGCGACACCGGCCACGAGAAGGTCAGCATCACCCGGTACGACGTGGTGGTGCTCGACCGGGACCTGCCCGGCATGTCGGGAGACGAGCTGTGCCAGGAGATCGTCTCCTCCGGCGCGCTCACCAGGGTGCTGATGCTCACCGCGAGCGGGGCGATCGAGGACAGGGTCGCCGGGCTGTCCCTCGGCGCCGACGACTACCTGGCCAAGCCGTTCGCCTTCCCCGAGCTGGTGGCCAGGGTGCGGGCGCTCGGGCGGAGGGCCACCCCGCCGACGCCGCCGGTGCTCAGCGCGGGCGACGTCGTGCTCGACCCCGCCCGCCGCACCGTCACCAGGGCCGGCCGGCACGTCGAGCTGACCCGCAAGGAGTTCGGGGTGCTGGAGGTGCTGCTCGCCGCGGGCGGCGCCGTCGTGAGCAGCGAGGAGCTGCTGGAGCGGGTCTGGGACGAGAACGCCGACCCGTTCACCACCACCGTCCGGGTCACGGTCATGACGCTGCGCAAGAAGCTGGGGGAGCCGGGCGTCATCGAGACCGTCGTCGGCTCCGGCTACCGCGTGCCGTCGGCGACGTCCGGCGCCTGAGTCCATGCGCGGAACCACCGGGACGCCGCCGCCGCCGACGGCGGCGTGGGCGGGCGTGCGCCGCCGGCGGGGACCGGGCCTGCGGCTGCGCATGACCCTGGTCGCCACCGGCCTGGTCGCCGGGACGAGCGCCCTGCTGCTGTGGCTGGGGTGGCTGCTCGTGGGCGGCGTCGTGGCGGCCGTGCCCCGGTTGCCCGAGGGCAGCCGGGTGCGGGTCGGCGGGTACGAGATCGCCGCGGACCAGCTCGGCGCGGTGCTGCGGCGGCACGCGCAGGACCAGGTGCTGAGCAGCGGCCTGGTGGCGTTCCTCTGCGTGGTCGTGGCCACCGCCCTGCTCGCCTGGGTGTTCACCGGCCGGGTCCTGGCGCCGGTCCACGAGGTCACCGAGACCGCCCGCCGCCTGTCCGCCGAGTCGCTGGAGGAGCGCATCCGGCTGGAGGGGCCCAGGGACGAGGTCGCCGAGCTGGCCGACACCTTCGACGCCATGCTGGACCGGCTCCAGGCGGGGTTCGACGCGCAACGCCGGTTCGTCGCCAACGCCAGCCACGAGCTGCGGACGCCGCTGGCGGTGATCAGGACCGAGCTGGACGTGACCCTGTCCGACCCCGACGCCGACGCCGAGGAGCTGCGCCGCATGGCCGGCGTGGTGCGGGACGCGACGCTGCGGGCCGAGCAGTTGGTCGAGGCGCTCCTGCTGCTCGCGCGCACCGACGCCGCCGGACTGGCCGTCCACGAGCCGGTCGACCTCGCGGCGGTGGTCGCCAGCGCGTGGCGTGGCGCGCGGGCGGACGCGGAACGCCGGGGCCTGCGCCTGACCTTCGACACCCGCCCCGCCTTCGCCGTGGGGGACCCGGCGCTGTTGGAGCGGGTCGCCGGCAACCTGCTGGAGAACGCCGTGCGGCACAACGTCGACGGCGGCTGGCTGACCGCGCGGACCGAGGCGGGGCCGGGGTGGAGCCGGCTGGAGGTCGCCTCGTCCGGCCCGGTGATCGCCCCGGAACGGGTGGCCGAGCTGTTCGAGCCCTTCCGGCGCGGTGTCGTGGCCAGGACCGGGCGGTCCGGGGCCGGGCTGGGGCTGTCGATCGTGCGGGCCGCCGTGACCGCCCACGGTGGCCGGCTGCGCGCCGCCCCGGTCGCCGGTGGCGGGCTCGCCGTGGCCGTCGAACTCCCCGCGGCCCCCGCCTGACCTACGGCCCCCGCCTGACCTACGGCCCCCGCCTGACCTACGGCCCCCGCCTGACCTACGGCGGCCGCCGGCCCCGCCGAACCCGTTCGCCCTGATCTTGGCGGACTCGCGCCGCCGGCCGGCGGTCGCTCGGTATGGTCCAGGTCGAGTGTCAGCGGTGCGTGAGGGGGCGGAAACCGTGAGCGAGCCCATGTTCGGGCTGGACGGCGCGCGGACCGAACAGGAACTGGAGCGGTGGGCCGCCGAGGTCACGGCGAAGGCCGAGCGGTACCAGACCATGCAGCAGCAGGTCTCGGCGATCAGCTCGACCGCCGCGTCCTCCGACGGGACCGTGCGCGTGACGGTGGACTCCTCCGGCGCCGTGACCGGCCTGGAGATCTCCGACCGGGTGCGGCAGATGTCGGGCTCGGAGGTGGCGGCGCTGGTGCTGTCCACGATGCGGCGCGCGCAGGCGCGGATCACCGACCAGGTCGCCGAGGTCATGCGGTCCACCGTGGGCGACGACGCCCAGACGGTGCGGGCGGTGGTGGACAACTACCGCCAGCGCTTCCCCGAGCCCGAGCCCGAGGAGTCGACCGGGTCGGTGGGCGTGGAGGAGATGCGGATCGGGCCGGAGGACGAGGCCGAACCACCGCGTCCCACGCCCCCGCCGCCGGGGCGGCGGCGCGACGACGGGGACGACGAGGACTGGGGCGGGGACTCGTTCCTGCGCTAGGCGAGCCTGAGGGGGTCGACGATGGCGGACGGCTACGACGTCCTGTTCGACGAGCTGCGGGCGCACGCGTCGCGCCTGGACGCATTGCGGGAGCGGCTGGACGCGGCCGTGGGCGCCGCTCAGCAGGTGTCGATGGGGGACGAGGCGTACGGGAAGATCTGCTCCTTCTTCGTGCCGGTGGTGCACGCGGTGAGCGACCCCGGGATGGACGCGTTGCGGCGGGCGGCGGAGTCGATGTCGGAGACGGCGCGCGAGGTCCGTGACACCGGCCAGACCTACGAGGCCACCGAGCAGGCCAACACACGGCCGTTCGCCGCTGGGGGTGGTGCGTGATGGGTGACAACCCCTTAGTCGCGCAGCGCAAGGACTCGACGACGGCGATCACCGGCATCGGCATCGCCGAGTCCGCCGCCGACGTCTACAACGGCGTCCAGAACAAGTCGTGGCTGGAGGCCGGTCTCGGCGCGGCCGGCACGGGGCTGGAGGCCCTGTCGCTGGCCATGGACCCGGTCGGGACCCTGTTGCAGTACGCGGTCTCCTGGCTGATGGAGCACGTCAAGCCGCTGTCCGACGCCCTGGACTGGCTCGCGGGCGACGCCGACCAGATCGCCGCGTACGCGCAGACGTGGAAGAACGTGGCGCGGGAGACCGGGCAGGTCGCGCAGGACTTCGGCGCCGAGGTCGCCAAGGGCACCGCGGGGTGGACCGGCGCGGCCGCGGACGCGTACCGGGCCTCGGCCGGGCGCCAGCGCGAGCAGATCACCGCCGCCGCGACCGCGGCCGACACGATCGGCACGGCCGTCGAGGTCGTGGGCGTGCTGGTCGGGGCCGTGCGCGAGATCGTGCGGGACCTGGTCGCCGAGTGCGTGGCCACGCTGATCGCGCGGATCCCCCAGTGGCTCGTGGAGATCGGCGGCACCTTCGGCGCCGCGACCCCGCACGTCGTCGCGTCGGCGGCGTCGTTGATCGCCAAGTGGGTCAACCGCATCAAGGACTTCATCCAGAAGCTGGTGCGCTCGCTGGAGAAGCTGCGCCCGCTGATGAAGAAGCTCGGCGACATCTGGGACGCCATCAGGAAGGCGTTGACCAAGGGCGGGCGCGGCGGCCCCCACACCCCGAAGAGCCCCGACGCGCCCACCACCCGGGCGTCGACCACGCCCACCAGCACCAAGACCCCTGACACGACGACGACCTCGCCGACGAGCACGACCCCGACGGCCAGCCACCCGCCGGACGGCGGCCACACGACCTCGCCGACGTCCACCAGTCCGACGTCGACTTCCACCAGTCCGACGTCGACGTCGCCGGGCAGCACCTCGACGACGCCGAGCACGCACGGGCAGCCGGACACCCCGAGCACGTCCACCAGCCCCAACGGAACACCGACGACGCCGGCCGGCGGGAAGCCCGGTGGCGGCGGGAAGAACACCTCGCCCAACCGGCCGAACGACCCGAACACGACGCGGACGCCCGTGGACAAGCGGACGTGCGTGGAGGACCCGATCGACGTCGCGTCGGGCGAGATGGTGCTGCGGCAGACCGACGTCGAGCTGGCCGGCGTGCTGCCGCTGGTGCTCTCCCGCACCCATGTGTCGTCGTACCGCTCCGGCCGGTGGTTCGGCCGTTCCTGGTCGTCCACAGTGGACCAACGGCTGGAGGTGGACGACGAGGGGGTCGTCCTCGTCGCGGACGAGGGCGTGACCCTGGTGTACCCGTCGCCGACGGCGGGTTCGCCGGTGCTGCCGGAGACCGGCGCCCGGTGGCCACTGTCCATTGTGGATGGCACTTACCAGGTCTCCGTCCCGGAACTCGGGCAGACGCTGCACTTCGCCGGCGGGGACTCCGGCGTCCTGCCGTTGCGCGCGATCGTGGACCGCAACGGGCACCGCGTCGATCTGGACTACGACGACGACGGCGTCCTGTCCGGCCTCCGGCACTCCGGCGGCTACCAGATCACTGTGGACAGCACGGCCGGCCTGGTCACGGCCCTGCGGCTGGCCAGCGGCGACCAGGGCAACGACCTGGTCCTGGTCCGCTACGTCTACGACGACGCGCGTCGCCTGGTCGAGGTCATCAACTCCTCCGGCCAGGCGCTGCGGTTCGACTACGACCGCGCCGGGCGGATCACTGGGTGGCAGGACCGGAACGGGGTCTGGTACCGCTACATCTACGACGAGCACGGCCGCTGCGTGCGCACCGTGGGCACGGACGGATACCTCGACAGCGAGCTGACGTACGACACGGACAGCCGCACCACCGTCGTCACGAACGGGCTGGGGCACCGGACGACGTACCACATGAACCAGCTCGGCCAGGTCGTGCGCGTGGTCAACCCGCTCGGGCACGCCACGGTCTCCGAATGGGACCGCTACGACCGGCTACTGGCCCGCACCGACCCGTTGGGCCGCACGACCCGCTACCGCTACAGCGAGGACGGCGACCTCGTCGCCGTGGTCCGCCCCGACGGCACCGAGGCGACCATCGCCTACAACCACCTTCGCCTGCCGGTCCGGGTCACCGAGCCGGACGGTTCGGTGTGGCAACGCGCCTACGACGACCGCGGCAACCTCGTCGCCGTCACCGACCCGATGGGCGCGACCACGCGCTACACGCACGACGAGCGCGGATGCCTGTCGGCTGTGGTCGACGCCCTGGGCAACACCACCCGCATCCAGACCAACGCGGCCGGTCTCCCGGTGGCGGTCACCGACCCGATGGGCGCCACCACCCGCTACACCCGGGACGCCTTCGGGCGCGTCACCGACATCACCGACCCGCTCGGCGGGGTCACGGACCTGGGGTGGACGGTCGAGGGACGGCTCGCCTGGCGCACCCTGCCCGACGGCTCCACCGAGCGCTGGCACTACGACGGGGAGGGCAACCTCGTCGAGCACGTCGACGCCCTCGGGCAGGTCACCCGCACCACCTACACCGGCTTCGACCTGCCGGCGTCCCAGACCTCGCCGGACGGGTCCTGCCTGTCGTTCGCCTACGACAGCGAACTGCGTTTGGTGTCGGTGACCAACCCCCAGGGGCTGGAATGGCGGTACGAGTACGACCCGGCCGGCAACCTGGTGCGGGAGACCGACTTCAACGGCCGCACCCTCACCTACACCTATGACCCGGCCGGGCAACTGACCTCCCGCACCAACGGCGCGGGCCAGACCATCCACTACGTCCGCGACGCGCTGGGCAACGTCGTCGAACAACGGTCCGACGACGCGGTCACCACCCTCGCCTACGACCCGGCCGGGCGGTTGGTGCGCGCGGCCAACGCGCACGCCGAGCTGACCTTCCAGCGTGACCCGCTGGGCCGGGTCCTGTCCGAGACGTGTGACGGCCGTGCCGTCGTGTCCTCCTACGACGCGTTGGGCCGGCGGCTCCTGCGCCGCACCCCCTCCGGGGCGATCAGCCGGTGGGAGTACGGCGCGTCCGACCAACCGCTCGCGCTGCACACCGCCGGCCGCACCCTGCGGTTCCACCACGACGCGGCGGGCCGGGAGATCCAGCGGGCCCTCGACACCGGACCGGTGCTGGCCAGCACCTGGGACCCGGCGCACCGGCTGATCTCCCAGACGCTCACCGCGCCGGGACAGGCCCAGCCGGGGTTCGCCCCCCAGGCCCGGGTGGTGCACCAGCGGCGCTACCACTACCGGCCCGACGGCTACCTGACCGGCGTCGACGACCAGCTCACCGGCCCCCGCCGCTTCGACCTCGACGCCGCCGGCCGGGTCACCGCCGTCCACGCCCCCGGCTGGACCGAGCGCTACGCCTACGACCCGGCCGGCAACCTCACCCACGCCACCTGGCCCACCGCGCCCGGCGCCGAGGCGCAGGGCGACCGCTCCTACGCCGGCACCCTCATCCAGCGGGCCGGCAACATCCACTACCAGCACGACCCCCAGGGCCGGGTCCTGCTCCGCCAGCACCGCACCCTCTCCGGCAAGACCCTGACCTGGCACTACACCTGGGACGCCGAGGACCGCCTCACCGCCGTCACCACCCCCGACGGCCAACGCTGGCGCTACCTCTACGACCCACTCGGCCGCCGCATCGCCAAGCAACGCCTCGCCCCCGACGGGGTCTCAGTCGTCGAGCAGGTCGACTTCACCTGGGACGGCCTGGTCCTGGCCGAGCAGACCCACACCCTGCTCCAGCCCACCGGTCCCGCCCGGCACACCACCACGTGGGACTTCGAGCCCGGCACCTTCCGGCCCCTCACCCAGACCGAGCGCGCACCCCTGCGCGACGCCCCTCAGGAGTGGATCGACCAGCGGTTCTACGCCATCGTCACGGACCTGGTCGGCACCCCTACCGAGCTGGTCGACCCGGCCGGCAACCTGGCTTGGCACCACCGCACCACCCTCTGGGGCGCCTTCCTCCCCGGCCCTCGCACGCCCGCCTACTGCCCGCTCCGGTTCCCGGGCCAGTACCACGACCCCGAAACCGGCCTCCACTACAACTACTTCCGTTACTACGACCCCGCCGGGGGCCGCTACACCACCCCCGACCCGCTCGACCTAGCCGGCGGCCCGAACCCCCACACCTACGTCCCCAACCCCACCGCCTGGCTCGACCCCCTCGGCCTCAC
>NZ_JAMTCP010000030.1 GCF_024171885.1 Streptoalloteichus tenebrarius | reverse complement strand
GTCGGCCGCCAACAGTCGCATGACCTCCTTGACCAGAGGCAACGCGGCGCGCAGGCGGCGGTTGTAGCCGGACTGGCCCGGCAGGTCAGGAAACGCCCCGGGCAGGTGGTCAGGCACGAACCGCAGCCACCGTGCCTCGGAGGTGAACCCGAGCAGCGCCTGGGCCACCGCGAGGGTGATCAGCTCCGCATCGGTGAGCTTGGGAGGTCGGCCCCACCGGGGCCTGCCAGCCAGGTAATCGTCGATCTTGACGTAGAGTGCGGTGAGAAGGGTGTTCAGGTCGGTCGTCACAAACTGATCTTGAGCACCCTTCGTCCGTCTCCCGGCACCACCCCGGACTTACGCATTACTCGTCTAGGTCTCCTGCTCCTGGGGTGGGAAGGCCGGCGACCACGGTGACCACGTCGCGGGCACGACGGGCAGCCCTTCCTCCCTGAGCAGCGCGACGACCCGAGGGTCGTCGTCGATCACGATCCCGATGGTCCGGGAACGCTCCAGCTCCCGCAGGTGGTCCAGTTTCACCAGACGCGCCGGGCGGTGGTCGCCCTCGGGGTGCATCAGGAGCGCGCCGTCCGGCAGCCCGTGCTCGGCCAGCCAGCGGACGGTGAGGTCCCGGACGTAGTCGGGGCGCCCGGTCAGCCACACGATCTCGTGGTCGGCGGCGAGGCGGTGGGCGAGGTCGTGCCCCTCGGCGAGCAGGGGGTCGTCGGCGGCGGCGTGGAAGAAGCGCACCCAGTCGACGTGGCGCGGCTGGCCGGCGAGCAGGTGCAGGCGGTGGCGGGCGTCCGCGACCACGCCGTCGATGTCCAGCACCGCGAGAGCGCGCGACCCGGTGTGCGGCGTCCTCGGCCTCCTCGGCGTCATCGACGGACCACCAGCGTTCTCTCGGCGGGGACCCCCGCCGGGCGAAGGCCGGACCGGTGTGGACCCATCCTCACCACCCATCGTCTGCCTCGTTGATCCATCCTCCCGGTGGCCGGGCCGCGGCGCATCCCGTCAGGGCGGGATCGGGAAGGTCGCGGCCGGTCGTCGGCGCCGTGCGCTTTCCGGACGTTTTTCGGTGTCATTATGGCCATGACTTATGACGCGCGCCCTTGGGGAAGCATGCGTGTTCGCTTATGCTCCGAACAACGGCGAGAAATGTGGAAGCCGTCGTTTCTCCCCTGCGTCGACCCCTGCTGTGCGAGGAGATTCCGCGTGTCAGTCCAGAGATTACTGCGTGGCCTCGTCGGCCCGCTCGCCCTCCTGCTCACCGTCTTCGGCCTGCAACTTTCCACCGCCGCGGCGGCGTCGGCCGCTCCGGCCCAGGCCTACGCCCGCACCGTTTACTACAGCGCTTCGGCGTATTCCGCCGAAGCCGACCAGGCCGCCCGGATCTGGAACTCCGCCGCGCCCAACCTGCGAATGGTGCGGGGTGGCAACGCGTCGATCAGGATCTACGCCACGACCGGCGGCGGTTCGCGCGCCTATCCCTGCGGCCTCGGCTGCGCCACGATCTACATCGACACCAACGACATCGCGGCCGGCCACAACGCGTTGCGGATCGTGGCCCACGAGATCGGGCACGGCCTCGGCCTGCCGGACAACTACAACGGCGTCTGCTCGTACCTGATGTCCGGTGGAAGCGCGGGCACGTCCTGCCGCAACCCGTACCCGAACAGCCAGGAGGCCGCGCGCGTCAACCAGCTCTTCGGCGGCGGCTTCGTCGCCCGCGAGGCGCACACCGTCCCGGATGAGGACGTGACCGTCTACGACCGCTCGCTCACCCACGCCTGAGATCACCCGCCCGCATCACGGCAAGGAGCCCCCACCAGGGGCTCCTTGCCGTGATGCCCGCCCGGAGAACGCTCACTCCTCGGGATCGGATCACTCGGAAGATCCCTCCGGCGTGTGCCCTGCCACGAACGGGGTACCCCAGGCACAGCTACTCGGCCACGACGCGCGCCGACACGGCGCGGGAGGTGAGCGCGGTGCTGCGCACGGCGACTCCGGCGGGGCGGACGGAGCCCGCCGGCCCCGAGAACGACACCGATCTCGTCCGGCAGTACCTCTCCCAGATCTCGGCGACGCCGCTGCTGACCGCCAGGGACGAGGTCGAGCTGTCCCGGCGGATCGAGGCGGGGGTGTACGCCGCGGAGCTGCTCCGCCAGGCCGACCAGGGCGAGCACGCGCTGACCGAGGAGCGGCGGGCCGACTACGAGGAGATCGCCGAGGACGGCCGGCGGGCGAAGGACCACATGGTGCGGGCGAACCTGCGCCTGGTCGTGGCGACGGCGAAGAAGTACTTCGGCAGGGGACTGCCCTTCCTCGACCTGATCCAGGAGGGCAACCTCGGGTTGATCCGGGCCGTGGAGAAGTTCGACTACACCAAGGGCTACAAGTTCTCGACCTACGCGGTGTGGTGGATCCGGCAGTCGATCGAGCGCGGGCTGGCCGAGCAGACCCGCAACATCCGGTTGCCCGTGCACGTCGTCGAGGACCTGGCCAGGGTGGGACGGCGGGAGCGGGAGCTCCGGCTGCGCATGGACCGCGAGCCGACGCTGGAGGAGGTGGCCGAGGCCAGCGGGCTCACCCCGGAGCGGGTGGAGGAGCTGCGGCGCGTCGCGCGGCACGCGATCAGCCTGGACACGCCGGTCGGCGACGACGGCGAGACACGGGTGTCGGACCTGATCGAGGACACCGAGGTGCTCCAGGCGACCGACGTCGTGGAGTTCCAGGCGCTGGCCAGCGCGTTGCGGTCGCTGATCGACACGCTGCCGCCCAGGGAGGCGATGATCCTCTGCCTGCGCTACGGCCTGCACAACGGCCGGCCGTGGACGTTGCAGGAGGTCGGCGACCGCGTGGGCCTGACGCGGGAGCGGGTCCGCCAGCTCGAGAAGCAGGCGCTGGCCCAGCTCCGCCAGCACGAGCGCAACGTCGAACTCGCGGAGTGGGCCGGATAGCACCGCGGACTCGGTATCGCTTTCCTCTCCCACTTTGCCCGAGAAGGAGCCTGACGAAACCCGCCGAGCGCGTTTGTCCCTGTTGGGAAATCTGCCCCTTTGTTTCCCGTGTTCTTGTGTGGTTACTCGTTCACCGGAACCAGCTCGACACGCACGCCCGGCGCCTCGACCGTGCGACTCACCGTGCACGCCCGCTCGACGGCCCTCATGATCGTCGTGGCCAGGGCCTCCCTGGCAGCATCGTCCACATCGGACAGATCCAGGTCGAGCGAGACCCGGACGCCGCTGAGCCGGTTGGCCTCCTCGTCCTTCTCGGCCGTCACGTTCAGCGTGACCGGAGCGTCCTCGCCCAGCCGTCGGGCGATCACACCCTCCGCGCTCAGTCCGGCGCAGGCCGCGATCGCCGCCATCAACAGCTCGACCGGGGAGAACGCCTGTCCTTCCGCGGGCCGGCCGATCACCACCTCGGCACCGCGCGCGTTGGTCGCGGTGAACGACCCCTTGCCGTCGCGTCGCACCCGCACCGGGGAGGGGTTCATGGCGTCCTGCCCTTCGTCCGTCCGACCACCTGCATGCACGCGCAACATCCCACAGCGCCGGCTTGTTCCTCGGCTCCGCCGCTGCTCTGTTCGAGTGGTTGTCCGGAACGCACGGCAATCAGTGGGGAGTGGACAGTCGGAGAAGCAGGACGAACTGCGAACGCAGGTCAGCGGGGTGAAGTGGGCGGCTCATCGTGGACCCGGAGGCGTTCTCCGCGGCGCTGCGCGATGGCATCGGCAGAGCGAAGGCCTACGGCTGCGGGCTGCTCAGCCTGGCCCGCGCGTCGTGAGCGCTCCCGCGCCCGCTGGCGGTGCCGGTGCTGGTGCGCGTCAGCGGGCGCGGGAGGGGGAGTCCTGGAGGACACAGTCACCGCAGTAGCCACTGCCGCTGCGCCACCACTGGCAGCAGGTGCGTCGACGGGACCAGGAGCCGTCGGGGAAGTCACGCAGGGAGACCAGGTGCTCCCTGCCGGAGGCCTTCCGGAGGAGGTCCGCGGTCGCCCGCACGTCGCCGGGCGCCCCCAGCGACTCGATGCGGCGGAGAACGTCGCCCGTGAGCCCGACGGCATTGCCCCAGTACTGGTCACTGTGGGCCGGCGGGCCGCCGAGGGCGGCGAGGCCCTCGGTGAGCGGGGTGAAGAGGCCGGACACCTCGGCCCACCAGCCGTCGGCGTCGGTGACACCCGAGTCCTCGCCCGTGAGCGAGAGGTGCGCGAGGAGCCCGTGCTCGTCGATCACGGCGCGCGCGTTGGCGAGGGACGGGAGAGGCTCGCCGAAGTGGTACTCGGGCACGGTCGCGCAGGCCACGAGCCAGGCCGCGCCATAGGTGACGAGAACGGTTCCGGCGCGGTGGTGCCGGAAGTGCCCCTGCCGTTGCCACTCCTCCACACAGGCCCGGAGCCAGGGGCCGTCCGGATCGCAGTACTCACGCCATTCGACGAGCACGTCGTCGGGGCCGGCGCTGCTCAGGGGCCGCGGCATGACCTCCGAACACCGGTGTAACCACACCCTGCTGTCGTCTCGCATGGCGCCCATCTCACACGGCATCGTGATCATCGCTCTAGTCATGGAAAGAAACGTCACGCCCTCGTACGCACCACGCTGAGTAAGGGGAGGAGTGCGGAAAGGACATACTTCGCACATGGCCACCACGGACTTCGTCCGGGCTGTATTCCGGGGCGGTCTGACGGTTCCTGTACGGCAAGTCAGGTGGTCAGAGCGCTCCCGTCAGGGGCATCGACATCCACGTCGGAGGCCACCGGCGCGAGGAAGTGGTCACGATGTCCGTGGATTCGACCCCGCAGCCGTGTCCTCGCTGCGTCCGGCCCACGGTTCTGGTCAGCCACGGTTGGGGCCGCGAGTGGGTGCACGTCGGCACATGGCGGCGAGCGTGCGGCGGTCCGGTGTGGATGGGCGCCGGCGAGGGCGCGCCAAGACGGGAGAACCGCTTGGTGGCGGCCGGGACCGCCTGAGAAGGCACAAGGTCGGCGATGGCCGAGGTGGTCGGCTCCTGCCGCACGCGTTGTCGCACGTGCTCCCCGTGGCAGGAGCCGACCACACCCCCAGTTCCCCCCTGGGATGGGATCAGTGGTGAACGGGCTGCGCGGGAGCCTGGCTCGCCTGCATCCTGCGCACGACGTGCCGGATGTACCCCATGTTCCAGACGAACAGCAGCGCCATGGTCGCGATGAAGAGCACCTGGGACAGTCCGGCCATGACGTCGGTCGACAGGACGTAGATGAGCGGGACGCGCACGACGGCCTCGGCCAGCAGCCCGGCTCCCCACCCGGCGGACAGCACGAGGAAGGTTCGGCGGAAGTCCCGTTCCCGCGCGTAGCGCGCGTCCCACGCCGCGGCCTCGTCCGGCGTGGACGCCCGGAGCCGCTTGGCCGCGTGGAAGGTCAACGGACGTCCCACGAAGCAGCTCCCGAGGAACAGCAGGCCGGCCACTGCGGTGGCGAAGGAGTCCTTCAGCAGGAGGAACTTCTCGTCGCCGGTCACGAACGACAACACCAGCCCGACGCCGAAGACCACGAGCAGGAAGCCGGCGAACACGTCGAAGTTCCGCTTCCGCACGGCGACGTAGAGCACGCGCAGGCCGGAGGCGACCGTCCCGGCCAGCAGCGAGATGTGTTGGTCGAACCCCAGGAGGCGGAAGCCGTAGTAGGCCGCGACGGCCAAGCCCACGTCGTAGACCAGGGTGAGGAACATTCCCAGCGCGCCGGGGGGCTGGTCGCCTCTCCCCGCCGCCGGGGCGGCGGGGGCGTGCTGCCGGTGACGGTCGAGGTTGTCGGTCACGAGGGTTTCTCTCTCCGAGTTCGGTGTGGTCAGTTGGTGTCGGGAACCCATGACCCGTGGAATCCGGCCGGCACGCGGCGGGGCAGACGCACGGTCGCGACGGGTGGGGCCGCCAGGTCGGCCGCGTCCAGCACCAGCAGGTCGGACGCGGCGCCCGCCCGGTCGGTCACGATGGACAGGAGCCAGCCCTCGTCCTCGGAGCGACCGTCGGCGGCCGGGACGAAGACGGCCTCGCTGGAGACGTGGTCGCGGCCCAGCTCGTGCGCCTGGCTGGCGCCGGTGCGGGTGTCGTACTTCAGGACGACGCCGTTCTCTCCGGTCGGCGAGTCGTCGGCGACGGCGTAGAGGTATCGGTTGCCGCGGCCGACCAGGCCGTCGTTGAGTGTCGGGAACTCGATCCAGCGGTCGTCGAGCTGCTCCTCGTGGACCTTCCCGGTGGCGGGGTCGAGGGTCCAGCGGTACAGGCAGGTCCCGCCCTGGGCGGCCGCCGCGGCGACCGGGCCGCCGGCGGGCGTCGTCGACCCGCCGATGCTCGTCCAGCTCCGGTGCCAGACCTCGGGCGAGTAGCGGACGCCGTCGATCACGACCCGGCCGGCCTCGTCCTCCCAGGCGTTGCCGACGTGGAACACGTAGCACGGCTCGATCTCGAACCAGCGCACGTCGCCGCCGTCGTGCGGCATCACGCCGAGTCGGGCGCCGTAGTTGTCGTTCCACTGGTAGGGCATGCCGCGGCCGACGAGGGACATGTCGAACACGACCGGCAGGTCCAGCCACACAACGTGGTTCTGCGTGATCGCGAAGTCGTGCGCCATCGTGGGACCGGGCACGTCCACGGGGACGCTGCGCCGCAGCTCCCCGTCGGCGGACAGCCGGTGGTAGGTGAGGTAGGGCGGCTCGACGCCGTATCCGAAGAAGTGCAGCTCCCCGGTGACCGGGTCCTCCTTCGGGTGGGCGGTCATGGCCGTGGTCAGCCGGCCGCCGAAGTCGCAGGGGCCGAGGGTGTCCAGCTCGGGCGTCAGCTCGTAGGGCAGGCCGCTCTCGACGAGCGCGAGCAGGCGCCCGGCGTGCTCGATGACGTGGGTGTTGGCGTGGACGGCGGCGAGGTCCCGCGTGCCGTCCTGGCGCAGGTAGGGGTCGCCGGCGAGGCGACGGGTCCGCACCCACCGGTTGCGGTACCACTCCGCGCGGCCCTCGCGCAGCCGGATGCCGTGGATCATCCCGTGACCGACGAACCAGTGCGGCGTGCGCTCACCGGGCAGCGGGTTCGGGCCGTTGCGGAGGTATCTGCCGGTCAGCTCGGGCGGCAGCACACCGGTCACCGGCAGTTCGACCGCGTCGATCTCGTCGGGCACCGGTGTCAGGTAGCCCTTCAGGTCGATCGGTCGTGGTTCCTCGTGCGTGCTCTCGGTCATCTGTTCCCCCCGGAAGCCGTCGGCGTGGCACGACGACAATGACATGTTGAGAGTGACATGTCAACGAGTGACGTGTCGATGTGTACGTGTAGCTCCTGAGAGGTAAGGTGCGAATCGGGAGGTTTGCCGCATGTCGCTGCGTCACGCATTGCTTGGACTGCTCGCCGACCACCCGGCCAGCGGGTACGACCTGACCCGCCGGTTCGAGGTGTCGTTGCAGAAGTACGCCTGGCACGCCCGCCACAGCCAGATCTATCCCGAGCTGAACCGGCTCGCCGCGGAGGGGCTGATCTCCGTGGTGGAGGAGGGGGCGCGGGGGCGGCGCACCTACGCCATCACCGAGGCCGGCAGGGAGGAGGTGCGGCGCTGGCTGCTCACGCCCAACAAGGACGCCGTGGTGCGCAACGAGACCGTGCTGCGCATGTTCCTTCTGTCCACATTGGACCACGCGGAGATCAGGAAGCTCCTCCACGAGTGGATCGCGGAGGCCGACGCGGAGCTTGAGCGCGTCTGCGGCGCGCTCGACAGGATCGAGGAGCTCCGGCGCGAGCAGAAGGACCGCTGGTTCGGCCTGTTCGCCGCCGAGTACGGCCGCCGGAGCTTCCAGGCGCAGCGCGAGTGGGCCGAGTGGGCGCTCCGCCAGCTCGACGAGGCGGAGCAGGACGGGGTGGAGCGGTCCGAGAAGGAGAATCGCTGAGAGGCCAGGGTGAGCGTCGCGCGCGAGGGCGTGCGCGCGACCGTCTCGCGTCATCCGACCGTCGAACTCACCGCTCGACACGCGGAAACGCCGTTGCTGTAACGGTTTTCAGGGTCATGTGGACCTAGCTCTGTTTTCTCGTGCGCTGGTGGCCACCTCCGGGGCTGGCCTTCGCGTCTTCCCGCGATGTGGTCGCCCGTCTCTGGTCGGCAGCCTGAGCTTCTTGCCGTCCCTGACTGTGGACGCATCTCGCGTCGACTCTCGGCGCCTACAGGCCTGTAGTAGGGGGACCCCCCTTTCTGAACATCTCACGCGGGTCTGACAGTTTCGTGACAGAAGGTGTCGCCCGGACGAGTGGAATGTTCCGGAGGCCGCCGATCGGGGCATCGTTGCTTCGTGTTGGGCGTGCCCCTGTTCGTCTTTGCGGCCCTTCTGGCCTACTTTCGCTGGCTGTGGCCGGTTTCCCCTCAATGTCCACTATGGATAGTCGCATGTGGCGGGCCGTCGTCTGTCGTCGCGCTTCCCTGCCGGAGGAGTCGGGTGTCGCTCCGACGACCGGCGGGATCGGTGCGCGGCCGAACGGTCGCCCGGCGTTCGGGGGGTTGAACACATAGCCATACGTGCATATAAGCTCCGGGGGTGTGCGGGGCGGCCAGCGGTCCGTCGCGAGGTGATCGACGAGTCGAGTGGAGGACGACGTGGGCGGACGGCGGGAGCGATCCCACGGTCACGGCCAGAACCACGGACACGACCACGGACACAACCACCAACGAGGACATGGCCACGGTCACGGGCATGGCCACGGACACGGGGTCTCCGCCGACGCCGACCGCAGATGGCTGCGCGGCGCGCTCCTGCTGATCGTCGCGTTCATGGCCGGCGAGGTCGTGGTGGGCGTCGTGGCCCGCTCGCTGGCGTTGATCTCCGACGCGGCGCACATGTTCACCGACGCGGCCTCGATCGCGCTCGCCCTCTGGGCGATCCGGTTGGCCGCGCGCCCCGCGGCAGGGCGGATGACCTTCGGCTGGAAGCGCGCGGAGATCCTTTCCGCCCAGGTCAACGGGGCCACGCTACTGTTGCTCGGCGGGTGGCTGGGATACGAGGCCGTCGTGCGGCTGATCGAGCCGCCCGAGGTGACCGGCGGCCTGGTGCTGGTCACCGCGCTGGTCGGCATCGTGGTGAACCTCGCGGCCACCTGGATGCTCAGCAGGGCGAACCGCTCGTCGTTGAACGTCGAGGGCGCGTTCCAGCACATCCTCAACGACCTGTTCGCGTTCATCGCGACCGCGGTGTCCGGCCTCGTCATGGTCCTGACCGGCTTCACCAGGGCGGACGGCATCGCGTCGCTGATCGTGGTCGTGCTGATGGTCAAGGCGGGGATCGGGCTGCTCCGCGATTCCGGGCGCATCCTGCTGGAGGCCGCGCCCGCCGAACTGGACCCCGCCGCGGTGGGCCAGGCGATGACGGCGCGCCCGCACGTGGCCGAGGTGCACGACCTGCACATCTGGCAGATCACCTCGGGGCAGCCGGCTCTGTCCGCGCACGTGCTGGTCGCCGCCGGGCGTGACTGTCACGCCGTCCGCTCCGACCTCAAACACCTGCTGGAGGCCGACTTCCACCTGGAGCACGTGACGTTGCAGGTGGACCACGCCGCACCCGACCACGCCGTGCCGGAGCCCGCCCGGCCGCACTGCGAACAGGCCCACGGCCCGGTGTTCCGCGCCGAGTCCGGGGACGAGGACACGACCCCTGGCGGCGGGGCGGTCTGCGCCCGTCACGCCCACGATCACTGACATCGCATGCTGTGGTGGGGCCAGGAGCGAACGCTTCCGGTCCCACCTTTCCTTTGCGGGGCAGCCTGTTCCTCGGCTAGGGTCGGTGGCGCCGTTCGGCGGTTCTTCCGTCACCTTCTGCGCCCTGGTGGGCTGTTCCGCTTCTGTGCGGCCCCCTGTCCGGCGCCCCCAATCCACCTGTGAACGAACCGGATGTCCCTGCGCATGAGCAGGGACATGACTGTTCCGAGGTGGGATGGTGACGAGGACAGAGAATTTGGGTGCTCGCCGATGGGCGCTGGCCGGCGTCGCGTTGGGTGTGTTCTGCGTCCAGCTCGACTCCTTCGCGTTGAACCTGGCGCTTCCACGGATCGGTCGGGACCTCGCGGCGTCCGCGGGAGATCTCCAGTGGACGGTCAGCGCCTACCTGTTGTCCGTGGGCACCCTCATGCTGGGCGCGGGACGGATGGGAGACCTGCTCGGCCGTCGCCGTGTTCTGGTCCTCGGCCTGAGCCTGTTCGGCGCTGCCTCACTGCTGTGCGCACTGGCGACCTCGCTCCCCGCCCTGGTGGCCGCCCGGGTGGTGCAGGGAGTCGGTGGCGCCGTGACGATGCCCGTTGGCCTCGCCCTGCTCACCACCGTGTTTCCGGCCGAACGGCGAGGACGGGCCATCGGGGCCGCCCTGGGCGGTGGTGGGGTCGCGACCGTGGTCGGCCCCTCTGTCGGCGGTGTTCTCGCCGAGGCGTCATCCTGGCGCGCACTGTTCCTGATCACCGCCCTGATCTCGGCCCTGGCGGTCGTCGCCGTCCGGAGAGGGCCAGACTCGCGCGACCCGAGCGCCAGCGGTGTCGACGTGCTGGGGTTGGTCAGCGTCACGGCCGCGCTCGCGGTCCTGTCGGTTCTCGTGGATCGCGGACCTGTCTGGGGATGGACCTCGGCGACGACCACCGGAGCGCTGGTCCTCTTCCTCGCGCTGCTGGCGCTCTTCGTCCGGCATGAGCGAAGGACACGGAATCCCCTTCTGGACCTGGCTTTGCTCCGCAACGGCCCCTACGTCGGGCTCACTGCTGCGGGCGCCGTGGCGAACGCGGCCACAGTGGTGTTCCTGTTCGCGGTTCCGCTCAGCCTCCAGAGCCGCTGGGACCTGTCCTCAGCCGCCTCAGGGCTCGCGTTTCTCGGCCCAGCCGCACTCATGGCGCTCGCGGGTCCGGCCGCGGGACGGATTCCCCCTGGCCGCGCCGTGCCGACCATGGCTACCTGCCTGGCCTGCGCGGGCTTCTCTCTCGGCTCCGCCTCGCTGGCGGACGAACTCCCGAGCTACCTTCTCGCGATCACAGCCAGCGGCGCCGCGCTGGGCCTGGCCAACGCCCTGACCCTGGTCGCGACGCAGTCGGTCGTCCGGCCGGAACGCGCGGGTGAAGCCTCCGGCCTGACGAAGACCGCCATCACACTGGCCGGAGGACTGGGAGTCATGCTCTCGACCTCCGCCGGCACCCCGGCCTCCGGCACCGACGGCGACCCACTACCAACAGCGGGCGTCCTCTGCCTGACGAGCGCCCTGCTCCTCGCGCTTTGGTCCTCCCTCCGACTTCGCCCCACTCGCCGGGGCGGTGGGGCGGGCGGGGTGGGGAGGGGCACGTGATACTCGGGGGATGGAGACGTCGTGTCCGTTCGGGAGCTCGGAGAGCAGGGGACAGACGCATCTGCTGCGGTACGAGCTGAGGCTGCCGCACCCCGTGGACGAGGTGTGGGAGGCGGTGGCGACGCCCGAGGGGCTGCCGGGGTGGTTGGCGGCGGCGGAGCCGTTCGAGCAGCGGCAGGGCGGGGCGATCACCCTGCGCTGGTTGAACACCGACGAGCAGGGCAACGCGACGGTGGCGCCCGGCCGGGTCACGGCATGGGTACCGAAGAGGGTCGCCGAGTACACGGTGGACGTGCACGGGCGGGTGCGGTTCGAACTGGAGCCGGCCGACGGTGGCACGCTCCTGCGTTTCGTCAACGAGATGACCGGGCCGGACGCGGAGCGGCTGAGCTGTCTCGCGGGGTGGCACAACCACTTCGAGTACCTGCGCGAGGCGCTCGCCGGGCGCCCGAAGGACTGGTCCACGTGGACGTTGGACCACTGGCGTGAGCTGTACGCCGAGTACGAACGTCGCGGAGCGTGAGAACGAGCGGGCCGTGAGCGCAACCCTGGCTCACTGAGCTTCCGCCGCCCGAAGCCATCCGACATGATCGGTCGTCTCCGGCCCTGTCCTCGGACGCGGTGCGCGGAGGGTCAGGGCAACGAGACGGCCGGTGGAGGTCGCATGGCACGGCTTTCCGCGGAGGAGCGGCGACAGCAGCTCGTCCGCGCCGCGATCGAGGTGATGGGCGAGGAGGGGCTGGACGCCGCCACCACCCGGCGGATCGCGGAGCAGGCGGACGTGCCCCTGGGCACCGTGCACCACGTCTTCGAGAACAAGCGGGAATTGCTGCGGGCGGTCGTCGAGAGCGTGACCGGGGACGTCGCCGCCGCCCTCGACGAGGTGATCAGCCCGGCGCACGGGCTCGCCAGGGCCGTCGAGGACAGCGTGCGGGGCTTCTGGCGGATGGTGGAGGGAGCGCCGGGAGCCCAGCTCATGCGGTACGAGCTGACCACGTACGCGATCCGGCGACCGGAGCTGGCCTGGTTGGCGGAGTGGCAGTGCCAGCGGTACTGCTCGGTGGTGGAGACCGCCTACCGGCGGGCGCGCCGGCCGGACGAGACACCGGTCATGCCGCTCCCGCAGCTCGCGAGGCTCGTCGTGGCCGCCACGGACGGCATCGTCGTGCAGTACCTCGCCCACGGGAACACGAGGCGGGCACGTCAGGACGTGCGCAACCTGGTCCAGGCCGTCCGAGGGCTCGTGCGGACCGACGCCGGGTGATCGGCGATCGGACCCCCGAAACACCGAGCCGGCTGAACACGCTGAGTCCGGCGAAACCCGCCGAGCCGGCCGAAACCCGCTGAGACTGCCGAAAGACGCTGAGACTGCCGAGACACGTCGAATCCGTCGAGACGCGCCGAATCCGTCGAGACGCTGAGCCCGTCGAGACGCGCCGAATCCGTCGAGACGCTGAGCCCGTCGAGACGCTGAGCCCGTCGAGACGCGCCGAACCCGTCGAGACACACCAAACCTGTCGAGACGCGTCGAGCCGGCTGGGAGCACCCAGCCGGCTCGATGACAGACCTCCCCAAGGGACTGTCAGCCGAACGCCTCGCGGAGCGCGGGCAACAGCTCCTTCTCGGCGAAGTCGAAGAAGGGCGGTTGCTGGTCGGCGCTGCCGACCTGGACGAGGGCGACGTCGGTGAATCCGGCCTCGACGAACGGGCGGACGCCCTCGATGACGGCCTGGGGATCGGGGCCACACGGGATGCCCTGGGCCACGTCCTCCTTGCGCGTCGTCTGGGTGGCGGCCGAGAACGCGGCGGTGCCCGGCAGCTCGGACATGACCTTCCAGCCGAGGCTGAACCACCGGAACTTCTCGTGCGCGCGGGCGATCGCGGCCTCGCGGTCGCGGTCGAAGCTGATCGGGAGCTGCCCGATGCGCCGGCTCGGCTCGCCGCCCTCGTCCTCCCTGGCCGCGTCCCACCACTGCCCCAGTTCGGGTTGCGGCTGGGTGGCGATCATGTGGTCGCCGAGGGTGGCGAACAGCTCGCAGGACTGCCGGCCGGAGACGGCGACGCCGATCGGGACGCGCCGTTCCGGCAGGTCCCAGAGCCGGGCCGAGTCCACCCGGTAGTGGTCGCCGTGGAAGTTCACGTACCCGCCGTCGAAGAGTTGGTTGATGATCTGGAGCGCCTCCAGGAACATCTCGTGCCGGATGTTCACCGGCGGCCAGCCCCGGCCCACCACGTGCTCGTTGAGGTTCTCGCCGGCCCCGAGCCCCAGCAGGAAGCGGCCGTCGGACAGCAACTGGACCGTGGCGGCCTTCTGCGCGACGACGGCGGGGTGGTAGCGGACGAGCGGGCACGTCACGTAGGTCATCAGCTCGGTCCGCTCGGTGGCGTGGGCCACCGCGCCCAGCACGCTCCACGCGTAGGGGGAGTGCCCCATCTCGTCGATCCAGGGGAAGTAGTGGTCGCTCATCACCTGGAAGTCGAAGCCGCACGCCTCGGCCCGCACCGCGTGGTCCACGAGGTCCTTCGGTCCGGCCTGCTCCGTCATCAACGTGTATCCGAAGGCAACCATGTCTCGACCATCGCAGGAGCCGGGGCATCGCGCAGCGCGAGCGGGCGCGCGTCAGCGTCGTTGGTGGACCAGCTCGGCGAACGCCGCCAGTCCGCGCAGGGCCGGCCCGGCGAGCGCGTCGAGGTGGCGGTCGGTCTGCTCGGTCAGGACGCGTCGCCAGTCCGGTCCGAGCGCGGCGGCGGCCTCCCCGGCCATGGTCGGCTCGGCGAGCCACTCGTCGAGCAGCGGCCGCGTGACCTCGACGTGGAACTGGAGCCCCCACGCCGAGCCGAGGCGGAAGGCCTGACACGGCGTGGTGTCGGTGGCGGCGAGCGGTGTGGCTCCCGACGGCGCCTCGAAGACGTCGCTGTGCCAGTGCAGGACGGGGCTGGCGGGGGCGAGTCCGCCGAGCAACGGGTCGTCCTGGGCGGTGACCGTGATCGGCGCCCACCCCAGCTCGACGCCCGCGCCGGCGTGGACCGGGGCGTCGAGCGCGCGGGCGAGCAACTGGCCGCCGAGGCAGACGCCGAGCGCGGGGACGCCGGCCTCCACCGCCGCCGCGAGCAGCCGCCGCTCGGCGGCGAGGCCGGGGTGCCGGGCGGTGTCGTCGGCGTTCATCGGGCCGCCCATGACGACCAGGCCGCACAGTTGGTCCACAGTGGGCAGACGCGGGTCGTGGTCGTCGACGACGACGGCGTCGAGGACGGGGAGGCCGTCCAGGGCGGTGGCGATCAGGCCCGGCCCCTCCCACGGGACGTGGCGCAGGATCAGGACGTGCCGGGTCGGGGTCATCGCTCACCTCGGGTGGGTCCGTGGAGTCGGGCGGTCTCGTCCTCGTGCGCGCCGGAGAGCCGGGCGCGCAGGGTGGCGCGCCAGCGTTCCGGCAGCCGGGGGCTGGCGAGGACCTGGTGGACGCGGGTGTTGTCGCCGTGCATGACCCGGCTGACGTCGGCCACGCTGACCGGGTCCCGGTCGCGGTCGAGCAGCGTGACCGGGCAGCCCAGCGCGACGGTCCCCGGGCGAAGGACCCGGAGGTAGAAGCCGGTCCGCCCGCTGGTCTGGGTCAGGACGGCGATCTCTCGGTGTCCGAGGCGGGCGGCCGGTTTGAAGCAGGGGCGGCGGGGTTGGCTCACCTGGAGGAGGGCCCCGCCCACCTCGTAGACGTCGCCGAGGAAGACGGTGTCCTCCGTGAGGCCCACGGTGCCGAGGTTCTCGCCGAAGGCGGCGGGAGGAAGCGACGCGCCGAGCTGTTCGGCCCACCAGCCGTCGTGCTCGGTGGGGTAGACGAACACGGCCTTCTCGGGGCCGCCGTGGACCCGTCGGTCGCCCTGCTCGTCGCCGTCGAGCCCCAGGACGCCCACGTGGGCCGAGTCGACGGGGTGCTTGACGATGCCGCTGGGCACGGTGCCGCGGCCGTGGGGCAGGGGAGCGACCCGTCCGACGGCGATGTGCGCGACGAACGGGCTCAGTCCACGCACGCTGTTCTCCGCGCGTGGGGGTGGGAGACGGAGAGCAGGACGTGCGCGGTGTCGCCGTGGGCGGCGGCGAGCCGGTGGGGCTGGCGCGCGTCGAACTCCGCCGCCTCGCCAGGGGACAGCTCGATCCGTCGGGAGCCGACGGTGAGGGCGAGCGCCCCGTCCAGGACGTAGATCCACTCGACGCCGTCGTGCGACCGGGGGCGGGACGGGGGGCGTCCGGCCGGCACCGCCACCCGCCAGACCTGCCAGTCCGGGTTCGTGCCCCTGGTCATGCTGGCCGCGCGCAGCCCGTCGACCACCTGCTCCTGTCCACTGTGGACGCGGATCGTCTCCTCGTCGGGGTCGGGCGGCGGGTCCAGCAGGGTCGACACGGGCACGCCCAGGGACCTGGCCAGCGTCACCAGGACGGCGAGGGACGGCTGGCGGCGTCCCGACTCCAGTCGGGAGAGGTACGGCACGGACAGCTCGGTCCGTGCCGCGAGTTCCTCCAGCGTCCACCCCCGGGCCGCGCGTGCCTCGTGGAGCTGGCGCCCCAGTGCGATCGCGAGATCGTCGAGGTCGCCGAGGTCGTCGCTCGCCTGGTCCAGTGGCTCACCCATGCGGCGTAGTTTGCCCTATGGGCAACCTACTTGCCAACGAGGCAGGAGACGGCCTCCGTCGCCCCGGGAGCACGACCGTCCGGTCAGCGGGGTCCCTCGGCCGGGCCCGGCGTGGGCGCGGCGCCCGTGGGCGGCGTCTGGTCGGTGCCCGGCACGTCCACCCGCTCCGGCTGGTCCCGGCGGTGGCTGATCTCGACCTTGCGCGGCCGGCGCTCCCGGTTGACCGGGATCCGCAGCGACAGGACCCCGTCCCGGTACTCCGCCTCGATCGCGTCGGTGTCCAGCGTCTCGGCCAGCACGATCTGGCGGGTGAACGTGCCCTGCGGGCGTTGCGCCGAGAGCACGCTGTCCCCCTCGCCGTACCGCGGCTGCCGGGTCGCGCGCACGGTCAGCGAACCCCGGTCGACCTCCACGTCGACGTCGGACGGGTCGACCCCCGGCAGGTCCAGGTCCACGCAGAACGCGTCCTGCGTGCGGTAGACGTCCATCGGGACGACGTGCGGCTGCGCCCCGAAGAAGCGGCTGAGCATCTCGTCGACGTTGTGGAGCGGGTCCCAACCCAAGGCGGGCATGGCGTCCTCCCGATCGTCCGGCGCTCGGCGGGCCGGCCGGGGTGGGCGTGAGCCGGCCCGGCCTGGCCCGCCGCTCGGGTACCCGCTCTCGACCGGGTGAACTCGTCCCGCCCCACCGGGTGACCCCCTGGCACAGGCGTAGCCGGCCGCGTCCCGGGATACCTGAGGGGAATGGGACTGAGGGAACGAATCCAGGACGCGTTGAACGACGTGGACTACCCCCTCTCCAAGGAGGCGCTGGTCGAGCACGTCGAGCGGCGCGGAGCCGACCCCGAGGTGGTCAGGGCGGTCCGGGCCTGCCCACTGGGGGACTACGCGAACCTCACCGAGGTGATGGGCGCGGTCCCGCTGGACCCGGCGCCCGAGCGCACCGCCGGCGAACGGGCGGAGCAGGCCCGTCACGGTCCGAAACGCGTGGCCCAGCACGAGCGGGACATCGGAACCGACCGGGAGGGTGAACTGTGACGGCGGGGCGCTGGGCCGTCCGGGCGACTCTCTCCCCGAACACGCTCAGTAGGGGTTTGATTGCGGTGAGTCGTGGGCAGCCCCGCCCCGAGGTCGATCGGCGGTGACAGGCGAGTATGGGGGACACGGTGCAGGTCAGGGAGCACGTCTCGGCCGAGGTTGTGGCGCGGATGGTCACCTCGTGGCGCACGGGTGACGCGGACGGTGTGGCGGACGGGTTGATCGCGTTGCGCGCCGCGTACGCGGACGACGACGCCACCGCGATCCGGGCGGCGGCCAGGGCGGTGTTACGGGGCTGCGCGGTCATGATCCTGACGCTGGCCGCCGTGCGCGGACCCGGCGACGCCGTGCGGGTCCGGGTCTTCGACCCCAGCGGGCGGCAGGTCGACCCCGAGGAGGGGCCGCCGCCGCTGCGCACCCTGTTCGGCGCGTTGACGGCCACCGTGGAGGGGGACAGCGTCCGCGCCGAGGAGGCCCTCGACCGGGTGGTGGCCGTGGTCTCGCCGGCCGAGCGGAACGTCCTCCTGTTGACCCTGCTCGCCTGGACCGCGTCGCTGGTCGACGCGTGCGAGCGGCACCGGCTGCCCCGGCCGAGGTGGCTGGCCGGTCGCGACCGGCCGGCCCGCCGGTGCGTCTCCCCGGGGCCGTCCCGCCAGCGCCCCACCCTCGGTGTCGTGCGCTGACGCGGTTTCGCCGTCGCCCAGCCGGGTAGTCCGCCGGGAGAGCCCCGGTGGCGGACACGAGCGGCTGGGAGGTCGGTCATGGTGCACTGGGCGCGGGACAGTGGGTCCCTCGGGAACACGGCGGCGCAGGTCGCCGCCGCACTGGTCGGCCTGGTCTTCCTCGTCGTGGGCGTCCTCGGGTTCGTTCCCGCGGTCACCACGCACCACGACCAGATGACCTTCGCCGGGCACGGGTCCGGCGCGTTGCTCCTGAACGTCTTCGCGGTGTCGGTCCTCCACAACCTCGTGCACCTGGCCTTCGGCGTCGTCGGGCTGCTGGCCGCGGCGAGCCCGCCGGCCGCCAGGCTCTACCTGGTGACCGGCGGCGTCATCTACCTGGTCATCTGGCTGTACGGGCTGATCGTCGACCACGGCAGCGCGGCGAACTTCATCCCGGTGAACGCCGCCGACAACTGGCTGCACCTGGGTCTGGGCGTGGGCATGGTGGCCATCGGGCTCCTGACGAACCCCAGGGCCGCCAAGACGTGATCCGGCGGCCCGCTCCCCTGGGCGGGGGAGACCGACGGGCGTGGCGAGGTCGAGATGCTGAGCCGTGAGGAGCGACGCCAGTTGGCGGAGATCGAGCGGTGGCTTGAGCAGGACGATCCCGTGCTGGCCCAGGGCCTGCGGGACGGGCTGCCGCCGAGGGTCGGCCGGATGGGCGCGTGGTTCGTGCGCGTCCTGTTCGGCGTGGGCCTGTTGTTGTTCGTGGTGGGGGTGCTCGCCGCCAACGCCCTGTCGGTGCTCGGCGGCGCCTGCGCGGTGGGCGGGGCGCTGGCCCTGCTCGGACTGGCCAGGGACCGGAACCGGGGAGGCCGGCCCGGCGTGGCGTGAGGTGGGCGATGGGTGCGATCGACCAGATCAGGTCGGCCGGGGTGTCCCTGCGCTCGGCCGAGGACCTCGATCCGCTGGTCCGGCGGATCGGTGACGCCCACCTGGTCCTGCTCGGCGAGGCCACCCACGGCACGTCCGAGTTCTACCGCTGGCGGGCCGAGCTGACCCGGCGGCTCGTGGCGGAGCACGGGTTCTCCCTCGTCGCCGTCGAGGGCGACTGGCCCGACTGCCACGCCGTGCACCGGAGCGTGGTGGGCGTCGAGGGCGCGCCGGAGGACCCGAGGGACGCGTTGCTCGCCTTCACCCGGTGGCCCACGTGGATGTGGGCCAACGAGGAGGTCGTGGACTTCGCGCGGTGGCTGCGGCGGCACAACGAGACGAGGCCGCACGAGCGGCGCGTCGGGTTCCACGGCCTCGACGTCTACAGCCTGTGGGACTCGTTGCACGCCGTGCTGGACTACCTGCGGGAGAACGCCCCGGAGCACCTGGAGTCGGCCATGGCCGCCTACCGGTGCTTCGAGCCCTACGGCGAGGACCCGCAGGCGTTCGCCATGGCCGCCCGGTTCACCCCGGAGCGCTGCGAGCGCGAGGTGGTCGACCTGCTGCTCGACCTGCGGACCCGGCGAGCCGACGCCGACGCGGGTGGGTGGGGCGAGCGGTTCGTGGCCGAGCAGAACGCCCGGATCGTCGCGGGAGCCCAGCGGTACTACCGGGCGATGGTGCGGGGCGGGTCGGAGTCGTGGAACATCCGCGACCACCACATGGCGGACACACTGGACCACCTGATGGCGTTCTACGGCCCCGGGGCCAGGGGCGTGGTCTGGGAGCACAACACGCACGTCGGGGACGCCAGGGCGACCGACATGACCACGGTCGGGATGGTCAACGTGGGGCAGCTCGCCAGGGAGCGGCACGGCACGGACGACGTCGTCATCGTGGGGTTCGGGACCTACTCGGGTTCGGTGATCGCCTCGGAGCGGTGGGGCGGCCCGGTGCGACGGATGCGCGTGCCGGAGGCGCGGCGGGGCAGCCTGGAGGCGCACATGCACCAGGCGATCCCCGACAGCGACGCCCTGTTCGTCTTCCCCGACAACCCGTGGGCGACCGACTGGCTCGGCGACCTGTTCGACCACAGGGCCATCGGTGTCGTGTATGACCCGGAGCGCGAGCACCGGCGCAACTACGTCCCCACCGTGTTGGGGCGGCGCTACGACGCGTTCGTCCACTGTGACCGGACGGAGGCGTTGCGCCCGCTCCACGCCGTCGAGCCGACCGAGGGTGAGCGGGAGACCTATCCCACGGGTGTGTAACCCGCGCCTTTCGCGCGTGGAGGGCGTCCGGTTGCCGGAGACTGTCCAATGAGGACAGTGCCCTACTCCTCGCGGGAGGGGGATCGGCGCAGCGCGGCCACGATCGCGGCGAAGGGCGGCAGCCAGGGTCGGCCGGAATGCGGCGTGGGCGGGAGAGCGGGGGCGACCCGCCAGGCGACGAGGCCCGACGCCAGGCGGCTCGGCGGCATCGGGAGCACCGCCCCGCTCCGGTGGACCACGACCCCGCGCCGGTCGAGCCGGCCGATGGTCGTCGGAGACGCGCCCTCGGCGGAGCGGGCCAACAACACCGATCGCCGGCGGACCCCCGGCAGGCCGATGACCGGTCCCGCCACCAGCCGCGCGGCGAGGAACCGGTACACGCGTCGTGCCAGGGGTTCCGGCGCCTCGACCCCGCACACCTCCGGCCCGGTCGTCAGCAGCAGATGACCTCCGCTGACCTCGACCGGCCACCGCCAGCGGTGGTACCACAGGGCCGCCAACGCGGGGGACGAGGCGAGCACGAGCTCCCACGACGCTTCTCGGTCGCCGCGCGGGCAGCCGTCATGACCGCTGGGCATTTCTCCAGCCCTCCTCTCCTCGACACCTCCACTCACTGATGCCCACGAAGGTCCTTGTCCTCCGTCACCTTCGCGCCACCTCGCGCGCGGTCAGGGAGGTCGGGAGAGGGAAAGGCGGACCTGGTGCGTCTGCTCGGTTCGGGGCGAGGGGAGAGCCGGACTCGACCGAGCCTTGTGGTGTTCCTCCAGCCGCCCCCGTCAGGATTCGCTCTCCGAACCGAGGAACGAACACGCTGCTCGCGCGCGGGAGCGGAGGGGAAAGAATCCTTGCCCCCTCCCGAATTCCCGTGGTAGCAAGCGGACCGCGACGCTGGCGGCGACGGACACCGACAGGGACCCTGTCGGCGACGGCGGGAGGCGGGCGATCGATGCGCTGGTCGCGGAACGGTCGAGGGTCGCGGGGGACGGGCCGATGACGGAGCGCCGCGTCCGGCTGTTCGGGCGCTTCGAGGTCGACGGGCCGGCCGGCGCGGGGGGCGGCCTGGAGTCGGGGAAGGCGGCCGAACTGCTCTGCTCCCTCCTGGTCACCGGCCGGTGTCCGGTGCGGAGGGAGGCGCTCGCGGCCCGGTTGTGGCCCGAGGTCGACACGGGACGGTCGCGCAAGTACCTCCGGCACGCCCTCTGGCGGTTGCAGAAGGCGTGCGACGGAGCGGACCCGGGCCGTGCCCCGCTGCTCGTCGTGGACCAGGAGTGGGTGCAACTCCGCCAGGACGCCGGTCTGTGGGTGGACGCCTTCGAGCTGGAGGCCGCGCACGACGGGATGCTCACCGCCGGCGACCGGCTTCCCGCGTCGGCGCGGGACCGGGCGCTGCGGGCGGTCGACCTCTACCGGGGGCCGTTGCTGGAGGCCTGGGACCACGAGTGGTGCCGTCACCCCCGGGACGCCCACCGGGCCATGTACCTGACGATGCTCCACCGGTTGATGCTCGACGCGACGGCGGTGGGGAACTGGGACGCCGGGTTGGTGTTCGGTCGCCGCGCCCTGCGCGAGGACCCCGCCAACGAACGCGTCCACACGCAGATGATGCGGCTGCACTGGATGGCGGGGGATCGCACCGCGGCCCTGCGCCAGTTCGACGTGTGCGTCGCGGCGTTGCGCGACGAGTTCGCCGTTCCCCCGGAGCCGGGGACCACCCGCCTCTACCGCGCGATCCGGGACCGGGTCGCCGTCGACCTCCCTTCGTCGGGCGAACCCGCCGACCGCGTGCCGCCGCCCGGCGTTCGTGGGCGGAGGGGAGAGGGCTTGGAGGCCCCAGAGGTCCCAGAAGTCCCAGAAGTCCCAGAGGTCCGGGAGGTGTCTGAGGTGTCCGGGGTGTCGGGGGTGTCTGGGGGCTCCGGGGTGGCGCCGCTGGCCAGGTTGCGGGAGCTGAGCAGGATGTTGAGCCAGCTCCAGGCGGAGGTCAGCGTGCAGATCGCGGCGTGGGAACGCGACTCGGGAAACCCGGACCCGGTCAGGCGCGCACGGGCGCGCGCCTGACCGCGTCCCGTCACACGCCGGCCGTGCCCGCCGGGCCGGTCGCGTCGGTTGCGTCGGTTGCCTCGTTCTCGTCCCGGACCTTGCCGAACCCGGGTCCCCACTCCTCGAACGGGACGTCCTCCAGCCCGGCCCGCTTGATCTCGTCGGGCACGAGGTAACCCGGGCTGCCCTCCTGGTTGCGCCCCTTCTCGACGATCGCCACGTTGTGCGCGAAGTAGATCCCGACGATGTTGAGGTCGGTGTAGCTGGGCTCGTAGTCGTCGAGCAGGAACTCCTCGTGGTTGAGCCCGTGCACCAGGGACTTCAGGTAGCCCACCGTCCCACGTGGGTTGTCCGGCTCGGTGCTGCTGCCGCCGAAGCCGGGCCAGTACGACGTCAGCAGGTCCTCGATCGCGTAGAAGCCGCCGGCGGCGACGTGGGGGAACAACGTCTGGAAGGAAATGATCTGGTGGTGGCAGAAGTGGCTGCCGTCGTCGACGACGACGTCCACCGGACCGATCTCGCGGATGACCCGCCGCAGGAACTCCGGGTCGCCCTGGTCGCCGCGGAACGTGCGGACGCGTCGCGTGTCGATCCCCGACTTGTCGGCGATGTCCAGCCCGTACACCAGGCCGCGCGGGAAGTACCGCTTCCACATCTGGAGGGACGCGCCGCCGGCGTTCGGGTCGGCGTAACCGCCGATGCCGATCTCCAGGATCTTCACCGGCCGTTCGCGCAGCGTCTGGAAGAACCGGTGGTAGTGCGGCGTGTACCAGCTCGTGCCCCACTTGTCGACGTTGAGGCGCACCGCCAGCCGCGTCAGGTCGGCGCGCTCGTCGGCCCGCCGCGCGAACAGCTCGCGCCAGTCGAGGTCGGCCACGCGGGAGCCGGCCGCGAAGAGGTCGCCCACCGTGCGGTGCCCGTCCCGCGCCGCCTCGGCCCCGAAGACCGCGCGGTACAGCCCGACGAACTCGATCAGCGTGGTCACCAGGTGGACGTCCACGTCCGCCGCCGGCGCGGGGCGGTCGCCGGTGCTGAAGGGCAACGCCTCCACGGAGACGTCGTCGCCGTCCACCCGCACCCGGTAGCCGTGCGCGTAGGACCCGGCGTCCACGTCCAGGTGGATGACCAGCGCGCGGCGGTCGCCCTCCGGGAGCAGGTCGAGCATGACCTCGGCGAAGAGCACCTCCAGCACCGGGCGGAACGTCGTCCGGTTGGCGAGCTGGAGGATCTCCTCGTCCCGGCCGTCCGCGGTGCGCAGGAGCAGCTCGACGAGTTGGGGGTCGCCGTTCGTCGGCATCGGACACGCCTCCCGTGGTTCGGCTCGCCTCCCGGCGGGAGGCCCCTCGGGCGGCAGTCAACGGGGCGGGCGGCTGCCGGAGCGTCTCCCCGGCGTCTGCGCGGCGTCTTCTCCCAGGTCGCGGTGGGTGACCGACGGTCGTCGGAACGACGACCGTCGGTGGGGGAGGGGCCGGTGGGGGGCGGGCGCGGGGAGCGGCGGGGAGCGGCCCCCGGGTGCCTCGCGCGGGCGGTTCGTCAGCCTGAGCTGGCGTTACCCCTCCGAGTGGCGGGTCGGGCGCGAAGCGTAATGCGACCGGGTGAAACAGCGGGACTGTGGCGTGGGTGTCTCCTGGCGAACACCGGGCCGGCGCTCCCCATATCGTTGACCCCATGAGCACACACTTTGACGTCGTGGTCCTGGGCGCCGGTCCGGGTGGCTACGTCGCCGCGATCCGGTCCGCGCAGCTCGGGCTCAAGACGGCGATCATCGAGGAGCGCTACTGGGGTGGCGTCTGCCTCAACGTGGGCTGCATCCCGTCCAAGGCCCTGCTGCGCAACGCCGAGCTCGCCCACCTGTTCACGCACGAGGCGAAGACCTACGGCATCCGCGTCGAGGGCCAGGTGAGCTTCGACTACGGCGAGGCGTTCCGGCGCAGCCGCAAGGTCGCCGAGGGGCGCGTCAAGGGCGTGCACTTCCTGATGAAGAAGAACGCGATCACCCAGTTCCAGGGGCGCGGCTCCTTCACCGACCCGCACACGCTCCAGGTCCAGCTCACCGACGGCGGCACCGAGACGGTGACCTTCGACCACTGCATCATCGCCGCCGGCGCGACCACCCGGCTGCTGCCGGGCACCTCGCTCAGCGAGCGCGTGGTGACCTACGAGGAGCAGATCCTCAGCGACACGCTCCCGGAGAGCATCATCATCGCCGGCGCTGGCGCGATCGGCGTCGAGTTCGCCTACGTGCTGCGCAACTACGGCGTGAAGGTGACGATCGTCGAGTTCATGGACCGGATGGTCCCGCTGGAGGACGAGGAGGTCTCCGCCGAGCTGGCCAAGCGGTACAAGCGGCTCGGCATCGAGGTCCTCACCTCGACCAGGGTCGAGGGCATCGACGACACCGGCGACAAGGTCAGGGTCACGGTCACCAGGAACGGCGCGCAGCAGGTGCTGGAGGCCGACAAGGTCCTCCAGGCCATCGGCTTCCAGCCCAGGGTCGAGGGCTACGGGCTGGAGAACACCGGCGTCCGGCTCACCGAGCGCAGGGCGATCGAGGTGGACGGGCGCTGCCGGACCAGCGTGCCGCACATCTTCGCCATCGGCGACGTCACCGCGAAGCTGATGCTGGCGCACGCCGCGGAGTCCATGGGCATCGTCGCGGCGGAGACCATCGCCGGCGCGGAGACGATGGAGCTGGACTACGTCATGATCCCGAGGGCGACGTACTGCCAGCCGCAGATCGCCAGCTTCGGGTACACCGAGGCGCAGGCCCGCGCCGAGGGCTTCGACGTGCGGGTCGCGAAGTTCCCGTTCACGGCCAACGGCAAGGCGCACGGCCTCGGCGACACCGTCGGCTTCGTCAAGCTGATCAGCGACGCGAAGTACGGTGAGCTGCTCGGCGGGCACCTGATCGGCCCGGACGTGACCGAGCTGCTTCCGGAGCTGACCCTGGCCCAGCAGTGGGACCTCACGGTGCACGAGGTCGCCCGCAACGTCCACGCGCACCCGACGCTGGGCGAGGCGGTCAAGGAGGCGGTGCACGGCCTGGCCGGGCACATGATCAACTTCTGAGGTCCGGCGACCCGCGGGTCCTGCGACGCGGCGCGGCCCGTCGTCCCGGCTTTGGTCGGAGGCGACGGGCCGCGCGCCGTTCGTGGTGCTCTCGTCCGGCCCCGCGGTCCCCGACCCTGGCGTGAGCGTGCCAGATCCGTCCACCATGGACGTCCTATGTGGACGCTTCCGAGGTCGTGGGACAAGCCGGTGAACGGAGTTCGCCGCACCCTCACCGTGGTGGCGGCGGCGACCAGCGGCTGACCGCGTGCTCAGCCGCCGTGCAGCGCCTCGCGGGCGGCGGCGTAGGCCCCTCGGACGCGCTGCCCGGCCTCGTCGTCAACGTGGTCCAGTTCCTCGTCGATTCCCACGGGCCAGGCGGGCTGTCGGGCGTCGCCGGACCGCGCGGCGAGCGCCCACGCCGCCTGCCGGGCGGCGCCCAGCGCCACGTACTCGGCCGGCGTGGGGACCGCGACCGGCACACCGAAGATCATGGGCGCGACGGCCCTGACCGCGCGGGACCGCGCCGCGCCGCCGACCAGGAGCACGCGCCGCGCCACGACACCCTCGGCGCGGAGGGCGTCGAGTCCGGCGGCCAGTCCGCACAGCATCCCCTCGACGGCGGCGCGGGCGAGGTTCTCCGGCGTCATCGTGGACCGGCGCAGACCGAACAACGTCCCGCTGGCGTCCGGGAGGTTCGGCGTCCGCTCGCCGTCGAGGTAGGGCAGCAGGACCAGGCCGTCGGCGCCGGGTCGCGCGGCGAGGGCGAGCCGGTCGAGCGCGTCGAGGTCGACGCCGAGCAGGCGGGCCGTCGCGCCGAGCACGCGCGCGGCGTTGAGCGTGCAGACCAGGGGGAGGAACCGCCCGGTGGCGTCGGCGAACCCGGCGACCGCGCCGGTGGCGTCGGCGGTCGGGGACGGGGACACCGCGAACACCGTCCCACTGGTGCCGAGGGACACGACCACGTCGCCGGGCGCGACGTCGAGCGCGAGTGCCGCCGCCATGTTGTCGCCGGTGCCGACCGACACCGCGATCCCGTCCGCTCCCTCGCCGGCGACGTCGCCTGACAGCTCGCCTGACAGCTCGCCTGACAGCTCGCTCGACAGCTCGCTCGACAGCTCGCCCGAGAGCGCGGACGGGGCGAGGACGCGGGGCAACGCGGGGGCGCGCCCGCCGAAGGCGTGGCGGAGCAGGTCCTCGCGGTAGTCGCCGGTCGCCGGCGACCAGTAGCCCGTTCCCGACGCGTCGCCCCGGTCGGTGACCGGCCGGTCGGGGCGGCCGGTGAGGCGCCAGGTCAACCAGTCGTGCGGCAGGAGGACGCGGGCCACCCGGTCGGCCGCGGCGGGCTCGTGCTCGGCCATCCACCGCAGCTTGGCGACGGTGAAACTGGCGACCGGCACCGAGCCCACCGCCTCGGCCCAGGTCTCGGCGCCCAGCTCGGCCACGAGGTCGGCGGCGGCCCGCGCGGACCGGGTGTCGTTCCACAGCAACGCGGGCCGGACCACCGCTCCGGTGTCGTCCAGTGGCACCAGTCCGTGCTGCTGCGCGGCGACACCGAGCGCCGCGACCCCGTCGAGCAGGCCGTCGCTGGCGGTGACGAGGGCGTCCCACCACCGCTCCGGGTCGACCTCGGTGGCGTCGGGATGAGGGGCCTCGCCCTCGCGGACGATCCTCCCGGTCTCCGCGTCGCACACCACGACCTTGGTCGACTGCGTTGACGAGTCGACGCCGGCGACCAGCGTTCTCCCACCCTGGTTCCCCATCGAACCTCCTCACCCGTGCCGGGCCGCCGCTACGGCCCGTCCGCGCCCGGTCGTCTCCCGGTCCCGATCAACGCCCGGTCACGTTCCTGAACAGGCATCATGACCCCTCACCTCATGCGTTCCCACCAGGGATGCCGTTCCTGGGAACCTCCCGGCGCGGTCGCCCGACGGGGAGGAAGGACGCGCGGCTCGGAGTGAGAGTCCACAAAGGACAGAAGTGGGTCGCGCGCTCTGGTTCTTGGGCGATGACTGGCGTGTGCCCGCGTGTGGTGGCGGTGAAAGGAACGGCGGACGATCGGCGGCGTTGGCGAGATCATGGGTGATGCCGATCGGGCCGGCGCTCGATGCCCGCCCGCACGAGTCGGGGGAGGCGCGGGGACATGCGGATCTACACGCGCAAGGGCGACACCGGCCGGACGAGTCTCTGGGGTGGGCGCCGGGTGGGCAAGGACGAACTGAGGATCGAGGCGATCGGCTCCGTGGACGAGTGCAACGCCGCCATCGGCGTCGCGCTCGCTCACGGCGTGCCGGAGCCGGTCGCGGTGGTGCTGCGGACCGTGCAGGACACCCTGTTCGTCGTCGGCAGTGAACTGATGGCCCCAGACCGGAGCGGGCCGGGCGCGTCGGTGCCCCGGCTCAGCGGGCAGGAGACCCGCCACCTGGAACAGGTGATCGACGAGCTGGAGGCGGGCCTGCCGCCGTTGCGCAACTTCGTCCTTCCCGGCGGCGGGATCGCCGCAGCGCACCTGCACTTGGCCAGGACCGTGTGCCGCAGGGCCGAGCGACGCGCCACGGCCCTGTCCCGGGCCGAGGAGGTGGGCGCGGAGGTCCTCACCTACCTCAACCGGCTGGCCGACCTGCTCTTCGTGGTCGCCCGGCACGTCAACCACGTCGCGGGTGTGGTCGACGTGCCCTGGCGGAACCCCGCGCGCTGACCGAGGCGTGCGAGATCGGCGGGGAGACCGTCAGCTTGAGCGCGACCGGTCGGGTCGGGCGCGGCTCCTGGGCGCTTCCTGGAAGGTGGCCACCCCGGGGACCAGCAGTGTCACCAGGCTGGCCGCCGCCACGATGATCCCGGCGACGATCAGCGTGTCCCGCTCGCCGAAGGCGGAGACGGCCGGCCCCACCAGGAGGTATCCCAGGGGCAGCAGGGCGAACGAGCCCAGTTGGTCCAGCGCGAGGACCTTGCCGAGCACCTCGGGCGGCACCCCGCGTTGCAGCGCGGAGATCCAGTACACGAAGTAGAACTCGACGACGAAGCCGCCCAGGGCGAACGCCGCGATGGTGAGCGGCAGGGGCAGCGGGCCGACCAGACTCCACGGCAGCGCCGCGTACCCGGCGAGGGCGAGCATCGACATCGTGCCCCGCCGCGTCGGTTGCCAGCGCCCCGCGACCACCACACCGGGCAACGCGCCGAGCGCCAGCGCGGAGAGCACCACGCCGTAGGCGATCTCCCCGCCCAGCTCGCGCTGCGCGATGAGGGGCAGCAGGGTCAGGGCGGTCGCGGTGCCGGCGAGGAGCTGCACGCTCACCGCGACCATCACCGCCAGCACCCACGGGCGTTCCCGCACCGCCCTGACGCCGGCCGCCGCGTCCGCGAGCACGCTCGTCGTCGACTTCCGGGGGCGGGTGTCGCCCAGTCCGAGGACCGTCAGCGCGGCGGCCCCGAACGTCACGGCCGCGAGCAGCAGGGCGGCCCTGGCGCCGGTCAACGACACGATGGTCGCGCCGGCCAGGCTGCCCAGCACCGCCGAACTCCGCATCCCCGCCGAGACCAGGGCGTTGCCGCGTTCCAGCAGGGCCGTGGGCAGCAGCGAGGGCACCAGCGAGCGGTACGCCGGGCGCGCCATCGCCTCGCCCGCGCCCACCAGCAGCGTCACCAGGGCCAGCGCCGTCAACGGCAACGCGTCGAGGAACAACGCCGTCAGGACGAGCAGGGACGCGCGGTAGACGTCGACGCCCACCAGCAGCCGGGAGCGACGCACCCGGTCGGCGAGGACCCCGCCGACCAGCAGGCACAGGACGAGCGCGAACACGCGTCCGCCGAGCACGATCCCGACGACGCCCGGCCCGCCGCCCTGGCGGGCCACGTACAGGCTCAGCGCCACCGGGATGAGCTGGTCGCCGACGGCGCCGGCCACCTGGCCGACCCAGGCGCGGAGGAAGCGGGGATGGGAGCGCACGGTGCCCCGGCCCGGCTCCACCGCACTGTCCGTCCGAAGTGGACTCTCTGGGTCGGGTTCCGGTGGCGCGCTCATCCCAGGGTCCTCCCAGCTCCAGGAGACACGGGGCCGCGTGGCCGGCGGGACCCGGTGCCGCGTGGACGGTTCCCGGTCACCCTAGGTCCTGTTGGCCCGGTCGGACGCCCGCTTCCCGGGTGAAGTCGCGATCATGGAGGGGGACGACCATGCCGAACTCCACCAGCGCCCGGCCGAGTTCCCCGGCCAGCTCCGCGCCCAGGCCGGCCACGAGTTCGTCCACCCGCAGGACCTCGCCCCGCCGCAGGCCCTCGACCACCGGGGCCGTGGCCGCGGGAAGGCGCATGCGGCGTCGTCCGGCGGACAGCGACAGGTGCTCCCCGTCCACCGTGACGCGGAACCGCGCGCCCGAGCGGGGCCGGTAGGCCACCGGCGGCGCGGACGGGGGCAACACCGGGACGGGCTCCGGCGGCAGCTCCCGGAACGCCTCCTCGCGGGTCGCCCACAGCACGTCCGCCGGGTCCACCTGGTCGGCGACGCCCGCCAACCGTTCCGCGATCCCGCGCAACACCGTCGCCGCCCGCTCCGGCGTCTCCTCCAGCTCCGACAACGAGACACTGGCCCGCAGCCACGGGTCGGCCACCGCCGCGTCGACCAGCCGCCGAAGCAGGTCGTGCCGGGTCACCTTGGACACCGCCACGGTGAGGTGCACGGACAGGGAGTCCTCGGTCCTGGGCGCGTGCATCGTGCCGCGCGGGAAGTACAGGACGTCACCGGGACGCAGGGTCAGCTCGCCGAGCGGCCGCGCGAGGTTCCGCAGCCGCTCCCGCTGGCGCTCCGGCACGTCGAACCACGCCTGACTGGGCAACGGGTCCGGCAGGGGCGGGCTGTTGAGCTGCCACAGCTTCACGCCCGCGATCTGGAGGACGAACACGTCCTGGATGTCGTAGTGCGGGTTCACGCCCCGCGCGTGCGGTGGGGTGATGAACGCGTTGACCCGCACGGGGTGGCCCAGCTCCGCCGCGAGCTGGTGCGCGAAGGCCCGCACCGGCGGGTGGTACCGGTGCAGGGACCGGATGATCAGGGTGTGGCCGTCCGCGATCGCGCGCCGCACCCAGTCGGTGTCGACGTACCTCGGGCTGTCCTGGGCGTCCCCGGAGTCGGCGACGCCGGCCCCCGACGGGCTCAGCTCCTGGCCGTCCCGCACCAACCGGATCGACGTCGCGCGCAGGCCGGTGTCGCCGAGCAGCCGCTCCAGCGCGTCAGGGGAGAACAGGTCGGCGAAGTCCGAGGCGAGGTCCTCGGACCTGTGGTGGACGTGGCGCGCGCCGAAGACCTCGCGCAGGAACTCCTCGACGGAGGGGACGAGGCGGTCGAGTGCCATCGGGGCTCCTCGGTCACGGGGCGGGCGGGAGTCAGCGGACCGTGGCGGGCGGCGGGTGGTCGAAGTCGACCGGCACCAGGCCGGGGCCCTTCTCGGGCACGCCCCCGGACAGCAGGTAGACCGCGAACTCCTCGTCCGGGTCCACCCCGAGCAGCTCCTCCACGGCGCTGTCCCGGAACGCGACCGTCTGGAACGGGCCGAGTCCGAGCGCGACGCAGGTGAGGGCGTAGGTCTGCGCGTAGTGCCCCGCGTCGTACATCCACAGCCGGTAGGCGCGGGGATGCCGGTACTTCCAGGACAACCGGCGCGCCACCGCCGTCGTGAAGATCGTGAAAGCCCCCTCGTAGGAGGGGCCCTGGTGGTAGCTGAGATCGGCGACCACCGCCCGGTCCACGTCCGCTCGGAGCAGCTCCACCGCGTGCTGTCGGGGCGAGTAGTGGTAGAGCCCCGGCGGCACCCCCTCCACCTGGTGCGCCACGAGGTAGCACTCGACCTCGTGCCGGCCGCCGGCCGAGGCGCTCACCCTGCCCTGCTGCACGCCGAAGAGGCGGCCGTCGAGGAACCGCTGCGGGGCGAAGGTGTGGAACAGCAGCGTGGCGAGCTGGTCCAGGGTCACCGGGGCGTCGGAGAAGACGCGGTGCGTGCGGCGCGCCGCGAAGACGTCCTCGACGGGCGCGCGCAACGGCAGCGGCCGGCGCGGCAACATCACGACCGGGCGGTCCGGGTACTCCTTGAAGATGGGCGGCGCGTCGCCTTCGGCGACGATCGACTCCGCCACCCGCGCCCGTTCCGGCGTGTCCACCAGGTAGTTCGCGTCGCGGGCCGACAGGTGGAACCGGTGCGTGAGATCGCCCCAGTGCCGCCAGACCGGCGGGAGGGCGTCCGGGGCGTCCCCGCCGGCGACGTCGGCCTCGTCCGTCACCAGCACCCCGAGGTCGACGAGGTTCCGGACCGCGCGGCGGACCTCGTCCGGTCGGTCCGGTCCGGCGGTGGCGACCAGGTCGTCGAGGTCGATCCCGTCGCCCGCCGCCTCCAGCAGGTCGACGACGGCGCGCGGGAGCCGCACCCACTGGTTGCGCGCCGGCACCGCGACCAGGAAGCCGTCCGTGGTCCAGCGGCAGACGAGGTGGTGGCGGCGGCGAACCCTCATCGTGTCCTCTCGCTGTGGTGGACGGGAAGGCCAGGACGGGAAGGCCAGGACGGGAAGGCCAGGACGGGAAGGCCCAGCCGCGGCGGTCGCCGCGGCTGGGCCGGATGACCCGATCAGAGGGTCGGGTGGTTGAGCAGCGTCATCTCGTCCTCGACGATCTCGATCTCGAACATGTGACTCACCTCGTTCCCTGGGGTGGTTCGTGCTCGTGCTGCCAACCAATCAAGGAAACCCATTCGGGACAAGGGTGCGACCGGACGAATGAGCGGTGCCGCCATTGGTGGGGTCATCGTTCGTTTTTCGTCACGCCGCGCTGACCGCGGTTCGGAACCGAAAGTCCGATGTTTGTGCCGAAGGAGGAGGTGGTTCCCGGCTTCCGTGGGGCGAACGGGTGGCGCGGACGTCTCGCCCGTGACAGGTTCGGGAAATCGGCGCGCGTGTCTTGGTAGCCTTCGCACCCGCGGATTCCGCGCTCCCTCCGAGCCCCGTCCGCGCTCTTCGAAGCTCCTCCGAACGGCCCATCCTCCGGTCATGCCCGCCCCTTTTGTCGATCATTTTCGTGAGGCGGTCCCCCGACGAGAGAAAAGATCTTGTCTTTCCCGGTGCGGGGGACTGCGTCGAAGGGAGTCCCGGGCGTAGCGTGTGCGCCACGACGCGACGCCCTGGCCGGGGGAGGTCGACATGACACACCTGACCCTGCTGGCGATCGGCACCCGCAAGGGGCTGTGGCTGGCGACCAGCCGCGACGACCGGGCGACCTGGCGGTTCACCGGGCCGCACCGGCCCGTGGACAGCGTGTACGCGGTCGCGATCGACACCCGCCGCCGGCCGGCCCGGCTGCTCGCCGGCTTCGCCAACGAACACTTCGGGCCCGTCGTGGCGACCAGCGACGACCTCGGGGAGACGTGGGCCGAGCCGGACCACCGGGCGCTGGCGTTCCCCGAGGGGACCGACGCGGCGGTCGCCAGGGTCTGGCAGCTCGCCCCGGCGTCGGCCGCCGAGCCCGACGTGGTCTACGCGGGCACCGAACCCACGGCGCTGTTCCGCTCCGAGGACGGCGGGTGGAGCTACGAGCTGGTCCGAGGGCTGTGGGACCACCCGCACCGCGGTGACTGGACGCCCGGCGGTGGCGGGATGGCCCTACACACGGTGCTCCCACATCCGACCGACCCTCGGCGCGTCACGGTCGCCATGTCCACCGGCGGCGTCTACCGCACCGAGGACGGCGGCGGCACGTGGCAGGCCAGCAACACGGGGATCCGCGCGCCCTTCCTGCCGGACGAGTACCCAGAGTACGGCCAGTGCGTGCACAAGGTCGCGCGGCACCCCGCCCTGGCCGACCGGCTGTTCCTCCAGAACCACCCCGGCGTGTACCGCAGCGACGACGGAGGGGCGAGCTGGCGGTCCATCGCGGACGCGCTGCCCAGCGACTTCGGCTTCCCCGTCGTGGTGCACCCGCACCGGCGGGACGTCGTCTACGCCTTCCCGCTCGTCGCCGACCTGCGCCGCTTCCCGCCGGACGGGAACTGCCGGGTGTACCGCAGCGAGGACGCGGGCGAGACCTGGACGCCGTTGGCCCACGGCCTGCCGCAGGGCCGCTTCTGGTCGGCCGTGCTCCGCGACGCGATGTGCGTCGACGACGCCGAACCCGCCGGCGTCTACTTCGGCTCGCGCAGCGGCGAGGTCTACGCCAGCAGGGACGAGGGCGAGAGCTGGCGCCGGATCGCCGAGCACCTGCCCGACGTGCTGTGCGTCCGCGCCGCGACCGTCGGGGAGTGAGGACGTGCGCGTCGTCGTGGTGCTGTCCGGAGTGTTGCGCCCCAGCGCGGACGGGGCCGCGCGACTGGAGGTGGACGCGGCCGACGGGGCCACGCTCGACGCGGTGCTCGACCAGCTCGCCGCGCGGCACCCCGCGCTGGACCGCCGGTTGCGGGACGAACGCGGTGACCTGCGGCGATACGTCAACTTCTATCTCGACGGCGAGGAGTGCCGACGACTGGACGGGGCGGCGACCCGGCTCGCCGAGGGAGCCGAGATCCAGATCATCCCCTCGGTGGCGGGTGGCTGAGCGGCGGGGCGTTCGGGCGACCGCGGTCACACGGGTGGCGGGAGTCGCGCCGGCGAACGGTACAACTACGGGATGACTGCCGCCCGTGGGCGGGCCGGAAGGCTGCTCGCCACCAGTGACCTGCACGTCGCGTACGAGGAGAACCGGCGGATCGTGGCGGACCTGCGGCCGGGGTCCGACGACGACTGGTTGCTCGTCGCCGGCGACGTCGGGGAGCGCGTCGACGACATCCACTGGGTGCTGGAGCTGCTCGCCCACCGTTTCGCGCGGGTGGTGTGGGTCCCCGGCAACCACGAGCTGTGGACCCCGAAGCGGGACTCGGTCGACCTGCGGGGTGTCCGCCGCTACGAGCACCTGGTGGACCTGTGCCGGGGGCTGGGCGTGCTCACCCCGGAGGACCCGTACCCGGTGTGGGAGGGGGAGGGCGGCCCGGTCACCATCGCGCCGTTGTTCCTCCTGTACGACTACACGTTCCGTCCCGACGGCACGGCGAGCAAGGAGGAGGCGTTGTCGGCCGCCAGGGAGGCCGGGGTGGTGTGCACCGACGAGTTCCTGCTGCACCCCGACCCGTACCCGTCGCGCGACGCGTGGTCGCGGGCGCGGATCGAGGAGACCGAGCGCCGGCTCGCGGCCTGCGACCCGTCGCTGCCCACCGTGCTGGTCAACCACTGGCCCCTGGTGCGTGAGCCCACGCGGGTGCTGCGCTACCCGGAGTTCGCGCTCTGGTGCGGGAGCGAGCGCACCGCGGACTGGCACGTGCGGTTCCGCGCGGCCGCCGTGGTGTACGGGCACCTCCACATCCCGCGCACGACGTGGCACGACGGGGTGCGGTTCGAGGAGGTCTCCGTGGGCTATCCGAGGGAATGGCGGCAGTACGGCCTGCGCCGGGGAACGCTGCGGCAGATCCTCCCGGCGCCCGAACCGGTTTCGGACTGACGCCTGGCTGCCGGACGTCGCTTTCGGCGGATCGGAACGCTGTTCACGGCCACCGTCGAGTGGTTTTCGGGGATTCCGGGTGGATGGGGCAGTGGGGGCTTGCGATGCTGACGCTGCCCGTTCCCGAGATCCCATTTGTCTATTGTGGACATTCGTTGTGGCTGGATATGCCCGGTGTGGTGTGCGAGGACGGGGATCTGACCCGTGTTCCTGGCGGCCGGGGGTGTGGGTCTGGACGGGTGGTGCGGCGCGGAGTTGTCCACAGGGCGCGGAGTTGTCCACAGTCGGACGTGATGCTCTTGGTCGCTCCTTGCTGGGCGGATAGGCTGGACGCGGGGTCGCCCCCCAGGGCGGGTGGGGGCTGAGCTGGGGTGGGGTGGGGAGGTCAGCGGCCGAGCAGGTGGCGGGCGATGATCTCTCGTTGGATCTCCGAGGTGCCCTCGTAGATCCGGGGCGCGCGGACCTCGCGGTAGAGGTGCTCCAGCGGGTGGCCCTCCTCCAGCGCGTGCGCGCCGTGCACCTGGACGGCGACGTCGACGGCGGTCTGCGCGGTCTCCGTGGCGAACAGCTTGGCCATGGCCGCGAGGTGTCGGACGTCGCCGACGCCCTCGTCCCGCGCGGTCGCGGCCTGGTGCACGAGCAGCCGCGCCGCGTGCACCCGGGTGGCCATCTCGGCGAGCTGGTGTGAGACCGCCTGGAAGTCCCGCAGCGGCCGGCCGAACGCGGTGCGGCTCCTGGCGTGCGCGCAGGCGGCGTCGAGCGCGGCCTGCGCCATGCCCACGGCGAACGCGCCCACGCTGGGCCGGAACAGGGTGAGGGTGGTCATCGCGACCGCCCAGCCGCCGCCCACCTCGCCCAGCACGTGCTCGGCCGGCACGCGCACGTCGTCGAACCGCAACCGGCCGATCGGGTGGGGCGCGAGGAGCCGCAACCGCTCCCCCGACAGGCCGGCGCTGTCGCCGGGCACGAGGAAGGCGGTGATGCCGCGCGTCCCGCCGCCGGGCGTGGTCCTGGCGAAGACCGAGTAGACGTCGGCGTCGGGGGCGTTGGAGATGTAGGTCTTCTCCCCGGTGAGCCGGAAGCCGTCGCCGTCCCGGACGGCCGACAGCTCCAGCGCGGCCGCGTCGGACCCCGCCTCGGGTTCGGTGAGCGCGAAGGCGGCGACGGCCGTCCCGTCGGCGATCCGCGGAACCCAGTCCTCCACGACCTCGGGTCGGCCCGAGGCCAGGATCGGGTGCCCGCCCAGCCCCTGGAGGGCGAACGCGGTCTCCGCCTCGGTGCAGTGCAGGGCGAGCCCCTCCCGGATCAGGCAGAGGTCCAGCGCGGTGACGCGCGGCGTGAACCGGCCGCCCTCGTCCCGCCGGAAGACACGGCCCAGCAACCCGCCGTCGACGAGGTCGGGGTCGGCGAGCGCGGCGAGCAGCGGGCGGTTCACGGTTCCCGGTGTGCCGGAGGCGGCCAGCGGGGCGAGGACCTCCGCCGCGAGGGTCCGCACCCGCGTGAACAGCCCGCGCTGGGCCTCGGTGAGGTGAGTGTGGGTCCAGTCGGTCATGGCCTGGCCTCGTCGGGGCTGGGGTGGGGGATCACGGCGGTGCCGACCAGCTCGACCCTGGCGTCGGGGTCGAACAGCTCGGCCACGCCGAGCAGGGCCACGGCCGGGTAGTGCCGGCCGAAGTGGCGGCGGTAGACCGGCCCGAGGTCGCGCAGCGCGGCCCGGTACTCCGCGACGTCGGTGACGTAGATGAGCAGGGAGACGAGGTGTTCGGGGCGCGCGCCCGCCGCGGCCAGCGCCCTGACCACGTTGCCGGCGGCCACGTCGAACTGCTCGACGACGGTGGAGCCGAGGACGGCGCCGTCCGGCCCCTGGGCGGTCTGGCCGCCGAGGTGCACGGTGGTGCCGGGGGCGGCGACGACGGCGTGCGCGAACCCGACCGGTCGGGCCAGGTCGTCGGGGTTGACGACGCGGTGGACCACCCCTCACCTCCCAGTCCACTGTGGACGGCGACCCTCGGTCCACGCGGCGTGGAACTCCGCGTGGTCCCTGCTGCGCATCAGCAGGGCCTGGGTGACGGCCTCCATCTCGATCGCGCTGCCCAGGCTCATGTCCAGCTCCCTGGTCAGCAGGGACTTCGTCGTGGCGTAGGCCAGGGCAGGGCCGTCGGCCAGCCGCCGGGCCAGCGCCGCCGCCTCCCCGGCGAGCCGGTCGTCGTCCACGACGGCCGTGGCCAGGCCGATGGCGAGCGCGCGCTCGGCGTCCACGGTGTCGCCGAGGACGAGCAGTTCGGTGGCGCGGCCCAGCCCCACGATCCGGGGCAGCAGGTAGGCCGAGCCCATGTCCGCTCCGGCCAGCCCGACCCTGGTGAACAGGAACGCGAACGAGGCCGACCGGGCGAGCAGGCGGAAGTCGCTGGCCAGGGCGAGCACCGCGCCCGCGCCCGCCGCGACGCCGTTGACCGCCGCGATCACCGGCAGCGGGCACTCCCGCAGCGCCTTGACCACGGCGCCGGTCATCCGCGTGAAGTCCAGCAGCTCGTCGGGTTCCATGGTCTGGAGGGCGCCGATGATGTCCCGCACGTCGCCGCCGGCGCAGAACCCGCGTCCGCGCCCGGTGAGGACGACCGTGCGCACGTCGCCCCGGTGCGGCAGTTCGCCCAGCAGGTCCCGCAGGTCGGCGTAGGTGTCGAAGGTGAGGGCGTTGAGCCTCTCCGGGCGGTTCAGCGTCACCGTCGCCACGCCCGCGTCGAGGGTGAGGTCGAAGTGCCGCCATCGGTCGGTGAAGCCGGGGGACGCGCGGAACGGGCTCACGCCTGGATCCCTCCTCCGTCGAGCACGAGTGCCTGTCCGTTGACGGCGGCGGCCTCGGGCGCCGCGAGGAACGCCACGGCGAAGGCCACCTCCTCGGGTTCGAGCAACCGGCCGAGCGGCGACATGCGCGCCAGCGCCGCCTCGGCGGCGGTCTCGTCGCGTCCGGTCGTCTCGGCGATCCGCCGCACGGCGCGGCGCGTCATGTCGGTGCGCACGAAGGTCGGGCAGACGGCGTTCACCGTCACGCCGGTGCCGGCGACCTCGGCGGCCGCCGCGCGCACCAGGCCGACCGCCGCGTGCTTGGACGCCGTGTAGGCGGCGGTGTAGCGCGTGCCCACCCGCCCTGCGGTCGAGGCGACGACGACGATCCGGCCATGGCCGCGCTCCACCATGCCCGGCAGCGCGGCGCGCGTGCACAGGAACGCGCCCGTGGCGTTGACCTCCAGGTGGTCGTGCCAGTCGGCCAGCGTGGTGCGCGTCAGGGGAGCGCTGGCGGCGACGCCCGCGTTGTTCACCAGCACGTCGACCGGTCCGACGCGGTCGAACAGCGTGGTCACCGCGGCCTCGTCGGTGACGTCGCAGACCTCGGCCCTGACGCGGGGGCCGGTCGTGGTGACGGTGGCGGACACCGTGGCGTCCAGGGCGGCGACGTCGCGCCCCACGGCGACGACCTCGTCGCCCAGCGCCGCGAACCGGGCGACCACCGCCCGGCCCACCCCTCGGCCCCCACCCGTCACCACGACCAGCCGCCGGGTCACTGGAACGCCCTGAGCCCGGTGAGCGCGTGCCCGAGGACCAGCGTGTGCACCTCGTTCGTGCCCTCGTAGGTGAGCACGGACTCCAGGTTGTTGGCGTGGCGCATCACCGGGTACTCCGAGCTGATGCCGTTGGCGCCCAACACCGTCCGCGCGGTGCGGGCGATCCGCAGCGCCTCGCGCACGTTGTTCAGCTTGCCAAAGCTGATCTGCTCCGGGGTGAGCGCGCCGGCGTCCTTGAGCTGCCCGAGGTGGTGGGCGAGCAGCGCGGCCTTGTTCAGCTCCACCGCCATGTCGACGAGTTTCTGTTGCGTGAGCTGGAAACCCGCGATGGGACGGCCGAACTGCTCGCGTGTCCTCGCGTAGGACAACGCGGTCTCGAAGCAGGTCCGCGCCGCCCCCACCACACCCCAGACGATCCCGAACCGCGCCTCGTCGAGACAGGACAACGGTCCCCGCATGCCGACGACACCCGGCAGCACCGCGTCCTCCGGCAGACGCACGTCGTCGAGGACCAGCTCGGAGGTCACCGACGCGCGCATGGACATCTTGCGGTGGATGTCGCGCGTGGTGAACCCCGGAGTCCCCCGGGGGACGAGGAAACCCCGCACCCCGTCGTCGGTGCGCGCCCACACCACGGCCACGTCGGCCAGGCCGCCGTTGGTGATCCACATCTTGCGGCCGTTGAGGACCCAGTCCCGACCGTCCCTGCGGGCCGAGGTCCGCATGCTGGCCGGGTCGCTGCCCGAGTCCGGCTCGGTCAGCCCGAAGCAGCCCACCAGCTCGCCGGCCGCCATGCCGGGCAGCCAGCGCCGCTTCTGCTCCTCGGAGCCGTACCGCCAGATCGGGAACATGGCCAGCGAGCCCTGCACGGACACGAAGCTGCGCAGCCCGCTGTCCGCCGCCTCCAGCTCCCGGCAGGCCACGCCGTAGCCGACCGCGCTGGCGCCCGCGCAGCCGTGGCCGGTCAGGTGCATCCCCAGCACACCGAGCCGGCCCAGCTCGGGCACCAGCTCGCGGGGGAAGACGCCCCGCTCGTACCAGCCCTCGATCTCCGGGAGCACGTGCTCGCCCACGAACCGGCGCACGGTCTCGGCGATCAACCGCTCCTCGTCGCCCAGCGCCCGGTCGACGTCGAGCAGGTCCCCCGCCCTCGCCGTGGTCCGCTCGGGTGCCGCCGCGCTCATCGTTCCTCCCAGGTCGTCATCGGTCCTCCCCGTCCGGCCGCTCGCGCAACGCGCGTCGGTCGATCTTGCCCGAGGCGGTGCGCGGCAGCGCGGCGACGAAGCGGACGTCGCGCGGGTACTTGTGGGGGGACAGGCGGGTCCTGGTGAACCGCTGGAGCGCCTCGGCCAGCTCCGGTGACGGCGCGACCCCGGGACGCGGCACGACGTGTGCCCTCGGCCGGACCAGGCCGTCCTCCTCGTAGCCGGTCACCGCGCACTCCAGGACGTCGGGGTGGTCCAGCAGGCAGTCCTCGACCTCGCGCGGCGCGACCCACACCCCGCCCACCTTGAGCAGGTCGTCGGCGCGTCCCCGGTACCACAGGAACCCGTCGGGGTCCCGGACGACGAGGTCCCCGCTACGGACGGTCGCGCCGTGGAAGGTCGCGGCGGTCTTCTCGGGGGCGTCCCAGTACCCGAGGGCGACGGTGCCACCGGTGACCTCCAGCACCCCGACCTCCCCGTCCGGCACGGGTCGGCCCTCGCCGTCGGTCACCTCGACCCGGTAACCGGGCACGACCCGCCCGAGGCTCCCCGGCCTGGCGTCGCCCGGCCGGTTGCTGACGTAGATGTGGTAGGCCTCGGAGGAGCCGATCCCGTCGAGCACCTCGACCCCGAAGGTGGCCAGCCACCGGCGGTGCAGCTCGCCGGGCAACGCCTCGCCGGCGGAGGTGCACACGCGCAGGTGTCGCAGGTCCCGCTCCGCCGCCGACGGGTGGGTGACCATCGCGTTCATCATCGTGGGCACGTTGACCAGGATGGTCGGTCGGTGCCGGTCCAGCAGCTCGAAGATCCGCTCCGGCGTGGACCGCCCCGGGAACACGACCCCGGCTCCGCCGACCCCGAACGGGAACAACGCGGCGAGGTCCCGCGCGTAGCCGAAGAACAGCTTGGGCACGGGCAGGACGAGGTCGTCGGCGGTCATGCCGAGGACTCCCCTGGCGTACCACTCGAAGCTCAGCCGGGGGGTGCGGTGGGGGTGCACGCACGCCTTCGGCGCGCCGGTGCTGCCCGTGGTGAACTTCCAGATCGCCACGTCGTCCCGGCTCGTCGGCGCGGGGTCCAGCTCGGCCGGCGCGGCCGCGACCAGGGCGGTGAGGTCGTGTTCGTGGGCCAGCAGGTCCTCGGGGCGGGCGTTGACGACCAGGAGGTGGCGGGGGCCGCGACCGCCCCGCGCGGCCTCCCGCACGCGGTCGAGCGTCACGGGATCGACGACGACGACCTCGGCCCCGGTGTAGTCCAGGTAGTACGCGTAGTCCCCGGGGTGCAGGTAGGTGTAGACCTCGGCCGCGACCGCCCCGATCTTGAGCACGGCGAACCAGGTGGCGACGAACTCGACGCCGTCGCTGAGCGCGAGCAGGACCCGGTCCTCCCGCCGCACGCCCAGGTCGCGGAGCACGTGCCCGATCCGGTTGGTGAGCGCGGCCAGGTCCGCGTAGGAGGTGCGCCGCACGTGGCCGTCGTCGTCGGTGACGAGGGCGGTGGCCGCGCCCCGGCCTTCCTCCAGATTGCGGTCGAGGAACCAGTTCGTGACGTTGAAGAGCCGGGGGATGTCCTCCTCGCGCGTCACCATCGTCGCCGCCCTCCCGGCCTAGTCGCGCCCGCGCGCGGGGCGGGGGACGTCCCGTCCGCCCGTGCCGCGCACGAGGTCCCTGATCACCTCGACGAGCATGTCGGTGAGCACCTCGAAGGTGTCCTCGCCCTCCTCGGCGCTGGCCAGGGCGGGCGCGCCGCAGTAGGCCTCGGCCATGCCCATGGCGTGGAAGTCCCGGCGTCCCTCCGCCATGGCCCTGGGGAGGTCGACGACGACCTCGGGCAGGGCGCGCATGCGCTCCTGGTCCACGAGGTCGGGCCGGTCGGCCAGGACCAGGGAGGTCTCGTACCGGCCGGCGTGGCACGAGCCCGTGCGGAACTCCTCGGTCAGCCGAGCCGCCCGGCGCCGGCGGGTCAGGTCGAGGTAGCCCACGAGCGCGTCTCGCTCGCGCAGGACCGTGTCCACGGCGCGGTGCAGCGTGGCGACGTGCTCGGCCTCGAAGTGGTTGTTGACTACGACGATGTGCCGGAACCCCTGATCCAGCAGGGAAAAGCAGATCTCCACGACCAGCGCGTGCAGCGTCTCCTCGCTTACGGACACGGCCCCGGGAAAGGCCGCGCCGTAGCGGGTGACCCCGTAGGGCACCGGCGGGAGGACCAGCACCCGGACCTCGTCGTCGTCCGCGAGTCGCCGTGCCGCTCGCGCGCACATGCCTTGGGAGATCAGGGAATCCGTCGACAGCGGGGCGTGCGGGCCGTGGGGTTCGGTCACGCCGACCGGGAGGAGCAGGACCGGCGCGCGGTCGCCGGCGAGCAGCTCGGCGACCTGGGGCGAGGTGAGGTCGGCGAAGAACACTCACCCCACCTCCGAAGACACCTCGGCCGCCGAAGACGCCTCGGCCGCCGAGGACACCGGGGGTGCCTGGGGCGCCGAGGGCACCGAGGACGCCTGGGACACCGAGGACGCCTGGGGCACCGAGGGCACCGGGGGCGCGGACCCGGCCGCGACGAGCTCCCGGTCCAGCGGGCTGTCCGCGAGGTCGAGCAGGCAGAGGTCGGACCGGCCGGCCCCGACCACGGTGTTGATCTCGTCGGGCGTGGTCAGGTGGCCGCCGACGAGGGTGGGCACGCGGGCCTCGCTGCGGACCCGGTCGCTCAGGGTGGTCAGGAAACCGCGCCCGTACGGCGGATCGTCGTGCGGCACGGTCTGCCCGGCCTCCACGTGGACCAGGCCGACACCGCCGGCCACCAGGGAAGCCGCCGCCCTGACCCCCTCGTCGACGGTCAGCCCGCCGCGTGCCCAGTCGGTGACGCCCAGCCGCACGGCCAGCGGGCGTTCGCCGGGCCACCGGTCGCGCACGGCGCGCACCACGTCGAGGGGGAAGCGGAGCCGGTTCTCCAACGGCCCGCCGTAGTCGTCGTCGCGCCGGTTGGTCAAAGGGGACAGGAACCCGGCGAGCAGGTGGCCGTGGGCGAGGTCGAGTTCGAGGAGGTCGAACCCGGCGCGGGCGGCGCGCTCGGCGGCGTCCGCGAACGCGCCCCTCAGCTCGGCGAGGTCGTCCTCGGTCGCGGCGCGGGGGACGGGGTGGAACGGGCCGTAGGGCAGCGCCGAGGCGGCCACCAGCGGCCATCCGCCCTCGTCCAGCGGGATGTCGAGCCCGTGCTCGGGAGGACGCGTCGACCCTCGGCGTCCCGCGTGGCCGAGCAGGAGACCCACCAGCGCGCCCCGCTCGTGCGCGGCGCCGACGGCGTGACGCCACGCGTCGACGTGGGCGTCGGTGTGGAGGGTGGGTGATCGGGGCGAGGTGCGCCCGGCGAGGGTGACGGCGACCGGCCCGACGAGCACGAGACCGGCCCCGCCGGCGGCGACGTCGGCCAGGGCTCGCGCCGTCCCCGCCTCGGGGCCACCGTCCTCTGTGGACAGAACAGCGACGGTCCGCGCGACCCGGTTTCGTACCGTGACGGAACCGAGCCGTAGTGGGGCGAACAGGGGAGGCGGTGCGATGGCGACGGGTTCGCCCGCCTCGCGCGCGTTCCCGGAAGCGCGAGCGGCGTCCCGCGCGAACCACGCGTCGAGCACGCGCATGAAGTCGGGGTCGCGGGCCTCCAGGTTGGCGTGGCTGATCCGGCCGCTCCTGGTCAGCAGGTTGAAGGCGAACTGGAGCGGCGCGAGGTCGGTGTGGTGCTCGACCCGGCTGAAGTAGCCCGCGCTCTCCGCGGCCGCCTGCTGGAAGCGTTCCACCACCGGTTGGCGTTGCAGCTCGTAGTCCACCAACGCCGCCCCGACGTCGTCGTGGCGGAGGAACGCCCCGGCCAACGCCACCGCGTCCTCCATCGCGAGCTTGGTCCCCGAGCCGATGGAGAAGTGCGCCGTGTGCGCGGCGTCCCCGAGCAGCACCACGTTGTCGTGATGCCAGCTCCGGTTCCGCACCCGGAGGAAGCTCGTCCACAGTGAACGGTTCGACAGCAGGCGGTGGCCGTCGAGGTCGGCGGCGAAGAGCTTCTCGCAGAAGGCGATGCTCTCCTGCTCGCTCATCCTGTCCAGCCCCGCGGAGCGCCACGTCCGCTCGGGGCACTCCACGATGAACGTGCTCGTGCGCTCGTCGAAGGGGTACGAGTGCACCTGGAACAGCCCGTGCTCGGTCTCCCGGAAGATGAACGTGAACGCGTCCAGCACGAGGTCGGTGCCGAACCAGACGTACTTGCAGCCCTGCGGTTCCACCGAACTGCCGAACGCGTCGGCGTGAGCGCGCCGGACGACGCTGTGCACGCCGTCCGCGCCGACGAGGAGGTCGGTCGTCGCCGCCATCTCGGCCACCCGCGCCGGGTCGTCGACCTCGACCCCGAACCGCAGCTCCACGCCCAGCTCCCGGCACCGCCGCTGGAGGATGTCGAGCAGCAGCTTCCGGGAGATCGCGGAGAAGGAGTGCCCCCGGGACCGCAGGAGCCGCCCCTGGTAGCGGATGTCCACTGTGTCCCATCGCGCGAAGGTGTCGTCGATCTCCACGGCCGTGCGGGGATCGGCGTCCCGCAGCGCGCCGAGCGTCCCCTCGGAGAAGACCACGCCCCAGCCGAAGGTCGCGTCGGGCGCGTTGCGTTCGACGACGGTGATCTCGTGGTCGCTGTCGGCCTTCCTGAGCAGGATCGCCAGGTACAGTCCGGCCGGCCCGGCTCCGACGACGGTGACCCTCATCCCGCCACCACCTCGGCCAGCCGGTCCACCTCGGCGGGGTCGGACACGGTGGGCAGCAACACCAGCTCGTCGCACCCGGCGGCGGCGTAGCCCCGGACGAGGTCCCTGACCTGCCGGGCGTCGGTGAGCAGCCCCGCGGCGATCCGCTCGGCGAACGGGCCGGTGAACGCGTAGTAGTCCCGCAGGTAGGCCGCGCCGCGCTCGGGGTCGCCCAGCGCGAAGTAGCCCTGACCCCACAGCAGGGGGCGTCCGGGCCGGCCCAGGTGGCGCCAGGCCGCCAGGGCCTTGGTCGCGGCGGAGGCGAACGCTCTGGGCGGGCCGCCGCCGTGCGCGTACCCGTCGGCGTAGCGGGCCATCCGGGTGAAGGCCTGCCCGCTCGCCCCGCCGACCAGGATCTCGATCCCCTCGGGTGAGGGCCGGACTCGGCCGTCGCGGCCGGAGCCCCGCAGGTACGCCAGTTGCGCGGACAGCCGTTCCCCTCGGCCGCGGTGCTCGACCCCGGCGACCTCGTAGTCGTCGCGGCGCGCGCCGACCGCGAGGCCGAGGGTGAGCCGGCCTCCGGCCAGCGCGTTCACCGAGGCGGCCTGCTTGGCCAGCAGCGCGGCGCCGCGCAGCGGGCCGATCGCGATCATGGTGGCCAGTCGCACCCTGGTCGTCACGGCGGCGGCCGCCGCCAGCGCGGTGAAGGGCTCCAGGCTGTCGTAGACCAGCCGGTCGAGCACGGCGACGGACGAGAACGGGCCGTCGTCGGCGCGGCGGGCCCAGTCCACCAACAGGGAACCGTCGGCCCCCGGCGTCGTGTTGGGGAGTCCGATGCCGATCCGCATGTCGACCACCTCCCGCCGGTCGCGTCAACGGTTTACAGTTGACTGGGCTGAGGTGTCAACCAAGAATCACCCCATGGCCGAGGGAACAGCGCTCGTCCGGTCCCCGGGCGACGGCGCGCCTGTCGAGTCCGTCGAGCCCGACCCGGCGTTCGCGGCGCAGCCGCAGGACCTGGTGATCACGCTGCTCGGCGCCCACGTCCACCCGAGGGACCGGGCGCGGGTGTGGTCGGGCGGCCTGGTCAGCCTCCTGGCGGAGTTCGGCTTCTCCGCCGGCGCCGCGCGCGTCGCGCTCGCCAGGCTGGTGCGCCGCGAGCTGCTCGCCCGGGTGCGGGAGGGCCGGTTCGTCCACTACGCGCTCACCCCGCGCGCGCTGGCCGTGCTCGACGAGGGGGACCGCCGCATCTTCACCCTCGGTCGCGGGGCCGGCGGCGACACCTGGACCACGCTCTGGCACGCCATCCCCGAGGACCAGCGCCTGGCCAGGGCGCGCCTGGTGCGCCGGCTGCGCTTCCTGGGCTTCGGCCCCGTGCAGGACGGGGCGTGGCTCGCGCCGCACGACAGGGAGCGGGAGGTCACCGCGCTGCTGGAGGAACTGGGCGTGACCCCGCACGCCGGTGTCCTGCTGGGCCGGCCCACGGTCTCCGCCGGGTTCCGCGCGTTGGTGGCCAGGGTCTGGGACCTGGACGAGCTGGCCGGGCGCTACGCCGCCTTCGTCGCGGAGTTCGGCCGCCCCAGGGACGGCGCCCCCTCCGACCGCGAGGCGTTCCTGCTGCGCACGCGGCTGGTGCACACCTTCCGGCAGTTCGCCTTCCTCGACCCCGAACTGCCGGAGGACGTCGCGCCGCCCCCGGCCCACCGTGCCGAGGCGGTGCGCCTCTTCCACGATCTCTACACGGCGCTGGACCCCGGCGCGCGACGTCACTTCGACCGGGCGGTGACCCCATGAGCGAGCAGTCCGCGGCGTTGACCTACACGTCGTACCTCGCGCTGGACGAGGTGCTGGGGGCGCAGCGACCGCGCTCCGCCGAACACGACGAGATGCTGTTCATCGTCATCCACCAGGTCTACGAGCTGTGGTTCAAGCAGGTCCTGCACGAGCTGGCGCACCTGCAACGACGGCTGGAGGCCGGGGACACCACGCACGCCGCGCACACGCTGCGCCGGGTGCTGCGCATCCTCAAGGTCGCGGTGGCGCAGATCGACGTGCTGGAGACCATGACACCCCGGCAGTTCCTGAGCTTCCGCGCGCGGCTGGAGGCGTCGAGCGGGTTCCAGTCCGCGCAGTTCCGCGAGCTGGAGGCGGTGCTCGGCCGGCGGGACGACAACATGCTGCGGCCCTACGCCGAGGACAGCCCGGCCAGGGCCCGTATCGCCGCCGCGATGGCGCGGCCGTCGCTGTTCGACTCCTTCCTCCGGTACCTCACCGCGCACGGGTACCAGGTCCCGGTCCAGGCGCTGCGGCGGGACGTGCGCCGGCCGCTCGAACCGTCCCCGGCCGTGCAGCGGGTGCTCCTCGCCGTCTACCGCGACGACAACGCGCCGGCGGAGGTCGCCGAGCACCTGATCGACCTGGACGAGGGCCTCCAGGAGTGGCGGTACCGCCACGTGAAGATGGTCGAGCGGACCATCGGCGCGAAGACGGGGACGGGCGGCTCGGCCGGCGCCGCCTACCTGCGCACCACCCTGTTCCGGCCGGTGTTCCCCGACCTCTGGGCCGTGCGGAGCGAGCTGTGACCACAGTGGACGATCTTCGGCGCGCCCCCAACGCGCTCGCCGCGCACTACCGCCGGTTCCGGGTCGCCGACCGGCTGTTGCTCTCCGGGCACTCCCACCAGGCGTGGCCGGACGTCGCGCTGGAGGGTCAGGTCGAGGCGTTCGAGGACGCCGCGCGCCACGTCGACGACAAGTGGGAGCACGCGTTCGCCAGGGCGGAGGAGGTGCGGGAGGGCTACCGCCGCCTGCTCGGCGACCCCGACGCGGAGATCGCCCTGGCCGCGAGCACCCACGACCTGGTCATCCGGTTCCTCTCCGGGCTCGACCTGGCCGCCCGGCCCCGGCTGGTGACCACCGACGGCGAGTTCCACACGCTGCGCCGGCAGCTCGCCCGGCTCGCCGAGGAGGGCGTCGAGGTCGTGCGGGTGCGCACCGACCCCGTGGACACCCTCGCCGCGCGGCTGGCCGAAGCGGTCGACGACGGCACGAGCGCGGTGTTGGTCTCGGCGGTGTTGTTCGCGACGTCCCGGATCGTGCCGGGGCTCGACGCGCTCGCCGCGGCCTGTCAGCGGCGGGGCGTCGAGCTGCTCGTGGACGTCTACCACGCGCTCGGCGTGCTGCCCGTGCGGTTGTCCGAATGGGGGTTGGAGACCGCGTGGGTCACCGGCGGCGGGTACAAGTACCTCCAGCTCGGCGAGGGCAACTGCTTCCTGCGCCTCCCTGGGCACGCCGACCGGATGCGCCCGGTGGTGACGGGGTGGTTCGCGGAGTTCGCCGCGCTGGCCGACGGCGAGCGGCCCGACCTGGTGCCCTACGGCAGGGGCGCGGCCCGCTTCGCCGGCGCGACCTACGACCCGACCAGCCACTACCGCGCCGCCCGCGTCTTCCGGTTCTTCGCCAACCACGGGCTCACGCCGCCGTTCCTCCGCGAGGTCTCCCTGCACCAGGTGGACCTCCTGGCGCGCCGGTTCGACCAGCTCGACCTGCCGGAGGAGGTTGTCACGCGGGACCGTGCGACGCCCCGCGAGTGTTTCGGCGGCTTCCTGGCGCTCCGGTCGCCCCACGCCGGGGAGCTGCGGGCCGGCCTGGCGGAACGCGGTGTGCACACCGACAGTCGCGGTGAGCATCTGCGGTTCGGCCCCGCGCCCTATCTCTGCGACGCGCAGTTGGAGGCGGCCATGGACGCGCTCGGAGACGTGGTGCGCGCGAGGACGTTCGGACAGCGCGGATTCGGGTAGCTCGGGCACACGCCTCGCGCACACTCCTCGGGCACAGGCCCCACCCCGCACGCGCCACCCACGCGGCGGGCGTTCCTCCGCCGCGTGGGCGCGGTGACGATGAGGAGGGTGACGAGCCGGACGGCGGCGCCGCCCAGCGGGAAGTCAGCGGGAACCGAGGTCGAACAGATCCGCGAGCAGCTCGTACGAGCGGAGCCGGTCCGCCGGGTCGTGCACCATCGTGGTGACCATCAGCTCGTTGGCCCCGGTCTCCGCCAGCAGCTTCTCCACCCCGGCGCGCACCGTCCGGGGACCGCCGATGATCTGCGTGGACAGCCGGCTCTCCACGATCTCGCGCTCCAGGCTCGTATACGGGTGATCGGCCGCCTCCTGCGGGCTGGGCAGCGGCCCCGGCCGGTTCTGCCTCAGCCGCAGGAACGACAGCCCACCGGGGCCGGCGATCCACCGCGCGTGCTCGTCGGTGTCCGCGCAGATCACCGAGGCGGCCACCATCGCGTAAGGCTCGGACAGCACGTCAGAGGGACGGAAGCTGTCGCGGTAGAGGCGCAGCGCCGGCAGCGTGTTCTCCGCACTGAAGTGGTGGGCGAACGCGAACGGCAGTCCGAGCAGGCCCGCGAGCTGCGCGCTGTAGCCGGAGGAGCCGAGCAGCCAGACCTCCGGCCGGTTGCCGGGGGCGGGGACCGCGGTCACCGGGGTCTGCTCGCCCTCGCCGAAGTGCCGCAGCAGCTCGCCGAACTGGTGCGGGAAGTCCTCGGCGGACAGCGGCCCGGTGCTGCGGCGCAGGGCGCGCGCCGTCCGCTCGTCGGTGCCCGGCGCCCTGCCGATGCCCAGGTCGATCCGGCCCGGGTGCAGCGCCTCCAGCATCCCGAACTGCTCGGCCACGACCAGCGGCGGGTGGTTGGGCAGCATCACGCCGCCGGACCCCACGCGCAGCGTGCTGGTGACCGCCGCGAGGTGGGCGATCAGCACGGCGGGCGAGGAGCTGGCGATGCCGGGCATGTTGTGGTGCTCGGCGACCCAGTAGCGCAGGTAGCCGAGCCGTTCCACGAGCCGGGCCAGCTCCGTGCTGTCGCGCAGCGCCTGGCGCGCGGTCGAGCCGCTGGACACCGGCGCGAGGTCGAGGACGGACAGCGGAACACCGGATGAGGACGTCACGACTTCGTCGAACAACGAACAGCGCCGGATGCTTTCCGCCCGGCCTCGACTGTGACCGAGGCCAACCCCCTCCGGCCAGGTCGCGCCGGCCGCCTCCCGCGCCCGACGACGCCTCCGCGCGTGACCGTTGTTTCCGAATTGCGGTCGTTTCGACGTGAGATCAGACGGATTACGCGGCCCTCGCCTGCTCTTTCCGGCGTCGCCCCCGGCTCCGTCTGCGACGATGCCGGGCACGTCGCCGAACCCGCGTTGACCTCGTCGGCCGGTCGGCCGCCGGAGCAGCGGACGCCGGCAGGAGTAAGGGGCGGAAGGGACGGAAATGGACAGGGTCTCGGGGACGCGCGCGAGCGTCCAGGAGCGCGAGCGGGCGATCGAGGCGTTGGGCGAGCACGTCCGGCTCCAGCGGATCGACCTCGCCGAGTTCGACAGCCGGGTCGCCATGGCCACCGCCGCGCGCACCAGGGCCGAGCTGGCCGCGTTGTTCGAGGACCTGCCGGCCCCGCACCCGAGGTTCGACGACGACGGGGCGGGCGCGGAGGTCGCCCCTCGGGCGGCGACCGCGCCCGCGACCAGGAGCGGGCGGTCGGTGAGCGGCGTGGCGAAGGCGCTGTACCCGCTGACCGGCGCGGTCGCGCTCGTCCTCGTGATCACGACCGGCTGGTGGTGGTGGTTCCTGTTGGTGCCGCCGTTGAGCTACGCCGTGCGTCAGCTCACCCGGGGCGGGGAGTCCGATCACCCGGCCGTGACCTCGGGGGAGAACGGGGAGGGCCCGAGGAAACGGGAAGGACGCTCCTGAGAAGGCGCGCGAACGCGCGTTCTCACGGAATCGTCAGTCCCTGGAGCGCCGCGCCCGCTCCGCCGACCCGCCGGTCATGACGCGGTCGCCATCCCCTGGTGGTTCTCCCGAACGCCCTCGGCGCGGTCTCCGCTGTCGCCGCTGTTGTTGGCGCGCACGATGTCGAGGTACTCGGCGACGGCGTCGCGGTTCCGGGTCAGGCACTCGATGCGTTGGGTCATGCGGTCGCGTTCGTGTTCCAGCATCGCGATCATCTCCGGCGTGGCGTCGGAGAAGTGGATGACCCGGGGTTTGTTGAGACAGGGCAGGATCTGCTTGATGATCCGGGTGGGCAGGCCGGCGTCCAGCAGTCCCCGGATCTGCATCACGCGCTCCACCGTGTGCTCGTCGTATGAGCGGTAGCCGTTGGCGCAGCGGCTGGAGACGATCAGCCCCTGTTCCTCGTAGTAGCGCAGCAGCCGCCGCGGTGTCCCGGTCCGCTTCGACAGCTCCCCGATGCGCATGTGCTCGACCCCCCACAGCGTCACGTTGACGTTCACATCAGTGTGACGGTTTGAGCATACGCACCATGCGTAACTGCGGTACCGCCAGCGCCGAAGGCCCCAGCGAACACGCGACCGGCCGACCACCCCTGCCGGCCTTGCTCGCGTTGGCCACCGCCGCCTTCGTCACCAGCCTGACCGAGACGCTGCCCACCGGCGTGCGGCCGTGGTCACGCGGTTCGCCGGGGGCGTGGCCGCCGGCATGGCCTGGTCGCTGCTGGCCGGGTACGCCCGCCGCATGGCGCCCGCCCACCTTCAGGGCAAGGCGGCCCTCCAGGGCAAGGCGGCCGCCGTCGCCATGACCGGCATCCCGCTCGTCCTGGTGTTGGGCGTGCCGGCGGGCACCTTCCTCGGCGGGGCGCTCGGCTGGTGGGTGGCGTTCGAGGTGATGACCGCCCTCGCGGTCGTCGTGATCGTCTGGATCATGGCGGTCGTCCCCGACCACTCGGGGCAGGGGCGGGAACGGTGGGTCCCCCTCGCGCGGACGCTCGCGATCCCCGGCGTCGCCCCGGTCCTGGCCGTCACGCTGGTCTTCGTGCTGGCGCACGCGATCCTCTGCACCTACGTCGCCACGTTCCTCGACGGCGTCGGCATGGGGAGGTCGGTCGACCTCGTGCTGTTGGTCTTCGGCGTCGCATTGCTGGGGGCGCATCTGGGTCGTGGGGCCGCGCATCGACCGTCGGCTGCGCCTCCTCAGCATCGGAAGCGCGTCCCTGGTCGCCGTGGCGGCGATCCTCGCGGTGCTGGCCGCCAGTCCCGCCCCGGTGTTCGTGGCCGTGGCGTGGTGGGGGCTCGGGTGGGGTGGAGGGCGCCCTGCTCCAGACCGCCGTCGGCGACGCCACCGGGGCGCGGTCGACGCGGCACAGGCCGTGCTCGTCACGCTGGGGAACGCGGCGATGGGCGTCGGCGGCGTGGTGGGCGGCGTTCTGCTCGACCGCGTCGGCTCGGCCTCGTTCCCCTGGGCGTGCTCGTGCTCATGGTTCCGGTGCTCGCGGTGGTGATCGGTGCGCGCGCCCACGGCTTCCCACCGAGGGACGTGAGGGCGAGGCCTGACCTCCGCGCGTCCAACACTCCCAGGTGTTCATGCTGTGAGAAAGCGCTGTGGGCGCACGCGATCCGGTCGCGTGCGCCCACAGCGTCGTTCAGCGCCGTTCGGCGTTCAGTGCCGCTCGCCCGCCGTTCAGAGCTGTTCGGCGTCCGAGCGGCGTGGTCACTCGCCCAGCTCGGCCAGGGCCTGCTTGACGCGCTCCAGCTCCGCCTCAAGCTGCTCCATGCGGGCGCGGTGCTGCTCCCTGGCGGCGGACAGGACCGTCTCGATGCCCTCGGAGATCTCCGGGTGCAGCTCCTTGGCCGCCCTGGCCACCGCGGCCGCCGGCACCGCCAGGCCACGGACCACGCGGGTGGTGCCGTGGACCAGGTCGGCCTGCCAGTCGCCGTCCTCGGTGCCGGTGACGGTCAGGGTGAGCGCCACCGTGCGGGTCTTGCGCGCGGTGCTCTTCTTGCGGGAGCGCCCCTCGGTGGCGCCCTCGCCGGCGGCCGGCGTCGCGGTCGGCGTGGCGGCCGGCCGCTCGGCCTCCGGCGTGGCCGGCTGGGTGGGCTGGTCGCTGGTCACGGGCGCCGGGCTGTCGCTCGCGCCGTGGTCCTGCTGGCCCTCGATGTCGTGCTGAGCAGGGGAGTCCGAGCCCACGATGGTTGCTTCCTCTCGACCGGGTCGACTTGTCTGACTGACGACGTGCCGCCGGCGGACCGGTGGACACGCAGGGCGCATGCTAGAACACTCGTTCGACGCAAGATCCTCTGTGTCCGGTGTGGACGGCGTGCCCCGGCGCGACCGGTCGAGCGGGCTCACTCTAACGGCCGCCGGCCGCCCGACGGCGGCCAGGGTTTCCTTCCAGCGCGACGGATTCCGGCCCGGCGGGCCCGGTCGTGTTCGCCCTCGTCATGCCGGCGGGGCGCCCCCGGAACCCGAGGAGAGGGCCGGCCGGGACTCCCGGTCGGCGGGCTCGGGCGCGTCCTCGTCGGCGAGCGGCAGCGTCACCCGGAAGGTCGCGCCGCCGCCGGGCGTGGGCAGGTACTCCACCCTGCCCCGGTGCGCCGTCACAATGGCGTCCACAATGGACAGACCAAGCCCGGTGCCGCCGTAGCCGGTCCGGCTGTGCGGCCGCGTCCTGGCCGGGTCGCCCCGGTAGAAGCGCTCGAAGACCCGTTCGGCCTGCTCCCTAGTCAGCCCCGGCCCCCGGTCGACGACCTCCAGCACCCCGTGCCGCAGGTCCTCGTCCACCCCGACCCGCACGGTGATCGGCGTGCCAGCCGGCGTGTGGCTCAGCGCGTTGCCCAGCAGGTTGGCGGCCACCTGGTGGAGCCGCGCCTCGTCGCCGAGCACGGTGGGCGGCGGGGCGTCGTCGTCCCCGGACTCCGGCAGGATCACCAGGCTCAGCGGGCGGTCCGGGTCGACCACCCGCGCCGACTCGACCGCCTCCACCGCCACCGGCACCAGGTCGACCGGCTCCCGCCGCCACCGGCGCTCCTCGTCCATCCTGGCCAGCAGCAACAGGTCCTCGACCAGCAGGCTCATCCTGGTCGCCTCGGTCTCGATCCTGGACACCAGCCGCCGGGTCTCCTCCTCGTCCCGCACCGCGCCCTGGCGGTACAGCTCGGCCAGGCCCCGGATGCCGGCCAGCGGCGTGCGCAGCTCGTGGCTGGCGTCGGCGACGAACCGCCGCAGCCGCGCCTCCGAGTCCGCCCGCTGCCGGAACGCCCGCTCGATCTCGGCCAGCATCGTGTTGAGCGTCGTGACCAGCCGGCCGATCTCGGACGGCCGCGCCCCGGCCTCGGGCACCCTGCGGGACAGGTCGCCCCCGGTGATGATCGACTCCGCCGTGTCCTCCACGTCGTCCAGCGGCCGCAGCGCCAGCCGCGCGACCCCCCGGCCCAGCGCGGCCAGCACCCCGAGCACGACGAGCGTGACCACGAGTTCGATCAGCACCAGGCGCCGCGCGGTGGCCTGGCGGAACGTCGCGTCCACCGCGACCAGCGCGACCCCCTTGTCCCCCGCCAGGGGCCGGACCTGCACCCGGTAGGTGGCCTCGTCCTCCCCCGAGGCCGTCCCCACCTCGAACGGCCGATCCCCCCGTTCCCGCGCGGAGGCGAGGTCCAGCGCGGGCAGCGCCGGCGGGGGATGGTCGAGGGACCCGGCCAGCCGCACCAGCACGCCGCCGTCGGCCGCGAGGTACTCGATCACCATGTCCTTCGGCACCACGCTGCGGACGTCCTCGTCGACGGGCTCCTCGTGGTGGATGTTCGGGTCGAAGCCCTGGCGCTCCAGGTTCCCGAGCTGGCGGTGCGCCGACGCGAGCGCGTCATCCATCTGGGAGGTCAGGTAGTCGCGCAACAACACGATCGAGGCCGTGTTGGCGCCGAGCAGGCCCACGGCCGACAGCGCGAGCACGCCCACCAGCAGGCGCGAGCGCAGCGAGAACCGGCCGGCGCGGCGGCGGCGCTGGCTCGTCCGACGCGGGCTCATGCGCGCGGCAGCCGCAGGCTGTAGCCGAACCCGCGCAGCGTGTGGATCAGCGGCGGGTCGACCGTGTCGATCTTGCGGCGGAGCAGGCTGATGTAGGACTCGACGATCCGCGCGTCGCCGGCGAAGTCGTACCGCCACACGTGGTCGAGGATCTGCGCCTTGCTGAGCACCTTGTCGGCGTTGAGCAGCAGGTAGTGCAGCAGCTTGTACTCGGTGGGCGACAGCCGCACCAGCCGGCCGGCCCTGCGGACGTCGTGCGTGTCCTCGTCCAGCTCCAGGTCGGCGAACCGCAGCACCCCGTCGTCCCGGTCCTCGCCGGGCTCGGCCAGGTCGGCGTTCGTGCGCCGCAGCACGGCGCGGATGCGCGCGACCACCTCCTCCAGGCTGAACGGCTTGGTGACGTAGTCGTCGCCGCCGATCGTCAGCCCGGTGATCTTGTCCTCGGTGGCGTCCCGCGCGGTGAGGAACACCACGGGCACGTGCGCGCCGCCCGCGCGCAGCCGCCGGGTCACCGCGAAGCCGTCCAGGTCGGGCAGCATGACGTCGAGCACCAGCAGGTCCGGCTGGAACTCCTCGGCCACCGCCAGCGCCGCGGTGCCCGACTCGGCGGTCCGCACCTCGAACCCGACGAACCGGAGGCTGGCCGAGAGCAGCTCCAGGATCGTCGGCTCGTCGTCGACCACCAGCAGCCGGGTCCTCCTGCCGCCGTCCCGTCCGCTCGCCCCCGCCGTCATCACGCGCCCTCCTCGTCGTCGCCGTGACCGCCGCTCAGCGTGGACCGGGAACCTGGAAACCCGCTGAACGCCTGTGGCCCGTGTCGCCTGTGATTTTCAGCCGGCTTTCAGCTTCGTTGGAGCTGGTGTTCGGCGCGGCGTGTTGGGCTGGTCAGCGTACGTCCCACGCCCGTCCCACGGGGTGTCTCTTAAGGGGGAGAGAACCGCCGATGTCCGTGCTGGCCAGACTCAGCCTCGCCCACCGTGGCCTGATCGCGTTGATCGCGGTCGCGGTCACCGGGTTCGGGGCATGGGCGATTCCGTCGCTGAAACAGCAGATGCTGCCGGACCTGGAGTTCCCGGCCGTCTTCGTCAGCTCAGCCTATCCGGGCTCCAGCCCGGCGACCGCCGAGCAGCAGGTCACCCTGCCGATCGAGAAGGCCGTGCGCGGGGTGCCCGGTGTCAAGAAGGTGACCTCGTTCTCCCAGTCCGGCATGTCGACGGTGCAGGTGTCGTTCGACTACGGCACGAAGATCGCTGACGCCAGCAGCCACGTGGAGCGGGCGATCAGCCAGGTGCGGGGCACGCTGCCCACCGGCGTGGACCCCCGGCTGGTCACCGGCAGCACCTCGGACATGCCGGTCATCCAGATCGCCGCGACCGGGCCGGGCGACCAGCAGGAGTTCGCCAGGAAGCTGCGCCAGCTCGTGCTGCCGGACATCCAGGCGATCGAGGGCGTGCGGGAGGCGAGCCTGACCGGCGCCCGCGACCCCGTGGTCACCATCACGCCCGACCCGGCGAAGATGGCCCAGGCCGGCCTGAGCCCCGAGGTGCTGGGCGCCGTGCTCAAGGCCAGCGGGCTCCCGCTGCCCGGCGGCACGCTGACCCAGGACGGCAAGTCCTCCACGGTCTCCGTGGGCGGCACCTTCACCTCGCTCGACGAGATCCGCGACGTCTACCTCAACCCGGCGGCGATGGGCGGCGGCGCCGGCGGGCAGCGCGGCGGTGCGGCTCCGGCCCCCGTCCGGCTCGGCGACATCGCGACCGTGGCCAGGGGCGAGACGGAGTCGACCACGCTGACCAGGACCGACGGCAAGCCGAGCCTGGGTGTCGCGGTGACCGCGACGCCGGAGGGCAACGCGGTGCGGATCTCGCACGCGGTCAGCGACCTCCTGCCCAAGCTCCAGAAGTCGCTGGGCGACGGCGCGAAGCTGACGGTCGTCTTCGACCAGGCGCCGTTCGTCGAGCGCTCGGTCGAGGGCCTCACCACCGAGGGCCTGCTCGGCCTGGTCTTCGCGGTGCTGGTCATCCTCGTGTTCCTGATGTCCGTGCGGTCCACGCTGGTCACGGCGGTGTCCATCCCGCTGTCGGTCATGATCGCGCTGATCTCGCTGTGGATCGGCGACCTCTCGCTCAACATGCTCACGCTCGGCGCGCTGACGATCGCCGTCGGTCGCGTCGTGGACGACTCGATCGTCGTCCTGGAGAACATCAAGCGGCACCTCGGCTACGGCGAGCGCAAGCGGGACGCGATCCTCACCGCCGTGCGCGAGGTGGCGGGCGCGGTCACGTCCTCGACGCTCACCACGGTCGCGGTGTTCGCGCCGATCGCGGTGGTCGGCGGCATGGTCGGCGAGCTGTTCCGGCCCTTCGCGCTGACCGTGACCGTGGCGCTGCTGGCGTCGCTGGTCGTGTCGCTGACCGTCATCCCGGTGCTGGCGTACTGGTTCCTCAAGCCGTCCGCGCGGCAGGGCGAGGACCCCGAGCGGGTGCGGGCCGAGGCCGACGAGCGGGAGCGGCGGGGCGTGTTGCAGCGCTCCTACGTGCCGGTCATCCGCTGGTCGCTGCGGCACAGGGCGGCGACGCTGGCCATCGCCGTCGGCATCTTCCTCGGCACGATCGCGTTGGTGCCGGGTCTGAAGACCAACTTCCTCGACAGCGCCGGCGACAACTCCTTCAGCGTCAGCCAGGAGATGCCGGTCGGCACCAGCCTGGAGAGCACGGACGCGGCCGCCAAGCGCGTCGAGGACGTGGTCTCCAAGGTGGAGGGCGTGAAGTCCTACCAGGTCACCGTGGGCGGTGGCGGCGGCTTCAGCCTGTCCTCCGACTCGGCCAAGGCCAACTTCTCGATCACCACGGACGCGGAGGCCGACCAGGCGAAGATCGAGCGCACCCTGCGCGACCGGCTCGGCGCGCTCAAGGACGCCGGCCGGCTCACGGTGCAGGCCGGCGGCGGCGGTGGGGCCGGCAACTCCAAGCTGGAGGTCGTCGTCCAGGCCCGCGACGAGGCCGTGCTGCGGTCGGCCGCCGAGAAGGTGCGGGCCGTGGTCGCCGAGACGCCGGGCACGCGCGACGTGAGCAGCAACCTCGCCGACAGCGCGCCCATGGTCGACGTGAAGGTGGACCGGCAGGCGGCGGCCCGGCACGGGCTCACCGAGGCGCAGATCGGCCAGGCCGTCGGGGAGGCCTTCCGGGGCGGCACCGTGAGCAGGGCCGTGCTCGACGGCGTCCAGCAGGACGTGGTGCTGCGCGCGGGTCCGGCCCCGGCCAACCTCGACGCCCTGCGCGCCCTCCAGGTGGCGGCGCCCACCGGGCCGGTGCGGCTCGACGCGGTGGCCCAGGTCAAGGCGACCACCGGGCCGACGCAGATCAACCGCATCGACGGCGCGCGCAGCGTCACGGTCACCGCGAACGCGGGCGACCAGGACCTCGGCTCGGTCACGGCCGAGCTGACCCGGCGGCTCCAGGCGCTGTCGCTGCCGGCCGGCGCGACCTACACGCTCGGCGGCGCCTCGTCCGAGCAGCAGTCCGCCTTCTCCGACCTCGGCCTCGCCCTGGTCGTGGCGGTCGCCCTGGTCTTCGTGATCATGGTCGCGACGTTCCGCAGCCTGGTGCAGCCGCTGATCCTGCTGGTGTCGATCCCGTTCGCCGCGACCGGCGCGCTCGGCCTGCTGTTGGTGACCGGGACGTCGCTGGGGGTGCCGGCGCTGATCGGCATGCTGATGCTGATCGGCATCGTCGTGACCAACGCGATCGTGCTGATCGACCTGGTCAACCACTACCGGGCCCAGGGGATGGGCATCACCGAGTCGGTCGTCGAGGGCGGCCGGCACCGGCTGCGGCCGATCCTCATGACCGCGGTGGCCACCATCTGCGCGCTGCTGCCGATGTCGCTGGGCCTGACCGGCGACGGTGGGTTCATCGCGCAGCCGCTGGCCGTGGTGGTGATCGGCGGTCTGATCAGCTCGACGCTGTTGACCCTGGTCGTGGTGCCGGTCCTGTACTCGCTGGTCGAGGGGGCCAAGGAGCGGGCGCGGCGCCGGCGTGGCCGGCGGAACCAGCCGCCGGCGGAGGAGTCCGTCTCCGACGCCAGGGAGGCCGTGCCCTCGGGCGCGTGAGCAGGGGCGCGCCTGAGCGTGGCGCCGGGGTCCTTGGGGGGATCCCGGCGCCACTTCCGTTCTTCCGGCTTTCCCCGGCGCGACCGACACCACCGTGCGCCCCTTCTCGAACGCCCTCGTCGAACGTCCGTCTTGGATGTCTTCCCGGTTGTCCCTCTCGGGTGCCCTTGCCGACAGTCCTTGTCGCGCGTTCTCGACGAACGTCCTTCTCGACGGTCCTTGTCGGATGTTCTTGTCGAAGGTCCCTCTTGGAGGTCCTTGACGGGTGTCCCTCTCGACGATCCTTCTCGAACGCCCTCGTCAGGCGCTTCGCGACAGTCCTTGTCGCGGTCCTGGTCGGGGTTGTTGTCGGGGTGTTGTTGGTCCGGTGTCCTGGTCGGGGTTGTTGTCGGGGTGTTGTTGGTCCGGTGTCCTGGTCGGGGTTGTTGTCGGGGTGTTGTTGGTCCGGTGTCCTGGTCGGGGTTCTTGCCGGGATGTCGTTCGTCAGGTGGCCTCGTCGGGGTCCTTCTCGGATGTCCGCCTAGGTCCTTGTCGGAGGTCCTTGTCGGTCACTCCTGTCGGACCCTCTTGTCGGTTGTCCTCGTCCGATGTCGAGGGTGACCGCCTCGGCCCCGGTCTCAGACGTCCCTGTCGAGGGAGGTCGCCCCGTCCAGCGACTCGCGGATGATGTCCGCGTGCCCGGCGTGCCGGGCCGTCTCCTCGATCAGGTGGTGCAACACCCAGCGTGCCGACCAGTGCGCGCACTCCGGGGCCGCGCAGGCCTGGCCCAGGTCCTCGACGCCCGCCACGATCTCCTCGGTCTCCCGCGCCGCGGCCGCGTAGGCGTCGAGCAGGGACGGCACGGTCTCCTCCGGCGAGGGCGTGAACTCCGCCTCGCCCCACCCCTCGATCGGCCACAGGCCGGGCAGCGGCCGTCCGGCGAGGCCCGCGACGACCCAGCGCCGCTCGGTCCGGACCGCGTGTCGGAGCAGGCCGGCCAGGGACAGGGAGCTGGCGCTGGGCGTGGAGCGCGCCTGCTCCTCGGTCAGGCCGTTGAGCGTGGCGCGCAGCGCCACCCGCTGCCGGTCGAGGAAGGTCAGGAGCGCGGTGCGCTCGTCGGGAACGGGGCCAACCAGGTATGCCATGTGCGGCAGCTTCCCCCGAACCACCGACAGCGCGCCGTCCGGACGGCCTCATCGCGCTGAGACCCCGGCCACTCCCGGCAAGAACCGCTCCGCTCGCGACAGAACCTGCCGTGACGGCGTCGTCACGGGCCGACGCAGATCACCGTCGATCGGGCTGTAGATCTTGGGGACGCTCCCGCACAGGCTCCCGGCGACGAGGAACTGCCCCGACCAGGGCCCACAGCCACGCTCTGCTGCTCAGGTGCCTCCCTTGTGCTGCTCTTCGACAGCATCCACATGACCTGGTTACCGGCGTGAGCTGCGGGCTTCTGCGGCGGTCGGGCGTCGTGTGCCGCCGCCCTGGCGGCTACGTGGTAACTGAGTGTCGCCATAGGATGACGGTGTGTCGATCAAGGACTTGGTCGCGCGGCTCGACGTGGTGTTGGACAAGATCGACGCCGCGCGCGCGTCGTTGAACGTGGCGGCGGACTTGATCGACGAGGCGAGTACGGCCTTCGGTGCCGCTATGTCCGGCACGGTCGCCTCTGACGCCTTACAGGCGTTGGCGTGGTTCGGGGAGGCGCAGCAAGGCGTTCGGTCCCCGCTCGCGGAGTTGAAGGCTGCCGAGGACGCCATACGCGCCTACCGGATGTACTCGGTAGGCGGCTCTACTGCGACCGGCTCCTCGGCGGGTTTAACGAGTCCGCAGGGGAACCGGTCGCGACCGTCTGAGGTCCCTTCAGACGTCTCGGCCCCAGTGACGCCTGAACGTGTCGAGGAGCTCCGGCGGGAACTGCCGCCACCGGTCGTTTCGAGCAAGGGGCAGAAGACGCACGGACGGTGGATCGACGCGGAGGGCAATGTTCACCGGGAAGTGAGTGGCAAGGACGAGAAATCGGAAGAGGCGCTACGGTTCTTTGAGGAAGAAATAAGGTCGCGACGTGTTCCCGTCACCGTCGTCGACGTGGAAATCAAGTTGGCCGTTCACATGCGAAAAAACGGCATTCGATCGACGGTGCTCGTCATAAACAACCTTCCTTGTCGAGGTCCGATGGGATGTGACGCGCTCATTCCCGTGGTCCTTCCGTCTGGGTATACAATGACTGTCCACGGCCCGAATGGATTTCGTCGGGTGTATAGAGGAGACGGAACGTCGAAGTGGGTTCCCTAGATGTTTACTACCTGTTCGAACACGACGAAAGCCCTGTGGTTGTGGCTACGGCTGAGGATGTGGACGCCCTGATTGACCGCGTGCGCTCCGAGTCGCCGCGGGAAGCGCCCATCCTGATGGACGTTCACCTGTCGGGAGATCCGTACACGCAAGGGCTGGACGTAGGCGTGTCAGACGGACGTGGCGTGGTTCGGTACGCGGGACGGGACTGGCCGCGTGGTGTCGTCAGTGTGAACGAGCAATCGTCCGGCGATGAAGAGGTGGCGTACTTCTACATGGGACACTGGCGGGGGTTCCCCGCGAATGCGGAGATTCCGCTGGAACTTGTGCGGGCGGCGGTGAAGGAATTTATGGAGAGCGGCGGGGCGCGGCCGACGTGCATCCGATGGCAACCCGAACCCTGGGGCGTGTCTGATGGATCTTGATGTTGGGGACCTGCGGAGTCCTGGTTCATGGGCAAGGAGTTGGTGATGGATGTGGCGCGGGGCGGTGTTCGAGCCGTTGTTGCCGGTTCGGTCGCCGCGTCGGGGCGGTAGGGAGGTGTGATCAGGCCTCGGGAGATCGGGGACATCGCCGACAAGGACCGGACGGGTGTGCTGTGGCGGGAGGTGCTGGAACGGTTCGATCCGTGGCAGACGCTGTATGAGCGGCTGTCACACGGGAGCGCGGACTGCACGCGGAGTCGCCTGGTCGACCAGGCCTGTGCGAGAGCGGGCCTGATCGACGAATGGGGCTGGGTGGTGTCGGTGGACTCCAGCCTGGTCCGAGCGCACCAGCACAGCGGCCCTGCCCGGTGACACGGGGGCTTGGTCGAATCACAGGAATCCGACCGCGGTTCCGGCTGACCACGCCATTGGACGCTCGTCCGGTGGCCTGACCACCACAATCCACCTCGCTGTCGACGGCAAGGGCGGCAGCCGCGGGCCTGCTCGGGTTCACCTCCGGCGGGTTCGTCAGCTCGCGGATCCCGCTGATCCTGTTCGTGATCCTGTTCGGGTTGTCGATGGACTGCCAGGTGTTCGTCGTCAGCCGGATCCGCGAGGGCGTCATGGCCGGTCTGCCCGCCCGGCGCGCGGTCATCGAGGGTGTCACCAGGTCGGCGGGCGTGGTGACCAGTGCGGCCGTGGTGATGGTGTCGGTCTTCGTCGGCTTCATGTTCGTCAGCCTTGTTGGAACTGAGGACGCCATCGCGGCGGCGTCGGCGCGGTGCCGCTGGAGGCGGAAGTACGACACCAGGATTGCCGTGATGCCGCCGATGCTGATCAGGACGATCACGACCGCGACGATCCCGCCGGTCATGTGGTGGTCCCCCTCGTCGTCATGCCTCGGAGTCGGCTTCCGCTCGCTCCTCATCCTCACGGAGTGCCGCCAGCACGGTGTCCACGTTCAACCGCACCTCGAACGGGGTGAGCTCGATGTACTTCATCGCCTTGCCGTCGGACGACAGTTCGAGTGTCCCCGCCACCAGACCGGCCTTCTCCAGCCGTTCCAGGTGCATGTAGAGCAGTGGACGGGACAGGCCGAGCCTGCGGGCCAGTTCGCTGACGTGCACGCGTCCCCTGGCCAGCTCACCGATGATCCGCAGTCGCTGGGTGTGCCCGATGGCGGCCAGCAGGGCCAACAGCTCCTCGCTGGTCACGGCACCTCCCGGAGCACCCGTAAGAAAAGGCTGACAGATGGAACAATAACTTGTCAATATTGTCGCTTTCGGGGTGGGGGCTGGGTGGGGGAAGGGTTTCGGCCGTTCGTCGCCTTACGGAGGTCCTGGCGCGGTGGTTTCGTCCCCTGTGGGTGACGATCACGCACCGTCGTCGCAGGGCCGCCGCCGGAAGGGACGACCGATGAGACACGCACGATGGCGTGGCCTGCTCTCCGTGCTCGTGGCGCCGTTGCTGGTGGCCGGTGTGGCGGGCGCGGCGTGGGCCGAGCCGACCGCGGCCGCGGCCGAACAGGTCACGCGGCTGACCGACGTGGTGCCGGCCCCGGTCGAGGCGCGGCCGACGCCCGGCGAGACGTTCTCCCTCAACCCCGCCACGCGCATCCAGGTCGACAGGGGCGCCGGCGACGTGGGCGAACAGCTCGCCCACCTCCTCCGGCGGTCCACCGGGTACTGGCTCCCCGTCGTCCCGGACCACGGGTTCACGAGCAACGCGATCGTGTTACGGCTGGGCGGCGCGGACCCCCGGGTCGGGGAGGAGGGCTACCAGCTCGACGTCACGCGGCGGTCGGTGGTGTTGCGGGCCAACCAGCCGGCCGGGTTGTTCGCCGGTGTGCAGACGCTCCGCCAACTGTTGCCGGCGAAGGTGGAGAGCGACCGGCCGCAGCGCGGTCCGTGGCGCGTGCCGGCCGGTCAGGTGCTCGACTATCCGAGGTTCGCGCACCGCGCCACGATGCTCGACGTCGCGCGGCACTTCCTCACGGTGGACGAGGTCAAGGCGCACATCGACCGGATCGCCCTCTACAAGATCAACCGACTGCACCTGCACCTGTCCGACGACCAGGGCTGGCGGATCGAGATCAAAAGCTGGCCGCGCCTGGCCACCTACGGCGGCAGCACCGAGGTCGGCGGCGGCCCCGGCGGCTACTACACGCAGGACCAGTACCGCGACATCGTCGAGCACGCGCGCCGCCGGCACGTGACGATCGTCCCGGAGATCGACATGCCTGGCCACACCAACGCGGCGCTGGCCTCGTACGCGGAGCTGAACTGCGACGGCAAGGCCCCGCCGCTCTACACCGGCATCGAGGTGGGCTTCAGCTCGCTCTGCGTGGGCAAGGACGTCACGTACCGGTTCGTGGAGGACGTCGTGCGAGAACTCGCCGCGCTGACGCCCGGCCCGTACCTGCACATCGGCGGCGACGAGGCGCACTCGACCCCGCCGGCCGACTACCAGGAGTTCATGCGGCGCGTGCTGCCCATCGTGGAACGCCACGGCAAGACGCCCGTGGGTTGGCACGAGATGGCCAAGGCCGCCACCCCGCCCTCGGCCGTGCTCCAGTACTGGGGCAGGGGGACCACCGACCGGGAGGTCGTGGAGGCCGCCCGGCGGGGGAACAAGGTGATCATGTCGCCGGCCAACCGGACGTACCTGGACATGAAGTACGACCCGAGCACCAAGCTGGGCCTGACCTGGGCCGGGTACATCGAGGTGCGGGACGCCTACGGCTGGGAGCCCGGCGGGCACCTGGCCGACCTGCCGGAGTCGGCGGTGCTCGGCGTTGAGGCTCCACTGTGGACGGAGACGCTGACCGACCTCGACGAGGTCTCCTTCATGGCGTTCCCGCGCCTGCCGGCCGTGGCGGAGCTGGGCTGGTCGCCGAAGGTCACCCGGAGCTGGGAGGGCTTCCGCGAACGGCTGGCCGCGCAGGGGCCGCGTTGGGAGCGGATGGGCGTCGCCTTCCACCGCTCACCACAGATCCCCTGGCGCTGACGGACGGGGGTCGAGGGCGGGGGCGCCTCCCGGCGCCCCCGCCCACACCCCCACGTCAACAAGACCGTCCTCTGTGGACCGTGGTGTCGGCTCAGGTCCTCCTGCCCCAGGCCGTCACCATGGCCAACGACAGGTCCCACGTGGTCGGCGTCGCCAGGTAGCGCAGCGTCTCGTCGACGGTCTCCGCGGTGACCGAGCCGGTGGCCAGCACGTAGTGCCTGGCCTGCTCCAGGCTCAGCCGCCAGCACTCGGCGATGCCGGAACCGGCCGACACGACGGGGAAGTGCACGCCCACGCCCAGGTTGGTCAGCCCCAACGCCGCGAGCGGGCGCGGGTAGCGGCGCGCGAAGGTGATGTCCGTGCCCAACGCCGCGCCCACGGCGTGCCAGTACGCCGCCATCGTGGCCCGGTAGGCGGCGTTGTCCGAGGAGGGGGTGCCCAGGTCCGCGGCGTCGCTGACGACCAGCCAGCCGCCCGGCCGCAGCCAGTCCACCACGCGGGCCAGGAACTTCTCCCTGCTCCGCAGGTGCATCAGCAGGAACCGCGCGTGGACCAGGTCGAACCGGCCCGGCGCGAAGTCGGGGGCGGTGACGTCGGCCTCGACCACGGTCACGTTCCCCTCCTCGATCCCGGAGAGGAACCGCACGTCCTGGTCGACCGCGACGATCTCGCCGCCGTCCCCGACCTGCTCGGAGAGCCAGCGGGTGACGCTTCCGGTCCCGGCGCCCAGGTCGAGGCACCGCCAGCCGGGGCCGACGCCGAGCGCGGTGAGGTGGGCGCGGCTGCCGGGGTCCAGCGCCGCGGCCATTGCGCTGAGCCGGGCGAACTCGCTGGGGTGTCCGTGGTGGAAGAGGTGGTCCCCGTACCGCTCCGCGGTGGGACCGGCCGTCGTCGTCATCGGTGCGCTCCGCGGCGGTCGTGGCGGGACGCGACTGCCCGCCCCACCGTCGATCGTGCGCCCCGCGCCTGGGCGCGGCAGGACACCCGCGGCAGGACGGCCCGAAAGTGTCGCGGGGACGGGCAACGCGTCACCCTCGGACGTCAACGACCGGGGGAATACCCGGAAGAGTGGTGCTCTTCCGGGTGATGACGGGTCGGGATCACCCGCCCGCGAGCGGCGTGCCGCCGCCGTGGTGCGGCGCGGGCCGGTACCGCAGCGACCGCCACGCGGTGAGCGCCCAGTCGAGGTCGTCCGCGACGGTGACCAGGAAGGCGGCCTGGACGTAGGAGGTCGGCCGCAGTGTGTAGGCGTGGAGGGCGAACCGCTCCTGGCCGTTCTCGGTCTCACGGCACCACGAGGCGTAGCGGAGTTCCTCGTCGTCCGCGCCGGGCTCCTCGAAGGTGCGCAGGGGGCGGGGCGGGCCGGCCTGCCTGATCCACGCGAGCGCGTCGGCCGGTGTCTCGGGCGAGGGGAGGTCCCACACCGCGGTCCACACGGTGCGGCCGAACCCGGTGAACCGCGTGTTGCCGCCGACCACCCGCCCGACGACCGCTCCGTCGAGGTCGATCGACCATCCGCCGCCCAGCTCTCTCCGCACCGCACCGTGTTACCGCACGTCCGCCGGCAGCGGGAACACCCCTGTCCGAACGCTGACGAACCGTCGTGACGCGCACACCCCGGGAAGGACACCTCACATGGCGGCGGTGCCGCGTCCTCCCGGGACAGGGGTGGGCGGTCGCGGCGCGTCGAGCCGCTCCGACGGCTCCGGCTTCTCGCCCCCGTCGTCCGGCGGGGCCTGGTCGGCGTCGTGCCCCGTGCTCGGCCGGGCAGCGACGAAGAACCCGCTGGCGAGCCAGTCGCGCAGCCAGGAGATGCCCTGTTCGCCGCCGGGTCCGCGCAGGGCTTCGGCGATCGGCGCGCCGGAGACCATGGCCTGGAGCGTGGCGTGCGCGCGCGGCGTCAGCTCCCGGGTGACGACCTCGTAGTTCCGGCGCGTCAGGACGACGAAGGTCGGGCGCGGTTCGGGCGGGGCCGGGTCCTCGCCCCGCTCGACGGCGGCGACGTAGCTGTGGACCGGGAACGACGTGCGCAGCAGGCGCAGGCAGGGCGCGGGGGTCAGCACGAGGTCGGGCGGCGGGAGGCCGGAGCGCGGCGGCAGGGCGGCCAGGTGCGGGGCGGCCAGGTGCGGGGCGGCACCGCCCGCGCCCTCCGCGCCGTTCTCGGTGCCGGGTCCGTCGAGCACCTCGTTCTGGAGCCGCTCGAACCGGGCCATGTCAATCACCAGGTCGGGCAGGGCCGACCACCGGCCGTCGCCGTCGTCCTCGGGCGCGGGCCGGGTCCGCTCCAGGTGCTCGACGAACCGCTCGTCCAGTCGGAGCAGGGAGTGCGTGCGGGAGGGGTGCTCCTCCAGGTAGCTCAACGCGAACTGGTGGAACAGCTCCCGCCCGAGGAGGTGGACCAGACCGGGGTGCAGCGCGCGCATCGTCTCCAGCAGCCGCAGCCGGTAGTTCCGCCAGTAGATCGCGAACCGCTGGCGGGCGGTCTGCCGCGCCGACGCCGTGACCAGGTCGTCGATCTCCGGGCCGGGTCCCCGCGGGGCCAGGACGGCGGCCTGGAACCAGTGCTGGAGGCGGACGAGGTCGGAGTCCTCACGCATCCTGGCCGCCCCGGCCTCGGGCGGCCCCGGAGTCTCCGGTGTCCCTGGAGTCTTCGGTGTAGCCGGCGTCTCCGGTGTCCCTGGCGTGCTCGGCGTGCCGGCGGGCCTTGGCCAGCTCCTCCTCCAGGACGGCGAACGGCGGGATCCGCTCGTCCCACTCCAGCGACGTTGACGCCCCGCCCGTGAGCCGCACGGCCAGCCGGTACAGCGACCAGACCGGGTCGGCGACCGGGGCGTCGTGGGTGTCCACGACGTGTGTGCCGCAGTGGGTGTGGCCGGCAAGGTGCATCTGCACCACGCGGTGGTGCGGCAGCGCCCGCAGGTACTCCTCCGGGTCGAAGCCGTGGTTGGTGGCCGAGACATAGACGTTGTTGACGTCGAGCAGCAGCCCGCAGTCGGCGTCCCCGGCCAGCCGGGCGAGGAACTCCCAATCCGTGAGCGTCGAGTCGACGAACTCGACGTACGTGCTCGGGTTCTCCAGCACCAGCCGGCGCTCCAGGAAGTCCTGCGCGGTGCGGACCCTGCGCGTCACGTGCGCCAGCGACTCCTCGGTGAACGGCAACGGCAGCAGGTCGTGGGTGTTGAGGCCGAGCACGCCGGTCCAGCACACGTGGTCGGAGATCCACTCCGCCCGCACGGCCTCGGCCAGGCGCTTGAGCCGGGCCAGGTAGTCGAAGTCGAGCGGGTCGGTGCTGCCCACCGACAGCGACATGCCGTGCAGGACGACCGGGTACCGCTCGGCGATCTCGTCGAGCGCGTGTCGGCGCGCGCCGCGGGAGTCCATGAAGTTCTCGGAGATGACCTCGAAGAAGCCGACCGGCGGCTGGTGCTCGCGGATGTGCGGGACGTGCGACATCCGCAGCCCGACGCCGAAACCCAGGTCCCGCTCGCCGAGCCGTCCCTCGACCGGCCGGGGGTCCGTCACCACGCTCATCGCGCCGTCTTCTTCGCCTCGCGCTTCGCGTCACCCGCGATTCGCCGCGCCTGCTTCCAGGCGTTGCCCCCTGTCGCGGGGCTGTCGGTGAACACCCGACCGACGAGGACCGGGTTGGCGCGGCTCCCGTCGATCCGGCGCGTCCCCGCGCGCGGGTGGAACGGCTCGTGGTCGCTGCCGGCGTGGTCGCGTCCGCCCTGGCCCGGGCAGGCGCCCTCGTCGTGCCCGTCGTGCTCCCGTCTCCTCGCCACGTCGCGCTCCCTCCGCCGCCCGTGGTGATGGCGCGGACACGCCAAGTACTGGCGTAGGGGAGGCGGAGTCGGGCCGCCACCGGGCGACTGCCCTCTCCCTCGACGGGACCCCCGCTTCCGTCGAGTGAGTGAGGCCCGGTCCGGGGACACCTCCGACCCGCGGGGACGGCGGTGTCGCCGGGTGAGCCGCCGTCCCCGCCACCGCCCTCCGGCCGTCTCCCGTGTCCCGCCGGCGGCCGGCGGGCGGGTTCTGACCGCCCTAGACTCGGGACATGGCCCGGCCGAACGAGGAGGTCGAGGCCCTCCTCCAGGAGTACGCCGACCTCATCTCGATCACGGGCGGCGACGCGTTCAAGGCACGCGCCTACGAGAAGGCGGCGCGCGCCGTCGGCGGCTACCACGAGGACGTGTCCCGGCTCGACCCGAAGGCGCTGCGGGAGATCCCCCACGTGGGGCGCTCGATCGCCGACAAGGTCGAGGAGTACCTGCGTACCGGCCACGTCGCCGCCGTCGACGAGCTGCGCGCGCGGATCCCCGCCGGGGTGCGGGAGATGACCGCCATCCCCGGGCTCGGCCCGAGGCGCGCGATGATGCTCTTCCGGGAGCGGGGGATCTCCTCGGTCGAGGAGCTGGTGGAGGCCGTCACGGCCGGGCGGCTGCGTGACCTGCGGGGCTTCGGGGAGAAGACCGAGGAGAACATCCTGCACGGCGTCGCGGTGATGCGACAGGCCGGCGGGCGGGTGCTCCTCAACGTGGCGATGGACCTCGCCGAGGAGGTGGTGGCGGAGCTGTCGGCGGTCACCGGCTGCGCGCGGTGCGCCTACGCGGGTTCCCTGCGACGGTACCGGGAGACGATCGGCGACATCGACGTGTTGTCGGCCGCCGACGATCCCGGTCCCCTGATGGACGCCTTCGTGAATCTGTCCTATGTGGACGAAGTGATCGCCAGGGGCGACAAGAAGACCTCCGTCCGCACCACCAAGGGCCTCCAGGTGGACCTCAGGGTCGTGCCGATGGGCGCGTGGGGCGCGGCGTTGCAGTACTTCACCGGCTCCAAGGCGCACAACATCCGGTTGCGGGAGATGGCGGTGCGGGCCGGGCTCAAGCTCTCCGAGTACGGCCTGTTCGACGTCGAGACCGGTGACCTCGTCGTGTCCGAGACGGAGGAGGAGGTCTACGAACGCCTTGGCCTGCCGTGGATCCCGCCCCCGCTGCGCGAGGACAGGGGCGAGGTCGAGGCCGCGCTGCGGGGCGAGCTGCCCGACCTGATCGAGGAGGGGGACCTCAGGGGCGACCTGCACACCCACACCGACCTGACCGACGGAGTGTCCTCACTGGACGAGATGGTCGCGGCGGCCGCGCGGCTCGGCCACTCCTACTACGCCGTCACCGACCACGCGCCGAACCTCTTCATGCAACGCATGTCGGACGACAAGATGCTGGCGCAACGGGAGGCGGTGCGCGCCCTGGACGGCCGACACCACCGGATGCGGCTGTTGCACGGCACGGAACTCAACATCGACCCGGACGGCGGGGTCGACTGGCCACCCGAGTTCCTCGACGGCTTCGACCTGTGCGTGGCCTCCGTGCACTCGCACTTCAACCAGGGTTCCGCCGAGATGACCCGACGCCTCGTGCGGGCGTGCGAGAACCCCCACGTCACCATCATCGGCCACCCCACGGGCCGGCTCCTCGGCCGGCGCCCCGCCGTCGACGTCGACCTCGACGAGCTGTTCCGCGCCTGCGCCCGCACCGGCACCGCGCTGGAGATCAACTCCTTCCCCGACCGGCTGGACCTGTCCGACGAGAACATCCTGCGGGCCCGACGGCACGGGGTGCGGTTCGCGGTCGACAGCGACGCGCACTCGGTGGTGCACCTGCCCCACCTCCGGTTCGGCGTGGGCACGGCGCGACGCGGCTGGCTCACCGCGGACGAGGTGATCAACACCTGGCCGCTGCGGAGGCTGCGGTCCTTCCTGCGGAAGGGGCGGTGACGATGGCCGTGCGGATCGCCATGGCCGGCGACACGATGCTGGGACGCGGGGTCGCCGAGCGGCTGCTGCGCCCCGGCCGGCAGGAGCTGTTCTCCGCCGGGGTCCGCAAGGCCGTCGCCCAGGCCGACCTGTTCGTGCTCAACCTGGAGTGCTGCGTCTCCCGTCGGGGCAGCCCGTGGCCCGACCCGGAGAAGCGCTTCTGGTTCCGCGCGCCGCCGTCCGCCGCGCACGAGCTGGCCGAGCTGGGCGTCGACTGCGTGACGTTGGCGAACAACCACGCCCTCGACTACGGCCCCAAGGCGTTGCTCGACACGGTCGACCACCTCGGCGGGGTGGGGATCCGCGTGGTGGGCGCGGGGGCGAACCTCGACCAGGCCCGGCGGCCCCAGATGTTCGAGGTGGGCGGCCTGCGGCTGGCGGTCCTCGGGGTGACCGACCACCCCGACGAGTACGCGGCGGGCGCCGCCGCGCCCGGGGTCGCGCACGCCGACCTGCGGGAGGGGGTGCCGGACTGGCTCGCCGCGCTCGTCCGCGACCTGCGCGCGGAGGTCGACGTCGTCCTGGTGACACCGCACTGGGGGCCGAACATGGTGCCCGCGCCGCTGTCCTACGTCCGGAGGGCGGCGGCGGAGCTGGTGGCGGCGGGGGCGACCGTGGTCGCGGGGCACTCCGCGCACGTGTTCCACGGCGTGGGCGACTCCGTGCTGTTCGACCTCGGGGACTTCGTCGACGACTACGCGACGCACCCGTGGCTGCGCAACGACCGCGGCCTGGTCTTCCTGATCACCGTGGACCGGGACGGGCTGGAGCGGGTCGACGCCGTGCCCATCGCGCTGGACTACTGCCACACCCGGTTGGCCGACCCCCAGGAGTATGAGTGGATCCGGGACCGGTTCGCCCTTGCCTGCGCCGCTCTGGGCACGACGGTCACCGACGAGGGGGACTACCTGTCGATCCGGTGCCGGGACGGCGCGTGAGCCCCGGTCGCGTCGAGTGCTCGCTCCGGTGGCGAAGAGCGTTTTGGGGCCGCCGACCCGGGTAGCCCGGCGGGTATGAGGGTCGCGGTCGTCGGCGCGAGCGGGAACATCGGTACCGCCTTCCTTCGGTGGGTGGCGGCGGAGCGGGACGTGACGGTCGTCGGGGTGTCCCGGCGGAAGCCCCCGCTTCCTCCGCCGCGCGAGGTCGAGTGGTGCACGGCCGACGTCGCCGACCCGGCGGGCGCGGCCGCACTGCGCCGAGCCTTCGCCGGCGCGGACGCCGTGGTCAACCTGGCGTGGGCGTCCGGGCCCGGCCATGACGAGGACCTGGCGCGCCGCACCAACGTCGACGGCGCGGAGCGCGTCGCGACCGCCGCGGTCGAGGCAGGCGTCCCGCACCTGGTGGCGCTGTCGTCGATCGGCGCGTACTCCCCGGCCCCCAAGGACCGCAGGACCAGCGAGGACTGGCCCACCGACGGCGTGGGCTCCTCGCCCTACAGCCGCCAGAAGGCGGCGGTCGAACGGATCATGGACCGCGTGGAGCACGCGCACCCCGACCTCCTGGTCACCAGGGTGCGTCCCGCCCTGGTCCTTCCGAGACCGGGCACGGGCGAGACGCGGCGGGACGCCGGCCCGACGCCTCCGCCCCAGGTGTTCCGGCTGGCGCGGCGTCGTCTTCCCGTGCTGCCCCTGCCCTCCCGGCTGGTGCTCCAGTTCGTGCACGCCGACGACGTGGCCGACGCGGTGCTCCGGATCCTGCGCCGCCGCGTCCCCGGCGCGTTCAACCTCGCGGCCGAGCCCGCCCTGCCCCCGCGCCGGCTCGCGGATCTGCTCGGCGCGCGCCACGCGCCGGTGCCGCTGTCGGCGGCGCGGGCGGCGGCCTGGGTGCGCTGGACGTTGCGGGCCCGGCCGTCGTCGCCGGGCTGGGTCGACCTCGCCGCCGCGATCCCCCTGCTCAGCACCGAACGCGCCAGGGCCGAGCTGGGGTGGCGGCCCGGTCGGAGCGCCGAGGAGGCGGTGACCGAGGCCCTGAGCGGTCTCCCCGACCGACCCGGGTGGGCGGCGGGCGCGGCGCGGCGCCCATGGGGCGACCGGAGCGAGCACGCGGTGCGCCCCGCGCTGCCGTGAGCCAGGAGAGTCCGTGACGTGGGTTGGCGCCGGAGACGGAGGCATGGTGACGACGCGGATGTTCCCGCCCTCCGAGCAGCGGGTGCGGCTGTGGGACGACCACCTGGCCACGGCCACCTCGGAGCTGCTCAAGTACGACGACCGGGTGCGGGGCCTGGCGGTGGAGGCCCGGTTCGACGGCGGCGTGGCCCACCTGACGGGGGAGGTCGATCATCCGGAGCGGCTCGCGGTCCTGCGCGAGCTGGTCGGCCGGCTCGACGGGGTGATGGCGGTGTGGGACCGGGTGGTGGTGGCCGGGCGCGAGCCGGTGATCCTCGACCTCGGGTGCGGCAGCACCAAGCAGTACGCGGGCAACGTGGGCGTGGACCAGCGGATGACCGGGGCGGTGGACGTCCTGGCGGACCTGTCCGACGGGCTGCCCTTCGCCGACGGCTCGGTGGACCGGGTCTTCGTCGTCCACGTGCTGGAGCACCTGGTGGACTTCCTGCCCCTGGTCGACGAGTGCCACCGGGTGCTGCGCGACGGCGGGGTCCTGCACGTGATGTCCCCGTGGTGGCGGCACGTCAACGCGGTGGCCGACCCCACCCACGTGCGGTTGCTGGATATTCAGACGATCAAGGGGATCTGCGTCCAGCCCGGGCGCGAGCGGCGGTGGCGGCCCCTGCACGCGGCCTGCGACGGGGCGTCGGTGTTCGCCGACCTGACCCCCGTGCGCCGTCAGGAGGACGAGGCGGATCCCGTTCTCCTCGCGCGCTTCTTCGACTGATTCCCTTCGGGTCTGATTCCCTTCCGCTGAGCCCCTTCGGGTCTGATTCCCCGTGGTCAGGGCCGTTCCTTCTGGGGGGGCCTCAGCGCTCCTCGGGGAGAAAATCGTCCACTATGGACAGAGGGAGCGGTGGGGGGAGCGGATGGCGCGGGCCGTGGCGAGCGAGGGCCGCCGCGTACCGGACGGTCGAGCCGATGTCGGTCGGATAGGCGTCCTCCGCCACGCCCACCAACGCGCCGTGACGGGTCGCCCTCGCGGCGAGCGCGCGCCACTCGTCCAACGGGACCTGGCCCAGCGAGCACAACCCGTTGGAGAACAGGTTCACCAGGATCTCCGCGGGATCGCCGCGGGTGTCCAGGTAGTGCCGGGCGCGCTCGATCGCCGAGGTGACCGTGAAGTGCAGCCAGAAGGGGACCGCGCCCAACCGCAACGCCCACAGCGGCTCGGTCTGGTTGTAGCTCTCCACGAGCAACCGGTCGGACGGTATCCCGCGACGGCGGTACCAGTCCCGGAACAGGTCGGCCACGGGTGGGCTCAGCTCCTCCGGGTGGTCGACCACGACCCGACGAACCCGGAACCCGTACCGCTGCGCCAGCAGGTTCACGTCGTCCATCAAGGCGGGTTCGAAGCCCCACTCGGCCTCGGGTGCCTCGCGGTCGGGTGGCGGTGGGTCCCACCTCCGCACGGTGGCCCCCTGTTCGGCGAGAAACCGGCTGATCCGCTCGCTGCCGTCGTGGTACTCCTCCGCCGGAATCCCGCCCAGCGCGCCGAACTGGAAGAACCGCTGGTCGTCGAGCGTGGTCGACGGCCAGCGCAACCGGCAGTCCAGCACGAAAATGCTCCCGCCCGGCCGCAGCCGCTGTCGGCAGAACCGCTCCAACACCGGGCCGAGTCGCCTGCGTTTGAACCGGAAGTAGCCGAACCGGTCCAGCATCGGTCGGTCCTGGTTGGGATCGTGCATGTGGTGGAGCTGGAGATCGGGGTTCGCCGTCACGAGGTGGTGCCCGAGGCGGTCGAAGGCCGCCATCGCGCTCCGGGGCTCGTCTATGTCCACAGAGGACTGACGAACGCCGACCAGGAGCGTCTGCGGCAGGAAGGGCGCGCCCAACGCCGCGCACAGGTGCACGGCCGCGCCACTGGCGGCCCCGACGAGCATCGCCGGGTACGGCCCTGCTCCGTACTGGGACGTCACCCACTCGTCGAGGTCAGCGGCGCGGAGCCGGCGGACGAGCCGTTCGGGGGCGCCCTGCTGCCAGCCCGTGGCCACGAACAGCCGCAGCCGCACCGGCTCCGGCAGGCCCGCCAGCGCGTCGGCGAGGAGACGGGACGACGGGAGCAGCCCCAACGCGCCGAACTCCCGGCCGCGCAACGCGCGGGACACCGCGCGCACGCCGCTGACGGAGGAGTCGAAGTCGGTCAGGCAACGGGCGGCCAGCAGACGGCTCACGGCGTTCCTCCCGCCGGTTCCGCCGACTGCTCCTCCGCGAAGACCCGCACCACCCTGGCCAACGCCTCCGGCGCCGCCTGGTTCGCGGTGTGCGCCGCGCCGCGCAGCGTGACCAGGCCCCCGTGCGGGAGGGCGTTGGTGACGCGAGCGGCCCACTCCGCCGTGACCAGCGCGTCCCTCTCGCCCCGCACGACCAGGGTGGGCGCGGACACCCTCGGGTACCAGGACTCGGTCGGCTCGGCCATCGCGGCCAGGAACGTGCGCAGCACCCGCCCCAATCCCGCCCTGGCGTAGTCCCTGGCGACGATCCAGAACTGGCGGGGCGGTTCGCGGAACCCGTTGCGGACCAGGCGGAACACCTGCGACAGCGCGCCGGGCGCGGTGCGGTCGATCGTCGGGCCGACGAGCACCGCGCGACGCACCAGCTCGGGATGGCACACCGCCAGGTCCACCGTGATCTGGCATCCCATCGAGTTTCCGACCACGACCGCCGGCCAGGCGTCCGCCGTCCGCATCCAGTCCGCCAACGCCTCGGCGAGCTGGTGGACGTCGAGCGCCTCGCGCGGTCCGATCGTGTGGCCGAAACCGGGCAGGTCGGGCGCGTGCACGCGGAACCACGGCGCGAGCGCCGCCGCCGTGCGCTCCCAGTACGGGCTGGCGACCCCCAAGCCGTGGACCAGCACCAGCGGGGGACCCGCGTCCCCGCCCGCGCGACTGTGCACCAACGTGCCGGCGGCGGCCGTCCACCGGCTCGTCAGCTCCACCGATCACCCCGGGGGCGACGCAGGGCGGTCGCGGTCGCTCCGAGAAGGCCGGCGCCCGCGACGGCGGCGGCCAGCACCCGACGGCGGGCCTGCCCTCGTCGGCCGCCCCAGCCACCGTCGGCGGTGTCGCCGTCGTCCACCGGCGCGAACAGGTTGCCGTCGTCGGCGGGCACGAGGCGGTGCCGCTCCAACTGGTCCTGGTCGGCCATCCACGCGGTGAGCCGTTCGGTCAGCGCGGGCGCCATCCGCCACTGCCACGCCAACATCCGAGCAGCCGGACCGACGAACACCTCGCGACGCGGCCAGCGGGCGAGGTTCACCAGAGTCCGCGCGACCCGCTCCGGGGGGTAGACCGGGCGCATCGCCTTGGCCCGTCGGCCCGAGTAGTTCCCGCCGTGCTGGAACAACGGCGTGTCGATGGTGGCCGGCATGGCCGAGCACACCCGGATCTGGCGCGCCAGCCCGTCCAGCGCCAGCTCCTGGCGCAACGACGAGGCGAAGCCGAGGACGGCGTGTTTGGCGGCGACGTACGCGCCGGCGTAGGGCTCGGCGACCACCGACAGCATCGAGGCGTTGTTGACCAGCACACCCCGGCCCTGCTCCCGGAAGTGGGGGAGCGCGGCGCGCGCCCCGTGGACGTAGCCGAGGAAGTTGGTCTCCAGCACCCGCCGGAAGTCCTCCATCGGGACCTCCTCGACCCGCCCCCACAGCGTGACCCCGGCGTTGTTCACCCAGACGTCGAGCCGGCCGAGCCGCTCCACCGTGGACCGCGCGACCTCCCGCACCGCCTCCTCGTCGGTCACGTCGGCGGGCATGGCGAGGGCGGGCACCTCGTGCGCCCGGCACTCCTCGGCCACCGCCTCCAGCGCCGCGGCCCTGCGGGCGACGAGCACCACGGCCGCGCCCTGGCGGGCGAACGCCACGGCCGTCACCCGTCCGATCCCGCTGGAGGCGCCGGTGACCACGACGACCTTGCCCCGAAGTCGCCAGCGCATGCGCACACCCCTTCCCCTCGGCGGCCGTGTCCACCGCGGGGATACCCACACCTCGCGCTCCGTACCGGCCCCGTGGCGTGGCACGCGGGTCGCGGGTCGCGGGTCGCGCATGACGGTCCATTGTGGACTCGCGAGCGGGGGGTGGGTCGGGTCCGCCGTCCCGCATCCACGGCGACGGGCGCGCCTCCTGAGGGAGGACGGCGCGGAATGCCCGGAGCGCGGTGAGAGTCAGTCGCGGGGTGGGGAGTTCCCGTGGTCCTGGAGCTGGGCGGGAACCGGGCGCGACTTGTTTACTTGGTAGTAAGTCTACTCTAGAGTAGGTAACTGGCGGACGGGCCGACGGCCCGGGAGGGAGCGGTGATGGCCGAGGAGCGACGACACACCGGGCGCGGCGGCCGCGGGACGGGCCTCGACGTCATGGGCCTCGGGTTGGCGCTGGTCAACCGGGTCGCCGGCGCGTCGGTCCTCGACCGGCTCGGACTGCGCAAGCCGGTGGAGCGGATGGCCTTCGAGGCCACCAGGGCCGGGTTCCGCACCCTCGGCGCGGCCACCCGCTCGTTCCAGGCGGTCCGCCAGCTCGGCCAGCCGGTCCGGCTGCCTGCGGCGGGGGAGCGGGGGTTGTTCGACCTGACCCCCACCGACGAGCAGCGGATGATCCGCGAGACGGTCGTCGAGTTCGCCGCCGAGCAGCTCCGGCCCGCGGCGGCCGACGCGGACACCCGGTGCGCCCCGCCCGACGGCCTGCTCGGCCGGGTCGCCGAACTCGGTGTGGGCCTGGTCGGGATCCCCGAGGCGCTCGGCGGCGCGGGGGACGAGCGCTCCACCGTCACCAACGTCCTGGTCGCGGAGGCCATGGCCCACGGCGACATGGGCCTGGCGGTGGCCTGTCTCGCGCCCACCGCGGTGAGCACCGCCCTGGTGCTGTGGGGGGACGAGCGGCAACAGGCCACCTACCTCCCCGCCTTCGTCGGTGACGACGTGCCCGCCGCCGCGCTGGCCGTGGCGGAACCGCGCCCGCTGTTCGACCCGTTCGCGCTCCGCACCCGCGCCCGTCGGGTCGGCGCCGGCTACGTGCTCGACGGCGTGAAGTCGCTCGTGCCGAGGGCGGCGCGCGCCGAGCTGTTCGTGGTGGCCGCCGAACTCGACGGCGCGCCCGCGCTCTTCCTCGTCGAGTCCGACACCGCCGGCCTGGCGGTCGAGGCGGACCCGGCGATGGGGCTGCGCGCGGCCAGCATGGGGCGGCTCGTGCTGAACGACGTCTCGCTCCCACCGGGCGCGCTGCTCGGCGCGGGCTCGGCGGAGGTCTACGCCGACTGCGTGCGGCTCTCCCGGCTGGGCTGGTGCGCCCTGGCCGTCGGCACGGCGCAGGCCGTGCTCGACTACGTCATCCCCTACGTCAACGGCCGGGAGGCGTTCGGCGAGCCGATCAGCCACCGGCAGGGCGTGGCGTTCCGGGTGGCCGACATCGCGATCGAGCTGGAGGGCATGCGGCTGGCCACCTACCGCGCGGCCAGCCGGGCCGAACAGGGACTGCCCTGCGCCAGGGAGGTCGCGCTGGCCAGGCGGCTGTGCGCCGACCGGGGCATGGCCATCGGCAGCGACGGCGTCCAGCTCCTCGGCGGCCACGGGTTCGTCAAGGAGCACCCGGTGGAGCGGTGGTACCGCGACCTGCGCGCGGTGGGCGTGATGGAGGGCGTCGTCCTCGTCTGAGGGCCGACGCCGCGCGAAGGAGCGGACGAACACATGATCAACCTTGAGGTTCCGAAGAAGTTCGCGGCACTGGTCCACCAGGCCCACCAGGTGGCGACCGAGATCTTCCGCCCGCACTCCCGGCGCTACGACCGGGAGGAGCACACCTACCCCACCGAACTGGACATGCTGGCCGCCGTGCTCGACGGCATGAACGCCTCCGGCGAGGGCGGCGCGGGCGCGACCGGCGTGCGGCGCGAGCGCACCGCCGCCGACGGCGAGGTCCGCAACGGCAGCAACCTCGCCACCGTGCTCGGCACGATCGAGCTGTGCTGGGGCGACGTGGGCCTGCTGCTCGCGCTGCCCCGCCAGGGCCTCGGCAACGCCGCGATCGCCTCGGTGGCCAACGACGAGCAGCTCGAACGGTTCCGGGGCAGGTGGGCCGCCATGGCCATCACCGAGCCGGACTGCGGCTCGGACTCGGCCGCCATCCGCACCACGGCCGTGCTCGACGGCGACCACTACGTGCTCAACGGCGAGAAGATCTTCGTGACCTCGGGCGAGCGGGCCGACGCCGTCGTCGTCTGGGCGACCCTGGACCGGGACCGGGGGCGCGCGGCCATCAAGTCCTTCGTCGTGGAGAAGGGGACGCCCGGCTTCGAGCTGGTGCGCCTGGAGCGCAAGCTGGGCATCCGCGCGTCCGACACCGCCCACTTCCGGCTCGACAACGTGCGCGTGCCCAAGGAGAACCTGCTGGGCAGCCCGGAGATCGACGTCGAGCGTGGCTTCGCGGGCGTCATGCAGACCTTCGACAACACGCGGCCGCTGGTGGCGGCCATGGCCGTCGGGCTGGCCCGCGCGGCGCTCGACGAGACGCGTCGGCTGCTGGAGGAGGCCGGTGTCGTCGTGGACTACGACCGGCCCGCCCACACCCAGCCCGCCGCCGCGTCGGCCCTGCTCTCGGCCGAGGCCGACTGGGAGGCCGCGCACCTGCTGACGCTCGAGGCGGCCTGGATGGCGGACAACCACCGGCCCAACTCGTTGCAGGCGTCCATGGCCAAGGCCAAGGCGGGCCGGGTCGCCACCGAGATCACTCTCCGGTGCGTGGAACTGTGCGGCACGCTCGGCTACGCCGAGCACACCCTGCTGGAGAAGTGGGCGCGGGACGCCAAGATCCTCGACATCTTCGAGGGCACGCAACAGATCCAGCAGCTCATCGTGGCCCGACGCCTGCTCGGCAAGTCGTCGCAGGAGCTGAAGTAGCGGCGGCGTGACCCGTCCGGGGCTGTCGACTGACCTCGGGTGGGTGTTTCCGGACCGGGTTCCTCGCGGAGCGCGCTGGATCGGGGGGACCGACGAGCGTCGCCGGTCAAGTCGGGGTGATCTTCTGCCGTAGTCTGGGGACGTGGCCGACGTAGTGCCTTCGACAGCGCCTCAGGACGACCCGGACCGTGCCGGAGGGGACCCTGGTGGGTCTCCGGATTCTGGTGGGTCCGGGTCGTCGTCTGGGGGGCGGCGGACGAAGCGGAAGGGTTCCTTCTGGCGGGAGTTCCCGTTGTTGGTGCTGACCGCGTTGGTGTTGACGTTCCTGATCCAGACGTTTCTGGCTCGGGTGTACGTGATTCCGTCGCAGTCGATGGAGACGACGTTGCACGGGTGTGGGGGGTGCACCAATGATCGGGTGTTGGTGGACAAGGTGACGTACCGGTTCTCGGATCCGGCTCCTGGTGATGTGGTGGTGTTCAAGGGGCCGGATTCGTGGGGTCGGAACGTGGAGGTGGCGGGGTCTCGGTCGTCGAATCCTGTGGTGCGGTGGTTGCAGGATGTGGGTTCGGCGTTGGGTGTGGGTCAGCCGGATGAGCGGGACTTCGTGAAGCGGGTCATCGCGGTGGGTGGCCAGACGGTGGAGTGGGATCCGGAGGCGAAGCGGGTCAGGGTTGACGGGAAGTTGTTGGATGAGCCCTATGTGCACTGGGAGGAGGGGACGGGGCCGGAGAACGTGGAGGCGTTTGGTCCGGTGACTGTTCCGCCTGGTCGGTTGTGGGTGATGGGGGACAACAGGAACTTCTCGGCGGATTCGCGGGCGCATATGGAGGATGACGCGCAGGGGACGGTCCCGGTGGAGAATGTCATCGGGAAGGCGCGGGTGATCGTGTTGCCGCCGTCGCGGTGGCAGGGGATTGATGATCATAATCCGCAGGCGTCGGTGTCGGCGTTGGGTGTTGGGGTGTGGCAGGCGGCGGTGCCGGCTGGTGTGGGTGTTGTGGGGGCGTTTCCGGTGTTGTGGGCCGG
>NZ_JAMTCP010000029.1 GCF_024171885.1 Streptoalloteichus tenebrarius | reverse complement strand
CTTCGCCCAGAAGATCGACGCGCACGCGTCCCTGCTGGCCGACCGCCAGGTCGTGGTCTTCTCCATGGTCGAGCGGAACCTGGTCGCCGGGCGGTCCCCGCTGACCGAGGACAGGGTGATCGAGCGGATCGGGCAGGTCCTCCAGGCCAACCCGGTCCGCTGACCAGGACCGGGACGACCCGGGCCCCGGTCAGCGCCCGGCGAGCCCGACCGCGCCGGCCCGGTGACCCGGTGGATCGGTGACCTGGTGGATCGGTGACCTGGTGGATCGGTGACCTGGTGGATCGGTGACCTGGTGGATCGGTGACCTGGTGGATCGGTGGGCCGGCGGGCCGGCGGACCCGGGTCAGGCCGCGGCCACCCGGCGGCGGCGGGTGGCGGCGACGCCGCGACAGGCCAGGTAGATCAGGAACGAGATGCCGGTGACGAAACCGCTCACCGGGACCCCGGGCGCCAACGAGAGCAGGATGCCGCCGACCGCGGCTACCTCCGCGAACACCACGGCGAGCACCGTGGCCAACACCGGGTTCGCCGTCACGCGCGTGGCCGCCGCGCCCGGCGTCACCATCAGCGCCAGGACCAGCAGCGCGCCCACCGTCTGCACGCCCAGCGCCGTGGCCACGCCGACGAGCACCGCGAACAGCGGGGAGAGCGCCCGCGCCGGGACCCCGCGCGCCACCGCGACGGCCGGGTCGACGCTGGAGAACAACAGAGGGCGGTAGACCACCGCCAGCACCACCAGCACCACGAGCGCGGCCCCGGCGAGCAACGCCAGGTCGGTGCTGTCGACCCCGACGATCTGGCCCACGAGCAGGCTGAACTTGTTGGCCGCCCGGCCGGGGTAGAGCCACAGCAGCAGCACGCCGAGGCCGAGCCCGAACGACAGGACGACGCCGATGACCGAGTCGCGTTCGCCGTCGCGCTGGCCGAGCAGGCCGAGCAGCAACGCCGCGACCACGGCTCCGGCGAGCGCGCCGGCCCCCACGCTCCAGCCGAGCAGCAACGCGGCCGCGCCGCCGGTGAAGGCCAGCTCGGCGGTGCCGTGGACGGCGAAGGACATCTGCCGCGCGACGACGAGCGGGGCCAGCGCGCCGGACACCAGCCCGAGCACGGCCGCCGCGAGCAGGGCGTGCTGGACGAAGTCGTAGCCGAGCAGGTCGAGCGTGGCGGACAGGTCGAGGAACCGGGTCACGGGGTCTCCTGCACGTGGTGCTGGCCGCCGCCGTTCTCGGCGCCGGCCACGATGATCCGGTCGCCGACCCTGACCACCTGGACCGGCGTGCCGTACAGCTCGGTCAGCGTCTCCGAGGTCATCACCTCGTCCGGCGGGCCGATCCGGAACCGCCCGTTGACCAGGTACAGCACCCGGTCGACCAGCGGCAGCACCGGGTTGATCTCGTGGGTCACGAACAGCACGGCGGTGCCGTGCTCCCTGGCCCTGCGGGCCACCAGCTCGCTGACCACGCGCTGGTGGGCGAGGTCGAGGGACAGCAGCGGCTCGTCGCACAGCAGCACGTCGGGGTCGCCGACCAGCGCCTGCGCCACCCGGAGCCGCTGCTGCTCACCGCCGGAGAGCAGCCCGACGGGCTGGTTCGCGTAGCGGGTGGCTCCCACGGCCGCCAGCGCGGCGTCGACCCGGCGCCGCCGCTCCCGGCGGCCCCGCAGGCCGAGTCCCCAGTGGTGGCCGTCCCAGCCGAGCCCGACCAGGTCGCGCCCCCGGACGGCGAGGGTGGGGTCGACGGCGCGTTGCTGCGGCACGTAGCCGATCCGCCGGCTGCCCCGGTGCGCGGGCTCGCCGCCGATCTCGACCGTCCCGGAGGTGAGCGGCCGCAGCCCGAGCAGCACGCGCATCAGGCTGGTCTTGCCGGAGCCGTTCGGCCCGAGCACGGCGAGGAACTCGCCGGGCGCGACGTCGAGGTCCAGCCCGTCCCACAGCACGCGGGAGCCGTAGGCGAGGCGGGCGGCGCGCAGCCGGACGAGCGGGCTGGGCCCCGCCCCTCCGGCGCGCGCCTCCGCGACGGTCGTGGCCTCGCTCATCGCTTCAACGCCGCCTCGAGGTTGCCCACCTGCTCGTCCATCCACGACAGGTAATCCTTGCCCTGCGGCAGCGTCTCGGTCATCTCGACCACCCCGAGCCCGGCCGCGGTCGCCTTCTCCCGCACCTGGCGGGTGACCGGCGACTCGGTCTGCGGGTTGTGCACGAGCACCTTCGGCTCACGGCTGGCCAGGAGCCGCTCGACCTCGGCGACGGCCACGGCCGGCGGGTCGTTCTCCTCCTCGACGGCCTCGACGAACGCCTTGGGCGTGACGTCGGTGAGCTTGGCCTGCTCCAGCAGGTAGTGGGCGATGGGCTCGGTGGCCAGCACCTTGACCCCCTGGTGGGCCTTCGCGATCCCGTCCACCCTGGCGTCCAGCGTGGAGAGCCGGTCCTTGAACTGCTGCGCGTTGCGCGTGAACTGGTCCTTCTTGTCGGCCTTCAGCTCGCCGAGCTGCTTGGCCACCTCGTCGGCCACGTGGCTCACGGCGTGCAGGTCGTACCAGACGTGCTCGTTCGCCCCGTGGTCGTGGTGGTGCCCACCGCCCGAGGCGCTGGCCTCGGGCTTGTCGGAGCCGTGGTCGTCGTGCCCGTGCCCGTCAGCGGCCGAGGTGGGGGCGGCCGAGGTGGGGGCGGTGCTGGGCTGGTCCTTGTGGTCGGCGTGGTCGTGCTGGGCGGCCTTGACGGCCTCGACCGTGCGCCGGTCCCCTCCGGACGAGGCGAGGATCTTCTCGACGAAGCGGTCGTAGCCGCCGCCGTTGAACACCACGAGCCGCGCCTTGCTGATCTCGGCGGCGTCGGCGGGTGTGCTCTCGTAGGAGTGCGGGTCGGTGGCCGGGTCGCTGACGATCGACTTCACCTCGACGGCGTCGCCGCCCACGGCCTGCGCGACGCTGCCCCACACGTTGGTGGAGGCCACGACCCTGACCCTGTCCCCGTCGGAGGCCGCCGAGCCGGCGCCGCCACAGGCGGAGAGCGCGAGCGCGGTCGCGGCGAGGCCGGCCGCCAGGCCGCCGAGACGCGGGAAGCGCACAGTCATCGGCATTACTCCTTGTGGGGGACAGGCCTCAGCCCGTAATGGAAACCGTTGTCGAGTTCAGCTTAGCAAGGCGGGGCCGCCCCGCGAAGCGGGTTGGGACGACAAGCGGCCCCCGTCACCAGGACGGGGGCCGCGTGAACTCGGCGAACGCGTCGGGGCGCCCGGGTCAGGCGCTGAGTCGGAGGCCGGTCTCCGGGTGGAACAGGTGCACCTCGTCGGCGTCGCGCAGCGTCACCTTGACCTGCTGGCCGAACGCGGGGGGAGTACGGCCGTCCACCCGAACGATGAACCGCTCCGGGTGCTCGCCGATCCGCACGCTGCCGTAGACGTAGGCGTCCGCGCCCAGCTCCTCCACCAGCTCGACGGTCATCTCCATGCCGTCCTCGTCGGCCGAGGCCAGCCGCAGCGACTCCGGCCGCACGCCGAACGTGACCTCGGACAGGCCCTCGGCGGCGGCACCGTCCAGCGCGGCCCGGGACAGCGGCACCACCAGGCCGTCCAGCCGCGCGCCCTCCGCGGTCAGCGGCACCGTCTTGAGGTTCATCGCCGGCGAGCCGATGAACGAGGCCACGAACGCGTTGGCCGGCCGGTCGTACAGCTCGCGCGGCGAGGCGCACTGCTGGAGCACGCCGTCCTTGAGCACCGCCACCCGGTGGCCCATCGTCATGGCCTCGACCTGGTCGTGCGTGACGTAGATCGTGGTCGTCCCGAGGCGCTGCTGGAGCGCGGCGATGTTGGCCCGCGTCTCCACCCGCAGCTTCGCGTCCAGGTTGGACAGCGGCTCGTCCATGAGGAACACGCTGGGCTCGCGCACGATCGCCCGACCCATGGCCACCCGCTGCCGCTGGCCGCCGGACAGCGCCTTCGGCTTGCGGTCCAGGTACTTGGTCAGGTCGAGCATCCTGGCGGCCTCGGCCACCTTCTCCCGGATCTGCGCCTTCGGGACTCCCCGCAGCTTCAACGCGAAGCCCATGTTCTCGGCGACCGTCATGTGCGGGTACAGCGCGTAGGACTGGAACACCATGGCGATGTCCCTGCCCTTCGGCGGGGTGTTCGTGACGTCCTTGCCGCCGATGGTGATCGCGCCCTCGTCGACGTCCTCCAGCCCGGCGAGCATCCGCAGCGCCGTGGACTTGCCGGAGCCGGACGGTCCCACCAGGACCAGGAACTCACCGTCCGCGACGGACAGCTCCAGGTTGTCCACCGCGCGTACCGGTGGCGTGCCGGGGAACACCCGGGAGGCGTTGACGTAGGCGACCTCGGCCATGTGACGTCCCTTTCACTGTGATCCTGGTCTAGACAAGGTAGCCGTTGCGGGCGGTGGAGGTAAGCCCGCGCGGCCCTTTTTCGCTGGTCGGGCCGCCCCATGCTCACTTTCCGGACACGCGGGATGACCGTTCGTGGTCAGCCTTTGGCCGCGCCGTCGGCCAGTCCCCCGACCAGGAACCGCTGCACCAGGTAGAACACGGCGACCGCCGGCAGCGCGACCAGGACCGAGGCCGCGGCGAGGTGGCCCCACTCCGTGCGGTTCTGCTGGATGAACACCTGGAGGCCGACCGAGAGCGTCTTGGATCCGTCGGCGGCGGACAGGAACGCCGAGGCGAACGCGACCTCGCCCCACGCCGTGATGAACGAGTAGAACGCGGTCACCGCCAGGCCCGGCCTGGCCAGCGGCAGCACCAGCCGCCAGAACACGCCGAACGGCGACAGGCCGTCGACCCGGCCCGCCTCGTCGATGTCGGTCGGCACGGTGTCGAAGTAGCCCTTGAGCATGTACGTGCAGAAGGGCACCGCGGTCGTGCAGTAGACCAGCACCAGCCCCAGTGACCGCCCCTGGAGCCCCAGCGCCAGCAGGATGTTGTAGAGCGGCACGATCAGCACCGCGAACGGGAACATCTGCATCACCAGGAAGGTGAGCATCAGCCCGCGCCGGCCGGGGAAGCGGAACCGGCTGACGGCGTACGCGGTCGTCGACGAGACGAAGACGCCGAGCAGCGTGGTCAGCCCGGCGATCGTGACCGAGTTCCCGAACCAGGCCAGGAAGTCCCCCCTCGCGCCGGAGAGCACGTCGACGTAGTTGTCCACACTGGACTCGTCAACCAGGCGCGGCGTCGGGCTCACGGCGCGGGCGTCCGGCTTGAACGACGTGACCAGCACCCAGAAGATCGGGAACACCGCGACGAAGGACGCGGTGACCAGCGCGGCGTGCAGGCCGACGCTGGCCAGTCGGGAGCGCCGCCCCCGGCGTGCGGCCGTCGGGGCGGCGGCTCCGGCTCCCGTGCGCGCCGTCTGGAGCGCGGCGGCGTCGACGCTCATCGTCACCACACCTCTCCCTGCCGGCGCATGGCCCGGCGGTAGATCGTCACGAACACGAGCAGCAGCGACAGGATCAGGACGCCGTAGGTCGAGGCGACCGCGTAGTCCCGCGACGCTCCGGAGAAGAACCGCTCGAACGAGTAGGTCACGAGGATGCGGGTGTGCGGGTTCTGGCCCGTGCTCAGGAAGATGACGTGGAACAGGTTGAACGTCCAGATGACGCCGAGCAGGACCACCGTGCTGGACACCGACCGCAGGCCGGGCAGCGTGATGTCCCTGAACCGCTGCCACGCGCTCGCGCCGTCCATCTCGGCGGCCTCGTACAGCTCGCGCGGGATCGACTGGAGGCCGCCCAGCAGGGTCACCATCATGAACGGCACGCCCAGCCAGGTGTTGATGACCATCACCGAGAACAGCGCCAGGTCGGACTGCCCGAGCCAGACCGGGGTGGGCAGGCCCAGCGCGCCCAACGCCTGGTTGATGATCCCGAACTGCGAGTTGAACAGGTACCGCCACGCGAACACGCTGATGAACGGCGGCACCGCCCACGGCAGGATGAGCAGCACCCGGTAGAGCCCCCGGAACCGCATCCGCCGGTTGAGCAGCAGCGCGAGGCCCAACCCGATCGCGTAGTGGGCGAGCACGCAGCCGAAGGTCCAGATCAGCGTGCGGCCCAGGGTGGACCAGAACGCACCGTAGGACTCGCCCCCGGTCAGCACGTTGACGTAGTTGTCCAGGCCCACGAACTCGTAGCTCGCCGGCCGGTCCAGCACCGGGTTGGCGATGGTCGCCTCGTTGATGTTGGTGAACGTGAAGTAGAGGCCCTGCGCCAGGGGCAGCAGCACCAGCGCGCCGACCACGACCACGACCGGCAGCACCATCGCGTAGGCGTACCAGTGCCTCGCCAAGAACGCTCGCATTCCGCTCCTCCCGCACGGCGCGGGGCGGGGGCGGCCCGCCCCGCGCCGCCCGCTCGTCAGCCCTGGTCGTAGCCGGGGACGACCTGGTCCTTGTACGCCTTGGCGACGTCGTCGGCGGCGGCCTTGGCGTCCTTCTTGCCGGAGAGCACGTCGGCGTAGGAGATGTTCAGCGGGTCGAAGAGCTGCCCGCCCTCGGGGATCCACGGCCGGGCGTGTGCCTGCTGGAGCACGGGCGTGAACGCCGCGACCACCGGTTGCGCCTTGACGTCGGCGTTGTCGTAGGCGGACTTGCGGGTCGGCAGCAGACCGAGTTCCTTGGCCACGGTCACCTGCGACTCGGTGCTGCTCATGCACTGGATGAACTTCACGGCCGAGTCCTTGGCCTTGGTGCCCTGCCGCACCACGTAGTCGTGGCCGCCCACCGGGGAGCTCCCCTTGCCGGCGGTCGGGCCGGGGACGGGGACGACGCCGAGGTTGCCGGGATCGGCCTTGAACGCGTCACCCTTGAGGTAGTCCGCGACCGCCCACGGGCCGTTGATCACCATGGCCGTCTCGCCGGAGGTGAAGGCGGCCTGCATGTTGGCGTAGGAGTTGGTGCGGTCCAGCGCCGTGCCCGCCGCGCCGGCGTCGAGCAGGCCCTTGGCGGTGCGCAGGCCGCGCACGGCCTGCTCGCCGTTGACGGTGATCTTCTTGGCCTGGGTGTCGAGCAGGTCGCCGCCCTCGCCGTAGATGAACGGCAGCGCGTAGTAGCCGTCGTTGTTGAGGAACAACGCCTTGGCGCCACCCAGCCTCGGGGCGATCGCCTTGACGTCGTCCCAGGTCCTTGGCGGTTCGACGCCGGCGTCGGCGAGCTTCTTCTTGTTGTAGAACAACGCGAGCGCGTCGGAGACCTGGGGAACGGCGTACGTCCTGCCCTCGTACTTCGCGGAGCCGGCCGCGACCTCCAGGTGGTCGCCGGCGTCCTTGGCCAGGTCGGTCCCCGACAGGTCGGCGATGAGTCCGTTCTTGGCCAGCTCCGCCACCCACGCGACCTCGGCGCGGAAGACGTCGGGGCCCTGCCCGCCCTGCGCGGCGTTCTTGTAGTTGTTCCTGGCCTGGTCGAACGCGACCTGCTCGACGGCCACCTGGTAGCCGCCGCCGGCCGCGCACTGCTCCGCGAGCCGCTTGAACACCGGGTGCTCGTTGGGGCCGCTGGTGTCCCAGTAGACGACCTTGCCGGCGTCGGCGCCGCCGGAGGAGGAGCCGCCGCAGGCGGTGAGCATCAGGGCGCCGGCCATCCCGGCGGCTACGGCGGTGGTGAGGGCTGTCCGTCGCATCGTTGCAGTCGTTCCCTCCTGGGCGGCACGACGCCCGGCGGTATTGCAAGGTTTTGCAAAGTAGCTTGGCCGGGATTTCATACCCGTCGGTCCTGGTCGGTCAAGACCCAAAGCGGTAACCAAGGCGTAACGCCCCGCTCGACGCCCGGACGGCCGACCGCCCGGCCCAGCGGCCGTTGCAAACTCTTGCGGCGCGCTGGCAGGCTTCGCGGGAAGATGTCGGGGCGAGGAGGGGAGTCCCGCCTCGGGGAGGAGGAACGGCGTGGCCGGACTGGCCGAGATCGCCAGGGCCGCCGGGGTCAGCGTGTCGACGGTGAGCCGCGTGCTCAACCGACGGGCCGGCGTGAACGACGAGACCCGACAGCGGGTCCTCGCCGTGCTCGCCGAGATGCCCTACACCCCCCGCGGGCTCGGCGCCCTGCAACGGACCGGGGTGGTCGGGCTGCTGGTGCCCGAGCTGTCCAACCCTGTCTTCCCCGCCTTCGCCGAGGCCCTGGAGACCAGGGCGTCCCGGCTCGGGTACGCGTCGTTGTTGTGCAACACGCGCTCGGCGAGCATGCGCGAGGAGGAGTACGTGCGCATGCTGCTCGCCAGGGGCGTCGAGGGCATGGTCTTCGTGTCCCCGGAGATCACCAACACCGGGGGCGAGGACGTCCACGGGTACTACGCCAAGCTGCTCGCCGACGGTGTGCAGATGGTGTTCGTCAACGGGGGAGCGCCGGCGCTGGACGTGCCGGACGTGGCCGTGGACGAGCAGCTCGCCGGCTACCTCGCCACCCGGCACCTCATCGAGCTGGGCCACACCCGCGTGGGCTTCGTGTCCGGCCCCGCGCGGTCGTTGCCGTCGCGGCTCAAGCGCGCGGGGTGGACCGCGGCGCTGGAGGAGGCCGGGGTGCGCGCCGACCCCGCGTGGGTGGCGCACGCGCCGTTCGGCGCGGAGGGCGGGGCCGAGGCCGTCGCCCGGCTGCTGGACTCCGGCGCGCGCCCGACGGCGGTCATCTGCTCCTCCGACCACATGGCGCTGGGGGTGCTGCGGGAGGCGCACCGCAGGGGGATCTCGGTGCCGCGCGAGCTGTCGGTGGTCGGGTTCGACGACATCCCGATGGCGTCGTACTGCGCACCGGCGCTGACCACCCTCGCGCAACCCATTGACGAGATGGCCAGGGCGGCCGTGGACGAGTTGTCGCAGCGACTCGACCCGGACGGGCGGCGCACGGTGGGCGGCAGTTACAGCCGGGTTTTCCGGCCCCGGCTCGTCGTCAGGGAGTCGACGGCCCCTCCGGCGTGAGGGGTCGGCCGACACGCCCGGCGCGCCGGCACGCCCGCCTCATCGCCTCGCGCGCACCCGCCCGCACGTTCCGCGCGCGGGTGTGAGCGCGCGTGCGCGATGCCCGTGCGCAAGTCGGATGCGCAAATTGGACTGGACCACCTCGTCGGGGAGGGCGTCGCTCTGACCTGCGAGAACACCTGTTCTGGGGGACGAAAATCACCTGGGCTTCACGTATTGGTTCTGAAACGTTACGGTCCATCCATGGCGCGGTCTACGAACGCGAGGCGCCCCGCCACCCTGGCTTCGCTGGCCGCGGAGCTGGGCGTCTCCCGGACAACGGTGTCCAACGCGTACAACCGCCCCGACCAGCTCTCCCCTGAGCTGAGGCGTCGGGTGCTGGAAACCGCACGCCGGCTCGGCTATCCCGGGCCGGACCCGGTCGCGCGCTCGTTGCGCACCCGCAAGGCGGGCGCCGTCGGGCTGCTGCTCACCGAGAACCTCTCCTACGCCTTCCGCGACCCCGCGGCCGTCGGCTTCCTGGAGGGGCTGGCCCTGGCCTGCGAGGACGCCGGCCAGGGACTGCTGCTCGTCCCGGCGAGCCCCGAGCGGGAGGACGTCGCCGCCGTGCACCGCGCCGGCGTGGACGGCTTCGTCGTCTACTCGGTGCCCGACGACGACCCGCACCTCGCCGCGGTGCTGGAACGGCCCGTGCCGACCGTGGTCTGCGACCAGCCGGAGATCGACAGCGTCGACAGCGTCGGCATCGACGACCGCGCCGCCACGACCGCGCTCGCCCGGCACCTCATCGAGCTGGGGCACCGCAGGATCGGCGTGGTCTGCATGCGGCTGGGCCGGGACCGCAACGACGACTTCGTGCCGCTGGAGCGCCAGCGCGACGCGCACTTCCACGTCCAGCGCACCCGGCTGACCGCCCTCGCCGACGCGTTCGCGACCGTGGGCGTCGACTGGGCGACGGTGCCCGTGGTGGAGCGGTTCGACCACACCACCGCCTCCGGCGAGTCCGCGGCGGCCCAGGTCCTCGACCGCGACCCGGAGATCACCGCGCTGATCTGCACGTCCGACATCCTCGCCCTCGGCGCGATGACGGAGGCCGGCCGCCGCGGCCTCCGCGTCCCGCAGGACCTCACGGTCACCGGTTTCGACGGCATCCCCGAGGCCGAGCGCGCCGGCCTCACCACGGTGCGCCAGCCCGTACTGGAGAAGGGGCGGGCCGCGGGGCGGCTGCTGCTGGACAGCGCCGAGCACGGCCGGCCCCGCAGGGTCACCCTCGACACCGAGCTGATCGTCGGCCGGACCTCGGGGCAGCCCCGCGCGGCGGCCCAGATCTGGTACGGCCCCTGAGCCGGCCTCCCGCCAGGCGTCCCACGGGGGCGCGGTTTCCGCCGAGGACGGAGGCCGCGCCCCCGTGGTGTGTTCGGCGTCGTCGCGCGGGCCGGCCATCACCCGGGATTTCGCACGGGAGATGCGGAAAACGTCACTGGTGGCGTGTGAAAACGCCATGCGTGGTGTCAGATCCGCTGGACACGCGTGGGGACTTCTCGGGTTGACGGGATGAGACCGGTGCCCGGCCTACCGTCGCGGCCATGGTCACGAACATCGAGTACACCGAGGAAACCCACTTCAACGGCGGGCTCTGCACCGTGCGGGTCCACGGCCGCGGCGACTCGGCCGAACCCCGACTGGACATCGAGGTGTTCACGGCGGACACCGAGGGCGAGCTGACCGGCGAGGGACACCTGCTGTTGCCGGTCGGCGCGCTCGCGGCGGCCGGTCACCTCGTCCAGCGCGTGCTGGTCGGCCTCGCCCAGCTCCACGGCGCCACCGCGGGCCGGGGGCGCTTCCGCGCTTCCCGGCCCGGCAACGCGTTCCGGCCGTGGAGCGAGGAGATGGACGAGGAGCTGCGGACCGCGTGGCTGGGCGAGCCGGCGGGCGCCCCGGCGAGCGAGGTGACCGGTCGGCTCGCCGAGCGGATGGGACGGTCGCGGATCGCGATCCGGTCCAGGCTGGCCCGGCTCGGCTGCGACCCGGACGTGCCGGGACGGGAGCTGCCGCCCGCCCCGGGCGAGGACCCGTCAGGACCGCGTGACGGGGAACGACGTCCTGGCCGGGCTCGGCACGCGCCAGGGACGTCGCTGCCGCCGTGACGCCAGCGACGCCAACCCTGACGTGGGCCGGCGGGGAAACCACCCGGCGGGGACGCGGGAGACCGGCCGGGAAACGGGTCGAGGGGCCCGCCGCGCGCGGCGCGCGACGAGCCCCTCGACCATCGATCTCGATCAGGCGGTGGCTTCCGGAGCGGTGGCCTCCAGCAACTGGGCGCACCGGATCAGGCCCAGGTGCGAGTAGGCCTGCGGGTGGTTGCCCAGCGACCGCTCGGCGATCGGGTCGTACTCCTCGGGCAGCAGCCCTGTGGGGCCGGCCGCGTCGACGAGCTGCTGGAACAGCTCCTCGGCCTCGGTCCGGCGCCCGGTGAGGAGGTAGGCCTCGATCATCCACGCCGCGCAGAGGTGGAAGCCGCCCTCGTCGCCGGGCAGGCCGTCGTCCCGCCGGTAGCGGTAGACGGTCGACCCGCTGCGCAGCTCGGCCTCGATCGCGGTCACGGTCGCCTGGAACCGCTCGTCGGTCGGGTCGATCAGCCGGGTCAGGCCCACGTGCAGGGAGGCCGCGTCCAGGTCGGTGCCGTCGTAGGCGGTGGTGAACGACTGCACCTCGTCGTTCCAGCCGTTCTTCAGCACGTCGGCGGCGATCGCGTCCCGCAGCTCCGGCCAGCTCGGGTCCACCGGACGGCCGTAGGTCTCGCCCAGCCGCACCGCGCGGTCCAGGGTCACCCAGCACATGACCTTGGAGTAGACGTGGTGCCGGGGGGCGTGCCGCTCCTCCCAGATGCCGTGGTCCGGCTCGTGCCAGCGGCGGGCCACCGCCTCGGCCATGGCCCGCACCAGGCCCCAGTCGTCGTCGGTGAGCTTGCCCCTGGCCTCGGTGAGGCGGACGACCAGCTCGACCACCGGGCCGAACACGTCGAGCTGCACCTGCTGGTTGGCGAGGTTGCCCACGCGCACCGGGCGGGAGCCGGCGTAGCCGGGCAGGGTGTCGATCACGGCCTCGGGGCCGAGGTTGTTGCCGTGGATCGTGTACAGCGGGTGCAGCCGCTCCGGCCCGGGCAGGGTGGCCAGCACCCGGTGCACCCAGTCCAGGAACGCCTCGGCCTCACCCAGCGAGCCCAGCGACACCAGGGTCTGCGCGGTGAGCGCGGCGTCGCGCAGCCAGCAGTAGCGGTAGTCCCAGTTCCGGACGCCGCCGATCTCCTCGGGCAGCGAGGTGGTGGCGGCGGCCAGGATCGCGCCGGTGTCGGCGTGGCACAGCCCGCGCAGGGTCAGGGCGGACCGGGCGACCAGGTCCCGCTCGACGTTGGGCAGGCGCAGCCCCGCCAGCCAGTCCGACCAGTAGGCGCCGCTGCGCCGGCGACGCTCGGGCTCCGCCACGTGCGACGGGCCCAGGTCGTCGCTGCCGCACCGCAGTTCCAACACCACGGGGGTGTCCGGCGTGGGACGGACCACGGCTCTGGCGCTCTCGTGCATGCCATCGGAGGTGATCTGCCATTCGACCCCCGGCGCGCGCAGCACCATCGGCTCCGAGGTCCCCACCACGCGCAGGCCGTCCGGCTCGGCGAGCAGCCGCACCGGCACCTGGCCGAACTCGGGGCGGGGCGCGAACTCGACCACCGCCGAGGTGCTGCCCGAGATCACCCGGACCAGGTCCGTGCGGTGCGGCGCGGCGTAGTGGTCCAGGTAGTCGGTGACCAGCAGCCGCGACCAGCGCGTCTCCACCGTCATCGTGCCCGGCAGGTACCGCTGGCCCAGCGGGAGGCCGTTGCGCTCCGGCTTCACCCAGAAGTGGCCGGCGCCGGCGCCGCCGAGCAGGTCGGCGAACACCGCGGCCGAGTCCGGCTCGGGGTGGCACATCCAGGTCACCTTGGCGTCCGGCGTGAGCAGGGCGACCGACCGCTCGTTGGCCAGCATGGTCAGCCGCTCGATGGGCGGAGCCTGCTCGCCGTACAGCCAGGTGCGGCGCTCCTCCAGGAGGAAGGCGAGCACGCAGGCGACGTCCACGGTGTCGTCGATGCGGTAGCCGGCCAGCGTCTCGCCCGGCCCGACCTTCAGCCCCAGGTCGGGGCCGTGCAGGCGGGCGAACGCCTTCTCGTCGGTGACGTCGTCGCCCAGGAAGATCGCGGCGGTCGCGCCGACCTGGTGCCGCAGCACGTCGAGGGCGTGGCCCTTGTCGGTCTGCACCACGGCCAGCTCGATGACGGCCTTGCCCTCGGTGACCTGGACGCCGTCCCAGGCGCACGGGCCGCGGCGGACCTGGTCGAGCACCCGCTCGGCCACGTCGGCCGGGGCGCGGCGCACGTGCACGGCCAGGCTCGCCGGCTTGTCCTCCAGGCTCACGCCCTCGGCGCCGGCGATGATCCGTTCCAGCTCGGCGTGCAGCCGGCGGTGCAGGTCCCTGGCGGCGGGGTCGAGCGCGTGCACGAAGCCCACGTCGAACTCCGAGCCGTGACTGCCGACCAGGTGGACCTCCGCCGGCAGGCGGGACAGGGTCGCCAGGTCGCGCAGCGCCCTCCCCGAGATCACGGCGGCCGTCGTGGCCGGCAGCCCGGCCAGCGAACGCAACGCGTTCACTGACTCGGGCAGTGGTCGGGCGCGTTCCGGGTCTTCCACGATCGGCGCGAGCGTTCCGTCGTAGTCGCAGGCGACGAGCAGCCGCGGCGTTCGCGCCAGTTGCACGATCGCCCGGCGCAGCTCGGCGGGGAGGGCCTCGGCGGTCAACGCCTCTCTCCTCACGGCGTCGGGGTGTGGTGGGCGGTTACCTACTCAGTGTGCGGCTGCGAGCCCAGGGCTTCGAGGAACGACCGTGCCCAGCGGTCGACGTCGTGGGTCAGGACCTGGCGGCGCAGCGCGCGCATCCTACGGCGACCCTCGGCCGGGTCGACGGTGAGGGCGGCGTGCAGCGCGTTCTTGACCCCGTCCAGGTCGTGCGGGTTCACCAGGAAAGCGCTGGTCAGTTCGGCGGCCGCGCCGGCGAACTCGCTGAGCACGAGCGCGCCGCCGAGGTCGTACCGGCAGGCGACGTACTCCTTGCAGACCAGGTTCATACCATCCCGGACCGGGGTCACGACCATCACGTCGGCGGCCGTGTAGAACGCGACCAGCTCCTCGCGGTTGACCGACGTGTGCAGGTAGTGCACCGGCGGCCGACCGACCCGGCTGAACTCGCCGTTGATCCGGCCGACCTCGCGCTCGATGTCCTCCCGCATCTGCCGGTAGTGCTCCACCCGCTCCCGGCTGGGCGTGGCGAGTTGCACCATCACGACGTCGTCCGGGTCGATCCGCCCGTCCTCCAACAGCTCGCGGAGGGCGAACAGCCGGACGTCGATGCCCTTGGTGTAGTCCAGCCGGTCCACACCGAGCAGGATCTTCTTCGGGTTGCCCAGCTCGGCCCGGATCTCCCTGGCCCGCTGCTGGATGTCCCTGCGCCGGGCGAGGGCGTCCAGCCCGGCCGAGTCGATCGAGATCGGGAACGCGCCCACCCGCACCACCCGGTCGCCGAACGGGACCACGCCGGGTTTCGTGCGCACGCCGACCGCGGCGCGGCTGGGCTCCAGGCCCGCCAGCCGCCGGGACAGCCACAGGAAGTTCTGCGCCCCGCCCGGTCGGTGGAACCCGACCAGGTCGGCGCCGAGCAGCCCCCGGATGATCTCGGTGCGCCACGGGAGCTGCATGAACAACTCGATCGGGGGAAACGGGATGTGCAGGAAGAAGCCGATCCGCAGGTCCGGCCGCTGCTCGCGCAACATCGCCGGCACGAGCTGGAGCTGGTAGTCCTGCACCCAGACGGTCGCGCCGGGCGCGGCCACCTCGGCGGCGGCCTCGGCGAACCGCCGGTTGACCCGCACGTAGGCGTTCCACCAGCTCCGGTGGAACGCCGGGGGCACCACCACGTCGTGGTAGAGCGGCCACAGGGTGCCGTTGGAGAAGCCCTCGTAGTAGTCCCGCACCTCGTCCGCGCTCAACCGCACCGGGTGCAGCCGCAGGCCCTCCTCGGTGAACGGCGACACGTCGGCGTCGGCGACGCCCGGCCAGCCCACCCAGGCCCCGCTGCGCGCCCTGAGGAACGGTTCGAGCGCGCTGACCAGACCGCCGGGACTGCGTCGCCAGCGCTCGGTGCCGTCATCCAGGCGTTCGAGGTCGACGGGAAGGCGGTTGGCCACGACGACGAAGTCCGCGCGTTGTACCCCTTCACCGTTGGTCACGTAGTGCGCCTCCTCGGGAACGCGGTCGGGTGCGGCGGCAGCGCTGCTCGTCCTGGGCCCCACCGGGCGCGATCGCCCGCCGCGCGCGTCGCCGGTCGTGGCGCGTCCGTCGGCCGCGCCAGCCCAGGGCACACCCGGCCGATCACCGGGACGTGCCGTGCGGACCGCGTCGTCGCAAGATCCGCGGGACCCGGCACAGAGGTTATCCGGGTTGCCCCCCGGTCGCGTGTTGGCGTCGGACCGATCACACCCGAACGGCCGCGCTCCCGCCCACCCGCTGTGCCGAACGGCCGGGACCCGCCGTCACTCCAGGGGACGCCTCGCCGGGCGTAGCGGACCGGACAACCGCGGACCCGCGAGCCGGCGTTCGAGCCGGCCCAGCCTGGTGCGCACCGGCTGGGCCAGGTACTCCCCGAGCACCACGCCCGCGGCCAGGGCGAGCGCGATGCCCAGCGCGACCAGCAGCGTGGACAGGCCGCCGCCGACGTCGTTGCCCACGACGAGCTGGGACAGCCCCCGGTAGGTGGTCAGACCGGGCAGCAGCGGCGTGATGCCGGAGACCGCGACCACCAGCGGCGGCACCCGCAGCCGGCGGGAGACCAGACCGCCGGCGAAGCCGACCAGCGTGGCCGCGCCGGCCGAGGCGATCACCACGTCCGCGCCGACGAGGGACAACGCGCCGTAGCTGGCCAGGCCGGCCGCGCCGGCGGCGCCCGCGACGAGCAGGGCCCTCGGGGTGGCGTAGCTGGCGAGCGCGAAGCACGCCGACGTCGCCGCGCCCGCCGCCACCATCAGCGGCAGGTCCGCCGGCATGGGCGGCAGCGGGTCGGTGATCGACACCCACGCGCCGAGCGCCACCCCGGCGCGCAGCGCCAGCACCACGCCGGCGACCAGCCCGGTGGACATCAGCGTCAGCTCCATGGCGCGGCCGGCGGCGGTGACGTTGAAGCCGGTGATCGCGTCCTGGACGGCGCCGACCAGCGAGAGGCCGGACAGCAGCACGACGATGCCGGCCGCGACGACCAGCGACGGCCGGACGTGGGCGGGCAGCAGCCCCGTGGCGTGCAGGCCGAGCGCGATGCCGGTCGCGAGCGCGCCGCCGACCGCCTGCTGGAAGAAGAAGGGCAGGGCCCTGCGGTTGAGGACCCGACCGACGCGGTCGATGACGGCGGTGACCGCGGCGGCGATGAGGGCGAGGACGAGTCCGCCGCCGAGCAGCGCCGCCACGGCGGCCGCCATCCCGGCCCACGCCGTCGTCGCGACCCACCTCGGGTACGGGTGCGGCGCGGTGGTGATGCGGTCGAGTTCGGCGTGGGCGTCGGCGGTGCTGGTCCGGCCGGCCGTGATCTCGCGGACCAGGTGCTCGACGCTCGCCAGCCGGGTGTAGTCGTGGCTGCGCGACCGCACGACCCGCACGCTGGTGACCGGGGCGGCCTCGGTGCCCCGGTGGCAGCAGACCGTGATCGAGGTGAAGATCACGTCCACCTCGCAGCGCGGCAGCCCGTAGGCGTTGGTGACGGCCAACATCGTGGCGGTCACGTCGGCCGCGCCGGCCCCGCTGGCGAGCTGGACCTCGCCGATGCGCAGGGCCAGGTCGAGGACGGAGTGCACGGTGGTGTCGTCGGGCAGTCGGGGTCCGTAGACGGCCTGTCCGGTCGGGGCGGCGGCGACCCTCGCGTGGTGCGAGGCGGTCCGCCACCACAGGGCGTTGCGGGCCCGCTGTGCCAGCCGCACGCGGTCACCTCCCAGGTCGAAGCGGGTTTGCGTCCCGGGAGGCATCGGCCGGCCTGGTTCCGCTGTTGCAGCACCGGGCAGTGGCCTGCGCCACGTCGCTCATTCGGACGAACCCAGTACGCGAAGTAGTCGAATCGGTTCCGATGTGTGAGGGGCGTCGGCGGGCGTGCGCGACGCTTACGATGTGCGCGGCGAGACGCCGCGCGCGTCCGGCCGGCGTAGCTCAATTGGCAGAGCACCCGCCTTGTAAGCGGGCGGTTACGGGTTCGAGTCCCGTCGCCGGCTCCACGGTACTGACCAGCGAGGACGGGCGGGGACCGGTGTTCGACCGGCCCCCGCCGCGGCGGCGCGGGGAGCGCCCGCGCCGGGGTGTCGCGCCCGGCCGGGCGGGGGAGCGGCGGCATCCCGTTCCGCCGGGTGGGCGCGGCCCGCTCGGTGTGGTGCTTTCGAGATCCTGTTCGTGCCATGTCCGAGTGGGATCGCACGGTGGAGGCGGGTTCTACCAGAAGTCGGCGCCTGGCATGCCAGGTTCATCCGTTTGGTGGGGCAGTTGTCCACAGGCGCCGGAGTTATCCCCAGGCTGGCCGTGACGGCTGGGGTTCGTGATCGCCGCTCGGTAGGCTGGAGCGGGGCTCGCCCCCCAGGGCGGGTGGGGGCTGTCTCGGGGGTGGGTGTCCTGGGTGGCCGGGAGGTCGTTCCTGGTCAGAGCGGGTTCGGCTGGTCGCGTTGATCACGTCGCGCGGCGGTCGGTTGGCCGCGTCCGCCAGCCGTTCCGCGTTGCTGGGCAGGACGTCCGCGACGCCGACGAGGTTCTCCACCGAGGCGTTGCGTCCCGAGCGTCAGTGTGTGCTCCACGGCCGATCTCGCGCCCACACGACCGTTCCCGAGGTGTCATCGCTGTGGGGCCATGTGCTTGGTCACAGGACGACGCCGAAGTCTGTCATCCATGTGAAGGTTGGCGTGTTGCGATGGGGGACACGATGCGGATCGGTGAACTCGCCCGACGGACCGGTGTGAGCGAACGCCTGCTGCGGTACTACGAGGAGCAGGGCCTGCTGCGCCCTGAGCGCACGCCCAGTGGGTACCGGCGGTACAGCGACGCCGACGTCGCCGCGGTGCGGCGGATTCGCACGCTGCTGGCGGCGGGGTTGTCCACTTCCACCATCGCCCGGGTGCTGCCGTGCGTGTGCGACGTCGGTGAACGCCTCGTCCCGTGCGGCGGCCTCGTGGCGGAGCTGCGCGCCGAGCGGGAGCGGATGGACCGGCAGATCGAGGAGCTCGTCCGGTCGCGGCGGCTGCTCGACGAGGTGATCGACGCGGCTCCGCCGGAGGCGCGGCCCAGGGGGGCCGACTGGCCCGCCGCCAGCTAGTCGTCCGCTTTGCCGCCTTGGTGCTGCTCCGAACGGGTGAAAACGGAACGAAACCTCGCCGTAATGTTGTGACCCTGCCCTCATTGGGTGAAGCTCGTCACCCCGAACGGCGGTCGCCGTCCCCCTGAAGGGGCGTGCGACGGGCCACGCCGCCGCGGATCGACCAACAGCGGAGGCAAGGAGGACGGCATGGTGGAGTCGGGCGCCAGGGGCAGGACGCGCTGGGGCCGGTTCGCGATGGTGGTGGCCGCGGGCGGCGTCGGCGTGGGCGTGCTGATGTTCGGCATGTCCAGCGGCGCGCTCGCCGCCTCGTTCACCGTCGCCGGCACCAGCTTCAAGGCCTCGGCCGACGGGCTGACGGGCACCGGGTTCGTCCAGTACGGCAGCGTGGACCGCAGCAGCGACAAGGCGCACCCGGTCGCGGTCAACGGCATGCGCACGGCGACCCTCGACAACTTCTGCCAGTCCATGGTCGTGCCGGGCCTGCCGGGGGTCGGCGACATCACGGTCAAGATCACTGCGGGTGGCAAGGGTGGGATGTCCGCCGAGAATCTCGTGATCAACATGGAGCAACTCGACGCCGACCTCACCCTGGGCAACGCCGAGATCGGCGTGGACGCCGCGCAGCTCGGCAAGGGCCCGCAGGGCGCGACCGGGGCGGCCGGCACGCTGGGCATCCAGGCCGACACCGTGCAGCTCGGGGCGCTGCGGCAGACGGCGTGGAGCACGACGGCCTCCACACTGCGCTTCAAGGGGATGAAGCTGGACGTGTTCTCCGGCCGCAACGAGTGCTTCTGATGGCGGGGCGGGACCGGGGGCGGTGGGCGGCCGGCAGGGCCGCCTTCCGCCGGTGGCGGCGCGGCCGGCCGTTCTGGGCCGGCCTGCTCGTGGCCCTCGCCGGCGTCGTGGTGCTGGTCCCGCCCTACGCCACGTTCCGGCTCGGCGACATGATGATCTCGATCAGCACCATCGGGGGCGTCTCCTCGCTGCTGATCGGGGTGTTGTTGCTGCTGGCGGCCGGCTCCCTGTGGGCGCGCCCGCAGTACCGGCTCGTGGCGGGCGTGGGCACGATGCTGCTCTCGCTCGTCGCGCTGGTCACGGCGAACCTCGGCGGGTTCCTCGTGGGCACCCTGCTCGGCGTCCTGGGCTCCGCGCTCGCGATGGCGTGGACCGACACGCCGGGCGCGGCGCGTCGTCCCCGCCACCAGCTCGACACGGAGCCGAAGCCGATCACGGCGGAGATCACACCGGCCACGCTGGTGGCGGGAAACGCGCCCGCGGGGGAGAGCGTGATCGCGGCGACCGTGGTGGAGGCGGCGGAGGAGACGGTCTCCGCGCCCCGACGGCCCTCTCCCCACCCCCGGCACGCGCGGCGGGAGCAGGGCGTGCCGCCCGCGCTCCTGGTGGTCGGCGCGTTGACCGTCGCCACCGCCGTGCTGCTCACCGTGGGCACTCAGGCCGCTCCGGCGACCGCGGCGACGCTTCCCTTCCTGCCGTGGCCGACCAAGTCGCGCGGCGCCACGCCGACTCCCGCTCCTGCCCCCTCCACCCCGCCGGTCAGCACGCCGACACCGGGCGGAAACCCCGTCCCGGGGTCACCTTCCGCCGCGCCCACGGCGACCGGAGGCGCGACGGCATCCAGTGGCGCCGCGACGACCCCGACGAGCGGGACGACGCCGACGAGCGGGACGACGCCGGCGAGCGGGCCGACGACCAGTGGCCAGCCGCCGGCCCAGCAGCCCCCACTGGAGCCGAGGGGGCGGGCCTGGACGCTGCGGGCGACCAAGTTGGTGTTGCGTTCGCTGCACTACGAGGGCGTGACGGAGGTGCCGGTCAACGGGACCAACACCAAGGTCATGAAGTTCACGACCAGCGGGATCGAGATCACCGACCTGGTGCAGACCGGGGACCTGGGCGGCGGCAGGCGGCTGGCCGTGACCGGGGCGCCGAACAGCGTGTCCACGATCCGGCCCGGCCCCATCACGCTCTACACCGAGCGCCTGGTGGGCACCGCGCACCTGCCGGTGATCGGCCCGACGCCGATGGACGTCAGCGGCGAGAACCCCGGCGCGACGCAGCTCCTCGGGGTGCTGCCGCTCGACATGACGTTCACCGACGTCACGGCGCTGAACGCGTTGCTCTCTGGCGGGAACCTGCACATCCCCGGGGCCAGGATCGCCGTGTCGTAGCGCTGGCCGGACCACGTTCCGTGCCGCGCACCCCTGGCCGGATCACGTTCCGCGCCGCGCGCACCCCTGGCCGGACCACGTTCCGCGCCCGCGTTCCGAGTCCCCGCTCCGAGTCCCCGCTCCGAACCCGTTCGCCCCGCTGGCCGTCGTCTGGCGGGCGGACGGCGCATCCCGCCGTTCCAGCCCGGCGAAGCGACTACCGCCCCTCCAACTCCCGACACAGCCCGTTGAGGACGATGCGCAGCCCGTGCTCGAAGCGGGCTTCGGTGTGCTCGACGCCGAAGGCGTCCTCCACGGCGGCGATCAGCAGCGGGTGTCGCTCGGGGTCGAACTGCGCACGCAGGTACTCGGGGGCGTACCGCTCGTTGTGCTCGCCGGGAGCCGGTGTCACGGCCTGCTCCTCGATGGTGAAGCCGAGCACGAAGTCGTAGAGCGTGGCCACGCCGCGCGTGGCCTCGTCGAGGGGGAAGCCGGCGTCGATGAGGACGCGCAGCATCAGTTCGGTGGCGTCGAACAGGCTGCGCTCGCGGAGGTAGGTGCCCGCGCACATCCGCGCCCCGTCGCGGTGGGACAGCAGGACCCGCCGCAGGTCCCTGGCGAACTCGCCCAGCCAGTCCCGCCAGGTCTGGCCGGGGCGGGGCGGCTGGATGCAGGTGAACGCGTCGGCGAGCAGGAGCGAGGCCATCTCGTCCAGCAGTTCCTGCTTGTTCCGGACGTGCCAGTAGAGCGCCGGTGGTCGCACGCCCAGCTCGTCGGCGATGAGGCGCAGGGTCAGGCCTTCGAGCCCCACCTCGTTGACGAGCTTGAGCGCGGCGCGCACCACCGTCTCGCGTCGTAGTCGCATCCCGGTCCGTCCGTTCTCCCCCTGTCAGAAGAGGCCTTGACAGCTTAACGGGGTTCAGGGGTACCTTAACGACGTTAAATTTAACGACGTTAAGGAGGGGTGCGGTGACCAAGCGGGTGATCGTGGCGGGTGCGGGTCCGGTCGGGCTGACGCTCGCCGCCGAGCTGCGGCTGGCCGGGGCCGAGGTGCTGGTGCTGGAGCGGCTGGCCGAGCCCACCGGGCAGTCCAGGGCGCTGGGGATGCACGCCAGGACCATGGAGGTCCTCGACCAGCGCGGCCTGCTCGACCGCCTGGAGGGGCGGAGGGGCGAGTGGGGCCACTTCGGGGCCATCCCGCTCGACTTCGGCGTCCTCGACAGCCACGTCGCCGGCCAGATGATGATCCCGCAGGCGAAGACGGAGCGGGCGCTCGGCGCGTGGGCGGCCGAGCTGGGCGTGCCCATCCGGCGGGGCCACGAGGTCGTGGGGCTGGCCCAGGATGCCGACGGGGTGCAGGTCGAGGTCGAGGGTCCCGAGGGGCGGTACCGGCTGCGCGCCGCCTACCTCGTGGGCTGCGACGGCGGTCGGAGCACGGTGCGTCGCCTGGCCGGCTTCGACTTCCCGGGCACCGAGGCCACCACCGAGTACCTGATGGCCGACGTCGAGGGGATCGACCTGCCGTTCCGGTTCAGCGACGTGCGGGAGCGGGGCGGGATCTCGGTCATCCCGCTGGGCGACGGTGTCACCAGGGTGCTGCCGGTCGAGTTCGGCGCGCCGCCTCGGCGCCGCACCGAGCCGCCGGCCTTCCAGGAGGTGGTCGAGCGGGTCGCGCGGATCACCGGAGATGACATCAGCGGCGGCCGTCCCCGCTGGGTCACCTCCTTCGGCGACGCCACGCGTCAGGTCTCGGAGTACCGCAGGGGACGCGTGCTGCTCGCCGGCGACGCCGCCCACATCCACCTGCCGGCCGGCGGCCAGGGGCTCAACCTCGGGGTCCAGGACGCGATGAACCTCGGCTGGAAGCTGGGGCTCGTCGCGACCGGCCGGGCGGGGGAGGAGCTGCTCGACACCTACCACGCCGAGCGCCACCCCGTCGGGGCCGACGTGCTGTTCAACACCAGGGCGCAGGCCCCGCTGCTCAACGGCGGCCTCGACCTGGAGCCGCTGCGCGCCGTGCTGCGGGAGATCTTCCGGTTCGACGAGGTCAACCGGCACCTCACCAACATGATCAGCGCGCTCGACCTCCGCTACGAGGTGGGCGCGGGGTCCCACCCCCTGCTGGGACGGCGGATGCCCCGGCGTGCTCTGTCCACTTCGGACGGAGAAACGGACACCTTCCGGCTGCTCCACGTCGCGCGGGGCGTGCTGCTCGACCTCTCCGACGACGCGGAGCTGGGGGCCGTGGCCGAGGGGTGGGCCGACCGGGTGGACGTCGTCCGCGCCTCGGCGCCCGAGCTGCCCGGGGTGGACGCGGTCCTGGTCCGGCCCGACGGCTACGTCGCGTGGGCCGCCCCCGACGCCGAGGGGGAGCGGCTCGACGTCGCCCTCGGCCGGTGGTTCGGGCCGCCGCGCACCCGCTGACCTCCCCTTCCCGGGCGACCCGCGCGGCGCGCCACGCGACCGGCCGCCGTGCCGCGCGGGTCGACGGGGTAGGGAGGGGACGTGGACGCGCAGGTCGTGGTGGTGGGCGCGGGTCCGGTGGGCCTCATGCTCGCCGCCGAACTCCGGCTGGGCGGGGCCGAGGTCGTGGTGCTGGAGCGCCTCCCCCGCCCCAGGACCGAGTCCAGGGCCATCGGGATCACGCCCCGCACGCTGGAGGTCCTGGACCAGCGCGGCGTGCTGGACCGCCTCGGCGACGTGCCCCGGCGTCGGCTGGGGCACTTCGCCGCCCTCCCGGTGCCGCTGGACTACGGCCTGGTGGACGGAGCGCATCCGGTGATGGCGCTGCACCCGCAGGCCCGCACCGAGCGGGTCCTCGCGGCGTGGGCGGCCGAGTTGGGCGTTCCCGTCCGATGGGGGCATGGGGTGGTGGGGCTGGCTCAGGACGCCGACGGGGTGAAGGTCGAGGTCGAGGGTCCTGAGGGGCGGTACCGGCTGCGCGCCGGCTACCTCGTGGGCTGCGACGGCGGGCACAGCACGGTCCGCCACGCGGCCGGGTTCGACTTCCCGGGGACCGGCGGCGACCGTCATTTCGTCATGGCCGACGTCACCGGCGTCGACCTGCGGCCCCGGCTGTTCCAGCGCAACGAGCGCGGCGCGTTCGCCGTGGTGCCGCTGGGCGAGGGCGTGACCAGGATCTGGGCGCACGAGCACGGCAGCGGGAAGGAACCGCCGACCTACGAGGACCTGCGCGTCATGCTGCGGCACGTCGCGGGGGAGGACCTCGCCGGGGCCACGCCGCGCTGGGTGTCGACCTTCGGCGACGCCGCGCGCCAGGTGACCGAGTACCGGCGGGGTCGGGTCCTCCTGGCCGGCGACGCCGCGCACGTCCACTTCCCGGCCGGCGGGCAGGGGCTGAACCTCGGCGTGCAGGACGCGGTCAACCTGGGGTGGAAGCTGGCCGCCGAGGTGCGGGGAGGGGCGCCCGACGGGCTCCTCGACACCTACCACTCCGAACGGCACCCGGTCGGCGCCCGCGTCGTGTGGAACACGCGGGCGCAGACGGAGCTGATGGTCGGCGGCCCCGAGCTGGACCCGGTGAGGGAGCTGCTCGCCGAACTGCTGGAACTGGACGTGGTGAACCGGCGGTTGGCCAGGATGGTCGCCGGGGTGGACGTCCGCTACCCGGTCGGTCGCGGCACGCACCCGTTGCCGGGCGCCAGGCTCCCCCGCGTTGAACTGTCCACAAAGGACGGTATGACGACCACGAGCCGCCTGCTCCACCGGGCTCGGGGCGTCCTGCTGGACCTCGCCGGCGGGGGAGGACGCGCCGACACGGGATCTCCCGCCCCCGGGTCGGTCGACGGCGGGCCGCGCGCGCTGGCCGCCGGCTGGGCCGACCGCGTGGACGTGGTCGAGGCGACGGCGCGGGGCGACGCGCTCGCCGGCCTGCGGGCGCTGCTGCTGCGCCCCGACGGCCACGTGGCCTGGGTGGAGCCGGACGACGGGGAGGGGCTCGACGTCGCCCTGCGCCGCTGGTTCGGCCCGTCGGGGGCCGAGGCGGATATCAGCATCGCCGCGAATCACGGAAGTGTTACGTGAGCCTTGTCACGTAGCATTCCGTAAATGCGCAGGTAGTCGCGGGATCGCTGATACGGCGGACTGACGGCTGCCGCGCGGCCTGTTACGTTTCCCGGCAGGACCGAAAGCGACGCCAGGAACGGCGGACAACGAGCGAGCCCCAGGTCACCGTGTTCCACCTCGGGCGAAGTCGGGGAACGAACATTCCCGACGCGCGTTTCTCTCCCTGTTTCTTCGCGCGTTGTGCGCCGTCGGCGCGGAATGGTTTCCGCGGGGGCGGCGGACGGTTGGGGCGTTGACCGCGCGGGCCCGGGCCGGTGTGTAGGGAAGCTCGGGGTGACGGCCCGCGCCCGGCGCGGTCAACCATCGCGGAACCGTCGCCCGCCGCTCCCCTCCCCCCGGAGCGGCGGGCGACGGTCCCGCCCGTGGCCGCCGGGATCAGGCGATCAGCCGGTAGCGCTCCGGCTCGAAGTCCACGCCCGCGCAGGCCGCGCCCAGGTCCTTGCCGAGCTGCGCGATCACCTCCGCGAGTTCCAGCCGGTTCAGCCACGCCCTGGGCAGCGCGCCGGTGCCGTGCGCCGCGCCGAGCAGGTTGCCGGTGAGCGCCGCCGTCGTGTCGCTGTCGCCGGAGTGGTTCGCGGCCAACAACAGCGCCTCCCGGAAGCCGGACGGCTTGTAGCGGACCAGCGCGGCGTAGACCGCGATCGCCAGCGCCTCGGGGGCCAGCCAGCCCTCGCCGAGCCGTTCCACCGAGGCCGCCGACGGGCCGCCCTCGGCCGCCGACTCCGCCCGCAGGTCGGCGACGGCCAGCCGGCGGGCCTCGGCCAGCGCCAGCCCGGTCTCCTCGTCGTCGGCCAGCACCCGGCCGGTGGCCTGGTCGACGGCCTCCCACAGGGGGCGGTCCTGCACCGCCACCAGGTGCACGATGAGCGCGAGCGCGCCGCCGGGCGCCCAGCCGCCGGGGTGCCCGTGGGTCAGCGCCGCCGTCTCACAGCCGTGCCGGTAGGCCAGCTCCGCGTGCGCGGAGAACCCGAGCGGCGCGCTGTGCGCCAGGCCGCCGCAGCCCCGGGAGTCGTTGCACGGCTGTTCGATCGTGCCCATCTCGTCGTGTTGCAGGGCCCGCAGGCAGGTCAGCCCCGGCGCGCGGGAGGCGTAGACGCGGGGGTCGGCGAGCAGGCCGCGCGCGTCGGGGTCGGGCTCGTCCTGCTGCTGGGAGCGCAGCCACCGGCGGCACGCCCGCCACACCGCGGTCGTCGGCCAGGAGAACCCGTGCTGGTCGGCCCGGCTGTGCAGCAGTCCCTCGGTCGTGAACAGGGTGAGCTGGGTGTCGTCGGTGAGCAGGGCGGGGGAGGGCGGCTCGGTGATGCCGCCCCTGCCGTGGCGGCGGTGGATCTCGGAGAGGTGGAGGAACTCCACCGGGGCGCCGAGGGCGTCGCCGAGCGCGCCGCCGAGGAGGCAGCCGGCTGCGCGGTCCATCAGCGCCGTGGGGTCAGCGTGCACGGCGCACCAGGCTACGGGCGTGATCATCCGGAGGGGAGTCTGGTCGCCGGCCGCCCGCGCCCACCAGCGCGGATCCGGCTCCGACCACCGGGGCCGCCCACGGCCGTGCGCGGCCCCGGACGCGCCGACGCGCCGGCGCCCGGGGCGGGCGCCGGCGCGTCGGGTCTGGGTCTGGCCTCAGGCGACCGGGGTGAGCTTCGGGCGCTTCGGGCGCACGCCGTCGCCCGAGGACTCCCCGCGCAGCCGGCGGCCGATCCACGGCACGAAGTGCTCCTTCGCCCACCGCAGGTCCTCGCGGCGCAGCGACACCCAGTCCACCGGCGGGGCCGGCGGCCAGGGGGCGTCCCACCGGGTGTCCGTCGTCACGCCCAGCGCCTCGCACGCCCGCAGCGCCACGCGCTCGTGACCCTCCGGGGACAGGTGCAGCCGGTCGTCGCTCCACGCCCTCGGGTCGTGGAGCACGGTCATGGACCACAGGTCGACGACGCGGCAGCCGTGCCGGTCGGCGGTGGCCCACAGGTGGGTGTTGTAGGTGGCGACCTTGCCCCGCAGGTGCTTCATCACCGGGGTCTGCTTGGTGTCGAACCCGGTGCAGATCACCACGTCCGCGCCGGCGGCGCGCATCCGGGCGACCGCGTCGTCGAAGATCGCGGCCAGGGCGTCCGGGTCGCTGCCGGGACGCAGGATGTCGTTGCCGCCCGCGCAGAAGGTGATCAGGTCGGGGCTCAGCTCGATGGCCTCCGGCACCTGCTCGTCGACGATCTGCTGGAGCAGCTTGCCCCGCACCGCGAGGTTGGCGTACCGGAAGTCCGGCCTGCCGGCGGCCAACCGTTCCGCGAGGCGGTCCGCCCAGCCGCGGTAGCCCTCGCCGTCGAGGGCGGGGTCGTCCAGGCCCTCAGTGAAGCTGTCCCCGATCGCGACCAGGGCGTTCCACCGGTGCACGGTTGTTCTCCCTCCAGAGGTGTCCCGACTGGACAGCATGACCCTTCGCCGTCGACCTACGCCACCGTCGGTTACGACGCCGTAGGTTCGCCCCGTCCCGTCATCCGGACAAAAAGGACGGTGCGTCGAGGTGATCACCGCTCCCGGTGAGCAAAGTCATGCCGGTGGGACGCCCCGAGGGAGCGCCGTCGGTGGACAGTCCACTGTGGACAGACCGTCGCGCTCGGTCACGACGCGGCGGGCGTCGGGTTGGCGAGCAACGCCGCGCCGGCCGCGCGCAGCCGTCGCTCGGCCTCCCGGTCCGCGCCGAGCGCGTCCAGGCCGAGCAACGCCGCGCCCACCACGGGCGGCACGTCGACCACCCGCACCTCGCAACGGGGAGCCCGCTCCCCGCAGGCCAGGGCGATCCGCCCGGTCAACGCGGGGCCGGCCCCGACCGCCACCCCGCCGCCCAACACCACCCGGACCGGCTCGTCGAGCAGGTCGAGCCGGCGCAGGGTGACGGTGACCATCAGCGTCACCTCCTCCACCAGGCGGTCCACCAGCCGGCCCGCCACCGGGTCCCCCTCGGCGGCCACCCGGAACAGCAGCGGGCACAACGCGTGCAGCTCGTCCCACGGGATCTCGCCGAAGTGCAGGCGCTCGATCAGCTCCCCCGTCGACGGGAGCGCGAAGTGCTCCAGCACGGCCGGGAGCAACGCGGTGGCCGGACCCCGCCCGTCCGCCGCGCGCACCGCCCACCACAGCGCCTCGGTCGCCAGGAAGGAACCGCCGCCCCAGTCCCCGGAGATCCGCCCCACCGACGGGAACCGGGACGTTCGCCCGTCCGGCGCGACCCCGACGCAGTTGATGCCCGCGCCCAGCACGACCGCCACCCCGAGCCCGTCCGGCGTCCCGGCCCTGAGCACCGCGAAGGTGTCGTTGCCGACCACCGTCGACCGGGACCAGCCCAGATCCTCCAGCGCCCGCGAGAGCGCGGCCTCCTCCCTGGGGAAGTCGGCGCCGGCCAGGTAGGCCGCCGTGTGCTCGGCGAGGTCACGGGTGTCCGCGACCCCCACCTGGCGCGCGGCGCGCCGCACCAGCTTGTCCAGCGCGGCCATGCTGCTGGCCATCCCGACGTTCTGCGCCGACGCCCCGGGTCCGCGCACGGACGCGAGCACCTCGCCCCGCGCGTCGACCAGCAGCACGTCGGTCTTGCTGTTCCCGCCGTCGACGGCGAGGACCGCGACCCGTGGCACCGGGCCTCACCCCTTGGCCCACGGCAGGAACGCCGCGTTCGCCGCCAGCAGCGAGTCGGTCAGCCGCTCGGCCTTCTCGTGCTGGCCCACCAACGGGTGCGCCAGCAACGCGTCCGCCACGCGGTCCCGTCCACCGTGGACGGCCGCGTCCAGCGCGAGGGCCTCGTACGCCGCCACGTGGGCGATGAGGCCCGCCATCGCCGGCGGCACCGGGCGCACCGGGGAGGGCACCGCGCCCCCGGTGTCGATCGTGCACGGGATCTCCACCACGGCGTCCTCGGGGAGGAAGGGCAGCGCCCTGCCGTTGCGGACGTTCACCACGTGCGAGGCCCCACCGCCGTTCACCAGCGCGTCGACGAGCTGGATCGCGGCCTCCGAGTAGTAGGCCCCTCCCCGCTTGCCCAGCAGCTCCGGCTTGGTCGACACCGCGGGGTCGGCGTAGACCCGCAGCAGCTCCCGCTCGACGTCGGCCACCACCTCGGCGCGGGACCGCTCCCCACGCTGCTCGGCCACGACTTGGTCGTGCTGGTAGAAGTACCGGAGGTAGTACGACGGGATCGCGCCCAGCCGGTGCAGCAGCGCCACGGGCAGGCCCACGCGTTCGGCGATCTCCCCCGCCCGTTCCTGGAGCAGCGCGGGCAGCACGTCCATGCTCGCGTTGGGGCCCTTGATGAGCACGCCCCGCTCCCACGTCAGGTGGTTCAGCCCGACGTGTTCGAGGTAGACGTTCTCCGGCGCCACGCCGAGGATCTCGGCGAACCAGCGCTCGAAGCCGATCGCCACGTTGCACAGCCCGAGCGCGCGGTGCCCGGCCTCCAGCAGCGCCCTGGTCACGATGCCGACGGGGTTGGTGAAGTTGACCAACCAGGTGTTGTCGCCGGCCACGGCCCGCACGCGCTCGGCGATGTCCAGCACGACCGGCACCGTGCGGAGCGCCTTGGCCAGGCCGCCGGCTCCCGTCGTCTCCTGGCCCACGCAGCCGCACTCCAGTGGGAAGGTCTCGTCGGAGTGGCGCGCGGACTGGCCCCCCACCCTGAGCTGGAGCAGGACCGCCGTGGCGCCGTCGGCGCCCCGCTCCAGGTCGCTGGTGGTGCGCACGACGGCGGGGTGGCCGGCCGCGGCGAGGAGCCGTTGGCAGAACGGGCCGACGACGGCCAGTCGCTCCTCGTCCGGGTCGACCAGCGCGATCTCGTCGACCTCCAGGCCGCCGAGCCGGTGGGCGATGCCGTCCACCAGCTCCGGCGTGTACGTGGAACCGCCTCCGACGACGGTGAGTTTCATCCCTTGACCCCTGTGAACGTGATGCCCTTGACGAAGGATTTCTGGGCGAACAGGAACAGCACGACGGCCGGCAGCATCACGAGCACCGTCGCCGCCATCGTGAGGTTCCACTCGACATGATGGAGCCCGCGGAAGGACGCCAGAGCCACCGAGAGGGTCCAACTCTCCGGACGTTCACCCGCGTAGAGCAGCGGACCGAAGTAGTCGTTCCACGTGTAGAGGAAGCAGAACAGCGCCGCCGCCGCGATCCCCGGGCGGGCCATGGGCAGGATTACCCGCCACAGCACCTGGAGTTCCGAGCAGCCGTCGACCCGCGCGGCGTCGGCGTAGTCCTCGGGGATGGTCAGGAAGAACTGCCGCAACAGGAAGATGCTGAAAAAGTCGCCGAGCAGGTAGGGGACGACCAGCGGCCACAGGGTGCCGGTCAGCCCGAGCTGCGCCCACAGCAGGTACAGCGGCACGGCGACCACCTGGGGCGGCAGCAACATGGCCGCCACGACCGCGAAGAAGGCGAGGTTCCGCCCCCGCCACCGCAAGCGCGCCAGTGCGTACGCGGCGGGCACGCTGGACAGCAGCATCCCGACCGTGGCCAGTCCGGAGTACAGCAGCGAGTTCCCGAAATAGGACAGCATCGGGGACCGCGTGAACACATGGGCGAAGTTCTCCCAATGCCATTCCCTCGGCCACAACTGGGAGGTGAGCGCCTGCTGGTCCGACATCACCGCCGTGAGCGCGATGAACACCAGTGGCAGCAGGAACATCAGGGTGAGGGCCAGCGCGAGGCTGTGCACCGCGATCCAGTGCAGCGCCGACCGCGCGCCGGGACCGGCCGCCCGGGGCCGCGACGCGGCCCGAGAAGGGGAGGCGTCCAGCGGTGTGTCCAACGTCGTCATCGTGCCTCCCCGGTCCCCGCCGCCGAGCGGAGGCGTCGGATGAGGACGACGGTGCAGGCGAAGGACACCAGGAACAGCACCGTGCACATCGCGGCGGCGTAACCCATGTTGAAGTAGCGGAAGCCCTGCTGGTACAGCCAGGCGGGGAAGGTCAGCGTCGAGTTGCCGGGCCACCCCAGGTTCTTGCTGTGCCCGGCCATCTCGGCCCCTCCCGAGGCCACCGACCCGCCGACCACGGCCTGGGTGAAGAACTGCAACGCCAGGATCACCGAGTTCACCACGCCGAACAGCAACACCGGCGCGATCGAGGGCAGCGTGACGTGCCGGAACCGGCTCCACGCCCCCGCGCCGTCAAGGGCGGCCGCCTCGTACAGCTCGGTCGGCACGTCGAGCAGCGCCGCCAGGATGATGATCGTCAGCTCGCCGGAGCACCAGAGCATCAGCAGCGTCAGCGACGGCTTGGCCCACGCGGGGTCGGTGAACCAGCCGGGAGGCGAGTCGATCCCGATCGCCCGCAGCCCCGCGTTCACCGGCCCGGTCCCCGGGTTGAACAGGAAGACGAACGCGAGGGTCGCCGCCACCGGCGGGGCCAGTGCGGGCAGGTAGAACACCGTGCGGAAGAAGCCGGCGCCCCGGCGGATCCTGGCGAGCACCGACGCCACGCCCAGCGCGAACACGACGCGGAGGACCGTCAGGACGACGACCAGCCACAGCGTGTTGGCCGCGGCGGTGTGTGCCACCGGGTCGCTGGTGACGAGGTGGACGTAGTTCCGCGGGCCCACCCACTCCGGCGGGTTCAGCCCGTCGGACCGGGTGAACGAGAAGAACACCGTCGCGACGAGGGGGTAGGCGAAGAACAGCCCGAAGCCGAGGACCGCCGGGGCCAGGAACCCCAGGGCGACCAGGCGGCGTCGCCGTCGGCGGCGCGGGACCGGTGGCCCGGGGTCGGCTGGCGCGGGCGCGCGGTCGACCGTCGTGGTCATCGTGCTGGACACGGCGGGCCTACTTGCCGCCGAGCGCGGCGTTGTCGTCGATCTGTTTGGCCAGCGCGGCCAGGCCCTCGTCCAGGTTGGGCACCTCGCCGCCGAGCCACCGGCTGGCGAAGTCCTCGGTGAACTTCACGTAGGAGGCGCCGTTCGGGGCGCTCGGCGAGGTGGCGAGGCGCGGGCTGGAGAAGATCCGCATGAAGGTCCGGAAGTTGTCGTCGGCCTGGAGCTTGGGGCTGTCGAGCGCGGCCTTCGTGGTGGGGATGTTCCGCAGGCCGTTGGACAGCTCGACCAGGGCGTCGGTGTCGGTCGTCAGGTACTTGACCAGCTCCCACGCCGCGCCGGGGTTCTTCGCGCCCCGGGGGATGCCGATGATCGTGCCGGTGGTGTAGCCGCCGCCGTACAGTTCCTGGCGCGAGTCCGCCACGGGGAAGGGTGCGGTGCCGTAGGCGAGGTTGGGCGTCTGCTGCGCGATGAACGCCGTCCGGTACTCACCGTCGAGCATCATCGCGACCCTGCCCTGTTGGAAGGCGTTGTCCGCGGAGTACTGCTGGCCGGCGGCGGCCGTGAACGACGCCAGCCGGTCCTTGCCGTAGAAGTCCGTCAGCTCCTTGAGCCAGGTGAACATCTCCTTCCACCCGGGATCGCTGGCCATCGCGGAGCCACCGTCCGGCTTCTGCCACTGCGCGTTCCAGTGCGGGGCCAGCATCTGCGGGCGGTGGTTGTAGAAGTTGATGGTCGGGACGAACCCGGCGACCTGGATGGAGCCGTCGGGGTTGAACACGGTCAGCCTCTTGGCGACCTCGGTCAGCTCCGACAGGGTTCGCGGCGGACTGGTGATCCCCGCCTTGGCGAACATCTCCTTGTTGTAGTAGAGGCCGTAGACGTCGGCGAGCAACGGCATCGCGCACCGCGTCCCCCGGTACTCGGTGTAGTCCCGGACCGCCTGCGGGATCTGCCCGAGGTCGACCTTGTCGCGGTCGAGGTAGGGGCGCAGGTCCTGCCACGCCCCCGAGGAGCAGTACTGGCCGAGCAGGTCGGTGGAGAACGAGATCGCCACGTCCGGCGCGGTGCCGCCCCTGATCGACTGGGTGATCTTGTCGTCGTCCTGGCTGCCCTCGCTGCGGATCGTGATGTTCGGGTGTTTGGCGTGGAAGCCGTCGAGCGTCTTGTTGAGGGCGCGCAGCTCGTGGTCGGCGAAGTTGCTCCAGACCGTCACCGTGACCTGCTCGTCGTCCCTGGGCGCCGGGGCGGCCCCGGTGCCGCCGCCCCCACCGGTCGTGCAGGCCGCGGCGAACAGGCCGGCGGCCACGGCGGCTAACGCCAGGCGTCGTGTGGAGCCCATGTGCCCTCCAGGTGTGGTCAACGGGGAACGGACGGGGGGACGGCGGGGAGCCCGAAGACCCGCTCGCGGGCCAGGGCGAGGGCCGAGCGCAGCGCGCCGGAGCGGACCGCGCCGGCCCCGGCGCGCGCGGGCTCCACGGGGGTGCGGGGGACCACCATGCGGTGCAGCTCGTCGGCGACCAGGTCGCACAGCACCCGCACGCCCGGCTCGCCGACGCCCACCGACAGCAGCACCAGCTCGGGGTCGACGACGCTGACCACGCCGGCGATCCCGGTGGCGACCCGGCGGGCCAGGTCGGTCAGGAACGGCCGACCGGCGGGACCGGTCGCCAACGCGCGGCGCAGCACCGCCCACCCGCCCCCGGCGGGCAGGCCGTGCGCCTGGGCGAGCCGGGAGACGGCGGCCGAGCCGAGCAGGTCGCCGAACCGCGCGCCGCGCCGGTCGACGCCGGTGTCGCGGTCGGCCCTGTCCGGCACCCGCATCCAGTCGATCTCGCCGGCGCCCCCGGTCGCGCCGCGCAGCACCGTCCGGTTGATCACGACGGCCGACCCGACGCCGGGGGTCAGGCACAGCAGCACGAAGTCGCGGGCGTCGACCGCCCTGCCGGTGGCCATCTCCTCGGCCGCCAGCAGGTTGACGTCGTTCTCCACGACGACGTCGACGTGGTCGCCGCCGAGCAGCTCGCGCAGCCGGCCCGGCACGTCGAAGCCCTCCCAGCCGGGCAGGTGCGGCGCGAAGCCGAGCCGACCGGTGCGGGGGTCGACGGCGCCGGGCGAGCCCACCACGACGTGCCGCAGGTCGGCCCTGGTCAGCGAGGCCATGGCCGCGGCGTGGTCCAGCGCGGCGACGAACGCGGAGAGCACGTCGGCCCCGCGCCCCCTCGGCATGGGCGCGCGGTGCTCGGCCAGCACGGCCCCGGCGATGTCGGCGACCGCGACGTCGACGGTCCTGGGCGTGAGGTCCACGGCGGCCACGTGGGCCAGGGCGCCGTTGACCCGCCAGAGCTGGGCGCGCGGGCCCCTGCCGCCGCCGCGCAGGCCGCAGCGGCGCACGGTGCCCTCGCTCTCCAGCCGGGCGAGCAACTGGGCGGTGGCGGGTTTGGACAGCCCGATCAGGGTCTCCAGCTCGGCGCGGGTGAGCGGGCCGCCGGCCAGCATGGCCTCGATCGCCACGCGGTCGTTGATCTCCCGCAGCAACCGGGGGCTCCCCGCGCGCACCGGGCCTCCCTTGGTCCGGACCACTTCTGGGAACTTCCCAGACGATTGGACGGTAGTGACGCGCGCCACTTCCGGTCAATGGCGCGTTCGGCCGCCCGTCCGTCGGTCCGTCCGGACGCACGCGGGACCCGCCGTTCGAATGCGAGCGAACTAACGTCCGGGGGACCGTGCCCGGGAGCGGCGGGGTCGGGCAGGCTGGGGGCGTGGACCGGGAAGCGACCGAGAGCAGGGCGGACCAGCCGCCGGCGCCGGCCGCCGCGGGCTCCGGGGAGTCGCTGGCCCAGCTCCTCGGCGGACGCGGCGCTGCCGTGGACGCGACGTTGCCGCCGGTGGCGTTCGTCGCGGGGTGGCTGCTCGCCGACGAGTCGGTGCCCGTCGGCGCGGCGGCGGCGCTCGCGGCGGGCGCGGTGGTCGCCGTCTGGCGGCTCACGCGGGGCGACCGGCCCCGCGCGGTGGTGCTCGGGATGCTCGGCGTCGCCGTGGCCGCGATGATCGCGTTGCGGACCGGTCGCGCGGTGGACTTCTTCCTCGTCCAGATGGCGTCGAACGCCGCGAGCGCGCTGGCCTGGGCGGTCAGCATCGTCATCCGCTGGCCGCTGCTCGGGGTCGTGGTGGGCACGGCGCTGCGGCAACGCACGCGCTGGCGCAGGGACCCCGCGCTGTTGCGGGCCTACTCGCTGGCGAGCTGGGTCTGGGTGGGCCAGTACGTGCTCCGCCTGGCGGTGTTCGTGCCGCTGTGGTGGGCGGGCGCTGCCGTGGCGCTCAGCGTGGCGCGGGTCGCGTTGACCTGGCCGTTGGTCGCGGCCTGCCTCGCGGTGAGCTGGTGGGTCCTGCGCCGCGTCCTGCCTGAGGGCCATCCGGGGCTGCGTCAGCCCCTCGCCTGAGCGGGTCCGTGTTGAGCCGCGCCGGCCGTGCTGAGCCGCGCCGGCCGTGCTGAGCCGCGTCCGATCTGCTCTGGTCCGATCTGCTCCGCTCTGGTCCGTTCCGGTCTCGTTCGTTCCCCGTCCGGCCTGGTCTCGGCCGGGGGTCCGCCGTCCGGGAGCGTGTGGTGCGGCGCCGTTGCGTCCTGCCTGAGGGTCATCCGGGGCTGCGTCAGCCCCTTGCCTGAGCCGGTCCGTGCCGGACCGCGACGGCCTGAGCGGGATCGCGCCGGTCGGTGTTGGGCCGCGTCCGATCTGCTCTGGCCCGATCTGCTCCGCTCTGGTCCGTTCCGGTCGTCTCGTTCGTTCCCCGTCCGGCCTGGTCCTGGCCGGGCTCAGCCGCCCAGGAGCGCGCGGTGCAGCGCCGCCGCGTCGTCGAGTCCGGGGACGAGGTCGAGCGCCGCGAGCCAGGCGGCCCCGGCGGCGCCGTCGGTCGCGGCGCGGACGTCGAGCCCTTCGGCGGCGAGCCGGGCGCGCAGCGCCTCGCCGACGGGATTGCCGGGCTCGGTCAGACCGCCGACGAGGACGACGGGACGGCCGCCCTCCCGGTCGTGCGCGGTGATGACCAGCTCGGCCAGGTGCGCCGCCGCGGTGGCCACGATCTCCCCGGCCACCGGGTCCCCCTCGGCCGCCGCCGAGGTGACCAGCGGGGCGTAGCGGGCCAGCGCGACCGGGCGCTCGCCGTTCACGGCGGTGATGAGACGGTCGCGCGGGTCCGGCGGCACGGTCCCGAGCGCGGCGGCGAGCACCACCGACGCCAAGCCGGTGTCGGGGAGCCGCCCCTCCAGCACGCGGAGGGTGGCGCGCACCGCCTCCCGGCCGAGCCAGAACGCCGACCCCTCGTCGCCGAGCAGCCAGCCGTGCCCGCCGACCGCCCTGACCATCCGGTGGCCCCGGATTCGGCAGGCGATCGAGCCCGTTCCGGCGACCAACGCCGTGCCGTCCGGTTCCGCCGCGCCCGCCGCGAACCCGGCCTCCACGTCGCGGACGACCCGCATCGGGCAGCGCAGGCCCGTGGCCAGCCACTCCCGCTCGAACACGGCGGCGACCCCGGGGTCGCTGAGCTTGCTCGCGCCGGCCATCGCCAGCACCGCGGCCTGGACCTCGGAGGCCTCCACCGAGGCGAGCGCCGCCCGCACGGCCCCGGCGACGCGGGCCGCCGCCTCCTCCGGCGGGTGGGAGTTCGGGTTGCCCCCCTCGCACCGGGCGGCGCCGAGACGCCGGCCGGCCAGGTCGGCGACCACCGCCCTGGTCGTGGTGCCGCCGACGTCGAGTCCCAGAACCACCGCGCCCATCCCGGCAGTATCCCGACGGGCACAAGAAGACGGGGCCGGTGCGCCCCTCACGCCGCACCGGCCCCGTCGGCCCCCACGCGGGTTGGTCAGTGCCTGCCGTCCCGTGCGGTCGCGCCCTTGGCCTGCACGACCTGCGCCCGGTCGCCCGAGGCGTTGTGGTGGTGCAGGACGAGCAGCTTGTCCGCGCCGTCCTTGGCCAGCGCGTCGGCGTCGCGGTTGACGACGAGCGCGGTGCCCGGCCGGGCCTGGTAGGACAAGGCCGCGTCGCCGCCGCCCTGCGCCCACAGGCCGGGCTTGAGCGGGTCGAACGACATCGGCTTGGTGATCTGGTCGATCAGGCCGTCCTTGTCGCTCGGCCCGGTGTAGACGCCGGAGACGCCGACGGTGTAGCTGATCCGCCGGCTGGCGGCGTTCGGGTCGATCCCGAGCGCCTTGAGCGACACCGGCAGCACGATCACGTTGCTGTCGAAGACGTTCGTGTCGACGTCGCCGAAGAACCCGTTGACCGGCTGGAGCTCGACGGTCGCGAAACCGCCGTCCGCCAACGGCTTGCTCAGGTCGACGGTCTTCACGAGCAGCACGTCCGTGCCGGACGGGCGGGTCACGAACGACTCGAAGTCCGCCTTGCCGTCACCGTTCACGTCGATGTCGACGTAGGGGATCGTGTTCGCGCCGACGTTGTACCAGTTGCCCCACGTGGCGATGCCGAAGGCGACCTGCGCCTGGTCCGCCTTGCCCTGTGCCCTGGCCAGCGGGGCCGTGGACGTCGCGCCCACGTACCGCAGGTCGCCGCCCTTGGCGGTGTCGTTCGGGGTGCAGTCGCTGGTGACCTTCTTGCCGCACTTGGGAAGCTGCGGCGAGGTGGCCTGCAACTCGAAGACGCTCACCAGCGAGCGGTAGGCCGACGAGCCCTGGCCCTGGTCGAGGCCGCGCCCCTTCAGGTTCAGCACCGCCTGCGCCTGGCCCCGGTCGAACCTCACGGTGTCACCCGCGCTGATCTTCGCGACCGGCTTGGGCGCGGAGTAGACGGAGACCCGCAGCGGCGTCGCCGAGCCGTTCCTCGGCGTCAGCACCAGCCGACCCGAGGCGTCGGCCAGGAACTGCCGCGCCACGTTGAGCTGGGTGGTCTGCATGGTGGGGTCGATCGTCCTGCGCAGCGCCGAAGGGTCGTCGATCTTCAGCGTCACCTTCACCTTGGCGACGCCCTTCGGGCCCACCTTGACGGTGTTGCCGGAGACCTCGTAGCGCACGCCGGGGATCTCGGTGGCGGCCTGGTAGCCCACGCCGTACTCCACCGCGTTCACGCCCTTGTTGACGACCTTGAGCGTCTTGCTGATCGCGGTCCTGCCCGAGACCTCGACGGTGCCGAACGAGACGCTCACCGCGCCGGGGTCGTCCTCCACCATGGCCAGCACCTGGTTGTCCAGCGCGGCCTTGGCGTCCACGCGCCCGGTGCCGACCCGGTTCGGGCCGTACACCGTGCCGTTCGGGCCCGTCCGCAGGTCGGCCCCGGCCGTGTTCATGACGGCGGCCTTGACCTCCTCGGGCGTCCAGTCGGGGTGCGCCTGGCGCACCAGCGCGGCGATGCCGGAGGTGTGCGGCGCGGCCATCGACGTGCCACTGATCACCAGCGTGCCGTTGCCGCTGCCGGACAACGCGGACGCGATGGTGTCGCCGGGCGCGGACACGTCGGGCTTCACGATCTTGTGGTGCACGCCGCGCGAGGTGAAGGAGCTGGGCGTGTCGGTGATCGACGGGTCCGAGGTCTTCACGCTGGTGCGCAGGTCGCCCGCCATGCGCACCTGGAGCGTGCCGGCGGCCAGCGCGGGGCGCAGGGCCTTGGTCGCGGCGCCGGTGAACTGGAACACCGGGATCGCCTGGTTGCCGCCGATGCCGGCACCGAACTGCTCCACCGAGGACGAGAAGACCGCGGCGGCCGCGCCGGCGGCCTTCGCGTTGTCCGCGCGCGCCGCCGAACCGCAGCGGCGGCTGGCGTCGTTGTCGTCCCACTCCAGCCACACGGCCTTGCCGGCGACGGCCGCCTTGTCGGCCGCGGAGTACGGACGGCAACCGTCCTTGTTGGACTCGTCGGTCATCGCAACGACCGGCAGCGTGGCGTTCAGCCCGTCGTAGCCGCCGAACTCGCTGCTGTACTGGCCGGGCTTGACGCCGGCGACGTCGGCGGGCGCCACGACCTCGGCGCCGTCCCGCAGCACGTAGGCGTCACGGGAGCTGGCGACGGTGAGGGCCTCCGGCGTGCTGCCGGGAGCGCCACCGGTGTCCTGCCGGTCGCCGTCGTTGCCCGCCGAGATGACCGGGAGCACGCCGTGCTGCACCAGCTTGCGCACGAAGAGGCTCTGCGGGTCGTCGGGAGCGCCATAGTTGCTGCCCAGCGACAGGTTCACGACGTCCAGACGGTCACTGAAGTCGCCGTCGCCGTCAGGGTCGAGCGCCCAGTCCAGCGCCTGCGTCGTCAGGTTGGTCGAGCCGTCGCAGCCGAACACCTTGATGGAGTAGAGGAGCGCCTTGGGCGCGGTGCCCGGCCCGATGCGCATCTCGTTGAGCTGCTTGTCGTCCAGCTTGCCGTAGTCGCCGCGGAAGGTGCTGCCGTCGGCGTTGACACCGAAACCGGCGGTGGAGCCGGCGACGTGCGTGCCGTGGTGGCCGCAGGAGATCGGGTTGGGGTCGGGGGACGGCGTCCTGGACCCGGTCTTGCCCCGGGCGTCGTAGTCGTCGCCGGCCAGGTCGGTGCCGCCGACCACCTTGGCGGTGGGGAAGAAGGAGGGATCGGCCTTGGTGTGGTCGATCGCGTCGTAGGCGGCCTTCGTGCCCGGCCCGCCGAACGTCGCGTGCGTGTAGTCGATGCCGTCGTCGATGATGCCGATGCGGACGCCGTCGCCGAGCTTGCCCGCGTCCTGCCACGCCTTCACGGTGCGGGTGAGCTGCACCGCGCTGGAGTTCGTGCGCTCCACGGGGGAGATCGGCTGCACCGCCTTCACCTCGGGCAGCGCGGCCAACTCCTTGACCTTGTCGGCGTCCGCGGTGACCACGACGCCGGGCACCGCGTTGCTCGTGCGGTGCGACACCTTGGTGTCGGCGTCCTTGGCGCGCAGCGCGGCGACCACCTTGTCGGCGGCCTGCCGCGTCTCCTGGCGCGCCTGCTGGGCGGCCTGTTTCGCCTGGTCCTTGCCGGCGCCCTGGCCCTGCTTCTCGGCGAACGCGTCGGCGGCCGGCTTCTTCTCCAGCTCGACGAACGCGGTCACCTCGCCGTGGGCGTCGGCCAGCCTCGGCGCGATCTTGCCCTCGACCGGGTCGACCGGCAGCGGCTGGGCGCCGGGGACCGACGGGGCGAGCCGCGAACCGTCCGGCGCGGTGGGCGCGGCGTTCGCGGTGGCGGCGCCGACGACGCTGGTCGCGAGCAGGGCGCTCAGCACGGCGGCGGCCGAGCGCGCCGCGACGCGGCCGGCGGCGCCGGACACGCGGGATCTTCTCATGGGTTCCTCGCTGACGGGCCGTGCTTCGACCCCGCGGGGCGCCCGGGGGCACGCCGCCGGGACGCCGTGCCCTCAACGGCGCCCAGGTCCGACCTCGTCGCGCGGACCGTAGGCAGCCGAGACGATCACCCACATCCGACGAAGGTCGGCTCCGCTTCCCACCAACGGCGGGTGGCGCGTTGCTCCGATCTGTGCGGGTCAGGCGCGTCAGTCGCGGACGCCGGCCGGTTCCTGCTGATCCCGTGCTCCTGGCCCGGTCGGATTCATCCGATGTCTTGTTGGGGGTGTGGGTGGCTTTGGTGGAGATGCGCGCGGAGTGGGGCATTGACGCCGGGTGACGTGTCCGACGTGTGGTCGAGGCGGGATCGGATCCGGCGCCTGACGAATTCCGCTCGGGGTTCTCCGCGGTGAACATCCGGTCGTCGGTCCCGACGATCGGGCGGCGGAGGCTCGGCGCGAGTCCGCATGGCCGCTGTCGGTCCATGTGTTGCCCTTTCGCCTCCATTTCCTTGCCTTGGCGGGCGTCGAGCGCTCGCCTGCCCGAGGCGACCGGAGTGACGGTAGGTGTGAGCCCTCGCGGTCAGGGTGAGGGCCTGCGAACTCGGGGTGAGGGTCCGCGAGGGCGGGGTGAGGGCCTGTGAGGGCTGGGTGGGAGCACGCGAGGTCAGGGTGAGGGCCTACGAGGGGCTGGGTGGGCGGGCTGTCTGTTGCCTCCCGCCGGGGGGATTTGTCGGAGTTTGTCGAGTGTTTGTCAGTGTTCACCGCTGTTATCCACAGTCACCCGAATTCCTCCACAGGCTGGGGTTCGTGTCTTGGGCGCGTGATCGGAAGCGGATAGGCTGGAGCAGGGCTCGCCCCCCCGGGCGGGAGGGGGCTGACCTGGGGTGATGGTGTGGGCGGGTGGCTGGTCCTCGGGTGGGACGTCTGAAGCCCTGGTTCGTTCTGCCCCGTCGTTGTGATCTTGGGCGGAGTCGCGTCGACCGCCGGAGTCGACCGTCAGATCCCTGGTCGCGTCGGGTGCGGTGCGGCGCTGCCGAGAAGAAGTCGTCGCGCGGGCAAGAAGAAGTCCTCGCGCGGGCGCGCGACCGCGCGTGGTCCCACCAGACCGTGGTTGGGCGGGCGCCTGGGCTGGGCTGAGTCGGGTTGAGCTGGGCGCGTCAGGCGAGCGGTTGGTCGCGGCCGAGCCACCGCTCCACGGTGGCCAGGTGCACGGTGGCCCAGGACTGCGCCACGTCGGCCTGCCGGGAGGCGAGGGCGTCCACGATCGCGCGGTGCTCGGCCACGACCTCGGCGACCGAGCCGGACCGGACGATCGCGCGCCACACGTCGGCCCGGAGCGCCGAACCGGTCAACGTCTCCAGCAGCCGGGCCAGGGCGGCGTTGCCCGCCGCCGCCGCGACCCTGCGGTGGAACTCCGCGTCCAGCTCCACGAGCCGCTCGACCGTGGTCGCGGTCTCGGCCTCCGCGCACAACGCGCGCAGCGCGGCGATCTCGCCGGCGTCGATCCGCCGGGCCGCCCTGGCCGTCGCCGCGGGCTCCAGGATGCGGCGCACCTCGTGCACCTCCGCCGCGGAGCGCTCGTCCCGGTGCAGGTCCAGGACCAGCCCCAGCGACCCGAGTAGGTCGTCGGCGCGGAGGCTGGCCACGTAGGTGCCGTCGCCCTGGCGCACGTCGAGCACCCGGACCAGCGCCAACGCCCTGACCGCCTCGCGCAGCGAACTCCGGGACAGGCCCAGCCGCTCGGCGAGGTCGGCCTCGCGGGGGAGGCGGTCGCCCGGTCGCAGCTCCCCGGCGAGGATCATCCGCTTGACCCGCAGGATCGCGTCGTCCGTGACGGCCACGGCACCCCCCAGGACCTCGAACCAGGCGCACCAGTATGGCCGTGACCCTGGTCCTGGCGGCGGTGACCGCCCCGACGACCAGCCGGTGACCGTCCTGGCGACCGCCCGACGACCAGCCGGCGACCGCCCGACGACCAGCCGGTGACCGCCCGACGACCGGCCATGGACCGGCTCCGAGGCGGCCGCGCCGAGCCCGGCGGACCGGGGCCGACAGGGCGCTGATCCGGGGCCGAGCCGAGGTCCGTCCGCCGACGAGCCGCGATCGGGTGCCACCCGCTCGGGCGCCCCACGTGGCACGCGTTGCTCCGTTCGGCGTAACCTAGCGGTGCCCGCCTCATCCCGCCCCCTCGGTGAGGCGGGCCTTCTCATGTCGCCCCCGGCGCGCCCCTCCTCACCCGTTCGTGGGTGGTCGCGCGTGGCGCTCCCAGTACCGTCCCCTGCCCGGCCAGAAAGCCTCTGACCAGGGATGACTCCGAGGAACTCCGGTGGGGTGAGGTGCCGAGGCGCGTGGGCGCCTCACCCCACCGGATGATGGGTGGCCCGGTGACGGGTCAGCCAACCGGGCCGACGTTGGCGTCGGGTTGGCCGACGGCCGGCTCAGCGGGTGCGGGTGACCTTGGCGAGGCCGCGCGGCCGGTCGGGGTCGCCGCCGCGCGCCAGCGACAGCCCCAGCGCCAGCCGCTGGACCGGCAGGACCTCCAGCACCGGGGCCAGCTCCTCGACGCAGGACGGCACGTCGACGCGCAGGGTCGCGGGGACCTGGCCGGCGGCCGAGCCCACGGCGCACACGTCGGCGCCGCGCTCGTGCACGACGTCGAGGACCTCGCGCATGGCGGCGCCGCCCCGGCCCTCGCTACAGATCGCCAGGACGCCGGTCTGCTCGTCCACCGCCGCGACCGGTCCGTGCAGCAGGTCCGCGCCGCTGTAGGCGCGGGCGGCCAGGTAGCTGGTCTCGGCGAGCTTCAGCGCGGCCTCGGCGGCGGTCGCCGACGAGTAGCCGCGGCCGGTGGTCACCATGCGGGCGACGAACCGGTAGCGGCGCACGGCCTCCTCGACGGCCTCGGCGCTGCCGTCGAGGGTCGCCCGCGCCAGCTCGGGCAGCCGGGCCGCGTCCGCGCCGTCGCCGCCCCGGATGGCGTCCACCAGGAGGTAGAGCGCGAGCAGGGAGGCGCTGTAGGTCTTGGTCGCGGCCACCGCCAGCTCCTTGCCGGCGTTGATGTCCACGTCCAGCTCGGCGGCCCGGTTGAGCGGCGAGTCGGCGGTGTTGGTGACCGCCACGGTGAGCGCGCCCCGCCGCCGCGCCGCCTCGGTGACCTCCAGCAGGTCGGGGGAGCCGCCGCTCTGGCTCACCGAGACCAGCAGCACGTCGGTGAGGTCGGGCTCGGCCCCGTAGAGGGTGGTGGTGGACGGCGAGACCAGGCCGCACGGGAGCTGGAGCAGCACCTCGATGAGGTACTTGGCGTACAGCGCGGCGTGGTCGGAGGAGCCGCGGGCGGCCAGCAGGGCGAAGCGCGGGCGGCGCTCGGCGACCCGGCGCGCGACCTCGGCGATCTCCGACCGCCGGTCCAGCAGCCGGGCGAACACCTCGGGCTGCTCGGCGATCTCGGCGCTCATGTGCCGGCCGGGCGCGCCGGTCGACTCGTTCTGGGTCATCCCTGGCCTCCTGGAGCCGCGATCGAGGCGGCGAGCAGTTCGGCGGCGGCCCGCAGCGACACCAGCGACCCGCCGTGCGTGTCGACCCGGGCCGGCCGCCGGCCGTCGTGGCCCTGGTCCTGCCCTGGCACGCCCGTCTCGACGTGTACAAGGTCTAGACCAATCCTAGCCAGTCGGGCCACCAGGTCCCGCGTTCCAGGGTGCCGGTGGGCGTCCCGTGTGACAACCACCACGGGGCGGCCGTCGGCCGCCGCCCGGATCTCGTCCGGGTGAACCTCGGGGGAGACCCGCCGCACGACCGTCGCCGGGACCAGTTCGGCCAGGTGCGGGCCGACGCCCCACGGCACGTCGCCCACGGCGATCGAGCCCGGCACGACCACGTCGACGACCAGCGGAGCCGACCGCAGCGCCAGCTCGCCCCGCACCGTCACGGCCCGCCGCGCCGCCCGCAGGCCCAGCTCGGTCAGCGCGTCGAGGTCGGCCGGCGCGGCCAGCGGCGCCACGCCCAGCTCCGCGACGCGGCGCGCCGCCTCCACCAGGCGCTCCTCCGGCAGCCGCCCGGCGCGCACGGCCGCGACCAGGGCGTCCACCACGCCGGCCACGACCGTCTCGTCCGCCAGCTCCCCGCCGAGGCACAGCCCGTCCGCGCCGGCGAGCAGCGCGCGCACCGCCGCCGAGGTCAGCCCGTCGAGGTCGCCCAGCCGCCCGGCCACCGCGCCCATCTCCAGCGCGTCGGTGATCACCGCGCCGGTGAAGCCCAGCTCGCCGCGCAGCACCCCCGCGATGGCCCGCCGGTTCAGCGTGGCCGGCTCCGCGCCCCACGCCGGCACGACGAGGTGGCCGGTCATCACCGACCGCGCGCCGGCCTCGACCCCGGCCAGGAACGGGGCCAGCTCGGTCGTCCGCAGCTCGTCCTCGGTCCGGTCGAGCGTGGGCAGCTCGTGGTGCGAGTCGGCGGTCGCCGCGCCGTGCCCGGGGAAGTGCTTCACGCACGCCGCGACCCCCGTCGACTGCATCCCCGCGACGAACGCGGCGACGTGCCGGCCGGCGGCCGAGGCGTCCCCGCCGAAGGCGCGCACCCCGATCACCGGGTCGTCCGGGGTGAGCGTGAGGTCGGCGCACGGCGCGAGGTCGACCGTCACACCGCACGCCGCCAGCCGCCGGCCCAGCGCCCCGGCCACCTCGGCGGTCAGGGCTGGGTCGTCCACCGCGCCCAGCGCGTGGTTGCCGGGCACCAGTGAACCCCGGTGGGCGTCGAGCCGGGTGACGTCGCCGCCCTCCTCGTCGATGCCGACGACCACGTCGGCCCGCTCCGCGCGCAGTGTGGCGGTGAGCGCGGCGACCTGCTCGTCGTCGACGACGTTGCGGCCGAACAACACCACACCGCCCAACCCCTCGCCGATCCGGCGGCGCACCCAGTCGGGCGCGGCGGTGCCGAGGAAGCCGGGCAGCAGCACGGAGTGCGCCAGCCGGGTCAGCTCGTCTGATCCGTCCACAGTGGACTCCTGGTGCGTCGCGCCCCTGTCGGGCGGGAGGGCGGGGTCGGACACGGTCATCCCTTCACCGCGCCGGCGGTCACGCCGGCGACCATGTTCCGCTGCACGATCAGGAAGAAGACGACCACCGGCAACGTGAACAGGGTGGACGCCGCCATGGTGCCGCCCCAGTCCGTGCCGAAGGCCGTCTGGAAGGTGGACAGCCACACCGGCAACGTCCGCTTGGACTGGTCCTGGAACAACACCAGCGCGAACAGGAACTCGTTCCACGCCGTGATGAAGCCGAACACCGAGGTGGCCACCAGACCCGGTCCGAGCAGCGGCAGCGTGACGCGCCGGAACGCGCCCCACCGCCCGCAGCCGTCGACCATCGCGGCCTCCTCCAGCTCGGCGGGGATGCCCTGCACGAAGCCGCGCAACGTCCACGCCGTGAACGGCAGCGTGGCGGCGAAGTACACCAGCACCAGGCCGGGCATCTGGTCGAGCAGGTTCGCGTCCCGCATCATCAGGTACATCGGGATCAGCAGCGCCTCGAACGGCGCCATCTGCGCCACCAGCACCAACAGCAGGAACCCCTTGCGCCCCCGGAAGCGCAGACGCGCCAGGGGGACCGCCGCCAACAACCCCGCCACCAACGAGAACAGCACCGCGACCAGCGTGACGGTCAGGCTGTTGCGCAGCGCGTCGCCGAAGCCGGCCTTGCCGACCGCCGACGCGAAGTGCTCGCCGGTGAGGCTGGTCGGCACCAGGTCGTAGCCGGTGGACTGCATCTGGTTGGTCGGTTTGAACGCGGAGCTGACCATCCAGTAGACGGGGAAGGCGAACAGGCCCGCCACCACCAGCCCCACCGCCGACAGCGCCACCCGACGGGCGGTCACGGCCCGAGCCTCCCTCACAGGTCCACCTCCTGGGAGCGCACCAGCATCCGCAGGTACTGCACGGTCAGGACGAGCAGGACGAGCACCATCAGCACGCTCACCGCGGCCGCGACGCCGAAGTGGCTGCCGGCGATGCCCTTCAGGTACTGCAACACCGGCAGGGTCGTGCTCTCGCCGTTCGGGCCGCCCTGCCGGAACGCCCACACCTGCGCGAAGACCTTGAAGTCCCACAGGAGCTGGAGGAAGGTCATCATCAGCACGATCGGCCGCAGCGTCGGCCAGGTGACCGAGCGGAAGGTCTGCCAGGCGTTGGCCCCGTCCATGCCCGCCGCCTCGTACAGCTCGCGGGGGATGCCGAGCAGCCCGGCGTAGAGCGAGAACGCGACGAACGGGATCGCCTGCCAGCAGACGAGGATCCCGATCACGGTGAGGGTGGACGGGCCGGTGGCGAACCAGTTGTGCCCCTCGAACGAGTCCAGCCCGACGAGCACGAGGGTCTTGTTGAGGATGCCGTAGCGCTGGTCGAACACCCACTGGAAGACCGTGGTGGCGGCCAGGACCGGCATCGCCCACGCCAGGACCATGCAGACCTGGAGCACGGTGCGCACGACGCGGCCGAGCTGGCGCAGCAGCAGCGCGATCACCAGGCCGCCCAGCAGGGTGGCCACCACGCAGGCCGCGGTGAACGCGACCGTCCGCAGGGTGATCTTCCAGAACTCGGCGTCGCCGAGCACGGTGGTGTAGTTGTCGAAGCCGGTCCACACGAGTTCGCCGCGGACCAGCTCGCCGAGGTCCATCTTGCGGAAGCTGGTGAGCACCACCAGCACCGCCGGCCATCCGACCAGGGCCAGCAGCGCGACCACCGCCGGCGCCAGCAGCAGGTACGGCGTCAGCGCCTGGCCGAGCGGCCGCCGCCGCCGGCCGGACGAGCGCCCGTCGTCAGCACGCGGCGGCGCCGGCGGGGAACCCCCCGCCGGCACCGCGGCGTCGATCGTCGAGGTCATGTCGGGGACTCAGCCGCCCAGCGCCTGGCCGATCTTGGCGTTGGCGTCCCTCGCCGCGTCGGCCGGCGACTTCTGGCCGGTCAGCGCCGCGGTCAGCATGTCCTTGAGCGGGTTCTGCCCCGCCTCGACCGGACCCCACTTCGGGGTGGTCGGCGTGACCCTGCCGTTCTGCGCGGCCAGCGCCATCGGGCCGGCCACCGGGTCGGTGGCCAGGGCGCTGACGTCCTTGGACGTGCCGGGCACCGCGCCGCTCTCCTTGGCGAACTTGTTCTGGAACTTCACGCCGGACAGCAGCTTGAGGTAGTCCTTGGCGAGGTCCTGCTTCTTGCTGCCGGCCGGGATGGCCAGGTTGGAGCCGCCGAGGAACACCGGCGCGGACTTGCCGGCCTCCTTGCTGGGCACCGGGAACGCCGCGGTGACGTCCTTGAGCTTCGGGTCGGCCTTGACGGCGTTGCCGTGCTCCCACGGGAGCGCGATCATCATCGCCGTCTTGCCCTTGGCGAAGATCTCGAACTGCTGCGGGGTGGCCTCGTCCTGGTCCTTCGGCGCCTTGGTGCCGGAGGCGTCCACGAGCTGCTTGTAGAACTCGACGGCGGCCTTGGCCTCGGCGCTGTCCAGCGTGGCCTTGAACGACTTGCCGTCCTGCTTGGCCACGTCACCGCCCTCGTCCCAGAGGAAGGACAGCCAGACGTACCAGGACTGGCCGGGCAGGTAGAGCGCCTCGAACTCGGGGTCGGAGGCGTTGGCGGCCCGCAGCTTGGCGATGGCGTCGAGCCACTCGGCGCGGGAGGTCGGGGTCTTGGTGACGCCGGCCTTCTCGAACATGTCCTTGCGGTAGATCACCGTGCGGTTGGCGGCGTAGAACGGCATCGCGTACTGCTTGCCGTCCCAGGTCGCCGACTCCTTGAGGCCGCCGAGCCACTGGTCGCCGGCCAGGTCCTTGGCGGAGCCCGTGAGGTCGAGCAGGGTGTTCTCGGCGGCGAACCGCGCGGTCTGGGTGTTGCCCAGCTCGATGACGTCCGGCGGGTTGTTGCTGGCCAGCGCGGTGGTGAGCTTGTCCTGGATGCCCTTCCACTGCTGGATCTCGTACTTGACCTTGACGCCGGGGTGCTGGCCCTCGAACTCCCGGTTGAGGTCGTCGGTGAAGCCCTTCGGCGCCGAGCCGTCCATGAGCCAGACCGTGAGCGTCTTGTCGTCGCCCTGGCCGCCGCCGGAGCCGCCGCTCCCGCCCATGCCGCAGCCGCTCGTCGCGACCGCCAGCGCCGCGGCGCCGACGGCCAGTCTCTTCCAGCGCTTCACTCTGCCGCCCTCCCGGCCCGGCCCCAGTGCCGGGCGTCGAAGTGGTGTAGACCAATGTGAGCAGAGTGTGGGCCGTCACAGAAGCTGTCAAGGGGGTTGCGAAGCTGTGACAAAGAGGTCGGATGACTGGCGTGTGTGATCTCATCGCACGCCACCGGGGTTTCGCGGCATCCTGAACGCCATCGACGAGGGCGCCGGCACCCCCACCGACGCACACCGACGCACGCCGCACGCAGGAGGTGGCCATGAGCGAGTCTCCCTTCACCCCGGCCGCCGACCCGGTGCGGGCGTCTGGGGGAACGGGGCAGGCGGCCGCGGGCGGGGCTGACGCTCCGCGCACGGCCGGCGACGGGGTGCGCGCACCCCTCGGGACACAGGAGGAGGCCATGCTGGACACGACGCCGGCCGCGGGCGACGGGGTGCGGACACGCGCGCAGCGCGAGCCCAAGTACTGGGGGCTCAAGCGGCACCTGCTGGACCTGCTCCGCTCACTGCCCCCTGGCTCACCCATCCCCACCGAGCGGTCGCTGGCCGCGGAGTTCGACGTCTCCCGCACCACGGTCCGGCAGGCGCTGGCGGAGCTGACCGTGGAGGGCCGGCTGCTGCGGGTGCAGGGCAAGGGCACGTTCGCCGCCGAGCCGAAGGTGGCGCAGCGGCTCCAGCTCTCCTCCTACACCGAGGACATGCGCGCGGTCGGCCGGCAGCCGGCCTCCCGGCTGCTGGAGGCCACCGAGCAGGCGGCCGACCCCGACCTGGCCCAGCTTCTGGGCGTGCGCCCCGGCGCCAAGGTGCTCCGGCTGCGCCGGCTGCGGCTGGCCGACGGCGAGCCCATGGCGATCGAGACCACCCACCTGGCCCTCGGCCGCTTCCGGGGGCTGCGCCGCTACATCGGCGCGGGCGGCTCGCTCTACCAGGTGCTGCGCGAGCGGTTCGGGATCGAGCTGGGACACGCCGAGGAGACGATCGAGACGGCGCTGGCCAGCCCGGAGGAGGCCGAGCTGCTCGGCGCGGAGGTCGGCCTGCCCATGCTGCTGCTGTCCCGGCACTCCTTCGACACCGAGGGCAACCCCGTGGAGTGGGTGCGCTCGCTGTACCGCGGCGACCGCTACAAGTTCGTGGCCACCCTCAACCCGCCCACCCGGTAGCGGCTCAGGCGTCGTCGCTGACGCAGAGCAGCCACAGGTTCCGGGCGGCGCGGTCCAGCACCACGAACGTGGCGTCCCCGATCGTGCCGAAGAACCAGTCGCTCCACGGCCGGTCGCTGTAGGCCACGACGAGGTCGGTCAGCCGCATGCCGAACAACGCGGCGCACAGCGCCGTCGCGAGCTCCAGGGACGCGATGGCGTCCTCGGCGCGCCGGTCGGGGTCGGCCGGCGGGTGGTGGTACGCGCCGCCGTGGTGCACGTAGGAGGCGATCCGACCGGGCAGCGTGAACGGGTCGACCGGGGTGAACTCCACGTCGTGGATGGCGGGGCGGAAGCCGGGGGACGACAGGGCGTCGACCACCGCGGGGTGGTGCAGGAACCGGGAGGGGAAGCCGATCTCGGACAGGCGGTCGCGGGCGGCGTGCCAGGCCAGCACCGGGTGGTCGCCCAGCGCGAACCCGGTGAACGCGGTGTCGCCGCTGGGGTAGCGGTCGTGCAGCGCGTCCAACAGCTCGTCGACCGCCAGCGGGTGGGCTGACAGGGGGCGCACGACGAGGTCGCGCCACATCCGCTCGACGTCTGCCCTGGTCGGGCGAGGTTGTCTCCAGTCAGGTTCCCGCACGACTACCGATGATCGCTGAAAACGCCGGCGCGCGGGTCGGGACCGGCTGAGGCCGCGCCCCGTCCGGGTGGCACCCGCCGCCGCCCGGGGGCAGCCTGACCGGCATGACCACCACGGGGCCGGAGGTCCGCTGGGGCACGGGACGGGCCAGGGGTGTGCTGGCGGCCACGACCCTCGGCTCCGGCATGGCCATGCTGGACAGCACCATCGTCAACGTCGCGCTGCCGGCGCTCGGCCGCGAGCTGGGGGCGTCGGTGTCGGGGTTGCAGTGGGTCCTCGACGGCTATCTGCTCACCCTGGCCGCGTTGATCCTCGTCGGCGGGGCCATGGGCGACCGGTACGGCCGGCGTCGGGTCTTCCGGATCGGGGTCGTCTGGTTCGGGGTGGCCTCGGCGCTGTGCGGCGTGGCGCCGTCCACCGAGGTGCTGGTGGTGGCCAGGGCGCTCCAGGGGGTGGGAGGGGCGCTGCTGACGCCCGGCTCGCTGGCCATCCTCCAGTCGGTCTTCGCCAGGGGTGAGCGGGCCACCGCGATCGGCGCGTGGTCGGGGCTGTCCGGCGTCGCCACCGCTGTCGGCCCGTTGGTGGGCGGGCTGCTGGTGCAGGCGTGGTCGTGGCGGCTGGCGTTCCTGGTCAACCTGCCGGTGGCGGCGCTGACCTGGTGGTTGACCGCGCGTTTCGTCCCGGAGACCCGGGACGCGGGCGCGGAGGGCCGGCCCGACGTGCTGGCCGCCGCGCTGTGCGCGCTCGGCCTCGCCGGCCTGACCGGGGCGTTGGTGGAGGCCCCGGTCCGGGGAGCGGGTGACCCGGTCGTCATCGGGGCCGGTGTCGTCGGTGTGCTCGCCCTGGTGTGGTTCGGGGCGCGGCAGGCGCGGGGAGACCGGCCGACGGTGCCGCCGAGCCTGTTCGCCGACCGTGTGTTCCTGCTCGCCAACCTGGCGACGTTCCTGGTCTACGGCGCGCTCGGCGCGGTGATGGTCCTGCTGGTGGTGCAGCTCCAGGTGTCGCTGGGGTACTCGCCCACGGCGGCCGGGTTGGCAGGACTGCCGATCACGCTGCTCATGCTGGTGCTCTCGGCCCGGTCCGGGCGGCTCGCCGAGCGGGTCGGCCCCCGGTGGCAACTGGTCGTCGGGCCGCTGGTGATCGCGGTCGGCCTGCTCCTGCTGCGGCGCGTCGTGCCGGGCGGCGGCTACGTGGACGCGGTGCTGCCCGGCGTGCTGGTCTTCGGCGTCGGCCTCGCGACCGTGGTCGCGCCGGTCACCGCGACCGTGCTGGCCGCCGCGCCGGACCGGTACGCGGGGGTGGCGTCCGGGGTCAACAACGCGGTGGCCCGCACCGGCACCCTCCTGGCGGTGGCGGTGCTGCCCACGGTCGCCGGCCTCGGCGGCGCGGACTACACCGACCCCGCCGCGATGACCGAGGGCTGGCGGACGGCGCTGCTGGTGTGCGCCGGCCTGTGCGTCGTCGCCGGCCTGGTCGCGTCCGGCGTGGACAACCGGGTGCTGGCGTCGGCTGCCGCGAAGCCGGAACCCGCCGAGCACGAGCTGGCGCACCCCGGTGAGTGCCTGTGCTGCGGCGTGGAGGGGCCGCCCACGCACCTGAGCCCCCGGGGTGTCGAGCGCTGACCACCGCCCGGAACGGGTGAGCGGGGGAACCGGGAGGGGGCGGGGAACGTCTATCCAGCCGCCCGCCCGTCGCCGCGCGTCCGGCGCGTGCCCGCCGGTCCCGCGCGGGTCTGTCGACGACCCCTGGGAGGAGCCGTGGAGATCCCCGACAGCGTGGCCGCCCGCCCGGCCGACGCGACGGAGACCGTGTTTCCGCACGTCGCGGTGGGTTCCCGTGTCGTCGTCGGGGCGGCCGCCGTCGCGGGCGACGGCTTCCTGGTCCGCCCCGACCAGGCCCCCGCGCTGCTGGAGCGGCTGCGGGCGGCGCTGGAGCTGCTCGACGGCGTGGCCGAGGACGCGCGCCGGCTCGCCGACGTCGACCCTCCCGGCGGCGACCCGGTCAGCCAGCAGGTGGTCAGGGACATCGCGCTGGGGGTGACCAGCGGTGACGGCGCGCTGGCCAGGGCGGTGGCCGAGTACCGCACGGCGCTGGAGGCCACGGCGCGCGACCTGGAAGCCGCCCTGCGGCAGCGCTCCCAGGCCGAGGCGGCGACCGACGCCAGGTTCGGGGACGCCGCGCGATGAGCTACGACCGGACGTTCAACGACGTCGACCACCGCACGATCCACGCCTGGCTGCACACCGGGCCGGGCTCGGCCGCGACGACCACCGCCATGGCGGAGCGGTGGCGGGCCGTCGGGGCGCGGTTCATGGAGGTCGCCGCCCTGGTGGACCAGGCGATCGCGGCGGCGGGCGGCGTGTGGACCGGCCCGGCGGCGCGCACCGCGGCCGACGGCATGAGCCCGCTGGCCGGCTACGGGCGCTCCGCCGCGGACGCCGCCGAGCGGATCGCGGTGTGCCTGGCGCGGCAGTCGGCCTTCTTCGACGAGGTTCGACACGGCGTGCCCGACGTCGTGGCGGGGCCGGTCACGCCCCTGCACCGGTCGGCCACCCCGTGGAGCGAGGACGTGGCGGGCGTCGAGGACGCCTGCCGCGCCGCCGACGAGGAGGCCCGGCGCCGCATGCGCGTCTACCAGGCCAACAGCGCCCGCAACGTCGCTGATCTCCTGGGCTACCAGCCGCCGCCCGGCCGGATGGCGGTGGGCGACCACGCTCCCAGTGGCCCTTTCGACGGGGGTTCCGGCACGCCGGCGATCGTCTCCGCCGCGTTCGGAGCTTCGTCAGTTGGCGGCGAAGCTGACCAGCCGGACGGGGCTGGCCGGCTGGCGGGCGGGGGCGGCCGGCCTTCCGAGATCCGGACACCGGATTCGGGTGGCGGCGGGGATGCCAGTGTCGTCGGGGGCGCACTTACCGCCCCCGACCAGGTCATGTCCTCCGAGTCCGTATCGGGTGAGCCCGGTGTCGTGGCTGGGGTGGGGATCGGCGGCGTGGGGGATGCGGTGGCCGGTGATCGCCCTGAGGGCCGTCTTGAGGGCCGTTCTGCCGAGTTCGGGGGTTCGTCGGTTGGCGGCGAAGCTGACCAGCCGGGCGGGGCTGATCGGCTGGCGGGCGGGGGTGGCTGGCCTACCGAGGTGCGGACACGGGACTCAGGTGGCGGCGAGGCCACCGGCGTCGACGACGCAGCGGAGGTGCCCGGCCTGGCCTTCCCAGTGCCTGGTGCCCCCACCTCGCCCGGCCACGCCGGACTCCCTGCACCCATTGCCCCCGGTGAGGTCGCGTCCTCGGATGCCGTGTGGGGTGAGGCTGGCCCTGCGGTGGGTGGCTGGGCTTCTGGCGGTGATTTCGGCGCGGTGGGGATCGGCGGCGTGGGGGATGCGGTGCCCGACGATCATCCCCAGGGTCGTTCCGCCGAGTTCGCGGGTTCGTCGGGTGGTGGGGAAGCGGCCCCGCCGGCGGATGGGCCCAACCGGCCTTCTGAGATTCGGATACGGGACTCGGGTGGTGTCGGGGGCACCAAGGTCGGGGGTGGGGCTGTCGTGTTCAGCTTGGCGCGCTCCGCGTCCGACGATCCCGCCCTGTCCAGCCTCGCTGGGCTTCCGCCCACGCCTGTTTCCCCTGGTCAGCTCGCGTCTTCCGAGTCCGCGTCGGGTGAGCCCGGTGCCTTGGCGGGCGGGTCGGTCGCGGCGGGCGACCGAGCTTCTGGTGGCGGTTTCGGCGCGGTGGGGACCGACGGTGTGGGGGATGCCGTGTCCGACGGTCGTGCTGGGGCCGGTTCCGCTGAGTTCGGAAGCCCGTCGGTTGGCGGTGAAGCTGATCAGTTGGACTGGGCCGACCGGCCTTCCGAGATCCGGACACGGGACTCGGGTGGCGGTGGGGACGCTGGCGTCGACGACGCAGCGGAGGTGCCTGGCCTGGCCTTCCCAGTGCCTGGTGCCCCTACCTCGTTCAGCCTCGCCGGACTCCCTGCACCCATTGCCCCTGGCGAGGTCACGTCCTCCGAGTCGGTGCGGGATGAGCCCGGTATTGCGGCTGGGGTGGGGACCGGCGGTGTGGGGGATGCGGTGCCCGACGATGATCCCCAGGGTCGTTCCGTGGAGTTCGGAAGCTGGTCGGTTGGTGGGGAGGCGGACCGGCTGGCGGACGGGGGTGACTGGCGTGCCGAGGTGTGGACACGGGGCTCGGGTGGTGGCGGCGACGCCGGCGTCGTCGGGGGCGCACCTGCCGTTCCTGGTCAGGTCGTGTCTTCCGAGTCCGCGTCGGGTGAGCCCGGTGCCCTGGCGGGCGGGCCAGTCACGGTGGGTGGCTGGGCTTCTGGTGGCGGTTTCGGCGCGGTGGGGATCGGCGGCGTGGGGGACGCGGTGCCCGACGATCGTGCTGGGGCCGGTTCCGCTGAGTTCGGAAGCTCGTCGGTTGGCGGCGAAGCGGTCCCGCCGGTGGGTGGGGGCGGCCAGCTTGCCGAGATCCGGACACCGGATTCGGGTGGTGGCGAGGCCGCCAGTGTCGTCGGGGGCGCACTTACCGCCCCTGACCAGGTCATGTCCTCCGCGTCCGTATCGGGTGAGCCCGGTGTCGTGGCTGGGGTGGGGATCGGCGGCGTGGGGGATGCGGTGCCCGGTGATCGCCCTGAGGGCCGTCTTGAGGGCCGTTCTGCCGAGTTCGGGGGTTCGTCGGTCGGCGGCGAAGCTGACCAGCCGGACGGGGCCGACCGGCTGGCGGACGGGGGTGACTGGCCTACCGAGGTGCGGACACGGGGCTCGGGTGGCGGCGGGGCCGCCGGTGTCGAGGGCGGAGCTGACGCCCCGGGGCAGGTCAGCGCCCATCGGGTGCGAAGCGGGCTGGGTGGGGTGCCGGGCGGGCAGGGCTTCCTGTCCGAGAGCGCGGTGCTCAGGCTCGGTAGGGACCGGTTGCCCGACCTGGCGGAAGCCGGGAACCTGGCCGGCGAGCCGGAGATGATCTCGAAGCCGGCGGCCGACCCCTCGCCTCGGGACGCGCGGCGGTGAACCGGCCGTGAGCTACTGGGTCCTCTCCCACGCCGCCTACGACGTCTGCTGGTCCGACCTCGACCTCGGGGAACGGCCACTGGTGATCGACGTGCCCGCGGTGGGCGCGACCGTGGGCGAACGGACGGCCCTCGCCGAGGCCGTCCGCGCCGATCTGGCCGCCGGGGGGTTGCGCGACGGCCTTGAGCTGGACGAGGGGCTGGAGTGGGCGTTGTGCCTGCTCGCCCGGCCGGTCGCCGCGGTGGACGTCCGGGTCAGCTCGGAGCGCGGCGAGCTGCGGGCGATGACCGCGGCCGGGCGCGGCGACAGCGGTGTGTGGGCGGTGCTCGACGCCGACGCCCTCCACCTGCACCAGGTGCCCGCGGCGGAGCTGGCCGCGTCCGCGCTGTCCCTGCTGCCGGAGGTGCCACCGGCTGCCGGGACCTCCGTCGCCATGCCCGCCGAGCTGCTGGACGGGATCGTGCGGCGGGAGTCGACGTTGGGTGAGGTGACGGCGGCGTTCATGGACGCGGGGCTGCGCGCCGAGCTGGCCCGGCTGGTGGGCGAGGCGGTCACGGCGGCCAGGACCGGGGTGGCGCGGTTCGAGCCGGCCGGCGTCGACGAGCTGGGGCGGCGGCACGGGGCGGGGACGTCGCTCACCGTGCTGGACACCGCGCGGGGCCGGTTCCTCTTCCAGCGCGCTCCCGGCTCGGACGGGCGGCCGTGGCTCACGATCTCCCCCTGCCCGGCCGCGTTGCTCGTCGAGCGGGTCGCGGAGCTGGGCGCGGCCCCGGTGTGAGCCGGAGAAGACGATCGTCCACTGTGGACTCAGCATGGGGGGCGACGGGGTTGCCTCCCAGTGGTTGTCGTCACGGCGGCCCACCCCGGGGCACGTCTCGCACGTCCGTTTCGTTGGGGAGGACGGGAGAACCGGGCGGCCGTGGCGCGTCGCGTGCGCGCTGGGTGACGGTCCGGGGAGTCGCGGCAAGACGGAAGAGATGGCGGAACCGGAAAAGCGGCAGGAAACCGACACGACGGACGAGGAGCGCAAGCCTCGACTGGAGATCAAGCTGACCCAGGTGGCCGGCGGCGCGCTGGCCGCCGTCACCGCCGCCGTGCTGGGCGCCCGGCTCGGCGTGGCGGGGACGGTGCTCGGCGCCGGCGTCGCCAGCGTCGTGACCACCGTGGGCAGCGCGCTGTACCAGCACTCGCTGGAGCGCACGCGCGAGACGGTCAAGGTGGTCGCCACGAAACTGCCGATCGGCGGGGGCTCCGGTGAGGCGGAGCGGACCGCCGTCGGCGCTCCGCTGGAGACCACGCGCTGGGGCGACGGCCACGACCGGACCACGACCTGGGTGGGGCGACCGATGACGCACGACGACGCGACGCAGATCGTCCGCCCCGTGGGGTCGACGGCCGTCCAGCCCGCCGTCGGGGCGGGTCAGGGTGAGGAGACGACCAGGATCATCCGGCGGCCGGAGCCGGCCGGCGAGGCGGGCGCGGCCGGCTCGACCGGGACCCGCGCCGGGCGGCAGGGGTGGCAGGAGTGGCTGCGCCAGCGCTGGACGAGGGTGGCCGCGGTCAGCGCGCTGGGCTTCGTGCTCGGCATGCTGGTCGTGACCGGGGTCGAGTGGGTCCGGGGCGAGCCGTTGTCCGGCGGCGGCTCCGGCAGCACGGTCGGGGAGATCCTCCGGGGTGGGCCCGCGCCGCAGATGCGGCCGGAGCCGGAGCAGGAGGCCCCCGTGCCGACCGGGCACGAGCGCCCCACCGGTGACGGCGGGCAGCAGCGGCCGACCGGTGGGGCCACGTCGGAGGCGCCCGTGCCGAGCACGTCGCGTCAGCCGGGGACGAGCGCCTCGGAGGCGCCGCCCACGACTTCCGCGCCGAAGCCGAGCCCGAGCCAGCAGCCGGAGAAGCCGCAGCCGACGACGCGTCCGCAGCAGCCCACCGGGACGCCGAACCCCGGCACGGGCACCGGCGGAACCGGCGGTGGCACCGGGACCGGGGCCGGGACTGGCGCCGGCTCCGGCTCCGGCCAGGGCACCGACACCGGCGTGGGACAGCGCCAGACGCCGGTGCCGGGGGTGGAACGGCAGGGGTGAGAACCGGGCCCGCCGGTCGCGTCGCTTGGGGGAGCGGCGTGACCGGCGGGCCTTTTCCGTCGCCACCTCGTCAACCGCTGGGCGCGGCGTTGTCCTGTGTCGTTCTGGGTGGCCGGGACAGGGGCAGTTCTCCTGCCCACTTTCCCACGGAGCACCCGGCGCTTCCCGGAATCCGCGCACCGTTGTCCGGTGATCGCCGGAACGTGGCCGGGAAGGACCTCCCGCCGTTTTCTTTCCCTGTTCTTTCGTCACGGGAACGGTGAGTGGGAAAGAATGTGAACAGTTTCGCCGGGAATCCGGGGCTCCGTCATTTCTGATCTTGTTTCGGGGCGTGACCTCGCGGGTTTCCCGCCCGGCGGCGACGGGGCGACGCGGCCTGGTCCGGCCGCCCCCTCTGACCGCACGGGTGCCGCCGGTCGGGCGATCCGACCAGGTCAATCACGTCGTCCCGTTGTCGCGCCCCCGTCCGGCCCGGGGCGTCGGCCGGCCGCGCCGCGCCCGCTCCGGGTCCTCTCCGGCGCGCTGACCAACCATCGCGACTCCGGCGGCCGTTCGGGTGGCCCACCACCGCCAACCGACGGAAGTGTCATTACATAACGTCATAACATCGACACGAAAGTGACATTCCGCAACCATCTCGCGGTGATCTGTGACACGCTTTGCCCCGATTGGCGGCTTTCCGTAATAGTCACGCCTCCATAACGTCGCCCAGCAGGAGGACCTGTTACCGAACGGGTGAGTCGGTTCCACACGAGGGGAGGGGCGCCATGGCAGGCCACCACCAGTCGGCCCCCGAGGACCCCCTCCGGAGCCGCTCCGCCTCCTCCCGCGGGTCGTCCCTGCGCACCACCCCTCCCTGCCCGCGGGCCACCCCTGCAACACGAAGCGAGGGAGACAAACCATGAAGCCGATGAACGCGGCTCGGATCGTCGGGGCCGCCCTGCTCGTGGCCGGCGCGACCGCGACGTTCACCCTGCCCGCCGGCGCCGCGCCGGACGCGGGGAACACCGCGTCCCCCGAGATGCTCGCGGCGATGCAGCGCGACCTCGGCCTGACCGCCGACCAGGCGAAGGAGCGCGTGGCCAAGGAGACCGCGGCCGCCGAGGCGGAGCAGTCCCTGCGTGGCGCGCTCGGCGCCGCGTTCGGCGGCGCGCACTACGACGCGATCAAGCAGAAGCTCGTGGTCGGGGTCACCGACCTGGCCTCGGTGGAGCGGGTCAGGGCCGCCGGCGCCGAGCCGACCCTGGTCGGGCGGAGCGAGGCGCGGCTCAACGAGGTCAAGGCGGCGCTGGACGCGCGCGACGCCTCCGCCCCTCAGGCGGTGACGAGCTGGTACGTCGACCCGGTCAGCAACTCCGTGGTCGTGACGGTCAGCCCCGGGGCCGTCGAGCAGGCCAAGGCCTTCGCCGCGACCGTCGACGCGGACGCCATCCGCGTCGTGGAGTCCACCGAGTCCCCGCGCCCGCTGTACGACCTGCGGGGCGGCGACGCCTACTACATCGGGAACAGCTCCCGGTGCTCGATCGGCTTCTCGGTGGAGGGCGGGTTCGTCACCGCCGGGCACTGTGGGAAGACCGGCGCCAGCACCTCGGGCTACAACCGGGTCGCCCAGGGCACCTTCGCGGGCTCGGTCTTCCCGGGCAATGACTACGCGTGGGTCAGGACCAACTCCAACTGGACCCCGAAGCCGCTGGTCAAGGGTGGCAACGGCGACATCGTCGTGAAGGGCTCGCAGGAGGCGTCGGTCAACGCCTCGATCTGTCGCTCCGGCTCCACCACGGGCTGGCGCTGCGGCACGCTCCAGGCCAAGAACCAGACCGTCCGGTACCCGCAGGGCACGGTCAACGGCCTGACCAAGACCAGCGCCTGCGCCGAGCCGGGCGACTCGGGCGGCTCGTTCATCAGCGGCCAGCAGGCCCAGGGCGTGACCTCGGGCGGCTCCGGCAACTGCTCCTCGGGTGGCACCACCTACTTCCAGCCGGTGAACCCGATCCTCGGCCGGTACAGCCTGAAGCTCGTCACGGGCTGAGTCGGTCCGTTCTCCCCGCCGGCACGCGGCCGCCCCCTGCCGACCGCGTTCCGGGGTCGGAGGCGCCCCTCGACCAGGTCGAGGGGCGCCTTCCGCTGTCTTCCCTTGATTGTTCCTCCATTCGTTCGGCGTGTTCGGAGATCGGAGGACGAAACAATGTGACGTCACGAGAAGACATCTCTTGACAAGTGGTGCGGGTCACATTCTCTCTCAGTTTCCACTATTCGGTCTAATGGCCTCGACGATCGTTGCCGACGTGACCCCCTCCTTTCGTTGGGGCAGAACATGAATGTCAACCTTCTAACGGAGGGGATGGGAGGGTGATCGGCGGTACGGCAGGAGTGGCAGTCACCCAACTGGGTGAGGCTGGTATTACGGAGTGTCGCCGTCAGACCTCTTTCATTGATTGCACGCTCGATCTCAACTCTCATACGATCGGGGCGGCTTCCGGAAGTCGCGTCCAATCCGACTAGAAAAGACGCTGAGAAAGAAGGCTCACACTCGTGTCTTTCCTGAAGAATTTCGCGCGCACCCTGGCAACGGCGCTCGTCGCCAGCGTTGCCCTTTTTGCGGGCTCTGGCGCGGCTACTGCGGCGGAGACCTCGGCGCCCGCGGTCAGAGACCTGACCATGGAGAAGATTGGTTCCCAGAGAGTCGGTGACAGCGACTGGCGCCTCACGGTCGCCGTTCCCCAACCCGTCAATGATGACACCCTGGCTGCGCCCGCTCCCGAAGCGACCTACACCTTCGATCACGACACCTCAGTTCGAATTTATGACACTGCGAAGTCGGGAGGCACCGCTGCTGTGACGGCGATGTGTCTCGCTGCGCCCATTATTCCCGCCTTCGTCAAGCCCGCGTGCGCTGCCTTTGCTGCGATCGTCGTCGCGCTGGCCGCGAACCCTCTCCAAGGTGACAGCTGCTACCAGGTGTACGCGAAGTTTGGTTGGCCCCCAGTGGGTGTCAGGGTTGTGAAGTGCTCCTGATCTGAGGGCATATGAGGTGGCCACCCCACATCCTCGTGGGGTGGCCACCGCTCCACTCGACTGTGCTACTCTCCGCACAGAGAGTTACTGAGAGGGTGCTATGGGTGACAGTGATTTCTACTTCTGGTGCGTCGTGTTTGGCTCGCCGCTCCTGGTTCTGTCCGCATCTTTTCTTCCCATGCGCACACTGTCGCGTGGACTCGTTATTGGCGCAGCCATTATCGCTTTCTTGCTGATCTGGTTGCCCGCGCTGCGGTGGCTTGGGCCTACATTGGTGTTCGTGGCGCTTGTGCTGGCTGCGGTGGACCGGCTCGTGATGCGGCGCCGAAGCGTGTAAAGGAGGTCGATTGGGGCGGGTAGATCTGGTTCAGTGGGCACGCATGGAGGTAGCGTGAGTGCCGCTATTAGTGGAGAGCGTTTGCTCTTTCGGGCAGAAGTGGCAAAGATTCTGAACTGCTCGGAGCGAACAGTATTACGGCTCGTTCAGTCCGGAGATTTGGTTGAGGTTCGTCTCGGGACGGGGCGAGGCGCTCCGAGGGTCCCCGAGAGTGAGGTGGTCGACTACCTGGCTCGACGATGGGCGGCAGCAAGAAAAGAATCGGCGAAACGGCGGAAACAACGGGAAGGAACTTCAGCGTTGTCTCCCGATCGCGTTCGATCTCCTGGCCGCCGACACGACGGCACATAGCTCGCTGACTGTCACCCTGATTGAATGTGGAGGAGCGCTGCGTCGGGCGCGGTTGAGCGGCCTTGTGCTCCTGGTGCTCGTTAATCAGTCGCACGAGATCGGGGTGCTCAAGAATCCCCTCATCGTGCCCTCGGAATGACCTTGTCGACGGCCCGGCCGCGCCCGGCGCTCAGCGGTCCGGGGAGCCCGCGCACCGGCCGAGGTCGGCCAGCCCGCCCGAGGCCAGCAGGTCGAACTGGTCGTTGACCATCTGGACGTGGTCGGGCCGGATGTCGTCGGCCCGTTCCCCGGCCTCCAGCCGACGCAGGGCCTCGGCGTGCGCGACCCACAGCACCGCGCAGATCGTGGCCGAGGCCAGGCGGGCCGTCGGGTCGTGTGGGGGTCGAGCGGTCTCCCTGGCGATCACCTCGGTGAGGACGTCCTCCATCTCCTCCCGACGCTCCCGGACGCGGGCGCGCAGCGCCTCGCTCTCCCGCACCACGGCCCAGAACCGGTGCACGTCGTCGAGGAGCGCCGACAGCGGATGGCCCTGCTCGATCATGCCGATCAGCAGGTGGCGGACCGCGTCGAACACCGACTCGCCCGGCGCGCGGCGCTCGATCGCCCCCGTGAACAGCTCCCAGAGCTCCTCGTACCGGTCGAGGTAGAGATCTTCCTTGCGCGGGAAGTAGTTGAAGACCGTCATCCGCGAGACGTTCGCCGCCTCGGCGACCTCGGCGACGGTCACCTGGTCGAACCCGCGTTCCACGAACAGCCTGGTCGCCACCGCCGAGATGTGCTCCCGGGTGTGCCGCTTCTTCCGTTCCCTCAGGCCCTCCGCCACGAGAAAAAAGTACCAAGCTCAAACTTGTACCGGGTATAAAGTTCTTCGTGGTGATGAGGAGGGGACGCGTGGACGTCGACGTGGTGGTGGTGGGAGCGGGGCCGACGGGCCTGATGCTGGCCGGGGAGCTGGTGCTGGGCGGGGCCTCGGTCGTGGTGCTGGAGCGGCGGGCCGAGCCCGACCAGACGATCAGGGCGGGGGCGATCGGGCCGCTCGCGGCCGAGGCGCTGGTCCGCAGGGGGCTCGGCCCCGAGGTCGCCGAGGTCGAGCGGGCCACGACGCGGAAGTTCCTGGAGGTGCGCCGCGCGGCCGACCCCGCGCTGGACGCGGCGCTGCGGACGGCCGAGGCCGAGGGCCGGCTGGACGAGGTGCTCGACGAGCACAACCCGTTCCGGCGCGGCGGCGGCCACTTCGCGGGGTTGTTCCTGATCGACCAGACCCGCCAGGAGGACCCGGCGCGGCGGTACGCGGCCGTCTCCCAGCAGGACCTGGAACGCATCCTGGCGGGCCACGTCGACCGGCTCGGCGTCGAGGTGCGCCGGGAGCGCACGGTCACCGGCTTCACCGACCACGGCGAGGACGGGATCACCGTCGTGGCGGCGACGCCGGACGGCGAGGAGGAACGGTTCCACGCCCGCTACCTCGTCGGTTGCGACGGTGGCCGCAGCACGGTGCGCAAGCTCGCCGGGTTCGACTTCCCCGGCACGCCGCCCAGCCTCACCGGCCACCAGGCGCTGGTGGAGCTGGACGACCCGGACAAGCTGCTCCCGCTGGGCTGGCGGCGCACGCCGACGGGGATGATGGCCTACGGTCCCGTGCCGGGTCGGGTGTTCACCCTGGAGTTCGACGGCCCGCCCGAGAACCGGGACGCCCCGGTGACCCGGGAGGAGATCCAGGAGAGCCTGCGCCGGGTCAGCGGCACGGACGTCACGGTCACGGCGGTGCGGACCGCGACCCGGTTCACCGACAACGCCCGGCAGGTCACGACCTACCGGCTCGGCCGGGTCCTGCTCGCCGGCGACGCCGCGCACGTCCACTCGCCGTTCGGCGGCCAGGGGATCAACCTCGGGCTGCTGGACGCGGTGAACCTGGGCTGGAAGCTCGCGGCGGTGGTGCGCGGCCGGGTCCCTGAGGGGCTGCTGGACACCTACACGGCGGAGCGGCACCCGGTCGGCGCGCGCGTGCTCCAGAACACCCGCGCCCAGGTCGCGATCATGCGGCCGGACGACCAGTCCGGCGCGATGCGGGAGCTGGTCGCCGAGATGCTCGGTCTGGACGAGGTCAACCGGTTCGTCGGGTCGATGCTGCACGGCGTCGCCGTCCGCTACGACTTCCCGTACCCGACCCACGGGCATCCCCTGATCGGCAGGAGCTGCCCGGAACTGGAGCTGGAGGTCGACGTGGATTCCCGGGCCGCCACACGGCTTTCCGCTGTGATGAGTGATGGACGGGCCGTGCTGCTCGACCTCGGCGCGGGGGTGGCCGACGCGGCGGACGGCTGGCGTGACCGCGTCCGGGTGGTCACCGGGCGCTGCCTCGACCGCGACGACCTCGCGGCGGTGCTGCTGCGCCCGGACGGGCACGTCGCCTGGGCGGTGGCGCAGGGCGAGCGCCCGGACCGGAAGATCCTGGACGTCGCCCTGCGCACCTGGTTCGGCGAACCCGCCGGCGACACCCACGCCGCCGCCGACGAGGTCTGATCAGGGCGGGTCCGCTCGGGGTCGGACGGTCCGGGCGCCACTCAGCTCGGGCTGTCCGACCACAGTGGACGGCGCGGGTCGTGGCCAGGGGGAGGAACAACAGGAGGAGCGGGGGGAGGAGCGGGGGGAGGAGCGGGGGGAGAAACAGGAGGAGGAACAGGGGGAGCCGGGGTCGAGCGGACCCGAGCGGGACTGGGTGGCGCCGGAGCTGGACCGCGATGGACAGGGGCTGGGGTGGGAACTTGGCGGCGCGCCTGCGCCGGGGCGGGGTTCGGGAGTGCCGGAGTGGGGGCGGGGCCGGGTGGCGGCTCCTCCCTGGCGGGCTCGGGGCGCACGGTCACCTCGGCGATGAGCCGCCTTCCCGTCGCGTCGAGACTCCATGCGCGAGCGATGATCCGGTCAGCGGGCGAAACCCCGTACATGGAGCCGTATTCCGCGCGCCAGTAGACGGTGAGCGCCATCAGGTACTCCATCGCCGTGGTCTTCGCCTGGCGGTGCGGTGTCCGACCGACGTAGAAGCCGTGATCGTTCACTTCCTCCTGGAAGGCCAACACCCGTTGACCCCGCACCACCTTGAAGTACTGGACGAGATGCGGGTAGTCCCACATCACGGCCACCGGATGGCATTGCCGCACCCGCGCGGAGTGGCGGACTGGGGTGGCGGCTGGACCTGTGGGCGCTCGTGCTGCCGTCGCAGGGTGGCGAGCGCGCGCTCCAAGGCGGCCCGCCGCCGCAGCTCCACGAGTGCCTGTTTGTCGTCCCGGTGCGCTGTGCTGCGGTGACACCGAGGTGAGAGGACCGGCCGCCCGAGCCTGCGGAGTAGTTCGGCGGCGGGCACGGTTCGAGTGCCCTGTCGCCACCTGTGCGCCCCACTGGCGCCCGAGCACTGTCCTATGTGGACAGGCACGGCCATGAGATCGGCGCGGAGCGGCGAGAGAAGGTCGCCTGTGCTCAGGTGGATCGCAACCGCCTCCGATCTGTCAGTGCTGGCGTGCGGGTCATATTCAGCACGAATGGCTTGCTGCCATGCTTCCGCGCTTCACAATCACGGAAGCAGGAGAGGGGGAAAGGCACAATTAACCGATCGGGTGATCGTGTGAACGGCCGGTGATCTGCGTAGTCTGTGCTGCGTGGGTGGAAGCAACGGACGCACGCCCAAAGCAAGGGCGCTTGGTCGGGCGCTGGCTGATGCTCGTAACGAGCGAGGCGTGACGCAGCGCTACCTCGCCGAAAGGATCGGGGTCAGTCACGGAACGCTTGCGCGATGGGAAACCGGGCACCGCACGCCTGATCCGACACATGTGGCCCAGATACTGACGGCATTGGAAATCAATGGGGCGCGCTACGACGAACTGCTCTCGATGGCGCGCGGTGCCAGCGATCGCCGGTGGTTGGCTGTCACATTGCCGGAGCTGCGTGCTCAACTTTTCGCACTGCTTGATGCCGAGGTCAGCGCGGTATCGATCAGAGAGGTGTCGCCGCTGCTGATCCCAGGTCTTCTTCAGATCTCCAGTTACACCCGCGCGATCATGCTTGACGCGGAGGTGCCGTCGGACGAGGTCTCGACCCGCGTGGCACTCCGAATGGGGCGGCGAGACATCCTCACGCGCGGCGTGAACCCGGCACGTTACCTCGCGATCATCGGTGAAGCCGCGCTACGTCAAGTGCTGGGCACACCGGCGGTCATGGTCGAGCAGCTCCGCTTCGTGCTCGAAATGGCACAGAGGCCGAACATCGAGATCCGGGTCGTTCCCTTCCGATCTGGGTGGCATCCGGCGTTGGAAGGACCGTTCTTCCTGATCGAGCCCGATGAGCACCAGTCCATCGTGCATCTGGAAACCCGACGATCAGGCATCTTTCTTCACGAGGAGGAGGACGTCGAGGCATACCGGCAGGCGATCGATCACATGCTCAGGGTGGCGCTGAGCAGAGAAGAGACATCCACCCTGATCGCCGACGTCATCAAGGAGATGGGGGTTGCAGGGTGAAGAACGATGTTTCGGAGAGTCTTTGGCGGAAGTCGAGCTACAGCTCGCAGACAACCACCTGTGTGGAAGTGGCCGCCGCTCCGCAGGGTGCGATGGTGCGGGACAGCAAGAACCCGGGCGGCCCGGTGCTCGTGTTCGGCCCGACCGAGTTCGCGGCGTTTACCAAGGCCGTGAAGTCCGGCCAGTTTCATCTGCGGTGACCGGGGATGGCGGCTCGGCCGTTGCGGAGATCATGGATGGGAGGTGATGTGATGGCCGTAGTGAAGTGGCGCAAGTCCAGCTACAGCGGCACCGAGACCGATTGTGTCGAGGTGGCTGCTGTGTCGCCGCGCGTCGCTGTGCGGGACAGCAAGAATCCCGCCGGCCCGGTGCTCGTGTTCGAGCGTGTGGGGTTCATGTCCTTCGTGGACCGGGTGAAGTCGGGCCGACTCGACCTGGTCTGACCAGGGGCAGCGGCTCCGGTCGTTTCGGGGCAATCGATGGGAGGCAATGCGATGGCCGTAACGAACTGGCGCAAGTCGAGCCGGAGCAGTGATAACGGGCAATGCGTCGAGGTGGGCGGCAGCCTGCGTCGTATGGTCCCCGTGCGGGACAGCAAGAACCCTGCGGGGCCGGCGCTCATGTTCGAGCCTCGGGTGTTCGCGTCCTTCGTGGACCGGGTGAAGTCGGGTCGGCTCACGCCGGCCTGAGATCGAGATCAGAAGGCTCCCGGCCGCACGGCGGCCGGGAGCCTGGTCAGTGGCCAATCAGATGCTTTCAGTGCGGAGGCGGCTGCTTCTCCGTCGGGTGCGCTGGTTCGGGATTCCAAGTACCCGGGCGGCCCGGTGCTCGTATTCGGCCCAACCGAGTTCGCGGTGTTCGCCAAGGCTGTGAAGTCTGGTCGCTTTGATCTGTGGTGATCGGGGATGGCGGCTTGGCCGTTGCGGAGATCATGGATGGGAGGCCATGTGATGGCCGTGGTGAAGTGGCGCAAGTCCAGCTACAGCGGCACCCAGACCGATTGCGTCGAGGTGGCTGCTGTGTCGCCGGGCGTCGCTGTGCGGGACAGTAAGAACCCGGGTGGGCCTGTGCTCCTGTTTGAGCGTGCGGGGTTCGCGTCCTTCGTGGACCGGGTGAAGTCGGGCCGGCTCACGCCGGCCTGAGATCGAGATCAGGGGCTCCCGGCCGTGTGGCGGCCGGGAGCCCCCGCGCATGTCAGGCCGCATCTGGGCCGCCTGTCAGGTGCTGATCAGTTGCTTCCGGTGCGGAGGCAGCGGCTGAAGAACTCGGCCGCCGCCCTCGGGTCCTCGGCCTCGGTGATCGCGCGCACGACCACCACCCGGTCCGCGCCGGCCGCGATCACCTCGTCCAGCCGGGCCGCGTCGATGCCGCCGATCGCGAACCACGGGCGGCCGTGGCCGGTGCGCTCCGCGTGGACCGCCGTGTGCCGCACCAGGTCGAGGCCGGGCGCGGGCCGGCCCGGCTTGGTGGGCGTCGGCCAGCACGGGCCGGTGCAGAAGTAGTCCACTCCCGGCTCGACGGCCGCCGCCTCCGCCTGCGCGACGTCGTGCGTCGACCGGCCGATCACCACGTCCTCGCCCAGGATCTTCCTGGCCCACGACACCGGGAGGTCGTCCTGGCCGAGGTGCAGCACGTCCGCCCCGGCCGCGAGCGCGACGTCGGCGCGGTCGTTCACCGCCAGCAGCGCGCCGTGCCGGGCGCACGCCTCGGCGATCACCTCCAACGCCGCCAGCTCCTCGGCCGCCTCCAGCGGGCCGTCGGCCTTGTCCCGCAACTGCACGATGTCGACGCCGCCGGCCAGCGCCGCGTCGACGAACTCCCCGAGGTCGCCCCGGTCCCGTCGGGCGTCGGTACACAGGTACAACCGCGCGTCGGCCAACCGCTCCCTGATCCGCTCACCGCTCAACCCAGGCACGGCTCGACCCTAGGCCCTCCCTCCGGTTACGGTGGGGGCGGTCCGCACGGGAGCCCGGAGGGACCGGGCTGAGAGGGGGTCTGGGCGACCCCGACCGTCGAACCTGATCCGGGTCATGCCGGCGCAGGGAGCGTGATGGGGTGTCTTCTGACGTGGTCGTGGGATCGCGCGTCGCCGTCGTCGGCGGTGGCGTGGTGGGACTGTCGGCGGCCTGGCTGGCCGCGTCCTCCGGGTTCGCGGTGACGCTGGTCGACCCGTGCCCGGCCAGGGGCGGGGCCTCGTGGGTGGCCGGGGGGATGCTGGCCCCGGTGACCGAGGCCTGGCCCGGCGAGGAGGCGGTCCTCGCCCTCGGGTCGGACTCGCTGGCCCGCTGGCCGGACTTCGCCGCGCGCCTGCGCGCCGACTCCGGGGCGGACCCGGGGCTGGACGAGGCCGGCACGCTGGTGGTGGCGGTCGACGGGGCCGACGCCGAGGTGCTCCGGGTCCTCGCCGACCACCTCGCGGGGCTGGGGCGGGCGGTCCGGTCGCTCACCGGCCGCGAGCTGCGCCGACTGGAGCCGGGGCTCGGGCCGTCCGTCCGATGCGGACTCGACGTGCCTGGCGACCTCGCCGTGGACAACCGGGCGCTGCTCACGGCGTTGCTGGCCGCGTGCGAGCGACGGGGCGTGCGGTTCGACCGCCGGCGCGTCGCCTCGGTCGACACCGGCCGCGTCCACCTCGACGACGGGTCCACAGTGGACACCGACGTGGTGGTGGTCTGCGCCGGCGCGTGGAGCGGGTCGCTGCATCCGGCGCTGGCCGGGCTGATCCGGCCGGTGAAGGGCGAGATCCTGCGGCTGCGCGCGCGACGCGGAGCCCTGCCGCCACCGTCGCGCACCGTGCGGGCGTTGGTCGAGGGCCGCCCCGCCTACCTCGTGCCCCGACGGGACGGGCTGGTGCTCGGCGCGACCCAGTACGAGGCGGGCTTCGACGCCGACGTCACCGTGGGCGGGGTGCGCGACCTGCTCCGGGACGCCGAGCGCGTGATGCCGGGGCTCGCCGAGTACGCCCTCGACGAGGCCGTCACCGGGTTCCGCGCCGGGAGCCCGGACAACCTGCCGTTGATCGGGGAGGTGGCGCCCGGCGTGCTGGTCGCGGCCGGCCACCACCGCAACGGCCTGCTGCTCGCGCCGGTCACCGCCGAGGCGGTGCTGGCGATGTTGCGCGGTGACGTCCCGCCGGAGTCGGCGCGGGTGGCCGACCCGGCGCGGCTCGCCGCCGTGTCGCGATGAGGCGCCGGCCCCCGCGCGCACGGCCACAACGACCGTCCACTGTGGAGGAAATGGGATGAGGGTGCGGGTCAACGGGCAGGACCGGGAGTTCGCCGAGTCCGCCACCGTGGCGGACGTGCTCGCCGCGTTCGGCGCGCCGACGACCGGTGTGGCGGTCGCTCTGGACGGCGACGTGGTGCCGCGCGGCGCGTGGCCCGACACGCCGTTGCGGGATGGGGCGACCGTCGAGGTGCTCACTGCGGTGCAGGGAGGTTGACATGCGCGGGACCACCCTGCCCGGGCCGATCGCCCTCCGTCTCATCACGGGCACTGGTGGGGCCGCGAACCTCGCGGTGTTGGAGCGCTCCCTTGTCGCGTTTGGCGGGCTGGCGACTGGTGTGGCGGTTGCGATGGATGGCGATGTGGTGCGGCGCGGCGCGTGGCCCGACACGTCGTTGCGGGATGGCGCGACCGTCGAGGTGCTCACCGCCGTGCAGGGAGGCTGACATGAGCGGGACCACCCTGCCCGGGCCCGTCGCCCTCCCGTCTCATCACGGGCACCGGTGGGGCCGCGAACCTCGCGGTGTTGGAGCGCTCTCTTGTCGCGTTTGGCGCGCTGGCGACTGGTGTGGCGGTTGCGATGGATGGCGATGTGGTGCGGCGCGGTGCGTGGCCCGACACGTCGTTGCGGGATGGCGCGACGGTGCTCACCGCCGTGCGGGGAGGTTGACATGAGCGAAACGCTTGCGCGGGAACCGGTCGCGGCCGAGCGGACTGCCGGGGACGACCGTGCCCATGACGACCCGTTGGTAATTGCGGGGCAAGCGTTCGGTTCCCGTCTCATCACCGGCACCGGCGGTGCTGCCAACCTGGCTGTGTTGGAGCGCGCTCTCGTCGCGTTCGGCGCGCCGACGACCGGTGTGGCGGTCGCTCTGGACGGCGATGTGGCGCCGCGCGGCGCCTGGCCCGCCACGCCGTTGCGGGATGGGGCGACCGTCGAGGTGCTCACTGCGGTGCAGGGAGGCTGACATGAGCGAAACGCTTGCGCGGGAACCGGTCACCGCCGGCGTTACCGACGACCGTGCCCATGACGACCCGTTGGTGATCGCGGGGCGGGTTTCCGGCTCTCGTTTCATCACCGGCACCGGCACCGGCACCGGCGGCGCTGCCAACCTGGCCGTGCTGGAGCGCGCTCTCGTCGCGTTCGGCGGGCTGGCGACTGGTGTGGGGGTCGCGATGGATGGCGATGTGGTGCCGCGTGGCGCGTGGCCCGACACGCCGTTGCGGGATGGCGCGACGGTGCTCACTGCCGTGTGGGGAGGCTGACATGAGTGAAACGCTTGCGCGGGAACCGGTCGCGGCCGAGCGGACTGCCGGGGACGACCGTGCCCATGACGACCCGCTGGTGATCGCGGGGCGGGTGTTCGGCTCTCGTCTCATCACCGGCACCGGTGGGGCCGCCAACCTCGCCGTGCTGGAGCGCGCCCTCGTCGCGTCCGGCACCGAGCTGACCACCGTCGCCATGCGACGGATGGATGCCGAGGGCGGCACCGGCGTGCTGGACCTGTTGCGCCGCCTGGGGATCGAGCCGCTGCCCAACACGGCGGGCTGCCGCACCGCGGCCGAGGCCGTGCTCACCGCCCGGCTGGCCAGGGAGGCGTTGGCGACCGACTGGGTCAAGCTGGAGGTCGTCGCGGACGACCGCACCCTGCTGCCCGACCCCGTCGAACTCCTGGACGCCGCCGAGCAACTCGTCGCCGACGGCTTCACCGTCCTGCCCTACACCAACGACGACCCGGTGCTCGCCCGACGCCTGGAGGACGTGGGCTGCGCCGCCGTGATGCCGCTCGGCTCGCCCATCGGCACCGGGTTGGGCATCCGCAACCCCCACAACATCGAGATGATCGTGGCCTCGGCCGGGGTCCCGGTCATCCTCGACGCTGGCATCGGCACCGCCTCCGACGCCGCGCAGGCCATGGAGCTGGGCTGCGCCGCCGTGCTGCTCGCGACGGCGGTGACCAGGGCGCAGGACCCGGAACGCATGGCGGCCGCCATGCGGGCGGCGGTGACGGCGGGTCGGCTGGCCCGGCTCGCCGGACGCATCCCGAAGCGGTTCTGGGCGCAGGCCTCCAGCCCCGCGCCCTGAGCCGGCTCGGGCGAAGGCCGGCGGCGTCGTCGGCGTCGTCCGTGTCGTCGGTGTCGTCGGTGTCGTCGGCGGGGTGCGGCGCGCGAGGGATCTCCCGCGCCGCACCGGTCCTGGCTGTCCTCCGCTCAGGGAGAGGGTGGCGCCGTGGCGAGTTGGGCCAGGTGGTGGGAGGTGCTCATCGCGATCCACCGCCACGCGGAGCCCACGTTGTCGATGCGGCGGCGCGCGCAGGCGTCGAGCTGTTCGTCCCCCCAGGAGAAGCCCGGGCCGGCGAACTCGCTGCGCTGGGCGAGTTCGACGGCCAGGTCCAGGAAGTGGCGGGCCGCCGCGCCCTTGGGCACCCGGCGGTCGGCGTCCCTCGGGAGCTGGCGGCGCAGGAAGACCGCGCCGTCCGCCAGCGTGTAGTACAGGTAGGGGTAGACGGTGACCGGGCCGCGCGGCTCCCGGGGCGGCACCGGGTGCACCACGCCGTAGTCCCCGTACCCGGTGTGGCGGCCCGCGTGTTCGGCCCGCACCGCCTGCCAGACGTCCAGCTCGGCGCGCGCCATCCGGAGCGTGTCGAAGCCGGCCCGGTTCGGCGGGACCGAGCCCGACACCAGCGTGGTGGAGCGCAGCCCGTGATGGGAGCCGATCTGGTCCAACGCGGTCATCACCAGGTCGAGGTGCCGGGTGCGGCCGCCCGCGAGGTAGCCGAGGTCCAGCACCAGGTCGACGGTGGCGGCCGGCAGCCGCATGAGGTCCAGCGCGCGGTCGACCCAGCGGCGCGCCGCGCTGGCCTTGGCCGGCTCGGAGATGTCCACGCGCAGCGCGGCCCCGCAGCCGAGGTCCTCGTCGAGCAGCTTGACCCCGCGCAACGCCGCGACCGTGTCGTTGGCGCGCAGCACCGGGACGAACGGCACGACGTCGGCGGCGGCCTGGCCGTGCTCGCGGGTCACGCGCTGCCTGATCTGCTGCGCCAGCAGGTCGAGCGGCCCCCGTGGCCACTGGGCCAGCGGGTTCGACGGGGGCAGCAGGGAACAGTCGATCATCACCGGCCGCCTCCTCGGGGCGAGGGCCCCGGCCGCCGCGACCAGCTTCGGCAGGAGTCGGCCGACGAGGGTGACCGTCGGCAGCACCTCCACCAGCGGCTGCACCACCGCGGCGTCGGCCGCCGACATCCGCGCGGCCGCGTCCAGCTCACCCATCTTGCTCTTCATCACGACCATCGCCCGGAACCGCGGTCGTCCGCCGGATAAGTGGTCCATCCCCGCCTCCTGTCGGTCACGCGGCCGTGCGCCGCTCCGCGAGGTATGCCAAGTGGTGCGAGGTGGTGCGGGCGTTCCGCCGGGCCGCGCCGCGCGTCGCCGGCCGGGCGTCGACCACGCGGTGGCGCCGGCCTCGGCCGGTGGCGCGGATTTCCTTTTCCCAGCAAGGAAATCCGCTTCGCCTCGCGTGGTCGACGACCCGTCTCCGCGACGGCGTCGCGAGCGCCCGGGCGGCGGGCGGGCGTGGATCGGGCCAACGGTGGGTGCGCGGGTGACGTGTGAGGACCGCGCGTCGCTCGTCGCGCGGGCGGCGCTGACGCCGGTTCCGGGGGCGGCGGCGTTCGTGGTCCGCCGGGGCGCGGGAGGGACCGCGCCCCGGTCGCCGGCTCCGTCAGGTCCGTCGGTCAGCGCCGGCGGCGGGGCCGCGCCGGGCCCCGTCGCGCCCGCGTCGCCACGAGCGGGGAACGCGCCCCGCGTCGCGGTGAGCAGCGCGATCGGTGCCCGGTCGGCCTCCGCTCCCAACGCGCGTCACCCCCCGGATGCACAGCGCCATGGGTTCGCAGCGTCGTTGGCGCGCAGGCGTCGACGCGCCAGTGCGCCTGCCTCTGAAGGTAGGGATCGCCGCAGGTCAGCGCGTCTGCCGCGTGGGTGATCAGCCGTGCTCCAGGCGGACGGCGGCGCGATGGACGGTGAGCGCCTCGGCCACCACGACCTGCGCGGCCAGCACCGCGGGCCACGGCCCGACCTCGGGGAGGTGGAACTCCGCGCGCACCGGCCGACCGTCCGGTGTGGCCAGCAACGTCCGCGCGTACCGCAGCGCCGGGAGCACCCCGGCGCGGTCGTCGGCGCGCAGCTCGGCCAACTCCCGCAACGCGATGCGCAACGCGTCCAACGCGGCCGCCGCCTCCTTCGCGGCCCGGCGCTGCTCCTCCGCCTCGTCCTCGACCCGGTCGATGAACGCGACGAGGTCCCGGGTGCGGCGGATGGCCAACGCGTGCGCCGAGCGCACCGCCTCCGGCGCCCCGCCCTCGATCAACACGCCGGCCAGGCCCCGCACCACCTCGACGGTCCCGCGCACCCGGTCCACGAGGCTGTTCCTCGGCCGGGGCAACGTCAGGTAGCCCATCGCCAGCGCCAACGTCGCGCCGATCGCCGCGCTCGTCAGGAAACCGATCACCAGGTCGGGCACGGCGGCGGTGCGCGTGACGTCGCGCAGCACGACGACCAGCACGGTCAGCAACGCGGTCAACGCGATGTGACTGCGTTGCAGCACGGCGAAACCCACCACGCCGAGCACCACGAACGCCGCGACCAGCAGCGGCGCCGGCGTGAACGAGCCGACCACGGCGGCGACGCCGACGGCGAGCATCATCCCCGCGGCCCGCTGGAGGGCCACCGACGCGCTGTCCCTGTGCATCGGCCGCAACACCGCGAAGATCGACATCACCAGGATCGACGCGTAGGGGCTGTGCCACCACGTCGCGATCAACGCGCCGACCAGGACGGCGAGCGTGCAGCGCGCCGCGTGCCGCGACAACGCCGAACGGGGCGTGACCAGCGCGCGCAGCTCCTCCACGAGGAGCTGCCGGCCCCTCGGCCGGGGCACCGGCTCCGCCGTGCCGCGCTCCCGGTCGGACAGACCGCGCCGCACCTGCTCCAGCCCCGCCGCGAGACCGTCCACCAGGCGCAGCACGTCCGAGGACACCCCGACGTTGCGCAACGCGTCCGCCTGCTGCGTGAACAGGTCCACCATCGGCAGCGCCCGGGAGGACCGGGCACGCACCGCCACCGCGAGCTGCGCGGCCACCCGGTCGGCCTCCGCCAGCACCACCCGCATCCGCTCGGCCAACGGCAACGGCAGGCCGCCCAGCCGCGACTCCAGCTCGCTGCGGGCCACCCGCATCGCCGCCGCGCCGGCCAACGCCTCCCCGAGCCAGGCCGGGGCGCCGTCCGACCGCCACACCACGACCGCGTCCGCCAGCACCCTGGCCTCGCGGTCGGTCAGCGCCGCGGCCACCGCCCGCCGCGTCGCCGCCGACGGGTCACGCCCGCCGAAGACGACGCGCAGCACGACCGCGAACCCCACGCCCACCGCCGCGACCGCCAGCCGCAGCAGGACGCTCAGACCAGCGCCGATGCCGGTCGCGCTGGACAGCACGACCGCCGCGAGCACCGCCCCGCCGGCCAGCTCCAGCCGCCAGCCCAGCAGCGGCACCACCGTCGCGACCAACACGGCCAGCGCCGGCACGGCCACCGCCAGCGCCGCGACCTGGTTGACCACCGGACCGGCGGCCAGCGCCAACACCAGCAGCGGCCCGCACCACGCCATCAGCCGCAGGTCGGACCGCAGCGGGCCCCCGACCCCCGCCATCAGCCCGAACACCGCGCCGAGACCGGCGATCGCCGTCACCTCGGCCAGGCCGAACGCGGCCGCCGTCGCCGTGGCGGCCGCCGTGACGGCCAACACCACGAGCAGCAGCCGCCCTGTCGGTGTCGGCGGCACCCCTGACGCGGGTTCGCGTCCCTGGCGAAGCCCGGCGAACCGGGCGGAACGGGACGAAGGTCGGGTCATCGTGTTCGTCTGCGCGCGCGTACTCCCCACATGTCCACGCATACCAACACCGGAGGCCCACTGGGTGCGAAGACCGGGTGGTCCTGTGTCACGGAGGGGTGCGGTCGCCCCCGTGATCGCCGGTTCGAGTTACACGGGGTCGTCGGTGAGGCGCCAGAAACCGGTCACCGGGCCGACACCGGACCCCAGCGGGTAGGACTCGCCCACCGCGCGCACCACGTACCGCTTGCCGAACCGCACCGCGTCGACGACGCCAGCGCCGCGCGCCAGCGCCGAGGTGATCGCGGACGCGAGCGTGTCGCCGCCGCCGTGCGTGTGCGGCGTGTCGAAGCGGGGACCGGGCAGCTCGACGAACACGGGTTCGCCGTCCGCGTCGACGCCGTGCAACACGTCGACGCAGTCGGGGTCGTCCACCAGGTGCCCCGCCTTGATCAACACCCACTCCGCGCCGAGGGCGTGCACCGCCTTCGCCGCCTCCACCAGGCCGGCCCGGTCCCGCACCACGATCCCGGTCAGCAACCGCACCTCGTCGAGGTTCGGCGTCACCAGCGTGGCCAGGGCGAACAGGTCGCGGAGCGCGTCCAGGGCGTTCTCCCGCAGCAGCGAGTCCCCGTGCATCGACGCCGCGACCGGGTCCACCACCAGCGGGACGCGCCCGCCCCGGCCGATCCCCAGCCGCCCGCAGGTCTCGTCCACCGCGCGGATGATCGCGGCGGAGGCCAGCATGCCGGTCTTGACCGCGTCCACCCCGATGTCGGTGACGACCGCCTCGACCTGCCCGACCACCGTGTCCACCGGGACCTCGTGGAACCCGGTCACCCCGACCGAGTTCTGCACGGTCACCGCGGTGAGCGCGGACATCCCGTGCACCCCGCAGCAGTGGAAGGTCCGCAGGTCGGCCTGGATGCCCGCGCCACCGCCGGAGTCGGAGCCGGCGATGGTGAGGGCCCGCGCCGGGGAGGTTCCCGGCGCGGGCCGCAACGACCCGGTGAGCACCGCGCTCACCCCTCCACCACGGGCAGGTAGACCTGGTTGCCGCGCTCGGCGAACTCCGAGGACTTCTCCCGCATCCCCGCCTCGATCGCCTCGACCGAGTCCAGCCCGCGCTCCTCGGCGTACCGCCGCACGTCCTGCGTGATCTTCATCGAGCAGAACTTCGGCCCGCACATCGAGCAGAAGTGCGCGGTCTTGGCCGGCTCCGCCGGCAGCGTCTCGTCGTGGAACGCCCGAGCCGTGTCCGGGTCCAGCGACAGGTTGAACTGGTCGACCCACCGGAACTCGAACCGCGCCTTGGATAGCGCGTCGTCCCGCTCCTGCGCCCTCGGGTGGCCCTTGGCCAGGTCAGCCGAGTGCGCCGCGATCTTGTAGGTGATCACGCCGGTCTTGACGTCGTCCCGGTTGGGCAGGCCGAGGTGCTCCTTGGGCGTGACGTAGCAGAGCATCGCGGTGCCGGCCGCCGCGATCTGCGCCGCGCCGATGGCCGAGGTGATGTGGTCGTAGGCCGGCGCGATGTCGGTCGCCAGCGGGCCGAGGGTGTAGAACGGCGCCTCGCCGCACCACTCCTCCTCCAACCGCACGTTCTCGGCGATCTTGTGCATCGGCACGTGGCCGGGACCCTCGATCATCACCTGCACGTCGTGCGCGCGGGCGACGTGCGTCAGCTCCCCGAGCGTGCGCAGCTCGGCGAACTGCGCCTCGTCGTTGGCGTCCGCGATGGACCCCGGCCGCAGGCCGTCGCCCAGCGAGAACGTCACGTCGTAGGTCCGCAGGATCTCGCAGAGCTCCTCGAAGTGCGTGTAGAGGAAGCTCTCCTTGTGGTGCGCCAGGCACCACGCGGCCATGATCGAGCCACCGCGCGAGACGATGCCGGTCACGCGGCGCGCGGTGAGCGGCACGTACCGGAGCAGCACGCCGGCGTGCACCGTCATGTAGTCCACGCCCTGCTCGCACTGCTCGATCACGGTGTCCCGGTAGACCTCCCAGGACAGCTTCGCCGGATCGCCGTTGACCTTCTCCAGCGCCTGGTAGATCGGCACGGTGCCGATCGGCACCGGCGAGTTGCGAATGATCCACTCACGGGTCTCGTGGATCCGTTTGCCGGTGGACAGGTCCATCACGGTGTCGGCGCCCCACCGGGTCGCCCACACCATCTTGTCCACCTCCTCCTCGATGGAGGACCACACGGCGGAGTTGCCGATGTTGGCGTTGATCTTCACGAGGAACTTCTTGCCGATGATCATCGGCTCGCTCTCGGGATGCCGCCGGTTGGCCGGGATCACGGCCCTGCCGGCGGCCACCTCGGCCCGCACCAGCTCGGGGTCGACGCCCTCCCTGGCGGCGACGAAGGCCATCTCCCTGGTGACGATCCCGGCCTTGGCGTAGGCGAGCTGCGTGACCGCGCCGCCGACCGGCTCCCGGTCGGCGATCCAGCCCTCCCTCAGCCTCGGCAGTCCACTGTGGACGTCGATGGTGGCGTCGGTGTCGGTGTACGGACCAGAGGTGTCGTAGAGGTCGACGTGCTCCCCGTTCGTCAGCTCCACCCTGCGGAACGGCACCCGCAGGCCGTCGGGCGTCTCCCGGTAGACCTTGCGGGACCCGGTGATCGGCCCGGTGGTGATGGTGGGCTGGACGGAACGGTCTTCCAGAGCCGTCATCTCTTCCTCCCTACGCCGGCATTACCCGGTCAGGTTCGAGCGGTCGGCGGCACCGGGTCGCAAACGACACCAGCCGCCCTCTCAGCCCGCTTCGGCGCGAGCTCCCGCGTGTGCAGTTGTCAGTTCGGGGCGAACCCCGCAGGGGAGGCTAGTGAGCGACTCACCGGGAGTCCAGCGCGAGCCGCAGACCGAGCCCGATCAGCACGGTCCCCGACACCTGCTCCAGCCGCCGCCGCACCGTCGCCCGCCGCAGCCACCGGCCCATCCGGCCGAGCGCCGCCCCGAACCCGAGGTACCAGGTCAGATCCACGGCGACCCACAGACCCGCGCACAGCAGGAGACCGACCGTCGTCGGCAGCCCGGCCGGCGCGAACTGCGGGAGGAACGAGATCGCGAACACCCCGGCCTTCGGGTTTGTCGCGTTCGTCAGCAACGCCATGTGGAAGGCCCGCCACGGCCGGTCCGGCACCGGGGCCACCTCGACCGCGACGTCCCCCTCAGGCCGCCGCCGGGCCGCGAGCAACGCCTGCGCGCCGAACCACACCAGGACCAGGGCGCCCACCACGCGCAGCACGTCGTAGGCGAACTGCGAGGCCACGAGCACCGCCGACAGCCCGAACACGGCCGCCAGCGCCCAGAACAGCACCCCGGCCTCGATGCCGGCGATCGTGGCCAACACCGTCCGCCAACTCCCGACCGCCGACTGTCGGATCAGCAGCATGGTCGCCGGACCGGGGGTGATCGCCACCAGGAACGCGGCGACGAGGAAGGTGGGCAGGCCGGACAGCATCAGCCCAGGGTGCCGGGCGCGGGGCCACCGTCACAGTGCTTTTCCGCACCCTGGTCCGAACCCTGGACCGAAGTGGACCGAAGCCGGTGCGTCGCCGTCCCGCCGTCGCCGGGAGGAGGCACGGCGGGACGGGCCGGTCAGGCCCTCACTCCTCGTCGAACGGGTCGCCCTGCGCGGCCGGGTCCCAGGACAGGCCGGGCACACCCCACCCGTTGCGCTTGAGCATGCGCTTGGACTCCTTCTTGTGCCGGCCGATGAGCCGGTCCAGGAAGAGGTAGCCGTCCAGGTGGTCGGTCTCGTGCTGGAGGCACCGGGCGAAGTAGCCCGTGCCCTCCACCTCGATCGGCCGCCCGTCCAGGTCGAAGCCGGTCACCTTGGCCCAGTCGGCCCTGCCGGTCGGGAACGGCTCGCCGGGCACCGACAGGCAGCCCTCCCAGTCGTCCTCCGGGTCCGGCATCGTCTCCGGGATCGCCGAGGTCTCCAGGACCGGGTTCACCACGACGCCCCGGTGCTGCACGCCCTGGTCGTCAGGGCAGTCGTAGACGAACACCCTCAGGTCGACGCCGATCTGGTTCGCGGCCAACCCGACGCCCTCGGCCGCGGCCATGGTCTCGAACATGTCGTCGACGAGCTGGCGCAGCTCGTCGTCGAACCGCTCGACGGGGCGCGTCGGCTGGTGCAGCACGGGCTCGCCGACGATCACGATAGGGTGCACGGCCATGCGGCAGACCCTATCGGTCGCCGCTGGTCGAAGCTTTCTCGCGTGTCGCCCGAACGCGCGGGTCCTCGGCGACGGCGGCTCGAACGTGCACGTGGTGTAATGGTCGCTCGGGAATGACAGTCCTGTAGTTCCCGACAGGCACACGGATCCCGGACCGCAAGGCGAGGAGCCAGATGGACGCCGCAGAGGCCCTGGTCCCGGCGCACGAGCCGGAGGACGGCCTGACCCGCCGGGAACACGAGATCCTGGCTTTCGAGCGCCAGTGGTGGAAGTACGCGGGGGCCAAGGAACAGGCCATCCGCGAGCTGTTCGACATGTCCGCGACGCGGTACTACCAGGTGCTCAACACCCTCATCGACAAACCGGAAGCCGTGCGCGCCGACCCGATGCTGGTCAAGCGGCTGCGCCGGCTGCGAACGGCCCGCCAACGCGCGCGCGTCGCCCGTCGGCTCGGCGTGGACCTCCACTGATCGCCATGAGCTCCCTCGAACCCTCCCCGTCCTCCCGCCCGCTGCGCCTGGCCGCGTTCATCCTGCTCGGCATCTCGGCGGTCGCGATGACCTTCGGCATCGTCTCCCTCACGACGGGCGACAACACCACCGGCGGCCAGGCCATCTCCAGCGGCACGGCCGGCCCGAGCCCCTCGGCCGGAGCCTCCACCGCCCCCAGGACCAGCGGCGGCGCCGCCTCGTCCGCCCCCAACGGCCAGGGTGCCGTCCCGGGCACGGGCGGCACCGCCCCGGGCTCGCCGAGCGGCGACGCCCAGGGCGGCACGAACGCCCCGGCGCCGGGCAACGGCGACCAGGGCCAGTCCCACGGCACCGGCGACCAGGGGCAGAACTCCGGCACCGGCAACGGCAACGGCGGGGTCCCCGGCCAGTCGCCGGCCGGAGGGGGCCAGGTCCAGCAGGGCGCCGACAGGGGGACGCCGCGCCCCACGCTGCGCGTCTACAACAACAGCACCATCGAACGGCTGGCCGCCCGCGCCGCCTCGGAGTTCCGCGCCGCCGGCTGGCAGGTCGACGAGGTCGGCAACTACCCGGGCGGCGTGATCCCGACCACCACGGTCTACTACCGGCCCGGCACGGCGGAGCAGGCCGCGGCCGAGGAGCTGGGGCGGCAGTTCGGGATCAGGGTGGAGCCGCGCTTCGACGGCATCGCCGACGCCAGCCCCGGCCTCATCGTGATCGTCACCAACGACTACCGAGGCCCGGTGGGCGGCGCAGGCAAGTGACGCCCGCCCGACCGGGGCGACCAGGCACCGGCGGGCGCAGTCGGGCGTCCGTGGCCGAGCCGGCCGTGGCCTTCGGGGCTTCGGCATGACCGTTTCGGTGCGACGCCGGATTCCCCGGCGCGCGCGAACGCGGGGCGAGATCTTGTGGTGGGCTGGCCGAAAACCGCGTGGTGAACGCGACCGGAGCGCTCCCGTCGTTCACCCCACCCGGTGCTTCGTCCGGCTTTCCGCCCGGCCAGGTGACTTCCCTGGCCCGTTTCTGTCAGTGCCCCGTGCGATGTTTGAGATGGGGGTTCCCCCCATACCTGAACGCTGGTCTGGGCAACAGGAAAGGGCGCCCGGGGAGGGCATCCGGAACGGGTGCCGAGAGGGCGTTCGTGGTCGGCGGGCCGGAAGATCGCCCGTCGGCCAGCTTCTGTCCACAGAGGACTGTCGGCGGTGTGGCGCACAGCCAACGCGGGCGTTAGTCGGCTCCAAACCCGACGAGACCGACCCCAGAACACGACCTCTGCGGGTGCCGCCGGCTCGAAACCGGAGCGGCGAGACCGACCGCAGTTCACGATCTCTGCGGGTGCCCGCCGGCCCAGAACCGGAGCGGCGAGACCG
>NZ_JAMTCP010000028.1 GCF_024171885.1 Streptoalloteichus tenebrarius | reverse complement strand
TGGCCGCCGCCGCGGCCTGCGCCTTGGCCGTTGCTTCGGCGCGGGCCTTGCGCTCCCAGGCCTTGACGTTCTCCTCCCAGCGCGCCTTCTCGCTCGCCTCCGCCCACAGGGCGTTCATCGCGGCCTTGTGCTCCGGGGTGCCCACGACCTCCCCGGAACCGAACACGGCCTGTGCGAGCGCGCTGTTCCGCACCGAGGCCCTGTACGACAGCGCCTTCCGGCGTGAGCGGGGATCGGCGAGGTGTTTCGCCAGGCCGGCCTCCAACTTCCGTTCGCTCTTCCGGAACTCGGCGAGCCGCGGCCCGTAGACCGCGGGGTTCACCCGCGCCTTGGCCACGAGCTGATCGATGACGAACTGTCGTATCGCCAGGCCCTCGGAGAGGGTGGAGAGAGCCCCGCCGGCGCCACGTGGTCCCAGGCCCCTTGCCCGGCGTTCGGAAGACACGTTCTGCTTCCCCGTGCGGGTGATCCGGGGAGCGGGCTTGCCTCCATCGGGTGAGGTGGCCACCCGTCCCGATGGCTGCGGGGTGCTGGCGGTCGCGTTGAGTCCCTTCCCGGCGGACGCGGTGGGCATGCCGGACCCAGCCGCGTTGTGTGGCGTCCCGCCGCTCACCGAGCGCGACGAGGTTCCGGTTCCGGAGCGATTCGTCGACGTTCCGGAGGACCTGCCGGAGGCAGCGGACTGGGAGGCGGGTGGCGCGGCCTTGGCTCCGCTGCTCCCTCCCGGCTTGTTCGGCTTGTTCGGAGGCTTGGCAGGGCTGCCGCCGGCCTGGCCCGATCCGCCGCCACGTCCCTTGCCCCGGTCGTCGCCCCCGCGGGGATGTCGGTGTGCGACGCGACTCTCATGCTCGTCGAGCGACCTGAGGGCACGCTCGCGGGACTTGATGACCTTCTGCTCGCTCTTCTCCTGATTGTTGCGCGCGGCGTCGGCCTTCCTGCGGGCGGCGTCAGCGGCCTGACGGTGCTCGGGCCGACCCGTGCGCTCGGCTCGCTTCTCCGCCCGATCCGCCGCCCGCTCCGCACGCGCCGCATCCTTGCGCATCCGGTAGGCGCGTTCGGTCTGGTGGCCACCGGCTCCCCTGACGTAGGCGGCGGTAGCGTCGGCGGCCTTCTGGTCCGCCCTCCTGCTGTCTCGTTCGGCCTTCTCCGCGGCCTTGTGCGCCTCGCGCCTGGCCTCAACAGTGGGGAAAGGCCCCTGCGCGGCCCGCCGCGCATCGTCGGCGTTCTTCCGCGCCACGGCGGCCTGCTCGACCGCGACCAGGGCGTTCTCCCGGAGCTGGTTGACGCGTCCGGCGGCCCGCACGTCCGCGCGGGTCACCACCGAGCGCGCTGCGAGGTCGTGCCAGCGCACCCTCGCGCGCTGCCTGAGCTCCGCTCCCAGCGCGGCCACCGTGAGCACGCCCAGGAGCGACGCGGACGGGCCGGGGGGAACCGTCATCGCCGGCTGGCCCGGCGGCTTTGGCACGGCGACCTGGGCCTTCTTCACCGCGGCGTCCGCTCTACTCAGGATTTCCGTGATGTGACGCGTGATCTCGGCCTTCCGCCGCTTCTTCTCCGACTCCGAGCGGGGCGCGGGCGTGTTCCTTCTCCCGTCCTCCGGTGGCTTGCGCACCGGCGTGAGGCGCTCACCCTTCTCGTCGGGCAGTTCCCGGTCTTCGAGGTCCTCTCCCAGGTGGCGGCGGCTGCCCTCATTGGGGTCGGCGCGAATCCCCTCGACGTGGAGGTCGCCCACCAGGTTCTGGTTCGTGTCCCGCACCAACCGACCGCTGCTGTCCCTGCGATAGCGGAAACCAAGGTGCGGGGGCTGGCCGGTACTCACCCGAACACCAGGGGGCAGCTTGCCCACGACCTGGCCGTTGAAGACCACGAGCTGCTGGCCGGACTCCGGATCGTCTCGGAGGACGATTCCCCGCAACCAGGGCTTGTCCCGGTCCGGATCCAGCCCACCCGCCTGTCCTCCCGGTTGGCGGGGTGGCGGGGCCGCGTGGGCGCTGGCCCACCCGCCGAGGCCGGCCAGGGCCACGGCGCCCACCAGGACGCCGGCGGTGACGCGCTGGGCCATACGGTCCACGCCCAGGGGGTGCGGGCGCTCCTCGTCCCAGATGACGCGCGCGCTCATCGGGCCGCCCCCTTCGTGGTGGCGCGGTCGACGCGCGGGGCCTGGGGCTTGCCGGCGACGCGGTCCTTCCTGCCGGCGGGGATCTTGGTGGTCGTGCTCGCCCTGGTGCCCGCGCCGGGCTTGCCGGTGTCGGGCAGGACGCGGCAGACCGCCGGAGCGGGGTTGCTCGTCGCGGGGGCGCACCCGCCGGCACCAGCCGGGACCCTTCGCGTCAACTGGTTCAGGTGCTGGGGCAGGACGTCGCTCTTCGGAGCGATGTGCACCGGCCGGTGGGGCTGCGGCGCGGCCTGCTTCGGCGGCACGGGCTTGCCCTGCCGCGTCTTCGGTCCGGTCTGCTTCGGCGCGGCGGGCTTGCCCGGAGTGGCGCTCTTCGGCGTGCCCGGCTTGGTGTCACGGGGGTCGGTGGGCCTGCCACCGGGGCCGCGGCGCTGGGCGGCGTCCTTCTTGCCCAACGGCGTGCGGGCCTTGGGCTGCTCGTCCGGCGCCGACTCCGGAGCGTTCTGGATCACACCGAACAGGGTGTGGTGGCGCGGCGCCTCACCCGCGCGGGGAGCCTGCTCGGCCGGACCAGGGACCACCTTGCACACCGCCGGAGCCGGGTCGTCCGTCGCCGGGGCGCACTCGCCCCCGGACGGGACCGCGGCGCCGAACAGGGTGGCCGGGGGCTCGGGCGACGCGGGCGGGTTGTCGCGGTGGACCGGGCGCTCCACCCAGCCACCCTCGGGGCGCGGCGCGGGCTGCTTCGGAGCCGGAGACGGCGGCACCGGGACGGCGGGCGGCGACGGCGCCGGCGCGGGTGCTGGGGTCTCGACCGGGACGGGCACCTCGACCGGGAACGGCACCTCCACCACCGAGTGAGCCGGTGGCGCGGACGGGGCCGAGATCCAGGAACGGGGGACGGACGCGGCGGCGACCGGCGCGACGCCGACCGGCTTGCCGGCTGATCCCGCGGGGGTGGCCGGGGTCTGCCCCAGTCCGGCGAGCAACCGCGCCAGCACGTCCGGCGACAGCGTGTCGTCCCCGCCCCTGCCGTCCTGCGCGTCTCCACCCGCCCGGGCGGGCTCCTGGTCCCTGGGCACCTCGACTCCCCACGGCCCCCGCTCCTTCGGGGTGGCCGGGGCCTTCACCGCACCCGCCGCCGTCGGCCTCGGCTGGTCGCCGTCGTGGCCCATCACCATCGCGGTGGTCAACGCGCCGATCGCGAGGCCACCGCCGAGCGCGGCCCAGGTCCAGGCCGCCGGCCCTCGGCGGACGCGCTCCAGGCGCACGGGTTCACGGCTGATCTGCCGTCGTGGCATGAGGTCCTCCTCCACTCCTCGCCTCCGGGTCGGGGAGGCGGTCAAGGCGGACCAGAACCGTTCGAGCTGGTGTACGACAAGGGCGTTGCCGCAGGTCAGGACACTCTCGTACAGACGGGGACGCGCGGGTGCCGTGGCGGAGCACGCCGTCGACCGCTCATTCCGGCCGGCCACCGACCGGTGTGGGAAGCCGGAGGACACCGGGCGGGCGGCGATGTCGACCACCAGGTCGGCGACGTGGCGGAAGGGTGTCTCGAACGCCGCTCGCGGCCTGGCACGGCATCCGGCCAAGTGGAGCAACCCGGGACGAACCGGGTACCCGGGGCGGCCGCCCGCGGGCAGGATGCGATCTGGGGACTCGCGGCGGAGGAACTGGGGACTGGGGTGGTGGCGATGAGCCAGGGGACGGAGCCGCGCGCCGAGTTGGCGTTACTGGACCGGGCTGACACGGCGGAGGATTTCGTCGCGGCGATGCGTCAGGCCAAGGCCAGACTCGGCCTGTCGTTCCGGCAGATCGAGCACCGGGCGGCCCGGCGCGGACATGTCCTGCCCCACAGCACCCTGGCGTCGGCGCTGTCCCGCAGGACCCTGCCGCGTCCGGAGATCGTCGCCGCGTTCGCCGCCGCCTGCGGGTGCCCGGACGAGGAGATCCCCCGCTGGCTGGAGGCCCGACTCCGCCTGGCGACGCGGGAAAGCGCACCCTCGCCGGACACCACTCTGAAAGCTGGGGAGGAGCGGCTCCCCGAGACGGCTTCCACCGGGGAAGACCACCCGGGAAGCGCTTCGGAGACGGTGCCGGAGGAGCCTCAGGAGTCGCCTGCGGCCCCGAAGGTCCTGGCTCCCGCGCTCACCCCGCACACGGTGTCCGAAACAGCCACTGACCTGGTCGGACACGACGAACAGCACACGTCGGGCCGTCCCGCCGCCACCGCGGACGGGAAGGGGGAGCGGCGGGGCCAGCGCATCCTGACCGGGGTTGCGGCCCTTCTCGCCACGCTTGTCCTGGCGTGGGTCCTGGCCCCGGAGGGTCCGCCCACGCCGAACCCGGGGCACAGGCCCGAACAGGCCGAGCCGATGAGGCCGACCCACGACACGCCGACGCCCACCACGGGTGCCCACACCCCGACGCCGAGCACGTCCGCGGCCGCGAACACGCCGGTGCCGGAGGCACCAGCCGCCGTGCGGCCCCCGTCCTCCGCGCAGCGGGACGCTGACGCGCGGCCCGTCAACAACCAGCCCGCCCCGCCCCAGGCTCCGGCGGAGCCCCCACCAGCCCAGCCCGGCCAACCGGCGCCGACTCCCGCGCCCACGACCACGACCACCCAGCCGGCCCCACCACCCACCACGAGCCGAGGTGGGAGCACCGGAAGCACCGAGTGCAACTCCCCGGACGCGGGCAGCCCCGTCGGCCGTCCGGTCCTGTACTGCCCCAGCGGGTCCGGCGGTGGGGGATGGCCCCGGTGGTGACAGCGCCCGCCGAGCCGCCGGCGCACCGCCGCGTCGCCAGGAGGTCGACGATCGGCGTCGCCGGAGCCTGACGAAAGTCAAGGGTGGTCCACGGCGATCGTCAGACGAGGGAGGTCCTCCCGGGTTCCTACGGTCACAACGGATTGACCAGCGGAAACGTGGAGGACGTGTGATCACTGCTGGCGTGGTGGGCCTGGCGGCGGACCCCGGCGTGGACGGGGTGCCCGACATCAGCGTCGACTGGTATCGCGCGGTGACCGGTTTCGCGAAGGACGTGCCCGGCTGGGTTCAGTCACTGGTCGAGATCGGCACCGACGGCGTGATGCTGCTCTTCGCCGCGTTGTTCCTGGCCGGGTGGTGGCGCGCCCGGCGCGGCGACGGGCGCGCGATGGCGCTCGCCCTCCTGGGTCCGGTCGCCACGGTGGCCGCCTACCTGGTGAGCGAGGTCAGCAAGACGTTCATCCAGGAGGAACGGCCCTGCCGCGCGGTGGCGGGTGTCCTGACGGTCGCGGAGTGCCCGCCGCCGGGGGACTGGTCCTTCCCGAGCAACCACGCGACGTTCGCGGCCGCTGCCGCCGCCGCTCTCGTCGTGGCGTGGCGCCGGACCGCCTGGGTCGTGCTCCCCGCGGCGGTCGCGGCCGCCTTCTCCCGGGTCTTCGTGGGCGCGCACTACCCGCACGACGTGATCGTGGGCTTCCTCCTCGGCGTGGTCGTGGCCCCGCTGCTCATGCTGGCCCTGGCCCGGGTGTCGGGAACGCTGGTGGACCGGCTGCGGGAGAACCGGCTGCTCGCCAGGCTGCTCGTCGCCGTGCCCACGTCCCCGGTCGCCCCGACGCCGGTGGGCCGACGGGTGGAGGACCAGCCCACGATCCAGGTTCGCCAGCGCGACTGGCGTGACGGCGGGCGGTAGCCGCCGGGCGGCGGCTGGGGTCAGTCGGTCACGCCGGACGCGGGCACCAGCCCGGCCTCGTGGGCCAGGATGGCCGCCTGCACCCGGTTGCGGACGCCCAGCCGCCGCAGGATCGCGGTGACGTGCGCCTTCACCGTCCCCTCCACGACGTGGACGCGGCGGGCGATCTCGGCGTTGGACAACCCGGCGCCGAGCAGGCCCAGCACCTCACGCTCCCGGTCGGTGAGGGCGGCGGTCCGGTCCCTGGCGTCCGCGCCCCGCGCCATCCGCTGGTCGGCGAGCTCGTCGATCACCCGGCGGGCGACCCTGGGCGACAGGTACGCCGCGCCCTCGGCGGCCGCGCGCACCCCGGCGACCAGCTCGCGGGGGTCGCCGGTCTTGAGCAGGAACCCGCTGGCCCCGTCGCCGAGCGCGCGGGCGATGTAGCCGTCCTCGGAGAACGTCGTCAGGACCAGCACCGCCGTGGCGGGGGCGAGCCGGCGGATCTCGGCCGTCGCGTCGAGCCCGTCGAGCCGGGGCATCCGCACGTCCACCACGGCGACGTCCGGCCGGTGGGCCAGGACGAGGTCGACGGCCCGCCGGCCGTCCTCGGCCTCGGCCACCACCTCGATCTCCGGGTCGGTCGCCAGGACCGCCCTGACCCCCATCCGGACCACGGCCTCGTCGTCGGCCAGCACCACGCGGATCATGCGCTCGCTCCCCAGTTCAGTCCGACGTCGACCCTACGGTGGGCGCGCCGAGCACGTCCTTGGCGACGAGGCGGTCGTCCCGGAAGCACACCCGGAACAGCCGGACCTGCCCGTCGAACAGGTCCTCGCGCGTGCCGTAGTAGCGACAGACGGCCCCCTCGGGCCGGGCCGGCTCCGGGAGGGTGGGGTGGTCGACCCTGGTGCGGGGCGGCAGCACCGGCTCGACCTCGGCGCGGGGTTGGCCGACGCGGAGCCGGGCGAAGTCGGCCGGCCGCAGGACGGACGTCGACGCGTCGTACACCATGAACCCGATGGTCACGGAGATCACGCCCAGCGTGATGAGGACCCCTGTCGTCACCGAGACGACGAAACTGCGCCTCACCCGTTGCCTGGCCTCCCTCAGTCTCAGGGCGGACTCCGACAACCTGGGGACGTCGACGGCGGGACCGGGACGGGTTCCCGCCGGATGGGGCAGCACCGCGTTCACCTCGAACCGCTCACCGCGCCAACCAGCGTCGAAGACCCCGCCGACCAGCCGAACCCGTTCGGCGAGGCCGACCAGGCCGTAGCCGCCGCCGGGCCGAGGAGGCTCGGAGGCCGGGGACGGCCCGGTGTTCGTCACGGTCACGCGTGTCTCGTCCGCCGAGTGCCGCACCGCCACCGAGACGGGTCGCCCCGGGGCGTGCTTCATCGCGTTGGTCACGGACTCCTGCACCACCCGATGGGCGGTGCGCCGCACGAGCGGGGGAACGTGCTCACCGTCCCCGGTGATGCTGAGCGAGACCGGGACGCCCGAGTCCCTGCTCCGCTCGACCAGCGCGGCCACGTCCTCACCCGACGCGGGCTCCGGCGCGCGGTCGCGCAGCAGCCCGACGATCTCCGCGAGCCGGTCGGCCGCCGAGGTGACCGCCCTCCGGGCGGCGCCCGCGGCCTCCCGGTGGCGTTCGTCCAGGTCGGGCGCCAGTTCCAGCGCGCCGATGCGCAACGCGGCCAGGCCCAGCTCGTGGCCGAGCAGGTCGTGCATGTCCCCGGCCAACCGGGCGCGTTCCCGCAGCCGGGCCTGCTCGGCGACGATCCGTTGCTCCCGTTCCAACTGTTCGGCGCGGTCCCACCCCGCGCGCACCAGTTCCCGGTACTGCCGGCGGTGCCGACCGGCGAGCCAGGGCACGACGCCCAGCAGGAGTACACCCGCGAGGGTGACGAACCAGGTGCCGGAGTCCGCGGTGAGGACCGGCACCACGACCGCCGCCGCCAGCGCCACGCCCCCGAGGCCGAGCAGGGCTGCCCTGGTCGACGCCGACCGCGCTCCGGCGAGGTGGGCGGCGACCACCAGGGCCAGGACGGACGGCAGGAGCCCGACGTCAGGGTGGTCCCGACGCACGACCACGCACACGCACCACAACGCGGCGGCGAGCGGCGTCGCCAGCAGCGGGCGGAACGGCGTCAGCAGGGCCACCGCCGTTGGCGCCGCCAGGCCCCAGACCACGACCCACCAGGTCAGGTCCGTGGAGAAGCCGGTGAGCACGCTCCCCTCGGACGGAGCCGAGACGACCATCGCCAGCAGGACGGCCTCGATCACCCTCCGTCGGGGCGATCGCCCGACTGTCGGGTCTTCAGCGTCCGCAACCATCACCGGCCCATCGTCCACACCCCGACCTGAGAGGCCCCACGCCCCACGTGCCGCGCGGCCTCAGGAAGGGGGGTTCACCGGCGGGCCGGCGACGAGGGTGGTGTCGATGCGCCGGAGGACCCGGTCGACGGCGCGCGGGTCCACCCGCTCGTCCAGCCGCAACCGCAGCGCCTCCTCCTGGGCGGCCGTCATGAGCTCCTTCGTGACCTCGCGTCGGCGGCGCGCCCGCCGCCGTCCCTCACGCAGGCGGGGATCGTCCTCACTGCCGGGGCAGATGCCCTGGACCAGGTGTTGGAAGGCGTCGCGCAGCCGCCGTGCCACCGGCTCGTCGATGTCACCGTCGGCGCGCAGTTCGTCCACGCGGTCGAGCACGGCGCGCACCACCCGCATCGTGACCTCCCGGGACGCCTCCTGGTCCTCGACACCGCCCACGCGGAGCCACCGCACCACCATCGGCAGGGTGAATCCCGGCGGCACGAGCGTGACCACCACCGCGACGAACGCCACCAACACGAGTTCGCCGCGCGCCGGCACGTCGTCCGGCAGGCCCAACGCGGCGGCGATCGTGACCACGCCCCGCATGCCGGCCCACCCCATCACCACACCCTCGCGCCAGTTCTCCGGCGCGGCCTGGCCGATCCGGCTGCGCGGCCGGCCCAGCGCGCCCGCGACGACCATCCACACCACGCGCACGAGGACCAGCACCGCGGCCACCACGAGGCCGACGGCCAGGGTGTGGCCCAGCCGGGGGCCCGCGTCGCGCAGGACGGGGCGCAGCTCAAGCCCGATGATCATGAAGGCCACGGCGGTGAGCAGCAGCTCGATCGTCTCCCAGAAGGCCCAGGTGATCATCCGGCCTCCCGCGGTGACCACCGCGTAGGACCGTTGCCCCATCACCAGGCCGACCACCACCACGGCGAGCACGCCTGACGCGTGGACCGCCTCCGCGCCCAGGTAGGCGGCGAACGGCAGGACGACGGTGAACGTCCCCTCCAACACGGGTTGTTGGAAGCGACGCAGGACGAAGTCGGCCAGCCAGGCGATCACGGCGCCGACGACCAGCCCGACCACCGTGCCGTAGACGAAGCCCCCGGCCACCGACCACCACAGGATCGCGCTGCCCGCGGCCGCCGAGGTGAGCGCGACGTGGTAGAGCACCAGCGACGTCGCGTCGTTGACCAGCCCCTCGCCCTCGATCACCGAGACCACGCGGTGCGGCAGGCCCAGCCGACCGGCGACCGCGGTCGCGGCCACCGGGTCGGGTGGGGCGGTGGCCGCGCCGACCGCGAACGCCAGCGGCCACGGCACCTCGGGCACCGCGACCGTGACCACCGCCGCCACCGCGAACGCCGAGACCACGACCAGGGCCACCGCCAGCGAGGAGATCGACCGCAGGTGGGCGGTCAGGTGGCCGACGGACGTCTTCTGCGCCGCCGTGAACAGCAGCGGCGGGAGCAGCGTCGGCAGGATCAGCTCCGGGTCCAGGGAGATCTGCGGCAGCCCCGGCACCAGGGCGCAGCCCAGGCCGATCCCGGTGAGCAGGACGGGGTGGGGGACGGTCATCCGCTCGGCCAACGGCACCGCCACCACGAGCGCGGCGAGCGCGAGGAACAGGAGCTGGACGTGGTTCACCGGTTCGCCTCCCCCGGTCAGGGCGTTTCCAGTCTCGGCGAGCGCCAGGGGCTGCGCCGAACGAGTGGATCGCGAGGAGGTCTCGCCTCACACGAATGGCCGCACCGTCGGGCTGAAGCCTCGCGACCGGTCATCGACCGGTTATCGCTCGGCCGCTGCCGCCGACCGCAGCTCAGGGGCCGAAACGGCGCGGGTCCCCCTGGCCGGCTGGTACGCCAGTGGCTGCGGGACGAGGGTCGTCGCGCGTCGAACGAGGGGAGGTGGAAGGTTCGTGACCCGCATGCCAGGGCGCACGGCCGTCCCGAACGTCCGTGCCCTGCCCGCCAGCACCGTCCCCCCGGTCGAGCTGCCGGCGCCGCCCGAGCAACTCGCGGCTCGGGCCGCCGAGCTGCTGGGGTGGCGGGGGGTGGTCCTTCCGCCCATGTCGTTACTGGGCAGGCGGGTGGTGCCGGTGGCCGAGCTCCTGCCCGACCGGCACGCCGAGCGGCTGTGCTGGGGGGTCGGCCCGGTCACCGACCGGACGGCGGTGTCCACGTGGGTGTGGCCGGAGATGCTGGGGCGGGTCCCGCCGCCGGCGGTGCGCCTGGTCGGGGTCCTCGCGCCGGCCCGGCACTGGCGGACCGCGTTGACCTCGGCCGTGCCGTTCGCGCGGCTCTGCTCCTCGGCCACCGTCCTTCCGTCGGCGGTGACCGTCGCCGAGGATTACGTCACCAACGGAATGCTGCGGTCCCGGCTGTACGGGGTCGCGGTGCTGACCGCCGACCCGGACGGGGCGGTCGGCCTGGAGCTGCCGGGACCCGCCGAGGAGGACCGGGTCATCGACGTGGACCTGGCGACCTCGTCGGCCGTCCGCTGGATGCACGAGGTGCTCTACGACCGGGTGCTGGCGACGACGCCCGCCCCGGCGGACTAGGGCGCGCCGCCTTACCGTGAGGGCATGCGCGTGGTGATCGCCGGTGGGCACGGGAAGATCGCGTTGCGGCTCGAACGGCTCCTCGCGGAGCGGGGCGACGTCGCGGTCGGGCTGGTCCGCAACCCCGACCACGTCGCCGACCTGCACGCGGCCGGAGCCGACGCGGTGGTCTGCGACCTGGAGGAGGCCAGCGTCAACGAGGTGGCCGCCCACCTGGCGGGCGCGGACGCCGTGGTCTTCGCCGCCGGAGCGGGCCCCGGCAGCGGCGCCGCGCGCAAGGACACGGTGGACCGGGCCGCCGCCGCGCTCGTGGCCGACGCCTGCCACATGGCGGAGATCCGGCGGTACCTGCTGGTCAGCGCGATGGGGCTGGACCGCGCCGACCAGCGGGGGACGGACGAGGTCTTCGCGGCCTACCTGCGGGCGAAGGCCGCGTCCGAGGAGGACCTGAGCAGCAGGGACCTGGACTGGACGGTGCTGCGGCCCGGCCGGCTCACCGACGAGCCGGGCTCCGGGCTCGTCCGGCTCGGCGCGTCGGTCCCGCCGGGCGAGGTGAGCCGGGACGACGTGGCCAGGGTCCTGGTGGCGTTGCTCGACGAGCCGCGGAGCGCGCGCCACACGTTGGAGCTCGTGGGCGGGAGCGATCCCGTGGACGAGGCGGTCGCCGCCGCCATCGGCTGAGGCCGGCGGCCACGTGCGGCTGTCCCAAACCCACCAAGGCTAGCGGTGTTTCCCTTTTCCGCGAAGGGAATTGCTGGCCAGAGGCGGGAGTTATCCACAGCACACTCGTGAACCACTCGTTGGGCGATGCGATGGCGTGGGTTGTCCACAGGGCGGCGTCGAGGTGTTGGAGGCTCGGGTGGATGTCGTTAGGCTGGAGCAGGGCTCGCCCCCCAGGGCGGGTGGGGGCTGTCCTGAGGTGGGGAGCCGGGGAGCGTCGAGGGCGGGGCGGTCTCAGGCGAGCGGGCCCAGGACCCGGTCGGTGTAGGCGCTCCGGAAGCGGCCCTCCGGGTCGAGTTGGCGTCGCAGCGCCAGGAAGTCGTCGAAGCGGGGATAGCGGTCCCGGAGGTCGGTGGCGTCCAGGTCGTGCATCTTCCCCCAGTGGGGACGACCGCCCGCCGCGCCGCAGATGTCGGCCACCGTCGAGAACCAGTGCCGGTAGGGCATGCCCACGAACTGGTGCGCCGCGAGGTACGCGGTGTCGCGCCCGTGCGCCGGGGACAGCCAGATGTCGTCCCCCGCCGCCACCCGTACCTCGATCGGCATGATCACTGGGTGTTCCAGCCGGGGCACGGCCGCGCGGAGTTCCTTGATCACCTCATGGATTGATTCACGTGGAACAGCCCACTCCGTCTCCACGAACCGCACCTGCCGGCGGGTCACGAACACCCGGTGCGAGCGGTCGCTGTACCGGCGCGCCGACAGCAGCGCCCCACACACCCGGTTGAGCGGGCGGACCAGCCCGGGGACCGCGCGCCCCAACCGGCACACCGCCTCCAACGCGGTGTTCTCCACCACCTGGTACTCCAGGAAGTGCCGCACCGGGTGCATCGGCCGGGGCTGTTCCCCCTCGGGCAGGCGGTTGTTCCGTTTCACCAACGTCGTGTCGCCGTGGACGAAGAAGTAGAACTCGAAATGGTCGTTCCCGTCGGCGAGGTCGCCGAACCCGTCCATCACCTCGTCCAGCGGCATCGGGCGCTCGTCCGCCGCCAACGCGTACCTCGGCACGCACCGCAACGTCACCGAGCCGATGACCCCGAGCGCGCCCAGGCTGACCCGGGCGGCCTGGAACAGGTCGGGTCGCTCCCGCTCGGAACACCGCACCACCGACCCGTCGGCGAGCACCAGCTCCAGCGCGGCGACCTGCGTCGCCAGCCCGCCGAGCCGGGCCCCGGTGCCGTGGGTCCCGGTGGAGATCGCGCCCGCCACGGTCTGCTCGTCGATGTCGCCGAGGTTGACCATGGCCAGGCCGACCCGGTCCAACGCCGCGTTCAGCTCGCGCAGCCGGGTGCCGGCCCGCACGGTGACCATGTCCCCGTCGACCGCCAGCACCCCGGACCACCCCCGCAGGTCGAGGGCGATGTCGTCGGTCACCGCCGCCTCGCTGAACGAGTGCCCGCTGCCCCAGGCCCGCACGGTCCTGCCCCGTGCCGCCGCGTCCCTGACCGCTCCGACGATCTCGTCGAGATCCCGGGGGCGGACCACCGCGGTGGGCCGGGCGGACGCGGTCCGGGCCCAGTTCCGCCAGGTCGGGGCGGGGTGCGACATAGGTCACCTCCGGTGACGGTGGGGGCGACCGTACGTGAAGGACATTCACATTTCAAGGGGTGGCGAGCTACCGTGCGGGCCGTGACGGCAGACCGGTTCCGGGCCCGCTACGACGCGGCCACGGCGGCCCTGGACCCCCCGCTGGCGATCGTCGACCGTTCGGCGTTCGACGCCAACGCCGAGCAACTGCGGGCCCGCGCCCGGGGTCGCCCCATCCGGGTGGCCAGCAAGTCGGTGCGCTGCGTCGCGCTGCTGCGCCGCGCCCTCGCCCGCCCCGGCTTCTCCGGCCTGCTGTGCTACTCCCTCGCCGAGGCGCTGTACCTGGTGGGAGCCGGCGTGACCGCGGACGCGGTCGTCGGCTACCCCACGGCGGACCGCGCGGCGTTGCGGGCGTTGGCCGGCGACGACGCGGCCAGGGCGGCGGTCACGATCATGGTCGACGACCCCGCCCAGCTCGACCTGGTGACCGCCGCGCTCGGGCCGCGCCACCCGGTGATCCGGGTCTGCCTGGAACTGGACGCCTCCTGGCGCCCCGCGGCCGGGGTCCACGTCGGGGTCCGGCGCTCGCCCGTCCGCACCCCGCGCCAGGCCGTGGCGCTGGCGGGGGAGGTCCTGCGCCGCCCCGGCTTCGCCCTGGTCGGCCTGATGGCCTACGAGGCACAGATCGCCGGGCTCGGCGACGCCACCAGGGGCCGTCCGGTCCGCGCTGCCGCACTGCGGTGGATGCAGCGCCGCTCCATGGCCGAACTCTCCGACCGGCGCGCGGCCGTGGTCGAGGCCCTGCGGCGGCTCGCCGAGCTGGAGTTCGTCAACGGGGGCGGGACCGGCAGCCTCGAACGCACGGCCGAGGACGGGTCGGTCACCGAGCTGGCCGCCGGGTCCGGGCTCCTCGGGCCGACCCTGTTCGACGGCTACCGGGCCTTCCAACCCCGCCCGGCCGCGTTGTTCGCGCTCCCGGTGGTCCGGCGCCCGGCCCGCGACGTGGTCACGGTCTTCGGCGGCGGGTACCCGGCCTCGGGGATCGCCGACCCCGACCGGCTGCCCGTCCCGGTGCTGCCCGCCGGTCTGCGGCTCACCGGCACCGAGGGCGCGGGGGAGGTGCAGACGCCGCTGGTGGGCCGGGCGGCCCGGGACCTCCGCGTCGGCGACCGGGTGTGGTTCCGACACGCCAAGGCGGGGGAGCTGGCCGAGCGCTTCCCCGAGTTTTACCTCGTCGACGGGGACCGGGTGGTGGAGACGGTGCCGACCTACCGCGGGGCGAGCCACTGCTTCGGCTGAGGACCGCGGCATTCCGGCCGAGGACCGTGGCGGTGACGGACATCGGTGGGCGATACGGCCGGACGGGTGCCTCATGCCGCCGATCGGGTGGAATCGTGGGTGAGGGTCAGGCAGGCTCCCCGATCCGGGCCGACAGGTAGTCCCTGATCATCGCCTTGGCCTCGGTGACGATCTCCGGGGCGCCCTGCGGGTCCCGGCGGAACGCCAGGTTGAGCACGGCGTCCGCCGCCTCGACCGCCACCGCCACGGGCAGCTCCAGCTCGCCGGGCGCGAGCCCGAAGTGCTGGACGAGCAGCGCGGAGATCCGGTCGGCGATCACCGCGTTGTTGTCCTTGCGCTCGTCGAGCAGCCGGGGGTCGACGACGTCGCCGAAGTGCAGCCGGCCGAAGCCGGGCACCTCCCTGTGCATCCCGATGTAGATGTCGATCACCGAGTCGACGGCGTCCCACCAGTGCTCGAAGCCGCCCTCCTCGAACCGCGCCAGCACGGTGGCGAGGAACCGGTCCAGGTTGCGCAGGGTCAGCGCCTGCACCACGGCCCGCTTGTCGGGGAAGAACTGGTAGAGCGAGCCGACGGCGACCCCGGCGCGCTCGGCGATGAGAGTCGTGGTCACCCCGTCGTGGCCCAGTTCGTCGATCAACTCGGCGCACGCGTCGAGCATCCGCTCGACCCGTTGGGCGCTGCGTTGCTGAACCGGGCGCCTCCGAAGCGGGGCGGCAGCAGTGGACACGGGCGGCTCCTGTTGTCGTGCGTCGCCCCCATCTTGCACGCAACGTCCGCGAGCCACTTTCGAGTGAGCCGGATCACCCCTACAATGCGAGAAAGATTCGTGTTTCCCCATCATGTGGGTGACACCCGAGTGGGGTGGTGGCGGTGCCCGACCCGACCCTCCCGTCGTTCCCCGACGACTTCCTCTGGGGCGCGGCGACGTCGGCCTACCAGGTCGAGGGCGCGGTGGCCGAGGACGGCAGGGGACGCTCGGTCTGGGACACCTTCTGCGCCACGCCCGGCAAGGTGGCGCGGGGCCAGAACGGCGACGTCGCCTGCGACCACTACCACCGCTACCCCGAGGACGTCGCGCTGCTCGCCGAACTCGGCCTGGACGCCTACCGCTTCTCCGTCGCGTGGCCCCGCGTCCAGCCCACGGGAACCGGGCCGGCCAACCCCGCCGGACTCGACTTCTACGACCGGCTCGTCGACGCCCTGCTGGCCGCCGACCTCACCCCGGTCGCCACCCTCTACCACTGGGACACCCCGCAACCCGTCGAGGACGCCGGCGGCTGGCTCGCCAGGGACACCGCACACCGGTTCGCCGACTACGCCGCGCTGGTCGCCGAGCGGCTCGCCGACCGGGTCCCCTGGTGGATCACCCTCAACGAACCCGCCGTGGTCACGATGCTGGGCTACGGCGTCGGCGAGCACGCGCCAGGCCGCACCCTGCTCCTCGACGCCCTGCCGGCCGCGCACCACCAGCTCCTCGCCCACGGGCTCGCGACCCGGGCGCTGCGGTCCGCCGGAGCGGCGCGGGTCGGGGTGGCGAACAGCCACACGCCCGTCTGGCCGGCCAGCGACCACCCCGACGACGTCGCCGCCGCGGCCGCGTACGCCGACCTCCACAACTGGATCTACGGCGACCCGCTCCTCGTCGGCGCCTATCCCGACCTGGCGTGGCTCGCCGGCGGCCTGCCCGACGACGCGGCCGACGACCTGCCGCTGATCGCCCAGCCGCTCGACTTCTACGGCGTCAACTACTACTGCCCGACCCGCGTCCGCGCGGCCGACCCCGGGGAGCCGCTCCCGTTCGCCGTGGCCGAGATCGCCGAGCGCCCCAGGACCCACGTCGGCTGGCCGGTCGTGCCCGAGGGCCTGCGGGAGATCCTGGTCGCGCTCCGCGCCCGGTACCGCGAGGCGCTGCCGCCGGTCCTGGTCACCGAGAACGGGTGCAGCCAGGACGACGCGCCCGACGAGCGCGGCGTCGTCGACGACCCCGACCGCATCGACTTCCTGCGCCAGCACCTCGTCGCGCTCCGCCAGGCCATGGACGACGGTGTCGACGTCCGCGGCTACTTCGTCTGGTCCCTGCTCGACAACTTCGAGTGGGCCGAGGGCTACGACCAGCGCTTCGGCCTGGTGCACGTCGACTTCGACACCCTCGTCCGCACCCCCAAGGCCTCCTACCACTGGCTCCGCGCCGCCCTGCGGGACGAGGGGTGAGCGACGGATGAGCGCCGCCCCTGCCGTGCCGTCCGCCCCCGTCGCCCCGGCCGTCCGTGCGACCGGCGCGCGCCGGGCGTCGGCGCGCCGACGAGCAAGGAGAAGGACATGTCCACCACGGAACCCCTGACCGGTCGCCGCTGGACGGAGGCGGACATCGGCCGGACCGAGTTGCGCGCCACCTACCGGGCCGACCTGCGGCGCACCAGCCGGGACGTCTTCGCCGACGCTCCCGCGATCGACTTCTCCCGCCTGTCCTGGAAGGACGTGGGGCGGCCGTACCGGGTGGAGAACTGGTCGCGGGAGCGGTTGGCGTGGGAGGCCGAGCACGGCGAGCAGCTCCCCGTGCCGAAGGCGTGGGAGATGTTCAACCGGTCGTTCCAGACGTTGTTCGACGAGGACCCGGTGGCCGCCCGGGTGGCCGCGCTGCGCAGGGCGGGCGGGAAACTGTCCACATTGGACATTCGCGCGGCGTACGCCGCCGTCGCCGAGGTCGTCCGGTGGTCGGTGTGGAACCAGGCGCACCGCGTGGGCGACACGGTGTGGGACCCGAGGGCCAAGAGGTCGCTGTTCTCCGGGCTCGACGTCGTCCGGCCGCGCATCCTGTTCCTCGGCGCCGCCGACGGCTACGAGGCGATGCTCCTGTCCGCGATGTACCCGGGCGGCGAGGCCGTGCTCGTGGACTACGACGAGTACTGCGTGGAGGGCCGGTTCGGCGCCTTCCCCGTGGAGTACCCGTTCCTCGGCGTCGACCCGGCGACCGGCCACGAGAAGGTCTGGTACCGCGACCAGATGACCATCTCCTACGTCGTCTCCGACATCCGCGACCTCGACTTCGGCCGGGAGTTCGACGTGGTGGTCTCGATCGGGCTGGTCGAGCACTTCCCCGACGAGTACAAGCCCCTCGCCTTCGACTGGCACCGGCGCTTCCTGAAGCCCGGCGGGTACGCCATCCTCACCACGCCCCGCGTCGCCGCCAGGACGAAGGCCTTCTACCTGCTGTTCGGCGACCTGATGAACTTCTCCTACCGCGAACTCCAGAACGTCGCCCAGCTCGGCCTCTACGCCTACGAGAACGGTTTCGAGGTGCTGCGGCACGGGGTCATCAAGTCCCACAACGGAATCGTGTGCCGCTCGCGGTGATCCGCCCTCCGCGCTGACACGGTCGCACGGCCCCGCCAAAAGGACCCGGGAGCGCTGCGGGCTGGCTCCGCGGGGAAAGCGGGGGTCGGACGCGAAGGAGGACCGCCGGCCGGGGGTCGGGAGGGGGGTGGGCCGGCGGTCCTCCTCTTCCCTTCTTCGGGGCTGTGGTGCGGACTCGCGGAGGCGGGCCCCTGGTGGAGGGCGGGGTGGGGCCCTGCGAGGACATCGCACCACCGGTGGCGGCCGGGAGGACGGCCGCGCTCGGAGGGGGAGCGTGGTGTCGCGGCGGTGCCCGTCCGGGGTCACGGGCACCGCCGCGAGGTGGAATCCGCGGACCGACGCCGGTCGGGGGGAGGGGAGTGCGGCGGCGTCGGCCCGCGGAGGTCACGGGTCCACTGCGTCCAGTGCGTCTACTGTGGAGTTTTCTGTGCCGGGCGGGCTGGCCGCCCCGCGGTTCGCTCTCCCGCTCCGGAGCGGGAGCCTGGTGACGTCGGTTGCGGTTGTCTCGGCGGTCGTGGTGCCGGTCTTGAGGGGCGGGGAGCCGGGTTCATCCGGCTCGGGGGTGTTCCCCGGTGTTCCCCTCCAGCGCCCGCCTCCCACCCCGGATGGCCCGTGGTGGCCGGCGGTCGGCCGTGGTCGGCGGCCGCGCCGCCCCACCTGGTGTCGCTTCGTCGTCCTGAACTCGTTGTCTTGAACTCGTTGTCCTGATCTCGTCGTCGTGTGAGGGATTCCCCGGACAGCGCCGGCGAATCCGCGATCGCGTCCCGCCCCACGTCCGGCCTCGGCGCGCCCGGTGCGGGCGACCCCTCGGCGACGGACCAGCGGCGGCGGGGCCGCTCATGGGTTCCGGCGGTCCGGCCCGACGCGGTCGGGGGCACGCCCGGTCCGGACCGCCGCCCACGTGGCGGTGGCTCGGTCCGCGGTCAGGGTGGGGTCTGGCCGCGGGCGGGGACCGCCAGTTCGGCGCATCGCTCGTTCAGCGCACCGCTCGTTCAGCGCACCGTGCCCGGGTGGCCGACCGGGGCCACGGGGCTCGCGTGCGCCGCCCTCCGGTGCAGGCCCGGTTGGGGCGGGTGGACCGTGCGCGCGCCGGGCGCACGCGACACGGTCTGCCCGGTGTCCGCGTCGGAGGAACCCGCGTCGCACCGGGCCTCCCGGTGGTGCCGGGCCGGTCGGGGAGCCAGCCCGCCCGCCACCAGGTGCTCGTAGGCGGCCTGCCAGACCGCGCACGGCGCCTTCTGCTGGCGCCACCGGGTGGAGCACTCCGGGCAGTTGCCCCGCTCGTCCGGCTCGTGCGCGGCGAGCACCGCCCGCCAGCCCCGCGTCAGCCGGGGCAGCTCGGAGCGCGCCACCGAGAGCAGGGAGGGGGCGTCGGCGCGGTTGGCCAGCTCGGTCAGCATGTCGAGCCGTTCCCACACCGCGTTCCGCAGCACCTGGCCCAATATCTCGTCCACCTGAACGTCACCGTCACCTTCCCGCCTGTTCGGCGGCTTCGCGCAGGGCTGCCCGCAACCGGCCGAGCTGGCCGGCGGACAGCACCGCGGTCTCGCCGGGGGGACCGACGAGCACAACCCTGTCCCGGTCGACGAGCACGGTGAGGTGGCACTCGCGGTTGGCGACGTCGCGACAGCCGATCCGCCACCGGCGGCGTCGGTAGGGACGGCGCTGTCCCCGTGTCCCCGGCTGGTGCGCGTGCCGCCGCTGGGGATGCTGCCGCTGTCGCCGCGTGGAGCGGTCCTCGTCCCCGAGGACGACGCCGTCCCCGGCGTCGCCGGGGCGCCCGCCGTCTCCGACGTCCCAGCCGCCCTCGGCGGGGTTCGGTGACGCCAGCTCCACGTCCTTCTCCTTACGGTGCCTGCCTCGTCCGCTCCGTCCGTGGCCACCGTCTCCGGTCGCCGTGTCCGCCTCGCCCGCCTCGCGGCGCCGGACGTCCACGGATGCCAAGGTTGGGACGTCGGCCTCCGGGGTGGGGAGGTCACAGCGCCGATCGGCGGGACCGCCACGATGAACGGTCGACGGAGTTCAGCCCGGCTGATCAGGCTCACCGATCAACCCTTCACCACCCTGGAGCAGTGCCCTTACTCTGCCGATGGGCCCGTAACACGGGGAGGAGCCGCAAATGAATGTCATCGGTTCCCAGGGGTCTCCCGTTACACCAGACCCCGAAGTCTGGGAACAGCGGGAGATGCGCGACGCGCTGGCACAGCGGGACATCAGCACCGTCTACCGCCTGCTCCGCCGGCACGGCGTCTCCCAGCGGCAGATCGCCGCGCTCACGGGCCAGTCCCAGTCCGAGGTGTCGGAGATCCTCAAGGGCCGGCAGGTCATGGCCTACGACGTGCTGGCGCGGATCGCCGACGGACTGGGGGTTCCGAGGGGGTACATGGGCCTCGCCTACGACGAGGCCACACGGGTGAGGGTCGCGGAGCGGTCCGGCGACCCCCAGGCCGAGGAGGAAGAGTCGGTGAAGCGTCGGAGGTTCCTCGCGCACGCCGCGGCCGTGACCATGGGGGCGGCCGTGCTCGGCACGGACGGCGGGACGTGGGTGCCCAGTCCGGCCCACACTCCGGCGCCCGCGCGGATCGGGTTCACGGACGTCCGCCAAGTGGAGGCGGCGACCAGGGCGTTGCGGGCGCTCGACTACCAGTACGGCGGCGGGTTCTGCCGGGACGCCGTCGTCGCCCAGCTCTCGTGGGCGCAACAGCTCCTCCAGGCCAGCGCGCAGGAGCGGGTGAGGGACCGGCTGTTCGTGGCGTTGGCCGACCTGCACGGCCTCGCCGGGTGGACGGCGTTCGACACCGGGCTGCTGGACTCGGCCCGCGACCACTACGGCAGGGCGCTGGAGTTCGCCAAGCAGGGCGGGGACAACACGCTGGTGGCGAACCTGCTCTACCGCATGGGGCGCGTCTACCTGCACGACGACTCGCCCGACGACGCGTTGAAGATGTTCCAGTTGGGCCAGATCGCGGCGCAGGAGACGGCCTCGGACCTGACGGTCTCGTTGCTCTGCATGAACGAGGCGTGGGCGTACGCGATGATGGGCCGCGAGGAGCAGGCGATGAAGCTCGTCGGGATGGCCAGGGACAGCTACTGCAAGGGCCAGGACGAGCCGGTGCCGATCTGGCTGAAGTTCTTCGACCAGAACGACTTCCACGCGATGGTCGGCACGATCCACACCGCGCTGGCGCACAACGTCGACCCCGGTCGGCACACGAAGATCGCGATCCCCGAGCTGACCAAGGCGATCGAGGGCTACGGCTCCACCATGGCCAGGAGCAAGGCGTTCAACCTGACCGCGCTGGCGCTCAACCACGTACTGGAGAACGACGTGGACCGGGCGTTGCAGGTCGGCCAGCAGGCGCTGGAGTCCAGCGACGGTGTGAAGTCCAAGCGGATCGGCGACCGGATGAAGCCCCTGCACAAGGAGGCCGCGGCCAGGGCGACGGGCAACCCGCACGCCAAGGAGCTGGCCGACCGCATCGCCCGGTTCCGGTTCGACGCGGCCTGACGTGGGCGACGTCGACCGACCCGACGGCGGGGTCGGGCGGCCCGACGGAGCCACGGTGATCCCGGCCGCGCCCGCGCAGCGGGCGGGCCGGTCCGTCCGACGCGGTCGCCGGGGGGCGCGGCGCGCGCGGTTCGGGCGGGCGGAGCTGGCCGCCGTGCTGGCCCGCGTCTGCGCGGTCGCCGGCCTCGACCCGGAGGACGCGACCCTGCTGCGGGTCACGAACAACGCGGTGTTCCGGTTGGCGCGCCAGCCCGTGGTCGTCCGGGTCGTCGCCTCCCGGGCGCTCCGCCACCGGGTGGCGAAGGTCGTGCGGGTCGCCGAGTGGCTGGCCCAGCACGACGTGCCGGCCGTGCGGCTGTGGGGCGGGGTGCCGCAGCCGGTGCGGGTCGGCCCGCACCGGGCGACCCTGTGGCACGCCGTGCCCGAGGTCGGGGACCGGCCCACCGGGGTCGACCTGGCCCGGCTGCTGCGCCGGTTGCACGCGTTGCCGCCCCCGCCGTTCCCGCTGCCGCACTGGGAGCCGCTCGACGACGTGCGGCGCCGGCTGGCCGACGCCGAGGAGGAGCTGGACCCGGACGACCGGGCCTTCCTGGAGCAGCGGTGCGCGGAGGTGGCGGCCGAATTGGCCGGGCTGGAGTGGGTGTTCCCCCGTGGCCCGGTGCACGGCGACGCCCACCTCGGGAACCTGATCCCCGGGCCGGACGGGCCGGTGCTGTGCGACTTCGACTCCACCTGCCACGGGCCGAGGGAGTGGGACCTGACCCCGGTCGCCGTGGGCCAGCTCCGGTTCCGGCGGTCGTCGGCCCACGAGGAGCTGGCGGCGGCGTACGGCTTCGACGTCATGCGGTGGAGCGGGTTCCCGGTCCTGCGGGCGGTGCGGGAGCTGAAGCTGGTGACGAGCGTGCTGCCCGTGCTGCGCAGCAACCCCGGTGTGGCGGCCGAGCTGAGGCTCCGGCTGCGGTCCTTCCGGTCGGGCGACACCTCCGTGCGGTGGACCCCCTACCGCTGAGCGGAGGACCCCCACCGGACCGGGGTACCTCGGCTGGCGCAATACCGTGGGTTGCCCGGTAACGCAAGTTGGCTGGCGAGCGACGTCAGCAGCGACCAGGCCGGCGCGGACGGGGGAGCGGGGACGCCCGCGCGGGCGAACACGGGAAACATGGAGCGGGGCGGCGCGTGGTGGGAACCGGCAGGCGGCACAGGTTGGGCTGGCGGGCACGCCGGGCGATCCGGGCCGCCACTCTGCTGGACCGGGTGGTGGACAGTCAGCTTCCGCTGGTCACCGGGCTGCCGGAGGCCAGCCGGCGGCACTCGGCCGACTACCTGGCCGAGCTGGTGATGCTGGCGCAGGCCTACCGGCACTACGCGGCGGGCTGGATCGACCGCAGGGAGCTCGACCGGCGGGGCAGGGCCGCGGTGGCGCGGCTGGACCAGCTCCGCAGGGAGCGGCCGTCGGCGTCGCCGGAGCAGCTCACCGAGCAGGACTGACCGCTCACCGCTCAGGAGGTCGCCTGATCGGGTGGTGGTGTGCGCAGCCGATTCCTGGCGGCCGCCACGAAGCGGGGTTGCCCGGTGTTGACGCCGTAGAGCGCGGTGTTCGCGAGGCGGAGGGTCGCCATGGCGACGATGTGCCGGCGGGCGCCCGGCCACACCAGGCCGCCGTGCCGCTCGTAGCGGGTCAGGAGCCGGTCCAGCGCCTCGTCGCCGAACGCGGCGTGGACGTCGCAGAAGTCCAGCGCCGGGTCCCCGACCTGGGCGTCGCCCCAGTCGAGGAGGCCCACGAGGCGGACGTCGCGCCCCGAGGGCTCGACGAGCAGGTGGCCGGGGTGGGGGTCGCCGTGGACCAGCACGCCGCGCGGGGGCAGGCAGTCGTCGCGCAGCCACCGCTGCCAGTAGCGCCACCAGCGTTCGGGGACCTCGACCGCGGCCCGCGCCCGTTCCAGGCGTTCGGCGATCTCCTCCCGCTGGTCGGACGGGGAACCGCTGGGCACGCCCGTGGCCGTGGCCTTCTCGACGTCGACCCGGTGGAGGAGGGCGAGCGTCCGGGCGAGCTGGTCGACGAACTCCTCGCCGAACCGCTCCCGAGGCAGGTGCCAGTGGTGGACGAGGGTGTCCGGGTCCTCGGTCGCGGCGATCTGGCCGGGGAGCCGGGGATAGGCCGCGAACCGCGGCGTGCGGACGCGCCAGTCGGGGGCGGCGACGGGCAGGACGGGGCGCACGAGGTCGAGGACCGCGCCCTCCGGGCCCATCAGCTCGGCCACCTCGGGCCGGCGGGGCGCGCGCACCACCCACGGCACGCCGTCGGTGTCGACCGCGTGGATCACCAGGTAGTCCCACCCGCTCCGGTCCAGCTCGGCGGTCTCCCGCAGCAGCGACAGGCCGGCGTCGCGGGTCGCGTCGAGCAGGTCGTCCACGACGGTCGCCAGGTCCTCGGTCGTCAGCACGCGTCTGACGCTAGAGGGGGACCCGCTCCCGGTCCGAGCTGGTTTCCCTCCGGCCCGCTCCGGTCGGCCCACTCCGGTCGGCCCACTCCGGGCGGCCCGCTCCGGGCGGGCCGGCGTTGGGAGGAGCCGAGCGGTGTGACCCGGGGCGACCGGGGCCGGCTCAGCCGGAGACGCCCAGGGGGGTGCGGGCCAGCACGGCGGCGAACCCGAGGGCGACACCCATGATCACGAGTTCCACGGTGACCCAGGTGGCCAGGGGCGTGGCCCGGTGCGCGGCCACCAGCGGCAGCAGGCGGCGGCGGACGAGCCCGCCGACGGCGGCCAGGGCGAGCAGGCAGGCGGTCTTGGCCAGCACCAGCGCTCCGTAGGGCGTCCGCGTCAGTGCCCAGGGGAGCTGGCCGTCCAGCCGGACCAGCGCGGTCACCAGGCCCCCGAGCGCCACCGCGACCAGGGAGGCGGCCGCGAGCCGGGAGAACGTCGGCAGCACCGTCGCCAGCAGGCCCCGCCGGGGGACGACCAGCGCCAGCAGGACGCCGAGTCCGCCGACCCAGACGGCCGCGGCCCCGGCGTGCGCGCCGATCGCGAGCACGGCCAGGGTGTGGTGCGCCGCGGTCGCCGCGTGCCCGGTGAGGGGGAGCGGGAGGAGACCGAGCACGGCGACCGTGAGGCCCAGCCCGGTGGGGACCGGACGCCCGGTGGACGCGGTGAAGTGGGTCAACGCGACCAGGAACGCGCACGCCATCGTGATGAGGAGCGCGCGCCCGGCGCTCACGGTCGACGCGTAGGCGGACAGCGTGGACGCGCTCACGGCCACGCCGCGCCCGGACAGCTCGGAGGCCTGGAGCCAGAGCAACACCAGGGCCGCCGCCATCCAGACCGCCCCGACGACCACACCGGCCCGGCGGGCCGGCGCCAGCACGGCCTCGGCGTCCCGGGGCCTGGCCCGTCGCACCAGCAGGGGGAGCACCCCGAGCCCGACCGCCGCCACGGCGGCGAGGTCCAGGACGAGCCTGGTCAGCGGGAGGGCGAGCCGAACCGCGGTCCCGGGCTCGGGCAGCCCCGGCACGGGCGGCGCCGCGTCCGCGGCGAGCCACGCGCCGAGGGCCGCCCCGGCCACCGAGGCCAGGGCCACCGCGCCGAGACGGCGCGCCAGCCCCGCCGGGACCGCGGTTCGGGACACCGGCCTAGCTCCTGCCGAGGCGGACCGCCACGGCCACGCCGGCGCCCAACAGCACGACGGCGCCGACGATCCACGGCCACACCGGCATGCCGCCGTCGCCGGAGCCGCCGCCGTCACCGGCCGGGGCCGCGGCCGCCGAGGTGGGCGCGGGGGCCGGCGTGCCGGTGCCGGCGGTGGTGACCGTGAACTTCACCGAGCCGGAGACCGGGTGGCCGTCCGCCGACAGGATCCGGTAGCCGATCGTGTACTGCCCGGCCGGGCCGAGCGCGCCGATCACGGCGGAGACCGCGGTGCCGTCCACCTTCGCCTTCTCGGCCGGGTAGTGCTTGCCGTCCGGCCCGGTGATGGTGACGGTGTTCAGGTTGGTCTCGCCGGCGCTCTGCTGGACCGGCTGGTCGAAGACCAGCTTGACCTGCCCGGGGCCGGTCTCCAGCGTCGCGCCGTCCTTGGGGTCGCTGCTGACGAGCACGTTGTGCGCCAACGCGGGGCCGGCCCCCGCGACCAGCGCCACCCCGGCCAGGAGCAGCGCGGCGAGCGTCCTGCGGATCATGCCTTCCTCCTGCCCCTGGCGACGGCGCCGATGCCGAGTCCGAGCCCGAGCGCGCCCACGGCGAGGCCGGCGCCGCCCAGCCAGCGCGCGGCGTTGTCCGTGCCGGCGCCGCCGCCGGCGGTCGCGCCGTCGGAGCCGGACGCCGCCGCCGTGCCGTGGCCGTCCTCCTTCTTGGCGACGAGCCGCAACACCGGGGCCGGGGAGTTCGGCTCCTCCGCGCCCTTGGCCGGCGGCGGGGCGTCCCAGCGCACGACCTCGCCGTTGTCGTAGGTCTGCGTCGCGGGCAGGACGAGCTGGTCGGTGTCCTTCGGGAGCTGGCCGAGGGACACCTCGAACTCCTGGAACTCGCCGGGGTTGATGCGCGTGCCGCCCTCCGCGGTCCAGACGATCGCGCTGACCACCTCCTCGATCTTGCGTCCGTGCGACTCCAGCGGCTGGTCCAGCCGGGTCTTGGTGACCTCGGCCCTCCACCCGGGGAGCGGCTTGGTGAGGACCGAGGTCAGCGGCTTGTCCTTGGGCAGCGCGACCTCCAGCTTCACCGTGCCCGCGTTCGGGCGCTCGTTGGGCACGCGGAAGGCCACCTTGGCGTAGCCGCCCTGGGCGGCCTCGCCGGCGGGCTGGACGGTGACGTGCGCCGAGGCGAGGCCGGCGGTCGCGAACAGGGCGGCGAGGCCGGCGGTGGTGACGACGCCGGCGCGCGCGAGGGAACGGTGTGTCGACATGGCTCCTGATCTTTCGGAGAAGGGGGGCCGGCCGGGGGAGGGGCCGGTGCGGGAACGCGATCAGGAGTGGCGCGGAGGACCACGCCGGGCGACGACCCGGCGCAGCAGGACCGAGAACGGGGGTGACACGGGCTCGGCCGGCACGGTGACCGGCCGCAGCGGCGCCCACGCGGGGAGCGGGCTGAGCCGACGGGGCAGCAGCATCGCCAGGGCGGTGGCCACGGCGAACACCGACCGCTCCGCCCCGAGCAGCAGCCCTGCCGTGAGCAGTGCCGCGCCGACGTGCGCCGCGGTCATCAGGCCAGGGTCGAACCCGGGGAGGGCGTGGTGCGGGCCGTGGCCGTGCCCCGCCAGGGCCTGGAGCAGCACGTGCAGGAGGAACTGGGAGCCGCCGAGGGCGGCGAGGATGGCGACCGGGCCCCGTCGGCGGTCCGCCAGCGCGGTGCCCGCGCCGGCGAGGAGCACGGTGAGGACGGCGGCGAGACCGGTGTCCGGCACCGACCCGCCGGCCGCCGCGTGGGCCGCGACGGCCAGGGTGGCGGAGCTGACGGCCAGCGCGACCCCCCGGGCCACGCGCAGCGCTCCCCTGGTCGGGGCCAGCCTCACCACCACAGGTGAGCAGCGTAGGTGTCCGTCTGCGCCACTCGGGAGGCCCCGCCTGTGTCCAGCACCTCAACGGCCCAGCGAGCACGTGACGGAACTCGCAAAAATGGTGTCTATTTGGCCACGGCTGGGTGGGCTGCGGTTGACCTCGTTGCGCCGAATGGGTCACGGTGGGTGAGTTGCCGGCGGTCGGGGCCGTCCTCGGGCGGTTCGCTGGTGACCCACCGACGCCGTCATCGTGGCGTCGTCGTTCCCTCCTGACCGCCGGGAGCCACAGGTGTTCCCTTTCGGAAAGGAGGCGGCGCCTGGAAAGGGCGCCGGCAGTCGTGTCGACGGATATTGCAGACAAACGACCGACGAACGACCACGGCGACAACCACGAACGACCCACCGAACTGCCCGGGGACGCGCCCGCGACGGCACCCGGGGCGGAAAGCTCAGCCGAACAGCCCGCCAGGACCGATCCGACCGTGTTCGGCGTGGCCGCGGTGCTCGCGGTCGCGTTCGTCCTGTGGGGCGTGTTCGGCACCGACTCGCTGGGGCGTGTGGCGAGGTCGGTTCTGGACTGGATCATTCAGAACGCCGGTTGGGGCTTCGTGTTGGCCGCGACCGGGTTCGTGGTGTTCGCGCTGTGGCTGGCGTTCAGCCGGTACGGGCGCATCCCGTTGGGGAAGGACGGCGAGAAGCCGGAGTTCCGCACGATCTCCTGGGTCGCGATGATGTTCAGCGCGGGCATGGGGATCGGCCTGATGTTCTACGGCGTCAGCGAGCCGCTGGCGCACTTCACGAGCCCGCCACCCGGCACGGTGGAGGCGGGCAGCTCCGCCGCGGTGCAGACCGCGATGTCCACCACCCTGTTCCACTGGACGCTGCACCCGTGGTCGATCTACGCCGTGGTCGGCCTCGCCATCGCGTACGGCAGCTTCCGCAGGGGGCGCTCGCAGCTCATCTCCTCGGCCTTCGCGCCCCTGTTCGGCCAGAGCAGGGCCAACGGCCCGATCGGGAAGGCCATCGACGTGATGGCCATCTTCGCCACCCTGTTCGGCTCGGCGGCCTCGCTGGGCCTCGGCGCGTTGCAGATCGGCAGCGGGCTCCAGGCGGCGGGCTGGATGAGCGGCGACATCGGCACCGGCGCGCTCGTGGCCATCATCGCCGTGCTCACCGTGTGCTTCGTGGCCTCGGCCGTCTCCGGCGTGGCCAAGGGCATCCAGTGGCTGTCCAACGTCAACATGGTGTTGGCCGTGCTGCTGGCGGTGTTCCTGTTCGTGGTGGGCCCCACGGTGCTGGTGCTCAACCTGCTGCCGACCTCGGTCGGCGAGTACTTCCGCGACCTGGCGGAGATGTCGGCCCGCACCGCGGCCAGCGGCGGCGACGCCACCGGCAAGTGGCTGGCCGGCTGGACCATCTTCTACTGGGCGTGGTGGATCTCCTGGACGCCGTTCGTCGGCATGTTCATCGCGCGGATCAGCCGCGGCCGCACGATCCGGCAGTTCGTCAGCGGCGTGATCCTGGTGCCGAGCCTGGTCAGCCTGGTGTGGTTCGCCATCCTCGGCGGCTCCGCCATCGACCTCCAGCGCTCCGGCACCGACGTGGCCGGCCAGGCCACGCAGGAGTCGCAACTGTTCACGGTGCTGCACCACTTCCCGTGGGCGGCGGTCACCGGTGTGCTGGTCATGGTGCTGGTGGCGATCTTCTTCGTGTCCGGGGCCGACGCCGCGTCGGTGGTGATGGGCACGTTGTCCCAGCGCGGGTCGATCGCGCCGACCAGGGGAGTGGTCATCTTCTGGGGCGTGCTCACCGGGGCGGTGGCCGCGGTGATGCTGCTGGTCGGCGGCAGTGACGCGTTGACGGGGCTCCAGAACGTGACGATCATCGCGGCCGCGCCGTTCGCCGTGATCATGGTCGCGTTGTGCGTGTCGCTGGCCAAGGACCTGCGCACCGACCCGCTGGTCCGGCGCCAGGAACAGGTCGCGGCCGTCGTCAACCAGGTGGCCAGCCAGGTCGAGCAGCGCACCGACGGCAACCCGGAGAAGGTCGCGCGGCGGATCGCCGCCAGGGCGGTCAAGGCCGTGCTGGAGGAGATCGACCGCGGCTCCGCGGAGCGCGCCGGCGAGGTGGGCCGCGCCCGCCGCAAGCTCCGGCACTCCGGGAAGGCCGCCGGGGGCGACTGAGCCGGGCGGCCGGCGACCGGTGCGCACGGGTGGGGTGTGCCCTCACGGACAGGTGAGGACACGCCCCACCCGTGTGTCGTCACTCACACGCCGAGGCGGCGGAGCAGCTCGGACTCCAGGTTCACCAGCTCCCCGGCGACCGCGCGGTGGGCGGCCCTGCGCCGGGCGGAGGGCATCCGCTCGGCCGCGCGGACCGCGGCGGCCAGGTCCGCCAGCCGGCGCTCGCCCTCGTCCGCGAACCGCTGGGTCTCCGCGTCCTCGTGCCGCGCCCTGAGCTCGGCCAGCACGCCCGCCACACCGGAGATCCTCGCGTGCAGCGCCCCGCCCCTGCCGCTGAACGCCGCCAGGGACTCCACGGGGACCCCCAGTCGGCGGGCACGGGCCCGGTCGAGGCCCTCCCTGGCCACGGCCACGGCCCGCAGGGCCACCGGGGCCACCACCGGCCCGACCACCTTGGCCAGACCCAGCAGTCGCCGCAGCCTGGCCGGCGTGACCAGGGGCGACCGGCCTTTGCCGCGTGCCATCCGACCACCTCCGGCGTCCACCCTAGGACCGGGCCCCGCGCCCCATCGCGCGGCACGCCGCTGACGAAGATCCACCAGACCGGCCTACCCCGAACGTCGTACGCACGGCTTAGGCTCGTTCCCATGAGTTCCTCGGTGCTGCTCGACGCCGGCGTGGTGAGCCGCTGCCGGCGACGGGTGCACCTCGAGCACGACCCGGACATGGCGGACGCCCCCAAGGCGCCGCCGGACCCCACCGCCGAACAGCGCAAGGCCGACGCGGCCGCGCACCGGAGGGCGGTCGCCGACCGGATGGCCCGCCTCATGGGCGGCGAGTGGACCGAGATCCCCCGTTCGGCGTCGGCCGCCGCCCGGGAGCGGGCGACCCTCGCGGCGCTGCGCGGCGGCGCCCGGCTCGTGTGGGCGCCCCAACTCCCCAGCGACCCCACCGGCGGACGTCGCGGGGCCGTCGACCTGCTCGTGCGGGTCGGCGACGGCTACGTGCCGGTGCTCGTGGTGCGGCACAAGGTCAGCGACCCCGGCAGCGGCGCGCGGACCAGCCCCCTGTCCGAGCCGTTCCCCGACGGCGCCCGCACCGACCCGCTGCGCAAGGTGCGCGCCCAGCCGAGGGACCAGCTCCGGCTGGCCCACGCCGTGCGCATGCTCCAGGCGGCGGGGCTGATGGCCGGCGGACGGGCCACCGGCGGCGCGATCGGCATGGACGCGGACGTGGTCGTCTGGCACGACCTCGACGCCCCGACCTGGCCGGGAGGCCGCACCGCGCTCGCCGAGTACGACGCGCGGTTCGCGGACCGCCTCGCCGTCGCCGCGGCCGCCGCGAGCCGGGCGCCGGCCCTGGCCCGCCCCTCCCGCGTGGTGGAGTGCCGCACCTGCCCGTGGTGGCCGACCTGCGAGAGCGCGCTGCGGGAGACCAGGGACGTCAGCCTCGTCCTGCGGGGCGAGGACGCGGTCGCCCTGCGCGCCGCCGGCTACGGCACCGTGGACCGGCTGGCCGGACTCGACCCCGACGGCGAGCCGCCCGCGCCGATGGTGGGCATGCCGTTCCCGGACGCGGTGCACCTGGCCAGGGCGTACCTGCGGGACTACTCGCTGGTCCGCCGGGTGCCGGAGGTGACGGTGCCGAGGGCGGACGTCGAGGTCGACGTGGACATGGAGAGCTTCGGTGACGCCGGCGCCTACCTGTGGGGCTGCTGGCTGTCCGGGGTCGACGTGGGCGAGCCGGCGGGCTACCGCGCGTTCGTGACCTGGGAGCCGCTGCCCACCGACGACGAGGCCCGCTCGTTCGGCGAGTTCTGGACCTGGCTCACCTCGCTGCGGCTGCGGGCCCGCGCCAGGGGTCTGACCTTCCGCGCCTACTGCTACAACGAGCTGGCGGAGAACCGCTGGCTGCTGGCGTCGGCGGAGCGGTTCGCCGGCAAGCCCGGCATCCCGGACGTCGAGGCGGTGAAGGAGTTCATCTCCTCGAACCAGTGGGTGGACCTGTTCGGCGTGGTGCGGGACCAGTTCCTGTGCGCGCACGGCAAGGGGCTGAAGACGATCGCCCCGGCGGCCGGGTTCTCCTGGCGCGACCCGGAGGCCGGCGGCGAGAACTCGATGCGCTGGTACCGGGACGCGGTCGGCATGGACGGGCAGGAGCCGGACGAGAGCCAGCGCCGCCGGCTGCTGGACTACAACGAGGACGACGTCCGCGCCACCCACGCGCTGCGCCGGTGGATCACGGACGGCGGACCGAACGCGATCCCCTACACCGGGGACCTCACCGCGCCATGTCCGTCCACTGAGGACTGATCACGCGCCGGTCGCCCGTCGTGCCGCGCCCGTCGCCGTGCCCAACGCGAACCCCGAGGAACGCCGAAGGCCACTTTTCCGCCACCGGGCGGAAAAGTGGCCTTCCCGCTTCCCAAGCCTCCCCAGCTCAGCTCAGCCCCCACCCGCCCTGGGGGGCGAGCCCCGCTCCAGCCTATCCAGCACACGACCAGCGCGAAATCCCACAGCGCGAGCCTGTGGACAACTCCGCGAAGCGTCACCCCACCATCGGGTCCCCTCACCCGTCAGGCACGAAGAGGCCGGAAGGCTGTGGACAACTGTTTGACGGAATGACCCCGGGGTGCTAGGCCACGAACGGGTGGCGATGAGCCGTCGGGCGGGCTCCGGAGAGGTCAGCGCGGCGCCATCCGCAGCGCGCCGTCCATCCGGATGACCTCGCCGTTCAGGTAGTCGTGCTCGACGATCGAGACCGCGAGCTGCGCGTACTCGTCCGGACGACCGAGCCGCTTCGGGAACGGCACCCCCGCCGCCAGACCGGCGCGGAACTCCTCGGTCACCCCGGCCAGCATCGGGGTGTCGATGATCCCCGGCGCGATCGTCATCACCCGGATGCCGAACGAGGCCAGGTCGCGGGCCGCGGGCACCGTCATCGCGGCCACGCCGCCCTTGGACGCCGAGTAGCCGATCTGGCCGATCTGGCCCTCGAACGCCGCCACCGACGCCGTGTTGATCACGACACCGCGCTGGTCGTCGGCGAGCGGCTCGGTCTTGGCGATCGCCTCGGCCGCCAGCCGCATCACGTTGAACGTGCCGACCAGGTTGATCTCCACGATCGTGCGGAACAGGTCCAGCTCGTGCGGACCCTGCTTGCCGAGGATCCGCCCCGCCCAGCCGACCCCGGCGCAGTTGACCACGATCCGCAGCGGCGCCCCCGACCCGGCGGCCTGGTCGACGGCGGCCCGCACCTGCTCGGCGTCCGTCACGTCGGCGGCCACGTACGTGACCCCCTCGACCCGCTCCGCCTTCTCGATGGCCGATGGCAGGTCCACCGCGAAGACCCGAGCGCCGCGCGCGGCCAGGGCGCGGGCGGTGGCCCCGCCCAGACCCGACGCCCCACCGGTGACGATCGCGGCGGTGTCCGTGATCTGCATGTGCTCCCCTCTCCGTCGAGGTGGCCGGAGGATGGCCGGCTCGCGGTGAGGCTAGTGCGTCGTGCCCCGGCGCGGACCGGCGGTGTGAAGCAGAACAACGAGCGGCAGCGCGGCCACCAGCGAGAGTCCGACGAACACCAGTGCGATCCCGATCAGCTCCATGCGCCCAGCTTCGCCGCCGCGCCCCGCGCGCCGCGTCCCCTCCGGGGACCTTTCCCGCATGCTGCCCCGGGACGACCCGGGTCCTCCCGCAGGGTGACCCGACCCTGAGGGAGCCCTGGGGCCGTCGGACGGCGTCAGCGGCGCCCCGGCGGGCAGATGGCGTCGATCTCCCGCAGGTCCTCGGGCGTCGGTCGCCACCGCCCCGCGGCGGCGTTGGCCCGCACCTGCTCCGGCGTGGTCGCCCCGGCGATCACCGTGCCCACCGCGGGCTGGGCGGTCAACCAGCCGATGGCGACGTCGATCATCGCCAGGCCCCTGGCCGCCGCGAACGCCCTGAGCCGTTCGATGCGGTCCCACGGGGCGTCCGCCAGCAACCGCTCCCTGCCGACCAGCCGCGACCCGGGCGGCGGCGCGGAGTCCCGGTGGTACTTGCCGGTGAGCAGGCCGTTGGCCAGGGGGAAGTACGGGACCACGCCGAGCCCGAACCGCTGGCACGCGGGGATGACCTCCCGCTCGGCCTCCCGCTCCAGCAGCGAGTAGTGGTTCTGCGCGGAGATCGGCATGGCCGTGCCCCTGGTCCTGGCGGTCCAGCCGGCGTCGGCGATCTGCCAGCCGGCCAGGTTGCAGTGCCCGATGTAGCGGATCTTGCCCTCGTGCACGAGGTCGTCCAGCACCGACAGGGTCTCCTCCAGCGGCGTCGCCGGGTCCGGCCGGTGAAGCTGGTACAGGTCGATCCAGTCGGTCCCGAGTCGGCGCAGGGACGACTCGACCGCGCGCCGCACGTACCGGCGTGACCCGCGCGCGCCGAAGTCGGGTCCGTTCGCGCCCTGCATGTCCAGCCCGAACTTCGTGGCGACGACCGCGTGCTCGCGCCGGCCCGCCAGCGCCTGGCCGAGCAGCTCCTCACTGCGCCCGCGCGGCGCGCCGTACACGTCGGCGACGTCGAAGAACGTCACGCCGGCCTCCAGCGCGGCGTCGACCACCGCGCGGGCCCCCGCCAACGTCTCGGTGCCGGTGCCCGGCCGGCCGAGGTTGTTGCAGCCGAGGCCGACCGCGCTGACCACCAGACCCGAATCACCCAGTCGTCGCTGCTCCACGAGCACCAGACCCTACGTCGATGATCAGCCCCCGGTCACCATCCCGTCGCTGATGGTGACAGCGGGACCAGGTTTCGTGCGTCATCGTTCACCCTGTGGTCGCGGTGTGGCCATCTCCCGCTGGCGGCCGTTCGGGTGGTGACGGAGGTGTGATCGCCGGGCGAGCCGGGACGGGGCGACGGCGTTGGGCGAGCCGGGACCGGGACGATGGCGTTGGGCGAGCCGGGACCGGGACGATGGCGTCGGGTGAGCCGACCTGAGCCTGCCGTGACCCTCCTCGTGGAAGCCCGGCCGCTTCACCCGAAGGCTCCGGTGTGTCGCTCCGCCTCTGCCTCGGATCGGCCCGTCACGACCTGGGATAATAAAAACAGGGGTTCCCCCAGGTAACGGTGTTTTGGTTCTGGGAACGGTCAGGGTTACCGGGTCCGACGTCATTGCGTCGATTTTCGTGGTTGTCGAATCGATTCAGCCGCCCCCTCCCGTGGAGGGGGCGGAGAAACGGGATCGTTAGCGGGGTTAACGACAGCGGGGATGAACCCTATGGTGTGACGCGTGTTCACCACGCGCCCCGAGCTCGTCGGCACCCACGGCATGGTCGCGAGCACGCACTGGTTGGCCTCGGCCGCCGGCATGGCCGTGCTGGAGGACGGCGGCAACGCGTTCGACGCCGCCGTCGCGGCCGGGTTCGTGCTCCAGGTCGTCGAGCCGCACCTGAACGGCCCGGGCGGCGAGGTTCCCGTGGTCTTCACGACCGCGCGCGATCCGCGTCCCCGGGTGCTCTGCGGCCAGGGCGTCGCCCCGGCCGGCGCCACCCCCGCCCATTACCGCGACCTCGGGTTGGATCTCGTGCCCGGCACCGGTCTGCTCGCGGCCACCATTCCTGGCGCGTGGGACGGGTGGTTGCTGCTGCTGCGCGACCACGGCACCAAGCGACTGCGCGACGTTCTCCGCTACGCCATCGGTTACGCGCGTGACGGTTTCCCGCTCGTGCCGCGCGTCCCCGACACCATCGCCACCGTGGAGCGGATGTTCCGGGAGCACTGGCACAGCTCCGCCGAACTGTGGCTGCCCGGCGGCCGGGTCCCGGTCGCCGGCACGCGGTTCACCAACCCGGTGCTGGCCGACACGTGGGAGCGGCTCCTCGCCGAGGCCGAGGCGGTCGGCGCCGACCGGGACGCCCAGATCGAGGCCGCCCGCCGCGCCTGGGCGGAGGGGTTCGTCGCGGAGGAGATCGACCGGTTCTGCCGGACGCCGGTGCGGGACGACTCGGGCCGCGACCACGCCGGCGTGCTGACCGGCGCGGACATGGCCGGCTGGCGGGCCGGCACCGAGGACGCCCTGACCGTCGACCTCGCCGACGGGTGGACCCTCGCCAAGTGCGGCGCGTGGAGCCAGGGCCCCGCGCTGGCCCAGCAGCTCCTCCTGCTGGAGGGCTTCGCCGATCGTCTGTCCTATGTGGACGGCGTTCCCACGGCGGAGACGGTCCACCTCGCGGTGGAGTGCGCCAAGCTCGCGTTCGCCGACCGCGAGGCGTGGTACGGCGACAGCGACGCCGTGCCGCTGGACGACCTGCTCTCCCGGGACTACGCCGCGCGGCGACGTCAGCTCGTCGGCGAGACCGCGTCGCTGGAGCTCCGCCCCGGATCGCCAGGCGGCCGCGCCCCGCGCCTCCCCGCCTTCGTCGCCGAGGGCGTCGGCGCCGGTGGGGCCGACATGCCGACGGGCACCGCGATGGGCATCGGGGAGCCCACGGTCGACCGGGCGGGGACCACCCGGGGCGACACGGTGCACATCGACGTGGTCGACCGCTGGGGAAACCTGGTGTCGGCCACGCCGTCCGGCGGCTGGCTCCAGTCCTCGCCGACGATCCCCGCGCTCGGCTTCTGCCTCGGCACGCGCGCCCAGATGTTCTGGCTCGACGAGGACTCCCCGAACGCACTCGCCCCCGGCAAGCGCCCCCGCATCACCCTCACCCCGTCCCTGGCGCTGCGGGACGGCGAGCCCACCCTGGCGTTCGGCACCCCCGGCGGCGACCAGCAGGACCAGTGGCAGCTCTGCTTCTGGTTGGCGCACGTCACCGGCGGCCTCGACCTCCAGGCGGCGATCGACTCCCCGGCGTGGCACTCGACCGCGTTCCCGTCCTCGTTCTTCCCGCGCTCCTGGTACCCGGGTCAGCTCGTCGTCGAGTCCCGCCTCGGCGCCGACCGCGTGGCCGAGCTGAGGGAACGGGGGCACGAGGTTGTTGACGCGGGCCCGTGGTCCCTGGGTCGTCTCTCGGCGGTGTCCCGCGACCCGGTCAGCGGCCTGCTCAGGGCCGGGGCGAACGCCCGGGGCATGCAGGGGTACGCCGTCGGCCGGTGAGCGCGAGGGGCCTGCCCTCACCGTCGGGCAGGCCCCGAAGCCCCACCGCCCGCGCCCTCAGTTCACCTTCGCGCCCACGTGCAGCGCGATCCCGTCCTGTGCGGCGACGTCGGCGCCGAACCACCCGTTTCGGTCCACGACGTACGTCGGTCCCGTGCAGCGCCCCGCGGTGAAGTCGCCGTGGATGACGTCGCAGTACGTTCCCGCGGGCAACGAGGTCTGGTACGAGCGGCCGGTCACGCCCGCGTTCTCGTCGTTGAGGATCAGATAGCCCCTCGATCCCCTTCCGAAGGCGATGAGGTCGTTCCCGTTGTCCCACCAGTTCGTCACGGGCTCACCCCGCACGACGTTGTGGAACGCGACCATGTTCGCGATCACCTGCCAGCGGTGCTCGCAGCGCCAGCGGTTGGTGAAGCACGTCGTGTCCGAGGTGCGGCCGCTGGCGTCGGCCGGCGGCCCCTGGTCCGGGTCGGCGTACTCGTAACTGCTCATCACCTTCGGCGTCCCGTACGGCCAGGCCAGCATGAACGCGTTGGCCATGGCGTAGCGGGCGTTGTCGCGGAAGGTCAGCACCGGGGAGTGCCGCTGGGTGTCGTGGTTGTCCGTGAACACCACGACCTTGTCGGACGGCAGCGGCGCCCCGAACGCGCGCAGGGACGCGAGGCGCTCCCGGTTGAAGATCCTCGCGAGGTCCGCGCCGTAGCGGAACTCCAGCAGGTCTCCGTTGGCCGTGTACTCCTCGGGTGTGATCGGCTCGCCCGCGCCGGGGATGACCTCCTGGTACACGTGGGCAGGGCGGTCCAGTCGCCGGGTGATCGCCGCGATGTCGGAGGCCGGGACGTGCTTGGCCGCGTCGACGCGGAACCCGTCGACGCCCAGACCGAGCAGGTCGTTGAGATGGCCGGCGACCCGGTCGCGGACGCGGTCGGCGGCCGTGTCGAGGTCGGCGAGGTTGACCAGCTCGCAGTTCTGGACCTCGTACCGGTCGCGGTAGTCCCTGATGTCGTCGTCGCCGTGCCGTCCGCAGTGGTGGAAGTCCTGGTGCCGGTAGATGCCCGGGTACTCGTAGTGCGAGTACCGGGAGCCGGCGCTGCCGACCCCCGGGGTCTCCTGGCCGGTCATGTGGTTGATGACGACGTCCACGTACACGCGCACGCCAGCCGCGTGACACGTGTCCACCATGGACCGGAACGCCTCGCGGTCGCCGCGTCGGCTGTCGATCCGGTAGCTGACGGGTTGGTAGTCCTGCCACCAGGGGCGGCCCGCCACCACCACGTGTTCCTGTGGTGGGGACACCTGGACGGCGCCGTATCCGCGTGGGCCCAGCACGTCCCGGCACTCCCTGGCGACCGACGCCCAGTTCCACTGGAACAGTTGGACGATCACGTCCCTGCCGTTCCGCGGCTCCGCCGCCACCAACACGGGCGGCGCCGCCGCCACCCCGGCGACCAACAGCGTGATCAAGGTCAGGACACGTCGGCGCTTCATCGGACCTCCGTGTGACGCAGAGTGTCCGTCCAGACAATTCTTTGCGACGCCGACTGTCAACCAGGCGGAAGGACCAGCCCCACCTCCTCAGACGGCCGCAAACTTTTGCAGCAGGCGAGCCCGCGCTGGCGAATCCGGGTCAGCTTCGCGCCAGGCCGCGTGACTCCGGCGCGCGCCGATGCCGCGGAGCGGGGCGTTGTCTCCTCCGCTTCTCCCAGTCGCGGTAGCGCCGGACGACCGGCGCCTCGACGAATCGGTGCACCACCTCGGTGGCGACGACCGTGACCGCCAGACCGACCGCGAGCGCGGGGAGTTCGCCCCAGACGGGGAACAGCGCGTCCAGCACCGGGTAGAGCGCCATCTGGTGGACCAGATAGAGGCTGTACGTGCGGGCGGCCAGGGTCGACGTCGCCGGGTGGCTGGCGAGTCGCCCGTTCGCGTTCATGGTCACCAACACGACGAGAACGACCACGAACAGGGTGCGGGGGCGGGCGTCCCCGATCGCGACGTAGCGCCCGATCATGTCGGCCTTGACGAACAACAGGAAGTGGCCGGTCCCCAGCGCCGCGGCCGCCCACGTCGGCATCCGTCCGCTCCGCGCCAGCGCCACCACCTGGCCGATGAAGATCATGGGCATGTACGCGGCGATCACGCCGATCCACTCGTAGGCCATGCCACGGGCGTCCCACACGAGGGACAGCACCACCGAGCACACCGTGGCGCCCAGGGCGGGCACGAGCCAGGGCCAACGCCGCAGGATCGGGATGGTCAGCGCGGTGAACGCGTAGAAGGCGACCTGCACGACGAGCGTCCAGGTGGACCCGATCAGGATCACGTGGGGCGAGAGGAAGAACTCGACCAGGGTCATGTTGGAGAGCAGCGTCAGCGGCCCGACCGGTCCCGTTCCCTCCCCCGGTCGAAGCAGCCCGCTGTTCACCAGGGGGAACGCGACGGCCACCGCGACCCACAACGCGGGCAGGATGCGGACGGCCCTGCGCGCTCCGAACTGCCCCGGTGTCTCCTTGGTGGCGGCCTGCGTGACGACCAGGCCGGTCACGAGGAGGAAGAGCGAGACACCGACCACCTCGAGATCCTTGATCAGGTGGAGTGACTCGACGAGCGACACGTTCAGGAGGTCGGCAACCGTCCACGCCCGCCCGCGCGCCGTGTACCAGGACGCCAGGTGCGTGTAGACGACGGCGGTCGCCCCGAGCACCCGGAGCAGCGGAACGCCCGGCAGGTAGGCCGACTTCGCCGGGGCGGGAGACGGGGTGATCACGTGCGCACCGCCCTGAGGACCACGGTGTCGTCATCGTCCGGAGTCCAGCCCCCACCTGACGTGCTTCCGGAGAGCCGTCGAGCCAGCCGGCCGGCAGGCCGTTCCACGAGCCAATGGCTGATCTCGGCCACGCCGACGGTCGAGAGCAGCGCCAACGGCACGGCCAGTTCGACGGGGACGAGTCGGTGCAGGAGGTCGAGCACCGCCCAACCAACGGTGCCCTGGAGGAATACCAGGGCGTACGCGCGGTCCGCGAGCCAACCGGTGGCACGGCCGGAACGCCTACCTCCCCAGAACCGCACCATCAGGACGAAGACGATGGCGGCGTAGAACAGGGCCAACGCGTTCCACCAGCCGAACAACTCGCGGTACTTCCGCTCGGCCCACGCCAGACACAGCCACGAGGAACACCCCAGGAGGACGCCCGCCCACGTGGGGAGCCGTCCGGCCCGCACCGCCCACGCGAGTTCGCCGACCAGGAGGAACGACGTGTAGAGCACGACCAGGGTCAGTCCGCGATGGACCCCGCTCGCCTCCGTTCCCGAGGCGACCACCACGGCCACCACGAGCAGCTTGACCACCACCGGTGCCCATGGCGCCCGTCTCAGGACGGGGGCCAGCAGCGCGGTGCACAGCACGAAGAGGACCTCCGCCGCCGTGATCCAGCTCAGTTCGAGCAGCACCACGGACGACGCCCGGACATTGCCGAGGAGGGCGAGGCTCGCGAGCCAGTCGGAGAGCCCGGCCTCGGCGTCGCGCGGCACCGACAGCGTCGGCGCGCCGAGCTGGGACAACAGTGCCGCCACCGTCACCGCGAAGGCGAACGGGGGGTAGACGGCCAGCAGGCGTCCCAGCACGCCCCGCACGCCGGACTCCGCCGCGGCCGCCGCGGCGAGGTAGCCCCCGGCGACCAGGAGCAACGCCAGACCGAAGAAGCCGAAGTCCTCACCGATGCCCAACGGCCGGTTCAACCATGCCCGGACGGTGCCCACGACGGTCAACTGCGAGCCGAGTTCGTCCGGTCGGAGCGCGACGACGTAGCTGTAGAGCACGAGGCAGGCGCCGAGCCCGCGGGCCATGTCCAGGGACAGGGGGGCCCGCGGGCTCGCTCTGTCGCTCATGTCGCGGCCGGGGACAACCACAGGGTGAGGAAACCGGTCTCGGACGCCCGCGCGTCCCGGACCGTGTCCTTGTCGTGGGGGAGTTCCTCGCCGTCCACCCCGCGCACCACGTAGCCCAGCGCCCGGTACCCGGCGAGCACCTGCTCCGGGTCGTCGCCGAGCTCCTCGATGGCGTCAGGGCAGAACTCGCAGACGACGTTCGGGAGGTCGCGCCGCAGGACCTCGGCGAGGCCGGCCAGGGCGCGGTGGTCCCTGCCCTGGAGGTCGACCTTCACCAGGCCGACCCGCCCCTCGGCGAGTTCGGGAACGTCGTCCAGTCGCACGGCGGGCACCTCCACCCCGCCGTCGCCCCCTGCCGACACCCGGAAGTCGCCGCTGTTGTTCTCCTCCGGGTGCGCCAACCGCACGGTGCCCTCGTTGTCCCACGCGGCGGCGGGCACCAGGGTCACCCGCTCCCGGAGACGGGCGGGGAGGTTCACGTCGAGATTGCGCCGGAGGAGGTCCGCGGTGGCCGGGTTGGCCTCCACCGCGACGACGCGGGCCAGGTCGCGATCGCGGAGCAGCCGCAGCGTGTGGTACCCGACGTGCGCCCCGACGTCGATGAAGGTGTCCCCGTCCTCGGCCAGGCGCGCCATCAACTCCGCCTCGTCGGTCTCCCAGGACCGGTGGTACTCCATCCAGGGGAGGACGACGTCGTCGTCGGACGGGAGCAGCAGCGCCCCGGCGTCGGTGACGACCACCGCCGCGCCCTCGGGCAGCGGGGCGTGCCGCAGGGCGGCGTCCCGGTGGAGCGCGACCAGGTCGCGCTCCAGCCGGGCCAGCTCCAACTCGTCCTGGTCCGCGCGGCGGTCCCGCTCGACGAACATGTCGAACGTGCGCTTCGCCTCGGCGTCGACCCGGTCCCGGAGTTCGGTGATCCGGTCGAGGACCTCCTCCCTGGCCACCTCCTGCTCGGCGCGCAGCGCCTCGAACCGGCCGCTGACCTCCCGTCGCAGCTCGGCCGTGTCCGCCTCCAGGCGGAGCGCCGCCCTCCTGGCGTCGGGGACCTGCTGGTTGAGGCGGCGGACAGCCCGGTCCAGGTCGTCGATCCTGCGCTGGAGGGACTCCCGCGCCGCTCGCTCCTCCGCGGCCGCGGCGGCGCTTCGGGCGTCGACCGCGGACAGGCGTTCCGAGAGGCGGCGCAACGTGGTCTCCACGCCGTCGGTCAGCCGACCGAGCACCTTCCGCTGGTGCACGTCGTAATGGTCGATGGCCCGCAGGACCGCCCTGCGCAACGCGGGCGCGAGGGGGAGACGTGACGGCGCCTGCGCGTCGGCCCGCCACCGCAGGGCCTCGCGTGCCTCGTGCAACGGGGCGACCGGGTCCGGCTCCGGCTCCGGCACGGAGGCGGGTCGGCGCCGCTCGCGCCACGTCTCGTGGGCCCGCTCCAACTCCTTGCGCACCCACCGGGCCGCCCTGTCCATCCCGCGTGTCCGCAGGATGTGCTCCCGGGCAGCCCGGCCGCGCCGCGCCGCCTCGGCCGGGTCGTCCGCCACCGCCCGCATCGCCTGGGCGGCGAGCGCGAGGTCGGGCTCGGCCCACACGGCGGTCTCCGGATACGGGTGGCACCCCTTGCCCACGGGCACCAGCCGGCAGGGGACCGGCCACCCGGTGGTGGCGTCGAGGAACTCCGTCGTGCTCGAGTACTCCGTCGCGATCACCGGCAGGCCCCGGACCATGGCCTCCGCCACGGTGAGGCCGAAGCCCTCACTCCGGTGCAGGGACACGTAGCAGTCGCTGCGCGCGTACAGCTCGTCCAGCTCGGACACCGAGAGGTAGCGCTCGAGCAGCTCGATCCTCGGGTCGTCAGCCACGGCCGTCCGCAGACGTTCCCTGGACTCCGGGTTCTTGTCCCCGTTGATGGCCTTGATCACCAGGCGCACGTCGTCCCGCCCGGGGAACGCGAGCCGGAAGGCCTCGACCAGTCCCCAGGGGTTCTTGCGCTGTCCGATGCTGTTGAAGTCGAAGGCGAACAGGAACTGGACCGGCTCGCCCGGCTCGCGGACGCGTCGCGCGGGCTCCCCGGGGTCGCGCACCGGAACCGGGATCGTCTTCACCGGCTTGTCGGTGTGCCTGGCGAACGCCTCCTGGCAGAACGCGCTGATCGTCCAGATCTCGTCGACGAGGTCGAAGGCGCCGTGCTGCCACGACGGGAAGTCCTCCAGCTCCCACGCCCACAGCCCGATGCGGTAGCGGTCGTGCACCACCTCGGGGTGGGTCGCGACCATGGCCGGGGTCTGGTCCGCGTTCACGCAGAGCAGGCTGACCGGGAAGCGCGGCCGTCCCGCCGTCGCCGGGCGGGGGAGCGCGGTGCGGTTCGGGACGGTCCGCTCCTCCACCACGGAGGCGACCGGGACCTCGGCCAGGGTGATCGCGTCGTGCACGATCCTCCCCATCTCGCCGACGCCCAGCTCGGCCGTGAGGTAGCCGAGGACGTTCACCCCGAACGTGTCCTCCGGGGCGCGCGGGGGCTCCGGCTCCTCCGGCAGGGCCCAGGTGGCGAGGGCCTTCTCCGACACCCCCGACGTGCGACACCAGGCGCGGAACGCCGCGGCGTCCTGACCGCAGGGGTGGGTGAACGTCCCGCGCAGGTCGGCCCGGCTCGCCCAGACGGCCATCGCCCAGCGGTGCAGACCGGCGACGGCCTGCTGCTCGTCGGCCGGCGTGGTCAGCCATTCGCGGAACGCCCGTCCGCCGTCCTCACCGAACGGGTGCGGGGGGATCTCGGTGCGCCGCGCGTCGTCCGACTCACGCTCGGCCTCCACCCAGCCCGACCGGAAGACGCGACGCATCATCGGAGTCAGAGGGGTGCCGTCGGGGAGCTCGTTGAACCGGTACGGCACCGACTCGACCGAGTCGCCGTAACCGGCGGAGACCAGGGCGCGCCCGTAGTCGTCGCACAGCCGCTTGAGATCGGGGTGCTCGGACAGCACCGTTCTCGGCCGCCGGGCCCAGTGGTGCGTCAGCAGCCAGGGCTTCTCGGGACGGTATCCGCTGAAGTGGAAGAACTTCAGGACCGAGTCGCCGGCGTACACCACCCCGTCCGCGTCCTGGCTGATCGGTCGCTGGTAGACGTTCCAGTAGGCGACGTTCAGCCCGGGGTCCCGCAGCACGTGGTGCGGGAAGAGCGCGGGGACGTTGTCCACCCACCGCTGGTCGGTGAAGAGCTGCTGCTCGGGCGCCACGATCGCGTCCTGGCGCAGCCGTTCCGCCCAGAAGTCCAGGAATCCGTCGGAGCCGGGACCGACCGCGATGAAGCCGAGGTTGAAGATGCCCGAGGCCATGATCGCGGCCTCGTCCGGCTCCTTGCCGTCCCGGGGGATCGGCTCGAGCACGTGGGGGGTGAGCACGATGGAGTGCTCGTGCGCCAGGTCGGCGACCTCGGGGAACGGGGCGAACACCCGGATGTCGGGGTCCAGGTAGGTCACCGTGCGGGCGTCGCGACGCAGCCGGCGCAGGAGGAACGGCTTCACCGCGGTGGCCAGCTCCATCACGGTGTACGCCGTGGCCATCCGGTGGTAGTCGTCCCGGTCGATGTCGAACCAGTCCGGGCCGACGACGTGGTGGCCGGGTGCCTCCTGGGCCGCTCCGTCCTCGCCGTCGATGACCGCGATCACGAAGCTGTGGGACGGGTGGTGCTCCAGGTACGAGGTGGCCAGCACACGTGCGGCCGCGAGGTAGTTGCGGGCCACGACCGTGCACGCGACGTCCGGGCGCAGGAGGGGACCGTTGGGCTGATCAGGCATTGGCCGAGAGCGCTTCCAGTTGCAGCTTGATGATCTTGTTGAACGAGTCCCGCACCGTGTTCAGGTCGGTGGTGGGCTCCTGTCCCCGGACCTCGACCCGGACGACCAGGTTCTCGTGCTGGTAGTGGGCGCGGACGCCGGCCCTGACGTTCGGCTTCGGCGCGAGCTCGCCCGCGACCACGCCCGCTGGCGCGTCCTTGTACTCGGTGAACGCGTACCGCAGTTGCAGCTTGCCCAGCTCGTCCACGGCCGTCTTCGCGCTCTCCTTGTCCTTCATCTGGGCGATGAAGACCGTGGCCCTGGTGTTGTCGACGACGGTTCCGGCGACCCGGGTCTTCTCGGCCCCGCCGTCGGTGTACAGCTTGACCTCGTCGGTCGTGAGGAACTTCGCGGCCAGGACGTCCTCGAACGTCTTGATCTTCTCGTGGTTCTCCCGCTTGCCGCCGAGGTCGGCGATCTGGAGCGGGTCGCCCGGCTTCCGGTCCTGCGAGGGGCTGTTCTGGGACGTGTTCGTCTGCTGCGCCGCGGCACTGGTGTTCTGGGACCCGCTACCCCACAGCCACCACGCGCCGACGCTGAGGCCGGCGAGCAGGACGACGACGCCGACGATCACCGCGATCTTCTTGCCCCTGCCCCCGCTCTTGGCGTCCTCGAAGACCTCGGCGCCGTGGGGAGCCCAGCCACCGGGGGCGGGGGAGGGCGGCCAGGTCTGCCCCGCCCAGGGCGGGGAGGCGTCCTCGACCTGCCGCCAACCGTTGTTCACGGGGGACGGCGGCGAGGAAGGAGCCGCGGCGTACGGGGAGGGGAAGCCAGGAGGCGGGGTGTTGACCCTGTGCGGCATCGCCTGCTCGCGCACGACCTGCGTCTGGTCGGCGTTGGGCACGATCTGCGTGCTCTCCGCCGACACCGGGGGGTGGGCCGGGGCCGCCGCCGGGACCGGCGGGATCATCGCCGTGGTCTCGTTCGCCCCCTCGTCGCCCGGCTGGTCGGCCCTGGGGACCGGTGGGGGAGTGAACGTGCTGGCCTGCGCGGCCGCGCTGAGGACGTCCTCCCGTCGACGTCGGTGCTCGTCCGGCGTGATCTGGCCGGCCGCGAGCGCCTGCTCGAGCTGCCGGAGCTCGTCTTGCCAAGCCAACCCCGGCTCCCCCTTTCCCTCCCCGCGCGGTGACGCGGCAATGGCATATACCGACCGAATGGGTGTGTGGATCGCCACCCATGTCGTGACCTGCGACAAGATCGTTACTGATAGCGCAGGTAACGAGCGTGATGGTCCTCAATGCTTCACTGAAAAGTGGTCATCAGGTGACCATCCTCGGTGAACTTATCCGAGCGGGACGGACGGGGGCCACGGTTCGCGGCACGAGCGCCCGACCTCACTCGTCGGCCGGCAACGCCTCGAGCTGTCGGTCGAGGGTCTTCCGGAAGGTGCTCAACGCGGCGTCGAGGTCCTTCCCGGTGACCTGGACCCGCACGACCACGCCCTTCGCGCGGTAGTGCCCCCGGACGGTGGCGGGAGTGTTGGCCTTGGGGCCCGTCTTGGTCACCTTGACCGCGGACGGCATGTCCGCCGCGGCCTCCATGCCGTACACCCGTTGCAGGTTGCTGAGGCTGTTCGCGGTGTCCGCCGCCTTCGTCGGCTCCCCGACGGCCACGTTCAGCACCACGGCCTGCTGGCCGTCCCCGAGCTGGGCCACGGCCATCCGCGCCTTGTCGGGACGGCCCGCCTCGTAGATCTGGATCTCCTCGGGCGTCAGATAGTTGATCTTCTTGACGTCGTCGAACGTGGTGATCCTGCTGTGGTCGGCCGCCTTGCCCCCGAGATCCGCCACGGCCATCGGGTCCTTCGGCTTGGGGCTGGCGCTGGTCTCGCCGGTGGCGGCGGGTTGGTCCTTGCCGCTGGCGGTGTCACGGCCCCACAACCAGTAGGCGCCGAAGGAGAGCGCGCCCACGAGGACCACCACGGCCGCGACGATGCCGATCTTCTTGCCGGTGCTCGACCCGGTGTCCTCGTCGAACACCTCCGGCCCCTGGCGCAACCAGCCCTGGGCGAGGGAGGGCAGGTCGGAGCCCGCCCACGGCGGCGCGTCGGGTTCGGCCTGCGGGGCCCACCCTCCCGGCACGGGCATCGGCTGGTGCGCGCCGGCCTGCGGCGGGTAGCCGGGGGCGGCGTAACCCGGCGGCGGTGGGGAGGCGCCGACACCGCCGGGCACGACCTGAGTCCGGTCGGCGTCGCCGCCGGAGCGGACGACCTGCGTGGACTCGGCGGACGACGCAGCCTGGTCCGAACCCTGTCCGACCACCTGGGTGGTGTCCGCGTTGTCCCCCCAGCGGAAGGGAGGTGGGAAGGGGCCCGCTCCCTGCGGTGCGGGCGCTCCTCCGCCCGGCAGGGGCTGGCCACCCGGCGGCGTGCCGGGGGAGCCCGAGCCCGCCGAGGCCATCTGGTCCCGGCGCTGGCGGTACTCGTCCGCCGAGATGCGGCCGGCGGCCAGCTCCTCGTCCAGACGCCGCAGCTCGTCTTGCCAGGTCACCCTGGCGCCCCCTTTCGGTTGATGGTCGGCTCCCGCGAAAGACAGCCTGGAGACCCGCAACATTGTGCCGAAGCAGTGGATCAGACGAAGGCACCCTGGCGAACAGGACCTGACAGGAGCACCACACGACCACGCGCTGCCCGTAGGGTGGGGGTATGACCTGGTTCGGACGCGACAAGACGGAACTGGTCACCGCCGAGACGGCGTTGCCCGGCAGGACCGAGCCGATCCCGGTCTCCGAGCGGCACGCCGTGCACCCGGACCGGCGGATCGTGCCGCCGTTCCCCGAGGGAATGCGCACCGCCGTCTTCGGGCTGGGGTGTTTCTGGGGCGCGGAGCGCCGCTTCTGGCAGACGCCCGGCGTCTGGTCGACCGCGGCGGGCTATGCCGGCGGCCACACCCCCAACCCGACGTACGAGGAGGTGTGCAGCGGGCGGACCGGGCACGCCGAGGTCGTCCTCGTCGTCTTCGACCCCTCCCAGGTGAGCTACGAGCAGCTCCTGCGCGTGTTCTGGGAGGCGCACGACCCGACCCAGGGGATGCGCCAGGGCAACGACGTGGGCACCCAGTACCGGTCGGCGATCTACTACGCCGACGACGAGCAGCGCGCGACCGCCGAGTCCAGCCGCGCCTCGTACCAGGACGCGCTCAGCGCCGCGGGCCACGGCGTGATCACGACGGAGATCGCCCCGCTCCGCGCCTTCTACTACGCCGAGGACTACCACCAGCAGTACCTCTCGGACGCCAAGAACCCGAACGGCTACTGCGGCCTGGGCGGCACCGGCGTGTCCTGCCCGGTCGGGCTCGGGGTCGCGGACGGCTCCTGACCCGGACGGCTCCTGACCGAGACAGCTCCTGGTCCCGGGCGGTTGGCGTCCGGTGGCCAGGGGAGCCCGACGGTGCGGGAACGCCCGACGAACACCCGGTGACGGGGGGCTTCACGGCACCGGGTGAGGTCCTCCCTGGTCGGGCGGTGTGCCAGGACCGGGCGCACGGCGGGTGACGGGCGTCAGGCACGATGGCCGCCGTGGAACGGCCCGAACTGACAGTCCGCCCGGAGTGGGGGCAGACCGGTGACGTGTTCTTCCCGGTCGCCGCCCTCGTCGAGGGTGAGTGGTGGGTGTTGCGGATCAACAACTTCCCCAACCACCCCCTCTGGACGCTGTTCGTCGGCGGCCGCCCTCGGTTCGACCTCGACGACGCGCCCGCGACCTGGGCGAACCCCGCCGGCCGTGACCACAAGAAGATGCCGGCCGACCTCGCGGCGGAGGCGCTCCGCCCCGTCCAGGAGTTCGTCGCCTACGGCAGCGAGTACGGGGTCCCCTGCCGGAACCCGCGTTGCTGCGGGTGACGGCTCACCCGCTGCGGTCGGGACCCGCCCTGGTCAGCTCGATCCGCAGCAGCACGCGCCGCTCGGCGCGCATCGCGGCGCGGTACTCGTCCCAGTCGGGGTGTTCGCCGGAGATCCGCCGGTAGTAGTCCTCCAGGCCGGGAAGCGCCTCCGGGAGGGACACGACGGTCGCCGTGCCCTCGACCTGGACCCATCGGCCGAAGAAGCCGTCGGGGAGCACACAGATCCACACGCGGGGGTCGCGACGCGCGTTGCGCGCCTTGAAGGCGGTCTCCCGCGTGCTGATCAGCAGCCGACCCTCGTCGTCGACGGCGACCAGCACCGGCGACATCTGGGGTGTCCCGTCGGCGCGCATGGTCGCGAGCACGGCGTGGTGTTGCTCCCTGGCGACCGCCCTGGCTGTGTCGAGATCCACGGCGTCATCCTGCCGGGCCGGCGGGACCGGCGCTCGGGAGACCGCGGGCGGGAAGCTCCGCGAACACCGGGAAAACAGAAGCGGGAGGGTGACCTGGTCACCCTCCCGCTCGTGGAGCGGACGACGGGACTCGAACCCGCGACCCTCACCTTGGCAAGGTGATGCGCTACCAACTGCGCTACGTCCGCCTGCGCCTTCCGGCGTGCGGGCACTACTGTAGCGGACGCCCCGCCGAACCCCGAAATCGCCCCCTCCCGAAGGCCAGACCGGCCCGGAGCGCGCCCGCGGCCTCCAGCATCGCCGCCCGCGCGTGCCGGTCGATCCCCAGCATGTTGGCGAAGCCGTGGAACAGCTCCCGGTGCCGCCGCACGGCCACGGGAACGCCCGCCTGCCGCAGGCGCTCCGCGAACTCCTCACCCTCGTCGCGCAGCGGGTCGAACCCGGCGGTGGCGACGTAGGTCGGCGGGAGCCCGCTGAGATCGTCGGCGAGCAGGGGGGACAGCCTCGGGTCCTCACGTGCGGCCCGGTCCGGCGCGTAGTGGTCCAGGAACCAGTCGATCTGGCGCTCGCCGAGGAGGAAGCCCTCGGCGAACAGACGACGGGATCGACGGACCCGCGTGGCGTCGGTCGCCGGGTAGATCAGGAGGAGGAACGCCGGGCGGGGGCCGTCGGCGCGGCTGGTGAGCACCCCGAGGGCGGCCGAGAGGTTGCCGCCCGCGCTGTCCCCGCCCACCGCGACCGCGGCGGGGTCGGCTCCCCATTCGGCGGCGTGCTCCACGGCGTGCCGGAAGGCGTCCTCGGCGTCCTGGACCGCGGCGGGGAAGGGGTGTTCGGGGGCCAGGCGGTAGTCGACCGAGAGCACGCGCACCTCGGCCTGTTCGGCGAGGAAGCGGCACACGACGTCGTGGCTGTCCGGGTCGCCGATCACCCATCCGCCGCCGTGGAGGAAGACCAGCAGGGGCGATCCCTCGGGGAGGCCGCGCGGTTCGTGGAGCGCCGCGGGGATCGGCCCGTCGCGACCGGGGATGACGATCCGACGCACGAGGGTCGTGCTCCGCCACGCGGCGTTGAGCATCCTGGTGAGCTGCCCGAAGTCGGCTCGGGCGCGGGTGGCGGGCTGGTCGGCCTCGAAGCCGGTGTCCATGAACCGCTGGATGCGCAGCACGAGTTGCGAGGTGGGCGCCATGACCTGGCCGTCGACCCGGATGGGACGGCCCCCGAGGACTCGGAGGACGGGGTCGGGGAGGCCGAGGAGGGCGCGGGCTGCCCTCGCGAGTGTCGTTGCCGGAAGCATGCTCAGCGGGGAGCGCATGCCCTGGAAGCTACTGGCTGGTAGTGAGCGCCGGTGCTGTGGTCTCGGTCACTCCGACTCCGGTCGAATGATCTTCTGACGGCACAATTCCCGGGACCGTCTGCTGCTCAGGGCCCGCCTCGCCGGAGGTCAGGTGGACACGACATTCACCCGCGCGGCGCAGTGCTCGCGAGGTACCGTTGTCTCACGCTCGGTGACCGGTCGGGGCGGATGCGTGACCGTCCGACCCGCCCGGGTCTGGTCGAGGAGGCGGCGATGACTCGGCTGGTGCGCGGTGCGGACGGTCGGATGTGGACCGTGCGCACCCGGATGGAGTGGAGCAACCCGGCCACCGCCGACGACTTCGAGCACGACGTGAGCGGCGGCCAGGCGCCCGGCGTCTTCATGGCCGTCCTGCTCGGCCTGCTGGTCGTCGCGCTGGTGTGGTGGACCCCCGCCTCGGTGATGGTCCCGGCCTGGCTGATCCTCGCCCTGGCGCTGGTGGTCGGCTTCTTCCCCGCCCGGTGGGCGCTGCGCCGGCCGTGGACCGTGGTCGCGGAGACGCCGGGCAACCTGGAGGACCACCCGGCCGAACGGTGGGTCGGCCAGGTGCGGGGCGTGCTCAAGGTGCGCCAGGAGGTCGGACGGGTGGCCCGCAACATCGAGGTGTTCGCGACGCCGGACCGGGACGGCGTCGGGCCGCTGCAACCGGTGGAGTGACCGGCGCTCTCCCCGCATTTTCCTTCGCCTTTCCCTCACCCGGGTCCTGCACCAGGCTGATGCGGGTCGCCTGACTCCCTGCTGTGGATCTCGTCGCCCACGGCTCACGCGAACAGCGGACCCCGATGGGGCGGCGCAGCGATCGACGTGCGGTGACTAGCGGGATGGCGGTCGCGCAGGGTAGTTATCCACATCACCCGGAGTTGTCCACAGGCTGGTGCGGGGTCCTGGGTCGGGTGGGTGTGGCTGGTTAGGCTGGTGCAGGGGACGCCCCCCAGGGCGGGTGGGGGCTGTCCTGGGGGAGGGGTGGGGCCCCGGTGGGAGGTCCGGGCGGCGGGGCGGTGGCGCCCCGGCCGGACTGCCACACTGGGTGGGTGCCCGAACTTCCCGAGGTGGAGGCGTTGGCGCACCACCTTCGCGAGCATGCCGTCGGCCGCACCGTCACCCGGGTCGACGTCGCCTCGCTCACCGCCCTCAAGACCGTCGACCCCCCACCGTCCGCGCTCGTCGGCCGCGTCGTCACCGGCGCGACCCGCCACGGCAAGCACCTCGACCTCGACTGCGACGGCCTGCACCTCGTCACCCACCTGGCCAGGGCCGGCTGGCTCCGCTGGCTGGACACCACCGCCGCCGCGCCGCCGCGCCCGGGGAAGGGGCCGCTCGCCCTGCGCGCGCACCTCGGCCCGCCCGGCGAGGGCCCGGGGTTCGACCTCACCGAGGCCGGCACCCAGAAGCGCCTCGCCGTGTGGCTCGTCCACGACCCGGCCGAGGTCCCCGGCGTCGCCCGTCTCGGCCCGGACGCGCTCGCCCTGTCCCGCGACGAGCTGGCCGAGCTGCTCGCCGGCCGCAGCGAGCGGCTGAAGACCGCCCTCACCGACCAGTCCCTGCTCGCCGGGATCGGCAACGCCTACTCCGACGAGATCCTGCACGCCGCCCGGCTCTCGCCCTATGCCACCGCCGGCCGGCTCGACGACGACGCCCTCGACCGGCTCCACACCGCGCTGCGCGAGGTCCTGACCGGCGCCGTCGACCGCTCCGTCGGCCAGCACGCGGCGCGCCTGAAGGGGGAGAAGCGCTCCGGGCTGCGGGTGCACGGGCGCACCGGGCTGCCCTGCCCGGTCTGCGGTGACACCGTGCGCGAGGTGTCGTTCGCCGACCGCTCCCTCCAGTACTGCCCGACCTGCCAGACGGGCGGCCGCCCACTGGCCGACCGTCGGCTGTCCCGCCTCCTCAAGTGACGCTCCCGGCGCGTCACGAGGCGACGAGCACCTCCAGCGTGCGCGGCCCGTGCACGCCCTCGACCCGGTCCAGCTCGATGTCGCTGGTCGCCGAGGGACCGCTGACGAACGTCAACGGCCGCACCGGGTCCAGCCGCGCCAGCGCCTCGGGCACCGAGCCGACGACCTGGTCCGCGCGCACCACGCACAGGTGGTAGTCCGGCACCAGGGTGAGCGCGCGGCGCCCCTGCGCGGCGCCCGCGTCCAACACGATGGTCCCCGTCTCGGCGATCGCCACGGCGCAGCCCGTGAGCACGCCGTCGGCCCGGTCGAGCTGCTCGACGGTCAGCGGCGGGTCGTCCAGGTGCCACTCCACGTCCGGCGCCCGCCACTCCTCCGGCAGGTCCGCCGGACCCAGCATGATCCGCACCTGGCGGCGGGCCAGCAACGTGCCGATCGCGTCCGGCAGGTCGGCCGCCGCCACCCGCCGCACGACGGCCCGGTAGTCCGCGATCCGCCGCGCCAGCAGCTCCACGACGTTGCCGTGCTCCCGCCGGACGTCGTAGTCCCTGGGGATCTGGACCCGGGGGCGGTCCGGCCCGATGGCCGCCCTGATGCGGCCCAACACCTCGGAACGCGCCGACGCGTGCGGATCGGGATCAACCACGGTTGCGCCTCCACCACGCCCGGAACGACTCCCGGGGCGGCGCGGGCACGTCCCGCGCCGACGTCCACCGCGACCCCGGCCACGGCAGCCGGCTGATCCGCCCCTGCCGGGCCAGCAGGCGGGCCAGCGACCCCGCCCGTTGCGCCGCCTCGAACCGGCCGGGGTCCCGCATGATCCAGGCGAGCGCCGCCATCGCCGCCGCCTCCGGCGACCGGCCGCCCCTGGCGTCCACGACGCGGGACCGCAGGTGCACCAGGACCCTGGGGATGTCGATGCGCACCGGGCAGACCTCGAAACACGCGCCGCACAACGACGACGCGTAGGGCAGCGAGGCCGGCTGGGGGTGGGAGAGGTCGCCCAGCAGTTGCGGCGTGAGGATCGCCCCGATCGGCCCGGGGTAGACCGACCCGTACGCCTGCCCGCCCGTCCGCTCGTAGACGGGGCAGGAGTTCAGGCAGGCCGAGCACCGGATGCAGCGCAGCGCCTGCCGGCCGACCTCGTCGGCCAGCGTGTCCGTGCGGCCGTTGTCCAGGAGCACCAGGTGGAACTGGCGCGGCCCGTCGCCCGGGGTCACCCCGGTCCACACCGACGTGTAGGGGTTCATCCGCTCCGCCGTGGACGACCTCGGCAGGAGCTGGAGGAACACCTCCAGGTCCCGCCAGGTGGGCACCACCTTCTCGATGCCCATCACGGTGATCAGGGTCTCCGGCAGGGTCAGGCACATCCGCCCGTTGCCCTCCGACTCCACCACCACGACCGAGCCGGTGTCGGCGACCGCGAAGTTGGCCCCCGAGACGGCGACCCGCGCCGACAGGAACTTCAGCCGCAGGTGGTGCCGGGCCGCGTCGGCCAGCTCGCGCGGGTCGTCGGTCAGGCCGGGCGAGGCCGACGGCATCTCCCTGCGGAAGATCTCCCGGATCTCCGCGCGGTTGCGGTGGATCGCCGGGACCAGGATGTGCGACGGGCGGTCGCGGCCGAGCTGCACGATCAGCTCGGCGAGGTCGGTCTCGACCGCGCGGACACCGCCCTCGGCCAGCGCCTCGTTCAGCCCGATCTCGGCGGTGGCCATGGACTTCACCTTGACCACCTCGTCGGCCCCGGCCGCCCGCACCAGCCGCAGGATGATCGCGTTGGCCTCGTCGGCGTCCCGCGCCCAGTGCACCACGCCGCCGCGCGCGGTCACCGCGGCCTCCAGCCGCTCCAGGTGGACGTCCAGGTTGGCCAGCACGCTGTCCTTGATCGCGGCGCCCGCGCGCCGCAGGCGCTCCCAGTCGGCCAGCTCCGCGACGGCGGCGGCGCGCTTGTCGCGGATGGTGTGGGTGGCCTTGCGGAGGTTGCGCCGGAGCTGGGTGTCGGCCAGCGCGCCCCGCGCCGCCCTCGGGAAGGCCGGGGTGCCCAGCCACGTCACGCCGGTGCCCGCCATGGCTCCTCCTCCGTGCTGGCCAGGATCTCCGCCAGGTGCACCGTGCGCACGCCGACCCGGAGCCGGGACAGGCCGCCGCCGATGTGCATCAGGCAGGAGTTGTCGCCCGCCGTCAGCACCTCCGCCCCGGTCTCCGCCACGCACCGCATCTTGTCGGCGAGCATCGCGGTCGACACGTCCGCGTTCTTCACGGCGAAGGTGCCGCCGAACCCGCAGCACGTCTCGGCCTCGGGCAGTGCGACCAGGTCCAGGCCGCGCACCGAGGACAGCAGGCGCAGCGGGCGGTCGCCCACCCCGATGGCCCGCAACGAGTGGCAGGTCGGGTGGTAGGTGACCCGGTGCGGGAAGTACGCGCCGACGTCGGTCACCCCGAGGACGTCGACCAGGAACTCGGAGAGCTCGTAGGTGTGGCGGACCGCGCCGTTGCGGGAGGGGGAGGCGACGAGGTCCTGGTGGAACTCCCGCACCATCGCCACGCACGACCCGGAGGGCGCCACCACCGCGTCGTAGCCCGCGAAGATCGCGGCGTACCGCTCGGCGAGGTCGGCGGCGTGCTCCCGGTAGCCGGTGTTGAGGTGCATCTGGCCGCAGCAGGTCTGGTCGAGCGGGAACTCGACGCGGCACCCCAACCGCTCCAGAAGTCGGGTGGCGGCGATCGCGGTCCCGGGGAACAACGTGTCCGTCAGGCAGGTCGCGAACAGCGCGACCCGCACCGGACTCGATCTCCGCGTCGACACCCTGTTCACCCTGCCGGCCCAGTCCCGTCGCTGTCCAGGCCCGCTCCCCTCGCGGTCCCGGACGGCCCTGCCGCGCCGCGCGGGCGTCGCGGCCCAGCCCGTCCACAAGACCAAGATGTCGTCAGGGAGCCGGCTCCGCGACAGGTTGTCCCCACAACATTCACCCGATCGATTTACGTGACCTTGCTGCCGGCGGTTGCCCCGGGGGCCCGCGTCCCCCCAGCATTGGTCGCGTGCGGGAGCTGATCATCCAGCAAACGACGCCCACCCTGGTCTCCACCGCCGCGGTGCTCTCCCTGTTCCTCATGCTGTGCCGGGCCCGCAGGGTGAGCACCTCGGTGGAGAACGCCACGCTGGACGCGCTGCACAGGGTCTCCCGGGCCGCGCCGGCGTTGCAGGACGGGCTGTCGGTGAAGTCGGCGGAGGCCGCCGCGCCGCACCTGCGCGAGCTGCTGGCCTGCGTCGCGGTGGCGCTGAGCGACGCCCAGGGCCAGCTCCTGGCGTGGGACGGGGAGGCGAACCACCACTACGCCGACATCTCCGACGCGATCGTCGCGGTCCTCACCACCGGCAGGAAGCAGAAGATCGACCACGGCAACCTCTACTGCGAGGTCCCCCGCTGCCCGATGCGGCACGCGGTCGTGGTGCCGCTCCAGGTCGACGGCAGGACGGCGGGCGCGTTGACGATCGTGGCCTCCACCAACGGGAAACGGCTGGACCGCGCCGCGGCCGAGGCCGCGACGTACGTGTCGATCCAGCTCTCCCTCGCCGAGCTCCAGGAGTCCAGGGCGCAGCTCGCGACGGCCGAGCTCAAGGCGCTGCGCGCGCAGATCTCGCCGCACTTCCTCTACAACGCGCTCACGACGATCGGCTCGTTGGTGCGCACCGACCCCCAGCAGGCGCGGGAGCTGCTCCTCGACTTCGCCGACTTCACGAGGTACTCCTTCCGCACCGCCGGCGAGTACACGACGTTGGCCGACGAGCTGCACAACATCGAGCGGTACCTGACGCTGGAGCAGGCGCGTTTCGGCGAGGACCGGCTGAGGATCGAGTTGCAGATCTCGCCGGAGGTGTTGCCGGTGACGTTGCCCTTCCTGACGTTGCAGCCGCTGGTGGAGAACGCGGTCCGGCACGGGCTGGCCGGCAAGCGGGAGGGCGGCACGATCACCGTGGTCGCGGCCGACGCCGGCGCGGAGGCGGTGATCAGCGTGGAGGACGACGGCGTGGGCATGGACCCGGAGCGCCTGCGCGAGGAACTCGCCAACGCCCACGTCACCGGCGCGCACGTCGGCCTCGGCAACATCAACCAGCGGCTGCTCACGGCGTTCGGCGACGACTACGGGCTCATCGTGGAGACCAACTTCGGGGCCGGCACCAAGGTGATCATGCGGGTCCCGAAGTTCAGGGCCGGCGTGCACGCCCAACCCCCCGCCTGGCAGCTCTTCGAGGACGACGGGGACCGGGACGACGACCTCCGCGGCCACCTGGACGACGACGGGGACTTCCGGGCCGCGGGGTTCGACCCCGAGGCGCTGCCGGTCCCCGCGCAGCCCAAGCTCCGGGTGGTGGCCTCGCCCCAGGAGACCCCGGTCGGCCGGCGGTGACCGGCGCCCGGTCGTGACCGCCCCCTGAGGAGCCCGGGGCCGGGCGCCGGCGCGGGCCGTGGCCTGATCCGTAGTGTGGGCACATGAACGTCGCGGAGCGGTTGGCCTCACGGTTGCCGGGTCGGCTCGGCGAGCGGGCGGAACGCCCGGTGGTGGCGGTGGTCCGCCTGCACGGCGTGATCACCCCGACGCCCACGCCGGTGGCCAGGGCCACGATCAACACGCACGCCGTGGAGACGGCGTTGACCAGGGCCTTCGGCCACGACCGGCTGGTCGCCGTCGCGCTGGAGGTCAACTCGCCCGGCGGGGCCCCCACCCAGTCGGCGCTGATCGCCGACCGGGTGCGCGGCCTCGCGGCGAAGAAGAACGTGCCGGTGCTGGCGTTCTGCGAGGACGTCGCCGCCTCCGGCGGGTACTGGCTCGCGTGCGCGGCCGACGAGATCTACGCCCACCCGACCTCGTTGGTCGGCTCGATCGGCGTGGTCAGCGCCGGGTTCGGCCTGGCGGGCCTGTTGGAGCGGTTCGGCGTCGAACGACGGGTGCACACGGCCGGCGAGCACAAGGCGCGGCTCGACCCGTTCCAGCCGGAGAAGCCCGAGGACGTCGCCTGGCTGAAGGCCATGCAGGCCGACCTGCACGCCCAGTTCGTCGAGTGGGTGCGCGAGCGCCGTGGCGGCCGGCTGCGCGGCGAGGAGGCGGACCTGTTCTCCGGCGAGGTGTGGACCGGGGCGAAGGCGCTGGACCTCGGCCTGGTCGACGGCCTGGGCACGATGCGCGGGGTCGTGGGCGAGCGCTGGCCGGACGCCACGGTCGCGGTCGCGGAGCCCCGCAGGCCGCTGCTGGCCCGGCTCGGTCTGGGTGGGGCGGCGGCCCGGTTCGGCGCGGGCCCGGCGGAGGGTGTGCTCGGCGCGATCGAGGCGTTGGAGCACCGGGCTGTCTGGTCCCGGTTCGGTCTGTAGCGCCGTAGTTCGGCGGTGGGGTGGCTGCCTCGTCCTGGTGACGGGGCAGCCATGCCCTCTGGTCGGTGCGCGCGGTGCGCGTCCCGGGACAGGACTGGCGATGACCGCGCCAGCAAGGCCATCGAGAGCGCACGATGCGTTCTGGGACGTCGTGCCGGAATCCCAGAACCTGCCGTTGGTCGTGCTGCGGTTGGTCGTAGCGCGACCTTGGTTGTCCATAGTGGACAGTGCAGGGCAATTGCCCGTGGCCCTGGGAAAACTGGTGGTTCGGCGCTGCTCGTGGACGCCGACCCTCTCTTCCCGTGCGCCATGACGTCAGCGGACCCGCCGCGAGAGCCGCTCTTTCGGTGGGTGCTGCCGAATGGACGCGTGACCGGCGCGTCTCCCGCTCGTTGCTCCGAATGAGTGCGTGATCAACTAGGGGTGGGCCCCGCATGCCGCCCGGCACGGGCCGCGCGCCATAGTGATCACCTGCTCCGGCGGAGGCGGCGCGGAACGCTCCACACCGTCACCCCGACGGGCGGTCGCGTCACCGTGGACAGCCAGCCAGGCGGATCGGCAGGATAGGGCGTCACAGTGAGTACCCACACGAGCACGAGTGCGCACCCGGGCACGGACGGCCTCGTCGTCTTGGCGGTGGACGACGAGCCCCGCAACCTGGAGGAGATCGCCTACCTGCTCGGGAACAACCCTCGGGTCAGGCAACTGCTCACCGCGTTCGACGCCGCCGAGGCGCTCCGCCTGATCCGGGGCGGACCCGACTCCTCACGCCCCCCGGTGCGCAGCGTCGCCTGCCCGGTGGACGCGGTGTTCGCCGACATCAACATGCCCGGCCTGTCCGGCATGGAGCTGGGCCGGGTGCTGGAGGCGTTCCGGGAGCCGCCCGCGCTGGTCTTCGTGACCGGCCACCCCGAACAGGCCGCGCAGGCCTACGAGCTGGGCGCCCTCGACTACATCCTCAAGCCGCCCAGGGCGGACCGCGTGGAGCGCGTCCTCCGGCTGATCCAGAAGGTGCGCTCGGCGCACTCGGGCGCGGCCGAGGAGCACCACGACGAGGAGGTGATCCCGGTCGAGCTGGCGGGGACGACCAAGCTCGTGCCCCGGTCGACCGTGCAGTGGGTCGAGGCACAGGGCGACTACGCGCGGCTGTGGACCACCGACGGCAGCCACCTCGTGCGGATCCCGTTGGCCCAACTGGAGGAACGCTGGGCCGACGCCGGGTTCGTGCGCATCCACCGCTCCTACCTCGTGTCCCTGCCGCTGATCAGCGAGCTCCAGATGGGCTCCTCCGGCTACCAGGTGGTGGTGGGGCGCGGTGAGGGGGCCAAGACGTTGCCGGTCAGCCGGCGACACACCCGGGACCTCAAGGACCGCCTGGTCAGGGGTCCGAAGAACAACTGGGGGTCGCGATGAGCCCGCACGACGCCCTCGGGCCGCCGCCCGGCCGGCGGGACGAGTGGACCCTCGCGGCCAAGCGCCGGCGTCGGGTCCGCGTGGTCCTCGCCGCGCCCCACCGCGTCGTCCGCCCCCCGCTGCCGGTCGGCCAGCAGGCGACCGTGGGCGAGCGGCTGGTGCGCGACCTCGTGCGGACGCAGTTCAGGATGGCCGCCACGCTGGGCGCGGTGACCGTCGTGCTGCTGGCCGGGTTACCCGCGCTCTTCCTGCTCGTGCCGGAGATCGCCGACCACACCGTGTTCGGCGTCCCGGTGCCGTGGCTGATCCTCGGCGTGCTGGCCTACCCCGTGCTCGTCGGCGTCGGCCACCTGCACAACCGGCTCGCCGAACGCAACGAGCGCGACTTCGTCACCATGCTCGACAACTGAGAGCCTTCGATGGGGCTGGACGTCTGGGCGTTGACCGGCATCGCGGTGGTCGCGGTGCTCACCTTCGGACTCGGGGTGTGGGGGTCCCGCCGGGCGCGCACGACCTCCGACTTCCTGGTCGCCGGTCGGGTGGTCTCGGCCAGGACCAACGCGGCGGCCATCGCCGGGGAGTACCTGTCGGCCGCGTCGTTCCTCGGCGTGGCCGGGCTGGTGATGCGCGACGGGGCCGACGCGCTGTGGTACCCGGTCGGCTTCACCGCCGGGTACCTGGCGTTGCTGTTGTTCGTCGCCGCGCCGCTGCGCCGCTCCGGCGCCTACACGCTGCCGGACTTCGCCGAGGCCAGGCTCGGATCGTTGCGCCTGCGCCGGCTCGCCACGATCTTCGTCGTCCTGATCGGGTGGCTCTACCTGGTGCCGCAGCTCCAGGGGGCGGGACTCACCCTGAGCACCGTCACCCACCTGCCGCCGTGGGCCGGGGCGTTGTTGGTCGCCGGGCTCGTCGTGATGAACGTGCTGTTCGGCGGGATGCGCGCGGTCACCCTGGTGCAGGCGGTCCAGTACTGGATCAAACTCACCGCGATCGGCGTGCCCGCCTTCGTCCTCTGCATCGCGTTCGCGGGCGACCGCGCCCCGAAGCAGCCCACCCTCAGCGACCCGTTGCCGCCGGTCTTCACCGCCGACACCACCCTCGACGTGCGGACGAACGTCGTGCTCACGGTCGCCGAGCCCGTGCTGCTGGAGGCGCACGGGAAGGTCAACCGCCGCGCCGCGGACGGCCCCGTCTACTGGGGGCCCGGCCACCAGGAGGTGTCGGCCGGCACCCGGCTGCGGTTCCCCGAGGGCGCGCCCGTGCCGGTCGTGATCGGGTCCCCCCCGGACAACGCGAGCTGGCTGCGGCCGCTCTACGGCGACGAGTGGCCGCTCTTCCGGACCTACTCGCTGATCTTCGCGACGTTCCTCGGCACGATGGGCCTGCCGCACGTGCTGGTCCGGTTCTACACCAACCCCGACGGGCGCCAGGCCCGGCAGACGACCCTGTTCGTGCTGGTGCTGCTCGGGCTGTTCTACCTGTTCCCGACGATCATCGGGGCCCTGTCCCGGCTGTACGTGCCCAAGCTGCTGGTCACCGGCACCACCGACGCCGCGGTGCTCCTTCTGCCGTCGGCGGTGCTGGGCAACTGGGGCGGACGGCTGCTGGCGGCGCTCACCGCGGCCGGCGCGTTCGCGGCGTTCCTGTCCACCTCGGCCGGCCTCGTGATGAGCGTCGCCGGGGTGCTGTCGACCGACGTGCTGCGGGGGCGCGTGCGGGACGTGCGGGTCGGCACCGTCATCGCCGGGCTGGTGCCGCTGACCGCCGCGGTGATCGCCGGCTCGCTGGACGTGTCGCAGAGCGTGGGCCTGGCCTTCGCCACCGCGGCCTCCACCTTCTGCCCGTTGCTCGTGCTGGGGATCTGGTGGCGTGGGCTGACGGCGGCCGGCGCGGCGGTGGGACTGGTGGTGGGCGGCGGGCTGTCGCTGTTCTCCACGGTGGCGACGGTGGTGGCGGCCAACGACGGAGGATGGGCGGGGCCCCTGCTCACCCAGCCCGCGGCGGTCACCGTGCCGGCGGCGTTCCTCACCATGGTGGTGGTCAGCAAGATCACGCGTCGGCGGGTGCCGGCGGACGTCTCCCGCACGATGCTGCGGCTGCACGCGCCGGACCGCCTCGGCTTCGGCCACGACCGCGCCGTGCAGCGGTTCACCGAGGACAGGGCCCGACTGGTCGAGGGCCGGAAGCTGAGATGAGGTCCGTCGGGGCCGACCCGGCGTGGTGACCGCCGCGCGGCCCGCGCGGCCGAACGGGTGAGGGGCGCGGGACGCACGGCCCAGCCCGTGCCACGGTCCGTTTGTCGTGCCCGGGCGACCGCTCGCCGATCCGCCCGTCCCGGGTGGCAATTGCCCCCCGATCGGAGGCTTACGGCGTGAGCTGCGTCTCTCTACGGTTCGCGAGACTTCCTGACCGACGAGCCGCGCAGCTCTGGGGAGGCCGGAGTGAGCATGACCGAACGACCCACCGGGGGCCCGACCGACGCCGAGACCTGGCTGGCCGTCCAGTCGGGTGAGCCGTTCCGCGAGCTGCGCCGCAGACTGCGCCGCTTCGTCTTCCCGACGACCGTCCTCTTCCTCGCCTGGTACCTGCTGTACGTGCTGCTGGCCGACTACGCGCACGGGCTCATGAGCACGCGCCTGGTGGGCAACATCAACCTCGGCCTGGTGCTCGGGCTGGCCCAGTTCGTCTCCACCTTCGCGATCACCATGCTCTACGTCCGGCACGCCGGCAGGAGACTGGACCCGCTGGCCGAGGAGATCCGGGAGCGGATCGAGGGCGCCGGGGAGGACACGACCCCGCGGCGCCCCACCGAGGGAGGCGCGGCGTGACGGCCCTGGCGCAGGCGGGCGGCGACCCCGTCCTCAACATCGGGATCTTCACCCTGTTCGTGGCGATCACCCTCGTGATCGTGTTCCGGGCGAGCAGGAACACCAGGACCGCCGCCGACTACTACGCCGCCGGCCACGCGTTCACCGGTCCCCAGAACGGCGTCGCCATCTCCGGCGACTACCTGTCCGCGGCCTCGTTCCTCGGCATCGCCGGGGCGATCGCCATCAACGGCTACGACGGGTTCCTGTACTCCATCGGCTTCCTGGTGGCGTGGCTCGTCGCGTTGCTGCTGGTCGCCGAGCTGTTGCGGAACACCGGCCGCTACACGATGGCCGACGTGCTCAGCTTCCGGATGCGGCAGCGGCCGGTCAGGATGGCGGCGGCCCTGTCCACCCTGGCGGTGTCGTTCTTCTACCTGCTCGCCCAGATGGCGGGGGCCGGCGGCCTCATCGCGTTGCTGCTCGGCGTGACCAGCAGGGGCGGCCAGGCCGTGGTGATCGCGGTCGTCGGCCTGCTGATGATCCTCTACGTGCTGGTCGGCGGCATGCGCGGCACCACGTGGGTGCAGATCATCAAGGCGGTGCTGCTGATCTCCGGGGCCGCCGCCATGACGCTGTGGGTGCTCGTCCGGTTCGGGCTCGACCTCTCCGGGCTGCTCGGGGCGGCCGTCGAGCGCGGCGGCCCGAACGGCGCCGCCCTGCTCGACCCCGGCAAGCAGTACGGCGTCAGCGGGCTGAGCCGCCTGGACTTCCTGTCGCTGGCCCTGGCCCTCGTGCTCGGCACCGCCGGCCTCCCGCACATCCTCATGCGCTTCTACACCGTGCCCACGGCCAAGGAGGCCCGGCGGTCCGTGGTGTGGGCGATCTGGCTGATCGGGCTGTTCTACCTGTTCACCCTGGTGCTCGGGTACGGGGCCGCCGCCCTGGTCGGGCCGGAGACGATCAGGAACGCGCCGGGCGGGGTCAACTCCGCCGCGCCCCTGCTCGCCGCGGAGCTGGGCGGCCCGCTGCTGCTCGGCCTGATCGCCGCGGTCGCCTTCGCCACGATCCTGGCCGTGGTCGCGGGGCTGACCATCACCGCGTCGGCGTCGTTCGCCCACGACATCTACGCGAACGTGATCAAGCGCGGCAGGGTGGACGACCGGGCGCGGGAGGTCAGGGTCGCCAGGGCGACCGCCGTGGTGATCGGGCTGGTCTCCATCCTCGGCGGCATCGTGGCCAACGGCCAGAACGTCGCCTTCCTGGTGGCCCTGGCGTTCGCGGTGGCGGCGTCGGCGAACCTGCCCACGATCCTGTACTCGCTGTTCTGGCGGCGGTTCAACACCTCCGGCGCGCTGTGGAGCATCTACGGCGGGCTCGCCACGACCGTGCTCCTGATCGTGTTCTCGCCGGCCGTGTCCGGCAACGACAAGGCGATGTTCCCCGGCGCGGACTTCGACCTCTTCCCCCTGTCCAACCCGGGGATCGTGTCCATCCCGCTCTCCTTCCTGTTCGGTTTCCTCGGCACGGTGTTCGCCAGGGACCCCTCGGACCCGGCCCGCTACGCCGAGATGGAGGTCAGGGCGCTCACCGGAGCCGGAGCCGAGAAGGCGGTCCCGCACTAGCGGCGCGCCCTCAGCCCGTGAGCAGGGGAGTGAGGGCGGCGGTGGCCGCGGTGACGTACCCGGCGGCCACCGACTGGCTCCGTCTGGCCGGGTGCGAGCTGAGCACGACCACGATGTGCCGGTCGCCCGGCCCGACCAGCCCGGTCGTGTGCAGCACGCGGTCCGGGAGGCAGCAGGCCCAGCCCTGCTTGACCGCCCAGGGCCGCCCACCCGCCGCCCGGGGAATTCCGAAGTGCTGGTCCAGGTTGTCGGCGGCGCGCCGGGGAGCCGCGCGCAGGGCGCGCAGCAGCAGGTCGCGGTGCGCCGGCGGGGCCTCGTCCACCACGTACTGGTAGAGCGCGACCACGTCGCCGGCCGTGACCACGGTGTCGCCCCAGCGGTCGGGGTCCTTCGGCGGGCGCGTGTGCGTCATCCCCGCCCTGGCCGCGACCCGTCGCACGATCTCCGGCCCGCCGTGCTGGGGCCACAGCACGTTCGCGATCCCGTCGTCGCTCCGCGCGAGCATCTGGTGGAGCTGGTCGGCCAGACCGGCGCTCGGCCCGCCCCGCTGCCGGTCGAGCGCCTCCAGAGCGATCAGCACCTTGACCAACGACGCCGAGGTGAACCGCCGATCGGCCCCGTACCGGGCCAGGAACGCGCCCCGCCGCCGGTCGTAGACCGCGACACCGAGGGCGGTGCCCGGCGCCGCCGCCCTGGCCGCCGCGAGGGCCCGCTCGGCCGACGCCCCGGAACCGGCGTCCCGCGGAAGAGGCGCGGGGCTCGGCGCGGTCGGCTCGACCACCAGGGTGGGCGCGGTCGCGAGGTCCTCGGGGTCCGGCGGCGCGTCCGGTCCCGGTCCCTCGATGGACAGCGAGCCGGAGGCGTCCGCCCCCTGGCTGGTCGCGACCGTCGCCAGGCCCGCCACCAACGCGCCGACGACCAGCCCCGTCAACAGCGGTCGTGTGTCACCCACACCCCCTTGACCTCGACGGCCGCCAGAAGGATGCCCCCAGGTGACGGCAACCTTTTCGGCGGCCCGGGCGTCCGGAGGACCTCCCGCCGCCGGTGATCCTCCCCATGCAACCTCGGCCCCGCCCCGCGCGTAGAGAGGCCGACCGCGGTGTCGGGCAGGCCGCGGTGTCGGGCAGGGAGGAGCCGGGATGGCCGGACGCGACGCGGAGTTCGCCGACTACTTCACCGCCCGGTTCGACGCGGCGCGCCGCACGGCCTTCGCGCTGTGCGGCGACTGGGGCGAGGCCGAGGAGCTGGCGCAGAGCGCGTTCGTCAAGGTCTACGCGCGGTGGCGGCGCATCCGGGAGGAGACGGTCGACGCCTACCTGAGGAAGGTCCTCACCCACGAGTTCCTCAACACCCGCCGACGACGGCGGGCCAGGGAACGGGCGGTGGCCGAACCGCCGGAACGGGTCGACGCGCGGGCGGCCGGCTCCTTCCACGCCGCGGAGACCCGGGGACCGCTGCTGGCCGCGTTGGCCCGGCTGCCCGACCGGCAACGCGCCGTGGTGGTGCTGCGGTTCGTCCAGGACCTGTCGATCGAACAGGTCGCGGAGGCGATGGGCTGCTCGACGGGGACGGTGAAGAGCCAGGCCTCCCGGGGGCTGGCGGCGCTGCGGGAGGCGTACTCCGCCCTCGGCGGCGAGGCGACGCGGACGGCGAGGTGAGCGGGATGCGGGACGAGGATCGCGAGGTCGTGGCGTGGTTGCGGGACGTCGTGGACGGACCGGCGCCCAGCGCCAGGACCGGCCTGGACGAGGTGGTGGCCCGGGGCCGACGCCGACTGCGGTGGATCAGGGCCGGCGGCGCGGTCGGCGTGGTGGTCGCGGTGGTGGCCGTCGGCGTGGCGGCCTCCGGCCTGGCCGGTCGGGACCTCGCGCGACCGCTTCCCCCCGCGGGTGGTGCCGCGTCCACGACCTCGACAGTGGCCGGGACGGCGACGGCGGCCGCCGGGCCGGACTGGCCCCGGGCGAGCCTGCCGGCGAGGAAGCCGGACGGAACCTGGTCAACGGGCATGTCCGCCCCACCGCCGTCAGGGCGCCCCGTGATCCACAAGGAGTGGTGTTCCAGCGGTGTGCCCGACGACGTGCTGTCGTCCTTCGGCCCGGAGCGGATCGGCGACGAGCAGCTCGCCTCCTTCGTCTCGGTGGTGCGCTCGGCGGGGGTGCCGCTCCAGGTGTCCCCACCCAGGCGGGAGGACCTGCCGCCCCCGTCCCGACCGGGGGGACGTCCCGCGTACGCGGTCGAGGTGGACCTGACGGACGCGGAGGGCACCGGCAGCCTGGCCATGCAGGCGTCCCGGGTGAGCGAGGAGCCGCTCGTGGCCGCCGACCGCCACGCCTTCGGCGACCGCAACTGCCAGCCGCCGTTCCGCAAGGTCCTGCCGGACGGGACCGTGCTCCAGATGTACGAGGCGACGCCGACCGAGCCGTTCCAGTCGCTGAGGCAGCTCGCCGTCATCTACCGCCCAGGCGGACGGACCTACACGCTCACGGTGCGGAGCTGGGGCAGCGGTGACGTGCGGCCGGACCCGAGTGAGCCGGGAACCGTCGTGCGCTTCGGTCCCGGGCGGGCGACCCTGCCCCTGTCGGACGCCGGGCTGGCCCGGATCGCCGAGGAGCTGGCCGCGCGGCTGCGATGAGGGCGGCTCACGCCACCGCTACGGCCGGACGTGGCAGCATCGGGGTGTGACGCTGAACCAGGTGCCGGAAGTGACGGTCGACGAAGTTCCGGTCGAGCCCGCGGCGGGCCAGGTGCTGCTGGACGTCCGCGAGGACGACGAGTGGCAGGCGGGCCACGCCCCGGGCGCCCTGCACATCCCCATGGGCGAGCTGATGGCCCGGCTCGGGGAGCTGCCCGACGACGCCGACGTGTTCGTGGTGTGCCGCACCGGCGGCCGCTCGGCGCGCGTCACCGCCTACCTGAACGAGAACGGGTGGGACGCGGTGAACGTGGCCGGCGGCATGAAGGCGTGGGCGGCCAGCGGGCGGCCGGTCGTCGGCGAGCTGGCCGGCACCGAGCCGCACATCCTGTAGGACGGCCGGGTGCGACCAGGCCAGCCGTGGCAGGTGGAGTGGGTGGCCACTCCACCCGCTCCGCCGTACCCCCCGCGCCCTGCACGAGCGCGCGCGCCCTACACCGGGCCGCCCTCCTACCCGGCGGCGCCGAGGTGGGGTTTCCCGATGCTGGCGTGGCGGCGGCCGACCGCCCTGCCGGGGCGGCGGACGGGCAAGGTCGGCCCGGTCGAGCGGGTCAGGGCGCTCGTCGCGCTCGCGGTTCCCCTGCTGTGGCTGACGGCGGGCGGCGCGGGGCTGGGCGCGCTCGCCGAGCTGTGGCGGTACGTGCTGCTGGCGATGAGCCGCGACAGCATGCTCTCCGCCGGCGTGGTGCGCGCCGCCGAGATCCTGGCCCAGGTCGCCGGCGTCGTGGCCCTGCTCACCGGGGTGCTGTCGGCGGTCGTGCTGGTGCTGTGGCTGCTCAGGGCGCGCGAGGCCGCCGCGGACCTCGCGGAGGTGCGGCCGGCGCGGCCCACCTGGCAGGTGCTCGTCGGCCTGCTGACCCCCGGGCTCAACCTGGTGCAGGCCGGTCAGCTCCTCGGCGAGCTGGAGCACACGGCCCTGCGCCTGCCCCCGGACCGGCGACCCCGCCCGTCCCGGCTGGTCGTCCGGTGGTGGGCGGCGTGGGCGGCCAACGGCGTCCTGGCGGGTCTCACCCTGCTGTGGGGCCTGCGGAGCAGTCTCCAGGCCCAGGCCGACACCGTGCTGCTGCACGCGCTGACCGACGCGGCCGCGGTGGTCGTCGCGGTGTTCACGATCCACGTGGTCCGGATGCTGACGGGCCTGCTGGCCCCGGCCGACCCCGCGGGAATCCGCCGCCAGCGGGTGGTGCGGGTGGTCGACGCCGAGGAGCCCCTCCTCCGGCCGCCGCACCCGTCCTCGCGCCGCTGACCCGACGCGGCCGCCCGGTCCTGCCCGGGACCCGGACGGTTCCGCCGCCGCGCCGCCTCTTCCTCTGCCCTGGTCAGCCCCCTCCCTCCCGGGGGGGCGACCCCCTGTCAGCCTAGCCAGGAATAACCCGGCGCGAAACGAGGAACCGGCGAGCTGTGGACAACTGCCGGAAGCCTGTGGAGAACAAAGCCGCGTTGCACACCCACACGGGGGAAAATGACGGCTGTGGCGCCAGAAGCGCGGGAATCCTGTGGACAACTCGGGCTGCCAGACGAATAACCAGTTGACACGGTTTTCCGCTCATCGCCCCCCACGAGCACCCCTGCCCGCACCCTCAAGCCTGCTCAGGCTGGTGACACCACCGGCAGGGACGGATGAAGATCTTCATCCTCGTGCCCGCGCCACCCACACACGATGGCGTGGTCATCATGCTTCAGCAATCACGCCTCGTCGCCCATCGCGCGAAGAAGGCTGAATTTTCTGGCTCGGACGGGGAATACCGTCACCACAACACACGTCATTCCCCGCCCGAGCCGCCCAGCGCGAAGAAAACCGCGGAATCACCCGCTGGTGACCGGCAGGTCGTGCAGGCCGCGGATGACGAACTCCGACCGCCGCACCGGCTCGGCGGCCAGGGCCAGACGCGGCAGCCGCCGGGCCAGCGCGCCCAGCGCCGCCTGGACCTCCACCCTCGCCAGCGGCGCGCCCAGGCAGTAGTGGATGCCGACGCCGAAGCCGAGGTGCGGGTTGGTGGTCCGCCCGATGTCGAGCCGGTCCGGCTCCTCGAACACCTCGGGGTCCCTGGCCGCCGCCCCGAGCAGCGCGGCGATCTTCTCGCCCTCGCGCACCGGGAAGCCCGCGATCTCCACGTCCGCCGTGGCCGTGCGCTCGAAAAGCTGCAACGGCGAGTCGTACCGGATCAGCTCCTCGGTGGCCGTGGCCAGCAGGCCGGGGTCGGCGACCAGCCGCTCCCACTGGTCCCGGTGCCGCATCAGCGCCAGCGTCCCGTTGCCCACGACGTTCACCGTGGCCTCGTGCCCCGCCATCAGCAGCAACACGGCGGTGGCCACCAGCTCGTCCTCGGTGAGCTTCCCGCCGTCGGCGTCGGTCACCGCGACCAGGTCGCTCACCAGGTCCTCGCCCGGCTGCCGCCGCCGCAGCGCCACCAGCTCCCGCAGGTAGGCCACGAACTCGGTGGCCGCGCGCTCGGCGGCCGCCCTGCGCGGCTCGTCGAGGTCGTACTCGTACATCTTCACGATCGCGTTCGACCACGGCTGGAGCAGGCCGCGGTCGGCGTCGGGCACCCCGAGCAGCTCGGCGATCACCTGCACCGGCAGGGGAGCGGCGACCTGCTCCAGCAGGTCCGCCGAGCCCTCGTCGGCGATCCGCCCGGCGAGGCCCGCCACCAGGTCGTCGGCCAGCCGCTCCACCCACGGACGCATCCGCTCCACGTGGCCCCGGCCGAACGCCGCCGCCACCAGCCGGCGCAGCCGGGTGTGGGTGGGCGGCTCGTTCTCCAGCAACGAGTTCCGGTGCAGCAGGTTGAACGAGGCGAACTGGTCGACCGGCCGGGCGTCGGTCCAGATGCGGCCCAGCGAACGGTGTCGCAGCAACGCCGAGCACGCGGCGTGGGACACCGCGACCGCCAGTCCCATGCCGTCGTGCCGGTGCACCTCGGCCTCGGCCCGCAGCCGGGCGAACACCGGATACGGGTCGGCCACGAAGTCCGGGTCGGTAGGGTCGAACGGGACCCGGTCGGCGGTCACTCCGGTCACGGGGGCTTGGCTCACAGCCGCACCGTAACTCGAACGGCGCAATCGTGGGTTGCGCGCCGATAACCACGGCGTCGTCCGGGTCAGTCCCGATCGGTCGATCGTCGCCCGTCCGCCCCGCCCACCACCCTCGGATGGCCCACTGTGACTGCCGTGCCGCCCGTCCACGTCCCTCCCGGCGTCCCTCCCGGTGTCCATGTCGTCGCGCACCGCGGAGCCTCGACAGAGCGCGCCGAGCACACCTCGGCCGCCTACATGCTCGCGATCGAGCAGGGCGCGGACGGCGTGGAGTGCGACGTTCGGCTCTCCCGCGACGGCCACCTCGTCTGCGTCCACGACCGCCGGATTGACCGGACGTCCAACGGCACGGGCGTCGTCAGCACCCTGTCCCTCGCCCGGCTGAAGGAGTTCGACTACGGCCACTGGCACGACGACCCGCCGACCTCGGCGGACGACCTCGTGCGGCGGCGCGTGGCGGCCCCTTCGGCCGAGCCGCCGCACCGCGGGCTCCTCACCCTGGACACCCTGCTCGCGCTGCTGGTCGACGCGGGGCGCCCGATCCGGCTGTTCGTCGAGACCAAACACCCCACGCGCTACGCCGGGCTCGTCGAGGCCAAGCTCGTCGCGATGCTGGCCCGGTACGGGCTGGCCCGACCGCCGAGCCGCGAGGAGTCGCCGGTGGTCGTCATGTCGTTCTCCTCCCGGGCGATCCGCCGGGTGCGGGAGCACGCGCCCGCCCTGCCCACGGTGCTGCTGCTGGCCCGCCTGTCGTCGACGCGGCGGGACGGGTCGCTGCCGCCGTGGGCGGACATCACGGGACCGGGTGTGCACCTGCTGCGCCGCGACCCGGACTACGTGGCCAGAGCGGCGGAACGCGGCCACGCCACCTACTGCTGGACGGTGGACGATCCGGACGACGTGGCGTTGTGCCGGCGACTGGGCGTGCGCTACGTGGCGACCAACGCGCCCGCCGCCACCCGGGCGGCCCTCACTGATCGGCTTTCGGATACCGTCGCGCCGTGACGTGGCGAACGGCGGTTCGCCACGCCGGTCGACCAGCCGAGGTGCGAGGAGGACGGCGGTGGCCAAGCGGACGGCGGTCAGGCGGGCGGCCAGGACCCACGACGGGGTCAGCCCGCGCCAGCCCTGCCCCTGCGGTTCCGGCAGGCGGTACAAGGCCTGCCACGGCGCGCCGGGCGGCGCCGTCGACGCCATCGTCAACCGGCCGTTCGAGGGGCTGGCCGCCGAGACCGAGCTGATCGCGCTGCGCGAGTTCGTCCCGTCCGCCACCACGCCGCTGCCGCTGGCCGAGCCCGGCGACCGCGAGATCACCCTGGCGACCGTGCTGCCCATGGCCGCGGCCGCCCTGGTGCGCGCGGACGGCACCGCCCTGGTCGGCCTCCAGGTGCAGACCCGGTCCGGGGACGTCAGCAGGGACGTGGCGCGGGCGGTCCGCTGGGCGATGACCGCCGAGCCCGGCGAGGCGTTGCCGGTGGTTGGCCCGGCCGGCGCCGACGACCAGGTGCGGTTGCAGGACCTGCTGGACCCGTCGGCCTCGCTGGACGTGACCCTGCACGAGGACTTCTCGTGGTGGTTGCCCGAGGAGGTGACCCCCACCGGCGAGGTGGCGGCGTCGCTGGAGCGCGCGAACGCGGCGATCATGCCGACCGCGCGCGTCGAGGCCGAGGGCGTCGAGGCCGCCTACTGGGTCGACGCGGGCGACAGGGCGCACCTGCGGTGGGTGCGGCCCGAGCCGGAGGAGGCGCTGCTCGCGGCGCTGGCCCGGCTCTCGGTGCGCGGTGAGCTGTCGCTCGGCGAGAACACCCGGTACGCCGGGTCGTTCCGGGCGCACGGCCTGCTCGTGCCGGTGTGGGACCTCGACCGCGAGCAGCACCCGAGGGAGTGGGCCGAGCCGGCGGCCGCGCTGGGCCGGCGGCTGGCCGACGTGCTGGCCACGGTGGACGCCGAGCCGTTGGACGAGGCGGAGCGGCGGGCCAGGGACGGCCTGCGCGGGCGACAGATCACGCTCCGCTGATGATCCTGCACATCTGCTCCCGCGCCGAGTGGGCCTCGGCGCGGGAGTCCGGGCGTCACGTGCCCGCCGGGTTCGCCGTCGACGGCTTCGTGCACTGCTCGGACCCCGGCACGGTGCACCTGCCGGCGAACACCCTGTTCCGCGGCAGGGACGACCTGCTGCTCCTGGTGATCGACCCGGCCCTGCTCGACGCCGAGCTGCGATGGGAGCCGGGCGACCCGGCTGACCCGGCCGGCCCGTGGTTCCCGCACGTCTACGGGCCGATCCCGGTCTCGGCGGTCGTCGCCACGCACGACTTCCCTCCCGCCGAGGACGGCGCGTTCCGCCTCCCCAACGCGCTCGCCCGCCCCTAGCCACCGGCGTCACGGCCGTTCCGCTGCGCCGCTGGTCACGTCGCCGCCGTGTGACGTCAACGCCGTCGAGCCGGCACCGGCGTGGGCGACGCGTTCGTGACGGCGGTCACCTCCGGAGAACTCGCGGCAACCGCGGGGTTCACCCCCGCGTGTCCCCCGGTGACGACAGCACGCGAACGACCGGACGGAACGGGCCGCCGACCGGTCGGGGAGGGGGACGGTGGGGGACGACTTCGGTGAGTTCGTACGGGCCGCCATGCCCAGCCTGCTCCGGTACGGCCACGCGCTCACCGGCAACCCGCACGACGGCGCCGACCTCGTGCAGGGCGCGCTGGAGCGCGTGGGGCGGCGCTGGCGTTCCGTGCTGCGCATCGACGACCCCCTCGCCTACGTGCGCAGGGCGATGGTCAACGCGCACATCAGCCGCTGGCGTCGTCGCCGTCGGGAGAACCTCGTGGCCGAGCTGCCGGAGGTGCCGGCGGAGGTCGCCCCCGACCGGCTGGAGAACGAGCCGCTGTGGCGGGCGTTGCGGGCGTTGCCGCCCCGGCAGCGCGCCGTGGTCGTCCTGCGCTACTACGACGGCCTGAGCGAGGAGGAGATCGCCACCACCCTGGGGGTCAGCCGGGGGACGGTGAAGAGTCAGGCCAGCAAGGCGATGGCCACGTTGCGGCTGCGGCTGGAACGGACGATGGCGGAGGGGGGTGTCCGATGAGCGCGGATCTCGACGACGAGCTGCGCAGGCTGTTCGCGGAGGATCCGCGGCTGGACGTGGCGGCCCGCGCCGACGCCGACGAGGTCGTGCTCCGAGGCGTTCGGCGGAGCCGGCGCGTGCGGACCGCCCTGGCCACCGCCGGCGGCGCGCTCGCCGTCGTCGGGGTGCTCCTTGGTGGGGCGTTCCTGGCCGGTTTCGGCAGGGGCGAGGAGCTTCCCCCCGCCCAGACTCCCTCGGTGACGAGCGAGAGCACTCCCGCGACGACCGGGAGCAGCGCGCCCGTGACCAGCGGGGCCGAGCGGACGGCCCCGTCCCCGCCCTCGGCCACCGGCAGCACGGCCACCTCTCCGGCGTCGCCCCCGGGAACGCCGTGGGCGACGAGCCACTCGCGTGTGGGCGGCGGCTCGTCGGTGACCGGGACGCCGGGTTCCCCTGGAACGAGCACGGCGTCCACGGGCACCGAGACGGCCCGCTCATCCGTGTCGGGAAGGCCCACGCCCAGCGCGTGGACCCAGATCGTGGAATCGACGGCCAGCACCCGCTAGCCGGGAAACGCCCTGGGGACCACCCGTTGGTCGGGCGGGATTTCCTGCCTCGCTTCGGTTTTCCGGAGCGGTCGTGGCAGAGAAGTCGTGGCGGAGAAGTCGGGGCAACCTCCCCGCGGCGCGGGGCGTTTCCCCAGCGAACGCGATCGTGGCGTTCGTGGACAACGAGAGGTAGGGAAATGCTGAGCAAGAAGAAGTTCCTCGGGGCGCTCGCCGCCGGTGTGGGCGGTTTCGCGCTCGCGGCCACGGCCTACGCCGCCTCGCCCGGCGACCCCGCCACCACGCCGGTGTCGTTCACCGGCTCCGAGGCCCCCTCATCGACCGCGGCGTCGGTGACGTCCGGGCCGGTCTCGACGCCCGCGGCCACCTCCGAGACGTCGCGCCCGGCGGACCCCGGCGCCTCGACCACGTCGAGGCCGTCGACCCCGGCTGGTCCGTCGAGCACCAGGCTGCCGACCACCGACGACCCGTCCGCCAGCGTGACCTCGCGTCCCGCCGAGCCGACCGTCTCCTCCTCCGTGTCGTCTTTGCCGTCGGTGCCGGCTGTGTCGTCGACGCGGGTGACGACGAAGCCCTCCGAGTCCAGTGTCCTGGTCACGCCGCCCTCCACGCCGGCGCACCGGTGACCGGAGTCGGCGCGGGTTGACCTCCGGTGGGCGGGTGCCTGCCGTGTGAGTCCCGGACGGGGCGCACGCGGCGGACCGTCACCAACGAGCACGAGTGTCTTCCGAGCACGAGTGTCTTCGGCGACGAAGCCATTTGTCGACGAAGCAACATGTGTATGTTCTCCGCCGCCGCGACAGGTTTCTTTCACGGCGAGAAGGGGCGGCCTGCCCGCCGTCCCACCATTTCGGCGAATTCCTCGCGGATATGTGAGGAAGGTTCGACGCTGCCGGAAAAAGGACCGGTGGGCCGCCTCCGTCCTGAGGCGGCCCACCGGGCCCGTGCGCAGCGGCGGGATCAGGCGACGTTGCCGCCGGCGGCCTTCGGGGCCGTCGGGTCGGCGCCCTCGTCGCCGACCGTCTCCCTGGCGAGGAAGTCCTCGATGTGGAACAGGTTGTCCCCGGCGCGCTCCACCACGTGCAGCAGGGTCGACATCTGGGACACCTCCTCGACCTGCTCCTTGAGGAACCACTGCATGAACTGCTCGCCGAGGTAGTCGCCCTCGTCCCTGGCCGCCCTGGCCAGCGCCGTGATGTCCTCGGTGACCTCGCGCTCCTGCTGGAGGGCGAGGGCCACCGGCTCCCTGACGTTCGCGAAGTCGTTGCGGACGTCGTCCACGCCCGGGATCGCCACGTCCAGGTCGTTGTCGAGGAGGTACTGCACGATCATCATCGCGTGGTCGCGCTCCTCGAGGGCCTGCCGGTAGAAGTGCGCCGCGAGGCGCGGGAGGTCCTGGGCGTCGAACCAGACGGCGATCGCCACGTACTGCTGCGACGCGGTGAACTCGTTGCGCACCTGGGCGCGCAGCAGGTCGTGGAACTTGTTCTCGGAAGCCTTCTTGCCGATCAGGGCCATGCGTCGGACGCTACCCGTGGCACCCCGGTAAGGATCGCCTTGGAAGTGAGCAGATTCACCTGTTCGGACTACAGGAGGAGCCGCATGGCCGAACGCAGCGTGGTCGAACGTGACGCAACCGAACGCGAGGCGCCCGAGGACGTCTCCGCCATGACCCCCGCCAGGGCGCGTGCCCTGTTCCGACAGGGTCTGCGGGTGCCGACGGCCGGGTGGTGCGCGGGCTGGACCCAGGCGAACATCGTCGCGGTGCCCCGCGACCTCGCCTACGACCTGCTGTTGTTCGCGCAGCGCAACCCGAAGGCGTGCCCGGTGCTCGACGTCACCGACGTGGGGGCGGTCAGCACCCCGCTCTTCGGCGGCGACCTGCGCACGGACCTGCCGGCCTACGTCGTGTACCGGGACGGCGAGGTGGTCGACGAGGTCACGGACGTGCGGTCGGTGTGGCGACCGGACCTCGTCACGTTCCTGCTGGGCTGCTCGTTCACGTTCGAGGACGCGTTGCTCACGGCGGGTGTTCCCGTGCGGCACATCGAACTGGGCCGCAACGTGCCCATGTTCCGAACCTCCCTCGACTGCCGCCCCGCCGGCGCGCTGCACGGGCCCCTCGTGGTGTCGATGCGGCCGGTCCCCGCGTCGCTCGTGGCGACGGCGGTGCGGGTGACCTCGCGCTACCCGGCCGTGCACGGCGCGCCGGTCCACGTCGGCGACCCGGCGGCCATCGGCATCCGCGACCTGGACGCCCCGGACTACGGGGACCCGGTGCCGGTCGAGCCGGGTGAGGTGCCGGTGTTCTGGGCCTGCGGCGTCACCCCGCAGGCCGCCGTGCGGGCGTCCCGGCCGCCCTTCGCGATCGGCCACGCGCCCGGCCACATGGCGATCACCGACGCCCGGGACTCGACCTACCTCGTGCCCTGAGCCGCGGCGGCCCGGCCGGGGTGGGCGCGCAGCCTCGCCCCACCCCGGCCCGACCGCGCTCAGCCCGTTCCGGGCCGCCACGCCTCCGCGAGCGTGGCGGCCCTGCGGCACAGCTCCCCGACGTCGGGCGCGTCCGCCCGCGCCGCCGCGTACCCGATGAGGAACGTGGTCAGGGGCGCGGCGGGGCGGTCCACCGCGTGCGCCGCAACCCTGGCCACGTCGAGCAACGCGCGGACGTCCACGTCCACGTCGAGCCCCAGCTCGGTCTGGAGCGCCTCGATCCAGTCGTCGAGCACCATCAGCCCATCATCGGCACGGCCGGCCCGTCGCGCAGCCGGCCGTCGCCGGCACCGTGCGGTGGCCGTCGCCGGCACCGTGCGGTGGCCGGCACCGTGCAATCGGCCTCACGCCGCGGTCGGCGTCACCCCGCGGACGGCGTCACCGTGCCGCCGGGGTCGTCGGGTCGACCAGGTGGCGGACGCCGGCCGCCATCGCCCGCGCGGCTTCCGGGTCGGCGACGCCCCACGCGGAGTGCCCGAACCCGTCCCAGCGCAGCAGCCTGCTGTTCGGAATCCGCCGGTGCACGTTCTCCGCCCAGTGCGCCGGCGTGGACACGTCGTGCGCGCCGGCCAGGAGCAGCGCGGGTGGGAAGTCCGTCGGCACCCGCCATCCGTGGGGCTGCCAGCGGCTGGGGACGGGCCAGCCGACACAGCCCGAGGCGACGCCCCAGAACTCGGACGCGCCGCGCAGCGTCGGGCCGAGTCGCCGTGCCCGCTCGGCGGCCGAGGGCAGCTCGGCCACGGCGTGCGGCGGCACGGGGACGTCCTGGCAGATGATCGCCCGGTAGGCGGCGTACCACGGACCGGTGGTGGCGAGGCTGCCGCGGACCAGTGTGGTCGCGTCGTTGGAGTCCGCCGCCTCGCGCAGTCCCCGCGCGAGCAGGGGCAGGGCCGACGGGTCGCCGAGCCACCCGGAGACGGCGGAGGCGATCTCCTCCGCGTTCGCGGTCCGGCCGTCGGCGGGGATCGGGGCCCGGTCCGCCCGGTCCAGCACCGCCCGCATCAGCGCGCGCGGGTCGCGGCCGCGCACCGCGCACGTCTCGGTGCGCTCGCACCACGCCACGAACTGGGCGAAGCCCTCCTCGGTGGCGGCGGCCCCGTCCTCGGTCATCTGCCGCCAGCCCAGGGAGCGGTCGACCACGCCGTCGAGCACGAGCGCCCTGACCCGCCGGGGGAACAGCTCGGCGTAGCTCTGCGCCAGCATCGTTCCGTAGGAGATGCCCAGGAACGAGATCCGCTCCTCGCCGAGCCGGGCGCGCACCAGGTCCATGTCCCTGGCGACGCTCCCGGTGTCCAGGTGCGCGGCCAGCGGTCCGGTGCCCCGCAGGCACGAGACGCCGAACCGGGCGTTCGCGGCGGCGAGGCGGACCGCGCCGGGCACGTCGCCGGGGAAGCGGGTGGGCTCCGGGTCGTTGACCGGGCTGTCGCACCGGAGGAACCGGCTGCCGCCGACGCCGCGCGGGTCCACTCCGACGATGTCGAAGCGCTCCCTCAGCTCCTCAGGGAAGTACGCGGAGGCGACCGCGGGGTTGGTGATCATCGTTCCCGACGCCCCGCCCGGTCCACCGGGATTGAAGAACAGCGTGCCGACACGGCGTTCGGGACTGGTGGCGGGAAGCCGGGCGACCAGCAGGTCCACCGTGTCGCCGGCCCGGGGAACCGACCAGTCGACGGGGGCCGCGACGCGGGCGCACCGGACCGGGTTCCGCTCGTCGGTGTTCGCGCACCGCTCCCAGCGCAGCGGCTCCTCGCCGGCTCCGGTGGTGTGGGCCGCGGCGGGCGTCACCATGACGGCGGACGCGGCCAGCGCGAGTGCGGTGACCGTCGCGGCTCTCCACCGCGGCGACGGGGTGCGTCGTGCCCTCGCCGGGATCGGTTCCACCCGGTGTTGCCCCTCGAATGCCATGCCTGGCAGTCTCGGTTGGCCGGCCGCCCCGGCGGATCGCCCCGGGGACGGAGATCAACCCCGGGGTGTCATTCCTCGGACCTACGACCACGGCGGCACGCGCGCGCCGAGCCCGCGCCCGACACCACCGCGACCGTGCGTGCTCACCTCAGCGTCGCTCGAACACCCGACGCGCGTGATCGGCGGCATCGGCGTGGGAACGGTGGGAACAGGGGGAACGAACTCCGATCATCAGTCCATTGAGGACACAGGAGTGGCGGGGTCGATCAGGTACCGCGCCGTGGCCTGGCGCGCCTGAGGGTTGTGGTTGGCCAGCCAGGCGGTGTGCCCGTCCCCCTCCCACCGGAGGAGAACGCTGTTCGGGATCTGCTGGTGCACGCTCTCCGCCCAGGCGCGGGGGGTCGAGACGTCGTGCGCCCCGGAGACCAGCAGCGTTCGCGTGAAGTCCTGGGGGACGCGCCACGCGTGGGGACGCCACGGCGAGGGAATCGGCCACCCGGCGCAGCCGCTGAGGATGTCCCAGCTCTCGGACGCTCCCCGCAGCGTCGGCCCGAGCTGGCGGATGCGGCGCGACGCTTCCACGAGTTCGCCCTGGTTCGCCGGCGCGATAACGCCCTGGCAGGAGATGGCGCGAAACAGGGCCCGCCCCTCGGAGTCCGCGTAGCGGGAGAAGGGGAGCAGCGCGCTCGCGTCGCCACCCTCGTCGATCTCGCGCAGTCCCTTCGCCGCGAAGGGGAAACGGCCTGGCCCGCCGATCGCGCCCGTCAACGCCTCGGTGATCTGCTCCGCGTCGAACGCGTGGTCCCCCGCCGGAACCGGGTGGGCGTCGGCCTTGGCCAGCACTCTCCTGATCACGGCGCGGACGTCCTGCCCGTGGAGCGCGCAGGTCTCGTTGGCCGCGCACCACGTCGCGAACCGCCCGACACCGTCCTCGACCGCCGAGGTGTTGTCCTCCAGGAGTTGTCGCCACGGGTGCGCCCGGTCGACGACCCCGTCGAGGGCCAACGCGCGGAGCCGGCGGGGGAACAGCTCGGCGTAGCTCTGCGCGACCATCGTTCCGTAGGAGATGCCGAGAAAGCTGATCCGCTCCTCGCCGAGCAGTCTCCGCACGTGGTCGAGGTCGCGCGCGACGCTCTCGGTGTCCACGTGCCCGACCAGCGGGCCTGAACCGTCCACACAGGACTTCGCAAGGCGGGCGTTGGCCGCCATGAGCTGACCGGCCTGCCGCGCGTCGGCGGGGAAGCGCGTCACCGCCGGGTCGTCCGGGGGCAGGGAGCACGTGAGCGCCTGACTCCCCCCGACGCCCCGCGGGTCCACGCCCACGATGTCGAAGCGGTCCCGCAGCTCGGAGGGGAAGTACTCGGCGAAATACTCGGGGTTGGTCAGCAGATCAGCGGCGGACGCGCCGGGGCCGCCGGGGTTGAACAACAACACGCCGATCCGCTGTTCTGGCCTTGCCGCGGGCGCCATGGCCACGCGGAGGTTGACCCGACTTCCGTCCACAGTGGACCAATCAGTCGGCACGACGACCTTCGCACAGCGAACCGGGTTCTGTTCGGGAGCCCCGTCGCACCGTTCCCACCTGATGCCACCCCCGGGCTCGGCCGCGGAGGCCGGGGGAGCCGTCAGGACCGACGACAGGGCCAGGAGAAGCGCCAGCGGGCCGGCCGACCTCCATCGGGACAAGGCATTCCTCCCGTCGCGAGGGAACGCCGTCCAGTGTCGGGGTGGCGGTCGCGCGGAAGCGCCGAGCTGGCAGGGATCTGTCGCCGCGGCCCGCCCAGCCGGATTCGGCGTCCGCATTGATTCGGTATGTCCGGTCTCGCCATGCTCCCTCCATGTGACCTGAAGCACAGGGAGGGTGTCGTGCAGAACCTCTATGCCACACGGTTGGTCGCGAGGGACCCGGGAAGGGACACGTTCCGCCTGATGGCGGGGGTGGTGCGCTGGTGGGGCTGCCGCCCGCGACGCGCGCCGGACACCGGCGAGGGGGAGCTGGTCGTCGGCGACCGCGGGGTCCGGTGGGCGACCCGCGGCCTCGGCGACGGGTCGGCCGACCTGTTCGACCTGGAGTTACGCCGGCCCTCCGGCACCCACAACGTCGTCTGGGAGAGCCGGGTCAGCGTGACCAGGACCGCCGAGGCGACCCAGGCGTTCGTCGCGCTGTCCCGCGTCTCTGCGGACAACCGCCTCGGCCCCGCGCCCATCAACGACTTCCAGCCGCCCCGGGTGGTCCGGGAACTGCTGCGTGCGGTGCCCTGCCTGGCCCGCGCCGGCATGCCGCTGTCCGCCGAACCCCGCACGGTCACCACCGCGGACGTCGACGCCCTGGTGGCCGACCTCGTCGACCCGCGCAGGGGCCTGCCGCTCATCGTCGTGGCCGGCCGCGCCCGGCTCGCCGTCCGGATCGCCCACGCCAACTGCGGCCTCGCGCACGTCGTGCTGCTGGACGACCGCGCCGCGTCGGACGCGTTGACCGCCCTGTGCCCCGACGCCCGGCTGCCGTGGGAGGGCGTGCGGCTGTTCTGGCCGGGGTTCGGCGACCGGGAGGACGTCCTGCACCACCCCTGGTGGACCTCGTCGGCGGCGGCCGAGAACAACCACCGGTTCGTCCACCACCTCTTCGCCAAGCTCGCCCGGTTGTCGGTGCTCGCCGAACCGAGGGACGAGGTTCGGGACGAGATCCTCGGCGCGTTGCGCCGCGCCCGGCTGACCGCCCTGGAGAGCGACAGCGAGTACGCCCTGGAGCTGCTGCGGCAGAACGAGGCCCTGGAGAGCCAGGTCGAACGGCTCCGCGCCGAGGTGCACTGGTACCACGCCGAGTTCCAGCGGTTCGGGCGTGACCGGGCCGCGCTCGGCCCCGACGACGCCGTCGAGCGCGCCCCGCTGGACGAACGGGACTTCGGGGCCCTCTGGGACCAGCTCACCCGGCAGTCGGACGGCGCCATCGTGTTCACCGAGAACGCCCGCCGGTCGTGGGCCAAGTGCGAGTACGCCGAGCCGACCCGGATGCGCAAGGCGCTGCGGGACCTGGCCATGGCCGCCGCCGAGTGGCGCGGGCAGCGGGGCCGGATCGGCATGGGCATGGAGCGGTGGCTGGCCGAGCGCTACGGCCTGAACTACGCCCCCACGGACAGGGACCTCTGCGTGCGCCGACTCGACCGGTTCGAGTACGACGGGGTGCGCCGCAGCAGGGAACGGCACGTCAAGCTCGGCGACAACACGTCGTGGGAGTACGTGGGCCGCATCTACTTCGACGTCGACTTCGACGAGCTGCGGTGGATCGTCGACCATGTGGGCCTGAAGCTGTACCGCAGGTGAGCCGCCCCGGGAAGCCGTCCCGAGGGAGCGGCGCCGGGGAGCCGTCCCGGGGAGCGGCGCCGTTCGGCTCATCCGGCACGGACGGCGGATGAGCCGAACGGGACAGGACCCTGGCCTGGTCCCGGAGGGACGGTCAGGCCAACGGCGCGCGCTCGATCGGGCAGGACATGCACCGGGGACCGCCCCGGCCGGAACCCAGCTCCGAACCGGAGATCCGCAGCACCTCCACGCCCGCGTCCTCCAGCCGCGCGTTGGTCTCCACGTTCCGCTCGTAGGCCAACACCACGCCCGGCGCGATCGCCAACGTGTTGTTGCCGTCGTCCCACTGCTCGCGCTCGGCCGTCACCGGGTCCAGACCGGTGTCGATCACCCGGAGCCGCTCGATGCCCATCGCCTCCGCCGCGGCCTCCAGGAACGGGACCGGGCCGTCCACCCTCACGCCGCCGTCGCCGTCGGGGCGGATCGGGTACGCGGACAACGCGTCCCGGATGACCGGGTACATGACCAGCGCGTCGCGGTCGACCATCGTGCACACGGTGTCCAGGTGCATCGTCGCGCGCTCCTGCGCGATCGGCACCGCGAGCACCGTGTGCGCCAGCCCGTCGGCGAACGCGGACCGGGCGAACGACTCCGCCCCCGCCGGCGTGGTCCGCTCGCCGACGCCGATCGCCAGCACACCCGGCGCGAGCAACAGCACGTCGCCGCCCTCCACCGGGGCGGAGTGCGCGCCGTAGGCGCGGTCGGTGCGGGCGAACCGCGGGTGGTAGGCGTAGATGAGGTCGGTCAGCGAGGTCTCCCGCCGCCGGGCCGGCATCGACAGCGACGCCACCGCCACCCTGTCGCCCACCCACAGGGACGAGTCCCTGGTGAACAGCAGGTTGGGCAGCGGGTCGATGGCGAAGTCGTGCGGGTGGTGCATCCGCCGCACCAGTGAGGCGCCCTCGGCGGCCGGCAGCTCCTCGAAGGTCATCCCGGCGGTCAGTACGTGGGCGAGCGCGGCCGCGTCCAGCCCGGTGAGGTGGGACCGCAGCGTGTCGGCGAGGTCGATCCCCAGCCGGCGTTCGTCGACCGCGGACCACACCCCGGCGGCGCGGGCCCTCCGGTCGGTCAACGCCTCGGCGAGCAGGTCGGCCAGGAGCAACACCTCGACGCCCCTGGCGCGCAGCGTGTCCGCGAAGGCGTCGTGCTCCTCCTGGGCGCGGTCCACCCAGGGGATGCCGTCGAAGAGGAGCTGGTCGTTGTTGCGCGGGGTGAGCCGCTTCAGCTCCGCGCCGGGGCGGTGCAGCAACACGGTGCGCAGCGGGCCCACCTCGCTGTCGACGCGGGGCGTGCCGGCGGGGCGGGCGGAAGGGGACTCCGGTGCGGCCTGTCGGGCGGTCACGCCAGCGAGCGTAACCCGCGCGTGAGGAGAATCCGCAGTGAGAACGGTCGGATTCGGTGGAGTTCGCAGCGAAGCGCCGGAACGAGGCGCACATCGTGAACCGGAACCAGGTTTTGAGGCGTGGTTTCTTGCGTGGGGTCGTGATCCTCCGACGGGCCCGGCGGAGCCCATGTGGCCTCCTTCCGCGAGGGGGGCGGTCGGCCTGCCCGCCATCGTCCTCCAGCGCGCGCGTCCCTGCCGGGAGCGAGTTCCCAACTTTCCGGCTCCGCGCAACCGAGGGACGCCACCGGGCACGAGGGGCATAGGGACATCAAGGGATGTCAAGAGACGCCAAGGGCGGTCGAAGGAGACCGTGCCTCTTCCCACCGTCGATAGGGTGCCCGGCATGGGCATCCTCGACGGCAGGGTTGTGATCGTCACCGGTGCCGGGCGCGGCATCGGTCGGGGTGAGGCGCTGGAGTGCGCGCGCCAGGGCGCGGCCGTCGTCCTGGCCGAGTTCGACGCGGAGGCCGGGCGCCAGGTCCACGAGGAGATCGCCTCCGCCGGCGGCCAGGCGACGCTGGTGACGGGGGACGTCGCGGACACCGCCGTCGCCAACCGGCTGATCCGCACGGCGGTGGAGGGGTTCGGCCAGCTCGACGCGCTGGTGAACAACGCGGGCATCCTGCGGGACCGCACCGTGGTGAAGATGTCCGACGAGGAGTGGGACGACGTCGTCCGCGTGCACCTGCGCGGCCACTTCGCCCCGACCAGGGCCGCCTGCCGGTACTGGCGGGAGAGCGAGCGCCCCGGCCGGATCGTGCACACCAGCTCGACCTCGGGGATCCTCGGCAACTTCGGCCAGGCCAACTACGGCGCGGCCAAGGCCGGCATCGCCGCGTTCTCCACGATCGTGGCGATGGAGATGGCCCGGCACGGCGTCACCAGCAACGCGATCGCCCCCTCCGCCATCACGCGGATGACCGAGGAACTGCTGCCGGAGGACGTGCGGACGCGCCGCAAGGAGGCCGCCGAGCGCGGGGAGTTCGACTTCTTCGCGCCGGACAACATCGCCCCGCTGGTCGCCTTCCTGTGCTCCGACGCGGCCGGGCACATCAGCGGCAAGGTCTTCGGGGTGCAGGGCGACAGCGTGGAGATCTACCAGCCGTTCACGTCGGCCGCCGAGATCACGGCGGGCGGGCGGCGCTGGGACCCGGCCGAGCTGGCGGGACGGATCGACGAGCTGTTCGCCGCGTCCGGCATCCAGGCCGGGCCGGAGAACATGATGGCCAGGATGCGGTACGGGATCCTGGCCCATCCGTCCTGAGGGCCCGTTTTCGCGGGCGTCCGCGTCTCTCACCGCATCCCGGGGCGTCTCACGGCCACCACGGGACGTCTGTTCGCGGCTCAGGGAAGCCAGGAGACGCTGCCCCTGAACACCGAGTAGCCGACGAACGCGACCACGTCGATGACGGCGTGGCCGACGACCAGCGCCCACAGCCGGTTCGTGCGCTGCCACACCCTGCCGTAGACCAGGCCCATGATCACGTTGCCGACGAACCCCCCGAAGCCCTGGTAGAGGTGGTAGGACCCGCGGAGCAGCGCGGACGCCAGCAGGGACCGGTTCTCCGACCACCCGATCCCGCGCAGCCGGGTGATCAGGAACCCGACGACCAGCACCTCCTCGGCCCAGGCGTTGGCCAGCGCGGAGAGGGTGAGCACCACGGGCCGCCACCACGCCGCGTCCAAAGTGGACGGAAGAACGGTCAGGTTCAGCCCGAGCGCCCTGGTACCCAGGTAGAACGCCAGCCCAGGCAGGCCGATCAACGCCGCGAGCCCGACGCCCGCGGCGACGTCCCGGCCCGGCCGCCGGCGGTCGAGGCCGATCTCCCGCAGGGCGATCCCGCCGCGCCACAACAGGTACGCGCCTAGTCCGCCCCAGACCGCGAGCTGGAGCACGCTGGTGAGCTGGTACGCGAGGTCGAGCAGGTTGAGCGCGGTGCGCGGCGCGTTGATGGCCACGGACTGCTGGTTCAGCGGTTCGGGCCGCAGCAACGAGTCGAGCAGCGACAGGAGGCTGCGGAGGCCGGACAGGCCCAACGTCGCCCCGAACACGAGGGCGAGTTCGATCCGGACCGCCCGCCGCTCGACCGGCGTCACCTGCTCGGACAACACTTCCGCACTGTAGGCGAAGCCCGGCGGCTCCGGACCCGACGGGGGAGGAACCGTGCCTCGGCCGGGTGGGGGCGATGGGCGGAGGTCGCGTCCGGCGGCGGTCTTCCGGTGGTTTCGTGTTCTCTCGCCCCTGCCCGTCGGACGAGTGGGAGTGCTCTACGCGGCTCGTCTTTTCCCCAGGTCAGGGCTGGTTTACGCGGTGACGGTCGAGTGCGGGGTGCCTTCCACGGTGCCTCGCCCGCTGTCTCATGGCACCCCGCGCCACCCAGACCACGGGCGCGGACCCTCCGAGTAGTCGGTGGTGCCTCGCGGGAGAGCGCGCTGTGCCCGAACCAACCGTTGTGCCATGTCAGCCCGAAGCATGCGAACGGCGGAGTCGAGATCGACGAAGGCGTACTCGCTGATCTCCTGGTCCGCCACACGAATCGACGCCACCTGGCGCGCGGTGAGCCTTCCGCCGTCGAAGATGAACAGGAGTTGGTCGTCCCAGGGGCCGTGTGGTCCGATCCAGTCCAGGACCAGGACATCACCGGCCGTCACCACGAGATCCAGTTCCTCGACGAGTTCCCGCTCGGCGGCCTTCCGGGGCGGCTCGTTCTCCTCGGCCATCCCGCCGGGAAGGTCCCAACATTCCTTGTAGGTCGGGTTCACCAGCAGGACCCGGTCGGCGGCGTCTCTGATGAGTAGGTCGGCGGCCACCCGCTTCCGCGCCTGCTTCGCGTTTCCTTCCGCGAGGTAGGCGAACCGTGTGTCGTCGGTCAGATCGGCCATGACTCACCCTCACTTTCTGGGCAGCCACCAGCCTGACGGCTGGTCAAGGCCGCGAGGAAGCCGGCTGCCACCTCGCTGGCGAGAGATGCTTCGTCAAACGACGCTACCCACTTCGCAGGTACTTCACCGGCGGCCCTAGCCAGGACACGCTCAGCGTCTTGGACCGCTCGAAGACATCCAGTCCCGATGCCGGTCATAGTTGTGGATGAGAGCAGCAGCCAGACGGGACACGGCATCGTCGGAGGGGCGACCCCGCCAGCCGGTAGACCAACTGTGTGCGCAAAACACTGACTCTGATTCCGCAGGTCAGGGCGGGTGGGACACCTTCCACGGTGCCCCGCCCGCTGTCTCATGGCACCCCGCGCCACCCAGACCACGGGCGCGGACCCCGCTCGCCCCGGATGCAGGCGACACAACGCCGATCGGCCGGCCCCGCGGAATCTGGCCGTACCGATGTTGCGACTCGGCCAGGCGCTCACGCATCCACGCCCGATCGTCCGGAGACAGGAAGTGTGCTCCCTCGATTCGCTCCGCTAGGCGCACGAACGGAGAAAGCGGCGGAGGACCCGTGTTTCAGGAACGGGTTCTAGTC